>WOUP01000030.1 GCA_009772895.1 Puniceicoccaceae bacterium 5H | reverse complement strand
CGTCGCCCGCTCGTGGCGACGGCACAGACACACATGACGAAGGGCCCATCTGTAGCGAGGTTGTTGCCAACCGAGGTCGGGTGCCTTGCCCGGCGACCCTGAAGGGGTCACAGCCTGTAGCCGGTGGTTGAGTCCGCTCTGCGGACGACACCACCGGAACCCGCGTGGAACAAACCAGCACCTTGAAGAGGTGCCACAGGTGTCTCTTTGTTCGTTCGCAGCGTCTGGTGAACGCGCCGCCTCACGCGTGTTCGCGCAAAAACACGCGCAGGTGCAGCTCCGGGCGGGCGATAGTGCGCCAGAGCCAATGCAGGTAGACGTCGCGCTGCTCCTCGTCGGGCAATTGCCAACCGTCCTCCTGCAGACGGATGCGACGGGTCAGCTCCTGCAGGGACAAGGCCGCACTCACGGAGATATTGAAGCTCTGAGTGAAGCCATACATCGGGATCTTCATCGTCAGGTCGGCCATCTCGAGCATCTTGGGGCTGGCGCCGTTGCTCTCGTTGCCGAAGCAGACCGCCAGGGGCCGATCGACCGGCAAATCGTAGAGCGAGACGGTGTCTTCCTGCAGGGCGGTGGCGACGACGAGGAAGCCCTGGTCCTTCAGCTCCTGCAGGCACACCGCCGTGTTGTCCTGATCGCGGCGTGAGTAGCGGTGCAGGGTCATCCAGCGGTGAGCGCCCATCGCCACGTCGCGGTTCAGGAAAAACTTGTGGCGGTTCTGGATATTGTGCAGGTGCTGCACGCCAAAGATCTCCGTCGTGCGCACGCAGGCACTGGCATTGTGCGGGTCCTGAATATCTTCCAGCACAATGCGCAGACGGCCGATGCGCTGGGCCAGCATGGCTCGCATCCGGGTCTTGCGCTCCTCGGTGGCAAACTTCTCGAGGTAGGCGGTCAGGGCCTCCTGTTGTTCCACGGGCATATCGCGCCAAGGTGCATCCATCCTTTTCAGCAAGGGCGCGTGTGGCGGCAGGGCAACCGCAAAATGTTGTTCGGCTTACGGTAAAAAAGCTCCCGCCATTGCCACGAGGTGGCGTTTTCCACTACCGTGGCGTATGCGAAGGAGATGCCGAACCGCCTGGTGCTGCCTGTGTCTGGGATTGCTCGTCTGGTTGACGGGCTGTGGTGAACGGGAGGCGCCGGTGGAACGTGCCGCCAAAGAGGGGATTCTGTTGATGGACATCGGCACCGAGCCCAAGACGCTGGACCCGCAACTGGCGACCGGTCAACCCGCCCACCGGGTGATCACGGCGCTGTTCGAGGGGCTGGTGATCCCGCACCCACAGCGCGATGGCGTGGTGCTGCCCGGCGTGGCCGATACGTGGGAGCACAACGAAGATGCGAGCGTCTGGACCTTTCACATTCGGGAAAATGCCCGCTGGTCGGACGGCAGATCGGTCACGGCTTCGGACTTCGTGCGCTCCTACCACCGCATGTTGACGCCCGAACTGGGGGCGGATTTTGCCACCATGCTCTACCGCCTCGAGAATGCCGAGGCCTACCACCGGGGCGAGATCGACGACTTTCGCGAGGTGGGCGTGCGCGCGCTCGATGCCCACACGCTGCAGCTGCGCCTGATCGGGCCCACGCCGTATTTCCTCACCATGCTCAACCACTATGCGTGGTATCCCGTGCCCGTGCAGCTGATCGAGAGCGAGGGCGGCCTGACGGATCGTTCCGGCGACTGGCTGCAGCCGGGCACGATCGTGAGCAACGGCCCCTTCGTCATGGAGGAATGGAAGCCGAACAGCCGCATCCGCGTGCGCAAGAACCCGAATTACTGGGATCACGCCGCCGTCGCGCTGGAGGGCATCGATTTTATGCCCATCGAGGACAGCAATACCGCCGTCCGGATGTTCGACGGCGGTGAGCTGCACATTGCTTCCACGGTGCCCAGCGCCGTGTTCGAGCAGCGGGTGGCGCAAGACGACCCCCATCTGCGCATGGGGCAGCAGCTCGGCACCTACTATTACTTGCTGAATGTCAATCAGCCGCCGCTGGACGATGTGCGCGTGCGGCAGGCGCTGAGCCTGGCGATCGACCGGGGAGTGATCGTCGAGCAAGTGACTCGCGGCGGCGAGCGGCCGGCCCACCGCTTCGTGCCCGATGGCTTTCGCGACTACGATTACCAAGGGCCGGTGCATTTCGATCCCGAGCGAGCGCGTGCCCTGTTGGCGGAGGCCGGTTACCCGCAGGGGCAGGGCTTTCCGCCGCTAACGCTGACCTATAACACGCTCGAGGGACACCAGCGTATCGGTGAAGCGATCACGCACATGTGGCAGGAGCAGCTGGGCATCCGGGTGGAGTTGCAAAACATGGAGTGGAAAACTTTCCTCGAACGGAAGGATCAGGGTGATTTTCAGATTGGCCGCAGCGGTTGGATTGCTGACTATTACGATCCTCTGACGTTTCTGGAGATCATGATCAGCGAAAGCGGCAACAACGACAGTGGCTGGGAGAACGCCGATTACGACGCCTGGATCGCGCAGGCCATGCGCGAGGGCGACATGGCGCAGCGCAACCAGGAGATGGGCGAGGCCGAGTCGATCCTGATGGAGGACATGCCGCTGATCCCGATCTATTTTTATTCGCGGCGCTGGCTGCAGGACGAGCGGGTACAGGGTTGGCATCACAAGATGCTCGACAACCACCCCTACCAGTTTGTGTCGTTGCGCACAAGTGACTGACGTATGGGGCGCTATTTGCTGAAACGCCTGCTGCAGGCGGTGGTGGTCTGGTGGGCCACCATCACGATTGCCTTTGTGATGCTCAAGCTCACGCCGGGTGACCCCTTCAGCACGGAGCGGGCCCTGAGCCCGCAGGTGCTGGCTCAACTGGAGGCGCACTACGGGCTGGACCAGCCGGCGTGGGTCCAGTACCTGCGCTACTTCGAGGGGCTCTTTCACGGCGATTTCGGGCCATCCTACACCAGCACGCGCTCGGTCAACGAGATCCTTGGGCAGACGCTGCCCGTGTCGCTGGAGCTGGGCGCGTGGGCGCTGCTGGTGGCACTGGCTATCGGGCTAGGCGCGGGCACGGCGGCGGCGCTCAAGCACAACCGCTGGCCCGACTATACCGTGATGTCGTTTGCGATGCTGGGCATTTGCCTGCCCACCTTTGTGCTGGGGCCGATCTTCCAGCTGCTCTTCGGCGTGCAGTGGCGGCTGCTGCCGGTCAGCGGGTGGTTTGCTGCCGATCACCGCATCCTGCCCGCCATTACGCTCGGACTCGTCTACGGTGCCATCATCGCGCGTGTGACGCGAGGTGGGATGCTGGAAGTGCTCTCGCAGGACTTCCTCAAGACCGCCCGGGCCAAGGGGCTGCCGCCGATGGAGATCCTGCTGCGCCACACCCTGCGGGGCGGGTTGTTGCCGACGGTGTCCTACCTCGGGCCGGCTATCGCGGGCATCGTCAGCGGCTCGTTTGTGATCGAGACGATTTTCCAGATTCCGGGCCTCGGGCGCCAGTTCGTGCAGGCGGCGCTCAACCGCGACCTCACGCTCGTGCTCGGCACCGTCACCGTTTACGCGACGCTCATCACTCTGGCCAACCTGCTGGTCGACCTCGCGGTCGCCTGGCTCGATCCCCGCGTGCGCTCCCACCATGCCTGAGCAAGTCCCGCCTACGGAAAAGCTGCCGCCGCCCGGGCGCTCCTATTGGGGCGATGCCTGGAGCCGCCTCGCGCGCAACCGCCTGGCGCTGATCAGCCTGTGGGTGCTGGTCGGCATCACGCTGTTTTGCGTCGTGGGCCCCTGGTTGCGCGGCTACGGCTTCAACGATCAGGACTACGCCCGCGTCTTTGCCGATCCCTCCGGCGCATTCCCCTTCGGCACCGACGACCTGGGGCGCGACCAGATGGTGCGCATCATGGTCGGCGGGCGGGTCTCGCTCGGCATCGGGCTCACCGCCACGGCCGTCACGCTGATCATTGGCGTGCTCTACGGCGCGGTGGCGGGCTATGCCGGCGGGCGTCTCGGCGCGCTGATGATGCGCCTGGTCGACGTGCTCTACGCGATGCCCTTCACGATATTCGTCATCATGCTGCTGACGTTTTTCGGGCGTAATATGTGGCTGCTCTTCGTGGCCATCGGTGCGGTGGAGTGGCTGACCATGGCGCGCATGGTCTACGGGCAGGTGCGCTCGCTCAAGGAGCGGGACTTCGTGCTCGCGGCGCGCATGCTGGGGCAGCCGTGGTACCGCATCGTCTGGCGCCACCTCCTGCCCAACGTGTTGGGCGTCATCGTGGTCTACGCGACGCTCACCGTGCCTTCGGTCATTCTGCTGGAGAGCTTTCTGAGCTTCCTTGGGCTGGGCGTGCAGGCGCCGCGGCCGTCCTGGGGCTCGCTGATCAAGTTTGGGGCCGACCAGATGACGACTTCCCCGCACTTGCTGATCATTCCCGCGCTGTTCTTCAGTGTGACGCTCTTTTGCCTCAACTTCCTCGGCGACGGCCTGCGCGACGCCCTCGACCCCCAATCCCGCCGCGACTGATGCCCCTGCTCGACGTCCAAGGTCTCACCACCCGCTTTGCCATGCGCGGGGAAACGGTCCACGCGGTGGAAGACGTATCGTTTGTGCTGGAAGAGGGCGAAGTGCTCGGCGTGGTGGGCGAGTCCGGCAGCGGCAAATCCGTCATGGCCAGTAGCCTCCTGCGCCTGTTGCCCATGCCGCCCGCGCAGATCGCGGCGGGGCAGGCACTGCTGCAGACGGAAAGCGGGCCGCTCGATTTGCTGCAGCTGAGCGAGCGCGAAATCCGCCGGGTGCGCGGGCGCGAGATCGGCATGATTTTTCAGGACCCCATGACTTCGCTCAATCCCTACCTGCGGTTGAGCACGCAGTTGACGGAAGGTCTGCGACGGCATTATGGCCTGAGCAAGCGTGCGGCGATCGAGCAGGCGATCGAAGCGCTCGAGCGGGTGGGTATCTCCGACGCGGCCAAGCGCATTCACAGTCACCCGCACGAGTTTTCCGGGGGTATGCGCCAGCGGGTGATGATCGCCATGATGTTGCTTTTGCAGCCGCGCCTGTTGATCGCAGACGAGCCGACGACGGCCCTCGACGTGACGGTGCAGCGTCAGATCCTCGATCAGTTGGGGGCGCTGTGCCGCGATGCGCGCACTGCGGTGCTGCTGATCACGCACGACCTCGGGGTGGTGGCCCAGCGTTGCCACCGGGTGATGGTGATGTATGCGGGGCAGGTGATGGAGATCGGCCCCAGCCAGGTGATTTGCGAAGCCCCGCGCCACCCCTACACGCAGGCCCTGTTGCGCGCCCGACCCAGCGCGAGCCTGCGGGGGCAGCCGCTCTATGCGCTGCCGGGCAACCCGCCGGATTTGCGTGAGCCGCCGGTGGGCGACCCGCTGTTGCTGCGCCCCGGTGTGACGGGGGGCGACCGCTGGCGCACGGAGCGTCCGCCGTTGGAGCAGGTGGGCGCAGGGCATTGGGTGCGCGCGAGCGAAGCCGTTTTGCCGGCCTGGGAGGAGGTGCGCGATGCCTGATCCGCGTTTGCGCATCGAGGATTTGCGCGTGACGTTTCCGGCGCGGGCGGGGCGTGCGCCGGTGGAGGCGCTGAAGGGCGTGTCGGTCGAGGCCTACCCCGGCGAAGTGCTGGGCATTGTGGGCGAGTCCGGCAGCGGCAAGAGCACCCTGGCGCGCTCCGTCCTGCACCTGCAGGCCATCGACGGCGGTCGCATCTGGCTCGACGACACCGAATGGAGCACGCTCGTCCCGGCTGCTTTGCGCCGTCAGCGCCACGCCGTCCAGATGGTATTCCAGGACCCGCACGCCTCACTCAACCCGCGTCTGACGATCCGGGAAACGCTGGCGGAGGCCCTGCGCTGTCGCCCGCAGCGGCCGCGGGGCAAAGCCGCCCGGCAGGAAATCGAGGGCTGGCTCGACCGGGTGGGCCTGCCCAAGGATGCCGCCCAACGCTACCCGCACGAGTTTTCCGGTGGCCAGCGTCAGCGCATCGCCATTGCGCGCGCACTGATCCCGCAGCCGCAGGTGGTGGTAGCCGACGAACCGGTGTCGGCGCTCGACGTCTCCATCCAGGCCCAGATCCTCAACCTGCTGGAGTCCCTGCGGCAGGAGCTGGACTTGACCTTCGTCTTCATCACGCACGATCTGGAGCTGGTCGGCTACTGGGCCGATCGCGTGGCGGTGATGCGCCGGGGCGAAGTGGTGGAGCAGGGGGATGCCGAGGCGGTGCTGCAGCGTCCGCAACATGCCTACACGCAAGAACTGCTGGCTTCCGCCGCGGACAAACGCGTGCGCTATTGAGCGGCGGCTTCCGGCTCGTTGACGACCGTCTGCACGAGGTTGGTGATGGAGCGCAGCCCTTCGTAAACATCGAGGTCCCCGCGCCACATGCCCGCCTGTTGCGCCTTGAGCGTAAAGACAAACGTCCGGGTCTGACCAGGTTGCAGGTCCGTATCAAAGGTGAAGCTTTGGGCCTCCACGAGCGGGACGTGCATGCTTTCTTCGGGTGGCGGGGCAACCTCGCTCACGGTAAAGCCGCCGAGGTAGGTCTCCGCAACGTCGATATCGCTCAAGGCAAACACTTTGTCTCGCTCGTTGGTGACGGAGACCGAGAGATCAAAGGTTTCACCGATCGCGACTTTGTCCGGCACGTCGATCGCGACCGTAACTCCCTCGACGCTGGAACTGACGTAGGCCACGAAGGCAATACCGCCACCAACCAGCAGGACGCCTAGCAGGACAAGAATACCGCAACCCCAGGCAAAGACTTTTGCTACGGACATAAACGTGATTTTGTTGAAGGACAGAGACAGAACTGGCTGCAGCAGCTACAGGGCGAGTGATTGCGTGTGTGCCAGCGAATGGCAACTCCAATCGTTGGAGCGCTACTGAGCGGCGTTCTGTTGCAAGCGCTGCAAGAGCTCGGGATCGGGTTCCGGGGCGTCGAAGAAGGAGTCCGGAATGCCGAGGTTGACGTCGAAGCTCTTGATGTGGAAGCGGTTGATGCGTTCGCCGTCGAGGTAGACGTCCTCCTCGAAGGCCAGCTGGTAGCCCTGTACGTCGCGGTAGTCGCTCAGGATGACGCCGACGGTGTGTTCCTGACCGCTGCTGTCGGTGTGGGTGCGTTCGCGCTTGCGAATCTGGTAGGTGCGCTGGTCGATGTAAAAGGTCTGCGGCGGCCAGAGCTTGCCTTCGTAGCGGATCACGTAGACGGGATCGCCGGCTACCTCGGTGCTTTCCTGCCAGTGCAGGTCGTCCCAGTTTTCAAAAAACGCGTTGGCGGGGATCACGAGTTGGGTGTTGCCCGCCATCATGTGGGTCTCGTCGATGTCCAGCGTCTCGGCCGGCAGCGTATGCCCCTGATAGACGACCTGACGCCACGCCTCCTGGCCATTGTAGCCCATACGCATAGTGCCCTTCGGATTTTCGAGCGTGAAACGCATCCGGTTGGGGCGCTTGTACTGGTAGTAGGTCTCGGCCGTCTCGCCCCCCAGCTCCAACTGGCCCGACTTGCGCAGCGAGCGCAGGCTCTCGAGGTGGGCCTGGCCGCCGGCAGCCTGGTAGGCGCGCTCGATCAGGGTCTGCATTTGCCGACGACGCTCGACCACGGAGCCCGCGAGGTCGCCCAGTTCGCCGACTTCGCCCTGCATGGTGGCTTCATCCTTCGGGCCCAATTGGTAGGCCTCCGTATCGGTCGCGTAGCGCTCGGAGTAGTCGGGTTGTTGGCTGGCAAAAACGGCCACGATGGCCACGACGACCACCGAGAGGCCGAGCAGAAAGAGCACGAGGTGATAGGGCGTCGGGTCTTGCCGGTAATCCGAGACACGCCGTTGCCACCAGTCGTTATTGCGGAAGAGACCCACGGCATAGGATATGGAAGCGCCTGCCCGACAGGTCAAGCCCGCCGCTCGCTTGCCCCTGCTTGACGACTTCGATATAGTGCAAGTTATGCGCCTCGCTTCCACTTTTCTGGGCACCTTGTGCCTGCTCTTTCTGACGAACCTCCTCGGTGCCGCCACCCGGGTGGTGGTGAGCGTGCCGCCGTACGAAGCGCTGGTCGAGGCCATCTTGCCCGACGCCGAGGTGCAGGTGCTGTTGCCACCGGGGCAGAGTTGCGAAACCTATCAGCCCAAGCCCTCGCAGTTGCAGGGCCTGGCCAAGGCTCAGGTCGTGTTGTTGACGGGGGTGGACTACGAGCGCCCGTGGCGGGGGCGGCTGCGCCAGTTGGCCCCGGCCGCGATTATCGTGGACCTGGCTGAAGAGGACGATCACGCGGAGCACGCCCATGCCGGGCATCACGAGCACGCGGCGCACCCGTGGATGAGCCCGCATGCGGTGCTGGAACAGGTGGACCTGATCGAGGCGGGCATCAAGCAACTGAAGGGCGTGGATGTCGACGACGTGGCCGAGCGGGCGGACGCCTTGCGGGCGCGCCTGAGCGAGTTGGACCGTCAGGTGGGGCACTTGCTGGAGCCCTATCAGGGGCGGTTGATGCTGTCTTACCACCCGGCCTATGGCGCTCTGGCCGAGCGCTATCATTTTGAGACCCTGAGCATCGAGACGGGGGCCAGCATGCCCAGCCCGATGCAGCTGCGCGACATCATCCAGCAGGCTGAAGAGGCCGGGGTGCAAACCGTCTACGTGCAGCCGCAGGATCCCGAGGCGGCGGCGGAGCGCGTGGCGCAAGCCCTTGACGCCCAAGTGGTGGAGCTCGACCCGCTGGACCCGGATTACTTTGCGAATGTGCTCGCAATTGCCGAACAGCTGGCCACGAACTGGAAAGCGGAACATGCCGCACAGTGAACCTGCCCTGGAATGTCGTAAGGTCAGCTACAGCTACGGTCGCGAATACGCCGTAGAGGGTGTGGACCTGCGCATCGAGCCGCGCGAGACCGTGTGCCTGGTCGGCCCTAACGGCGGCGGTAAGAGCACGCTGCTGAAGCTCTTTCTGGGCCTGTTGGAGCCGGATGCGGGTGAAGTGTGCCTGCTCGGTGGTCGTCCGAAGCAGATGCGCCGCCGCGTGGGCTACATGCCGCAGCGCCTGGACTTCGACCGCAAGCTGCCGATCAACGTGCAGGAGGTCGTGCAGATGGGGCGCCTGCGCCGTGCCTGGGGTTGGCCGACTCGCGAAGACCGTCAGAAGGTCGAGCGGGTGATGGACGAACTGGATTTGCGCGAGATCGCTCGCCAGCCCTTCGCTTCGCTCTCCGGCGGGCAACAGCAGCGGGTATTGATCGCCCGCGCCCTCGCGGTGGAGCCCGAGGTGTTACTGCTCGATGAGCCGACGGCGATGACGGATGCCTTTGTCGAAGCCAAACTGGTCGAGCGCCTGCGCGACCTGCATCAGCGCCTGACGGTGGTCCTGGTTTCCCACGACATCGCGTTCGTGCGCCACCTGGTGGACCGCGTGATCTGCGTGCAGCGGACCGCCGAATCGCACCCGGTGGAAGAAGTGACGCCCGAGGTAATCGAGCGCTGGTATGGCGGCCCGGTCCACGCGGTGCGCCACGACCACCATGAGGGGGGAGGGCACCACCATGGGTGAGCTCTTTTCGCTGCTGGGCGATCCCAGCTTCGGCTTCCTGCGCCTCGCCTTTATCCTGGCGCTGCTGGCATCTCCCGCCTTCGGCATGATCGGCAGTGTGCTGGTCGTGCGCCGCATCAGCTACCTCGCCGGCGCGATCGCGCACGCGGTGCTTTCGGGGGTCGGCTTTGCGCTCTTCGCCCAATACAAATGGGGCTGGACGTGGCTCGATCCACGCCTGGGGGCGCTGGGCGCCGGGCTGCTGGCGGTGGCGCTGCTGGCCGCCGGTCGCCGTTGGGCCGCGGACCGCGAGGACAGCCTGATCAGCGTCCTGTGGTCGGTCGGCATGGCGGTCGGGTTGCTCTTTCTCGCCGCGACCCCGGCTTCGGTGGACCCGATGAGCTACCTGTTCGGCAACCTGCTGCTGGTCACGAGCGGCGACCTCTGGTGGGTCGGCCTGCTGGATGTGGTGGTGCTGACGCTGGTGGTCGGCGGCTACCAGTCGCTGCGTGCGCTGTGCTTCGACGCGACCTGGGCGGATTTGCGCGGCATTCCGGCCGGGCGGCTGTACACGCTGCTGCTCATGCTCACCGCGGTGACGATCGTCATGATGATGTCGCTGGTCGGCATCGTGCTCGTCGTCGCCCTGCTCACGCTGCCCGCCGCCGCCGCAGAACGCCCGGCCAAGTCACTCGGCCAGATGATGGGCCTGGCTGCGTTGCTGTGCTGGGTCGGTAGCTGGGCGGGCCTCTCCCTCAGCGTCATGACGGACTGGCCCAGCGGCCCTACGATCATCATCGTCGTCGGCCTGCTCTACCTCGCCGCCCACGTCACCCGCTGGCGGTAGAAGGGAACGCGGCGTGCACGCTTTCAGTTCGCAGTGGATGGCACGAGCGACGTTCGGATTGATTTGACGCTGTATGATGACGACATATGATGACTGTAGATGCGCACTATAATCGAAGTTCCGGATGAGGTCATTGCTTCGCTCGACCAGCTTGGCGCGCGTGAAAAGCGTTCGCGGGCGGCCTTGATCCGGGATGCGATTGATGGCTACTTGCGCCAGAAGTCGTTACCTGCAGCCGATGCAGCATTTGGCCTGTGGAAGCAGCAACCGGAGGATGGGCTGTCTTACCAGGAACGCTTGCGCGGTGAGTGGGACGATGCATGAAGGCGGTCTTCGACACCAACATTCTGATCGATTACCTGAACGGCTATCGCGAGGCTGCGGACGAATTGAGCCGCTACGAGGCGCGGCTGATCAGCATCATCACCTATATCGAGGTTCTGGTCGGGGCAAAAAATGCGGAAGAGGAGCAGGTGCTCCGGGGCTTCCTGGGCTCGTTCGCCCTACGCGAACTCTCCTCCGATGTGGCCGATGTGAGCGTCAAGTTGCGTCAGGATCATCGTCTCAAGATTTCCGATGCGATTGTCTATGCCTCCGCGCGCGTGGAAGGTTGCCTGCTGGTGACGCGCAATACGAAGGATTTTCGTGGCGAATGGCCGGATGTCCGCGTCCCTTATTCCCTGGGGTAGCTTTGGCTGCTCACTCCACGTTGATTGAGATTCGCGCATGGTTATGTGGCAGTTACGCGCCAGTTGAGCTTGCGTTGCGGGCGGCGGGTCCCATGGTCGGTTGGCTTTAGTCAATCACCCACCGAACCAAAACTGTCAGATGAAAACCTACCACTACGCGCTTGCGGTGGTCGGGCTGTTCACAGCAACCAGCCTGGGAGGTCAGACCTCGGATCAAGTGTTTGAGCTCGAAGAGTTCATCACCGAGGAAACTGCCAACTCGCCGCAAGACTCGCTTTCGCCTCTCGCCACGCCCGTCGAGGACAGCCTCGGCTTTGAAGGTCGTCTGGTGGAGCTGCCACGTGCCGTGACGCAGATCACGCCGGAGACGATGGAGGCGTTCGACCTCGACGACTTTGGCGACCTGCCGCGCTACGGCGCCGGTACGCAACGCATCGACTACTTCGGCCTGCCGGGCGCGCCCGCCCTGCGCGGGACCAAGGCCGGGCTCTACTACAACGGCATGCTGCGCCTCTACCAGCGCAACGAGATGCCCACCTCCTTCGGTTCGACCGAAGGGCTGGACCTCGTGAAAGGCCCCGCGCCGGCCTACCTCTCACCGACCTTGGTGGGCGGCTTCGTCAACATGCGGCCCAAGTCGCCCTATTTCGACGAGGCGCGCGGCAGTGTGGAATTCGAGGTGGGGCGCTGGGACTACTACCGCGCCCAGCTGGACTACGGTGCGCCCTTCCTGCTGGCGGGTAAGCCGGCGGCCTACCGCGTCTCTGTCTCCGGTCAGCGGGCGGATCGCTATTTCGACAACATCCAGAACGACTACGAGAGCGTTTACGGTGCGCTGAAGATCAAGCTGAGCGACCGCACACGCCTCTTCATCGGCGGCGAATACTACAATTTCCGTTCCAGCGAAGTCCCGGGCATCAACCGCCCGACGCAGGCGCTGATCGACAACGGCCAATACGTGATCGGCGAATCGCCGGACCTTACCTCGAGCGCCTGGGGCGGCACGGTGGCGCGTCCGCTCGTCGTGTTTCCCTACACTGGCTACGTGCAGCAGGGCCTGCACGCGCTGGCCATCCCGGGCGAGGTTGCGCGGGAGCAGATCGATCCCGATCTGTTGGGCACGATGATCAACCTCAACGATCCCGATCAGGTGGCCAACCTCTACCGGGTGCGCACCGACGAGGAGATCGCGGCCGACCCGGCCTGGAGCTGGCTGCAGTTTCGCGAGACCTACGAACAGGAACGCACCGCGGCGGCGGACGCGCTGGCCACGGTGGATGTGCACACGCAGGACGCCTACGTCTACACGCCGGAGTATTTCGCGGCGGGCGGTGAGGCGCTGACGCAGGAGATCGACCGCAGCAACATCCTGGCGGACCCCGAAGATACGGCCAATTCCCGCGATTACCTGTTTTTCGCCGAACTGACTCACGAGCTGGGGCCGGACGCCACCTTGCGCTATCAGATGCTGACCGAAGGGCTGGAGACGCGCAAGCGCTCGACCTACGGTTACGCCCACAATACCGAGCAGTTCATGGTTGGGCAACGCCTGAGCCTGGAGCTCGATCTGCCGGACTGGAACACCGATGTGACCACGGGGGTGGCCTTTCGTGGCTCCTATGCGGAGATGCGCCAAGACTTCGATGCCGAGCCCTTTTCGCGCCGCGACCTGACGGCCGATGCGATCAGCGACAACTCCGTGGTGCTCGCGGGCGGCAAGACCGATCCGGACGGCAACAACCTGTGGTCGACTTTCGGCGGAGCGAGCGAGTACTCGCACCTCTACCAACTGGCCGCCTTTGCCCAGGCACGCACGGCGATCATCCCCGACCGCCTGGCGCTCAACTATGCGCTGCGCGCCGAGCAGGCCTGGTTCATCAAGGGCTTGCCGGCGGACATCGACTACGCGACCGAGGCGGACCGCGAGGACAAATACGCCAAGGACAATACGGCCTACCTCAACGGGTCCATCAACCCGACCCTGCGCTTGTGGCGCGATGTCTACCTCTACGGCGCGGCCCAGCTCGGCAAGGCGTTCTCGCCGGGCGACGGCGGCACGCTGGCGGGCAAGGAGAGCTTTACCGATGTGGAGCTGTATGAAGGCGGCCTGAAGGCGAGCCTGCTCGACCGCAAGCTGTTTGTGAGTCTTGCCGCCTACCATTGGGATCAGGCCGTGATCAGCAGCCGCGACGCCGAGGCGCGTCCGCTGCGGGCCAAGGGCGCGGAGTTCGAGTTCAACTATACGCTGTCGGACCGGCTGGTCCTGCTCGGCTCGTTCACGGCGCAGCGCGTTTACCAGAAGGACGCGACCGCCGGCTACGGGGCGGTGGTGCAGACCGAGGAGGAATACGCGCTCGGCGGCGGTATCCTGCAGGGTGCCAGTGACCGCGAGCTGACGAACAATCCCGAGGGCGTCTATGGCGGCTTCCCGGAGTTGTCGGCCAACTTCTATGCGCGCTATCAGACCGAGCAAGGCTGGGGCGGCGCGTTTGGGCCGACCTGGCGCAGCGGCTATTACCACGACATCAACCGTGAGCTGCACATCCCAGCCAGCTGGGTATGGGATGCCTCCATCTTTTACGAAAACGACGACTGGCGCATCAACCTGCGCGTAGACAACGTCTTCGACGAAGATTACTGGCTGGGCCAGGACCCGGTTTTCTCGGCCGGTACCCTCATCATCCCCGGCGAGCCGCGCAGCTGGAAGCTCAGCGTCACGCGCTACTTCTAGCCTCTTTCGTGTGAGCGAGGTTTCGGCTGCGCTCACGCGCCCTGCTTTTTAAGGGGGGCTTCGCGCCCGCTTGCTTCCGGGCGTGGTTTGGTGTTTATATCGAGAGCTATGGTGCTCTCGTCGCGACCCAAGGTAAGGCGTTCGATCCAGGCCAGTCGCGTCATGGGCTGGAGCTACCTCGTGTTGGGGTTGATCGGCATCGTGGGCCTGCTGGAGGATCGGTCGTGGTACGTGTGGCTGGGCGTCCTGCTGCCGGTGATCATTGGGCTCGGTGAGCTGTGGTTGAGCCGACGGCTGCGCGACCATCCCACCCCGGGGCGTGCACAAGCGCTGTGCTGGCACCAGCTGTGGATCCTCTTTTTGTGGGCCATCGCGGTGGGCGTGCTGTGGCACCTCGATTTACGGGGCGTCTACGACCAGCTACCGCCGATGTTGCAGCGTCAATTGGAAGAGGCGACGGCGCAGTTTGGCATGACCGGGCTCGGCTACCTGGTGCTGAGCTGGCGCTTCAGCCTGTTGCTGCTCACCTTCCTGCTGGGGATCAAGCTCGCGGTGATGGGGTGGTGGCACCACCGGGCGGCGCAGGAGCTCAGGCGTCCGCTGCTTCCGCCCGCCCCGCCAGCATCCACTTGAGCGCGGGCTGGATCATTTTGTCCCAGTAGCCCCACTCGTGGTAATAGCCGTCGGTCTCGGTATATTCGACCGGGATCTTCAGGTCTTTCGCGCGCTGCATGAACTGGCGGTTGCTATCGAGCAGAAAGTCGTTGGTGCCGCAGCAGGCCCAGAGGCGCGGCAGGTCGATGCCCTTGCGGGCGGCCTCGCTCATGAGGTGAAACAGGTCGTTCTTCGAGCCGGTGAGCTGGTCCATATGGCCGAAGACGAGCGCCATCTCCTGCTTCCACTGGCCCTCGAGCGTGCGGGTGACGTCGAGCGCGCCGGAGAGGCTCACGGCGGCGTTCCAGCGCTCGGGGTTGCGCAGGCCCATCTTGAAGGCGCCGTAACCGCCCATGCTGAGGCCGGCGACGTAGTTGTCTTTGCGGCGGTCGGAGAGGTTAAAGAACTCGCGGGCAACGGCGGGGACTTCTTCGCTGACGTAGGTCCAGTAGTCCGGCCCTGCCACCATGTCCGTATAAAAGCTGCGGTGCACGTTGGGCATGATGACGGCGAGGCCGAGCGGCGAGACGTAGCGCTCGATGCTGGTGCGGCGCATCCAGATCGTCTGATCGTCGGACAGGCCGTGCAGCAAATAGAGCGTGGGGTGGGGGCCGCTCTTGGCCTTGCCTTCGAGGCCGATCTGACCACGGGCGCGCTCGGGAAGGATCACGTTGAGGCTGCTCGCCATCTGGAGCACCTCGGAGTAGAAGTTGACCTGCAGGAATGCCATGGGGTAAGGGGGAAACTGGAATCAGCAGACACAAAAAAGCCTGTCCACATCGTGAACAGGCCGGGTAAAGCGGGAAGTCTTAGGCTTCGGCTGCGAGGGTCTTCTTCAGCCCTTGCACGCGATCGCCTTCTTTCCATTCGCCGCGTTGACGCAGGAGCGCGACACGTTCGAAGCGCTTCAGCACGTTGCGGGCCTTCTTTTTACCGCTGCCGCCGGCCTTGAAACTGGGATGTTGGGACATGGTGGAATCCTTGAAAGTGGAGGTTGAAAGTGTGGAAAAGCGGACAGGAAAGCATGCCTTCGCGGCGTGATCAAGCGTTTTCTTGCTCCGAGAGGCAGGAACGGCGGGCCCAGCGCGCATAGGCGGGGTCGATCCGCTCCGCCGGCAACGCCATCCACTCCGGGGTATCGTAGGGGTGGTGCTTTTGCAGAAAGCGCTCGAGGTCCACCAGGTGTTCACGCGGGAACTTGATCGTCAGCCGGTATTCCTGCTCCTGCTGTGCGGCGCCTTCCCACCGGAAGAACGAGGTGACGGGGCCCTCGAGTTGCACGCAGGCGGCGAGCTTTTGCTCGACCAGCTGCGCCGCGAGTTCACGCGCCTTGCCCTGATCGTCCAGGGTCGTGAAACCAATCCAGATCTCGGCCATGAATCGCTATATGAGACCGCGGCGCCCCCACTGTCGAAGTAAAAGCATCCAGAAAGGGCTTGAATAGCGTAACGGCGGCGCTCATCTCTGAAATACCCCTGTTAGCTGGTTATCCCTCCACCTCCTCGGGCCCGATCCGCCCGCATCCCCAATCCTACATGATGCCTTCACTCCCTGTTTTCCGCAGGGCCGCTGCCTGCGCGTGCCTTGCAACGCTCTCCCCTACCGTCTTTGGGACGGTCTCTCTGCCCAAAGTCTTTGCCAGCCATATGGTCCTGCAACAGCAGAGCCAGGTGAACTTCTGGGGCACTGCCTCGAGGGGCGAAACGGTTTCCGTCTCTGGCAGCTGGAGTGCCCAGCCCGTGACCGCCACCGCCGACACCGACGGCAACTGGAGCCTGCAGCTGTCGACGCCTGCTGCCCGCACGGATGGTACGGCCTATACCGTGACCGTCTCGGGCACCAACACCATCACCTATACCGACGTGCTGATCGGAGAGGTGTGGGTGCTTTCGGGCCAGTCCAACATGCAGCTCCCGCTGGCAGGGTGGGGCGCCGAGACGCCGATCGAGGGCGGTCCTGAGGCCATCGCCAGCGCGGATTATCCCGAGCTCCGCCTCATGGTGGTGGGGGAGGCCAATGCTGCGACCGAGCAGGCCGACACCGCCAGCTACTGGGATGCGAAGTTGCGCCAATGGGCGCCTTGCAGCCCGACCTCCGTCGGCAATTTCAGCGCGATCGGCTACTTCTTTGGCCGGGAACTGCAGACGGAGCTGGATGTGCCGGTGGGGCTGATCCAATGCGCCTGGGGCGGCTCGAGCTGCGAGGCCTGGACCAGCCCGGAGGATCTGCAGCGCGTGGCCAACTATCATGGCGAGGGGCCTTGGGCTCCCGTTGACAGCACGGACAACCAGACGCCGAGCGTGCTCTGGAATGGGATGCTGTCCCCCATCGTCCCTTACTCCATGCGGGGCGTGCTCTGGTATCAGGGCGAGACCAATATGGGCCGCGCGGAGGAGTTGAGCCAGCTCTTCCCTCAAATGATCGAGGGCTGGCGACGAGCGTGGGGCCAGGGCGACTTTCCCTTCTGCTTCGCCCACCTCGCACCCTGGTCCGAATACTGGCCGGGTCAGGAACCGGAGCTCTGGGAGGCGCAGGGATCGGCGCTGTTTCTGCCGCAAACGGGCATGGCGGTAACCGTCGATCTGGTCGACCCGGACGAGCTTGCCAACATCCACCCCAAGCGCAAGGAGCCGGTGGGGCACCGCATGGCCCTCTGGGCGCGTTCGCAGGTCTACGGCGAGGCCGAGCTGGCCTGTAGCGGTCCCCTCTATCGCTGGATGGAACGCGCTGGTAGCAGCTTGCGCCTGCACTTCGACCACGCCGCCGGCCTGAAGGCGGGCGACGGCAGTCTCGACTGGTTCGAGATCGCGGGCAGCGACGGCGAATTTGTGGCGGCCAACGCGGTGATCGCCGGCGAGACGGTGGTGGTTTCGCATCCGACCGTGTCCGAACCGACCCAGGCGCGCTACGCGTGGTCCAAGGTGGCTTCGGGCGACCTCTACAATGGAGCCGATTTGCCCGCAGCACCGTTCCGCACGCAACCGGCGGACTACGTGGTCTCTAACCTCGGTCAGCCGGTGCGGTCCTCCGACTCGGGCGCCAGTGGGTTTTTCGTGCGCGAGGGGCGCTTGTTCGACGGTGCGGGACAGGAGTTTCGCGGCTATGGCGTCAACAGCCTGGCTACGGGCGATCCCGCGCACGACATGGCGGAACTGACGCAGATCCATGAGCGCTCGCAGAGCAACCTCGTGCGGATCAACTGGCCGGCCCATGGGTCGGCGGAGGCGTTGAGCCGGGTGCTGGGGCGCTGCCTCGACCTCGGCATGGTGCCGCTGCTCCGCGTCGAGAGCAACGACGGGCTGCCCGCCCTGGCCGAGAAGTTGACCGACCCCGCCTACTTGAGCGTGTTGCGTCGCTTTGAAGACACCCTGCTGCTCGAGATTTACGACGAGACGGCGCCCCATTACGGTGAAGCATGGGCCGACGCGTATCTGGCGGCGGTCGAGACCTTACGCACGCGCCATGGCGGCATCCGCGTGCCTCTGATGCTCGATAGTGCCGATTGGGATTCCCTGACCTTTTTTGGAGATGCGCTACGGCGGCTGGAGCCCGAGCACAATCTGCTGCTGGGCGTATTCATGCCGCTCGAAGCGATGAATCCAGGAGAAATCGAACAGGAACTGAGCGGACAGCGGGCGGACCAGGTGCCGCTATTGCTGCCGCGTCTGGACAACCAGTCGCATTACCTGACGTCACTGATGCAGAGCCTGGCGGACAACCAGGTGGGCTGCACGGCCTGGGCGTGGCAGAATACCACGGACGGTTCAGACCTGGCGACTGCCGACGGCCTGACCGATTGGGGGCAGCAGGTAGTGAACGGCGCCAACGGGATCGCGGCGCAGGCCGAACCGGTGGACGGTCTCGCCGCTCCGGCCATGGGGGTGGACTTCAGCACGTGGTCGGCCCTGTATGCGTCTCTCGGGGCCGGCGATGCTGACGACGCCGATCTCGATCACGACGGCCTGACGGATTATGAAGAATACTTGTTTGGCCTGTCTCCGGCGGAGCAGGGGTGGAAGCCTGCGACTGTGGCCGTGAGCCCGGCAGGGGCGGCCGTCGGCTTGCCCTTGAGCACCGATGCGTCGCTGCAAGGCACGTTTGATCTCCAGTCGTCGACCGACCTCGTGAACTGGGAGACGCGCGAGCTGGTCTTCGATCCGGTGACGCGGTCCTGGGCGCTGGCCAACGCGAGTGCCTACGCCGAGGTTGTGCCGGAGGAAGGCTTTGTGGGTCCGGCAACCCTCCATGTGCGCCCAAAGGTCGCGGCACCGGTCTACTTCCGGCTCAACTTCCAGTCTGCCGTGCGGTAGGGCCTGTTTTTCGCGGCCCGCGGTGCTCGCTGGCGGGCCGTTTTGTTTTATCCCCGGTCCAGGCCCAGGATACGTTCTGCCTCGCGCAGGTCGTGCATGGTATCGATGTCGAGGGCGTATTGGGGCTCCACGGGGTAGAGCAAGGGCTGGTTGCCGATGCGGCAGCCGGTGCGGAAGACCGCGTCGCGCGTGATGGCGTAGAGGCCGGTCGTCTCGAGCAGATACTGGGCGTCCTGCGAGCGCGGCAGTCCGTCCGGGCGGTGCGGATCGTAGTTGACGGCCTGGCCTTGATACCAGATCCAGCCGGGCTCTTGGGTGACGAGAAACATCGAGTCGTAGCGGTCCAGGCAGTTGAGGAACTGCGTGACGCTCTCCAGGACGATCTCGCCCTTGAGCGTGACGGCGGTGACAAAGAGCTGCAGGTAGACGTCGTAGTCCGGGTGTTGCAGCGCGAACTGGTGGATGAGGTGGTTGCCGTTGGCCTGATCCCCGGCAAACCACGGCAGGCGTTGGTGGAACTGCAGGCGCTCGCCGTAGCGCTCCTCGAAATTGTCCATCACGCTCGCGCTCTCGGAGTCGATAAACAGGTCCCACTCCGCCGGGGCGCAGCGTGTGAGCTCGTCCAGCAGCCAGCAGCAAAGCGGTTTGCCGCACAGATCGCGGAAGTTCTTGTTGGGTACCCGGGTGCTCGACCGGGCCTTGAGGGGGATCTCTACCGCCACGCGCATGGAGGGCACCCTAGCACTGCTTCTGTGCGGTGCGAGTGGTAAATGCGGGGGCTACGGCCGTGGGCGGAAAGTTCGACGGGGCGCCGCCCGCCTTGCCCTTTCCGTCTTCAAGACCGAGGGAGGCGCTTAGCAGATTTCGGGCGCGGTAGAGGCGCGTTTCGACCCCGCGCTCGGAGCAGCCGATGACGGCAGCAATCTCGCGGTAGCTGCGGCCTTCGTAGTAATACAGCAGCACGGCCACCTTCAGGCGGTGGGGCAGAGCTTTGACCGCTGCGGCTACCCGAGCGGCGTCGTCTTGTTGCGCGGCGCGCTCGGCGGGATCGCTCTCCGGGGCACTGGGGTGCGCCGGGTCGGGCTCGGCATCCACCAGCTGCTGCTCGGGGTGACGCTTCTTCCAGCGGAAGTAGTTTCGGCAGAGGTTGGCGGCGATCTTGAAGAGCCAGGCCGGGAAGGCGCGCTCGGGCTGGAACCGCCCCCGCGCCTGATAGAGGCGGACGAAGGTCTCCTGTGTCAGCTCGCGCGCGGCGTCGTGGTCTTGCACATAGCGGTAGGCAAAGGCGAGCACGGGGCGCTGCCAGCGGTCGATCAAGTGTCCCAGGGCGGCATCGTCACCCGCCGCCAACTGCTGCATCAGGTCGGCATCGGTGTAGGGGGAGGCGTCCATGGGGTAGCGGCGGCCACTGAAGGGGTATGGGCCTGGTTGAGGAGTAGGATAAAGCGGTCGCGCTGTTCGGGGCGCAACACGTGCAGGATCTGGCGGACGAGGGCCATCGAGGTTTTCTCGGCGTCCTCGCGCACGGCATCACGCCGTTGCAGCAGCTGATAGAGCGCGATGAAGTCGATGCTCTGGTCGTGCAGGCGCTGGGACTCGAAGCCCTCGTAGCTGTGCTGGAGCTCGACGAGGCGATCGTAGAGGGAGTCGAGATCGCCGGAATAGGTCTGGTGCACCTTTACCAGTTCCACGAACTGGTCTTGCGTGAGGTCGAAGTTGGTGCGCATCCAATCGAGCATGTCGATCAGGGATGGGTCGGCCTGAGGCTCGGCTCGAGCACCCTCGGCGTCGAGACGCGCCACTGGGTCGATACGCAGAAAATAGCGGGTACGTTGGGCGGTGAGTTGCCCGTCGAGGTGATGCGTATCGGACGGCAAGACCCAGAAGCTGGCGAGCGCGAGCACCAGCGCCACGGCCACGGCGGCCAGGGAGAAACGGCCCCATTGCGGCCAGAGACGCCGAAACCACGCGCGCTCGGTCTCGCCGCTGGCGGCCACCCGGTTGAGCACCCGCTGCTTCAGGTAGGGGTCGGGCGTCGTTTCGGGCTGCCAGGTGGCGAGTTTCTCCCGGATGCTGCGTTCGTCGTTCATCGGTTTCGTGTCTGTTCGCAGGATAATACACCGCTGCCGTCCGCACTACTTCAAAATAATCTTCCGGTGGGAAGTGAAGGGATGAGCGCGTTGGTGGTGTAGTGCTTGGTAATCCGCATCATTCCACCATGAAAACATCCCTTATCCGCTTTACGGCTGCGTTGCTCGGCCTCGTCTTCGCAACAGGTCCCGCCGTCCAACTCCAGGCTCAGGAAAACTACGAGCCGCCGAAGATCCTCAAGCGCGCTTCACTCAATTACCCGGAATACCTCACCGGCCAGGGCATCATGGAAGGCACCGTGCTGATCCAGGTCGAGACCGATCCGGAGGGCAACGTCGAGGACTGGCTGACCCTGTCCGCCACCCACGACGGTTTTGTGCGCCACCTGACCCGCAGCATAGCGCAATGGCGCTTTACGCCTGCGACCCAGAATGGCGAACCGGTTTACGGAGCCCTGCTGATCGAGGTGCGCTTTGAATACAACTCTGTCGCCAGTCTCACGACCGGCGAGATGGCAAGCGCGTTCATCAACCATATCACCAATCTCGATCAGCGCATGCGCTCTCGTGTCGCGAACATCTCGCAACTCGACAAGATGCCTGAGCCCGTGCACATCGTCGAGCCCGCCGGCTATTCAGGCGACGCTGATGCCGGAGCTGGTGACGCCGTGGTCAGTTTCTACATCGACGAAGAGGGCAAGGTGCGCATGCCCGTCGTGACCGAACTGAATTGCGACCTCAACCTCGCCGCCTCCGCCTATGACGCCGTGCGCCAATGGCGCTTCGAACCCCCGACCGTCAAAGGCAAGCCCATGATCGTCCGCGCCGAGCAACGCTTCGTCTTCAAGCCCACGGAGTAGGGGGGCGTTACAGCCTCCCTACACCAGCCCCTCGAAGTCCACGCGCTCGAAGACTTCGAGTTTGCCGCCGCGGGTGGCGTTGGCGATGCGGATGCCGTGGCGTTCGCAGTAGGTGCGGGCGTGGCGGTAGGCGATCTCCTGTTCTTCCAGACGGGGGCCTTTGAAGATGTCGCCCGGCCGGTAATAGTCTTTGCTGAAGTGGCTTTGTTGGCCGGCGGCGACGTGGATCTCGTAATCACCGAAGCGCTGGGTGTCGTTCGTCTTCGGTGGGGCAGGGTAATTGAAATCGACGCCCAGCAGGTAGATCTCCGTGGCCCCCATCCACACGGCAAACTGGATCATGTGGTAGGTCACGGTCTGCCCCTCCCAGGAGCCCGCCAGCAGGTTGTCCGAAAACGGGGTGTCGTCGCGCGGTTCACGGGGCTGCAGGCGATTGAAAAATGTCGCGCCGGGGTAACGCGGGATGTGGTGCAGCAGGTCGAAGGGAAAGAAGCGCGGCTCCTGCAGGTGGGGCAGTTCGCGGATGCAGTTGAGCGCCGATAGCTCGTCGGCCACGAAGTAGTAACTCGGGCGCCACGCCGTCTGCTCGTAGGCGACGAAGATCTTGTTGGCGGCGAAGCACAACTTGCCCTGCAAACGGTCCAGGTCTGCGATGCGCAGGCTCGGCCCATTGCCGATGATGAAGGCCCGCCGCCCTGCGTGCTTGCCCTTGAGATCGTAGAGCCGGAAGTCGTTTTCCGAAAAAGGGATACCGGCCTGTTGCAGCGAACGATGGAGGCCGTCGCCTGCCCGCCCCATGCGACGCGCTCCTGCCCGCATTACGCGGCAGCCGAAGCGCCAGGGGGCCATCGTAGGATTGCGCATGGGAAGCGTTGGGATCGAGGTTCAGCCAGAGGAGACGTCCCTACCATAGCGCCCCATTCAGCCTTGGCAATCGGCCAGTGCAGCGAATCTGCCGCGCGAGTTGATTGGGGCGCAACGTTGAGCTTGGTGGGGCGCGCGGACGGCAAATTCGATGTTTACCCTCTTGGCCGGATCGTAAAGAATCGAACTTTCTGTTCCTCCCCACGATGAAAACCGCCTTATTGCTATCCCTGCTGACGTGCGTGAGCGCGTTCGCCTCGGCCGAAACCTTCGAGTGGCCCGGCCACCGTCACGCCGCCGTCGTCCTGACCTACGACGACGCGCTCGAATCCCACCTCTCGCAAGCCGTGCCGGCGCTGGATGCGGAAGGGCTCAAGGGCACGTTTTTCCTCACCGGCACCCTGCCCGAAGCAGACCTGAACCGTTGGCGCGACGTCGCGGCGGAGGGCCACGAACTGGGTAACCATTCGGTCTTCCACCCGTGCGCGGAAGGCAGCTTCGAGATGCCGCCGCAGTATTACAACGAGAACTACAGCATCCAGACCATGCTGGCCGAGATCGATGTGATGAACACCCTGCTCGCGGCCATCGACGGCAAGCGCGTGCACTCCTACGCCATGCCCTGCGGCCAGACTGTGGTGGGGGGAGAGGATTACGTGGACGAGTTGCGGACGGCGGGCTCGGTGACGTATGCGCGCGCCATCGACAGCCCCATCGCGGACCCGCTCAAGATCGATCCCTTCCGCGTGCCCAGCATCTGGTTCCCGGAAGACGTGACCGGCGAAGAGCTGATCGACGCGGTGAAGGATGTGCAGGGCACCGGCGCTTTGCAGGTCTTCGGTTTCCACGGGGTGGGTGGCGATTACCTGATCGTCCCGGCCGAAGCGCATGAGGAACTGCTCGCCTACCTGCACGCGCACGAAGACGAGATTTGGGTCACGACCTTCAGCGAGGCCATGGACTACCTGACGCAAAAGCAGGCCGAAGCGAAGTCCGTCGCCAACGCCGGGCAGTAGCCCAGTTACGGTGCCGGCGCAATCGCGTCGAAGTCCACTCGCGGGAACACGTCGAGTTTGCCGCCCCGGGTCGCGTTGGCGATCGTCCAGTCGTGGCGGTCCATCTCTCGACGGGCCGCCTGATAGGCTGCATACTGCTTGTCCACCAGCGGCTCCAGATAGCGCTGGTTGGGCTCGAAGTAGTTGGGCAGGAAATGGTTTTGCGAATCCTGCTGTTCGCGGATCGTATAGCCCTCTACCTGGCGTGCTACCTTGTCGTTGGCGTAGGCGTAATCCCAGTCGACGCCCAGCAGGTAAATCTCTTTGATGCCCATGTAAACGGCCCATTGCAGGCAGTCGTAGGTGACGGTGCAGCCCGTGCTGACGCGCGCCTGCGGCTGGTAGGAAAAGCGCGGGGGCGTATTGTCGTCCAAGGGCGGGCTCTTGCGAAAAAACAGCGCATGCGGGTCGTCCCGATAGTGTTCGTAAAGGTCGAGCGCGAATAGCTTGCGCGGCCCTTCGGCAGCCATGACCAGCGGGCGGAAATTGGCGGCGTTGAGGTGGTCGACCATCACGTAGTAGGTCGGGCGCCAGGCCGTCTGGTCGAAAGCCTTGACGATGCCGTTGGTCGCGAAGGTGATCTCGCCCTCCAGTCGCTCGAGATCTGCGATGCGCAGGCTCGGCCCGTTGCCGATCACAAACGCCCGCCGACCGCGATGCAGGCCCTTCAACGCATTGAGCTGCTGCCAGTTACGCCGCTGCTGCAGTTCCACCTCGCGGCCTAGCTCCTGGCGGCGGAGGTTCCATTGGTGCTTTAGCTGACGCAGAAACTGAATCACAATGATCAGGAGAACTTTTCGTTCTCGTGCAGGGTTTTGCTTGCAAACTCAGCCCATAATGTCGACACTTTCCGTTTTGGTGCAAGTCATGTGGCTGCATCACTGCCCACGGAGAGATGCCGGAGTGGACGAACGGGTCTGACTCGAAATCAGAAGTGCCCGCAAGGGTACCGGGGGTTCGAATCCCTCTCTCTCCGCCATGTTCGCTTGTGCGTGTTTGGTCATATTTGGGCGTAGCCGCCGTCCACGAATAGTTCGCTGCCAGTCATGAAGCTGCTATCACTTGAGGCGAGGAACGCCGCTGCCGCTGCCGTTTCCACCGGGTCGCCCAAGCGGCCCAGCGGCACGTTTTTGGCGAAGTCTTCCAATGTATCCTGGTTTACAAGATCGGTTAGCTTATCTGTTTTCGTGGGTCCAGGACTCAAAATGTTTACTCGGATGCCGGTGCTCCGGAGGTCTAAAGCCCAGCTCCTTGCGAAATTGCGAACTGCTGCCTTGGTCGCGCTGTAAACGCTCATCGCAGGTGTTCCCATGCTCCCAGTCGTAGATCCCGTCAGGATAATGGAGCTACCGGGCTTGAGCATCGGCAATGCCTTTTGCACGGTAAATAGAGTGCCCTTAACGTTAATATTAAAGGCATAGTCATAATGCTCGGGCGTGATCTCCTTCAGCGGAGCAAACTCTCCCACGCCGGCGTTGGCAAAGAGTATGTCGAGGCTGTCGTGGTTTTTCCTTACAGCCTCGAATAGTCGATCGAGTTCATCAAGCTTGGTGATGTCAGTCTGAATCCCACGCGCATTGTGGCCTAGTTCTGCGACCGCTGAATCGAGCATGTCCTGGCGCCGGCCCGATATGTAGACGAATGCACCTTCCTCGATGAAACGCTTTGCGGAGGCAAAGCCAATCCCACTGGCCCCGCCCGTTATCACTGCTGTCTTGCCTGCGAGTCTGTTCATTTTTTTGTCCCCCTTCGTTCGTTGACTTGGTGGGCTCCAGAATACACAGTCGCTTTATAAAAAACAAGTATGCACCTTTTAGTAAGTATCTAAATGGCTTCCCGAAAAGCTGAACAACCGACCTTTACCTGTGGTCTCGATGCTACTCTTCGAATAACTTCAGGTAAGTGGAAACCGTTGATAATGTATTTCTTGTACCATGAAACCAGGCGGTATGGAGAGCTCCAGCGTTGTGTTCGCGGCGTCACCCATAAAATGCTGATTCAGCAGTTGAAGGAACTCGAGTCCGACGGAATTGTGTCGCGCAAGGACTATAAGGAAATCCCACCTCGCGTGGAATATTCGCTAACCCCGCTCGGGCTGACTTTAGCAGAAGCTTTAAGGCCGCTATGTGACTGGGGGATAAAAAACGAGGACACGATTAAGGAAGCGCTCATCCGCCGGAAGCAGGGGTAGCGGATGGCTTGGTATCACTTGCTTTGTCCCCAAGATTGGGCAGCCTTTTGCTTAGTTACAGATGCTCGCTCGCAGGAACATCACCTGCACCAGCAAGCATAGAGCCTACATATTAGGGTGTTTTTCATTTGGTCAGGGGCGTTTGATCTGTACATGAAGTATCTTTCGTGTCATAAGCTCGGGATACGAAGCCTGAGTAACGATTTACGACGCCGAGTCGTGGCGGTGCGGCAAGAGGGTCTTTCGGCGACGGAAGTGTCGCAGCGTTTGCGCGTGGGCGACGGTATCTCGCATCCTCAAGCGTTTTGAAGAACAGGGTGATTTAGGTGCGAAGCGCCGTGGCGGCAATGTGAAGCCGTTATTAAGCCCGCACGAGCCACGGCTGTGCAGCTGGATCGAAGCGGAGCCTAGCTTGACCTTCGAGCAACTCTGCCCAACTCTCTTCAATAACGCTCAACATGTCTCATGTTAGATGGAGAATGCGCTAATGCCGAAGATTCCGCCACCACCTTCTCTAGATTCCGTAGGCCTGTATTTTGCCAAAATTGCGGCGGAAACCTTTAGATTTCCGCATCCTGATGTTGTCAATCGACGAAGCGGCCCCGTTTTTCCCTCGGTTCGGGCGCGCGCTCGTCGAGGTAAGCGGTTGGAAGAGGTCGATGGTGTCATGCTTGACGACAATACAACTCCACGGTGGGCGTTGTTGTGGTCGCACGGCTACTCTGCAACCGGCCATCCATCCGGTTGGGTTGTAGCGCATGTGTGGGAAGATGCGGACAATGTGTCGTCGTATACCAACCTCGCCAACCTCGTTCTGGTGCCGGAGCCCTTGAGTTCATTAACCGATAAAC
This sequence comes from Puniceicoccaceae bacterium 5H, assembly GCA_009772895.1. Taxonomy (GTDB): domain Bacteria; phylum Verrucomicrobiota; class Verrucomicrobiia; order Opitutales; family Oceanipulchritudinaceae; genus WOUP01. The sequence goes on along the minus strand of WOUP01000030.1, from coordinate 7,698 downwards.
GAGGCCCGCTCGTGCCCTTTTTGCGCTACCATGCTGATCAGGTCTATAACTGGCGCCCGACTGATTCTGACGCGCCGGAATGCCCGTCAGGTTATAGGAAGTTGAGATGGCGGTATCTGCCAGATGGGGGAGATTTGGTTGAAGAGCGTCTGGGCTCCTTGTGCAATGAACGGGTGAAAAGACTGCGTAAGCAGCGGATCATGCGTGCCTGATAACGCTACACGCGCAGTTCGCGGATGAGGCGTTCCTTGGCACCGGTTTCGACGATGGCGCCGTGGGTCATGACGAGGCGGTTGAAGTCCCAGGAAAGGATGTGGTCGACGCTGGCGCGAAAGGCGCGGCGGTCGGTGATGGTCTGCCGGAAGATGTGGGTGGGCGTGAGCCGCTGGTAGGCACCGTTGAGCCTGAAAAACAGACGGGTCGCGAAGGGCTCGGTGGGGCCGATATTCATCACCAGGTCGCTGACCAGGAGGGTGCGACTGGGGGCGTGGAGGAAGACGGTCTCTTCTACTTTGCAGCCTTGCAGGGTGTGGGGGCGCAGGCTGGTGGCCCAGTTCTCTGGCCACGCCTCAAAGCTGCAGCGCTCGTTGGCGAGGTCGCCCCGCAAGTGGAGACTCTCCGGCGCGTAGAGGCGGCATTCGCTGAAGAGTCGAAGGGTGTCGGCCAGAAAGGTGTCGTGGAAGAGCGTTGGGGCGACGATGGAGGAAACGCGGCCCAACTGGTGGAGGTTTTCGAGCAGGTCCGGCGTGATGGGGTTGGGACTGTGCAGCTGGAGGGTGCCGTTGGGCAGTCTTGCGACGATCATGCGTCGCGGCAGCTTCAGGCCCAACAGCTGGTGGGTGATCTCATGTGCCCAGAGGGTGGGGGCTAGCGGCTCCAGTCGGCTCGATGAACTCTGGGAAGACACCAGCGTATCCTCCCAGTAAAGGCGCGTTTGACAAGTTAAAGTTTAGTTAAACTTAACTACCTTTTTACTTGAGCAGCTGCGGCTCCGGTCCCAGGAACTCGATTTGCTGACGGATCTCTGCGCCACTGTCGTTGTATACGACGAGCTCGAAGCGGAAACTGCCTTCGTAATCCTCGCGCGACACCACGACCACGGCGGTGGCCGAGGTCTCCTGTTGGGGCGCGAGTTCCACGGCATCGACGAGGCCCAATAGCTCGACGGGCTGATCGCCGGCAGTGATCTCGGCGTGCACGCGCATGGGTTCTTCGGACTTGTTGATCAGGCGCACCTGGTACTGGTTGCGCACCGCGGTCTCCGTGACGTAGAAGGGGGAGCCGCTCATGCGCACCACCCGTGCGGTCAGCGGCTCGTAATTGCCGAAGGAGAAGCCGGCTACGACGAGGCCCACGAGCCCGAAGAGCATGTAGAGCAGAGTGCGGATACGCAGCAGCTTGCTCTGGCGGCCCTCGAGTTGCTCATCGGTCGCGTAGCGGATGAGGCCGCGCGGGCGCTTGAGCTTGTCCATCACGTTGTCGCAGGCGTCGATGCAACTGGCGCAGCCGATGCACTCGAGCTGGAGGCCGTTGCGGATGTCGATGCCGGTGGGGCAGACCTGGACGCAGCGGCGGCAGTCGATGCAGTCGCCGGCGTTGGGGTCGCGCGGCTTGCCGGGCGGGTTGCCGCGGTTGTAGTCGTAGGCAACGTTGTAGGTGTGGTTGTCGATCAGCGCGCTCTGGAAGCGGCCGTAGGGGCAGATGATGATGCAGAGCTGCTCGCGGAACCACGCGAAATTGCCGTAGATGAGGGCGGTGGCGGCGGCCATGAAGAGGAAGGCCGACCAGTGCTCCTGCGGGCTTTCGAGGATCATGCCCCAGAGGCCCGGGATGGAGACGAAATAGCTGAGGAAAATGTGTGCGATGGCGGCGGCGAAGACGACGAAGATGGCGTGCTTGGCCACGCGTTTGGCTGCCTTGCCGGGGGTCCAGTCCGCCCGGTCGAGCTTGCGGCGGGCGGTGGCGTCGCCCTCGATCCAGCGTTCGACGCGGCGGAAGACATGCTCGAGGAAGACGGTTTGCGGGCAGGCCCAGCCACACCAGACGCGCCCAAAGAGCGCGGTGACGAAAAAGAGCAGAAAGGCGAGGCCCGTGATGCCGAAGAACATCATCCAGGCATCCTGGGCGGCAAAGGTGAGCCCAAAGAGGTGAAAGCGCTGGTGGGCGACGTCGAGGAAGACGGCGGGGTGCCCGTTGATCGGGATCCAGGGCAGCGCGACGTAGACGACGATGAGCAGGATGGCGCTGAAGCGCCGCCACGTGGTGAAGCGGCCGCTGACGTCTGCCGGGTGGATAAAGAAGCGCGAACCGTCGCGATTGATGGTCGTGACGGTGTTGAGGTTCGGGCTTTTGGTGCTGCTGCTGCTCATGGTGTCGGCCCCCCTTACTGGCCGATCGGTGTATTCAGGGTGGTGGCGGAGGCCATCTCCTCGGGTGTATGGTGGCTCAGGACGAAGGCGACGACCTGGCTGATGCCTTCCGGGCCCAGCTGGCTTTTCCAGCTCTGCATGCCGGAGGTCTTGTCCGGCGAGCCGTTGGTCACGACGGTGAAGACGCTCATCGGGGTGTTGCCCCACTTCCACTCGTGGTCGACGAGGTTGAGGCCGATGCCGCCCTTGAGGTCTGCCCCGTGGCAGCTGACGCAGGTGCTCATGAAGATCTCCTCGCCCTTGGCGACGAAGCCGTCGTTCTGGCTCATCTGCCACAGCGTTTCGTTGTTGATCTCGCTGAGAGCGGCGAGCTGGGCTTCCTCGAGCTGGGCCATGGCCTTGTTTACGTGCTCCTCGTTGGAGGTGCCGTAATGGGCGCTGTACCAGGTAAACCAGTAGAGCACGGCAAAAATGATGGCGAGGTAGAAGGTCCACAGCCACCAGTTGGGCAGGCGGTTATCGTACTCCTCGATGCCGTCGTAGACGTGCGGGCGCTTCGGCGGCTCGTTGGGATCTTGGGTGGGAGTGCTCATGGTGTGGTCGAAGCAGGGAAGGGTGGTCGGTCAGGAACGGTCGGACTTTTCGCCATCCTGATCTTCGAGCGGCAGGTTGGCGCGCTGGTCGAGGTCGCGCTTCTTCATGAAGAACGCCCGGACGGTAAAGAAGACAAAGGCGGCAAAGGTGAGGACGAAGGCGATCAGGGTGACGATCGTCTGCCAGTCTTCGAAGGTGACGCGTTTGAACATGGGAAAAACAAAGGGGATTTTAACCGCGGGTAACGAAGTGGGTGGAAGGACCCTCGGACTGGGGTCGAAACAGGGAAAGTGCTTTTTGCCTGAATGCTATGCCTCCATTCTCTCTTCGTTTCCTGCGGTGGGTTGTGGGCTTATTCGAGGACCTTGCTGGACTCGATGCGGGCCTGCGCGGCGTCGACGTCTTCGTAGGTGCCGAGCTTTTGCAGGTAGGCGATCAGGGCCACGATCTTCTTGTCTTTGTCGGCGGTGCGGTATTCCTCGTGGAGACTGTCCACGATGCCTTGGGCCTGTTCGTCGATCTGGGCCTGGACTTCTTCCGGCGTCATCTCCGGGTAGGGCACGCCGAGCACGCGCAGTGCCTTGAGCTTGCCGGGGATGGCGGCGTAGTCGGCATCCTGCTCGAGCAGCCACGGGTAGGGCGGCATGATCGAGCCCGGGCTGATCTCCTGCGGGTTGTGCATGTGGTCGTAGTGCCAGATGTTGTTCCGCACGCCGCCTTCGCGGGCGAGGTCCGGGCCGGTGCGCTTGGAGCCCCACTGGAAGGGGTGGTCGTAGATCGACTCGCCCAGGCGGCTGTAGTCGCCGTAGCGGCGGACGTCCGGCACGATGGTGCGGATCATCTGGCTGTGGCAGTTGTAGCAGCCTTCGGACACGTAGATGTCGCGGCCGGCGAGCTCGAGCGGCGTGTAGGGCACCTGCACGCGGTCTTCGAGGTTCTTCACGCGCTGGACGGCCAGGGTCGGGATGATCTGGATCGCACCGCCGATGAAGACGGCGAGGAAGGTCAGCACGGTGAAGGGAATCCAGTTGCCGATCAGCTTTTCGTACCATTCGCCCCATTTGCGGCCCGTGACCTGGAAGTGCACGATGCAGGTGAGCGTGGTGAGGGTCAGCACGCCGATGCCGAGCACCTGGATGATGTCGCCGGCGTCGCCGAGGCCCTGGCCCACGATCCAGCCGAGCAAGCCGAAGATGAAGAAAGCGCTGTAGATGAACGGCCAGTTGAACACGGTGCCGATCCAGCCGATCGTGCCTTCGGTCTGGCGCGTCGCCTCCACGTCGGAAGCCGGGACTTCGACCGTGCCGTTGACCGGTTCCGCACCGCGGATGGTCATGAAAATGTTGAGCATCAGCAGGCCCCAGCCGAACAGGTAGAACGAGCCGCCGATGGCGCGGAAGAGCAGCAGCGGGCGGATGGTCTGCACCGTCTCGAGGAACTGATACTTCAGCGAGAGACCGTCGTCGGAGACGGCGTTGAGGTGCAGGCCTTGGGTGATGCCGCTGGCCCACATGGCGCCGACGTAGAAGAGGATGCCGACGAAGGCGACCCAGAAGTGCAGGTTGGCCAGGCTCTGGCTCCACAGCTTGGCTTTCCACAGGCGCGGGGCCAGGAAGTAGAACATGCCGGCGGCCATCAGGCCGTTCCAGCCCAGGGTGCCGCCGTGCACGTGGCCGATCGTCCAGTCTGTATAGTGGCTGAGGTAGTTGACCGCGCGGATCGACATCAGCGGGCCCTCGAAGGTGGCCATGCCGTAGAAGGTCACGCCGGCGGCGAAGAACTTCAGCACCGGGTCGCGCCGCAGCTGGTTCCAGGCGCCGCGCAGGGTCAACAGGCCGTTGAGCATGCCGCCCCAGGACGGTGCCCACAGCATGAGGGAAAAGATCATGCCCAGCGCCTGCAGCCAGTGGGGCAGGGCGGTGTTGAGCAAGTGGTGCGGACCGGCCCAGATGTAGATAAACACGAGGGCCCAGAAGTGCACGATGGAGAGGCGGTAGCTGTAGACCGGGCGATTGGCCGCCTTCGGCACGTAGTAATACATGATGCCGAGGATCGGCGTCGTCAGGAAGAAGGCCACGGCGTTGTGGCCGTACCACCATTGCACCAGCGCGTCTTTCACACCCCCGTAGATCGAGTAGCTGTGCAGGGCGCTCGTGGGCAGCTGCAGGTTGTTCACCACATACAGCAGCGCCACGGTGATGATCGTCGCGATGTAAAACCAGATCGCCACGTAGAGCGTCGGCTCGTTACGGCGGGCGAGGGTCCAGAAGAAATTGATGGCGAAGGCCACCCAGGTGAGCGTCACCAGGATGTCGAGCGGCCAGATGAGCTCCGCATACTCCTTGCCCTGCGTGTAGCCGGCCAGCAGGGTGACGGCCGCACCGAGGATGATGGCCTGCCAGCCCCAGAAGTGGAACCAGGTGAGGGCGCGGCTCGCCAGGCGCGTCTTGCACAGGCGCTGCGTGCTGTGGTAGATGCCCGCAAACATCATATTGCCCACAAAGGCGAAGATGGCGCCGTTGGTGTGCAGGGGCCGCAGACGGCCGAAGCTGATCCAGGACAGCCCCAGGTTCAGCTGCGGGAAATACATCTGGAAGGCCGCCAAAAGGCCGGCGCCCATCCCGACAAGACCCCAGATGATGCCCGCCAACATGAAGTAGCGGACCGCGCGGTCATTGTATTCGATGGTCGTGGTAGGGGAGTTGCCTTGATTCATGGCGCTCGAGAAAAAGTAACGGAGACGTGTAACGAAGCTAGGTGGGACGCTATGAGTGGTGGTCGCGGGCAGAGCGTTGGCCGCTATCCTCTTCCAGGGGGCGAAGGGCCTCCCGCTCCGCGCTGCCGAAGCCGCGGTGGCGGCGTTCGTGCCAGAACAGGATCCCGAAGAGGACGGCCAGCAGCACGCTGCAGAAGACCGTCAATAGGATGACTTCCATCTTATCGTCATAAGAAGCGTTAATGTTTAGGCGGTCAAATTAAAAAACTGGTATAAAGAGACTTATGCTGGCTATTAGCGTCTTTGGATTGGGCAAATGTGACACACGAAAAGGCTTTCGTATATTAGAATCATTAATACAGGATGGAGGCTTCTGAATGGTAGGATTCCTGCCTCGGTAACCCTAGTTTGTTGATATTGTTAGGGTGCGAAGGGCAGGCTCCTGCAGCTCGGGGTTGCCTTACCGGTTTTGAGGGGCCAAGCTGCGGCATGATTTCAATCGTTGCAGGGACCAATCGAGCCGACAGCAAGACGCTGAAGCTGGCGACCTACATCGCTGAATTGTACCGCGAACGCGGCGAAAAAATCACATTGCTCGACTTGAGCAAGTTGCCGCCGGAGCTGCTTTCGCCCCTGTCTTACGGGCAGAAGCCGGCCGATTTCGTCGAACAGTTCAGCGAGCCCCTGCTGGCCTCGCGCGGGACGCATTGGATTATACCGGAATACAACGGCAGCTTTCCCGGCGCGCTTAAGCTGCTGATCGATCATTTGCCCTTCCCCGATTTTTACGACTCGCGCCCGGCCGCCTTCACCGGGCTTTCGGCAGGCAGCTCGGGCGGTATGCGCCCGGTGGAGCAGATGCAGCAGATCATGGCCTATCGCAACGGTTACGCCTATAACCGCCGGGTTTTCATCCCCGCCACCTATCAGACGCTGGACGACCAGGGTGTGCCGCTGGAGGAAGAATTGCGCGAACGCCTGCAGCGTCAGGTGGATGGATTCCGCACTTTTGCCTCGCGTGTACACGCGCTGACGGACAGCTGACGGCACCGTTCATCCGCCCTGCAACCCTTTACTCCCGGCGGGGTTGAATTGGGGAGTCAGTTGCGTTCTTTGGAAGGTGTAGATAGCGTTTACTGATTCCAACTTGATCACTCCCCCTCCAGGGAAACGCAGCCCAATCTCGGAGAACAGACCATGAAGTTGACTCTTTGCACCCGCAAGATCCTGCCGCTGGCCCTGATCGCCGCCCTCATCGGCGGTTGTTCCAGCACGGCCAATAATCCCAACACCACCCGCGGTGCCGGGGTCGGGGCGGCCAGTGGTGCGCTGATCGGCGGCGCCATCGGTAACAACTCGGGCTCGGGCAACGGCGCGGCCGGGGCCGCCATCGGTGCGGCTGTCGGGGCCTTGCTCGGCGGCACCGTCGGCCAGTCGCAAGACGCCAAGGACAAGGCTCGCGCGGAAGAGCTGGCCCAGCAGCGCGAGTTCAATATGGAAATGGCCCGGATCCAGAAGGAGAAGGAAGCCCAGCAGCGCGAATACGAGCGCCAGATGACCATCGCCAAAGGCCAGCAGACGACCGACCGCGAGGTCTTCGAAGCCGAGCAAGCCGCCCGCGAGGCCGAAGCCCGCGTGAAGCAGCTCGAAGCTGAGCGCGATGCCGCCATTGCGCGCCAGAAGCAGCTCGAAGCCGCCCAGCGTCGACAGGAAGAAGCCGAGCGCCGCGCGGCGGAACTCGAGGCCGAGCTCAACGGCACGGCCGGCTCCACCAGCAGCGGCAGCTGAGCGACTACGCCTAAACCTTATCCAACCATCGGGGGGCCTCCAGGTCCCCTTCCTTATCTACCATGAATACTTTCAAGCGTATCGGATTCCTGCTCTGCGGGGCGCTGCTCCTGGTCCTGACGGGTTGCACGACCTCCTAGAAGCGGTTTCAAAACTCGCAAAATAAGCTTGTACTCTGCGGTAGATCGCTAAACTGAGTGAGGCGTGAGCCATTTGCATCGCTTTATCACT
>WOUP01000029.1 GCA_009772895.1 Puniceicoccaceae bacterium 5H | reverse complement strand
CGACACCACCGGTTCCCATTCCTCCAACGCGGGCACCTTGAAGAGGTGCCAGCAACAGGCGATTCCCACCCGCAACGATGGCACGCCCTTCGGGGTGCAATCGCGAGAGGGGGCATCCCGGTGGTGTCGGGTTCCCTGCGGTCTCCCCTCAACCACCGGCTACAGGCTGTGACCCCTCCGGGGTCGGCGCAGGAGCTGGCGTTCGTGCATGCTCATCGCCCTCGGGAGGTCGCACGGGACATTGGTGCGTTTTCGCCGCTGGTTGGTGCGGGGGGAACAAGGCAGAGCGCGGTGTCTACGCCTGCCGTCGAACGCCGGGCGCGTTTTTAAGGGCGAGGTCCCCACCCCCGCATCCTGAAGGGATGCCAGCTTATAGCCGGTGGTTGAGCACGCGCAGCGGGCGACACCACCGGTTGCCGTCCCCCCCCACGCGGGCACCTTGAAGAGGTGCCAGCAATGGGCCGATTCCCGCCCTCAACGTTGAGTTGCCGGCTGTCTTCACCGGGGTGCGGCATTGGTAGAGGGTGATGGCACAGACCCTATCATGAGCAACCCCACCCCCGAAACCAATCTGGTGATCAGCCCGTGCTGTCACCCCAAGCTCACGCTGGAGGAGACGCTGCAGGCCTACAGTGCCCTCGGGTTCAGCCGGTATGAACTCTTCACCGGCTGGGCGCATTCCGCCGTCGATGTGACCGGCGACCCGCAGGCGGTGCGCGATCTGGGCGCCCGCTTCGGCATGCGCTTCACGTCCTTTCACCTACCGCCGGTCAACCCCGCCCGCTATGAGGAGAGCCTCCAGGAGACGATCCACGCGGCGCGCTACGCGGTGGCCACCGGTGCGACTTACCTGATCTACAAGGCGACCGACCGCCCGACCTACATCCGTGCGTCCAAGCCCTTCCTCGACGCGATCGAAGACCTCGACGTGACCGTGGTGGTGCAAAACCACGCGGGCTCGCCCATCTCGAGCGAGGCGGATTACCGCGAGGTGCTGGCGGGCATCGACCCGCGCGTGCGGGCCCTGTTCGAGATCGGGCACTTCCACGCCGTGGGCGTCGCCTGGCAAGAGGCTTACGCGCTGCTGCGGGGCCGCATCGGGCTCGTGCACGTCAAGGACATGATCGGCCCCCAGAGCGTGCCCTACGGCACCGGCGAAGTCGATCTGCCCGCCATTTTCCTCCAGCTCACGGCCGACGGTTATCAAGACCCCTACGTGATCGAAATGGAGGTGGCCGACCCCGAAAACACCTTGAGCTACCTGGCCCAGGCGCGCGAATACCTGGCCCACGTGGAAGGAGTGACTTTATGAGCGACCCTCGCATCTGCATCATTGGCTGCGGCCACCTGGCCAGCCGCAAGATCTACCCCTTCCTCGGCCTCGCCGGCGGCGCCCTGGTCGGCGTCTGCGACCTCGACCGCGAGAAGGCCGAGCGCAACGCCCGACGCTTTGGCGGCACCCCCTACACCGATTACCGCCAGATGCTCGACACCGAGCAACCCGACGGCGTGATCGTCTGCGTGGGGCCCAAGGTGCACGCCCGGCTCGCGACCGAGATGCTGCAGCGCGGCCTGCCCGTCTACACCGAAAAGCCGCCGGCCGAAAACGCCGATGACGCCCTGGCGGTGGCCCGGGTGGCCCGCCAACAGGACCGCCTGTGCATGACGGCCTTCAAGAAGCGCTACGCCGTCGTCTACCAGCGCGCCGCCGCCTGGCTGCAAGCCCATGGGGAGCTGCAGCGCTACTCCATCTCCGTCGACTACGCCTCGGCCACCTACCCCGCCGGCGCGCACCCGCGGCCTTTCCTGCTCGACTTCGCGATCCACACGATCGACCTCGTGGCCTACCTCTTCGGTCAGGTCGAGGCGGTCTCCTGCTTCGCGCGCGAAGACCACGCCTACGCCGTCAACCTCCAGTTTGCCAACGGCGCGGTCGGCTCGATGAACCTGACCGACGGGCGCTCGTTCCAGATCCCGACCGAAGAGATCGAGATCACGCTCGAGGGCGGCAACTTCATGAGCATCCACAACTCCTCGCAATACCGCATCGCCGAGGGTGGCAAGACGAGCGAATGGCGCGAACCGCCGACCTTCGTCAGCGCGGGCGACAGCGGCGACGAGACCGGCCACGGCGTGGAATTGCGCGTGTTTGTGGAGCACCTGCGCGGCACCCATACCGGCCCCGTGCCCTCCGAGATCTACCAGTCTTACCAGACGATGAAGCTCTACGATGCCATCGTCCAGGCCGCCGACACCGGCAAGACCGTGCCCATCCACTACGAAGCCCTTTAACCGATGAAAACCTACGCTTTCGTTCCGCAAGACAAGATCGCCCCGGCCGTGTTCGACTGGGGCCGCCTCTACTGGTACGTGACCGGCCAGGACGACACGAGCAACGACCAGACGCTCGGCAAGTGCGTGCTCAACCCCGGCGCGGCCAACCCCCGCCACTACCACCCCAATTGCGAAGAGGTGCTGCACGTGGTCTCCGGCACGATCGACCACTATGTCGACGGCGCCGGCTGGTTTGCCATGGGCCCGGGCGACTCCGTGACGATCGCCCCCAACATCTGGCACTGCGCCCGCAATACGGGCCACGAAGAGGCGCACTTGATGATCGCCTTCTCCTCCGCCGACCGCCAGACGGTCGGCGAATAGAGTCGCCCTAACGAACCCGTCCCGGGAACGCGCCGGCCGCTGGTGCCGGTGCCTCCGGGGCGCGGTGGTCATCTTCCAACAAGCCCGCCTGGGCCGGCGTCTCGAACTCGGGATTGTCGGAGAGGCGGGCTTCAACGCCTTCGGCCACCTCGATCGCGCCCGCGCAGCCCACCATCAGGTTGTCGTAGAGCTCGTGCACACCCGGCGTATGCGGGGTCAGCCAGATGGCCGGGCCCGGGGTGTCGACCAGCGTATTGCTGAAGACGCGGTAGCCCGTGTCCGCCGGTTCGGCGCCGACGCTCAGGCGAATGCCCTTGGTGCGCACCAGCACGTTGTGGTGGATCGCGTTGTTGGCCAGCCCGATCGCCACGATACCGATGCCCGGGCCGTCGGCGATGTAGTTGCCAAAGCAGGACGCACCCGTGCCGTTACCCAGCTGGATGCCGTTGTCCTGGTAAGGGCCGAAGGGGTTCTGACCGTAAAAGGTGATGTGGTTGTCGTAGATCCGGCAATCGACGGTGCCGCAGCCCAGCTGGATGCCGTCCGCGTCGGTGTGGTGCACAATGTTGCGGTACAGCTCGGTCCCGACGACGGTGTGCGGATACAGCACGGTGTCGGGGCACTCCTGGTTCTTCGCATAGCCTCCGTAAAAGGAGTGGCCGATGTAGAGCCCCTCGCCGCCCACGTGGTGGATCAAGTTGTCGTGGATGCGCACGTTGCGCATCACGAAATGCCCGCGATTGGCCGAGAGGTCGCAACGCGGGTCGGTCTTGGCCGTGATACCCGCAAAGCGCTGCCCGTGGACCTCGCAGTGGTCGATCTCGACATCCGAACTCAGGTCGTTGACCTCGATGCCCATGGTCGACGGGCCGGCGATCTCGATCCCGTAGGGGTGGGCGTCGCTACCGGTGCCGGTGAGGCGCACGAAGCGGCAATCCCGAAACTTGATGCCGTAGTATTCCTCGCCCCGCAGCACCGCCCGCCCCTCGCCGTTGACGATGCGGATGGGCTGTGCGGGCGTGCCCTGCAAGTGGGCAAAGGTCAAGGGGCCGCGCTCACCGGCCGGCAACACCAGCACGGTGCCCGGCTTCACCTCCCGCTCCTGGCCGTCGAAGGTGCGGCAGTCGGGCGGGATGGTGATCGTGGCCGCCACGCCCCAGAGGGGCGCGACGCAGAGAGCGCAGCATTGAAGGAAGCGGAGCAGCGATTTCATGGGGGTCAGGCGCGTTTGCCGAGGCTCGCCGGACGCAGCTCGTGCTCGTAGGGCTTGCCTTCGAGGTGGTTGCGGATCTCACGCACCACGTAATCGCCGATGCGCGCCAGTTCGCCGCGCAGCGAGCCCGCGATGTGGGGCGTGAGGATGCAGTTTTCGAGACGGTAAAACGGGTGGCCGTCGCGGGGCGGCTCTTCGCAGGCAACGTCGAGTGCGGCCCAGATGTGGCCCTTTTCGAGCACGGCGATCAGGGCCTCTTCGTCGATCAGGCGCCCGCGGGCGGTGTTGATCAGCCAGGCGCCGGGCTTCATCGCCTCCAGCACCTCCCGGTTGATCATGCCGCGATACGGTGGCAGGTCGGCCTCGTGCAGCGACACCACATCGGCGCGCGGCGCGGCCTCGAGCAGGGTCGTCTTGGTCACCTGCAGCTCGGCGGCCTTTTCCTCGGTCAGGTAGTCGGAGACGACCAACACCTCGAACTCAAAGGGCCGGAGCAGCGAAATGAGGTATTCCGCCACCGCGCCGAAGCCGACGAGGCAGACCGTCTTGCCGTAGTAGCCGCCCTGGAACTCCGAGCGCTGGCCCCACCAGATTTGCGGCCCTTCCAGCAGGAAGCGCTTGCGCCACGAGAAGGTCTCCCGCAGCGCGGTGAGGATGATGCCGAGGGTGAACTCGGCTACCGGGCGGGCGTTGATTTGCGAGGCCGTGCAGATCTTGATGCGCTCGCCCACCGCGGGATCGGGCAGGACTTCGCGCACCGTGCCGGCCGCGTGCATCATCAGCTCCAGCCGGGGGAACTTGTCGAGCAACGCGGCATCGAGCGGCCGCGCCCCCCAGGAGGTGATCATGATGCGCACGTCGTCGCGTGGCTGTTCGGGCAGGCTCAACACCGCCGGGGTCGGCGGGTCGCTGTCGAAGGTCACGAGCTCTTGCAACTCGGCCACCGCCTGGGGCGTAAAGAGCTGCTGCCACATGGCCTCCGACAGGTTGAGAATGGCCCGGGGTTGGGAAGAAAGGTCGGGATTCACGAGTCGGTTTTGGGAGCGTCGGGTTTCAGGCCGGCTCGGAGGCGACGCTCACGCTGCTGCAGCCGGTAGGCGGCAAAGCGCAGGAGCGAACCGATGCCGATGGAGAAACCGCCGACGAACAGGATGGAAAGGCGTCCGGCCCACGGGTTGGGCAACAGGACGAGGAAGCAGATGAAGACACCGAGCCCGATCGAGAAGAACCCGATCATCTGCAGTTGCGTAAAGTCGCGGGACTCCACGATCTCCTTGGCGAAGTCCACCGGCGTGTGCATCTGCCGGTAAAAGGCGTCCACCCGCTCCCGAAAGCGCTCCGAAGTGAAGCGCGGATTCCAGTAAAACGGGATGGTGGCCAGGCACGCGACCGTGCCCACGCCGAAGACCCAGAACGTGCGCTCCTGCACCGTCCATGGGATGTCGAAGACCGTCTCCTGGATCACCGACGTCAGCGACACAAGTGCGCCGGCTCCGGTGACCACGAAGTAAGACCAGCGCGGCAAGGGGCGGATGAATACCGCCACGATAGCCGGCACCGCCGTCGGCAGCCCGATGACCGTCGTGAGCGTAAAGAACGCGTCGAACAGCCCCAGGTCCTTTTGCTGCGAAAGGTAAAAGGCCATGCCGATGATGGAGACGCCCAGGCACAGAGTCGTGATCTTGCCGGCGTAGAGTTGACCCTTGTGGCTCAGCTCCTCCCGCCCGAAGAGATCGCGAATCGGCGGTATGATGTTGCGCACCACGATGCCCGCGGCCCCGTTGAGGCCCGTATCCAGCGAACTCATCGTCGCCGAAAACATGGCAATGACCATCACGCCGAGCAGTCCGTTGGGCAACAAGTTGCGCGCAACCACGGCGTAGGCCGCCTCATGGGGGTTCGAGAGCGCCGCCGACGCGATCTCTTCAGAGAAGAGCATGCGCCCGACCATGGGCGGGATAAACCAGATCAGCCCGCCGATGCCCATCAACACGCCCGCCATCAGCGCCGCATACCGGGCTTCCCGCCCGTCCTTGACGCTGAAGTATTTGGGCGCGTTGGAAAAGCTCAGCCCCTGGAAGAACATGATCAGGAAGGTCGCAAAGATCCAGTTGACGCTGTACTTGCCGGCCGGGAAGGCCCCGGGCTCCTTGATCAGCTGGTAGGCCTCGTGCAATTCGGGCCCCTGCAGCTTGTCCACAAAGCCCGAGATGCCGCCCACCGCGTGCAGGCTCAGCACCGCCACGAGGATGGTGATGGGGAAGAGCACGAGGCTCTGCACAAAGTCCGTCGCCATCACGCCCCAGCGGCCGCCGGCAGTCGAATACGCCAACGTGACCAGCCCCAGCCCCAGGATCGTCCACTCGATCGGGATCTCGAAGATGACGCTGCAAAAGGTCGCCACGCCCCACAGGGCGAGTGACGCGGTGACCGTGCCCACGATGAACGAGAAATACGAGATGAACTGCTCCACCTCGATCCCGAAGCGGGTCCGGAAAATCTCCGGACCCGTCAGGACGCGTGTCTGGCGAAACCAGGGGGCCAGCCAGATCGCCGCCACGAGGTAGGCAAAAACCTGTGCAATGTAGATGATCAGCGGCGTAAAGCCCGCTTCATAGGCCGCACCGGAGTTACCCGTGAAGGTAAAGGCGCTGATGCCGCTCATCAGGATACTGGTCCCGACCAGCCACCAGGTGCCCTGGGCGCCCCCGCGAATATAGTCGTCGATATTGCGGTTGAACGAGCGGAACGCCGCCCCCATACCCACCAGAAACAGCAGGTAGAGGACGATGACGATTTTGTCTAAATGAGCCGTCATACAGCTAGAAGCGCATGCTCACGTTCAGGCGGAACGAGACGGGATCGTAGTAAAGGTGGGTGCGACGCTTGATGGGGTCGCCATCCTCCACGTCGTAAACCGCGACTTCGTCCACCTCGTGATCGTCCAGCACGTTGTTCACGATCAGCGAAAAGGTCCACTCGCGGTCCCAGATCTCGGTCCGGTAGGAGGTGAAGAGGTCCACCACCGCCCGCGCCGGGATGTCGGGCGTCGGGTAGCGGTTGATGGCCAGTTCCTGGCCCCCTACCCCGGCCGTGGTCGGGATGGAGCTGTTCCAGCGCACCCCGCCGCCGACGGCCAGGCCTTCCAGCGGTCCTTCGTTGAAGTTGTAGCGGTTCCACAGGCGCAGGGAATACTCCGGCACAAACGACAGGTCGGCCCCGTTGAGTGCCGAAGACTTGAGCGTCGTCGGGTCGCTGGGATCCTCGAAGGCATCCGGCCCGAGCTGGTAGACCCACACGTCGTATTCCGTCGTCCAGATCTCGTCGCCCACCTGATCGCCCTGCCCGTCTACCTGGTAGCCGGGGGCGAGGTTGAAGCCGGTGCCCACCACCTCGCGGTTCTGCTTGGAGAAGGTGAAGACGACCTGATAGTTGTCGTTGGGGCTGTAGATGATATTGCCGTCAAAGCCCGTACCCTCTTCCTCGTAGGTCACGTTCGCACCAGGCGAAACGGCCGTCTGCGAGGCGTTGTAGGTCTCGCCCGTGGGGCCGAAGTAGTTGATGGGGTTACCCGCGGCCGCCTGGTCGCGGATCGCGATGTCCATGGCGCGCGTCAACGGGTTGTTTTCCACACTCTTCATCAGCTCATAGTCGATGAAGAAGTAGGTGTGGTCCGCCGTGGGGCTCTCCGGATTGTTCCAGGGGCGCTTGCCCACCACCACGACGCCGTATTCCTCAAAGTCGCTGGCGCTGAACTGGTATTGGTCGGGGTCGGTGGAGCCGGTGGGCTTGCGGCGCACGGGCAATTCGATACCCGCTTCCTCAAAGGCCTGCACCACGTATTCGACGCCCACGCCATACTTGATGGACTCGTTGCCCGCGCGGATCTCGTCGGGCGAGAAGCTGTCGCTCGTGCCCAGCGGGCCGCTGGCCCAGGCCGCGGGATTGGGCGCGGAGAGCCAGTTCCAGACCGCGTTTTCGCGCTTGATGCGGAACACGCCGAGCGAGCCGGAGATCTTGCCCTCCATCAGCTCGAACTTCACGCCGATTTCGTCGTTGGTCGTCTGCTCGGCGTCGATCGGCTGGTAGGCGCCGTCACGTTGCCCCGTGTTGGGGAACACGCCCTCGGAGTGCACGTAAAAGACGGAAACCGGGTCGAGCACCCGCACGCTCAGGCCGTAAAACTTGGTGGTGAACTTCTGGTCTTCGGGGAAGTTGTAGCTCACGGTGCCATTGGGCTGCTCTGCCCGCAGGCGCTCGATCGACTGCTCGATGCCCGCGTTGAGCGAGTCCGGCAAATCGTCCTGCCAGACATAGGGCTGGTCGCCGTAGCCGATCAGGCGGTCGATCACGGGAAATTGCCCCGCTTCCGTGCCGGAACCGATCCACTCGTCCGTCACGTAATCGCGGTCGACCACGCGCAGCTGCTCGGCCTCCTTCACCTGGTAAGCATCCTGACGCACCCCGGCCACGAGGTTGGCCCGGTCGCCCCAGAACTGGCCCTGGTAGGCGAAGTAGCGGCCCTTGTACCACAAGGTGGCATCCCGCCAGCCCGACTGCACGATGTAGTCTTCCGAGGTATCGTCGATGCCCTCCAGGCTGCTCGTCGTCAGGTAACCCGGAATGGCCAGCGCCTCACCGTTGTAGTGGATGACGGAGTAGTCGAAGATGTTGCGCAGGTGGTAGGGGTCGTCGGCAAAGCGGTTGTTGCTCTCGTTGCCCTGCTCGAAGGTAAAGACGTTACCGTCCGAGACGCCGCCGGTGACGAACGACATCTCGTCCTGGATGTAGTTCACGCCCACGACCAACGCGTGCTCGATCGGCAGATCGCCGTCGAAGAAGTTGGTGTCGAAGGTGTAGGCTGAGCGGAAGCGCAGCTGCAGGGAGTCGGCCTCCGTCGGCTCCTTGTACCAGAAGTAGCGCGCAAAGCGCACGTCTTCGATCGCCGGCGCGTCCTCGGCCGCGGTGGAGCGGTTGTCCGGCGTCTGGAACAGCTCGCCGATGCCCGCCCAGATGCCGTCCGCACCCTCGGGGTTCAGCTTGATCCGGTTGAGATTGACCGTGTTTTGTCCGTTGGTGACGACCGCCATGGAGACGTTGCGCTCTTCCACCTCCGTATGGGTGTAGTAGGCGCCCATTTCCACTTCCATGCCTTCAAAGGGCTGGACGTTGAGCAGCGAGAGCAGGCTGTACTCCTTTTGCTCGCGGTAAACGTCGGGGCCGGACAGGCGGGTACCGGGGTCGAGCACCGGGAAGGTGTAATCCACGCCGGGCTTTTCGACGAGGTAGGTCTCGCCCAGCAGCTCATTGCCCAGCGGGTCGGTGCGCCCGGCCCACTTGTCGTCGGTAAAGGTGCCCTCGTTGAAGTAGTCGCGCCCAAAGGTGTAGCGCTCGTCGTATTCGTTGTAGAAGTCCTGCGCGTTGATGCTGCCGCCGTCCACGAAGAACTGCTGGCCGCCGCCCTCGCGCCGCGACTTGCTGTATTGCGCCTCCAGGAACAGGTTGACCTTCTTGACCGGCGTCCAGTCGAGCTGGCCCACGTAATACTGCTTCTTGTCCAGCAGGTAGTCCGTCCAGTCACCCTCCTCGGTGTAGGCGGCCGCCATGCGGTAGTTGAGGGTATCCGTCAGCGGGCCCGTTACATCGAGCGTGCTGCGGAAAAAGTCGTAGCTGCCCACCGAGACGGAAGCCTCACCGCCGAACTGCCCCACGGGCTTGCGCGGCAGCACGTTGACGACCCCGGAGAGCACGTTGATGCCATACAGCAGCGAGGCCGGGCCGCGCACCACTTCGAGGCGCTCGGTATTGACGGAGTCGGTCGAGCCGCCGATCACCACGCCGTAGGCCGGCACGATGGAACCGATGCGGAAGCCGAAGCGTTGCTGGTTGGGCACCGAATAGCCGCGGATGATCACCTGATTGGTGAAGGGCGCGTCGGAGCTGGCGGACGAGGAAGGCGAACGGTCGCGGGATTCAAAGTCGCTGTTGGCGGTCGACGTGTTTTCGAAGCTCTCGAGAAACACACCGGCGGAATAAGCCAGCGCTTCCTGCGAGTCCACGGCCTGCAAGTCGCCGATAAACTCGGCATTGACCGTTTCGAGGGAGAGCGGAGCGTCGCGGATCGCCATGTTGATGGGCGTGCCACTCTGGGCGACCGGGGACAGGTAGCGGTCGTCCTTGCCGGTCACGATTTCGAACGCCGGCAGCTCAATGATCTCTTCTTCGTCGCTGTTGTCATCTTGCGCCCAGGCAGGAGTCGCGCAGAGCACGCAGGCAAGCAGGGTCGTCAGGTAGCGGGGTTTTGCTAAACGCCGCGCAGGGTACGGCAAAAGGCTGGTCATCAGCATCTTCGTAGGAGTCGGGGTGGAATTTACTTGGGGGGAAGTTGGGAACTGCACGTCTACCCGGTGTCAGCATCTAGCCTGGCTCGGGCCCCAGCAAGACCGGGGTGCAGCTCATGTCCCGAACATAGGAGCGAGCGTCCTCTTCAACCAAGCCACTCAACCCCTCAACGTTGAGTGCAACTCCGATTGTTCGGCCAAAGGCCTCTTGCCTAAGCTGTTGAACATCGAAAGCGAACCGCAGCAGCAACCGCTGTGATCGCTTCGACCTTCATCTACTCAAACGACGACCCCACCTTACCCTATGAAGTATCAAAGTATCCTCGCCCTGAGCCTCACCAGCCTCCTGGCCGTGCCCGCCTTTGCCGACTGGAACCTGATCGAGGACTTCGAAGGCGACCCGCAAAATCCAGACCACACCTATCTGGTAACCCTCGGCAACCGTGAGAGCCCGAACTTCGTTTACGAGGAAGACCCCACGGATGCGAGCAACACCGTATTTGTCTGCGATCCCACGACCTACGGCACCGAGTGGACCGTCACCTACATGAACTGGGTGCTCGATACCCCCATCGCCGACGGCACGACCGGCACCCTGTATTTCCGCGTCTACGGTATCGCCAACGACTCGCTGCCCATCGTGGTCGGCCTCTCGGACGTGGAGCCCGAGTTTACGGATGGCGTGCCGACCCAGCCGACCGGCTTCGACTCCTACGGCCCGCAAGCGCGCATCTTCCCCACCCTGGAGCCGCGCGACGGCGGTAACTACGCCACCACCACCGCCATCAATACCTATCAGGACTGGTACCACGTGTGGATGGTGATCGATAACGCCAACGACGAGACCACCTTTTACGTGCAGGGCCCGAACGACACCGCCCCCGTGCACGTGCCCATCCCCGACGGCGCCGGTGGTACCTTCGACACCGCCATCTTCCGCCGCGATGCGGGCGACCTGATTGGCCTGATGTACTCCACCAACGCCAACAATCCCACGTCGCCCTATACCGGCACACTCAGCTATTCCGACGATTACTACATCGATCCGAACGGCCAGAACCTGACCATCCCGACGAGCAGCACGGCCAAGGGCCCCGGCATCTTTTCGGATTACGACCTGCTGCCCGGCAACTGGGTCGATACAGGTGATTACATGGGGTCGGTCTGGTTGGACTACTATCCGACCATCTGGATCAACCGACTCCAGAACTGGGGATATGTCTCGGAGGGAGACGGAGACCCGTCCACCGGCAAGTGGGTCTATATCTACAAACAGTAGGACGACATCATCACAGGAACATTCATCGTCACCTCATCCCACATGGCACCCGCCATGTGGGTCTTTTTTCGACCTTTACCGCACTGCATTCATGGCTCAACCCGACGCCTGTTACACCTTTCCCGAGTCGTTCCTCTGGGGTAGCGCCACCTCTTCCTACCAGATCGAGGGCGGCCACGACGCCGACGGCCGCGGCCCCTCCGTGTGGGACGCCTTTTGCCGCCAGCCCGGCCGCATCCACAATGGCGACTCCGGAGACCGCGCCTGCGATCATTACCACCGCTACCGCGAAGACATCGACCTGATGACGCACCTGGGCCTGCAGGCCTACCGCTTTTCCATCGCCTGGCCGCGCGTCATGCCCGACGGTCGCCACGCCAACGAAGCCGGCTGGGACTTCTACGACCGCCTGGTCGATACCCTGCTCGAGCGCGGCATCGAGCCCTGGGTCACCGTCTTTCACTGGGACTGGCCCCAGGCGCTCGAAGATCTCTACGGCGGCTGGCGCAGCCCGCGCATCATCGAGGATTTCGCCCACTACGCCGGTGAAGTCTCGCGCCGCCTCAGCGACCGGGTGACGCGCTTCTTCACCATCAACGAATTCATCAACTTCACAGATCGGGCCTACCACGTGGGCGAGTTTGCTCCGGGGCTGCAGTTGAGCCGTCGGGAGCGCAACCAGATCCGCCACCACGCGTTGCTCGCACACGGCGATGCCGTCGCCGCCATCCGCCAGCAGGCCCGCCGCCCAGACGTGCAGGTCGGCATCGCCCAAGACACCCAGGTCTGCGTGCCCGTGATGGAGACCGAGCCCCACATCGCCGCCGCCCGGCAGGCCATGCGCCGCCTCGATGCCCACTTCCTTACCGCCATCCTCGAGGGCGGCTACATGCCGGAATACCTGGCCGCCGAAGGCGAGCACGCCCCGGCATTCGATCCCGCGGATTTCGACCGGATCAGCCGCCCGCTCGACTTCGTGGGCATCAACACCTACACCCCGCACTATGTGCGCGCGATCGAGCAGGCCCCGGGCTTCGAATTCATCCCCCACCCGCCCGGCTACCCGCGCATGGACGTGCCCTGGCTCTACGTGGGGCCGCAGATCCTTTATTGGGTCGCCCGCCACCTGCACGACCTCTGGCAGGTAAAGTCCGTCTACGTGACCGAAAACGGCTGCGCCTGCGACGACCGCATGAACCAGCAAGGCGAGGTGCTCGACACCGACCGCGTCATGTATCTGCGCAACCACCTCATCGCCGCCCATCGGGCCGTGACCGAAGGCTATCCGCTGCACGGCTACTTCGCCTGGAGCCTGCTCGACAACTTTGAGTGGGCCGACGGCTACTCCAAGCGCTTCGGCCTGGTGCACGTCAACTACGAGACGCAAAAGCGCACGCCCAAGCTCAGCGCCGATTATTACCGCCAGGTCATCGCCGCGCGCTCAGTCCTGTAGCGCGCGGATCCAGCCCTGGAGGCAGGCCACGTCGTCCCGGAACTGCTCCGGGGCGTCGCCGGCCACAAACTCCAGTGAGGCGTGCCGCTCCACGTCGTCCTTCGCGTAGCGCGCCAGCAAGGGCTGCCAGAACGCCGCGCCCTCACGCAAGGGCCGGCGATCCTTGAAACCGCCCGGCCCCCAGAAAAACACGTGCAGGTTGGCCAGCCACGGCTCCAGCGCCTCCAGCTCGGCCTCCGCGTCGCGCACATCCCCAAAGCGAAACCCTTGCCACAACGTCTCCAGCGGAGACGGGCCCACCTCGCGCAGTAGCTGCAGGGCCGTCTCCAGCTCGTCCGTCAACGACCACTTGTGGTATTCCGTCGCCACCCGCAGCCCGGAGCGCGCCGCCGTCCGGGCCGCGACTGCCAGCCGGGCCGCCACGTCCAGGCGCTCCCGGGGTGGCATGTCCGCCGAAGACTTGCGCCCCGCCCAGACCCGGATCAACGGCGCCCCCAGCGTCAGGGCCGTGTCGAGCACCGGCTGGAAGGTTTCCTCGGGCGTCGCACGGTAGTAGCTGTCGTAGGCGATCACGCTCAGGCCGGCGGCGCGCGTCGCCTCGCCCACGGTGCGGGCCAGCTCGAGTTCGCCCGCGGGCACATGCACGTCGCCGCTCCATTCGATGCCGTCACAGCCCGCCTGGGCCGCCAATTCGATGATCGCCGCAGGCTCGAGCCCGCGAAACGTCGCTGAAACCAATCCGGTGCGTAACATAGTAAAAAATCAGGCGTAGGCCCGGCCCTTGCCGGGAGTGGTGCCGCACTCGAGCAACTTGCCGCAGATGTGCACGGAGCTGGCCACATCGGGCACCCCCATCTCACGGCGGTCGATCTGAGCGACCAGGATGTCGATGCCCGAACGCGCCACGTCTTCGGTGTTCTGGCAGATGTAGGAGACCTTGCGGTGGAAGCGGCTGCGAGGCGCGCTGTAACCGCCCCCCAGGCTCACGTAGCCCACCGGGTCCTCACCGGCACAGAGACCGCGTCGATGAAACAGCTCCACAAACGAGGGATCGCAGCCGATGACCGCGTCTGGCCGGTAGGTGGCATACCACTCATCCAGACCGTCCCAATCGTCGTTGAGCCCTTCCAGGATGGGCACGCGGTCCTCCGGCGGCAAGCCGTGCTGGTAGGCGTAGTAGGCCCCGTGAAAGTGGTAGTTCACCCGCTTGCCGAAATCCTTCCAGATCATGAACCCGATGCGGCGATAGCCCCGCTTGGCCAGGCCCTGGATCGCCAGCTGCATGTTCTCATACTGGTTGGGCGTCACGCGGTTCAGCGGCGGATCGAACAAGGTATAGGTGATGGCCACGCAAGCGTAGCGCTTCCAGTCGATCGGCAGCGCGTGCAGGTTGTCCGGCAGTGGCGGCACCAACAGCCCCTTGATTCCGCGGGTCTCGAGGATGCTCTGGATGCGCTTGTCCGAAAGACGCGGGTCGGCCAGCGAAATCTCGTCGAGCTTGTAGCCCAGCTCAGCCGCCCGCTCGCGCGCGTTCTCGAACAGCGTGGTGAGGTACCACTGGGGCTGGTCCTTGTTGATCGCCCGCGACGGGTAGGCGTTGAGGAAGCCGATCGTGCTGCGGAAGGTGCTCTGCCCACGCAAGCGGATCATGCTGTAAACGCGCGAGATGCGCTGGTCGGAGACGAAACCGAGCTGGTCGGCCGCCTTTTGCACGCGCTCACACGTCGCGGCGGGGATGGAAGGGTCGTTGCGCAAGGCGCGCGAGACGCCCGATTTGGACATTTTCACCACCTTGGCGATCTCGGCCAAAGTGACGCTTTTGGTAGGAGTGGGCACAGTAAGGGAGGGGTAGGAATCGGGGGAGGATTCAGAGGCAGGAGTCGACTCTGAAAAAGGGGATATCCCCATCCTGAAGCAGCGTCCAAAGTGTGTCTACTCAACGTTGAGCCCGCAACGGCGTTACCGCCGCATTTTTTTGTATCCGAACCCGATGTAGGGGCACCCATCCTGAAGGGATGTCAGCCGGTTGCCCCCTCTCACCCGCTATGGTGGCATCCCTTCAGGATGCGTTCGCGGGGCGCAAGGTTCCGGTGGTGTCGGGCCTGCCGGGCCCTCAACCACCGGCTATAGGCTTGTGACCCCTCCGGGGGTCCGCGCCACGGGACGCAGCGTGCACGCAAGCCCTCGAACCGCCGAGGCCGTGTTTTGGACTGCGGCGCATCCCGCCGCGCTGTTCTGGCGTGACAATCAGCCACGAAACCCGACGTTCGCCCGCCGCGTCTGCCGTTGCCGACCCCGGAAGGGGTCACATAACGTAGCCGGTGGTTGAGCACGCACCAGCGGGCGACACCACCGGTTGCCGATCCTCCACGAAAGCACCTTGAAGAGGTGCCAGCAACGAACCCCTCTCACCCGCTACGGTGGCATCCCTTCAGGATGCGGTCTGCGGGGCGCAAGGTTCCGGTGGTGTCGGGCCTGCTGGCCCTCAACCACCGGCTACAGGCTGTGACCCCTCCGGGGTCCGCACCAAGGGACACGATAGGGCGCAGCGTCCACGCAAGCCGTCGGCTGATACTCGCCCGTTCTCACCGAACACCCACGCTCTCGCTCTCCGGTCTCGTCGGGAGGCGCCGCACTCCATCGCGCGTCAGGCGTTCCGTTCGTCCGACTTGGCATCTACACGTTTTCACCGGCGGCTTGTCTGGAGACGGCGGCCTGCCCCAGCATCCTGAAGAGGTACCAGCCTATAGCCGGTGGTGGTACGGCATAAACACGACGCTCGTCCGCTTGATGCCGATCCAGAGCGAACCGACGTTCGCCTGCCGCGTCTGCCGTTACCGACCCCGAAGGGGTCACATAACGTAGCCGGTGGTTGAGCACGCACCAGCGGGCGATACCACCGGTTGCCCTCCCTCGACGAAAGCACCTTGAAGAGGTGCCATAGCGCCGGCACATCCACCGGCGCCATGCACCCGGCTCAATAGAACGAGCCGGAGATCTTGTCGCCGTCGCCCCAGGGCTCGTAATCGTATGCGCCGGCGGCATCGTCGGCCGTGAGCACCCACCCCGTTTCGGGGATCCAGTACCACAGGCCGTAATCGTTGCGACCGCCGTAATAGATCCAGCCGGTTTCGTAGGTGTAGATCCATGGCAGCGCGTCGTAGTGGCTGAACCCCGTGACGACCGACCAGCCCCAGACCGGGCCGAAGCCGTAGACCCAGCCCGAAACCGGGTGGTAGGTCCACGCGCCATCCACGTAGGCAAAGGCCGTGACGTCGTCATCCACCAGATCGGGAACGCCGTCGAAGTCCGCATCCGGCACGTCGAACACGCGCACGGCAAACATCTGGGCGTCGTAGCTCGGCGGTGCATTGTTGGAGGCGCTCACCACCCCGCCCACCGACACGCCGATGAACTCACCGTCGAGCCGCTGCAAGGTCGTGCGCCGGAAGCCCCACGAGGTGCTGCTGAAGCCGAGCGCATACGGCTCGATCACCACGTGCTGCTCGTCCGCCACGACAAAGGTCGAGGTGCCAGTCAACGACAGGCGGCCCAAGCCGTCGAAGGTCACGTGGCCCGCGTCGTCGAATACAAAGTCGCCCTCCGCCCCGCCGACCGGCGAGACCGTGGGCGTGCTGACGCTGTAGTTGCTCCACTGGCCATTGCGCGGCACGACGCCGAACAGGCCGGAGGAGGCCCCCGAGTCGTCCGCCAGGGCATCCGGCAGGGTCAGATACAGGTGGCCGACATCGTAGACCGTAGCCGTCTCCGCATCCACGGCGGCATAGCGGGCATCGGCCACCGTCGAATCGGTGTAGATCGCCGCCAGCCCGGAGAAAAAGAGGTGCGTCGTGGCCTCCGCCCCCTCCACCTCGTCATAGGCGATGAAGCGCAGGTCTTCGTCGCTCGTCAGCAGCTGGTAGTCGTCCACTTGCTGGAATACTTCGAAGCGCACGGTAGCCGTCGCGCCGCTGAGCTGGGCTGCGATGGCACACGCCGCCAGAACCGGAAAAATCGCTTTCATGATCGATAAAGGTCAGGGGTTAGTCCGCCGGTTGGGCGACGACACGCATGAGGGCGCGGGTATCGGCAGCGGCGCCCAGGTTGAGTTCGACCGTCACCCGCGCGTAAGCCGCGTCGTCCGGATCGTCCTCGGTGCTGCTCGCAGCCGGCTCGAGGGCCTGCCATTGCCCCGCCGCAGGGTCCGGGCAGGACTGGACCGACCAGCTGTAGGCGGTCTGACTCTTCAGCCACCGGAACGTCACCGTCACGTCGGCATCGGACGCATCGTCCGTCGGTCCCCAGGCCACCACTTCCGGCGGCACGAGGTCTGGATCGTAGACGACGGCCAGGGTCTCGGTGGTGGAATTGTCGGCGATGTCCCAGACCGTGAGCGTGATGTGGTTCTCACCGGGGAACAGGTCGATGTCCGACAGCCACCAGTCGGTCGTGCCCGAAGCAATGCCGTGCCCCAGGCGGTCGCTCGACCAGGTGATGCGATCCACCGCCATGTCGTCCGACGCCGTGCCCGAAAGCTCCAAGGTCGAATGCGAGGTGAGGAAGCGGTCCCCGACGTAGGACGGGTGCGCAACCGCGATCTCCGGCGCGACCGTATCTCCTTCGGCCCGCTCCACGATCGTAATCGTATCGGAGAGCGTGGTATTGCCGTTGGGCTGACTGGTGAACGAGCCGGTAGTGCCCAGCACGCGCACACGGTTGAGCCCGCTGCGAAGCGGCACCGCCGTGACGGACCAATCGGCCGCAGCGGTCATGTCGCCGGTATCGTTGCTGCGCAGGTTCTTCCACTCCATCTCAGTGAAGGTGTTCCCTTGCGCAGTGCCCGCGAGGTCCACGCTGTCCGTAGTGGCGATATAGGTACCGTCCGTCTCCGGCTGCGTGATGTTGAGGCTCAGCAGGCTGCTGTCGTTGGGCTCGCCCCGGCGCTGGGCCATCATCCACGGCACCAGCGGGTGGCCCGCACTGAAAAAGAGCGAAGAAGGCCCCCCGTGACCGCCGGTGGCCGTGCGCGTGTAGATCGGGTCGCCGCCCAGCGCGCGCAGATTGGCGATCGGCGTATCGGTGCTCGAGACCGGCACCCGGGGGTCGTCGTTGGAATGGCCGGCCCACAGCGGCAAGTGCAGGTAATCCGCTTCCTTGCCGTCGCCCCACCCCGCCAGCGGCACGGCGGCAGCGTAGCGGTTGGGGTGGCGGGTAGCCTGGGCAAAGGTGCCCCCACCGCCCATGGAAACGCCCGTCACGTAAATCCGGTCGGGATCGATGTTGAAGTCCTGGACGAACTGCCCCACCAGCCCCGCGATCTGCTCCGCGATGTAGCCCGGATCCGACCAGTTCGTGACCGTGTTACTGGCCGGCAACTGCGGCGCGAGGTAAAAGCACGGGTAGGCAGACTGGTTGTCCGGCGAGTCGCTCGAGATGAAGATCATCGAGCCCCCGCCCCCACCGTTGAGGTGGCTGCTGTCCGTGCCCGAAGGCCCTTGGCCGTGTAAGTACAAGACCAGCGGGTAGAGCGTCGAAGCATCGTCCGGGTCGTAACCGCTCGGCACGAAGTAACGATAGAAAATATCCGTCGGGTTACCGTCACTGAAGGTGCCCGAAGGGAAGTTCGTCTCGTTGACCGCCGGGTACGTCACCGCCCACGTCGAGAGCGGGGCGGCGACGGTTCCGGCAAGCAGCAGCAGAGATTGGAAGCAGGAGCAGGAAAGGCGTTTCATGGGATTGGGGTCAGAGGAATCAGGAACCGGCCAGCCCGGTGGACTTGAAGGCAGCCACCTGGCTGGAAATCGCGCGCTCGGTCGGCAAGCGCTCGATGCTGGAGGCGCCGAAGAAACCTTCGATGCCGGGCATGCCCTGCAGGGCCTTGGCCACGTTGTCGGGCTCATCGAAGGGCCCGCCGTGGCAGATCACGAGGATGTCGGGGCGGATTTGGCGCGCCGCGGCCGCGATCTCCAGCACCTGTTGCATCGCCTGCTCGAGCCCGAGCGCGACGGATGCCCCGATGCTGCCGGAGTTCGTCAGGCCGACGTGGGCCACCAGCTGGTCGGCCCCGGCCTCGGTCATGGCCCGCGCCTGCTCCACATCAAAGACGTAGGGCGAGGTAAACAGATCCAGCTCATGCGCCAGGCGGATCATTTCCACCTCCTTGGCGTAGCCCATGCCGGTGCCCTCCAGATTGGCGCGGAAGTCGCCATCGATCAGGCCCACGGTCGGGAAGTTCTGCACGCCGGAGAAGCCCGCGCGCTTGAGGTCTTCGAGGAAGACGGGCATCAGCCGGAAGGGATCCGTGCCGCACACGCCCGCCAATACGGCGGTATCGCGCACCACGGGCAAGACCTCCTGCGCCATCTCCATCACGATCGCGTTGGCGTCGCCATAGGGCATGAGGCCCGCGAGAGAGCCCCGACCGGCCATGCGAAAACGGCCCGAGTTGTAAATGATGATGAGATCCGCGCCGCCGGCTTCGGCCATCTTGGCCGAGATGCCGGTGCCGGCGCCACAGCCGACGATGGGACGTCCTTCGGCGACCTGCGCACGCAGGCGGCGGATGATTTCAGTTCGTGCTATCGACATAAGAAAAACGCAAGGGTTCAGGAGCCCACCAGCAGGGCCAGCAGACGCTCGGCCGCCGCCCGGGCGAACTCCGGATCGTTGATGTTGAGGTCGAGCTCGCGCAGCGGGATGCCCGGCTTGAGGTACTCGCGGATCGCGTCAAAACAGGCTGCGTCGGCCTCCGGGTCCCAAAACATCTCACCAGGCGCATCCAGCATGGACACGCCCTTGAGGGGCAACAGGATCTCCACCGGCCCGGTCGAAGCGTTGGCCGCCTGGGCGATCATCTGCCCCATCTTGCGGTTCTCCTCGGCATTGGTGCGCAACAGCGTGATATCGGGATTCCACTCGTAGAGCAGGCGGTTCTGATACTGGGCCGGCACGGTGGCGCGCCCGCCAAAGTTGGCCATGTCCACACAACCGGGCACGAGCACCGTCGGGACGCCGGCCTGGGCCGCGGCGAGGCAACGCTCCGGCCCGGCATCGAACACACCGCCGCAGACGCAGTCGGCGAGCTCCGTCGTGGTCAAGTCGAAGGACGCGCTGATGTAGCCCGAGGCGATCAGGTCTTCCATCGTGCGCCCGCCGACACCGGTGGCGTGAAAGACCAGCACCTCGAGATCACGCGCCTCGAAGATCTTTCGCGCACCGTCCACCGCCTGGGTGGTGTTGCCAAACATCGAGGCGGCCACGATGGGCCGCTCAACCGCCTCGGCCTCCACCGGAGCCCGGTGGACCATGCCCACGATCGCCCCGGCGGCATTGGCGTAGATGTCGCGACTGAGCTGGTTGAGGCCCGCCACGTCCACGACCGAGGGCATGAAGGTGATGTCCTTCGTCCCGGCGTAGGCGCTGACGTTGCCGCCCCCGACGGTCGAGACCATCAGCTTGGGCACCGCCACCGGCAGGGCGCGCATGGCGCTCGTCGCGATCGACGTGCCCCCGCTGCCGCCCATGCCGATGATGCCTTGCAAGCGCCCCTCGTCGAACAGGGAGCGGACGACCGCCCGCAACCCCGCCGACATCGTGCGCATGCAATAGTCCTTGTGCCGCTCCTGGCGCATGGCATCCAGGTCTCCGCCGCCCGCCCGGGCGACTTCCTGCGCGGTCACATCGGCCTGGATCTCGGGGTCGCCGAGCACGCCGAAATCGATCAACAGGGGCCGTCCACCGGCGGCGCGGATCCGCTCGCAAAGGAAGCTGAACTCCGCGCCCTTGGTGTCCAGGGCCCCGACAACTGCAATCTGTGCATCCATGATATCCGTATCCTTTCGGTGCGCTACTCGGCGTAGAATTCCCACGCGGAGGTCGAGTAGTTGTAGGCCCAGACCGCTTCGCCTTCGTGGAGGTAGAAATACAGCCAGGTGGTCCCCGCATCGCTCCAGGCAAACGGGAAGCAGAAGCGCGAGGTCCAGAGCCACGAATCGGCGGTGGGCGACCACAGCCAGAGGCTGTCGATCTCGTCGTCGTAGGCGTAGAGCCAGCCGAGGCGGTCGTGGCCGAGCCAGGGGTAGTCATCCAGCGAGAAGGTGCCGAACCACGTCGAGGTGGCCATGCCCGCGCCGGTGTCGGTCATCCCGCGCAGCGTTGTGGGCTCGTCCTTGAGCAGCCATTGGCCCTCGTAGGCGCCGACATCCCAATCACTCTCCCGCACCTTGCCCTCGTAGTCCACGGCCGGCATCTGCGCGGAGAGATCCACGCCGGCGTCGAGGGCGGCCGAGCCGCTCGCCAGGCTGTAGTCATCGTTCTCGGCATCGACAAAGCCGGCTTCGGCCGCGGTATCGTAGGTCAGGTTGCCTTCGAGTTCCCACGGCACCGAGCTGCTGAGCCGGCGGATGTCCTCACCGCTGGAGTTCACGACCAGGTTGTTCTTGATCTGGTTTTGCAGGACGTCCGTGGCGTAGAGGTTGATGCCGATCTCGGAGTCCACGATCGTATTGTTGAAGACCTTGAAGCCCTGGTTGGAAGTCGGTTCCGGCCCCTTGTCCAGGAAGACGCCGCCGGTGCGCACGATCACGTTGTCGTAGATCTCGTTGTCACCGTAGCCCTGCACGATCAGGCCCGTTGCCGGCACATCGGCGATGTAGTTCTGGTAGAACTTACCGCCCGTGCCTCCACCGAGCTGGACGCCGCGGTTCTGGTATTGCTGGTTGGTCAGCCCCGTGAAGGTGACGTGGTTCTTGTAGATCTCGCAGTCCGAAGTCGCGCAGCCCACCTGGATGCCTTCGAGGCCCGTGTGGTGCACGATGTTGCGGTAGATCTTCACGCCATCGAGCACGTGCGGGTAGAGGGTCGTGCCCTCGCAACCTGCCGTGCTGCTGTAGCCACCGTAGAAGGAGAAACCGATGTAGAAGCCTTCGCCGCCGACCTCGTAGACGAGGTTGTGGTGCAGCACGGTGTCATACATCACGAAGTTGTCGCGGTTGGCCGACAGGTCGCACTTCGGATCCGTTTTGGCCATGATCCCGGCAAAGTTGACCCCGTGGACCTCGCAGTGATCCACCTCGACGTTGGTCGAAAACTCGTGGACCGCGATGCCCATGGTCGAAGAGCCGGTGGCCTCGATCCCGTAGAAATAGTCGGACGAACCCGTGCCCGTGAAGCGCACGTGGCTACAGTTCTCGAACGCCACAGCCGCGAAGTCCGTGCCCGAGAAGGTGACGCGGCCGCCGTCGTTGACGATCACGATCGGGTGGGCCTCGGAGCCATGCAGGTTGCGGAAGGTGATGGCGGCACGTTCGCCCGCCTCCAGCAGCAACCGGTCCCCGGGTTGCGCGCCTTCGACCTCCCCGTCGAAGACGCGCTTGTCCCGGTTGACGATATGATCAATCCCGGCACCGGGGACCTGTAGATACCCTTCACCTTCTATTTGTTCACTCTCGAAATCCGCGCCGGAGCCGACGGCACCCCAGGTGCCCGCATCGGCCAGCGTTCCGTCCATCAGGAGGGCGCCGATCATGTCGGTACCCGTAAAGTCGAGGTTCAACACCCCGCCGGGGGCGAGGTTCACCGTGGCGCTGTCGTCGATGTAATCGTGGGTGGTGCCGCCGGTCAGGTGCAGCGTGCCGGTCTCGCTGACCGTGACGTCGCCCGTGCCCAGCGCACCGTCCACCGCGGCGGTCACGATGCCGCGCAGACCAGCGAGCGTGCCGCCCTCGTAGGTGTTGTCGCCCGTCAGCACGATCTCGACCGTCGAGGTCGTCGTGGAGGGGTCGGCAAACGAGATCGGCATCATCTGGGCGTTCAGCATGCCCGTGCCGGAAACGTCGGCCGTGATGTTGAAGACACCCGCATAGTCGCCATGGGCGGTATTGAAATAGCCGCCGCCCTCGAGCAGGGTCAGCCCGCCCGCCAATTCGATCGCCGCCGGGTAGGTGTTGTCGGCAAATGCCATCTGGCCGTTGTCCAGGCGGAAGTCCGCAATCGTGACCGTGGCCGCGCGGGCGTAGATCACACTGGTATTGGCCAGCGTCAGCGACTCACCGGGGAACTCCACGGAGGTGCCTTCCGGCGTGCGCGAGAGCCCTGAATCGCGGCCCAGCTCGTTGACGTAGTGGAAGCCCGCCTGCGCCGGGAGCCCATTGCTCCAGTCCGCACCCGTCTCCCAGGACTCACCGCCGCTGTTGTAGCCCGTCTGATACACGATGGTCTCGTCACCGGGGATCTGCAACATGCCCGTGCCGGTCAAGGCGTCGCTCTCATGGTCGGCGCCCGAGCCCACGGCACCCCAGGTGCCACCTTCGGCCTCGGTGCCGGCGATCGAAAGGCCACCGATCACATCGGTGCCCGTAAAGTCGAGGTTCACGACCCCACCGGAGGCCACTTCCACCATCGCACCGTCGTCGATGTAGTCGTTGGTGGTGCCGCCCGTCAGGTGCAGCGTGCCGGTCGAGCTGACCATAACGTCGCCCGTGCCCAGCGCACCGTCGACTGCGGCGGTCACGATACCGCGCAAGCCGGCGAGCGTGCCGCCTTCGTAGGTGTTGTTACCCGTCAGCACGATTTCGACCGTCGAGGTCGTCGTGGAGGGATCGGCAAACGCGATCGCCATCATCTGGGCGTTCAACGCGCCCACGCCGGAGATGTCGGCCGTGATGTTGAAAACACCTGGATAGTCGCTGTGTGCGGTGTTGAAATAGCCGCCGCCATCGAGCAGCGTCAGGCCGCCCGCCAACTCGATCGCCGCCGGGTAGGTATTGTCGGCAAACGCCATCTGGCCGTTGTCGAGACGGAAGTCCGCAATCGTGATCGTGGCCGCGCGGGCATAGATCACGCTCGTATTGGCCATCGTCAGCGAATCGCCCGGGAATTCCACGGAAGTTCCCTCCGGCGTGCGCGAGAGCCCCGAATCGCGGCCCTGCTCGTTGATGTAGTCAAAGCCCGCCTGCGCCGGGAGCCCGTTGCTCCAGTCCGCACCCGTTTCCCAGGACTCACCGCCGCTGTTGTAACCCGTCTGATGGATCAGCGTCTCGACCGCCGGGATCTCGAGCAGGCCCGTGCCGGAGAAACCGCACTCTCGTGGTCCGCGCCGGAACCGACCGCACCATAGGTGCCCGTCTCGCCTTCGGTGCCGTCGAGCACCACCGCACCGACGGTATCGGTACCCGTGAAATTGAGGTCCACCAGGCCGCCGGCTTCGACCGTCAGCGTGGCCGCGTCGTCGATGTAATCGTGCGTGGTGCCGCCGCCAAGATTCAACTGGCCGGTGGAAGAAACCGTGACGTCGCCCGTACCGAGAGCGCCGTCGGCCATCGTCGTGACAATGCCGCGCAGACCCGCCAGGGTGCCGCCCTCGTAGGTGTTATTGCCCGAGAGCACGATCTCGACCGTCGAGGTCGTCGTGGAGGGGTCGGCGAATGCGATCGGCATCATCTGCGCGTTCAGCGCACCCACGCCGGAAATGTCGGCCGTGATCTCAAAGACGCCCGCGTAATCGCCGTGTGCGGTATTGAAGTAACCGCCGCCCGCGAGCAGCGTCAGCCCTCCTGCCAGCTCGATGGCCTCCGGGTAGGTATCGTCGGCAAAGGCCATTTGGCCGTTGTCCAGGCGGAAGTCCGCAATCGTGACCGTGGCCGCGCGGGCGTAGATCACACTGGTGTTGGCGATGGTCAGCGAGTCGCCAGGGAACTCAACGGAGGTGCCTTCCGGCGTGCGCGAGAGCAGCGTATTGAGCCCGGCATTGTTGATGTAGTCGTTGCCGGCCTGAGCGGGCAGACCATTGCTCCAGTCGGCGCCGGTTTCCCAGGATTCGCCGCCGCCGTTATAGCCGGTCTGGGTAATCAGCTCGGCCCGCAGCGATGGGGCCAGCGCCAGCCCACCCAACAAGAGCAGGCGACTAAAGCGCAAAGAGGACTTTGCAGGAGTGAAGGAGTGCGTCATGAGCGATACAGGGTGGTAGTGAAATGAGGCCAAAGCCTTCCAGGGGTAGGAACCGGAGGCCGATCGGGACGGCAGGAGTCCCGATCGTGCTGGCACCGCCGAGGGGGGTAAGGGAACGGTGACAGCTGGCCTCTGGATGAGGCGGATCAAGCGCGTCGATACGCCCAATTTCGAGCCATTCGCAGTCAACGTTGAGCCCGCCGCGCCCGGCTCAACGTTGCGTGAGCCCCCACTGGCGAGGGTGCGGCATTTCCGGGATAAAGGGACGGTGTTGACGCCGCATTGGCCGCTTTACCGAACAATGTGCCGCCGCTTCACATTTTGGTTGTAGTGACTCTCCATACCCAAAGACCAGACACCAGCCCAACTTGAGCTGGAGCGGGCCGACGACAGCGTCGGTCCGCTACCCCTTTTCATTCACCCTCCTCCCCTTCCCCTTCATGGACACTCTCCTTGTCAACGGCCTCAGCATCGCCCAAACCTCCACCCGGCTGCGCAATCTCGTGGCGGTCGAACGGGCCCGCCTGAAAATCCTCGCCGGCTGGTTCCTGCGCCTGGGCGACTTCGAGCGCAAATACAAGCTGGCCTACCACCTCTACGACGCCGCCGAACATGTTACCTGGATGCGCGCCCGCCTGAAGGAGATGCGCTCCGGCAACCCCGACGCCAGCATCCGCCCCGAGTTGAAGGCCCTGCTCGAAGAGGTGTTGCACGCGCCGGACGACACCGCGTTTCTGCAGGGCTTCTACGGCGTGCTCACCCGCCAGTTGGTCCAGACGATCGAGGACGACCTCACCCAGGTCGACCCGGTGGGCAATGCCAACGAGCACCGGTTACTGCGCCGCATCCTGCTGGACCTGCAGGCGCAGGTCGCCTGGTACGATTCCCTGCCATTGGGCGGCGACAGTGCCTGGGCCGAACACGTCAGCGCCTGGGTCACGCACATCGGCGGCATCCACGGCCAGGACGCGACCGGCGACAAGCCGGCGGCCTTTGCCGCGCCCCGCTTCGAGCGCCCGGCCACGATCGTCTTCGACGACAAGATCACCATCGGCAGCCTCGCCAGCTACGAAGACCGCCTGCAGATGAGCCCCGAACAGGCCACCGTCGAGCAGTTCCGGGTCTTCTTCAACGAGTTTTACGCCGCGGCCCTGCTGGCCAGCATCCTCTTCGATGCCAGCGACGGCGACTACCCCTGGGAGTTCTTCGCCGACTTCAGCCGGCACTTCTGGGACGAGGCCCGGCACAGCGAGTTCGGCACCGTGCGCCTGCGCGAACTGGGCGTCGAACCCGACCGGGTCAACCCCATCCTCTACGAGGAGTCGCAGGGCCTGCCCGTGCTGCACCGCGTCGCCTACCTCACACGCGGCCTCGAAGCCTACTTCATGCCGCGCAAGCCCAAGCGCATGAAGGAATACGAGACCAATGGCGACGACCGCAGCCAGCTCTTTGCCGATCAGGACTGGTCGGACGAAATCAACCACGTGCGCTACGGCTCGCGTTGGACCGATCACCTGCTCGAAGAAGACTATCGCGACGTGCAGGACGTGATCGAAGAAGTGAAACAGCACCTCACGCGCATGCGCGGCACCCCCGTAACCGACATCAATGCACCCTTCTAACCAACTCACGACCTCCTACCCCCTGGAGGTTTTTCTTTTCGCGTCGCCCGTCTACTGGCCCGACGCCGCCGCCCGGACCGATCTGTTTGCCCAGGTCGAAGCCCTGCTGTCTACCTGCACCCAAGGGGACTTCTCCTTCCGCCGCGTCGACCGGGCAGAAGACCTGGGAGACCTCACCAACAAGAGCCAGACGCCCTGCCTCGTCGTGCCGTTGAGCGGTGGCGTGCAGCCGTGGATGCTGCGCCTCTCGGACACGCGCGACTGCCTGGGCCTCTTTGCGGCCTACCTGCCCGAGGCCATGCCCGCCGACCTGGCCGGGCGCCTCCTGCACGCCAACGCCCACCCCGCCAGCACCGACTTTTTCGCCTCCTGCCGCCTCAAGGGCAAACGCATCAACTGGCTCGCCTCCCTCGCCGAGGTGGCGGATTACGCCATCGCCGCCCAGGCCGCCACCCGCCTCAGCCGCGCCCGTCTACTCAAGATCGGCGAGACCGAGCCGTGGGTCATCAACAGCTGCCGCTCGCCGCAACAAATCCTTTCCCGCGTCCATACCGAGGTGATCCCGCTCGAGCGCGAGGCGCTCTACGCGGTCTACCACACCGTCACCGATGCCGATGCCCAGGACGAGGCCGACCGCTGGCTGGCCCAAGCCCCGCGCCTGATCTCCGTCCAGCCCAGCGACATCCTCAAGGCCTGCCGCGTGACCGTCGCCATGCGTCAGTTGCTGGCTTCCCACGAGGCCGACGGGCTCTCCATGGCCTGCTTCAGCATGATCGGCGACCTCGATACCACCAGTTGCCTCGCCCTGAGCGCGCTCAACGACTCCGCCAACGCCATTGGCGCGTGCGAAGGCGATCTGGACGCCGCCCTCACGCTCTTCCTGCTCAAATCCCTCGGCGCGGACTTCGTCTGGATCGCCAACCCGATCGTGCACGCGAACAACGCGGTGGACCTCGTGCACTGCACCGCCCCCACCTGCGCCTGCCATCAGGACCTCAAGTTCAGCCTCATGCGCCACCACGAGAGCGGGCGCGGCGTCTCGCCGGAGGTCGTCCTGCCCGACGCCCAGGTCGCCAGCATCGCACGCATCAGCGTCAACGCGCAGGAGATGACCTGCCATACGGGTTGGACCGAGCGCCAGCGCAAGCTGCCGGCCTGTCACACGCAAATCCGCCTGCACGTGGCGTCTTCCCAGGCGTTCCTCGATACGCTGCTGGGCACGCACCAGGTGCTGAGCTACGGCCTTACGGGCGCCGCCTCGCCTACGCCGCCGGTTTCCTCGGCCTCAAATACAGCGAGACCGAAGCCGACCTGTCGGTCATCCCCCAGGCCGCCCCGGAACCCGTCTCTAGCGAACCCACCCACGAAGCCTGCGCCTGCCACGCCTGAGCCCCTTACAGATCTACAGTCGATTTATGCCACAGGAATTTCCGATCGGAGTCGCCTACTACCCCGAACATTGGTCGATCGAACGCCGCCCGACCGACTTGCGCCTGATGCGCGAAGCGGGCTTCAACACCGTCCGCGTCGCCGAGTTTGACTGGGTGCATCTGGAGCCCCGCGAAGGTCACTACGACTTCAGCTTCTGGGACCGCCTGCTCGAGGATCTCCAGCGGGCGGGGCTCAAAGCGCTCTTCTGCACCCCCACGGCCTCCATGCCCGCCTGGGTCGCGCAAAAATACCCGGAGGCGCTCGCCGTGAAGCGCAACGGGCAACGCATCCGCTGGGGCGCACGCAAAAACGCCTGCCTCTCCCAGCCGGATTTCCGCCGGCTCTCGCGGGACATCACCCGCGCGATGGCCGAGCACTATGCGGGGCACGAGACCATTATCGGTTGGCAGACGGACAACGAACTGCAGGAGCCCGTCTGCTATTGCCACCACTGCCGGAAGAGCTTTCAGCAGTGGTTGCAGGACAAATACGGCACCATCGGCGCGCTCAATGCAGCCTGGGGCACGCACTTCTGGGGGCACACGCTCGACGACTGGTCGCAGATCGAGATCCCGGACTACTGGATCAGCAATCCCGGGGCGATGCTGGATTGGAAACGCCACTACAGCTGGCTCAACGTCACCTTCCAACAGGAGCAGATCGACATCCTGCGCCCGCACTTCCCGGACCGCTTCATCACGCACAACCTGATGTCGCTCTTCACCCAGGTGAATTACCACGAGTTGGCCCGTGAGCTGGACTTCGTCAGCTGGGACAACTACCCCGTCTGGAACTCGCAGACGGTGCGTTACGAGGCCTCGCTGGTGGCCGATCTGACTCGCGGGCACAAGGCGCGCAACTACTGGATCCTCGAGCAGACGGCCGGCCCGCCCGGCGGCCCCACCTTTATGCGCAACCCGTGGCCGGGCGAGATCCGCAGCGTCGCCTACCAGCAACTCGCCCACGGTTGCGACGGCATGACATGGTTTCGCTGGCGCACCTGCACAACCGGAGCCGAACAGTACTGGCACGGTTTGCTGGGGCACGATGGGGTGCCGGGCCGGCGTTACCGTGAGGCCGCCGAGACGGCGCGCGAATTTCACCAGCTGGCGCCCTTGCTCGAAGGCACGACCGTCCAGGCCCGGGCGGCCATGCTCTACGACTACGACAGCCTCTGGGGCACGGAATTCCAGCCGCAGTTTGAGCACAACGACTATATCGAATCGCTCAAGCGCTACCACCAGGCCTGCTTCGACGCCGGCGTCAACCTCGACGTGATCCCACCCGACCGCGATTTCTCCGGCTATCGGCTGCTGATCGTCTCGCGCCAGTACGTCGTCACGGCTGCCCTGGCGGAGGCGCTGGAAGCCTTCGTGCAAGGCGGCGGCATCGTGCTGGTCGACGCGCGCAGCGGGGTAAAGGACGGCTGCAACCGCTGCTACGAGCTGACCCTGCCAGGGCTCCTGCGCCCGATGCTCGGCGTGCGCATCGATGAATACGGCAGCTTCGGCAAGGACACCATGCAGGTACCGCTCGCTTTTGAGGGCCAGGATACGCCTTTCCCGGAGACCGCCACCGCAATCCACTACGCCGACTGGCTGACGCCGGAAACCGCCGAGCCGATCGCGCGCTACGTGCACCCGTTTCTGGGGGATTACGCGGCCCTCACCCGCCACCGCTTCGGTCAGGGTCAGGGCTGGTATCTCGGCACGGTCGTCCAGGAGCCGGCATTCTATGCCTCCCTGATCCGCACGCTGTTGCAGGAGGCCCAAATCACGCCCGAAATCGCGGTGCCGCCGGGCGTCGAGCTCTCGGTCCGCGCGGATGCCGCAGGCCAACGCCGCCTCGTCTTCCTGCTCAACCACACGGCCGAGCAGCAAGTCGTGCCCTTGCCCCGCCCCTATCGGGACGCATTTTCGGGCGAGACCGTGGAGACCGAGGTCCGCCTGCCCTCCTTCGACGTCGCGGTCCTGCGCAACGCCTAGCCTGATTTTAGCATGTCTGCCTTTCCTGCCTCGATGGCCCGCTACAGCGGTCGCCAACTCGACCAGATCGCCTTTCCGCTCGGCGGCATCGGCGCCGGCATGGTCTGCCTGGACGGCATCGGCGGCCTGACGCAGGCCTCGATCCGACACCGCCCGGACCTGCATTGCGAGCCCGGCGCCTTCGCCGCCATTTCGGTCCGCAAGCCCTATACCATCGCGCGCGTGGTGGAGGGGCCCGTACCCTCGTGGCGCCGCTTCCGCAATCCGCGAGCGGGCCGGGGTGACGCCCGTCTGGGCCTCGGCCTGCCGCGCTTTGCCCAGAGCACCTTCACGGCCCGCTTTCCCTTTGCCGAGGTGGCCCTGCACGACGCTGCCCTGCCGCTGTCGGCCACGGTGGTGGGCTGGAGCCCGTTCGAGCCCGGCGATACGGACAGCGCCTGCCTGCCGGTCGCGGGCCTTGAATACACCTTTACCAACCGCTCACACCAGCCCATCGAAGCGGTCTTTTCCTACCACCTGCCGAACTTCCTTGCCGCGCGCGGTCAAGCCGAGCAGAGCGTAACTGGCTTGCCGGGCGGGCTGCTCCTGCACGCGGGCGACGCGCCAGATACCGCCGACCGCGCCTGCTGGTTTGCCGCCTGCACCGACGCGCCGGACGCCCAGATCAACCACGCGTGGTTCCGCGGCTCGTGGTTCGACCCGATCACGATGGTCTGGCGCGACATCGCGGCCGGCTGCGCCTACGAGCGCCCACCCGCGCCCGCCGAGCATCCGGCCCCCGGCGGCACGATCTTTGTGCCGGTCCACCTCGCGCCCGAGGAATCGAAAAAGATCCGCGTGCGACTGGCCTGGTATGCGCCCACCTCCGCCCTGCGCACCGGCGCGGACGCAGGCGAAACCTACCGCCCGTGGTATGCCAGCCAGTTTGCCGACATCGCGGCCCTGGACCGCTATTGGCGGGAGCACTACCGCGACTTGCGCCAACGCAGCCAGCGCTTCCAGCGTTGCTTCGACGATACGGACCTGCCTCCCGAAGCCGTCGAAGCCGCGGCCGCCAACCTCAGCATCCTGAAGTCCCCCACCCTGTTGCGTCAGCACGACGGGCGCCTCTGGGGCTGGGAGGGCTGCGACGACGATAGCGGGCTCGCCGAGGGCTCCTGCACGCACGTGTGGCATTATGCGCAGGCGCTCGCCCACCTGTTCCCGGAGCTGGAGCGGAGCCTGCGGGAGACCGAGTTTGCGGAAGGCCAGGATGCGAGCGGACACCAGGTGTTTCGCGTGCCGCTGCCGATCCGCCCGACTTCGCACGAGTGGCATGCCGCGTTGGACGGCCAGCTGGGCACGATCCTGAAGGCCTTCCGCGATTGGCGTATTGGTGGCGAAACCGAGTGGCTGCGCGCCCTGTGGCCTCGCATCCGCCAGTGCCTCGACTACGCGATCGAGACTTGGGACCCACGCCGCACGGGCTGCCCGGAAGAGCCCCACCACAATACCTACGATATCGAGTTTTGGGGCGCCAATGGCATGTCGGCCAGCATCTACCTCGCCGCGCTGCAAGCGGTTTGCGTGATGGGAGCGGCGCTCGACGAGGACGTGCAGCCCTATCGGCGCCTGCTCGAAACCGGTCTCGCCCGTCTGGAAGGCGAACTTTTCAACGGCAGCTACTTCATCCAGCAAGTGGAGTGGAAACGGCTGCGCGCGCAGAACCCCGCCGAAGCGATGAGCCTCGGGCAGGAGGCCTCCGGCGATTACTCGCCTGAAGCCCGTGCGCTGCTGGAGGCAGAGGGGCCGAAATACCAATACGGCTCCGGTTGCCTCGCCGACGGCGTGATCGGCGATTGGCTAGCGCGCGTTTGCGGCGTGCCGCCGGTGCTCGACCCCGAGAAGGTCCGCACGCACCTGCGCTCGGTGCACCGGCACAACCTCAAGGCCGACCTCTCCGCCCACCCCAACCCTTCGCGCCCCACCTACGCGCTGGGTCACGAGGGCGGACTACTGCTCTGCACCTGGCCCCAAGGTGGCGAGCCGTCCCTGCCGTTTATCTACAGCGCGGAGGTCTGGACCGGGATCGAATATCAGGTGGCCGCCCACCTCATTCAGCTCGGTGAAGTCGCGTCGGGCCTCGAGATCGTGCGCACCTGCCGCGCCCGTTACGACGGCGAGAAGCGCAACCCCTTCGATGAGTATGAATGGGGCCACTGGTATGCCCGCGCCATGGCCTCCTACGCACTGATTCCGGCCCTGAGCGGCGCCCGTTACGATGCGGTCGAGCAAGTGCTCTACCTCGCCCCCCAGGTGCCGGGCGACTTCCGCGCCTTCCTCGCCACCGCCACCGGCTACGGCACCGTCGGCGTCTGCCACGGCGAGCCCTTCGTCGAGGACGTGGCCGGTCGGATCGAGATCGCACGGATCGCCTACACGCCCTGTGGCGTGGCCGAACCGGCCGAAGCTTGACGCACATCAAGGAGCGCGCGCCTCCATTCGGGTAGACTGGGTGCATGAAACGACGGATCTTCCTGTTCTTGCTCGTCCTCTGCCCGTGGCTGGTCCGGGCGGAACCCGTGCGCCAATACCCGCTGGAGGGCACCGTGCGGGCAGTGCTTTCGCCCGAAGAACTGGTGGTGGCCCACGAGGACATCCCCAACTTCATGCCGGCGATGACCATGGCCTTTGACCTCGCCGCACCGCTGCCGAAGGGCGACGTACAGGCCGGGAACCAGATCCGCGCGCTACTCGTCGTCTCCGACGCGGGCATGGTGCTGCAAGACGTGGTCGTGGTGGGCAGCGCGACCGATCATGCGCCGCGGGCCCGCCCGAACAAGGTGCCGCGCCTCGACGAGGGCGATACGGTGCCGGAATTTGCCCTGCTCGACCAGAACCGCACGCCGCGCGGGCTCACCACCCCCGAACGCTACACCGTGCTGACCTTTGTCTTTACCCGCTGCCCGGTGCCCGATTTCTGCCCGCTGATGGCGACGAAGTTCGCCGGGCTGCAACGCGCGATCCAGGCGGGCGAAACCGGGGTGCCCGTCAGCCTCCTGAGCGTCACGATCGACCCGGAGTTCGACACGCCGGAACAACTCGCGGCGTATGGCGAGGCAGTCGGGGCCGATCCGGCCATCTGGAGCCATGCCGTGGCCACCCCCGAGGTAACGGACCAGATCGTGCGAGCCTTTCGCGTCTACCGCGAGCGCAACGGCGCCCTGCTCGACCACACGCTCTGCACGGCGTTGATCGACCCACAGGGTAAGATCGTGCAGGTCTGGCGTGGCAACCGCTGGACCCGCGACGACGTCGTCACCGCGATCAACGCCGCCGCCGGAGGGGCCCAGTGAAGGCGTCCGCCCTGCCCCTGCCCGCCGCGGCCCCGCCCGTGCCGACCATCCGCTGGCGTCAGTTTGCCGCCGCCTGCGCGTCGGAGCCCTATCGCCTCTTCTTCCCGCTGGGGGTGGTGGTCGGCGTGGTGGGGGTCGCGCTCTGGCCGCTCTGGCTGGCCGGCGGGCTCGAGGTCTATCCCGGCCCGGCCCACGTGCGGCTCATGATCGAGGGCTTCTTCACCGCCTTCATCTTCGGCTTTCTCGGCACCGCCGGCCCTCGTATGCTCGACTCCCGCCCGTTGAGCCTGCAGGCCTGGGCGTGCGTCGGCGGGCTCTGGGGCGGCGGCCAAATCGCCAGCCTGCTCGGTCAATCCAACTGGGCCGAACTGGGCTTTGTGGTCGCCTTCGCGGTGTTTGCCACTTGCCTCGCCCGCCGCTGCGGCCAACGCGAAAGCCTGCCGCCGCCCGGGTTCGTGCTCGTCGGGCTCGGCACCTTCGGGGCGATGCTCGGCGCGCTCACCCAGATGCCCTGGCTGCAACGCCTTGGCGGCGACTTGCCCTACTGGGTCTGGATTTTTGGACGCAATTACCTGATCGAAGCCTACATCCTGCTGCCCATCCTCGGCGTCGCCCCGTTTTTCTTTGGACGCTTCGGCGGGCTCGGCCCCCGGCACACCCCGCTCGACGCTCGCACGCCCGACCGCCGCTGGAAGCTTCAGGCCGCGACCTGCCTCGCGCTCGGCATCGGCCTCGTGGGCGGCATCGCGCTGCAGAGCCTCGGCTATTTTCGCACGGGCGCGCTGCTCAAGGCGGCCGCCACCGCCGCCTTTATCGTCACGCAAGTGCCGTGGCGCTACCCCCGCCCCTCGACCCTCGCCCGTCTGGCCCAGGCATCCCTGCTCTGTCTCGTGCTCGCGCCCCTGGCGGAAGCGATCTGGCCGGAATTGCGACTGGGCTGGCGGCACGTGCTCGTGATTACGGGCTTTCAATGGATCGTCGTCTGCGTCGGCAGCTGGGTGACCTACGCCCACGCGGGCCGCAAGCAACGCCTGCTGCGCAACTGGCCGCTCATGTGGGTCTGCGCTGCCGCCTGGGCCGTGGCCATGATCGCCCGGGTCGCCGCCGAGGGCGTGCCCGCGATCCACGACAGCCACCTCGTCTACGCCGCGCTGTGCTGGATTGCCGCGACCTTGCTCTGGCTGGGCCTCTTGCTGCCCCGCCTGCGCGAAGACGGTTGACGCTCCCTTTTTCCGAACCCGATGTGCCTGCCCGCCGTGGACCCGCTCCCGGCGGGCTTCTTCGTGCCTGCGGACAAGGACGCTTGGTGGCATCCCTTCAGGATGCAACCGCGAGAGGGGGGACGTTCCGGTGGTGTCGGGGCGTCCTGCGGTCTCCCCTCAACCACCGGCTACAAGCTGTGACCC
>WOUP01000028.1 GCA_009772895.1 Puniceicoccaceae bacterium 5H | reverse complement strand
GTGGAACCGCCTCGGAGGTAGGCGGAGGCAAGTTCGCCAACGGAGCGGTGACCGCTGTGTTTGTGAAGCTGCTGAATGATGACCAACATGAGGATCCAGGTAACCGCGAGGATCAAGGGGGGAGGGCGCTCAGGGATGGCGATCAAATTGGAGAAGTATTTGAGGTTTCGGAGTCGGCCGAATTTGTCACGGATGAGAATGGGAATAAAGTGCTTCGCTATGATGCTAAATGGAAGGCCGAGCATTACAATAAGCATGCAAAAGGCGATATACCAAGAACTCGAATCCGCGACCATCATCTAACCGTAGACTTTGCGGTGGATGCAGATGACAATATTCTTTGGACCGACTACAAGCTTTCGTATGGCTTGATGGGTGATACAATTTTCGGGGATTCCATTAGCATTGGCGTTCCCCCTATCCCGGTTTCATTTACCGAGAAATGGATGGTCACCGCAGGAGCGCCGGCGAATGGCCCTTCTAGCCATTTCGTAATAAGTCTTGTTTCAGAGGTTAGATGGAATATTGGCATTCCGCTGGTCCGCTTCGGTCTTAGTACAGGAAATGGCTGGAAAACCAAGCCAAATGTTGTTCATTGGGGGCCTCGAACAGTGGATTACTAAATGATTAACTTTGTCATTTTTATCTATTTTGTAGTTGGGGTAGTTGTTTGTTTGCGCTGCTTTTCAAAGTGTATACCAGTTGATAATTGGGGTCGGTGGCGTTGGGTGCTCCTCGTTGGTGCGTTAACTTTTATGGGCGCTTATGTTTGGCCCGCAGTTTTTATGCTCGCTCGCATGTATCGATCAATTGACGAATAAAATGTGGTCGTGTTACGCGGTTGAATATTTTAGCTGTACATCTGTGATCTGATGTGCCGTCTACGATGGATGTCTGCGATCCAGATTCAGTGTCCGAAGTGCCAGAGCGAGCATGTGATCAAGCATGGGAAGGATCCGAGGGGGATCCAGAAAGATCGTTGCCGCGGTTGTGGGTATCAGTTTCGGCTTGGAACCCAAGAGCCGGTCGCACCCGCCAGAGTTGGTGGAACAAGTGCTGGCGGCTCATCGCGAGCGCATGAGCCTGAGAGCGATTTACCGAGTGTTGGGGGTTCGGCCACAAACAGTCCTCGAGTGGATTCAAAAAAGTTGATAACGTATCGTATTTTTCGCACATTTGGTCGTGACGTTTGGAGCGGGAAGGTCATTCGTCTGGACGAGGCGCAGTTGCGCAGTCATCTGGACCGCCGGATCGTGGAGAGCGTGGAGGAGACGCTTAACGCGCTCTTGGATGCGAAGGCCGACGCGCTCTGTGGCGCGAAGCGCTACTGAGAGGATCCCTGGCTTCGGACCACTTTGGATGTGAGTCTGGCGGAGATTCAGGTTATGTTTCGGATCTTCTAGACGGACAAGCTCCGCCGCACTCATCCACCGGCGGCAGATCGCCCGACAGCATATAGCTTGCATGCGATCTGCGCGTGCTCGTCGGAGTAGACGGAGTCCGGCCTGCTACCGGAGGGGTTGTTGGAGCGAATGGAAGCGCTGTTGCCGAAACT
The DNA here is from genome assembly GCA_009772895.1 of Puniceicoccaceae bacterium 5H. GTDB lineage: Bacteria > Verrucomicrobiota > Verrucomicrobiia > Opitutales > Oceanipulchritudinaceae > WOUP01. Next base: position 37,203 of record WOUP01000028.1, on the reverse strand, counting down.
GCTTCCAGCTTCGACGCGCTTTGAGCCCCGGCTCTTACTGTTCCGCTTCCGCCTGCATGGGGAGGAGGCGGATGGGGCCGAGCAGGCCGGCGGGTTGCAGGGACCAGGTGGAGGCGTCAAAGGGGCGGTAGCGGATGTTTACGAGGTTGATTTCGCGCATGATCTTCCAGTCTACGCCGCGCCGGTCGAGGTCGCGGATCCGGTTGGCCGCGGTGTTGGTGACTTCGAGCACGAGCTGGTTGGGGCCGTCGACCAGCCATGCGCCGACGCGCAGGCGGTAGGGCAGGCTCCATGCGGTGCCGACGAGGTGGCCGTTGAGCCATACACGCGCGCTTTCGCGCACGTCGCCGAGATCGAGGATCCAGGCGTCGGCGGTGTTGGGGTCGACTTCGAAGGTCGTTTCGTAGCGGGCAGTGCCGGCAAAGCGCTTGGCGGCCGGGCTGGATTCGGTCCAGGAGGTCAGGGCGTCGATCTGGTAGGCTTCCGGTCGCTCCGGGCCGCCGCGCACAAAGTGCACCTGCCAGGGGCCTTCGATCGCGTGCGGCTCACCGGCGGGCGCCAGGTAGGCCCAAGGCTCGCCTTCGGCGGGCTGGTCTGCCGTGGTGCGCAGGATCTGCGATTCGCCGGGTGCGAGTTGAAGATAGGCCTGCGTTTGGCCCTCGTGCTGGCGCAGGGCCGCGACTCCACCAGTTCCGGTCAACGGATCGAGCAGCGTGGCCCCGGTGGCTTCGACTCCGAGGGTAAACCATCCCTCGCGCGCTTCCGCACCGAGGTTGGCGATAAAGTAATCGTGGCCAGTGCCGTTGCGGCGGCGAATGCACTCGAGCCCTTGCTGGATCATGGGTTCCGGGCGCACTCCTTTGAGCAGTGGCACCGCTTTCGTGGCAGGAGCGAGGATGATGCGACCCTTGCCGATTGGCGCGATCGGCAGGCCTGTTCGGCGATCCGGCTGGAAGTCGAGCTGCTGGCGCAGGGATTGCAGGGCCGCGCGGCGGGCTTCGAGGCGCCCCAGGCCGGGCACGTCTTCCGGCCAGGCCGCCATCACTACCGTGGCACCGTTTTGGGCCAAGTCCCGCAATTGTTCGAGCAGGGCGGGCGTCATGTGCTGCGTGGGCGGCACGACCAGCGCAGCATAATCGCCACCCGGCGTTGCGATACGGTCGCCCTGGGCAGACGCCTCCTCGATCTGGGCGGCGGAAATGTAGTCAAAGGTGTAGCCCGCGTTGTAGAGGCCGCGCACGGTATCGCCAAAGGCCGTCTCGGTGACAAACGCCGGATCGTGCACGGTCAGTTGGCGTTGCAGGCCTTCGGGGGACTGCCAGAGGTCGTCGAGCGGCCAGTAGATCAGCAGGTCGCTGTCGGGCCGGCCGGCCTGCAGCACGCTCTGCACGCGGGTGACGTAGGCATTGAGGGCTCCGAAGTCCTCCCACCACGGGTTGCGCGGGTTGAACTGGGTGGCAGCGTAGAAAAACCAGCCCGGCCAGGCAGCATCCTGTGGCGAGTAGGCGGCGCCGTGGTAAAAGACGTGGTTGATGCCGTCGAGGAAGAGGCGGTCGAGCTCGGGCTTTACGTCCGCCAGCGTCACCTTCCAGTGGTCACGCAACCAGGTGGCGGTCTCGCAGGAGACGAGCGGCTTGCCCATCACGTGGGCGGCGGACGCGGCAAAGCGGCTTACCAGGGGCTCGGGCGGCTCCGCCCCGACGCTGATCGCGTCCGGCTCCCGGCGCAGACCGGGGATGGGGAAGGGCGTGGAGCCAAAGCTCTCGGTCTCCGGGATGTCGGCGATCGCGTAGAGGTCCAGCAGGTTGGCCGGCGCGCCGTGTGACTGGTTGCGGGTCTTCCAGCCGTGGGTGTGCGCCCAGCGGGTCCATGCGCGCAGATAGCCTTGGTGCAGGCGGTCGAGCGTCTCCCGGTAGTCGTGCTTGATCCGGGCCAGTTGGTCGGCATCGAGGTCCGGCTCTTCGTCCAGCAGGGCGGCGGCATAGGGCTCGATGCGGTAGCCGTGCATCTCGGCAAACACCTCGGGCAAGGCGTCCGTAACGTTGGCCCCGTAATACTCGAAGGAATCGTGAAACTGCGCGCGGAGCAACCCCTCCGGGAACCCCTCGAAGGCCGTGTCGAAGCGGGCAAGGTAGTGGTCGAGCGCTTTCGGCGAAAACGGGTCGAGCACCAGGCCCTCGCCGCCGGGCGCGGCACGCTTCACCTGTTGACCGGTCGGCTGCAGCGCCAGCTCACTGTTCTGCAGGGCCAGCGTCTGGGCGGCGTCCTCCGGCTGGACCCAGGGGCCGCCGAATGGCCAGCCGGTGCCGGTTGCCATGTCGACGCCCAGGCCGAGGCGGTCCGCTTCGTGGCCGGTATGCTCCAGCAGCTCCATCCAACGCGGGGAGAGGTAGTCCACGTAGCGGTCTTCGTAGCCCTTGGCGCCGTAGATGGGCGTGATCTCGACCCCGCCCAGGCCGGCGTCGGCAAAGGCCTGCAGCTCGTGCGTCAGGTTGGTTTCGTCCACGCCGCTGCCGGGCCACCACCAGCGGATCCAGGGGTGCGCAGTTTGGGTGACATCGGGCCAGCCGGGTTGGAGATTCGTTGCGGCATGGCCGATCGAGGTCAACATCAGGGCGGTGAGCGCCATCAGGCCCCGGCCGCGTTGCATCCGTTTCCGCATCGTTTTCCACGCCATATCACGACTCTAGGCGCTCCTGCTGCTTCCGCCGAGCGGAACGCTTTCCACACGTCCGAGCCCCTTTCGGTGGAGGTTGAATAAGGCGTTTGGCTTATATTTATTGCTGAGGATTTATGGAAAAGAATGTCGTAAAAGGGTGTGGCTTTCGGTTTCAAGACTTGCCAAGGTCGGGTGTCGTGCTCTAGGTATACAGTTGAGCCCGGCGGGGATAGAGAAGATGCCGAAAAGAACGACGATTCGCGATATTGCCGCCAAGACTGGCTACCACTACACCACGGTTTCGCTGGCGCTGCGGGACCACCCTTCGATTCCGGAAGCCACGCGGGTGAAGATCAAGGAGGCGGCCGAGTCGCTCAACTACCGGCGCGATCCGGTGCTCTCGGCCCTGATGGCGCACCGTCAACAAAGCGCGCGCCAGGGCATGCCGCGTTCTTCCCTCGGTTGGGTGCAAGACGCCGAGGCTCAGACGCCCTGGGATCTGGCGGTATTGAAGGGCTTGCTGCACCGGGCCGAATCCCTCGGTTACCGCGTGGTGACGCTTTCGCTGGAGGGCGACTCGCCCATGCGGCGGGCGGCGGACCTGGAGGCCAAAGCGGTGGAAGAGGGCTTGAAGGGCCTGGTGATTTCGGAGCCGCATTATCGCGAACTCAAGCCGCTGCAGCCGCCGGTGCTGGACCGCCCTTTGGCTATCTGGGGCTGGAATGCGGATTCGAGCGAGGCCCAGCTGGGCTGGAGCGGACGCCTGGACCTGCACGCGCTGGCGCGCCAGTTGCGGCGGCAGGCTTACCATCGGGTCGGCTGGGTGGTCCCGGAGGCATTGCAGCCGCTGGTGCCGCAAGGTGCCAACCTGCCGGTGCCGCCACTGTTGATCGACCGGTGGGATGCGAAGGTTTTCCGCAAATGGCTGCAGCATGAACTGCCTTGTTGCGTGGTGACGGCCTTCCCGGAGGCGGCCAAGGAGGCGACTCAGCTCAAGTTCCGCCCCGGGCGTGAGCTGGGGCTGGTGACACTGCAGGCAGCCCAGGATGCGCCCAAGACTGAGGGCGCGTCCTGGCAGGTGCCCTCCGACGATCTGGGGCGTGCGGCCGCAGATTGGCTGGATGCGCAGATCGTGCGGCTTGGATTCACGCAATTGCGGGGCATGGCCTGCCTTGGTCTGCGCGGTCACTTCCAACCCGGGGGGAGCTTGCCGGAACTCAACAACTTGCATATGTGGCAGCGCTGGCAGGCGGCCCAGGAGCACTGGGAATACCTGCCCAGCGAGGGCGCAAATGCGGGTTGATTATCCCGGCGCTTTACAGATACGCAATTACGTTACATGTTTCAGGCAGTGAGTCTCGCTGGTGAGAATCAGACTGTAGCCCCCCTTATTCTGGTGGCTGATGATAACGCCCCGACCCGAGAGTTCCTGACCGATTTACTGGAGGTACACCAGTATCGTGTGGTCGGAGCCGGTAACGGTGCGGAGGCCTTGGCGTTGGCGTCCAGCGAGCTGCCCGATCTGATCCTGCTCGACATTCTGATGCCGGGCGATGACGGGTTTGCCGTCTGCGCGAAATTGAAGGCGAATGAGGCGACTCGGGCGGTGCCCGTCATGTTCATGACCGCCCTGCGCAAGACCGACAACAAGGTGCGGGGATTAACGGCGGGCGCGGTAGACTACCTCATCAAGCCACTTGAGCCGGCAGAGGTGCTGGCACGCATCAAGACGCACCTCAAACTGCGCCAGTTGCAGCAGGCCCTGGAGCGTCAGAACACGTGGCTGGAGCAGCGGGTGGCGGAGCGCACGGCGGAGCTGGCCAACCTCAACCAGGCGCTCAAGCGCTTCGTCCCGCAGGAGTTCCTTTCCTATCTCGAGAAGAAGTCCATCACCGAGGTGAAGCTGGGGGACCATATTCGGCGGGAGATGACCGTGATGTTCTCCGACGTGCATGGCTGGACGCAGCGCTCCGAACGGTTGTCCCCCGAGCAGAATTTCCAGTTCATCAACGGCTATTTCCGGCAGGTCAGCCCCATCATCCGCAATAACGGCGGTTTCGTGGACCAGTATTACGGCGACGGCATCATGGCGTTGTTCGACCACACGCCCGATGAGGCGGTGCGGGCGGCAGTGGAGATCTTCCGACGTCTCGATCGGGCAGACGTACAGGCCGAGCTGCAGGAGCCGATCGAAATCGGCATCGGCCTGCATACGGGGCTGCTGGCCTTGGGCATTCTGGGCGAAGAGGAACGCATGCAGGGGGCCGTCGCGAGCGACAACGTCAACCTGGCCTCAAGGCTCGAAGGGCTGACCCGCCTCTACAATGCGCGCATCATCCTGAGCGAGGCGACTTTCCTCGGCCTGAAGGAGCCGGAGCGCTGGCAGGCACGTTTTCTCGGGCAGATTCAGGTCAAAGGGCGCACCCAGCCGGTGGGCGTATATGAGATCCTCGATGCCGATCCGCCCGAGGTGCGGGATGGCAAACTGGCGACGCTCGCGGAATATCAGTCCGCATTGCGCGCTTTTCGTCACGGTCATTGGGACGCCGCCATCCGGCAGTTTGAGGCGATTCAGGACATCAATCCCGAAGACGCCACCATTCAGCGCCACCTCGAGCAGATCTGGGAATTGCGTGAGCGGGCTGACGAGGACTGGGCAGGCGTCATCAAGCTCCAGACCAAGGGGTAGCGCAACCGGTGCGAACTTGTTTGACGGTCCAGTGATGAATAGTTGAACCGGTTGTTGCGGTGGGTTAACGTGACCGGACCTATGCCCCGATCTACCTCCCTAACCTCACTGCTGGGCTGGGCTTGCGCCCCACTCGCCTTGCTTGCTTCCCAATTGGCGGCAGCCGAGATGACGCTCGAAAGCCCCGATGGCGACCTGCAACTGCAGTTCCACCTCAGTGAAAACGGCGTGCCGAGCTATGAGCTGAGCCTCGACGGCAGCCCTGTGTTGCAACCCTCCCTGCTCGGTCTCGACTGTGCAGAGACCAACCTCCACGACGGCTTCGCGCTCACCCAGGTGTCCGACGCCCGCACCGTCACCGACGACTACACGCTCATCCACGGCAAGCAGCTGCAAATGCACTACCAGGCGCAGGAGCGCGTGGTGGAGCTGACCAATCTCGACGATGTGAAGCTCGAGATCGTGTTCCGGCTTTCCGACGACGGGCTGGCGTTCCGTTATCGCCTGCCCGGTTCGAGCGAGGAGCGCTGGCACATCGAGCAAGAGCAGACCGGCTTTACCTTCCCGCAAGACACGCGGGCGTGGATCCAGCCGATGCCGGTCGCCCAGGCCGGGTGGTCGCATACACAGCCTTCCTACGAAGAGCATTACCAGCAAGGCGTGACGCTCGATACGTTGCAGCCCTTCCTGCAAGAGCAGGAGCAGCGTGCGGCCGAAGCAAACGACATGGTCAACGTCTATCCCTTCCAGGGCTGGGTCTTCCCGGCCTTGTTTGAGGTGGGCGACAATTGGGTGCTGCTCTCCGAAACCTCGGTAGATGGCCACTACTGCGCCAGCCATCTGGTGCAGGACGCGGCGGGGCAGACCCTCCGCATCGGCTTTCCGCAGGAGCCCGAACGCGTGCAAAACGGACCCGTGAAGCCGGAGTCTGCCCTGCCGTGGGAGATGCCGTGGCGCCTGGTGGTGGTCTCCGACGGGCTGGGCGGTATCGTGGAATCGGCCTTGGGGACCGACTTGGCGGAGCCGGCTCGTTACTCGGCCGAGGACTGGATGCAGCCGGGCCACGCGGCCTGGAGCTGGGCCCTGCTGAAGGACGACTCCATCGTGTATGACGTGCAGAAGCGCTTTATCGACTACGCGGCCGACATGGATTGGGACTACTGCCTGATCGACGTCTATTGGGACCGGAATATCGGCTACGACCGCATCGAGGAGTTGGCCGATTACGCGGCGAAAAAAGATGTGGGGCTGATCCTGTGGTACAACTCTTCGGGCGAATGGAACACCACGCCCTACACGCCCAAGGGCAAGCTCATCGATCCCGAGCAGCGTCGCGAGGAGTTCGCACGTCTGCACGAGATGGGCATTCGCGGTGTGAAGATCGACTTCTTCCCCGGTGATGGCCAGTCGGTGATGCAGTACTACAGCGATCTCATGACTGACGCGGCCCAATACGAACTACTGGTCAACTTCCACGGCACGACTTTCCCGCGCGGCTGGCATCGCACCTATCCGAATCTCATGACGATGGAGTCGGTGCGCGGCTTCGAGTTCATGACCTTTGCCCAGTTTGACGCCGACAAGGGCCCCGAGCACATGGCGACAGTGCCCTTTACGCGCAATGTATTCGACCCGATGGACTTCACGCCGATGGGGCTCTCGGGCATCCCCAACATCGAGATGCGCGACCGCAAGGACTTTGAACTGGCGCTCTCGGTGCTCTATTACTCGGGCATTCAGCACTTTGCCGAAACCGACCGGGGCATGGCCGAGCAGCCGGAGTTTATCCGCGACTTGCTGCGCGACCTGCCGAAAACCTGGGACGAAACCCGTTTCATCGACGGCTTCCCGGGCGAATACGCCGTGCTGGCGCGGCGTTCCGGCGATACCTGGTATATCGCGGGCATCAACGCCAAGGACAAGCCGGCGAAGGTCAGCTACGCCCACGCCCGCTTCCTGCCGCGCGGCAAGGGTGAAGTCTATTGGGCGGACGAAGACGCGCACTTCCAGCACGACATGACCAGCCTGCCGAAGCGGATGCCGGCCAAGGGCGGTTTCGTCGCGGTCGTCAAGGCCGAGTAGCGTCTGGCCTCAGGAATCTTGCAAGGCGTCCGGCTCGAAGGGGTCGGGCGCCTTTTTGTTTATCCCTTGCGCTCCATCCAGAACGGCGCCGAGGCAAACCAGGCCAGCGTGGAGATGATCATGACGGTGGCCATGGGGCCCTTGTCCAGTGTGCCCGCTAGGTAGAGGGCGGGCGGCAGGATGACGCCGACCAGCGCCAGAAAGGAGATCAGCTGCAGAATGCGGTGCATGGGCTTAGGCTTGGAGGGGTTGGGGCTGCGGCTTCTGGATGAGCTTGCTCAGGCCAAGGTAGATGAACGCGGCGATGAACCAGCCGGGCAGGCTGACGAAGAAAATCTCGATGTAGCCCATCTGCACCACGGTCACACAGATCGCGAGCGTGGCCAGCCAGGCAATGGCCGGGGCCAGGTGGATCTTCTTGCCGGCCAGCTCTGCGTAGTAAGGCTGCATGCCGAGGCGCTTCATCAGCCAGAAATCGCAGAAGATCACGGCACCCATCGGCATCAACGCGAGGCCGTAGAGGGCGACGAAATCCAGCAGCTTCATCGCGATGGCGGGGAACATGCCGGCGATGGTGCACAACAGGCCGGTGGCCAGCGTGACCTTGAAGCGCGACACGCGGGGCACGATGGCCTGGAAGGCCAGGCCGGCGCGGTAAATCGTGGGGTTGGCGGTCGTCCAGCCGGCGATGATCACGCACAGCACACCGGTCAGCCCGCAGGCGCCGGCCGCCAGGGGGCCGGGCAGCACGTCGGTGTTGGCCGGATCGCGGTGCAGCTGCAGGGCGAAGAGCACCGAGGCGGCAATCCAGGCCAGGAAGTGCCCCAGATACATGCCGCTCGCGGTTGCGAGCCCGTAGCGCGCCTTCTTGGCAAAGCGGAAAACGCTGAGGTCCGACATACCGATGTGCATGGCCATGTTACAGAACCAGGCGAAGAACAGCACGTGCCAGAAGGTGAATTTGACCTGCCCGGGCAGCGGGTCGCCCCCGGTCCAGATTGCGGTCTTGGCCAAATGCCAGACATCCGCCAGCCCATGGACCGTCGTGCCCGTCTCGTTGATGAAGTCCCGCAGGCCGATCAGCCCGAAGGCGATAAAGACCAGCACCATCCAGGGCGCGGCGTAGTTGGCCACCTTGGCCACGATGCGGTAGCCGCAGGCCGCGACAAACGAGATGACGGCGCCCACCGCGAGCACGGCGAGCACCCAGCCCACGCTGTTGGGCCAAAAGTCGTTCAGCCCCGGCATGGGGAAATGGAAGGCGACGCCGAGCGCGGTGGCCGAGACGGTGATCATCGCGCCCGCGAGGAAGCAGAAGGCAATGCCGTTGACCAGATTGTAGAGCACGACGAAGTGGCGCCCGCAGATCTTTTCCAGCTGATAGTAGAGGGTCAGGCGGGCGCGCGTCGCGATCGGGGTAGTAAAGAGCGTCCAGCTGAGCACCGCCAGCAAGTTGCCCAGCAACAGACCCACGATCAGGTCGGCTGCACTCACGCCGGCGGCGACAAACAGCGGGCCGAGCATCAACTCGGTCCCGGCGGTGTGTTCACCGGCATACTGGCCGATGAAGCTCTTGAAGCCCAGTTGGGCCTGGGGTGGGACAGGTTCGCGTTCGTATTCGGTCTTGGGGCTGGACATGGGGTAACTTTGCGGCGGAGGGGTGAGCCGTGAAACGGGGGAGACAGAGAGCGTCCCCTAGCCTGAGCCTAAGTACCATGCCGGCGAAGGGGAGGACTTTGCAGCCTGACAGTAAAATCGCGCCTGTCGTTCCGCCAGAGGGCGGTTATTGTCACACCCGGGTGACAGCTGCAAAACGCCGCTGCCGAGGTGCGTTATGGGCCCTGATGCAGAATGCGTGTGTATAACAATAGAGCCTCTCGCCTTCGCTGCATTGCGTTTCAGTAGCGTTGAGTTTGCTACATTTTTGCAACGTGGCTAGTAGCTGAAGTGTTACACTCAGACGCTTGCATAGGCTTGTTTCGTCTAATTCGCTAAAGCTTTACAAAGCCTGTGCCTTTATGACTAAGCCTATCGCTGCCTCTCTCTCTCAAATAGTCGTTTGAAAACGGCTTCTTGCTTCGTAGCTGCATTGCTGTGCACATCTTCCATGGCCCATGCCTTCGGCACCTGGGACGGCCTGGAAGGTGATTACAATGTCGCTACCAACTGGGACGACGATACCGTCCCGGCCGCCGCGGATGTGGTCACCATCAGCTCCGGTACCGCCACGATCTCGGAAAACCTCACGCGCGACGCCGATACCACGCTCGACGGCACGGGCGAGCTCGTGATCAATGGTCGTCTGATCAATGCCGCCAACGGTCCGGCCACGCTGACGGTCAGCGATGACGCCACCTTGACCCAGGACGGGCACTATTTCCTCGTGTCGAACCAGAATACAGGCTCCGTCGTCCAGACGGGTGGCACGGTCAATTCGACCGTTTCCCGCGGCTGGTTTCTCTCCGACGGCGGCAGCTCCAAGGGGTCTTATAGCCTCAGTGGCGGTAGCTTGAATGTGAATACGTCCGCCTCGAACGGGGTGCACATGGGCAAGAACAGCAGTGAAGACCGCTTCACAGTCAGCGGCGGGACGGCGACTTTTACGGCTACCACTGGAAACATGCGCACCTACGTTTCCAAAGGCGCGATCCTGCAGGTCGACTCGGGCTCAGCCGCCTTCAACAATTTCAAGTATTTCGTAGTCGGCCGCGACTTCGCGGACGGCACCGTCAGCCAAATCATTATCAATGGCGGCAGCTTCACCGTGGGTAATGTCGAAGCGGGCGGTGCGATGGCGATCGGCAACAAGAACAACGCCCAGGTTACGCTCAACGGCGGGGTCATGACCGTGCAGGGCGACATTTGGGTGGGCGATGCCGATCCGAATATCGACCCGAAGGTCAACGGGACTTTCATCCAGAACGGCGGCACGCTCAATGTGAATTACATCGTGTTGTCCCACGCCGCGGGTTCGGAAGGCACCTACCTGATGACGGACGGGGTGCTCAACGCGTTGGGCATCATGCTCGGAGACGGCGGCCTCGGGCTCTTCGACTTCCAGGGCGGGGACATTTTCCTCGCCGGCGACCAGACGGGCATCCTCGACGAGCTCTGGTTCCAGGAAATCGAAGGCACGATCGCGACCTACGACCTCGACAGCGATCTGACCCACATCGCGGTGATTCCGGAACCCTCCACCTACGCGCTGATTCTCATGGGCGGCGCGCTGGGGGGCACCCTACTGCTGCGCCGCCGCCGTCGCGACTCCAGCGCGGCCTGAGACGCTCATTCTTGCCAATGCGAGCCGGTGGCTTCCGAGCCTCGGCCCGCGTTGTTTCCCGGCGGCCCTTCGCGGCGTCGGGTCCCTTCATTTTAGGCACCTATCGTTTTTGCAGGGGAGATCTGCCCCGTCGAACACACTGCTTGCATGAAAACTTCTTCAGCTCTTTTAACGCTCGGGCTACTAGCCGGTTTCGCTAGTACCAGCCAGGCCACGGTCGTTGGCTTTGGCCAGCTAGGGGGGAGCAACACTACGGTCCCCTCCGATCTGGCTTCCAATGCCACGGCCGATGGCAACGGTTACGTGGTCACGAATGGTACCACGCCCAATATCGCGCTTTCCTGGGATGCTCAGTGGGATATCCACACCAGCTCCTGGTTTACCGACCTCGAAAACCTCACCGTGGGCGGGGGCGCCTGGGACAACGAGGGCGATATCCCGCGTATCGGCCAGCTCGACATCGACTTTCACACCATCAGCTTCAAGGCAGACGCCGGTTATGCGCTGGTGCTGAATTCCTTCGATTTCGTCCACACCCAAGAGACGTCCGGGGTCACGGAATGGGACCTGACGCTGACGGACTCCCACAACAACCTGGTATGGAGCCAGCACGTGGCGCTCGACAACGCGTCGAAGGATGCCTCCGTCATCACGGTCTCCCCGAACTTCACCGGTGAGCTGGGCGAAGACTACACGCTCACCTTCGACCGCACCTCGGAAACCTACGGTTCCAACGGGCGTCACGCGATCGACAACCTGAGCTTCAACCAGTATCCGGACCCCGCCACGGCGGCCAAGCTGGCGCACCACTACAAGCTCGACGGCGATGCTTCGGACGCCCTCGGCGTCGCGTCGCTGACCGTCAATGGCGATTCGGTGGCGTTTATGGGCTCCGACGGTGCGGCGGGCGGTTTCGTCCAGCTGGGTGGTTCGGACGACTACCTGCTGGCCGATCTGGAGGCCGGTGATGCGTTGGCGATCCTCGGCGATTACAGCGAATTCGATCCCTTCAGCGTCGCGTTCTGGGTGCGCCAGACGCCGGATGAAGCCGCGGCCAACACCCAGGCCGTGATGGGCATGACCACCGCTTCGACGGACTCCGCGACCTATAATACCGGCTTTGAGATCGCGACCCGCGAAACCGGCGGTCTCGGGTTGCGCGTGCGTCAGCGCAACGGCGGCAGCGGCAGCAACGAAGGCGAGATCAACACCGGCGCAGACGTGTCGGACAGCCTCTGGCACCACGTCGTCGCCGTCTATCAGGAAAACGTGCGCCTGGTCTACATCGACGGCCAGCTGGCTGGAGTGAGCGACGTTCCCGTTTCCATCACGACCAACCCGATTCGCTATTTCGCGATCGGCGCGTTCCTGCGCAACGGTTCGGTCCTGGACGACCTGAACGGCGATGTGGACGACTTCCAGATCTACGAAGGCCTCGTGACCGAGACGCAGGCCCTGCAGCTTTATCAAAACCCCGGGCTGACGCTGTCCGACGACCTGCCGGATCCGCTGGTCGATCCCGATACCGAACCGGCCGACCTCGTCGACACCTTCATCGGCGTCACGGGTGCCGGTTCGACGGTTCCGGGTCCGGTCCTGCCGCACGGCTCGATCTATCCCAGCCCCGACACGGTTGCCGCGGCCGCCTCCGGCTATGCCTCCGGCAGCCCCGTGGTCGGCTTTTCGCAGCTCCACGCCTCCGGTTCGGGCTCGTCGACGCTGTCCTACGGCAATTTCCTCGTTTCGCCCCGTATCGGCCAGGCGACCAACGAAGACGACAACGGCTCGCGCCTCAGCGACATCGACGCCCGCCCGTATGCCTTCAGCGGCACGCTGACCGGCTGGGACACCGCCGTGAAGATCGTTCCGACCGACAACGCCGCGATCTACGAGTTCGAGTTTCCCGCGTCCGACGACGCGCGCCTGAACTTCGACGTGGCCCGCAAACTGGGCCGGACCGACGCGATGCTCAACGGCTCGGTCGAGGTGGACCTCGAGAACGGCACGATCAGCGGCGGCGGCACCTTCGACAGCAACTGGAACCCCGCCCAGTACAACGTCTATTTCTACGCCGTGGTCGACGCGACGCCCACCTCGGGCGGCACCTGGGTCGGCAGCACAGCCAGCGACGGCACGTTGAGCGCTTCCATCGACTCCCGACAGCCGATGGGTGCCTGGATGCGCTTCGACACCAATACCACGCAGACGGTGCGCCTCAAGATCGCTGTCTCGTTCGCCTCGGTCGATCGCGCGCGTCAGTATCTCGAAGACGAGATCCCGGCCTGGGACCGTGAAGGTCTCGAAACTGCCGCCAAGGCACGTTGGAACGAAGCTCTCGGCTCCATCGAGACGCCCGGCATCAGCATCGCCGAAGCCCGCAAGCTCTACACCGCGCTCTTCCACAGCCTCATCCAACCCCGCAACCGCACGGGCGATCCGGCAGGCTGGCCGGCAGATGCCGACTTCTGGGACGATCACTACACGCTGTGGGATACCTGGCAGACGCTCTTCCCGCTACTGGCGATCGTCGACCCCGATGCGGTGGCCGGCAACGTCAACTCCTTCGCCGAGCGCTTCCAGCGCAACGGCCATGCGGAGACCGCCTTCATCATGGGCAAGGACTACCAGGTCGGCCAGGGTGGGGACGAAGTGGACCGCGTGATCCTCGACGCCTTCGTCAAGGACATCCCGGGCATCGACTGGCAGCAAGTCTGGCCGTTGCTCGAGTTCAACGCCAACCGCCGCACGCCGGACTACCGCGACCTCGGCTACGTTTCGACCGACGGCGATGCCAACGGCTACGACTTCCGCCTCGCCTCGGCTTCCTCCACGCTCGGCTTTGCTCATGGTGACTATGCCGCCGCCACGATCGCCGAGTCCCTGGGCCATGACGCGGAGGCCGCGGCCTTGTTCGAGCGCGCCGGCAACTGGCGCAATGTGTGGGATGCATCCGCGACGGACGCCGGCTTCAAGGGCTTTATCCGCGGGCGCAATCGCAATGGCGACTTCCTCGGCGATGCACCGACCTCCGGTTCCGGTTTTTACCAGGGTACGAGCTGGAACTACTCGTTCAACGTCCCGCACGAGCGCGATGAACTCGTCGAGCTGATGGGGGGGCATGCCCGCTTCATCCAGCGCCTCGAGTTCGCGATGGAGCAGGGCAGCGGCGCCTACGTCGACTACACCAACGAGCCGGGCTTCCAGACGACCTTCCTCTTCAGCTATGCGGATCGCCCGTATCTGACGTCCTACTGGGCGTCTCAGCTGCGCGATCGTTACAGTGAGAGCGGCTACCCGGGCGATGAAGACTCCGGCGCCATGGCCTCGCTCTATTTCTTCAACACGGCGGGCTTCTTCCCGATGGCCACACAGGACGTCTACTACGTGCACGGCCCGCGCGTGCCGGAGGTCCGTTTCAACGTCGCCGACGGCAAGACCTTCACGATCACGGCGGAGAATGCGGGAGATGAGAACCTGTTCGTCCAATCCGCGATGCTCGACGGCACCGCGCTGGACGTGCCGGAGATTCATCATGCCGACATCACCAACGGCTCCACGCTGGACCTGGTCATGGGCGCTTACCCGAACGTCTGGGGCACGGGCTCCGATTTCGCGGCGGTCACCAGCGACGATGCCGTTGCGCTGACCGGTTGGACGCTGGCCAATGGTTCGGTCGACCTTTCGGGCGCCGACACCAACGCGCCGACCTGGGGCGCGGCTACCGATGCCGCGGCCAACACGGCCGTGATGGCTTCCTTTGACGCCGTACCGCTCGACCAGCCCGGCGCGACCGTCACGTTCAGCACTTCGCTGACGCTGACGGGTATCGAAGGCGAAACGAACGACTCCGACCTGATCGGTTGGGGCCTGTTCTTCGGCAACGACCAGAGCGGTCTGGCCATGCCGGGCTATCTGGCGACGAACGACGCCATCAACGACAGCGCGAGCGTCATGCTCGGCAAGGACCAGGGAGCCACGCAGCCGTTCTACGCTTCCAGCGAAGGCCGCACGTTGGCTGATTACCGCCTGCCCACGCCGGAGCTGACCGATGGGACCTACCGCGTCGTGCTGACGCTGACCCGCTCCGAAACGGACACGATCGACTATTATGCGGCACTCGTGCGCGCCTCCGACGGGGTGTTGCTGTCCGCCTTCACCGGCTCGGACCAGTCGCCTTCGACCTTCGTCTTCAACCACGTCGGCCTGCGTGTCGGCGGTGGGGTGGACGTCGACGCGGTGCAGCTTGGCGATGCGAAAATCCTCGCCCAAGGCCAGATCGACAATCCGACGAACAACATCGTGTTGCTGGGTGGAGTCGATGCCAACGGTCACGTGGCCCTCTCCTGGAGTGGCGAATTGAGTGACGACGCAGAAACCCTGTCCGTGCTCTATCGTATGGTCGGCAGCGACGAATGGCTCACGCTGGCCTCCGGTCTCGCACCGACCACAACCTCTTACACTCATACCCACCTGCCGATCCTGAACGACTACGAGTTCCAGGTTGTCGGCATGCAGGGCGATGCAGTGGTCGACACCTCCGGCACGATCACGGCCCAGCCCACTGCCGCGGAAGCGACCTACGAAGCCCCCGCTATCGTCTCGGGCGACGCGTGGAAGTATCTGGACGACGGCAGCGATCAGGGCACGGCATGGCGCGCGAGCGGCTTTGACGACAGCAGCTGGGCGGAAGGCCCGTCCAAGCTGGGCTACGGCGACAGCCACAACACGACTACGATCAGCTACGGCAACGACTCGGGCAACAAGTATCCGACCTACTACTTCCGCCGCACGTTTACGGTGGAGCATGCCGCGGAGGTCGTGGCGCTGAGCTTCGACATCATTCACGACGACGGCGTGATCGCCTACCTGAACGGGCAGGAGATCATCCGCGACTACATGCCGTCCGGCGACGTCAACTACCAGACCTATGCCAATGGCACGATCGACGGCTCGAACGAAACGAAGTTCTTCAACTACCTCGTGGCGGCCAGCCAACTCGTCGATGGCGAGAATACGTTGGCGGTGGAGATCCACAATTCGGCCCCGAACAGTTCCGACGTCGGTTTCAACCTCGAGCTGGGCCTGCAGATCTACTCCGCCAATGCGCCGGCGCCGGACAGTGATACGGTGACGGCCGAGACGGGCGCCTACATGGGCTCCGACTACACGGGCGACCTCAACGATTACGTGACCGACCCGGATGGCGATGCGCTGACCTACACCAAGGTAAGTGGCCCCGACTGGTTGACGGTCAATGAGGACGGCACCTTCTCGGGCACGCCCACGACCGCCGATATCGGCCAGAATACCTTCGTCATTTCCGTGACCGACGGAGAGGACGGCACGGTGACGTTTACCTTCGTGGTGGATGCGGACGAAGCGCCGGAAATGGCGCGTGCACCGCTGCCAGTATTGGGTGAGACGCTGAAGTTTGGCGTGGTGCCGGACACGCAGGGCTCGACCAACGGCGTGCCGGTGGACGAAGCCAATGGCGTGGCGGAGAAGATCATCGAGTTGGCGCCGGACCTGGTGGTCGAAGTCGGTGACATCACCGACGGCAACTCCTCGGGCGACTCCAAGCTCTCGCAGCTGGAACTGCTCAAGCAGCACCTGACCACGCCGCTGCGCGAAGCGGGCATCGACTACTATCCGGTGCGCGGCAACCACGACTCCAACGCCAGCAGCCTGACCAGTGCGCAGGCCTGGGTGTGGGAGACGGCGTTCCCGTGGCTCTTCGAAGGCGACGATCCGCTGGTGGACCCGACCGACGTGCCGGGCGGCAGCGAAAGCTCCCCGAACTACCGCAACTACTCGTTTGTCCTCGATGCGGGCGCCAACACCTTCTTCATCGCGGTCGATGAGTGGGATGGCGGCGACGGCGTCAACTACAGCGAGTGGCTGCGCGCCAAGCTGGCCGAGATCCGCGCCGATCACCCGGACGCGCACATCTTCCCGTATTCGCACTCGGGCGTGTTTGCGATGAGCCTGCACCCGGCCATGACGGAGTATATCTCCACCGGCCCGCAGCCCTTCATCGAAGCCTGCGCCGAATACGAGATCGACGGCTGGCTCGCCGGTCACAACCACATCTACGATCGCTCGATGGCGGTGGACCTCGACAACGATGCACGCTCGGAGTTCTTCTACCTCACCGCCGGCTCGGCCTCGGAGAAGTTCTACAGCCTGCAGCGTGCGCCGGTCGACAACCAGCGCCTGAACCACCTCGTGGACAGCACGGCGACCGATGGCGCGCCGATCGCCTTCCAGATCCTGACGGTCAACGGCGACTTCGTCTCCATGCACAATTACATGGCGCCGCAGAACACCGACGGCACCTTCACGGACTGGAGCATCTGGGATACCTACACGTATTCGCGCAACGGCGGTCAGTTCAACGTCGCGGCCGAGGGCAGCTACAACGACGCGAACATCCGCGACCAGGCGCCGCAGGAAAGCGGCTTTGTCGGCACCGGTCTGGCCATCACCGACGGGGTCAACAGCGATGCGACCTACTTCACGGCGGAGAACACCACCTTCGGCCTCTACCGCAACATCACGGTGGGCTGGGTGCAGCAAAGCCAGTGGTATGACGCTGAGGACGTGCGCCTGATCTCCGACATCGCCAGCATCCACGGCATGCGCAATCACCCGCAGCGCAACCGCTCCGACGCCTACACGCTCGCGCTCTCCTACGACGACAGCACGCTGTCGCTCTCGCAGGAACAGCAACTGAGTCTCGTGGCCTTCCTCGACGCCGACACCAGCGATGCCGATGAGGGCGACTGGATCAGCGCCGTCACGGCCACCCTCGGCACTGCCGCCAGCGAACCGGTCTACCGCGCGGCGCAAGCCGACGATGCGATCGGCACCTGGGGCATCGACACCGAGAACAACGTCGTCTGGGCCCGCCTGGACTACCAGGGTGACTTCGCCATCGCCTCCACCGCGGTCGACTCCGACGGTGACGGCCTGGAAGACGCCTGGGAAATGGACCAGTTCGGTAGCCTCGACTACACCGCAGAAAACGATGTCGACGGCGACGGTCTGACCAACCTGCAGGAGCAGAAGATCGGCACCGACGCCATGCTCGCCGACACCGACGGCGACCTCTTCGACGACGGCGTCGAAGTCGCCCACGGCCTCAACCCGAGCCTCTTCGACTCCGACCTGCAAGGCAGCCTGCTGGATGCCCTGCGCAACGACCGCGACCTGCAGGAGCAGTTCGGCCTCTACTCGAGCGACACCATCGTCGGCCTCGGGGGCGGCAACCCGGTCATGGAAGTCGACGAAAACGGCCAGATCTCCGTCCAGCTGCAGCTCTACTACAGCGCGGATCTCGACACCTGGCTGCCGATCGGAAAGGTGCAAGTCCTGCCGGTGCTCGACTACACGGGCGCGCGCTTCTTCATGTGGGTCCCCGACCTCTCGGACGCCCTGCAAGTCGAGGAAGACGTGCGCTAAGCACCTGAAACTTCAGTCAGCTCGCGCTGTCCGGTGGCGACGTTCGCCCTGATCGGACCTCCCGTCCCGGACAGCGCACTCTTTACCGCCCGCTCCACCCAGAGCGGGCGTTTTTTGTGTGCAAGGGAAGGGCAATCTCACGTCGCTTGTGCGAGCGAGCATAACCGTTCGTGCCGCCCACGAGATCCCTGTGCTTACCAGGCGCGAGGGCTGCGTTGGATTGCCATGAGGCGCGGCTGCAACCGGCTTGGCCGCGCCGGCAACCTGGCTCGCGTCTCAGCCTATAGGCCCACTTGCTCGACGATCTCGAGGCCGTAGGCAGCGAGCGCGACGCGGCGGCGCGAGTGGCTGGAGATCAGGCGGATCTGGCGCAGGCCGAGTTGACGCAGGATCTGAGCGCCGATGCCATAGGCCCGGGCGTCGCGGGAGGCGCCTTCCTGTTGGCAATGGGTGTCACTGCCCAGATTGCCGGGGATCTTGAGCCCGCCGCAGGGTTGGCTGAGGTAGAGCACGCAACCGGTGCCGACGTCGGCGATCATGCGCATGGCCTCGTGCAGGGTGCGGGCGTCGCCGCGGTTGGGCAGGCGCGCGCCAAAGACGTCGGCCAGCACGTTTTCGGCGTGCACGCGCACGAGGGTGGGGGCTTCGCTCAACTCGCCCTTGACCAGCGCGAAATTGATGCTGTGGTCCACCTGCGAGCGGAAGTAGCGCAGCGTCCACGAGCCGAATTCGTTTTCGACCGCGGTTTCACCAATGTTGTCGACCAGCATCTCCTGCGAGAGGCGGTACTCGATCAGCTGCTTGATCGAAACCATTTTCAGGCCGTGCTCCTGCTTGAACTCCCGCAACTCCGGCAGGCGGGCGACGCTGCCGTCTTCGTTCAGGATTTCGCAGATCGCGCCGGTGGGGGAAAGACCGGCCAGCGAGACGAGGTCGACCGCGGCTTCGGTGTGGCCGGCACGCTCCAGCACACCGCCGGGGCGAGCGCGCAGGGGGAAGATGTGGCCCGGGGTCACGAGCTGGTCGGCGGTGGCGTGGGGATCGCCCATGACGCGCACGGCCTCGCAGCGGTCGGCGGCGCTGATGCCGGTGGTCACGTTGTGGGCGGCGTCGACGCTGACGGTAAAGGCGGTGCCGTGGCTCTCGCGGTTTTGTGCGACCATCATGTTGAGCCCCAGGCGCTTGAGCTGGTTCTCCGTCGTGGGCACGCAGATGAGGCCGCGCGCGTGGCGGATCATCATGTTGACGGCTTCGGGGGTCGCGAGGCTGGCGGCCATCACGAGGTCGCCCTCGTTCTCCCGGTCCTCGTCATCGGTCACGATCACCAGTTTGCCGGCAGCAATGTCGTCGATTGCCGCCTCGATGGAGTCGAATGCCTCATCCGGATCGGGAAGTGCGCTCATGGGGCGACCTTAGCACGCGTACCGCCTTTGGCAATGATGAGAAACGATGGACTGAAGCCGGGGTTTGTAATGCCGCGCGACCCGAATATCATGTTGCGTTTACGGCTGTGCTGCACTACCTCGTAGGTGAAAACGGCCGGCTTACCCGTTTGGACGCGTTATGACTGCATTGATTGCCGATAACATTTCCTGCCTCGAGCAAGGGCGGGAGCTACTGCGGACGCTGCCCGCCGAGCTTTACCACCAGAAGTGCCCCCAATGCTTCAACAGCACCATGGGTGGCCACATGCGGCACAATACCGACCATTACGAGTGCTTTCTGAAGGGCTATGCTACCGGCCGCGTCGACTACGACGACCGTACCCGCGATACGATGATCGAGACCGATCCAGCGTATGCGGAAGGCGTGCTGGCCCGGTTGGCGGATGGTCTGGAGCAGATGGACGCCTCCCTGCTCGACGCCCCGCTGCAAGTGAAGATGGACGGCGGCGAATCGCAGGAGTGGAGCCCCTCTTCGGTGCGCCGCGAGCTGCAGTTCCTGCTCAGCCACACGATTCACCACTACGCGCTGATGGTGGCGATCGGCCAGTGCAGCGGCTTCAATACTTTCCCGGACCGCTTTGGCGTGGCCCCTTCCACGCTGAAGCACCGAGCGGTGCGCGCCTGATTCCGGGCCAGAGCCATGTGCACCGTTTCCTGGATGCGGCAGCCGGAGGGATTCCGGCTCTGGTTCAACCGTGACGAACAGCACGACCGCGCCGACGCGCTGCCGCCTGCGGTTTACGATGATCAAAGCGCGTTGCCGTGGATCGCGCCCATCGACCCGCAGGGCAAGGGCACTTGGCTGGCGCTCAATGCGGCCGGCGTCGCCCTGGGACTGCTCAACTACTACCCCGCGCAGCGCCAGCCCGCGGCGAGCGGCGAACGTAGCCGGGGGCTGCTGATCCGGGACTTGATCCCGCAGGTGACGCAGGTCGAGCGGATGGGTGAAGCCCTCGCGGATCTGGATCTGAGCGTCTACCCCGCCTTCTACCTGCTGGGCTGGGACCCCGAGGGCGTCTGCTGGTGGATTTGGGACGAAAAGCGCCTGCGCCGCGTGGCCGAAGCGGAAGTGCGCGCTCCCATCACCACCTCTTCTTTCCGTCCGGCAGCCGTGGCGGCCGATCGTCTGGAGCATTGGGAGCACCTGCCCCGCCCGTTGGCGCCAGAGGCCGTGAGCGCTTACCACCGCGCCTGTGACCCCGCCCGCTCGGCCTATTCCGTCTGCATGGAACGCGAGGACGCCCGCACGGTCAGCCTGAGCGAGATCACGGTCACGCCGGGCGAGGTGCTCTACCGCTACCAGCCCAAGGGACGTGGGCCGGACGGCTGGCAGCCGGCGACTGAAGTGGAGCTGCCGCGATCGTTTTTGACGAATGCCTTATGAAGCGCTGGTTGCGTCGACTCGGGGTTGTGTACCTGCTTTTGCTGGTGGCGTCGCACATCGTGCGGTGGCAGCAGCCGTCACATGCGCCGTTTCCGGAAGATGGAGGCGTCGTCGAAGTGCAGCCGGTGCGGGGGCAAAAGGCCGTTCAAGGCCCGAAAGTCGAGATGGCTTACCGCTACCAGCTGGCGGACGATCCCGACGCGCCGACCGTGATCCTGCTGCACGGCAGTCCGGTCGCCTCGATCTCGATGGAGCCCATGTTCCCCTACCTGAAGGGCTACAACGTCTATGCGCCCGACCTGCCGGGGCTCGGCTCTTCCACGCGTGACGTCCCGGATTATTCGATCGAGGCCCATGCGACCTACCTGCTGGAGTTCATGGATGCCCTCGGGATCGAGAAGGCGCACCTGATCGGCTACAGCATGGGCGGTGGGCCGGCCTTGATCGCCTCGGAGGAAGCGCCCGCGCGCGTCGAAAGCATCGTCATGCTGTCGTCGATCGGGGTGCAGGAATACGAGCTCTTCGGCAGCTATGACATCAACCATGCGGTGCACGGGCTGCAGTTGGGCTTGCTCTGGCTGTTGCAGGAGGGGTTCCCGCACTTCGGCTGGCTCGACGATTTTCCGCTCAACGTCTCCTACGCGCGCAATTTCTACGATACCGATCAGCGGCCTCTGCGCCGCATCCTGCGTCACTACAACGGCCCGATGTTGATCCTCCAGGGCGAGGACGACATTCTGGTGCCACCTGAAGCGGCTCGAGAGCATCACCGGCTGGTGCCGCAGAGCGAGCTAGTGATGATGCCGGGCGGTCACATCATGCTCTTCCATCAGACGCAGGAAATCACGGAGCTCTGCCGGCATTTTATCCAGCAGGTGGAGCAGGGCGACTATCTGACGCGGGCGGATATGAGCCGCGATGCCCGTGAGCGCGCCCAGGAACCGTTTCAGCGGGCCAAGACGTTTCACTACATGGGCATGGCGCTGGTGGTCTTGCTGCTCCTGCTGACGCTCGCCACGCTGGTGTCCGAAGATCTAACCTGTATCGGCGCCGGTTTGCTGGTCTCGCAAGGGCTCATCTCGTTGCCGGCGGCTATCGGGGCTTGCCTGGCCGGGATCTTTATCGGCGATGTCGGGCTGTATCTGCTCGGTCGCCTGATGGGGCGCCGCGCCTTGCGCAAAGCGCCGCTCAAATGGCTGGTATCGGAAGAGCAGGTCGAGCGTGCGGCCCGCTGGTTTCACCAACGCGGGTCACTGGTGATCTTCATTACGCGCTTTTTGCCCGGCACGCGGGCGCCGGTCTACTTTACGGCCGGTTCGGTGCACGCACCCTGGATCTCGTTCCTGTGTTACTTCGCGATCGCGGCCGCCGTCTGGACGCCCGTCCTGGTGGGCCTCGCGTGTTGGTTGGGCAGTGCCCTGCTGGGCTATTACGAGGCGTTCGAAGCCTTCGCGCTCCCGGCGGCACTGCTGGTCGGGCTGATCCTCTACGTGGTGATCCACTACGGCATTCCGCTTTTTACCTGGCGAGGCCGCCGCCTGCTGCTTTCCAAATACCGCCGGTCGTCGCGCTGGGAGTTCTGGCCGCTCTGGCAGTTCAACCTGCCGATCTTTTGCTACGTGCTCTATCTCGGGCTCTTCCGCTACCGCTCGCCGCTGCTCTTTACGATCGTGAATCCCGGCATCCCGCACAGCGGCTTCATCGGAGAGAGCAAGAGTCAGATCCTCAGCGGCCTGGATGGGGCCGGCAGCGCGGTGGCCAAGTGGAAGCTGATCGAGCCTAATCCGGACGTGGAGGCGCGTTGGCGGGAAGTCGAAGCGTTTTGCCGCGAGCAAGGGACGGAATTTCCGGTGGTGCTGAAGCCCGACGAGGGGCAGCGCGGCCTGGGGGTGGCGGTCGTGCGCAAGCCGGAGCAGGGGAAGGACTTCCTGCAACGCCAGCCCTGTCGGGTGATCGCGCAGGAATACGTACCTGGCCGTGAATACGGTGTCTTTTACGCCCGCCGTCCGGACGAAGAGACGGGACGCATCATCTCCCTGACGATCAAGGAAATGACCGCCGTGGTGGGCGACGGCGAGCACGACCTCGAATACCTGATCCTCAACGACGACCGTGCGGTCTGCCTCGCGCCGGTTTTCCTGCACCGTCACCACCATCAGCTGGCGCGCGTGCCGGTGAAGGGTGAACGGGTGCCCTTGATCGAGATCGGCACGCACGCGCGCGGGGCGCTGTTCCTCGACGGCAATCATCTGGTCACGCCGGAGCTGACCGCCGAGATCGATCGCATCTCCAAGTGCTTCGAGGGCTTTCACTTTGGGCGCTACGACATCCGGGTGCCGTCGGAGGAAGACCTCCAGGCCGGGCGCAACCTGAAGGTGATCGAGCTCAACGGCGTGACGGCCGAGAGCACCCACATGTACGACCCGCGGCACAAGGCCGGCTACGCCTACCGCACGATGTTTGCGCAGTGGCGACTGGTTTTCGAGATCGCCGATGCCTTGCGCCAGCAGGGGCACCGACCGTGGACCTTCCGCAGCTTCTTGCGCCATTGGTGGGACAGCCACCGCCGTCAGCGCGAAATCAAGCGGGCGGAGTAGGCACGCTTGCGCAATGGCGACGACTCAGGTAGGGATGGCGGTATGAAGTCCATCCTTGCCCTGCTTTCTCTCTGCTGCGCCTTTACCACCCTGCATGCTGGCCTGGACCAGATCGAGGAGGGCGCCACTGCGGACGAGGTGCGGGCCGAGATGGGCGAGCCCCAGGGCAAGATGGGCCGCGACGATCTGCAGATCTGGCAGTATCCGGAGGCGGTCATCAAGCTGAAGAAGGGCAAGGTCTTTTCGATCGAGCCGCGCAGCAGCTCCCCCGCTGCAAGCGGATCCACAGAGGCGCAGTCACGCCAGCCGCGGCAGCGCAACACGAGCAATCAGGCGGCCAAGGTGCAGGAGATCCGCGACGATGGCGCGGCGGTCGACATGGATACGGTGACGGTCGACGGCTCGGTCACGATCGTGGATTTCTTTGCCGACTGGTGCGGCCCGTGCCGCCGGGTCAGTCCCATGCTGGAGCAGATTGCGCAACGGACCGACGGCGTGGTGGTGCGCAAGATCGAGATCGTAACCTGGGACCGCCCGGTGGTGCGCCAATATGGCATCCAGGCAATTCCGCACATCCTCGTTTTCGACCGTGAGGGCAAGCTGGTGGGGCAGCCGACCGGTAATCCAAACCTCGTCTACCGCTACGTGCAGGACGCGCTGGGAGAGTAAGTCGCGCCTACGCGCCGCTGCCTTCGTGCCAGGGCGTGCGCAGCAATTCCGGGAACCAGAGGGGCTGGTTTTCGAGCGTGCTCTGCTTGTCGATGCGTTCGGGCGGCACCCCCGCCTCCTGGGCGGCCAGCAGGGGCTCCCGCGTCGCGCTGGGGGAGAGGGTTTGCTTCAGCGCGTGCGTCTGTTCCCGCTGCAGATAGGCGGCGAGGGAGCCGTCGTAGCTGCCTTCATCGAGCTTCTCGACCAGGCCGGAACGGGAGGCCGTCATCAGGGCACTCAGGCTCAAGGGTTCACCTTTTTTCGCGCCGGAAGCCGCTCGGCGCATGACGGCGCGCAACTCCCGCAACCCGCCGGGCCAGCGGTAGGAGAGCACCCAGCCGGTGGCGGCCGGCTCCATGCGCACGGATTCGCCGATGAGGTTGCGCAAGGCCTCGGCGCAATAGTGGGCGCTATCCAGGGCCCGTTGCGGTAGCGCCGGCCAGGGCGTCAGGTCGGCCATGTCTCCGGCCCCGCCCGCTTCGCGCTCCCAGTCTTCCTCCAGGCCCGGTGCAATCAGCAGGGTGACGGCATCGGGGCGTGGATCCAGTTGCGGCAACTGGGTGCGGATAAAGTCGGCCACGGTGGAGACCTCGCCGGCGGTGCCCACGTTGAGCAGCAACATGCCCGGCGTGCCCTTCACGTCTTCCAGCGATTCCACGGTATGGACGGCGTCGGACTGCCCCAGCTTCCACTCGGCCAACTGCCGCGCAAGCAGTTCGCCCTCCTGCGTGTCGGAGGTTAGGACGGGGAGCACGCTGGCCTGCTGACTGGCCTCCCAGAGGGTCTGCAACGCCACCTGGGCGGGCCAGCTGCGGGCAGATACCTGCGAGGCAGGCCGTGGGTAGCTGGCACCGACGAGCGACGCACTGCCATCCTGGGCGGTGTGATAAGTCGGCTTCACGTAGCGGCGCACGTAGTCCACCAGATCGTGCACGTTAAAGGGCTTCTCGAGCACGAGGTTGACGTTCAGATTGGCCACGCGGATGAGGTCGCGCGGGTTCATCATACCCGAGACGATCACGACGGGCATGTCCGGCTTTTCCTTGCGGATGGCCTGGAGCAGGTCCGCACCGTCGAGCCCCGGCATCTTGAAGTCGCTGATCACGAGGTCGTAGCGTCCCTCGCGCAGCTGCTGCATGGCCTCGGTCGGCTCATGGCTGAGGCGCGAGGTAAAGCCGTGCGCCTGCAACAGCTCACGGAGCATGTCGGCGTAGTCGGCTTCGTCGTCGATGATCAGGATTTGGGCATTCATCGGGCGGGGGCGTCCTCCACGTTTGCGGCGATAATCTGGCGCACGAGCTCGGGGTGTACCTGCAACACTTCGGCGGTGGCCTCGGCGTCGCGACCGCAGAGCAGGTAGGCGGCCTGGGTGTATTCCGAGCGGCGCAGGCTCAGGCGTCGCCACAAGCGGCTGTCCGGCGCGCCGACGGCCTGGGCCGCGGCCTGGCGCAAGGCTTCGCGTAAGGTTTCGAGGCCCAGCACGGGCTCGGAACCGATCGTGGCGGCCACCTGCAGCACCTTGTGCAGCTGGCGCATGTTGCCGGGCCAGCTCTGGCGTTTGAGAAAGGCGTGGGTGCTCACGTCGATCCGGCCCTTGGGGCGCAGCCGGGTCCAGATGCGCTGGGCAAACACGGGAATGTCCTCGGCGAGCTCGCGCAGGGTGGGGGCTATAATTTCGCGCTGGCTCAGCAGCTTGAGCAATCGCGGTTCGAGCAGACCCTCTGCACGCAGGGTTTCGAGCGGCTGAGAGACGGCGGCGACGAGGCGCAGCTGGGCTTCGACTGCACCGAGGCTGCCTTCCCCGCGCGCGGCCATCACCAGCAGGTCCTGCTGCCAGTCCTGCAGGGCGTCCGCCTGCTCTACGGCGAGCGTCAGGCAGCCCTCGGGGCCGATATCGTTGTCTGCCAGAAGCTGTCCCAGCGCCTCGTCGTCCAACGTGGCGGGTGAAACGTAGACGAGGCGGTCTTCTTCGGGATTGAGACGCACGAGGTCCTGACACACCTCGTAGACCGGGATGCCTGCTTCCGCGCGGAGCGTGAGGCAGCCGGTAAAGCTGGCGGTGTTTTGCAGCAGGGTTTGCCATGCCTTCGCGGCCTGGCTTTCGCCCTGTACGGCGCGCACGCTGGCGCTCAGGGCCGCGTCGGACTCCTCTTCGAGGGCGGCGCCGCGATTGCCGCTTTGCTGGATCAGCTCGGTCGCCTTTTGCAGCAGCGAGAAGAGGTTGATCGGCTTGGTAAAGACCCCGGCGACACCCTGGCGAATCAGGTTGCGGATGCCGTCGCTGTCGAGGAAGCCCGAGATGACGATGATCGGCACCGCCCGGCCTTCGCGGCGCAGCCAGTGCACGAGTTCGAGCCCGTTTTTCTCCGGCATGCGCAAGTCCGTCACGATGAGGGAAAAGCGCTCGTTGCTGAGGATCTGGCGGGCTTCGTCTACGCTGGCGGCGGCGGCAGTCTCGTATCCCGCCTGCGAAAAGACGTCGACCATCAGACCGCGGAAGTCGAGGTCGTCGTCAATGACAAGGATCGAGGCTGCTGGTTGCATCAGGCTTCGGAGTCTGGAGTGGACGTTGGTTGCGCCTTTACCAAGGCATAAAGCTTCTCTTTCAGTTCCGGCAAGCCTTCTTCGAGCAGACATGAAACAGGCTGGACCGGGACATCCTTCAGCTCGGCGGCAAAGCGCTTCAAATGTTCCGCCGCAGCCGGTTCATCCATCTTGTTGGCGGCGACGAGGCGGGGCCGTTCGGAGAGCGCGGGGTCGTATTGCTCCAGCTCCTCGACCAGATCGCGGTAATCCTGCACCGGATCGCGTTCGTCGGTGCCCGCCATGTCGATAATGAAGACGAGCACCTGGCAGCGTTCGATGTGGCGGAGGAAGCGGTGCCCGAGGCCCCGATTTTCGTGCGCGCCCTTGATCAGGCCGGGGATGTCGGCCAGCTTCAGGCGGTCGTAACGCTCCGGGTATTCGACGACGCCGATGCTGGGGTTGAGCGTGGTAAAGGGGTAGGCGCCCATCTTGGGCCGCGCAGCCGTGATCATGTTGACCAGCGTGCTCTTGCCGGCATTGGGAAAGCCGACAAGGCCGACGTCTGCGATGGTCTTGAGCACCAGGCGAAACTCGCCGTGCTGACCTGGATCTCCGTCGGTCGCCTCCTGCGGGGTGCGATTGGTCGAGCTCTTGAACGTGGTGTTGCCACGACCGCCCATGCCGCCCTTCAGCAACACGAATCGGCTGCCCGGCTCGAGCAGCTCCGTCACCGGCTCGTCGTTGCGGGTGCTGATGATGACGAGGCCCGGCGGCACCTTGAGCACGCAATCCTTGCCGCCCCGGCCGTCCTTGTTGCGACCGCCGCCGTTGTTGCCGTTGTCGGCTTCCCAGTGGGGCTTGTAGTAGAACTGACGCAAGTCGCTGACGTTTTCGTCGCACTCGAGTACGACGTCGCCGCCCTTGCCGCCATTGCCGCCGTCGGGCCCGCCCTTGGGCACAAACTTTTCGCGGCGAAAGCTGACGCTACCATGCCCGCCGTTCCCGGCCCGCAGCTTCACCGTGCACTCATCGATAAACATCCGACCTACGGTAAGCGAGCCCGGCGGATAATCAAAGCAAAAGCAGCTATCTACGCGCGACGCCGGCGCCAGACGAAGATCCCGATCATGCCCAGACCGAGGCCGAAGAGCGCGTAGGTCTCCGGCTCGGGCACCACCAGCGTGTCGATATTGTCGATGCGGAAGCCGACGTTGAGGTCCTCCGTGGTATAGGCGGAGCCCAGCAGCGAATGGCCGTCCAGGGTCAGCTCCAGATCGTAATAGTCCACTACTTGCTCCGGCAGCAGCTCCTTCAGTAGCGGGTCGATCCCCACCGTGTAGTCGAGCTCGCTGAGGTGCAGGAAATACTCCGTCGTCTCGTCGGCATTGTAGGCGGCGATCAGGGCGTGGCTGCCGTCGTAGGAGAGGGACTCCACGTAGCTGGAGATCTTGTCCATCGGCAGCAGGATCTCCTCGAGGGCGTCGCCCCGGTAGAGGTAGATGGAGAGAGGGTCGTTGACGGCGACTCGCGCGGGCACTGCGTAGGAGTCGGTGCCACTGCTTAAGGTGAGCGCAATGGTCGAGCCATCACCCGAAACCGCTTCGGCCGAAGTGGCTTGGCCGTCGATCTGGATTTCCTCAAAAGCACCGTCTCCACGGGAGACGAGGGTGGTCTCGAGGCCGGTTTCGGAGTCGTAGCGATTGCCGACGAGCACGGAGCCGGTCTTGTCGGCTCCCACCAGATAGATATCCTCCGAATTGTCGAGCCGGGTGAGGTTGCCTCCCTGGTCGACCCAGAAGGCCTGATTGGCGGTCGAATCGAACCCGTAGGCGCGCGAGCCATCGCCGGAGATGCCGGAGACGTAGTTCTCGCCGAGGTCGAACGGGATCAGCTTGTCCGGAGTCCAGAAATAGCCGCGGTTGCCGTTCTGGCCGTAGCCGCTGAGCAGGAGCGTGGTGCCGGTATAGTCAATCCCTTCGATGTAGGTCGAGTAGCCATCGAGATCCGCCAGCAACGGGTCGCGGATTGAAAAGCCGGAATCGTTGCGCCAGATGGCCCACGTGCGGTTCTCCGCCTGATCGTAGAGGGTATAAACGGCTCCTTGCCCATCTGCACTCAGGTGCTCGAGGTAGCTGCCCAACGTGCTGTCGGGAGTCGGGTAGAGAAACACATCCTCCGCGTGAAGGGAGGTCAGCAAGCCGAGCCCGCAGGCAGCACTGAAAAGCAGACGAGACATAAGCGGCTATTATTCATGTCCAGCCCGGGTGGGCAGTCAAGTATGAGGCGTGCTAACGTAGTGAAAAGATGAGCCGGCCCCTGCGGAAGAACCGGCCCAACGGGTCAGAGGCAAGGGATGCCGTCTAGGCGGTGCGGCGGCGACGCCACAGCACGAGGCCGAGGCCGAGCACGCCGGCGAAGGCTGCATAGGCCGCCGGCTCGGGCACGGCGGTCAGGTCCAGGCTGTAGATGCCGTAGTTGCCGGAGACTTCGTAGCCGGTGAGCAGGAAGAGCCTGCCTTCGTCGTCCTCGATGAACTTCAGGGATTCCGGCGCGATCATGCCGTCTTCGTAGCTGTTGATGTAGTCGAGCGCTAGCGGGTTGGACGGGTCGGTGATGTCGAAGAGCAGGATGCCGTTCTGGCGCTCCATGCCCAGGGCGAGCAACACGGTGCCGTCCTCCAGCTGGATGACGTCGAGGCCTTCCGGTTCCGGGCCCTTGTTGTCCGAGCGACCGTCGAAGCTGTCGGGGATGCCGCCTTCGCCTTCTGCGTTGTGGTAATTGACGTCGGGCTCCATTGCCAGCAGCAGGTTTTCGAGCGAACCGCTGTCGACCACGAGATTGCCTTCGTCGTCGAGGATGGAAAAGCCGCGGGTGCCAAACATCGTCAGCTCGTCGATATCGCCGTCACCGTCGGTATCGCCATCCATGATGGAGACCTGCAGGCGTCCCAACGCCTCATTGTCGGTGAAGTCGCCGTAGATGAGGTTGAGGGCGGCGATGGTCGCGGGGTCGACCGCCGGCAGGCCGTCGGTGCCCAGGTCCTTCACGCGCTCTTCATCGTCGCTGGCGGCATCTCCCTCGTTGGCGGTCACAATGTAGGTGGTGCCGTCCTTTTCAAAGCTGGCGATGGTGTCGGGCATGGGCAGACCCTTGACCGCATCGTCGACGTTCACCCCATCCAGGTCGGAGGCGTCGACGACCAGATCGCGGGTGCCGAGGCTCCAGATGTTGGACCAGCTGCTGGTAGCGGTGTCGAACTCGGCGATGCCGTTGTTTTCCTGCAGAGAGACATAGAGCTTGCCGTTGGAATAGCTCAGGTACTCCGGTTCGATGTTCATGTAGGTCGGGGCGTTCGGGCTGGCGTAGTCGCGCAGACCGGAGAGGTCCTGGCCCTGAAAGTCGTAGGTGTTGACGACCGCGTTGCCGATGTCGGCCGTGCTGGAGACGTTGAGCAGGTCGATCACGCTGACGGAGCCGGGCACTTCGCCGCCGTCGGCTCCATTTTCACCCTCGTTGGCCACAAAGGCGTAGCGACCGTCACCGGAGAAGATGACGCTGTCGGGGTGGTAGCCGACGTTGACCGAGCCGAGCACCGCGCCGGTGCTGTAGTCGTAAAAGCCGAGCTGTCCGAGTTCGCCGCCATTGCTGTTGGGGATGAGCGCGGCGAGACCGAACCCACGGTTCAGCGGGTCGAGCGCGGTGCTGGAGATGTTGTCCAGTCCGCTGGTGGTGCCAAACGAGGAGGAGAAATCGGCGAAAGCGCCCGTGCTGACGGCGCCGCCGGAGAAGGAGTAGAGCTGGATACCGCCGCTGGCGGTGGACGCGATGGTGCCGGTGTTCTTTTGATAGGACAGGATTTCGGCACCGCCGGAGCCCACGTTGACCTGGTTGACCAGATTGAGGCTGTAGGCGCCGAAGGCAGGCAGCGCCGCCAGACAAGACAGTAGAGAGAGAGCCGTTTTCTTCATGAGGTGCTGAGGAAACGGCAGATTTGCGGCAAGGGCCAGTAGGCTGGGTGACGTCTACGACATAGTTTCGTTAAATATCCGTTAACCTGGGGTTAGGGAGCTGTGCCCGCCCGTTTGTCTCAGCTCAGGCGGGCAAACCCGAGTGCGTGAGCCGCCGCGGACCATGCGGCGGGGCGTGGTGCGGTCAACTCCAGCGGCTCACCGGAGGCCGGGTGAGGGACGGTCAGGGCGGCGGCGTGCAGCCACAGGCGTTGGTGGCCCAGCAGCTCGCGGAAAAAGCGATTGTGTGCGCTGTCGCCGTGAGTGGTGTCGCCGATAATCGGGTGGCGCAGGTGCCCCAGGTGGCGGCGCAGCTGGTGATAGCGTCCGGTTTGGGGCCGCGCCTCGACGAGGGTATAGCGAGCCGTCTCGTAGCGCCCGACCGCGTGCGGGATCTCCGTCTGTTCGAGTGGCTGGAACTCCGTCACCGCAGGCTGCGGTTCACCCGTATTGTCCTTCGTCAGCGGGTAGTCGAGCGTCTGCGGCTCCAGCAACCAACCACGGGCGATGGCAAGGTAGCGTTTGGCGGTGAGGCGTTCGGCAAAGGCAGTGGTGAGCGTGCGGGCGCTGTCCGGATCGAGCGCGAAAATCAGCACGCCCGACGTCGCACGGTCGAGCCGATGGACTGGGTAGACGTGCTGTCCGAGGAAGTCCCGCGCCTCCTGCAGGGCAAAGCGGGTCTCGCGGGTGTCCAATTGAGAGCGATGCACCATCAGCCCGGCCGGTTTGTTGAAAGCCGCGACATGGGCGTCGCGGTAGAGCAGCTGCAGCGTGTCCACGGCTTTACTCCTCAGAAAAGGTTGAGCCTTCGTTCGATTGCGTCTGGTCGTCGAGCCCCAGCCAGGCCACCGCCTCGTCTTCGTTCTTCAGGATCACGAAGTCCCAGGGGGAGCGCATTCGGCGAGAGTGCTGAATATACGCCTCGACGAACTGGATGGAATAGGCCTCGTGCGCCAGAAAAACGAGGCGGAGGCGCGGCGCGTGTTGCGATGCGGCCAGATCGAGTGCCGCCAGGACCTTGGCCTGATCCATCGCAACGTCCCATTTCTCCACGTCTCGCAGGTCATAGATGCAGTAGGTGTGGTCGTCGAAACGAGGGTCGAGCCATAGTGCATCGTTAGAATTGGTGACGGTATCAAGATCGACGCAGCCCCAGAAGCGAATGAAGGTGCCCCGGGCCTGCCATGCGATGGAGAAGGGCATGCGCATGTATACACTGTAACTTGGCCTTGGCCGCAATACTTACGGCTCAATTTACGCGATTAAATCTGCATTTAACCCTTAAAGATGGCTTGAACGGCCTTGGGTCTACGCCGCTTCCGGCGACTCGATGCCGAGCCACTCGAGCGCCTGTTCGTATTCCGTGACAATGTGGAAGCGCCAGCTGAAGGCCATTTTGCGGCAATACGCGATATACTCTCTGATGAAGCTGACCAGGTAGGGCTGATCGGCGATGAAGGCGATCTGGATGCGCGGGGCGTGGAGGTTGCCCGCTTTGTCGTGCGCAGCGAGCAGCTTGGCCTTGTCCATCGGCACGCGCAGTGCCGTGACCTCGAGCATGTCCCAGATGCTGAAGATCTGGTCGTCGTAACGGGAATCACTGTACAGCTCCAGATCGAGCAGGCGGATCTGTTCGAGGTCCAAAGCACCCTTGAATTCGAGCACGGTGCCCTTGGGATACCAGTTGATGGAGAAGGGCATGCGCCAATGTAGCTTAAAATGCAAAAAAAGGGTAGTTCCTGAAGTGGAACTACCCTTGAAAATCCTGGTTGTCGCGGCGGCTACAGGTTCTTGTCCGTCACCGCGCCTTCGCTGGCGGAGACGACGAGCTTGGCATACTTGCCGAGCACGCCGCGCTTTTCGCCGGGGCCCTTGGGCTGGTACTGGGCGAGGCGTGCCTGCAACTCGTCGTCGGAGATGAGGACGTTGATGCTGTTCTTCGTCGCGTCGATCTCGATGATGTCGCCGTTTTGCACGACGCCGATGGGGCCGCCGAGGGCGGCTTCGGGCGTGATGTGGCCGACGTCGAAGCCGTGCGAACCGCCGGAGAAGCGGCCGTCGGTGATCAGCGCCACTTCCTTGATCAGGCCGCGGCCGGCCACGGCGGAGGTGGGGGAAAGCATTTCGCGCATGCCGGGGCCGCCGACCGGGCCTTCGTTGCGGATCACCACCACGTCACCGGAGACGACGTCCCCGCGCAGGATGCCCTTCAGCGCGTCTTCTTCGCCTTCGTAGACTTTGGCCGTGCCCTTGAAGTATTCGCCTTCCTTGCCCGTGATCTTGCCGACGCCGCCGGTGGGGGCGAGGTTGCCGCGCAGCACGCGCAGGTGGCTGGTTTGCTTGATCGGCTGATCCCAGGGGCGGACGATGTCCTGCTTGTCCGGGTAGCTGGGGTAGGGCTGGACGTCCTTCAGGCTTTCGGCGAGGGTCTCGCCGGTGCAGGTGAGGCAGTCGCCATGCAGCAGGCCGCGGTCGAGCAGTTCCTTCATCAGCGGGCGGATGCCGCCGATGCGGATGAGGTGGCTCATGTTGTAACGACCGTACGGCTTCATATCGCTCAGCAGGGGGATTTTTTCGCCCAGGCGCTCGAAGTCGTCGATTGTCAGTTCCACATCGGCACTGTGGGCGATGGCCAGCAAGTGCAGGATGATGTTGGTCGAGCCGCCGAGCGCAATGCCCGTCATGATGGCGTTCTCGAAGGCCTTGCGCGTGAGGATGTCGCGGGGCTTGATCCCCTTTTCGAGCTGCTTGAGCACGGCGGCGCCGGCGCGTTCGCAGTCGATGCGCTTGTCCTTGGAGATCGCGAGCTGGGCGCTGCTGCCGGGCAGGCTGAGGCCGAGCACTTCGATGCAGCTGGCCATACTGTTGGCGGTATACATGCCGCCGCAGGAGCCGGCACCGGGGATGCAGACTTTTTCCATTTCTTTCAGCCCCGCGTCGTCGAGCTCGCCCTTGGCGTGCTTGCCCACCGCCTCGAAGACCGAGACGAGGTCAAGCGGCTTTTCTTCCTTGGTGTCCGCCGGCATGAAGCCGGGCAGGATGGTGCCGCCGTAGACGAAGACGGCCGGGCGGTTGAGACGGGCGATCGCCATCATGCAGCCGGGCATGTTCTTGTCGCAACCACCGATCGCGACCACGCCGTCGAAGCCTTCGCCGGCCACCACAGTCTCGATCGAGTCGGCGATTACCTCGCGGGAGACAAGGCTGTAGCGCATGCCCTTCGTGCCCATCGAGATGCCGTCGGAGACGGTAATGGTGCCGAAGGTTACGGCCTTGCCGCCGTTGCTGTCCACCCCGCGAGCGGCATGTTCGGCCAACTCGTTGATGTGCATGTTACAGGGGGTCAGATCGCTCCAGGTGCTGGCAATGCCGATCTGGGGCTTCTGGAAGTCATCGTCCCCAAAGCCGGTAGCGCGCAACATGGCGCGGGCCGCAGTGCGGTCCACGCCGTCGACCACCGGGGATGAATGGGGACGGGGCAGCTGATTCTCGCTCATGAGGCAAACGAGCATGGGCCGCCATACGGGCTGACGCCAGCCGATTTTTCATCAACGGCGGTTGAGGCGGCCTTGGAAACGCCTATCGCTGCGTTTCTTCCTGCTTGGCGCGCATCTCGGGGGAGAGCATTTCCTCGAAGCTCAGGCCGGTCAGGCGCTCCAGTTGGCGCACCAGGTAAAAGAGGATGCCGAAGGTGATGAGCATGCTCGGCAGGGCGATGATAAGGTAGCTCCAGCCGGTCATGGCTCCTACTTCAGCGTTGTACTGGGCGAGGTCCACACTCGGCTCGGTCTTTACGAAGTAGCTGGCGGTGAGGAAATTCAGAACCGCGCTGAGAAAGAAGCTGCCGCCCAGCAGCAACGTGGTGCGGCGCAGCAGGCGGTCGAAGGCCTTTACGTGACCGCGCTGCTCGAGGTGGCCCGTGATGCTCTCCACGTCGAAGAGCTGCGGGGTGTAGAGGATCTTGCGGATCAGCGGGAAGGGGGTCCACAGGCTCACCACCACGGCAAGCCCGATGATGGCGGGGATGGCGGCCTCCTTGACGATAAACCAGTCGCGCGAGAGCTGCAGTAGGCCGATGCCGCCGGTCAGCAGCACGCTGATGAAGCCGAGGATGGAGATGAAGTTGTACTTCCGGCGCTTGACGAGGTCGTAGACGAAATAGCCGACCGGGAAGGCGAGGGCCACCAGCAGGACGACGACGGCATTGTCCGTTACGCGGTCGCCCTGGCCGAGGATCACGACGGGCAGTGCAATGTTGAGCAACAGGTTCATCCAGGGATCTTCCTGTTGCTGCGGGGCCTTGTTTTCGCTTCCCATGCTGCCGGGTATGGTTAATTTACCCGGCATGAACGCAAGCCCGATCCGCTGCCTCGTCTCCGCGGGCCCGACGCGCGAATACTTTGACCCGGTGCGCTTCCTGAGCAACCCCTCCAGCGGCAAGATGGGCTACGCCATTGCCGAAGCCGCACGCCAGGCCGGTTGGCAGGTCGATCTTGTCAGCGGGCCGGTCGCGCTGGCCGATCCGCCAGGGGTGAACGTCACGCGGGTAGAGACCGGCCAGGAAATGTACGACGCACTGGCCCCGTTGTTCGCGACGTGCGACGTGCTGGTCATGACGGCGGCGATCATGGACTACCGCCCGGCGGAGAAGGCGCCGCAGAAGGTGAAGAAAGACCAGCTCGACATGAGCGTGCGCATGGAGCCCGTGATGGACGTGCTCAAGACCCTCGCCCAGCGCAAGCGCCCCGGCCAATACATCGTGGGCTTTGCCGCGGAGACGAACGACCTCGAAACTTACGCTCGCGGCAAGCTGTTAAAGAAGAAATGCGACTTGATCGTGGGCAACTACATTGGCCGCGCCGGCACGGGCTTTCAGAGCGACCAGAATACGGTCTTCCTCTTCGCCCCCAACCAGCCAGCCCGACAACTCGGCCCTGCCAGCAAGGTCGAAATTGCCCGCGAACTGGTGCGCCTCATAGGCGAAGGTCGCGGAACCAAAGCCGATTCGGGCGAATGAAGTAGAAAGCTGCGTTGGTGGTCCGCATCATCATTGTTCTCGTTTTGGGTCTGGTCCTGGTCGGCCTCAGCTTTCGCAAGCGGAAGCAGGCCGCCGATGCAAAGCAGAGGTGGGTGAGGATCATGCGTTACCTCGGAGTCGCCATCGTCTTCGTAGCGGCTTTCGGCGGTGGGTTTGTGGCGTTGCAGGCCGGCGAGGAAGCCAGGGTGGAGCTAACACCCCGGGGCGCTCGGGCCAGCCTGTCGGACGGCAAGCTCACGGCGACCTTTCCAGGCCATCCCGAGCGGACGTCTTTCAGGACCGGCGCATTGGTCAACACGGGCTTCGTCCTGAGTCTGGACAACGACTACGTGAACCTGCGTCTGATCGAGAGCCGTCCGAATCTGCATTTGCCCCGTATGGCCCTCGAGCACCAGGTGCGGTCGGTTCTGAGCGGTTTTGGAGAATTGCAGGAACTGGAAGACGATGGCACGTTCATGCACGGCCGCGTCCGCATCGGGCCCGACGGCGGTGTGTACCGCATCATGGATATCTATCTGGTGCGCACTGATTTGTTACGCCGGATCGTCGCGGTATATCCAGAGGACTACGAGGACATGGCGATGATCGAACAGTTCCTGCGTTCTGCCGAGTTCATGGCTGACGACGGCGAAACGGTGCTGCATGTGCCGTTGGAGGACTGAAAGAGGACGATCCGCAGATAGGGACGGTTCGTTCGGGGAGGAGATCATCCACCGATGATGTGGATTGCAGGGATTTCTTTTTTTACTGAAGGGCTTCTGGTGCGGGTAGGCCGCTCGGAGTCTTTAGCCGATGTGAAAACAGAATCCTTTCAATCCTGCCAGCCTGGGAGGCGCGCCAAATGGCTTGCGAGCAAGCGGCGGCAGTGTATGGTGAAAGCGCAATGCGGTTGGAGGAGCTCAAGAAGCATACGAAGCGACTCTGCGAAGAGCAGCATGTGCGACGGCTGGATTTGTTCGGCTCCCGTGCGAGGCATGATGCTCGCAAAGGGAGCGATTACGATTTTGTAGCGGAGTTTGAGCAGCTGGCTCCAGAAGAGTTTGGGCGTTATTACTTCGACCTCCTGCATGGACTCGAAGATATGCTGCATGCGCCGGTCGACCTGCTCACCTATGAGGGCATTCGGAAGCCTGCGCTGCGGGAGAACATCGAGCGTCAGCGCGTGAAGATCTATGAACGTCAGGATTGAAGCGCTCATCGACGATGTTCCAAGCTCTGCGGGCAGTTAAGTAGAAGCGGTTTCAAAACTCGCAAAATAAGCTTGTACTCTGCGGTAGATCGCTAAACTGAGTGAGGCGTGAGCCATTTGCATCGCTTTATCACTGAC
>WOUP01000008.1 GCA_009772895.1 Puniceicoccaceae bacterium 5H | reverse complement strand
GCCGTAAATCTTCGCTCAAGCTACGCATCCTTAGCTTCTGACACTAAGAACAACACATGTACAGATTAAACGTCCCAAATTAGAGGGAAAATGCTCTAGTACCGGCACCGCCTGCACGGGTTCGCCCGTCGTGTCGGAAAGCAACTGCGAGAGGCCGGCTGCGCGATCGACCGCATTCTGGATGCCGTAGTCATTGCGCGAGCCGTCCGGCCAATGCAGCATCTTGCCGTCAAAGCGCACCTGTGCCTTCTCCCGTCCGGCATCCTTGCGCTTGCGTCGCGTCTTGGTCTCGATCGCGAAGACGCCTTGCTTCGCCACGACCACATGGTCGACGTTGTAGCCTTCCATCGGCACATCATGAAAGACTTCGCAGCCGTCCTTCATTAGCTGGTTCAGCAATTCCCCGGTGAAGCGTTCGCCCTCGAAACCGAGTTTGTAGCGTTTGTAGAGGGTCTGGGTTTTCAGCAGCCGCCTACCGCTGATGACTACATTGGGTAATGTTATCATCGCGGTGATGACCCCAAAGATAAGAGTCGTCTCAGGAGGCGTCGTCAGTGCCAATGCGTCTACGAAAGGGATTGGACCGAACCCAAAATACAGAGTTCTGAAGCCTGCACCATATAGTCCTCGTCGAGGTCCAGCATCATCTTTCGGAGAGATTCTCCAGGAGGGCGCCGAATTGAATCCCGAAAGGCAGCGTCCCAATACTGCCTGTCCTTTCGCTTCCGTGTATACAAGATCCACATTACGAGAAGGAGTCCAACAAACGGCAGAGCTGCGAAAAAGAAGGTCATGAGAATGCCTCATCCTCCCGTTTGGAAGCGTTGGGGCAACCCGTTTCTTTTGTTTTTGTAACGCTGCTGGCTTAGGGGGCCGTCTCTTGCGCTTTTGATGGCTGGAAATTCACCCGTAGCGACCGCAGTTCGCAGGGGCGCAGCTCGAGTTCCACGGTGTCGGTATCGGTGGCAAGTTGCGCGCCGGTGGTGGCGTCGAAGACCGTGGCGCTTGCGGGCAATTGGAGTTTAGTGGTGACGCTGTGATAGCCTGGGTTGATCACGGCATACCACGTTCCGTGTTGCTGGGTGGGGTAGGCGCGAACGGTGACCGTCGGATCCTGCCCCAGGTCGACGACCTCGCTTTCGATGGCGGGCAAGGCGAGAAACGCCTGGTTGAAGGCCCGCACATAGGCCGGGAAGCCGCGGTTGAAGTTGTGGGCGGAAAGATAGCCGAGGAAGCGCGGATCGCCGTTGGCCATGGCGGTGACTTCGGTCAGCATGCAATACGGGCCCGCCGGTTCGACATCGCTGACGAAGTAGCCCAGGACGCGCCCGTCGGCGTCGGACATGGCATCTTCGTTCAGGCAGTAGTGGCGGATCATGGCCAGGCCGTCCGGGGTGCGGAAGGCTGCGAGCGCCGCCGCATCCGCCACCGTATAGCGCCGGTTGAAGGAGTAGGTGAGCAGGGCGCCCTCGTGGTCGCGGTAGTTCCACGGGTCGGACGGTGGGTCGGCGTGGTTCCACTCCCAACGCGGGTCGTGCTGCCGGAATTCGGTCATCGCGTGGAATTGCCGCCGGTTGGCGATCGCATCGCGCAGCGGGATCACGGGCTCGTATCTGCCTTCCCAGATATCGGGCTCTTCGGCAATCAGGGCTTCGCGCTGGTGGTTGGAGTGGCGACCGCTTTCCGTGGCGTCGGAGGTATAGAGCACCATCGCATCTTCATCCAGCCCCTGCTCGAGCAGGTAGTCGTGAATCTGGTCGATAAAGGCGCGGCGTTGCCCGAACCACCAGGCATAGTAGCGCTCGAGCAGGGCCACATCGTCGATCAAGTCCTGCCGGGTGACGGGCTCGTCGGCGTGGGTGTCTTTGGCGAAGCGCTGCAGCGTCGCCACGCCAAAGCCGATCGGCAGTTGGCTCGAGCGGGGGGCGTAACCAGATCCCGGCGAAATGTGCCTCGTCGCGGTATTTGACGACCGTTTCTGCCAGCACCTTGCGGAAATCCTCGAAGGTCGCCGGGTCAGTCAGGTCGGCGCGCGCGTTTTCGGTCCAGGGGATACGGGTAAAGGCATCGTCGCGGGTGAGCGGGCGGGCGCGTTTTTCGACCCCCAGGCCCTCCTTGCCCCGGCTGCCGCTGTATTCGTAGTAGGGCAGCAAATCGAAGCCGTAATCCGTCGCCATCGCGACGATGTGTTGCCAGCGGTCTTTGTTCCAGTGGCTCGGATACCAGTCGTCTCCGCCGTAGGAGGCCGGATCCCAGCCCTGGACGTGCCCAAACTCGAGCAGGTCGACCGTGTAGGTGTTGAAGCCGAGCAGCTTCATGGTCTGCGCGCGGTAGCGAAACCAGTCGATGTCGCGATCGACGCCCCGCTCCTGCCGCTTTTCGCTGGTCACGACCATGTCCGCCATTTCGTCGCGCGAAAAGAGGTGCCGCCGGGGCAGGTCCGTCGGGGGGTAATGGATGGGGGCGAAGCAGTCTTCGTAGTCCGACACCGCATAAAGCCGAATCGAGCCGACGGCGGCCCCGGCGGACTGGGGCGCGCTGCGGGGCGCAAACTGGGCGATGAGCACCCAAAAGCCATCTTCGGGCGTCATGGGCCGCGGGTATTCGGTGGTCTTGGGCTGCGGGATGCCGGGGAAGCGGTCGTGCAGGTGGAAGGCCATGCGAAACGTTTGCCACTGGTCGGACAGCGGCAGGGCGAGCGACTCGGGATTGCTGAAGACGTAGGGTCCGTGCAGCGCATCGCCCACTGTTTGGCCGGTGTGAAAGCCGCGCTGGGTCTCGCACCCCCGGTTGAGCACGAAGATCGTGCGCGGCGCATCTTCCGGATAATCCACCTCCAGCAAATACGCCTGGCCAGCCTGCAGCCCTTTGCCTTCTCCCAGGCGGTAGGCGAAGTATTTCACATCGCCGCGGTCGTTGGGCAGCGTGCGGGCAGGGCGTCCGAGGATCGTCTCGGTCTGGGAAATGCCCGCCGGATAGTCCTGGAAGCGATGCTGTTCATCCGGTTCGCCGCAGGAGACCTCGTCGATCAAGGTCAGGTGCTCGGCGGGGATGACGGGGGCCGGCGCGGCCGCGTGGATCGGTAGCGTCGGGCAGAAGAGAAACAGCAAGGGCAGGAAGGCGCGTAAAGTCATGGCAGGGGGCGGAAGGAGTCCAGGGGTGCTTCCGAACGTTTAGGAGCCGCGCGCATTTTCGAGGCTGCCGTATGGCAACGTTGAGTGGCGGGCTGCCAGAAAGCGTCGTTGGGGGCTCGCGCGCTCGGTCCTCCGCTTTCCCGTTGCATTGCGTGGGGGATTCGCCATCATTACCAGTTAACGCAGCTAATTTCTGCCGCCCCCTATTTTTCGTGTCAGGTATGCAACCGGATTCATCCGAAGGCGCCGTTTTGGCGGATCTGCCAAACGAATTGCCCACCCCGCTTCTGCGCTCCCTCTATCGCTGGACGCAGCCTCTGGCTGAAGGCGTGCTCGGTCTCGAACGCCTCAACGAACGCTACATGCGTGCGCTGCAAAATCCGGAGGAGATCAATGGTTTCGACCGCGCGCTGAACGAGTTGGGGATTCGGCCGATGGTGCGCGAGGAAGACCTGCAGCGCATCCCCGCGACCGGCCCGGTGCTGGTGGTGTCGAATCACCCCTACGGGGCGGTGGATGGGCTGGTGATGGGGTCGGTGCTCCTGCAGCGCCGGGCCGACGCCCGCCTGTTGGTCAACTACCTGTTGCAGCGCGTGGCGTTTTTGAAGCCCTGGCTGTTCATGGTCGATCCCTTCGGTGGGGAGGGCGCGCGGCAGCGCAATCTGGCGGGTATGAAGCAGAGCCATCGCCACCTGCGCAACGGCGGCCTGTTGGCGACCTGGCCCTCGGGCACGGTGTCGCACTGGCACTGGGACAGCCGTCAGGTGACGGACCCCAAGTGGGCGGGCAATCTGGCCAGCCTCATCCTGCGCACCAAGGCCACGGTCGTGCCGGCCTACTTCCCCGGCGGCAACAGCTTCGGCTTTCAGCTGGCGGGGCTCGTGCACCCCTTGGGCCGCACGGCGATGCTGGCCCGCGAGCTTTTGCGCAAGGAAGGGCACGAGATCGAAGTCCGATTCGGGCAGCCGATCACCGCCGCGCGCCTGGCGAAATTTACCGCCGAGCAGGAGTTGATGGATTTCCTGCGCCTGAAGACCTACATCCTGCGCGACCGTCAAGTGGCGGAAAAGGTGAGCTTTCGCCGTGCGCGGGCCGACCGCCGCGCCAAGCCCGTAGAGGTGCCGGATGGCCCGAGTGCTGACGCCCTGGTGGCGGAGCTGGAGGCGTTGCCCGCGGTGCATCGACTGCACGATCAGGGCGACTTCGCGGTCTATTACGCCGCAGCCCGGCAAATCCCCCTGATGCTGGACGAGATCGGCCGGGTGCGCGAAATCACTTTCCGCGAGGTGGGCGAGGGCACCAACGGTCCCCGCGACCTCGATCGCTTCGACGAGGACTACCTGCACCTGTTTCTCTGGAACAAGGCCGACCGCCAGCTCGTCGGCGCTTACCGGCTGGGGCTGACGGACGAGATCCTGAAGCGCCGCGGCAGCTCGGGCATCTATACCACCACGCTCTTTCGCTATCAGCCGGGCGTGCTGGAAGGCTTCGGGCCCGCGATCGAATTAGGGCGCTCCTTTGTGCGCAAGGAATACCAGCGCCGGCCGCAGTCGCTGTCGTTGCTCTGGAAGGGCATCGGCGTCTTCATCGCGCAAAACCCCAAATACAAGCTGCTTTTCGGCCCCGTCAGCATCAGCAAGGAATACCAGAATCTCTCCAAGAACATGATGGTCATGTACTTGAAGGAGCATTCGCTGGACCCTGAGCTGGCGCACAAGGTGCGGGCCAAGAATCCGCCGCGCTCACGCCACTTCGGCAGCCTCGACCGCAACTCCTTCTCTACCATCGTGAAGGATATCGACGACGTCTCCGCGCTGATCTCGGAGATCGAGCACAAGGAGCGCGGCGTGCCGGTGCTGCTGCGCCAATACCTGAAGTTCAACGCCACCGTCCTCAGCTTCAACGTCGATCCGGACTTCAACGACTGTATCGACAGCCTGATTCTGGTCGATTTGACCAAGTCCAACGAGCGCGTGCTGCAACACTACCTCGGCGAAGAGGGCTGCGCGCGCTTCTACGCCTACCACGAAGTG
This sequence comes from Puniceicoccaceae bacterium 5H, assembly GCA_009772895.1. GTDB lineage: Bacteria > Verrucomicrobiota > Verrucomicrobiia > Opitutales > Oceanipulchritudinaceae > WOUP01. Next base: position 139,940 of record WOUP01000008.1, on the reverse strand, counting down.
CGCCGCTCGGCCAAGGCCGAGGCCAACAACTTCTAGTCCCGACCGTAAGCGGCTTCGACGTCGTCGACGCTGAGCCCGGCCATCTCGCAGACGCGCAGGAAGTGGGCGGGTTCGACCGGTTGGATCGAGAGGCGCTGGCCCTTTTTTGCCACGAGCATCTCCTGCAGCTCCTCGTCTTCCTTGATCCGGTCGAGCGGGATGAACTGGGGCAGGTGGGCGCGGTAAGCGACATCGACCTGCATCCAGCGCGGCTTTGCTTCGGTCGCCTTCGGGTCGTAGTAATCCGAATCCGGCTTGAACTGCGAGGGGTCGGGGTAGGGCTGTTCGCTCACGACCTCGGCCAGCCCCGCGATACCCGGCGGCTTGGCGTTGGAGTGGTAAAACAGTACGCGGTCGCCGGCCTTCATCTCGTCGCGCATGAAGTTGCGAGCCTGATAGTTACGCACGCCATCCCAACCGCTGGTGCCGTTGGGGCGCGCCTTCAGGTCGTCGATCGAAAAGACGTCCGGTTCGGACTTCATTAACCAACAGCGGGGCATGGCGGACACCATAGAACAAGATGGCGCTCAGGGAAAGGCCCCGTTGGTATTTTGCGCGTTTTGCCGCTACTCTGTCGGCAGCGTGATGAAAAAGGTCGTGCCTTGGCCGATCTCGGACTCGAAGCGGATGCGGCCACCGTGGGCCTCGACGATGGAGCGCGCGATGGCCGAGCCCAGGCCGGTGCCCTCGCTCTTGCCGTGGGTGACGAAGGGCTCGAAAAAGTTCTCGCGGATTTCCTCCGGGATGCCGCAGCCGTGGTCGCTCACGCGCACTTCCAGCAGCTTTGCCTCGTCGTCCACCTGACCATTGATCTCGATCACGCCGCCTTCTTCGGACATCGCGCCCATGGCGTTGTCGATCAGGTTCTGGAAGACGCGTTGCAGCTTGGCCTTGTCGGCGTTCAGTTCCACTTCGGGCAGATCCATCACGATGCTGATCTGCTCGTCCTCGAAGTAGGGGAAATTGAGGTCCTGGAACTCGTCCAGCAGCTCGCGCAGGCTAAAGCGGCTGCGCTTGAGCGTGTGTTTGCCGCGCGAGAAGGCGGAGAGCTCGCTCACCATCTCGAGCATGCGTTGCACCTGATTGTCGATGTTGGCGCACAGGCGGGCCGTCTCTTCGTCGGGGTGCTTTTGCAGGATCAGCTGCGAGCTGAGGCTGATGAGGCAAAACGGGTTCTTGAAATCGTGGATGATGGTGTTGGTCATCCGGCCCACGATCGCCATGCGCTCCTGATGGAGCATGTCCTGGATGTAATGGCGCGTGGTGTCGTGCAGGTGCTTGATCACGCTCTGCAACAGGTCGTCGACCGGCCCCGGCATCTGCCCCAGGTATTGCACCAGGATGTTGCCGGGCATCACGAGCAGGTCGATCTCCCCGTCCGCCGTGGCGCGGAGGGAGCGGGGGTCGTCCGTCAATACGCCGATTTCGCCGAAGTAATCGCCTTCGCGGGAGTAGCTGACGGTGAGCCATTCGCCGCTGGGCAGACGCTTTTGGAAGGCCACCTGGCCGCGCAGGATCAGGTAGAGGTTATCGGCGGGGTCTCCTTCTTCGAAGATGATCGATTTATTCCGCAGGGTGACGATCCGGGAGGCGTCCACCAGCGGTTGCGCCATTTGCGGCGAGATATTTTCGAAGAATGGGTGCGCGCTGATCTCCATGCGTTCATGAACCGTGCGCCCGACGACGCGGTTGATCCTTTGTAACCGCGCTAAAGTTAAGGGCCTGCGCAAGATACCGTCGAGCGAAAAACAGGCACGTAACGCGCGAAAAGCCTTGCCGCTGGCAAGGCCTGGGTGGGGCGACCGGCGTTAGTGGCCCGAACGCAGCCGCTGTTCCCATGAATATTCGCGGTCCGTTACCCGGCCCTCCAGATTACTGGTGCGGGCCTCGAGGTCGCGCATCTTGTTGCGCAGGCGGCGCAGCGCCCAGGTGCGGTCGGTCGCGTAGCTGTTATAAAAGTCGCGCGCTTCGTCGTCCTGTGGCTGGATCACCGGCTCCGGCTTCATGAAGACGGCGGCGATGAGGTAGATGATGACCATCGGCAGGATGCTCGTGAGCAGGGCGCCGAGCACGAAGAGGAAGCGCACCCAGCAGACGCCGAGCTCCGCGCGGTTGGCGAGGCCGCGGCAGACGCCGAAGATCATGCTGTTGCGGGCCCGGTAAAGCGGGCCGGAGGACGATGCGGTCCCGTGATCGCGGCGACCGCAATCGCCGAATGCGGATTTGAAGTTGCGGGTAAATTTGCAGCGGTTCATCGGATGGGGGGAGGAGTGGTGCGGGATTCGCGGTCGGTCGTGATGGTTTCGAGGGCTTCGATCCGCCGTTCGAGGCGGTTGAGGCTGTCGTGCATTTCCTGCAGGATCGCAGCCTCTTCACTCGACGCCGATTCCTTGGCGTCGCGTCGATTCATTTTGGCGATGGAGAGCAAGGTCCCACAGATCACCGGAAGCCCGACGACGATGAAGACGATTAGAACTGGAACCAGGTATGGCGACATAATAACGTGCCTATGTTGGGTTGGAGTGTAGGAGAGTCGAGCGCAGCAGGCGAGGCAATTTCGCCCCGCCTCAGGCGTTTCCCGACTTCTTCGCCTTCAGGGCCGCCAGTTCCTTTTCGATGGCTTCGTCATGCTCCAGCTTCGAGAACTCGTCTTCGAGGGAGCGGGCGCGCTTCGGGTTGACCAGTTCGCTTTCGGCTTCGAGGCGTTCGATGCGGTTTTCGAAATGGTCGAAACGGGTGACCGCGTCGGTATCGGCGTAGCGGATCTTGGACTGGGCTTCCTGGCGGTGCTTGGCCTGGTAAGCGCGCTGGATCAGCACGCGGTGTTTGTTGCGGGCAGACTCGAGCTTGTCTTCCAGTTGGTTGATGTCCTCGCGGTACTTGCCGATGATTTCATCGAAGTGCGTGACTTCGGCATCGCGGTTGTCTGCTTCTTCCTGGAAGGCGCGCTTTTCCACCAGCGCCTCGCGGGCGAGGTCGTCACGGCCCTTGTCGAGGGCCAGCTCGGCCTTTTCGCCCCAGCTTTCGGCGCGTTCCTGCGCCTGGTCGCGCATGCGGGCCACCTTGGTCTGTTGGGCCATGGCGCCGGCGCAAGAGGCCTTGAGGTCGACCAGCGTGTCCTCCATTTCCTGGATCATCAGCTTGATCAGCTTTTCAGGGTCTTCCGCCTTCTCCAGCATGGAGTTGAGGTTGGCGCGGATGATGTCTTGGAATCGGGAAAAGATGCTCATGATAAAATCAAGTTTTGTGGTTCGGGCCTCTTTATTGCACGGGCGGTGCCATGAATTTGCACCTGTATGCTAAGTTATTGATTTAGAACTGGATGAATCGCGTTACAAAAGCGGCCTCATTTTGTAATTGGCGAGCATGGCCAAAAGCTGGTTAATAGTGCCAGATCTTATGGCAACCGCCGCCGATAACGTGCCTCGCGAGGGCTTGGGTGAGTCCGAAGCCTTCGTCGCCTTTCAGGAGCGCCTGTCGCGTATCGCGAAGGTGGACCGCCCGACGCTGCTGATCGGGGAACGCGGCACGGGCAAGGAACTGGCGGTGCGCCGGCTGCACTTCCTCTCGCCGCGCTGGCAGCAGCCGCTGGTGGCGCTCAATTGCGCGGCCCTCGCGCCTAGCGTGCTGGAGAGTGAACTGTTTGGACACGAAGCTGGCTCCTTTACCGGAGCCACGCGGCGGCGACTGGGGCGCTTTGAGCAGGCGGAGGGCGGCACGCTGTTTCTCGACGAGATCGGCCTGCTGCCCATGCCGGTGCAGGAAAAGATCTTGCGTGTGGTGGAATACGGACAGTTCGAGCGCGTCGGCAGCAGTGAGACGATCCAGACCAACGTGCGCGTGGTGGGAGCGACCAATGCCGACCTGCCCACGCTGGCCAAGGAGGGCAAGTTCAAGCGCGATTTGCTGGACCGCCTGAGCTTCGACGTGCTCTTCCTGCCGCCCCTGCGCGAGCGCAAGGACGACATCATGCTGCTGGCTCACCACTTCGCCAACCGCATGGCGCAGGAGCTGGGCCGCCGGGGCGTCTGGGAGTTTACTGACGGTGCGGTCGAGACCTTGCTGCAATATCCGTGGCCCGGCAACATTCGTGAGCTGAAGAACGTGATCGAGCGCGCGGTCTATCAGAGCCCGGACCCGAAGATCGAAGCGCCGGAAATCGTGTTCGATCCCTTCGCTCCCGATGGGCGACCGATGGTGCCGTCGGTCGAAACGGAAGTCGTGTCAGAGGTTCCGCCGACCGCCGCCGCTGCTCCCGGACCCGACCGTCGTCCGTTACCGGAGCGCATGCGCGAGCTTGAGCTTGACGCGCTGCAAACGGCTTTGGCCGAGACCCAATACCACCAGCGCAAGGCCGCGGAGCTGCTGGGGCTGAGTTATCACCAGTTTCGAGGGCTCTACCGCAAATATCAGGAGGTATTGCGGGGGCAAAATGAGGACTGAACTGGCGCGCTGAAGGCGTCGCCCTTATGCTGCGCCATGGACGCGCTTACTCCTTCCCCTCAGGTCACGGCTCACCTTATCCGGCCCCAGGGTAACTTTCCGGGCAACAAGCGGCTGCCCCTGCTGCACTACAAGGCCCTCTTCAATGAGGAGGGCGAGCCGGTCGCCGACGCCATCGAGGAGCGGGTGGGGCATCACCATTGGGGCAACTGCTGGCGCTGGGGCGTCTACGACTTTCACCACTACCACAGCCGGGCCCACGAGGCGCTCGTCTGCTACCAAGGCAGCGCTCGGGTGCAGTTTGGCGGCCCGGAAGGCCCGGTGGTGGAATTCAAGGCCGGCGACGCGGTGGTGATCCCGGCCGGTGTCGCGCATTGCCTGCTGGAGGGCAGCGGCGAGTTTCAGGTCGTCGGCTGCTATCCGCCCGGCCAGAAGCAGGACATGAAGCGCGGCTCGCCGGACGATCTCGAGGAGGCCGAGCAGAACATCCCCAAGGTCCCCGATCCCGATACCGATCCGCTCTATGGAACGCACGGCCCGCTGCTGCAGTATTGGCAACCCCGCAAAAGCGAGGGGCCTGAATCGTAGGCGCCAGGAGTGCAGCGCAGGGAAAAGCTGGCGCTGGCGCGTTTCGATGATCGGCACCGGAGCCGCGTAACCGAAATCCAGGGCGCGCATCACTATGGCTTGACGGCACGGTCTAATAGTTATCAGAATAACTATTACCCCGATGGCTACAAAAATGATTCAACCCGAGCTGAAGCTGGTGGATGCCGACCATCCCCGCGCTCAGCTGATCGCAATTCTGGAAGACAAAGAGAAGATCGGCCTCGCACACGCCGAGATTCCCGAGCCCGGCCCCGACGAGATCCGCATCAAGATCAAGTGGGTCGGCATCTGCGGCTCTGACGTGGAAGCCTACCGCGGCGCGCGGGCGCCCGAATTTCTGGCTTACCCGACGCGGCTGGGCCACGAGGTGGCGGGCACGATCGAGAAGGTGGGTGAAAACGTTCTGGGCCTGAAGGTCGGCGATCAGGTGACGTGCCGTTACGTTTGGGGGGCGTTCGCCGAGTACATCGTCTGCCAGCCTTTTAACGTGAAGGTGGTGCCGCCGAATTTTCCGCTGATCGAGACCAGCCTGATCGAAGTGCTGCCGGGGGTGATTCACGCGGCAGAGCTCTCCGAGATCAAGCCCAACAGCCGCGTGCTGATCACGGGGCAGGGCGTGAGCGGCCTCGTGATGACGCAGGTGATCCAGATGTATTCGCCGGCGGTGCTGGCGGTGACGGATCTGCATGAGCGCAATCTGGAGCTGGCCCGCAAATACGGCGCGACCCACACCTACCGGATGCCGGACGAGGAGGCGGCGACGATGGACGTGGTGGGGCAGGACTTCCCCGAAGGCTTCGACGTGGTGATCCCGTGCCTGCTGGAGGGTGACGGCATGGTCGATACGCTCGAGGCGGCGGCCTTCGGTGGTCGCATTGTGATGTATGGCTGCATCGGCACCTGCCACCAGCCCTTCGACTTCTTCAAGGTCCACCGCAAGCGGCTCAACATCTATTCCACCGAGCCTCGCAGCGATATCGACATGCGCCGCTTCTTTCAGGAGAGCGTGCAGATGGTGGTCGACAGCCTCGTGAACACGCGCGAGATGATCACCCACACGCTACCGCTCGAGCGCATCCAGGAAGCCTTCGAGCTGCGCACCGACAAGCAGTCCGACGCCCTGCACGTGCTGGTCGATTGCGAGCGGCGGTAGGGACGCACGGACCCTGTTGCGGCAGGGTTTCTCTGGAGAGAGCACTCGCAGAACAAAAAAGGACGGGATCTTTTACCCGTCCTTTATGGTTACCAGATGATGCTCGCGTTTCAGGCCTTGCGTTGGCGGCGTCGCTGGATGACGAAGCCGAGGGCCGCGAGACCGCCCAGGCCAGCGAACAGCGACGGCTCCGGCACCGCTGCCGTGACGGCATCCGAGGCGAAATCGTCAAAGGCACCGCTGTCGGACAGTACGTTCACATACAGGTAGGCATCCGGGTCGGCGGCCAGATCCGCGCTGGTTACGGTCGTTGAGGTCGTCAGTACCAGACTGGTGTTGTTACCTTGCGCATCGACTTCCCAGATGCTGCCGGTCACCGAATAATCGTCATTGCCCTCGTAAGTAGCATCCAAGCGGGTGCGATACCAGGTGTTGGCGCTCAGGGACGTCAGATTCTGGCTCAGCGGGTTGGTGCCTTGCTTGATTTGGCTGCCGTCTGTCGTGACGAAGAACGAAAAGCTCGGCACGATGTCGCTCGCGGTGGCGTCAGAGGGCACGCTTACGGGGATATCGCCGGCGAAATAGCTGGGCTCGCTGGCAATGCCGAGGGAGAGAAGAGAGCCGCTGGTGGTACTCGTATTTGCCAGGACTTCGAGATGCCAGGAAGCGGTATCCCCGGCAAAGCTCTGGTTGTAAAACCAGCCATGCGCGTCGCCGGAGGCGCTGGTGAAGGAGACGCCGCCGGTCCCATTGAAGCCGCTGTCCGACGTTTGTGAGGACAAGGACCCGCTGGTCGGGGTGGTGAAGTCGGCGGCGAGTTCGCCGCCGTCATTAAAGTCGATCGAGACGCTGCCAAACAGGGCAGTCGGCAAAGCGAGGAGAGGGAGGAGTAACGTGCGGTGCATGGGTCCTTTATCTAGATCAGCTCCCTTACGTCAATGGTGGAATGCTCACCTCCTCTCATGATGCGTATGACCTCTGCTGATGGGCGATCGTGTTGCCCCTACAGCACGTGCTCTTCGGCGGCGTTGCTGAAGCGGTAGATGCTGGCGGTGTGGCCGACGCTGCCGCAGAGCTGGGCGCCGACGGTGTCGCAGGTTTTTTCGAGCAGGGCCTTGCGCTCCTCGCGGTCGATGTCCGGCAGGCGGATCTTGATCAGTTCATGGCGCTCCAGGTTGAACTCCAGCTCCTTGATCACGGTGGGGGAGAGTCCGGCCTTGCCGATCGAGACGGCGGGCTTCAGGCGTTGGGCGAGGCCGCGCAGGCGCTTGCGGTCGGCGGCGGAAAGGGGCTCTGATTCTGGCATAGCGAGGATTATCGCGGGCAGGGGAATGCGACTGCAATCCTGCATCGTGGAAGAAACGAAAAAGCCCCCGCCGAAGCAGGGGCCGCAAAGGAAGCACTTACGGATTTTCAGGCTCGCCTAAGCGCTGATGGGCGAGGGCATGACGGTCGCTGCGGCGTCGGGCGGCGTGAGGTGGCGGAGGATGCGGGCGGGCGTCCCAACCACCACGCAGTCACTGGGGATGTCGTGCGTCACCACAGAGCCAGCTCCGATCACGACGCGGTCGCCGATGGTGACGCCGCACAGCACGATCGCACCGGCGCCCATCCACACGTCCTGGCCGATCACGATCGGCTTGGCGATTTCCCATCCTGCCGCACGCTGGTCAGCGTTGATCGGGTGTCCCACCGTGATCAGCTGGGCCTGCGGGCCAGCCTGAAAACGCGCACCGATAGTGATGGGGGCCTCGTCGAGCATCGTCACACCGAAGTTCAGGAACGCGGAGCCCTGAAAACGGATGTGATAGCCGTAACTGCAATAGAAGGGATTTTCGATCTCCAGATCGTCCGCGTTCTGTTGCAGCAGCTCTTCGAGCAACTGACGACGCTTGAGCGTCTCGGCTTTGGAACAGGCGTTGAAGCGTTCGAGGCGGTCTCGAGCCTGAGCCCGGCGAAAGTTGAGTTCTGCGTCTTCCGCCAGGTAGTGATTCCCGGAAATCATCCGGTCATATTGTAAGTTCATGCAGGTTGCTGAGGCTGTGGAGCTCGATACAGGGCGACGTAGTCCAATAATTGGGTTGAATGTTGCGGCGTCGCCTCGGTCCGACCGAGCCCACCAAAGGGTCAAGCTTCGCTCCCCGAGAGGAACTACACCCTACCTTCAGCGAATGCCCATCATTCAGATTTCCTTACGCCCGTCAACAGGGTCGATCAGGGCCCCTGCAGATATGTGTAAAACTGCCCGGTCATTCCCTCAGCTTGCGCATCACCCGGCCCGGATTGCCGACCACGAGGGCGTCGTCGGGCACGTCTTTGGTCACGACGGAGCCGGCGCCGATCACGGCGCGGTGGCCGATGGTCACGCCCGGGAGCACGATCGCGCCGCCGCCGAGCCAAACATCGTCTCCGATGGTGATGGGCCGCCCGCTCTCCCAGCCGCTGGCGCGCGCTTCGGGGGCGAGCGGGTGGGTGGCGGTAAGCAATTGCACGTGAGAGGCCGCCTGGAAGCGATGCCCGATGCGCACGGGGGCAACGTCGAGGATCACGCCGCCGAAGTTGATAAACGCAGCGCCTGCAAACGTGATATGGCAGCCGTAGTCGACGCTGAAGGGCGGCTCGATCTTGACCTCGCGGGCGTCCGCCTGCAGCAGTTCGCCGAGCACCGCTGCCTGGCCTGCCGCGTCGGCTGGGTCGAGCTGCGCGTAGCGCTGTGTCAGACGCCGCGCCTGCAGGCGGAGTGCGGCCAGTTCGGGATCGTCCGGGCGGTAGGCTTCTCCGGCCAGCATGCGTTCGCGCATCGTGGGCATAGCCGATGGTAGCGCACCGGAGGGCAGAGACACAATCCGGGCGCGTCTTTTTTTTGCGCAAACGTCATGGGCTTGGTGGAAGGTAGGTGAGACGTTATCTGATGTTCGCCATTGCTGTGCCTGTAATCGTCAGACGAGCTATCATAGTCAGTGACTCTGACTCATCTTGCGGCTAAAATCCGTCGCTGCGAAACCCCGCTTTGGCCCTCTCAATGTCCCAACTCCCCACCGCACAACCCCAACTCCGAAATCCCATGATCCTCCACCTACGTGCTCTCAGCGCTGGCCCTGGCCTGTTTGTCGGACTGCTCGCGGCACTCCTCTTGTCCGCCGCTGCCGATGCGGCATCGCCGGAGAATCTCGCTCCCTCTCAAGCGTTCCACTCAATCGATCCTTCTGATCTGGTCGCCCGATCCGACCGCGCCGTCGGCGAGCTGTTCGGCGCCTTCAATCGGCGCGATCGCGAAGCTTTCATGCAAGGTTTCGCGCAAGACCCGCTGATTCTTGCCGATGGCGTACCTTTGATCTCCGGCGCGACCTCCCTGCAAGCCTTCATCTTTGATGCACCGGCCTCCTTGAGCTACGAGCCTACGACTGGCGACGGCGGGCGCTCCTTTGCCACCATCGGCAAATGGGTAGTCGAGACCTCACTCCTCAGCTTCAACTTCAAGATGAGCCCGGAGGGAGAAGTCATTTCCGATCCGCGCCAGTGTCTGACGATCTGGGAGCAGGTTCCGGACGGCTCGCTGAAGGTCAAACTATTGGCCTGGAACAAACTCGGGGCGCCGGAAATTCTCCACCAATGCGCCCGCCCGACCGCGTTTGAGGCCAGCAACGCCACCCAGCCTTTAACCCAGGACGGGCCGTTCGGCGATGTGGTCGCCGCCGAAAAGGCCTTTCATGCCGCGTTTGCCGCGCAGGAAGTGGAAAAAGCCGCCGAATATTATGCCGATGGCGCTACGCTGATCCTGCCGGAGATTCTGCCGCTGCATGGTCGGGAGGCCATTGCCGCACACTTGAAGCTACCTGCGGAGGAGCTCAAGCTCGTGGATGTCGAGTGCCGCCCCGTCCATCTGGAAGGCAACGGCAGCCACGTGCTCGTGGTGAACCTCTTCCACTGGAAGTTTGCCGTGGCGGGCACCGAAATCCCCCTCACGATCCTCGGCAAAGGCGTGCACCTCTGGGAAAGAGGGGAGGACGGCCAATGGCGCATCCTCTTCGACCTCCCCAACGTGAGTTCTGCCGGCTGAGTTCTGCCTCCGATGCCCGGTGCATCCGTTTGATGACGGGCGGGCGCGCCGGGATGTTCAGGCCTGCCCGCAGATACGGGGGACGAGGGCCTTGACTGCCTCCAGCCCGCCGAGAGGGTCGGATTCGTACATCAGCTCCGAGGTGAGGACACGGGCTCCACAATAGTCGAAGATGCCTTGGTTGATTTGCAGCTTCATGGCCCCGAAGTAGCCATGCCGAGCATAGGTGCGTTCGTCCGCACCCCCGATGGCGATCGTATGCACGGGGAGGCTCAATAGCTTCTTTACTTCGCCCGGAGTGCTGCGGTCGTCGTAAGCCCAGCCGTTCATGAAGACGCGGTCGATCCAACCTTTCAGCAGGGCCGGGAACGCCCACCAGTAGACGGGGTAGACCAGCACCAGCGCGTCGGCGCGGTCGATCCGGCGCTGTTCGGCGGCAATCTCTGGCAGTTGAGCCGACTGGCCCAGTTGCACCGCGATGTCGCGCTGGGTAAAGCGTGGATCGAAGCCTTCGCTGGCAAGGTCGGCAATCTCGGCGGTGTGGGTGCCGGGGGATGATTCGATTGCGCTCGCGAGCGTTTTGGCTACGCTCGCCGTCAATGAATCGGGCTTCGGGTGAGAATATACGATCAAAATGTGCATGGCGGGAAAGGTGGACGTGGTGCACTCTATAGAAGTTTACTGAAGGTAAGTTACTGTTGGTAATATGTCAAACAACAGGCTTCAGTCCACGGGTGCGCCTGCGCCCCGCAAACGGCTCTCCTGGGATGAACGGCACCGCCAGCTGGTCGACGTCGCTTGGCGCCTGATCCGCGAAAAGGGGGCCGATGCGCTCACGCTGGCCCAGGTGGCGGCTGAAGCAGGCGTCACCAAGCCCTTGGCTTATAACCATTTCGAGAGTCGATCGGGTCTGCTGCTTGCGCTCTATCGGGAGTTCGATGCGCGGGAGACACAGTTGATCGAGACCGCGCTGGCGCAGGCCGAACCCACGCCCCAAAGCCTGGCAGCCGCGATCGCTAGCGGTTATGTCGATTGCGTGCTGGCGCAGGGTCGGGAGATCCCCGGGCTGGTGGCGGCGCTGGGCACCAATCCCGAGCTGGAGACTGTGAAGCGCGCGTCCAACCAGGCGTTTATGCACTTGTGCAAGCAAGCGCTGGACAGGGCGGCGAAAAGCGGATCCGTCAGCCTCGTGAGTTTGTACGCCATGCTGGGTGCGGCCGAGGCGCTTTCCCATGCCGCGGCAAAAAAAGAGCTTTCGCCGGAGGAGGCGAAAGCTGAATTGCAAAGGTTGATCGAGGACCTGCTGGCCCGCGTTTAATCGACCACCGCAGCCTGCCATTCGGCGAGCACGCCGCCGAGTTGACCCGGTTCGGTGCCGCCGCCCATGGCAAAGTCGGGCTTGCCGCCGCCCTTGCCGCCGAGCTTCGGCGTCAGCTCGCGGATGATGTCTCCCGCCTTGTAACCGGCCTGGATGGCGGCGTCGGAGGCAAAGGCGCAGACGGTCACCTTGGGGCCGAAAACGCCGCCCGCGACGAGCAGGCCGTTGTCCATCTTGCGGTGGATCTTGGCACCCAGTTCGCGTAACTCGTTCGGGTTGCCGGCTTCAAGCACGACGGCCAATACGCTCAGGTTGCCCTTGGGCTTGGCGAGGCTCAGCAGCTCCTCGGCCTGACCCGCAGCGGCCTTGGCGCGCAGCTGCTTCAGCTCGCGTTCGGCCTGGTGCAGGCGCTCCTGCAGGTCGTCCACGCGGCCGGGCACTTCGTCGATCTTGCTCGAGAAGCGCTTGGCCAGGCTGTCCACGAGGCTCCAGCGGTCGTTGACGAGCTTCAGCGCGGCGTCACCAGCCACGGCTTCGATCCGGCGGGTGCCGGCGCTCACGGCGCTGTCGGAGAGGACCTTGAGCAGGCCGATCTCGCCCGTCGCCTCGACGTGGGTACCGCCGCAGAGTTCGGCCGACCAGCCGCCTTGGGGGCGCTCGGTGAGGGTAAAGCTGTTGCCGCTGGCTTCGACGGACACCTGACCGCCGATCTCCACCACGCGCACGCGGTCGCCATACTTGTCGCCAAAGAAGGCCACGACGTCTTCCGGCTTTTCGTCGAAGGCGATCTCATACCAGCGCACGGAGTCGTTGCTGAGGATCTTTTCGTTGCAGAGGCGCTCGATCTCGACCAGCTGCTCCGGCTGGATCGCCTCGAAGTGCGCGAAGTCGAAGCGCAGGCGGTCCGGGCCGACGTAAGAACCGGCCTGGTGCACGTGATCGCCCAACACGCAGCGCAGCGCCCAGTGCAGGATGTGCGTGGCGCTGTGGTGGCGCTGGATCTGCAGGCGGTAGGGCAGGTCGAGGCTCAAGGTTGCGGCCTTGCCCTGCCAGCTTTCGGCCTGTTCGGCGGTCGGCCCGTCGAGTTCGACTTCGTGCAGGAAGGTGCCGCCGCTGTCCTTCTGGGTGTCGACGATCTTGACGCGGTGGCCGTCGATGAGGGCCACGCCGCGGTCGCCGATCTGGCCGCCCATCTCGGCGTAAAAGGGGGTGGAGGCAAAGACGAGGAAGGTGCGGTCGTCGTTTTGGACTACGTCGACGACCTGAGTCTCGAACTGGCGCCATTGCAGCGGGTCGTAACCGACGAATTGCGTGGCCTTGGCGCTGGACTCGTCCGACACGCGCACGATCTCCTTCTTCTGGTTGGCCCGGGCGCGTTCGCGCTGCTTTTCCATCTCCACCTCAAAGCCGGCGGTGTCGAGCTTCAGGCCGCGCTCTTCGGCGATGATCTGGGTCAGGTCGAGCGGAAAGCCGTAGGTGTCGTAGAGCGTGAACGCCTGGACGCCGCTGACTTCGCTCTGGCCCTCGGTCATCTTCTCAAACTCGGCCATGCCGCGGTCGAGCGTCTTGTCGAAAGCGGTTTCCTCGCTCGCGATCACCTTGCGGATCATGTCCTGGCGTTCGCGCAGCTCGGGGAAGACGCTGCCGAGGGTCTGCACCACCGGTTCCACCAGCGCGGTGAAAAAGCCGGCCTGCAGCTCCAGACGGCGGCCATACATCACGGCCCGGCGCAGGATGCGGCGCAGCACGTAATTGCGGCCCTCGTTGCCCGGCAGGATGCCGTCGGCAATGGCGCAGCAGAGGCAGCGGATGTGGTCGGCCAGCACGCGGAAGACGACGTCCTTCATCTCCGCCTCGGTCGGGTGCTGCGGATCGGCGGGCAGGGTGCGGTCGTAGGTGCGGCCGCTCAGCTCGCTGATCTTGCGGAAAATCGGCTCGAACAGGTCCGCATTGTAGTTGCTCGGCGGGTTCGAGTAGTCGGTGAAGCCCTGCGTCGTGGCGATGATGCCCGCCACGCGCTCGAAGCCCATGCCGGTGTCGACGTGCTTGGCCTTCAGCGGCACGAAGTCGCCCGTCTCGGTGGCGTTGAACTGGATGAACACGTCGTTCCAGAGCTCGATGCACCAGGGGCTGTCGGCATTGACCAGTTCGCCCTGATTGTCGGCGGTCAGGTCCATATGGATCTCGGAGCACGGGCCGCAGGGGCCGGTGTCGCCCATCATCCAGAAGTTGTCCTTCTTGCCGCCGTATTTGATGTGCTTCTTCGGGTCCAGCCCCGCGCGCTCAAAGATGCCCGCCCACACGTCGTAGGCCTCCTGATCGAAGTCGGCCGGGTCGCCCTCGCCGGGCTTGTAGACGGTCGCATACAGGCGCTCGGGCGGGAAGCCCCACACCTGGGTCAGCAGCTCCCACGACCACGTCAACGCCTCCTGCTTGAAGTAGTCGCCGAAGGACCAGTTGCCCAGCATTTCGAAAAACGTCTGGTGGTAGGCGTCGAAGCCCACATCGTCGAGGTCGTTGTGCTTACCGCCCGCGCGGATGCACTTCTGGGTGTCGGCGGCCCGGCTGTAGGGTGCCTGACGATCCCCCAGGAAGTAGGGCACAAACTGGTTCATGCCCGCGTTGGTGAAGAGCAGGTTCGGCGCGGTCGGCAACAACGAGGCCGACGGCACGATCTCGTGCTGCTTCGAGGCAAAGAAATCCAGGAACGATTGGCGAACTTCAGCTGACGTCATGGGAAAACAGCAGAACATGGCGGACGATCCGCCCAGAGGCAAGGGGGAAAGGGCGGGGGAGGTTTGAGCTTCCCAACGTGCGCCTCTAGAGGATAAAACAGCAGCGTGAGCCGATCATCGCCACTCGCCATCATCATCGCTGGTCCGAACGGCGCCGGTAAGTCCACCTTTGCGGAGGAGTTCCTGCCGATGGAGGCCGATTGCCCCAACTTCGTCAACGCCGACAGTATCGCGAAGGGGCTCAGTCCCTTCCGCCCCGACTCCATGAAGGTTGCGGCTGGCAAGGCCATGGTCGACCTCTTGGCGGGCTACGCGAGTCGGCGGGTGTCGTTTGCCTTCGAGACGACTTTGAGCGGCCAAGGATACGTTCGGCACCTAAAAGCCTGGAAGCAGCAAGGCTACGAGATCTGGCTCTATTTCCTCAGCTTGCCTGACGCCGAAATGGCGATTACGCGCGTCGCCAATCGCGTGCGCGAGGGTGGTCACGACATTCCCGAATCCGACATCCGTCGCCGTTTCGAGCGCGGCATCGCGAATTTCCACGAGATCTACCGGCCCTTGGCAGACCGTGCGGCCCTGCTTGACGCTACGGTTTTACCACCTAGTATCATCGAATTGTATGAACGCTGAAGCACCACAACACAGTCGCGATGACGTCTCGCTGGCCGAGCTGGCGCGGCCGGCGATGGAGCGCATGGTCGCCAAGGTGAAGGAGCGTGCGGCCCGCGCGGGTGTGATTCCCGTGACGCGCGAGACCTGGCCGGCGATTCAGGCGGCGAAGAAGGCCAGGCAATAAAAAGCCGACGCACACATCAGGCGCGTCGGCTGGGGAAAACTGAATTGGTTACGGCTTTAACCTACAGGCGGCCGAGGATGGCGTCGGCCATGGCGCGGGTGGAGACGCTGTCGGTGCCGAAGGCGATGTCGCCGGTGCGGGTGCCGGCCTGCACGGTGGCCTTGACGGCGGCTTCGATCTGCTTGGCGAGGTCGTCGCGGCCGAAGGAGTAGCGCAGCATGAGCGCGGCGGAGAGGATTTGCGCGCAGGGGTTGGCGATGCCTTGGCCCGCGATGTCGGGCGCGGTGCCGCCGGCCGGTTCGTAGAGGCCGAACGGGTGGCCCAGGCGGTTGTTGTGGGCGCCGAGGCTGGCGGAGCAGAGCATGCCGAGGCTGCCGCAGATGATGCCCATCTCGTCGCTCAGGATGTCGCCGAACATGTTTTCGGTGAAGAGCACGTCAAACTGGTTGGGGCTGCGCGCGAGCTGCATCGCGGCGTTGTCGACATACATATGGTTGAGCGTGATCTCGGGATACTTTTCGGCAAAGAACTCGGTCACGACCTTGCGCCAGAGCACACTGGTGGTCAGCACGTTGGCCTTGTCGACGCTCGTCACGCGCTTGCCGCGGGTCAGGGCGGCCTGGGCGGCGACCTCGGCGATGCGCAAGATCTCGCTCTTGCGGTAGATCATGGTATCGAGCGCCTCGATATCGCCGTCGGGCAGGTCGCGGGTGGCCTTGGGCTGGCCAAAGTAGATGCCGCCCGTCAGCTCGCGGATGCAGACGATGTCGATGCCCTCGGGGATGCGCTCGGCCTTCAGCGGGGAGGCGTCGAGCAGCTCCGGGTAGAGCAGGCCGGGGCGCACGTTGGCAAAGAGGGTGAAGTGCTTGCGCAGGGGCAGCAGGGCCGCGCGCTCGGGCTGTTCGGCCGGGGGCAGGTTTTCCCACTTCGGGCCACCCACAGAGCCGAAGAGAATGGCGTCGGCCGCCTCACAGGCCTTCAGCGTGCTGGCGGGCAGGGCAGAGCCCTGGCTGTCGATCGCAGCGCCGCCAACATCGTGCGTGCTGTAATCGAGCTTCAGTCCGGCGTCCGAAGTCACCTTCTCGAGCACTTCCAGCGCCACAGCCATGACCTCCGGGCCAATGCCGTCGCCGGGCAAAACGGTAAATTTCAACGTATCTTCCATGGGCACGTGCAGAAACCGCTCAGCGTGCGCCGCCACTCCCCGGCTGGCAAGGGAAAAGGGGGCTAAGGCGGGATCGTTGCGGCTGGAGGCAGGAACCAAGGGCGGGAATAGATTTAGGCTTTATCCCCTAATAGGCTTGACCGGCATTCAGACGGGCTCACGATCCTTTGGTGATGAGTAGCGAATCTCCTGCAAACCGCCATCCGGACTTTCTGGCCATCACCGCCAAAGATGCCAAACGCATCCGCTGGGCTTATATCATCGCTGCCATCAGCATTTTTCTGAGTATCACCTTTAGTTTCAGTGCGGGGATCGTGATCTCGATTAACATCAGTTGCATCGTGATTACGTTCATCTTGAGCCGGGTCAAGCCGCTGGAAACCGAAGCGATCACCGTCGAGGGTGAGCGCTTCCCGGTCGTCAAGGTAACGGGCGTTCCGGAAGCAGATTAGCGATCTCGAGCAACGGCGCGAATGAAATCTGTTTCCTGAGAGACAAGTTTGGTGGAAACTTGTTTCCTCAGGAAACAAGTGTATTGGCAACCGCCGCGCTTGCTCCCACGCTGGATGGATGCAGCTAGAGCGCCACGAATTGCCGCCGATTGGGACCCATTGCTACGTGCTGAAGGATGAAGCGACGCAGCGCGCCGTGATCTTCGATGCGCCGCAGCAGGCCTGGCAGGTTTGCGAACAGAGCGTGCGCCAGCAGGGGCTCGCGGTCGACGCGCTGATCCTGACCCACGGTCACTGGGACCATATGCTCGACGCCCACTTCTTCAATGAGGCGGGCATCCCCGTGTGGGCGCACCGGGCCGACCAGACGATCATCGAAGACGCGGCGGTGCAGGGGGCGTTTTCCATCCCGGGCCTGGAGCTGAAGTCTGCCCAGGTGGACCGCTGGCTGGAGCCGGGAGCGATCGAGGTGTTGGGGCAAAAGGCGGAGATCCGTCACGTGCCGGGGCACTGCCCGGGTAACATCCTGATCCACTTCCCCGAGCTGGGTTTTGCCGTGGTTGGCGATGCGATTTTCAAACGCGGGGTGGGGCGCTTCGACCTGCCCGGCGGTGATGAGCAGACACTGATGACGTCCATCCGCGAGCAGATCTTTACCCTGCCACCGGAGACCCAGCTGCTGCCGGGCCACGGACCTGCCACCACCGTCGAAGAGGAGCGTCGGCTTAACCCCTACGTGCAAGCCTGACCGCCCATGTCCGCTGCCGATCCGCAAGCTGAGTCCCGGGCGCACTGGGAGCCCTTGATGCGCGAGGCCTTGGCCGAGGCGCGGCTGGCCCGGGGCTGGACGCACCCCAACCCCGCCGTCGGCTCCGTCATTGTGCACCAGGGGCAGGTCGTGGCCCGTGGACGCACCCAACCACCGCCCGGTCGCCATGCCGAAAAGGAGGCCATCGCCCGCTGGCAGGAGCTGGGGGCGCCACTGGACGACTCGACTACGCTGGTGGTGACGCTCGAGCCGTGTTGCACGCATGGCCGCACGCCGCCTTGCACGGAGGCGATTCTGGCCAGCGGCATTCGGCGCGTCATCGTGGGCTCGGTCGATCCCAACCCCGTGCACGCGGGGCGGGCGTTTCCGCAGCTGCGCGAGGCAGGGGTGGAGGTGATCGAGGGCGTGCTGGCCGAGGCTTGCGACGACCTCAACCTGGTCTTCAACCACTGGATCCAGACTGGCGATCCGCTGATCGCGCTCAAGGTCGCCGTCACGCTCGACGGCAAGACGGCGACGCGCACGGGCGATTCCAAATGGATTACGGGCACTGAGGCGCGGGCGGATGTGCACCGTTGGCGTCACTACTTCCCGGCCATCGGCACCGGCGCCGGCACGCTCTTGCAGGACAACCCGCAGCTGACCGCTCGCCTGCCGGAGGGAGCGCACGCGCACCCGCGCTTTATTTTCGACCGCTCCCTGCGGGGGCTCGGACCGGGCAGCAGCGAGCTGCAGGTGTTTTCCGACGAATGGGCCGACCTCACCATCACCGTCACGGGGCAAAACCAGCGGGAGAAGATCGAGCGCTGGAGCGGCCACGTCGAGCACACCGAGCACCTGACGGACGAGGTGCGGCTGCTCTCGACTCGCGGGCGCACGTTCTGGCTCGTGCACGGCGTGGGGCGGGCCTTCTGGCGACACTTCCGCCAGGCGTTACTGGTCAAGGGCATCACCGGGCTCTATCTCGAGACCGGGTCCGGGCTCGCGCAAGACCTCTGGCTGCATCGGGCGGTCGATTACCTCTTCGTCTACCAGGCCCCCAAGTTGGTGCTCGACGCGGATGCGCCCACACCGTTCCGCGGCCTGCCCGCCGGGCGCATGGCCGATGCCCTCCAGTTGCGCCAGTTGCACGTCGAGCGCTTCGGCCCGGATACCCTTTATCGCGGGTGGGTGCGCGCCGTGTGACTTCGGGCTCCGGCTGCGCCTTGGGCGTAAAAACTCCTTTTTACTCGTTTGAAGTTCGCTTCATGAATTAGGATACGGGAATGGATATCTTTGTCGCGACCGGTAATGCCCACAAGCTCCAGGAAATCGATACCATGATGCGCGAGTCGCAGCTGGGCGTAAACGTCTATGGGGCGTCCGCGCTCGGCGGGATGCCGGACGTGGAAGAGACCGGCTCGACCTTTGCCGCCAATGCCGAGCTGAAGGCCCGCGCGCTGGTGACGTTGTTGCAGCCGGGGCAATGGGCGCTGGCCGACGACAGCGGGATCGAGGTGGATGCGCTGGGCGGCGAACCGGGCATCTATTCCGCGCGCTATGCCGGCGCACACGGCAACGACGAGGCCAACAACGACAAGCTGCTGGCCGAGCTGGCGGACACGCCGATGGAAAAGCGCACCGGGCGCTTCGTCTGCGCGTTGGCCCTGGTCAGTGCCGAGGGCGAATGCCAGACCTTCCTGGGCAAGGTCGAAGGCCACATCCTCTTTGAGCGCCACGGCGACAACGGCTTCGGCTACGACCCGCTGTTTCGCCCCTCCGGCTACGACCAAAGCTTCGGCGTCTTGCCCGAAACGGTAAAGAACGACATTTCTCACCGCTCCCAGGCCCTGCGCAAGCTACGCCAGTGGCTGACGAACCGGCTCTAACCAGCGTCTTTACGACCAGCGGCCAAGCCAGTTGCGCAGCATGAGGGCGGTGGTCTCGACGGGTTCGGTCGAGGGGGCTGGCGTGGCGTCCGGCTGCAGGCCGAGCAGGTCTTTGATCCAGGTCTTGGCGGCGTCGACGCCTTCGGTGACGACGTGCGGGCCGTAGGCGATCACGACGTAGATGATGAAACCGTAAAGCGCGACGGCAAAGGCGCCCACGATGCAGGCAAAGATCGAGAACAGGCCGTCCTCTTCCATCAGGCCGATGCCGATGAGGAAAATGACCATGGCCGGGAAGGTGTTGGTGTAGGGGATGGGCAGGATCATCAGGCAGGCCATGACCAG
The DNA here is from genome assembly GCA_009772895.1 of Puniceicoccaceae bacterium 5H. Taxonomy (GTDB): domain Bacteria; phylum Verrucomicrobiota; class Verrucomicrobiia; order Opitutales; family Oceanipulchritudinaceae; genus WOUP01. The sequence continues at coordinate 120,188 of WOUP01000008.1, read as the reverse complement.
GACCAGCCAGCCCATCATGCTCTGGCCCATGCGGCCCCCGATCCACTTCATGCGCGGGCGGATGAACCACTCGAGCTTGGCGAACACCTTGGCGGCAAAGCTGAGCATGTTGTCCGCCAGCTTGCGGTTGAGCCGCATCTTGCGGAAGCGCTCGGGAAAGACGGGCATGCGCTTGCCCACGATCATCTGCCCGGCGAGGATCGCCAGCATGATGCCGAAGGGTGTGCTGTAGCCGGGGGCAGGAATGGGCAGGGCGCTGGGCAGGGCAAGCAGCACCAGTAGCATGCCGAAGCCCTTTTCGCCGACGCGGTCGACGAGGGAGCCCAGGTTCAGGGGCTGGTTTTCACTGCCGGCAAGCAGGTTGCGAAAGTCTTCCGAGAGGCTGTGTTCGGCCATAAGTCGAGGCGGGAGCTTGGCGGCATCCCGTTACAGGGGCAAGCGGTTTGCGCGAGGATAGCGGGATTAGCCTTGGGCCAACTCCTCGGCGCGGCGCTTGGCAGCCAGCACGGTGCGCTGCATGATGTCGCGGAAACCGGCTTCTTCCATCACGGCGAGGCCGGCCAGAGTCGTGCCGCCGGGGGAGGACACCCATTCGCGGTGCGTCTCCGGCGTCTCGGGCACGACTTTCAGCAGTTCGGCGGCCCCGCTGACGGTGTTGAGTGCGAGGCGGTAGCTCAGCTCCTCCTCCAGCCCGGCCGCAACGCCCGCATCCCGCAGGGCGGCGATAAATTCGAAGACGTAGGCCGGGCCGCTGCCGCTGACCCCCGTCACCGCGTCGATCTGATCTTCCGTGACGGGCACGGTTTCTCCGAGCGCGTCGAGGATGCTCTTGACCATCTGGTCGTCCTCGTGCCCGAGTTCGTCCGCGGAAGCGTAGGCCGTAATGCCGGCGCCGACCTGACCCGGGGTATTGGGCATGGCGCGGACCACGTTGCGGGCCTCGGGGAAGACCTGCTGCAGCCTGGCGATCGGCGTGCCCGCGAGAATGGAGATGATGAGGCGCTTGCGGCTCAGTTCCGCGACTTCGGGCCCGAGTTGGCCCAGCTGTTGGGGCTTGCAGGCGAGGACCACGGTATCGGCGTCCGACAGGAGCTCGTGGAGGTCCTGGGTGTAGCCGATGCCGGTCTTCTGCGCGAGCTCCGGCCCCGTATTGTCGGCGGCGCTGGTGCAGATGATCTGCCCGGCTTCCGCCACGCGGTGACGCAACAATCCGGCCACGATGGCACTTGCCATGCGACCTGCCCCAATGAACGCGATCTTCGCCATGCGCAACGGGTAATGCCTTTTACCCTGCCTCTGCAACTACAGACGCGACAAATTGCGTCGGATTACGAACCGGATTCTTCGGGCAGGTGCTCTCCGACCATTTGAGACCAGTCGATCTCCTCGTCCGCCGGATCGCGGAAGGGGTGCTGGATGACGGCCACCGTGCCGTCCGATCCATCGGTGTGCTTTTCCAGCTTTACGGTGCCGCCGAGGCTGTGAATGGCGTGGCGTACGATGGTCAGCCCCATGCCGCGGCCCACGGCAGAGTGCCGGGAGACGAAAGGCTCGAAGGCGGTGTCGGCCATCTCGGAATCGACGCCCTGGCCGTGATCGCTGATCGTGATGCGCAGGAACTCGTTGAACTCGCCGCTCTCCTGCGTCGCGGTGAGGCGGAGGGCGCGATCGGAGGCCGGCGTGTCGTCTTCGTAACTCTCGTAGCCGTTGATCAAGAGGCGACCGATGATGTCTTCCAGCATCTCCTGGTTGGTCTCGAGCTCCAGCTCCGGCACCTGATTGTCGATCACGACTTGAGCCTGAGGCACGCTGTACTCCGCCCTAAAGCGCTGCAGGGCGTTGCCGATCACCGCCGTGACGGGCACCGGCGTCTTGCGCACGCGGTCGAACTCGGCAATGGTCGTCAGCTCGCGCACGATGTTGACCATACGCTTGACCGCCTGGTCGAGCTTGTCGCTGGTGCGCAGCATGCGCTCGCGGTTGTCCAGTGATGCCCGCAGCAGGTCGAGGTAGCCGACCACGACGCCCAGGAGATTGTTCAGATTGTGGGCGATACCTTCCGTCACATGGGCGATCGCGGCATGCCGCCGCGCTTCACCCAGCCGATTAGTCAGCTCCAGATTCTGGCGGTAGTTCTCCTGGATACGCAGCTGGGTGCTGATGCGGGCAACCGTTTCGTCCAGGTCGATCGGCTTGGTGATGTAGTCGGCGGCACCGACGTTGAGGCCCTCGAGCTTGCCCTCCTTGGAGGTCTTGGCCGTAATGAAAATTACGGGGATGTCGCGGGTGTGCGCATCTTCTTTCAGGCGACGGCACACCTCGATCCCGTCCATCATCGGCATCATGATGTCGAGCAGGATGACGTCGGGCTGCTCGCGCTGCACATATTCGAGCGCTTCAATGCCACTGAAGGCGGACGTCACCCGCATGCCCACCCGCTCCAGCTTGCGCTCGAGCAGTCGGACGTTGATGGGTTGGTCGTCAACGACCAGGACATGCGGAGGATTCATCGTGATGGAGCGCGCTACTGGGCGCGGTTGGTGAGTTGAAACGCTTTATAAGTATTGCGCATCAGCATGGCAACGGTCATTGGCCCTACGCCGCCGGGGACGGGGGTGATGGCCGCCGCCTTGGGCTCGACTTCCTCAAAGTTCACGTCGCCGGCAATCCGGTAGCCCTTCTTGCGCGTGGCATCTTCCACCCGGTTGATGCCCACGTCGATCACGGTAGCGCCCGGCTTGACCATCTGGCCGGTCACGAATTCGGGCTTGCCGATCGCGGCGATGAGGATGTCTGCCTGGCGGGTGATGCTGGGCAGATCGTCCGTGCGGGAGTGGCAGACGGTGACGGTGGCGTTGGCGAGCGGGCCCTTGCGCATCATCAGCAGCGCGGCGGGCTTGCCCACGATCAGGCTGCGCCCGAGCACGACCACGTGGCGTCCTTCGGTCTGCACGTTGCTGCGCGCCAGCAGCTCGACCACCCCGGCGGGGGTGCAGGCCACGAAGGCGTCGGGGTCTTCCTGCACGAGGCGGCCGAGATTGGCCTGGCTGAAGCCGTCCACGTCCTTGTTGGGGTGCACGCGGTTAAAGACCGTGCGCTCGTCCATGTGGGCGGGCAGGGGCGCCTGGACCAGGATGCCATGCACGTTGTCGTCTGCGTTCAGTTTATCTACCTCTCGCAAGAGTTCCTCTTCGCTAATCGAGGTGTCGTAGACTTGCAGGCGGCTGCGCATGCCGATCTGCGCGGCCGTCTTTTCCTTCTTGCGGACGTAGAATACCGATGCCGGATCTTCTCCCACCCGGATGAAGACCACGCAGGGGCGGTTGTCTTCGGGGAGGGTCGAGACCTCTTGCGTCAACTCTTCCACGATTTGTGCCGCGATGGCGTTACCGTCGATCAATTGGGCCATGAAATATCTGAAATCGAGTGTTCGAACTATAACTTAAGTAACCACTTGCATCTATGGAGCCATCAATCGCATGTTGCGAGCCCGGATCACGCGACCGGCGCCTTCTTCCGTATCCCACTGGCCATAGATTTGCACCGGTGCATCCACGTATTCGTTGATCGGGCTCTGGATGAATACGCGCGAAACGTCGACGTAGGCGATGCGGTCACCGGAGCCGTCCACGAGCGCATACCCAAACTTGGGTGCGTGCAGGGCATACCAGGCGCGCTGCGTGCGGATCAGTTGGCCAGTATAGGTGTGCGGGATCTGCCCGGCGGCGGAGGGGATGGGCGCGTCCTCTTGCACTACGGGATACGGATCGCTCAACGTCGGGGCGACGCGGACCTTCTGCATGCGGGCGACCGGGCCGGACTGAGGAGAGGGCGAACCGATGATGCGGGGCTGCAGCTCGCGGACCTGATCGGGCTGATTGCGGTCCACCGGTGCTTTGGGCGCCGGCTTGGGATAAGGTGATTTAGGCCGGGGCGGGCTCGGTTGCGGGGCCGGAGTCGGTTCCGGCTCATAGGCCACGAAGGTAGGCTCGGGTGCCGTCGATTCCGTGGGGGCGGGTGTCGGGGCACTCGCGGTGTTTTCCGCGTTGGCCTCCGGCTGGGGCTCGGGCGCTGCAACCTCCTGGACCTGGACGCGTGCGGGGGCCGGCTCCGCAGGCGGTTCAGATTCAGTCGGCAGGTCGGCCTTGGGCGCGGCGGAGGCTGAACCCGGCATGATGAAAAAGTCGTCCTGCACCGGGCGCACTTGCATCCGGCTCTCCTGCTCTCGGGCGTTCGCGGGGCCGGATACGTTGGATGCGGGCGCCGTATTCGCGGCGTTTGAGCGCGTGTCGGTCGACGCCGGGGCATTCGGTTCGGCCGGACGCGGAGGCGTGTTTGCCGGTTGCGGGTTGGCGGTACCCGGTGGCGTCGATTCGGGCGGCGTGGGGGTTGGTGCCGTGCTGGCCGCGGGTTGAGCCGGCGGATTGTCCTTTTTGCCGAAGAAGGGGATGCGAAGCCAACCGTTGCCCTCTTCCTCGGCTGGAGCGTCGTCTGCCGTGACGGGTTCGACGTCCGTATCCCGGAGGTAAACGGTGATGGGCTTGTGCACACGCACCTCGGTCCACCATTGCCCGCGATTGACGACCTCGACGGTGTCGTCCTCCAACAGCGTGGCGACAGGATCGAGCTGGGAGTTGGGTTGGAGCGTCACCCGCGCGCCGGCTCGCGCGGTGCTCGCATCATCCTTCAGCATGGTGGAGCTGATGTAGCCGGTCCACGGGCCGCGGAAGGTGGCCTGGGTCCAGCCGGCGGGGGCACTGGCCTCGGGCCTGAGCGTGATCTGGGTGCTCGGCAGGGCGATATCGCTCACTTGAGCGCTGTCCGTCCGAGGGGCGGTATACAAGGGGGCCGCCGTCAGGAGTTTGACGGTGCCCATCAGAGCGATTGCGGCAAATACGAGCCGTTTGGCCATCATCTTGATACGAAAAGGGTAAGCTGGGCCTCCCGCGCCGCTCAACTTAATAATCGGCGAATCTCATTGCGTCCGAGGACTTGCATCGTCCCGGCGCTGAGGCCCTTGAGGTTAAACTGTCCGATCTGAAACCGTTGAAGATAGCGCACATCGTAGCCCAGTGCATAAAAAAGGCGGCGAATTTCGCGCTTTTTACCATGGTTTAAATGAACCTCGAGGCGTCGGCCGCTTTCGGGGCCTTTGGCTGCATTGGTCACGACGCGTTCGACCTTCAGGCGCTCGCCCTCCCAGACGATGCCGTTGATCAGCTTGTTGCGGTCTTCGTCGGCAAAAGTGCGGTCCAGCTCCACCCGGTAGCGCTTGATCACGCGGTTGGTGGGGTGGGTCAGGCGCTGGGCGAGGTCGCCGTCGTTAGTCAGGATCAGGAGCCCTTCGCTTTCGAGGTCGAGGCGGCCCGCGATCAGCAGGCGCTCTTTTTGTAGCGGTAAGGGCAGCAGGTCGAAGACCGTCTTCTGGTGATGGGGATCGTTATGGCTGCAAAGGTAGCCCTTGGGCTTGTGTAGCGCCAGGGTGATGGTGGGCTTTTGCCGGGCGATGATGCGGCGCCCGTCGACCTTTACCACCGATTTGCCCGGGACGATCTTGGTGCCCGGTTCGGCGATGGCCCCGTCGACCTCCACGCGCCCGTCCAAGACCATCTGATCTGCGCCGCGACGAGAGGCGACGCCCTGTTCGGCAAGGTATTTTTGTAGGCGTACGGACTCGTTCATGGTATCAAATACCACAGCATCGAACCTCTGCGGCAATCTTACAATCGATTAACGCAGGGTGGGAAAAGGAAATCGCTCCAGGATAGGCAGCCTTAATCCAGGAGCGGTCCAGACGACTTACTCTATTTGACTCAGCTCATGAAACGGACCCCTCTTTTTACTCTCTTTCTGGCCCTTTTTGCTCTGTCGAGCCAACTGACGGCAGAAATCCAGCAGGCGGCCGTCGCGCGACTGGTAAAAGCCACAGGCGATTACCTCGTGATCGGCGAAGACGGCGAAGCCCGAACGCTCGACGACAGCCGACAGCTCTACGAGGGCGAAACCATCGCGATGGGTGAGGATGCGACTGCGACGGTCGTGTTTTCGACGGGCAGCATTGCGACGCTGAAGCCCGAAACGGTCGTCTACGTGGAACGCTTGCGGCAGGAAACCGTCTCGGAGGCAACGGAGCAGGACGAGACGCGGGAGCCCAGCCCGAGTGATATTGAGCTGCGGCTCTACCACGGCAACATCATCTCTGATGTGAAGAAATTGCGTGAGCAGTCCGCCTACGAGGTGCACGGCCCGGTGGGCACTGCTGGCGTGCGCGGCACGGTTTTTTCGGTGATCGTGGCCAACCCGGCCTTCAGCCCGATCTATGTCGGGGGTTCAAGCTCAAGCCCGCAGACTACCCCCATCAGCTCTGCCTTGTATGCGACGAGTCCCTCCTCATTCCCATACCCCGTCACTCCGGGCCTGCCCCGCACGGTAGATCCCCTGCTTCCCACTCTCCAACAACAACCGGTAACGATGGACATCAGCACGCTGACGGGTACGGTGACGGTGCAGCCGACGCTCGATTTTTCTGCGCCTACCTCAGGGCAGACGCAGGGCGGCGAGCAGCCCGTCGGCGCGGCCCAACGCACCAGCCTGTCGAACGTGTTGGGATCGGTGAACCAAAGCGGTCAGGAAACTTCCGTGACTCCGCCGACGCCCTCCGACCAACAGACGCTGGCCGCCCTGGTGAATCAGGTGCGCAACGCGCGTAACGCGGCCAATGAGGCGATGCAGGAGATGGGTCAGCAATCTTCCGGCACTCCGACTTCGACGCTGGACCCGCTGCCCACACAACAGGAGATCCGCGATCGCATCCAGCAGTTGACGGACGAGATCCGTGAGCAGACCCAGCAGGGAGACCAAGGCACCGAGGCCCAGACCCCCGAGGACGAAGAGGGCACGACGGACGAAGAGATCCAGACGCCCGACCTGCCCGTCGTGCTGCCCGGCGAGGACGCGACGGAAGGCGACCTCGTGAACTGAGTTCAACCGATGTTTTTACCGAGCGCGCGCCCTGCATCAGGACGTGCGCTTTTTTGTGCACATCTGGTCCCCGACGCGTTTTTGAGCGCCTGCGTCATCTTTTGGTCATGTCTGTCGTGGTAGAGTAAAGCCCACTTCGCCTTCCTCTCCAGGCAGGGGAGCTGGCTGGTTGATTATGACGGACTGGATCACGCATATTATCGAGTCGATGGGCTATGCGGGCATTGCCTTGCTCATGTTTCTCGAAAACGTATTTCCTCCCATCCCCTCGGAGCTGATCATGCCGCTCGGGGGCTACAGCGCGACGCAGGGAGAGCTCTCTTTTTGGGGCATCTGCATCGCAGGAACAGTCGGTTCGGTCCTGGGGCAAATTCCGCTCTACTACCTGGGCCGGCTGTGGGGAGAAGCGCGGCTGAGGCGGTTGGCGGATCGCCACAGCAAGTGGCTCCTGGTGGATTCAGGCGATATTGATCGAGCCTCTCGGTGGTTTTCCCGCTATGGCGGGTGGTCGATCTTTCTGGCGCGCCTGGTGCCCGGCATCCGCACACTCATCTCGATTCCGGCGGGTATGCACAAGATGAACCTCTTTTCCTTTTTGCTCTATTCGACGGTCGGGATGGGACTCTGGGCCACTTTCCTGGCCTGGGCCGGCAGACTATTGGGGGAGAACTACGACGAGGTCGGCCGCTATCTCAGCCCCATCTCCTACGGCGTTTTTGCCCTGCTCGCCATCGCGGCGGTGTGGTGGATGGTGCAAAAGAAGAGAAAGCGCGGCTGAGCGGCTTTGCTGGCAGGGAGGATTTCGGGCGCTGCAAAAAAAACGCGACCTCCAGAAGAAGGTCGCGCCGAAAAAGGGGGGCGGGTGCGGGCGCTAGGCCGTGGCGGTCGCGACGGCAGCGTCTTCCGTCTTGGGCTCTCCCTTGCGCACAAAGCGATCGCTCTGCTCGTCGGCGTGGTAGCTGGAGCGAACGAGCGCGCCGCTTTCGACCACGCCGATGCCGAGATCGAGGCCGAACTGCTTCCAGTGTTCGAACTCCTCGGGCTGCACCCAACGGGTCATCTTGCGGTGCTCCTTGGTCGGCTGGAGGTATTGGCCGATGGTCACGATGTCGATCTTGATGTCGGCAAAGTGGCGCATGGTTTCCTCGATCTCGTCCTGCTCTTCACCGATGCCGAGCATGATGCCCGTCTTGGTGGTGAAGCCGCGCGACTTGGCGTGCTCGAGCACCTTGGAGGTGATCTCCCAGTTCGCGGTCTTGCGCACCGGACGCTGGAGGCGGGGCACCGTCTCGAAATTGTGGTTGAGGATGTCCGGCTCCGCATCCAGCACGATGTCGAGCTGGTCCAGGTTACCGCGGAAGTCGGGGATCAGGACTTCGATCGCAGTCTCTGGATTCTTGTAGCGGATGGCGCGGATCGTGGCCGCCCAGACGCCGGCGCCACCGTCTTTCAAGTCGTCGCGCGAAACGGAGGTGATGACTGCGTGCTTGAGGCCCATGCGTTTTACGGCCATGGCCACCCGGGCGGGCTCTCCCAGGTCCAGCTCCGTCGGGCGACCGGTCTGGATCGCGCAGAAGGTGCAGGCCCGGGTGCAGGTGTTGCCCAGGATCATGAGCGTCGCAGTACGGCGCGACCAGCACTCCCCCATATTGGGGCAGCGGGCGCTTTGGCAGACGGTGTGCAATTCGTGCTCTTCCACAATGCCGCGGACCGATTTATAGGACGGGCTGGTGGGAAGCTTTGCGCGGAGCCAGGAAGGCTTTCGTTCGCTCATACCCCTTACCTAGCCATAGGCTGGAGGTAGATGCAACTCATTTGGGGGAAGTGCCCGCAAACTGCTGCCAGAAACTGGTCTGGATTGCTTGGGCCACTGCCTTGTCGTCCACCGCGGTGCCCAGTTCCTTTTCCATGGAGGTCACGGTGCCGTCCGTGATGCCGCAGGGCACGATCCCGGTGAAGTAGCGCAGGTCGGTCGAGACGTTGAGCGCAAAGCCGTGGTAGGTGATCCAGCGCTTCACCGCCACACCGATGGCCGCGATCTTGCGGTCTTCCAGCCAGATGCCCGTCTTGCCTTCACGGCGGCCGCTCTCCAGGCCAAACGTACGCAGAGCCCGGATAATGACCTCCTCGAGCTGGCGCAAATAGGCGTGCAGATCACGTTCCCGCTCCGCGAGGTTGAGAAAGGCATAGCCGACGAGTTGGCCGGGCCCGTGATAAGTCACGTCGCCGCCGCGGTTGATGCGCACGACTTCCACGCCAGCGGTCTCACGGGTCGCCTCGTCCCACACCAGGTGTTGATCGGCTCCCGGCCGTGCGCCGAGAGTGAAGACCGGCTGGTGCTCGGTCAGCACCAGGGTATCGGGCACGGCGCCCGCCATGCGTTGGCTGACGAGGACTTGTTGACGCGCCAGGGCGTCGCGGTAGCGCGTGCGCCCCCAGTTGAGGGTGCGGTAGGTCGGTTGCGGTGCCACCTGCTTGGGCATGGGGCTCTAGTGGACGAGGCGGTAGTGGTTTTCGCCGACTTCGACGACGCGCAGTTCGAGGATGCCGGCCAGATCACGCAACGACTGCAGCCAGGTATCCCGGCGTGACAGTTGCAGATTGAGGTTCCGGTAATTGGTGACGTGCGCATCGATGTCGATTTCCAGCCCGGAGGCCTCCTCGATCTCCGCGACGATTTCGCGCAGCGATGCGCCGCGGGCGATCAGGGCGGTCTCGTTGGACGTATCCTGATTGACGGTTACGGCACCGCTAGGGCCGGGGAGCTTGGGTAGGGAGGCGCACCCGAGCAGGGTGCCGCAAAGGATGAGCGAGAGGCAAAGCGTGCGCATGTTCTTCATAGCTGATAGTAGAAAGCGATAATCAGTCCAAGCGAAATGGCGAGCTTTGCACCTTGGGCGAAAATCGCGCCGAGGATGGCACCGAGACCGGCCTTGCTGGCGGCTCGCCAGGAGCGCTGTTCGATGAATTCAAAGAGCATCGCGCCCAGGATCGGACCGAGAATGAGCCCGGGCAGGCTGAAAAAGATCGCGCCCACGATCGCTCCGATGAGGCCGCCCAGCGCACCTTTCCAGGTCGCGCCCAGTTTTTTGGCGCCGAGGTAGGAGGCCGCGAAGTCCAGCAACTCGCCCAGCAGCGTCAGGATCCCGGCGAGGATCACGAACTGCCAGCCGACCGAATACGGCGCCATCCATAGCTGATGGATGATGATGCCAGCCCAGACGAAAATCGTACTGGGTAGCACGGGTAAAAAGATCCCGAGCACGCCAACAAAAAAGAATACGCTACTGACTACGAGCGCCAGATGCTCCATCACCTAACCTACGGCTACTCCCATACGGCTGCAACCTCTTCTGACTCAAGATAACCGGTGGCGCCGTCGGGCAGGCTCACGCGCACGAACTGGCCGTGTTGCTCCAGACGCTCGACCGACTGGCCGGCGGCGACGGAGTCGGTGGTCGGACTTTCTTCCGTCGGCGCGACGCGGAGGGATGCTGCATCGAGCACGATCAGCTTCTCGCTCTGCAGATGATAGTAGACCAGCGGAGGCAGGGCCGTGAGGAACGCTATGACGCCCAGCAACACCAGCCCGCCGCCGAAGTAGGTGGGCAGCCAGCGCAAGACCGGCAGCACGGCCCCCAGGAGCACGACCCACGCAGCGACCGTGCCCACGATGACCCAGCCGTTGAGCGGAAGGGTGCGGGCGTAGGGAGCCCAGATGGGGGCTTCCTCGACCGGGAAGCCGGCCTCGTTGGCAATGAACGCGTATTTGCTGCGGTAAAGCGGGTCTGCCGGAGCCAGGGCGAGCGCCTGCTGGATATTCAGCAACGCCCGGCCCGTATCGCCCAGCTCGTAATAGGCGCTCGCCAGATTGGCGTGCAGGCCGGCGGCGTCGCCCCCGTTCTCGAGCGCCTGCTCGTAGGACGCGACTGCCTGCTCGTAATCGCCATTGGCGTAGGCCGTATTGCCGGCGTAGAAGGCGTCTTCGGCGGGAGACTGTGCGGCGGCCGTCACGATGAAGGCCGCACAGGAAAGGATCCAGAGCAGGAATTTCATGCGTGTTTCTCCTGGGCTTGCAGTTGTTGCACGGCGTGTTCGACGCGTTTCAGGTCGGCCTTGAAGTCGGTCTGCTGCATCCGCCCCCCGTAGCGGAGCGCATCACCCCGGTGCAGCAATTCGGTCAATGCCTGCTGTTCTTCCTCGGGCAGGCCGGCGCTGATCAGGCGCTGCTGGATCATCTCCGGCGTGACGGCTTCGGGCGGCATGCCGGGCGGGGCGCTGGCGGTCTGCAGGGCTTTGACCGCCGCATGGAAGAACTGGTCCGCATCTTCCTGCCTGGCGGCTTGACGCGCGGCCTGCAGGCGACGCTCCTGCTCTTGCAGGTGAGCGGTGCGGGCGCGCAGATGCGGCTGGGTCTCCAGGCGGAGTCGCTTCCAGCGCACGAAGCCGAGCAGCGCCAGCACGAAGGCCGCGGCGAGGTTGGCGACCCAGAAATTGGTGCGGTAAAAGAGCGGGCGCAGGTCGGGGCGGAAGGTGCCGGGTGCGCTGGCCAGCGGCCCGATCCCGGGCCGAGTGGGCACCTGAGGCTCAGCGGACGCGGCTTGCTGGCGCGGAGCGGACGAAGCCGTGGGCTCACCCGTCACTGTCAACGCCTGCGGCTCGACGGTCGTTTCGTGGTAGCGGCCCTGCTTGGGGTCAAACCACGCCAGCTTGACCTCGGGCGTCTGCTGGATCGCGGGCGACTCGGGGATCAGTACGTAGTCGAAGGTCTTGGCCGTGGCGATGCCGGTGTCCTCGTTCTGGTTTTGCTCGACCCGAGGCGGGTAGGCGCGCCAGTCGCTCGACTCCGGAATCGTCGGGGCGCTCATGCGCGCGAGGTTGCCGTTGCCGTTGACGGTGAGGGAAAGCTCCAGCGGTTCGCCCGTGGCAACGGTGTCGGCGGACCACTTGTAGTCTACGTCAAACTGGCCGATGCCCCCGGTGAAGCTCGCGGGCTGGTCCTGCTCGGGCAAGGGCGCGACCTGCAGGGGGCCATTGCGCGTGTAGAGCACGACCTGCCGGTAACGGCCGGTGTCGGCATCATACATGCGCATGGGAAAGGTAAAGCGGATCTCGTGCGGACCGGCGCGGGTGGGGGAGAAGACGAAGCGCCAGACAAAGTCGACGTAGCGCTTGCCGTTCAGCGTTTGCTCGCGGCGCTCGGGCCGGGGGTTGCGGTAGATTTCCTGCACATCGTCCCCCTCGCGCGAAGGCGGGGCGTTGGCCGCGGCCTCGACGCGGGCGTCCTGCCGGATGCGCAGGATAATGCGCGAGGAGACCATTTGGCCCACGTAGACGGGATCGTCCGGCAGCTCGAGCTGCAGATCCATCATGTCGCGGAAGACGTCGCCCTGCTCCTGCACGGTCAGCAGCTTGTCCTCCAGCTTGTAGTCGATGCCGTCGATCGTGAGGGTCTGCCCGGGGATGGTGAAGGTGCCGGTGCGGGTGGCGGCGACCGGCCAGCTGTAAACGTATTGCTGCCGGGTGACGAAATTGCCGAAGCGCCCGATGATGTTGGTGGTCGAGTAGCTCTGCTGGCTCATCTGGCCGAACTGGAGCCCTTTCACTTCGGGGGTCTGCAGGTTGTCCGGCTTGCTCGGAACGTCGCTGAGGTAGATCTCGTAGCGGCCGACCTCGCCCACGAGCAGCTTCTCGGGGTTGAGCACGGCGCGCACTTGCATCTCCTGCTGCGCCCAGGCTTGGGTGGTCAGCAGGGAGAACAACCCGAATAAAATCCAGAGGAGGGGCGAATGTTTCGCGCGAGTGGTCATGAGCTTTACCAGTTACGTCCTTGAGAGTTATCTTGCTGGCGTGCGCGGGCACGTCGAGAGGCGGGCAGGGTTTCGCCCTGGTCCTCGAGCTGGCGTAGCAGGGCGGCGGCTTCTTCGGCCGTCATCTGCTGCAGTTCCGCGGGCGCGGCCTGGCCCTGTTGCTCGTCCCCGGCCTCGGCGGCTTGCTGGCCAGCCTGAGGCTGCGGCTGTTGCGGCTGCTCGCCGGGTTCGGACGGTTGGGATTCCTGTTCGCCTTCGGAAGGCTCATCGGGTTGCTGCTGCCCCTCATCCTGGGGCTGATCGGGTTGGCCCTGTTGCGGCTCCTGTTCGCCCTGGGACTGATCCTGGTCCTGATCGCCCTGCTGCTGGTCGGAGTCGTCTTGCTGGCCCTGGTCCTGTTGCGGTTCTTGTGGCTGCTGATCCTGTTTTTGATCCTGTTGATCCTGATCGTTGTTCTGCTGCTGATCCTGATTCTGGTTCTGGTTGTTATTCTGGTTTTGCTGGTCCTGGTTCTTGTCCTGATTCTTGGAATCCTGGTTTTGGTCGGACTTGCCGCCTCCTCCGCCGCCACCGCCGGAGTTGTTCTGGTTGTCCTGATTCTCGGAGTCGAAGATCGCGATAACGTCCTGGTCGCCCGGTTGCTTGGTCACGGTCGTTTCCGTCGCTTCCGGGTCGGCAATGCCTTCACCCTGCCAGCGCACAAACTCGTAGCCCTCCTTCGGCTCGACCGTGATCGGCACCGCTTCGCCATCGCTGTAATTGCCGCCGCCAGTGGTCGTGCCGTGTTCGTCCGAATCGGGCAGCACCACCAGATTCCAGTCCCGCTGGACACGAGCCGTCACGCTGCGGTCGCGGTCGAGGTGCACGGTGGTTTGCGGTTGGGTGGGGTCGGCAATGCCTTCGCCGATCCAGCCGAGCCAGGAAAACCCGTCGCGTGCCTTGGCCTGGAGATCGACGTCTTTGCCCTTTTCGAAGAAGCCGCTGGGTCCGGCGTTGACGCCGAGCGCGGGCTCGCCCTGCACGGTGAGCTTCCAGGCCTCGACGTATTTGGCGGTAGCCGTCACGTCGCTCTGGAGCGAAATCTGGGTCTGCGGCTTGCTCGGGTCCACGACCTCCGCGCTGCCCTCGATGTCCCAGCCCTTGAACGCCCAGTAGTCGTTGCCCTCGGTGCTGATGTCGACCGGCTTGTTTTCGTCGTAGGTGCCCGACTCCTTGGCGCTGCCGGCCTCGGAAGGGGCGACCTGGACGGTGAGATCCCACACCTTGATGAAGTGGGCGGAAATGTTGACGTTCTTTTCGATCTTGAACGACTGGGTCGGCTCCTGCTCGCCCCCGACGGGCTCCCCGGCCCAGAAGGCAAAGCGCCAGCCGTCGTTGGCCTCGGCCGAAATCTTGACCTGCTGGTCGCGGATGTATTCGCCGCCGCCGTCCACGGTGCCGCCCGCGGCTGGATCGGCTTTCAGGGTGACGGTGCGCATAAGCTCGGCCAGGCGGTTGCGCACGTAGGCGAGGTTGTCCTGCGCTTCGGGGTAATCGTCGTTCCGGAGCGCGATGGCGTTGCGGAAGCTTTTGGTGGCCTCCTGCCAGATCTTGGCCGCCGCCGGGCCGTCGTCGTCGACCACCGCGGCGCCCTGCTCATAGTAGGTATTGCCGAGGTTGAAAAAGGTGTCGGCCTGCAGCTTCAGGTCGTCGGTCTGCAGGCTTTTGCCAAACTCCTGCAGCGCCTCCTCATACTGGCCGTTGCGGTAGAGCGCGATGCCGAGGTTGTAGTGCAGGCGCGCGTCGTCCGGCGCTTCCTCCAGGGCCAGACGATAGGCGTCGATGGCGGAGGTATAGTCCTTGGCGTCGTAGGCCTTTTGGGCCTCTTCGCGCAGGCTGGCGGCCTCGACCCTGGGGGGCAGGCCGAGCCCGAGCACAAACCAGCCGACGAGCAGGGGCAGGGCGGCGCGGGCCACGCCCCGGGCGCGACGGCGCGTGCCCATGATAAATTCCAGCGCCAAGAGGCAGATAGCGGCCAGCAGCGGCCATTGGAAGCGCTCGATGCGCACCGTCTGCTCCGTGGTCCCCAGGTCTTCCGGCGGGATGCGATCCATCGCGTCGTTCACCAGTTGAGTGAAACCGGAGCCAGAGCTGTTGAGTTGCACATATTCTCCGCCCGTGAGCTGGGCGATCTGCTGCAGGGTGCGCGCGTCCAGCTTGGTGCGCACGATCTCGTTGGACACGGGATCGCGCAGGAAGTTGCCCTGGCCCTGACGCGGGTCGGGGATCAGGCCGCCTTCGGCGGTGCCGACACCGACGGTGTAGACCAGTAGGTCGTCGGCGGATTGGCGCGCCATGGCGATCGCTTCGCCTTCGAGGTCCTCGCCGTCGGAAAAGATAAAGAGCAGGTGGTGCGAATCGTTGTCGCCAAAGGCTTCCCGGGCTTCAGCGATGGCGGCGGCGACGCTCGTGCCGCCCTGGGGCAGGGTGTAGGTATCGACCTCCTGCAAGGTTTCGGCAAAAGCCTGGTGATCGAGCGTCAAGGGCACCTGCAGGAAGCCCTCGCGCGTATAGACGATCAGGCCGATCTTGCTGCCCGGCATGCGCTCGAGCAGGTCGAGGATCGCCAGCTTGGCGCGTTCGAGTCGGTTGGGCGTCACGTCTTCCGCCCGCATCGAGGCCGAGAGGTCGAGCGCGACCAGCAGTTCGACGCCGCGGCCAGCCTTCTCCGTCTTGGTCTCGCCGTATTGCGGGCGCGCCAGCGCGAGCATCGTCAGCAGGATGCCGCCGCACAGCAGGCCGGTCTTCCACCAGCGGCGGGAGGTGCTGACGTTGGCCAGCAGCCACGCGCGGTGGTCGGCCTCGGCAAAACGCTCCAGGCGCGAGCGCGAGCGGTGCCAGGAAAAATAGACGAGCAGGCCCATCACCAGGATGGCGATCGGCATCAGCCAGAGGAAAATCGGTTCGGCAAAACTCAGATACATCGCGGAATCAGGGGAGACGGCGATAAAGGGTGAGGGCCAGCAGGGCTTCGAGCACGAGCAGCCCCAGGGCGATGGCCAGCGGCCAGACGTAGGCGTCGGCGTAGTCGACCCAGAGGTCGATGTTCACGTCGCGCTTCTCGAGTTGGTCGATCTGGTCGTAGATGCCCTTGAGCTCTTCGAGGTTGGTCGCACGGTAGAACTTGCCACCGGTGATCTCGGCCACTTCCTGCAGGCTGCCCAGGTCGAGCGAAGAAAAGTTGCGCTGCAGCATCAGGCGCCCGGCGGCGTCGCGACGGGGATTGCCGTTGCGGTCGAGCAGGGGCATCGGCACCATGCCTTCGCGGCCCACGCCGATGGTGTAGACTTTCACGCCCGAGGCCTTGGCCGCCTGGGCGGCCAGACGCGGTTCGAGCTGGCCGGCGTTGTTGTCGCCGTCGGTCAGCAGGATCACGATCTTGCTCTTGGCTTCCAGCTTGGAGAGGCGGTTGACGGCGCGGCCCAAGGCGTCGCCCACGGCGGTACGGTTCCCGTCGATCATGCCCAGTTCGAGGTCGTCGATCCACTGCAGCAACCAGTCGTGGTTGAGCGTGAGCGGGCTGATGAGGTAGGGCTTGGAGGCAAAGGCGATCAGACCGAGGCGGTCGTTCTTGCGCTCTTCGACGAAGTCTTTCAACACGTCCTTTACGACGGTCAGACGGTCGACGGGCTCGCCCTCCAGTTGAAAGTCGTGAGCCCACATCGACATCGAGAGGTCGGCCGTGAGCATGATGTCGACCCCGCTGGAGGTGATCGTCTGCTGCTCGTTGCCGAACTGCGGGCGAGCCAGCGCCAGAATGCCGAAGGCGAGCGCGAGGGGACGGATGGCGCGGACCCAGCGCCCTGCGCGGCTGCGCACGAGCGCGGAAACCTGCCCGGCAATCGCGGTGGAGGAAAAGCGGACGGCCGCGCGCTGGCCGGCCTTGCCCCGCAACCACCAGAAGACCGGCAGCAGCAGAAGCAGCAGCAACCAGTAGGGTTCGGCGAAACGGAAAAGCGGTAGATCGTTCATATCAGGCAGCGGAAGGTGCCGTCGTCTGTTGCTGGCGTTCCTGCTCCGCCTGTTCTACCCATTGCTCGCCCTCGCGGAGCAGGGCTTCGCGTTCTTCCGGAGAAAGAGGCTGGGCCGCATAGCGCACCAATACGGTGTTTTGCAGCAGCTGCCCAAGGCGATCCGCCAAGCCGGAGGAAAAGGGCGGCCGGGCCTGAAGCGCTTCGAGCACCTCTTCCGTCGTGCGGTCGGTAGCCGGCAGGCGAAACGCGCCTTCGGCGTAGCCCCGCACGATCCGGGTCAACTCGTAGGCAAAGGCCCGATCGGTCAGCTCGTGCTCCTGCATCAGCGTCTTCAGCTCGCGGCGGGCGACCTGGATGGGCGTCAGCCGGGCAGCCTCTGCCTCCCGGCGCGTGCGGCTGCGATTGCGCCAGAAAAGGGAGAGGCCGAGGATCAGGAGCAGGGCGGCGACAATCAGCGCAAGCGTGAGCCACGGGATCTCCGAAAAGCGGATCGGCGGCCGGAGGTCGTGCAGTTGTGCGAGCAGCAAAGTCATGATCGGCGTTGAACGCGTCGGGCGAAGAAGGTGCGCAGGGCGGCGATAAAAGGTTTGTCCGTGGTCAGATCGAGGTGGTCGGCGCCGGAGCGACGAATCATCCGGGCGAGGCTGTCGCGGCGGCGCTGGTTTACCTGGGCGTAGAGCGCCTGGACGTCGCGCCGGCTGGTGTTGACCTCGACCTGTTCACCGGTTTCGGCATCTTCCAGCGTGATGATGCCCACGTCGGGCAGCAAGCTTTCGCGCGGGTCGTGCAGCTCCACCGCGACCAGATCGTGGCGGCGAGCGGTGGTGCTCAACGCGCGGCGCAGGGCGTCTTCCGTCTTGCCCGAGACGTTGGGACGCGTCCAGCTGGTGGTCTCCGGCGTGAGGAAGTCGCTGAAGAGGAAGCAGATGGCGCGGCGGCGCTGCAGGTTGTTCAGCTGACGCAGGGCGCCGTTGAGGTCCGTCTTCCGGCCCTTGGGCTCGTAAAAGAGGATCTCGCGCACCACGCGCAGCATGTGCTGGCGGCCCTTGCGGGGCGGCAGGAAGACCTCGATGTGGTCGGTGAAGAGCACGAGGCCGACCTTGTCGTTGTTGCGGGCGGCGGAAAGGGCGAGGGTGGCGGCGAGTTCGGCGGCGAGCTCACGCTTGGTCTGGTGCCCGGAGCCGAAGTCGAGCGATGCGCTCAAATCGACCGCCAGCAGCAGGGTCAGCTCGCGCTCTTCCTCGTAGACCTTGATGAAGGGGCGATCCTGCTTGGCGGTGACGTTCCAGTCGATGTTGCGGACGTCGTCGCCGGGCAGGTACTCACGCACTTCCGCGAATTCCATGCCAGAGCCCTTGAAGGAGCTGTGGTAGGCTCCCACCAGGGCGTCGTCGACGAGACGACGGCTGCGGATCTCCACCGCGCGGACGCGCTTGAGGATGTCGTGGGGACTGAGGCGTGCCATAGAGCAACCTGTGCGGCTTAGGGCACCGGGACGGCGTCGAAGATGCGCTTGACCAGTTCGTCGCTGGTCAGGCCTTCGGCTTCTGCTTCGTAAGAGACGATCAAGCGGTGGCGCAAAACGTCGGGTCCGATCGCCTTGATATCCTGAGGGGTGACGTAGCCGCGGCCCTGCAGGAACGCGTGGGCCTTGGATGCCAGGGTGAGCGCAATGGTCGCACGCGGGCTGGCGCCGAACTGGATGAAGTCTTCCAGATCGTTCAGGCCGGCCTGCTTGGGCTCGCGGGAGGCAAAAATGAGGTCGACGATGTAGTCCTTCAGCTTTTCGTCGAGGTAGAGGTCGTTGACGACGGCGCGCGCCTCGAGGATTTCCTCGGGCGAGACGACGGCGGAGGCGTGCGGCTTCTCGCCGGTGCGGGCCTGGGCTTCGAGGATCTGCCGCTCTTCCTCGCGCGTGGGGTAGCCCACATTGAGCTTCAGCATGAAGCGGTCGACCTGGGCTTCCGGTAACGGGTAGGTGCCCTCCTGATCGATCGGATTTTCCGTCGCGAGCACGAGGAACGGGCTCGGCAGCGGAAACGTCTGGTCGCCAATGGTGACCTGCCGCTCCTGCATGGCCTCGAGCAACGCACTCTGGACCTTGGCCGGAGCGCGGTTGATCTCGTCCGCCAGCACGATCTGGGCGAAGATCGGGCCCCGCTTGGTGGTGAATTCACCGCTCTTGGGGTTGTAGATCAGCGTCCCGAGAATATCTGCGGGCAGGAGGTCCGGCGTGAATTGCAGGCGCGCGAAGGTCGCTTGCAAGGTGGTGGCGAGCGTGCGCACGGAGAGGGTCTTGGCGAGGCCGGGCACGCCTTCCAGTAACACGTGCCCGTCGGCGAGGATGCCGATGAGGAGACGGTCGACCAGATAGCGCTGCCCAATGACGACGCGACCGATTTCTTCGCGCAAGCGCTGGATCCAGACGCTGGCGGTCTGCACGCGCTGCTCGATTACTTCCAGAGAAAACGTTTCTGCCATAAAGCTAACATCTGCGGTGAGTTGCGAAACGGTAAGACCGGTCTAGGACTGCCGAAGTTCAAAATTTATCGCAAGAGCTTTCTCGTTTTGCCCCTCTGACGTGCCCTCCCGCGGTCAAAAATATTGTTGTCACTCCGGAACCTAGGATAAAGCTTCCGGACGGCTTTCCCGTCGCTTCAACACCTATGCTCTCTCCGCAGCGTCTTTTTCTGAATTTCTTCCGATACGTCGGCCACCATCCGGACCGGATCCTGGATTGGACGATGGTGTTCGGGATCGCAATCCTGTTGCTGCGCACGCTCATGGGGCTCGGTGGCTATTTGCCCTACGGCGAGACTTTGATCGGGCCGCTGGGCATTCTCTGGGGCCTGATGGCGCTGCACGCCCTCTGGTGGGTCGTGCGCCGGGGAGACGTGGTCTTTCGCGCCTGGGCACTGCTGCCGGTGCCGCTGTTACTCTGGGGCGCGTTCGAGGTGCATTTTGTCAGCAGCGCCCCCTGGTGGGGTGGTCTGGCGTGGTCCAGCTGGGTGGCCGGCTGGCTGGTCTTCTGGCTCGTTGCGCACCAGCTGCGCACCCGGCTGCAATTGATCTGGCTGTTCGTGCTGTGCGTCCTGATCGGCGCCACGGCGGCGGCGGTCGGCCTTTATCAGGACTATTTCGATCCCAGCTGGTTCCCGATCGCAGGGCGCGAGCGGGCCGCCCAATATGCGGGGCGCGCCGCCGGCTTCTTCGGGGTGCCCAACAATCTGGCGGCCTTCCTCCTGCTCACGTGGCCGGCCACGGTCGTCATTGCGGCCTTCAAGCGCTTCCCGGGGCCCATCCGGCTGCTCAGCCTGGCGCTTTCGGTTGCCTTTCTCGCCGCGATCGTCTCGACCGGCAGTCGCGGGGGGCTGATCGGGCTCTTTGCCGTAGCGATGCTGCTCCCGTGGTTGATCATGCCGACGTTCAAGCAGCGGCTGGCGGTCTTTTGCTGGTTCGTGCTGGGCGGCATCTACCTGCTCTTCAGCGCCTACTCCCTCAGCTCGCAGTTCCGCGAACGCATCGAGCTGGCGGTGCACGACGAAGGCGAGGTGACGCGTCCCGTGATGTGGGAAGCTGCGCTCAACATGCTGGGCGACAACCCTGTCGTGGGACAGGGGCTGGGCGGCTTTGAGGCTGAGTGGGAGCTTTTCCGCGGCGACGGGCCCTCCAGCGATCCGCATTACGCCCACAACGATTACCTGCAGCTGGGCGCGGAGACGGGCGGCGTGGGCTTTCTCCTCGGGGCGGGCGTCGGCCTTGCCAGCCTGATCTGGCTGTTCCTGCGCGGGCGCAAGATCGGCTTCTTCCAGCTCGCACCGGGTCAGGACATCCGCGTGCTGGAGTCCGTCGGCCTCGCCAAACCAAAGGCACCCGAAAAGCAGCAAGACGCGGAAGAAAAGCACGGCCACCACCACCGCCGCCGTCGCCGCAAGCGCAAGAAGCACTGGGCCGTGTCGTTCAACAAGCCGCTGCTGCAGTTCACGATTTTCATCATGATGGTGGTCCCGGTCTCCGGCATCATCTTCCTCAAAAACCTTTCGCCGCTCTATCTGTTGGCAATTCCGCCGATCCAGGTGCTGGGCAACATCGTGATCGCCATCCTGCGAGACGAAGGCTCCGTGCAGCGGACCGCCAGTGGCAAGCTGATCGGGATCGCGGCCTTTACCGGCCTGTTGGCGGTGGCGGTGCATGCACTGTTCGATTTTCCGTTCCAGATACCGGTGATTCTCTGGACGGCGGCGGTCCTGTTGGCCCTCGGCCTGCGTGCGACCGAAGTCGACGGGCAGGAACGCCATCTGCCGCGACCGGCTCTCTACGGCCTTGCGGCGGTCCTGCTAGGCACGGCGACGTTTACCTATGTTTACGCCGCGCCGCGTCTTTTGGCTCAGGAACGTTATTATCTCGCGATGGAAGGGCTGCAATACGCCGAGCGTAACCCGGATGCGGTGCTGCGCGATCCAGCTCTCGCCTTCGGCCCCGCTACTGGCTTCAACCGAGCCCGGTTGTTGAATCCCGATCATGGGGCGGCCTGGCTGGGTGAGGGGCGTGCGGTGTTGCTGGAGAATCAGGGCGACCTGAGTTCGCGCCCGGAGCACTACGCGGCCAAGGCGATGCCGTTGCTCGAGCAGGGCCGCGAGCTGTATCCCGAGGCCTGGGAAGGCTATCTTTACCAAGGGCTGGCGGAGTGGATGCTGAACCGGCCGCAAGGGGAAGTCGTGCCCCTGCTGGAGGCGGCGATCGAGCACGCACCCTATCGACCCCAAGCCTACGTGATGCTGGCCGATTATCTCTGGAGTAACGGCGGTTCGGAGGAGCGGGTCAGTTCGCTGCTGGACCAAGCTTACGCGCTTGACCCCAACTACGGGCCCACCGTAGATTTGCGCCTTCGCATCGGCCTGGATTAATGTCGCATTCCATCCGTCGTCTTCCTGCTTCCTTCCCGCTGTGGTGGCTGTGTCTGCTACTGACGTTCTCCTGTGTGGAGGCGGTTGCGCAGTCCCCCGTTGCACGCATTCTCCTGCGTGACGTCGTGGGCGAGGTCACGATCCTGAACGCCGACGGTTCCCAGGAGGTGGGCGAAAGCGGCATGACGGTCGACCCGACCGACCGGGTGCGTACGGGGGCCGACAGCAGGGGCGTGTTGCTCTTTTCCAACGGCGTGCACTTGTCCCTCCAGCCCGAGAGCGAGCTGGTGGTCGAGCGTTTTGCGCGCCGCAGCGCACCGCCCCCGCCGCCAGGCATCAAGGAAACGGGCGCCTCCGACACGCGCCTGCGCCTGAACTACGGCCAGGTCGTCGGGCAGGTCGACAAGCTGCGAGACGAGTCGCGTTTCGAAGTGGCAACGCCCGTCGGCGTCGCCGGTATTCGCGGCACGCGCTTTGTGCTGACGCTGACGCGCAACGACGACGGCACCTTTACCGGCTTCCTCGGGGTCACCGAGGGTCTGGTCGAGTTCACGCTCTCCGGGGCCAATGCGGCAGCCGCCAGTTCGTTCGTAGGGCCGGGGCAACAGGTCGAAGTCACCGGTGAAGTCGACGCTAATGGCGACGTGCAGGTGACGCAGTTCAGCGGCATCGAAGGCCTGGAGCCGGAGGTGCAGGATGCGATCGAGACTGCGGTCGAGACGATCATTCAGGAGGTGCAGGCGACGCCTCCGCCGGGGCCCTCGAATACCTCGGGCAGTAACAATCCGCCCCCGCCGCCACCGGCGGAGCCCATCCTCTATAACGAGCGGGGTGGGGGCAGTCCCGCCGAAAGCTAGGCGGCCGGCCATTTCCTGGTTGTGAGTGAGTTGCGCAAAAGCCTTCGCAAACGGGTCCACTACCTCTGGTTATTACTGGTGCCCCTGGTCTGGATCTTTCTCAGCGAGCAAGGCTGGTTGAGCGCCTTCAAGCACCTCTCGATGGACTTGCGCTTCAACGTGCGCGGCCCGGTGACGACGCAGGAGAAGGTCACCTACGTCAACGCCGACGAGGCCACGGCAGAGGCCTTCGGCACGGTCTACTTTCCCCGGCAGATTTATGCGGATGCCGCGCGGGCGGTGCTGGAGGAGGGCGGGGCCAAGGCGGTGTTTCTGGATTTCGTGCTCTCGCGCTACAACTTCAGCGCGGCGCTGAACAAGGACCTGTTGCTGCAGGGCGACTATGCGATGAGTCAGGTGGTGAACGACTACCCCGACCGCGTGGTGCTGGCTGCGAGCTATGCCGGCACGCAAAACCGGGAGCTGCAGAAAGACATGTATCTGCCGCGGCTGGCGGACGGACCCTACGGTCCGGACCACCCCCAGGGTTACAGCCCCCGCCAGAACCCCATCCCGGAACTGCCGCAATACCCTATCTGGATTCCCGACCTGCAGTCGCATTCGGGCCATCCGGTGCCGCATGGGCGGGCGGGCCTCGTGAACACCGACGTGGTGCTCAACGACGGGGCCGTACCGCGCTTCGTGCCCCTGTATGTCGAGGTCGCCAACGAGGGCGTTTCGGCGTCCTATCTCGAAGGCTTTATCCTGTGGATGCGCGACGCCGGTGCCGCCGACGATACCCTGAAGATCTACGACTCCGAGGACGGCACCGAGCTGCTGGCCAAGGATGACAGTGGGGCGATTTACGATCAGGTGCCGAAGGTGGTCGATACGACTTTTTATGCGGCCTCGCTCGCGTTGTACCGTGCCGCCTATCCGGACACAGAGGTCGAGATCCACGAACATGAAATCCGGCTGCGGCGGCCCGATGACGCCGGACAACTGCGCACCGTCTGTCGCATCCCGCTGATGGCCCGGCAATCGATGGAGATCAACTGGCTCTCGCCCTGGATCGACCCGGAAGTGCGCGCGGGCCAGCGCGATCCACTGGACGATCGCTATAACCCGCAGTGCAGCCTGGTGGAGGTTTACGATCGCTATCAGGCGTTGCAGGACTCGGAGACGAGCGCGGCAGCCAAAAAAGAGATTCGCCAGTGGTTCCAGCACTTCAACGACAGCGTGGTCCTGATCGGGCCGACCGACGTGCTGCTGCAGGATCTGGCCCCGACGCCGTTCGATGCGGCTCCCGTGCCCAAGGTTTCGGTGCACGGCAACGCCTTCAAGACGATTGCGGGCAACCGCTTCATCCATCGTCTGCCGGATTGGGCCGAGTGGCTCATCACCTTCCTGCTCACGTTTTGCGTCACGGGCCTGACCGTCTGGGGTGGCTCGCAGACACGTTTCAACAAGGTGGGGGCGTTGTTGATTCTGGTGATGTTTGTGGGGCTGGATCTGGAGCTGTTTCGGCGTTACAGCGTCGTGGTGCCGCTGGTGGTGCCACTGGGCGCCGCCCTGTCGACCAGCTTGATCGGGGCGGTGATGCAGCTGATTCGGGAGGAGCAGCAAAAGGGGCGCATTCGCAACATGTTCGGCTCCTACGTCTCCCCCCAGGTCGTCGAGCGCATGGTCGATTCCGACGAAGCGCCGCAGCTGGGTGGCCATACCGAGGAGATCACGGCCTTTTTCAGCGATATTCAGAGCTTCTCATCGTTCTCCGAGGTGCTGCCGCCAGGCGAGCTGGTGGTGTTGATGAACGAGTACCTCAACGCCATGACCGAGATCCTGGAGGAGGAGGAAGGCACACTCGACAAATACATCGGCGACGCGATCGTGGCGATGTTTGGGGCGCCCGTGCAGGTGGAGCATCACGCCTATCTCGCCTGCCGTGCGGCCCTTCGCATCCAGCAGCGCCAGGCGGAACTGAGGGACGAGTGGCGCGCGTTGGGCGATCGCTGGCCGTCACTCGTCCACCAGATGCAGACGCGCATCGGCCTGAACACCGGCCCGGCCGTCGTGGGCAACATGGGTTCGCGCAAGCGCTTCAACTACACCATGATGGGCGATACGGTCAATCTGGCCGCGCGCAACGAGAGCGGCGCGAAGACCTACGGGGTCTACACCATGGTGAGCGACGAGACGCGTCAGCGGGCGCTGGAGGTAAGCCCCGAGTTCACCTTCCGTTACCTCGACAAGATTGTGGTGAAGGGGCGCAGCCAGCCGGTGGCGGTGTATGAGCTGTTGGGCGAGCGGGGGCAGCTCCCCGCGTCGGTGCTGGAGTGCCTGACGCTCTACGGGCAGGCGATGGAACTCTATCTGGAGCAGCAGTGGGATGCCGCGCAGGCGCTCTTCCAGCAGGCGGCTCAGCTGGAGCCGCACGCTCAAAAAGGGGAGACGAATCCCAGTCTCGTGATGGCGCAGCGTTGCGACCAATGGCGTGCGCAACCCCCGCCGGCAGACTGGGACGGGCGCTTTATTATGCGCACCAAGTAGCGCAATCCGGGATTGCGAGGCGGCCGGCTTGGCCTAGGTTAAGGCTATGGAATCACCGGTATCAGCACGGCTGCCCTGGTTCGGCCCCGGCAAATGCCCCTTGTACCTGGCGCCGATGGCGGGTTTTACCGACCCCGTCTTTCGCCAGATCTGCAAGGAGTATGGCGCCGACGTGATGGTGACCGAGTTTGTCATGGCCAACAAGTTCCTCGACCCGCGCGGTGAGGTGGTGGCGTGGGAGACGGTAGACTTTTCGCCCGAGCAGCGTCCGATGGGCGTGCAGATTTTTGGCAGCAATCCCGAGAAGATGGGGCAGGCGGCACGCAAGATCGTCGACCGCCTCGAGCCGGACTTCATCGATATCAACTACGGGTGCCCGGCGCCGCGCGTCGTCGACCAGTGTGCGGGTTCTTCTCTGCTGACCGATCTGCCGCGCCTGCAGGCCGTCGCCCAGGCGGTAGTGGAGCGGGTGACGATGGATGTGCCGGTGACGGCCAAGATCCGGACCGGCTGGGACGACGACAGCATCGTGGCGGTCGAGGCCTCCCGGCGGCTGGTGGACGTCGGCATCGAAGCCATCGCGGTGCACGGGCGCACGAAGGTGCAGGGCTATCGGGGCGCGGCGAACTGGGAGGTCATCCAGGCGGTGGCCGAGGGTGTGCCGGTGCCGGTCGTGGGCAACGGCAGCGTTGATTCCGCGCAGGAGGTCATGCGCCTGCGGGAGCAGACCTCCGTCGCGGGCCTGATGATCGGGCGGGCCGCTTTGGGCTACCCGTGGATTTTTCGCGAAATCAAGGAAACGCTGCGCACAGGAGTGACGCCACCGCCCGCAGACATCGAGGAACGCTGGCAAGTGCTCCTCCGCTACTGCCGGGAAATGCTCGATCGGCCCCGTCGCGGCGAGGCCTGGGACCACCTCGGTTGGATGCGTCCCCGCCTCAAGGCATTCACCAAGGTCATACCCGGCAGCCGCCAGCTGAGACAGCAATTGGAAAAGGTGAACCACTACGACGATCTGGTGCAAATCGCGGAGGAGCATCTGGCCAATTACGGCCAGGAAGACCTGTCTACGGTGTTGTCTGAGTCGCACTAGGGTATTAAGTTTGGTGCAAACCTGACGTTTAATACTTAGGCGCCTCGAGAGAGTTGACCTTGGTGGTTTGCAAGGTAAGCTAAATGAGTCAGTAGAAGATTGGCCAACCCTCAGGCACACGCCATGCTGAATGTTCTCAAAGGCTACGAAAAGGTCCCCGCAACTTGGCAGTTACTCGCCAAGCTTTATCGCCTCCGTACCCTCAACCCAAGCCAGTACCAGGCGATCGTGACCTTTTTGGAAAGTCAGGAACGTCTGCGTTATCACTTGCGCCTCGTTTTTCCCGCTTTCTTCGAAGAAGATGAGCCTGAAAATCTGGCCGATTTCCTGCAAACGGAAGAAGGCCTCGGTATTTTCAAGGAAGCCGTCGCGATCGCAGCCTTGTTGCTGTTGATGGATACGGATTTTTCGCCCTACCAGACCAACGGTCATGATTTCATGGAGCACAGCCTCGCTGTGGCGGTGTGGTCGGAGCAGTTGGCCAAGATGTGTGAAGCGCCCGCCGTGGACGGCTTCATGGTAGGCCTCTACTACCGCATCGGTATCGTGCCGATTTCGCGCATCCTCTCTCGCATCAACACCGGCAATTTCCTCGACGAAGATTCGACCTTCCAGGATCAGAGCCAGTGGGAGCGTAATCAGGTGGGCAAGGACTTTACCTCGGTCGGGCACGACCTGCTGGAGCTCTGGCAGTTGCCGGACGCGATTTCGAACCCCATTCGGGGGCAATTCCGTCCTGCCCTTTGCGGGCAGCACAAGGCGACCGCTATCCGGCTCAACGTCGCGCGCATCCTGTCGCGCTCGTTCTTCAGCCCGTCGTTTACCGCCCCGCTGTCCGACGTGCCGCCGCAGAGCCTGAACTCGCTCGGGATCACGGTGCCCAACATCATCATGCACATGCAGGATGCGCTGGACCACTTCCACCGCTTGCGTGGGCCGGTGCTGGAGCTGGTGGAAAAGCGCGCCAAGGTCAGCAGCGCAGCCTGAGACAGCTGCGACTTGAGTTTTCGCCTGGGCTGCTGTTAGCTTGCCCGTTTCGACATGGAAAAGGTCTTAACGGCAGCATTGGAACGCGTCCGGCGCAGTCTCCCTTCAGCCCTCCTGCGGGATCGGCTCGAGGCGGAAGCTTTGCTGCAACGCTGGCTGCCGCCGCGCAACCCGGAGAAGATCGGCCCCCGCCTGGAGCAGCTGGCGGAGCAGCTCGAGGCCTCGGCCGAAAAGCGCGCGCACCGTGCTGCCTCCACGCCCAAGCCGTCCTTCCCCGAAGGCCTGCCCATCACAGCCCGCGCGGACGAGATCATCGGGCTGTTGCAGGAGCATCCGGTGCTCGTGATCGCGGGTGAAACCGGTTCCGGCAAGACGACGCAGCTGCCCAAGATGTGCCTCGCCGCCGGCTTTGGCGTCAGTGGGGCCATTGCCTGTACCCAGCCGCGCCGCGTGGCCGCCTTGTCCGTCTCGCAGCGCATTGCCGAAGAGCTGCAGGTGCCCTTCGGCCGGGAGGTTGGCGCCAAGATCCGTTTCACGGACCAGACCAGCGGCGATACCCGCATCAAGCTGTTGACCGACGGCATGCTGCTCTCGGAGATCCAGGGCGATCCGTTGCTGAAGGACTACGAGGTGGTGATCGTGGACGAGGCGCACGAGCGCAGCCTCAACATCGACTTTCTACTCGGCTACCTCAAGCGTCTTCGCGTCGAGCGGCCCGACCTCAAGATCATCGTCACCTCGGCCACGATCGACACCGAGACGTTCAGCCGGCATTTCGACGGCGCGCCCATCGTGGAGGTCAGCGGACGCACCTTCCCGGTCGAGGTCCGCTACGCGCCGGTCGACGAGGTGCTGCAGGACAGCGGCGATCGCAGTTACCTCGACGCGGCGGCCCAGGTGATCGAAGACATCACGTCCGACAACCGGGCGGGCGATGTGCTGGTCTTCCTGCCGAGCGAGAAGGATATTCGCGAGCTGCGCAACCTCGTCGAAGGCCGCAACCTGCCGCGCACCGAAGTCTTGCCCTTGTTCGGGCGCCTGACCAACGAAGAGCAGCAGCGCATCTTTCGCTCCAGTCGCCGCCGCAAGATCATCCTGTCCACCAATATCGCCGAGACTTCGCTGACGATTCCGGGGATTCGCTACGTCGTGGACTCCGGCCTGGCGCGCATCAGCCGCTACAGCGCCCATACGCGCACCCAGCGCCTGCCGATCGAGCCGGTGGCGCAAAGCAGTGCTGAACAGCGCAAGGGCCGCGCGGGCCGCGTGAGCGAGGGCGTCTGCATCCGCCTTTACAGCGAGCAGGATTACGCCGCCCGGCCCGAATACGCGACACCGGAGATCCAGCGGGCCAACCTGGCCGCGGTCATTCTGCGCATGATGGCATTCGGGCTGGGGCAGGTGGAGGACTTTCCCTTTATCGACCCGCCGCAGGAGCGGGCGATCCGCGCTGGCTATCAGTTGCTGCAGGATCTGGGCGCCCTGGGCAGCACGCATGAGCTGACCCCGTTGGGCAAACAGCTCGCCCGCTTGCCGGCCGACCCAACCGTGGGCCGCATGCTGCTGGCCGCCCAGCAGGAAGGCAGCCTGACCGAGGTGCTCGTGGTGGCGTCGGGCCTCAGTATCCAGGACCCGCGGGAGCGACCGATGGATGCCCGCGAAGCAGCCGACCAGCAACACCGCAAGTTCGTCGAGCCGAAGTCGGACTTCGTCACGTTGCTCAACCTTTGGAACGCCTACCACGACCAGACGGAAAAGTTGACCCAGAATCAGCTGCGCAAGTTCTGCAAAGAGCACTACCTGAACTACATGCGCATGCGTGAGTGGCGCGATATCCACAAGCAGCTCAGTCAGATCCTGCGCGAGATCAAGGAGTTCCGCCCCAACGCCAAACCGGCCGAATACCACCAGATTCACCGCGCGCTCGTCACGGGCCTGTTGGGCAACGTGGCCCACCGCGACGAGAACAACCACTACCGGGCGCCGCATCAGCGCACCGTCATGCTCTTCCCCGGCAGCGCGCTGTTCGACAAAAAGGCCGCCAAGGCCGAGCGCAAGAAGGGCGTGCCCAAGCCGAAAGAGGGGGGCGGCAAGCCCCGGACGCCGGAGTGGATCGTCTGCGCGGAGTGGGTCGAGACCAACCGCCTCTATGGTCGCACTTGTGCCGAGATCGACCCATCCTGGATCCTCGAGCTCGGCGCCCACCTCTGCTCCCGCCAATACGCCGAGCCCTACTACGAGGCCAGCAGCGAGCGCGTGCTCTGCAAGGAACGCATCCGCCTCTACGGCCTTGAGGTGGCGGTCAAGCGCGTGCAATACAGCCGCGTCGACCCTGCGCAGGCGACCGAGATCTTTATCCGCAACGCCCTCGTCGAAGGCGAGCTGAAGACGCAGCTGCCGTTCTTCGTGCACAATCAGGAGCTGCGCGAACGGGTGGAAAACCTGCAGACCCGCCGGCGTCATGCTTCGGCCTGGACCCTCGACGAACGCATCTACCAGTTTTACGCCGCGCGCATCGAAAACGTGGGCAGCGTGCCCGACCTGCGCCGCTTGGCGAAAGCGCGCGCCCAACCGGGGCAGGACGATATCTGGGACTTCCTGAAGCTGACCGAGGAGGACCTGCTCGAAGACGCGGGCGAGGAAGAGGCGCACCTCTATCCGGATCAGGTGGAGATGAACGGCGCCAAGCTCGACCTCTCTTACCAATACCAGCCCGGCACGGAGGTCGACGGCGCGACGCTGAAGGTGCCGATCGCCGACCTCGAAGCGATCGACCCGGCTCGCCTCGACTGGATGGTGCCGGGCTACCTCGAAGAAAAGGTGCACCACCTCCTGCGCTCGCTGCCGAAGGAAACCCGCGTGAAGCTGCACCCCATCGGCGACAAGGCCAAGGCGTTGACGCGCCACCTCCAGCCGCAGCCGGAGAGCCTGATCAGCAGTCTGACCCGCCTCATCGCGGAGGACTACGGCGTGCGCATCTGGCCCGACGAGTGGAACCTCGAGGCGATCCCCGAACACTTGCGCCCGCGCGTGGAAGTGGTCGACCACAAGGGCGAGACCGTGGCCGCGGGGCGCGACTGGCAACAGGTGGCGCAGGAATATCAGGAGAAGGCGATCGCGCAGCTGGAGCAGGGTGGCAACCGACGTCGCAAGCAGCTTTGGCGTCAGGCCGTCCAGCGCTACGAGCAAAGCCAGCTGACCGAGCAGGCCTACCCCGAGCTGCCGCGCGAGTTGTCGCTGGGTAAGGGGTCTGAGTTGCCCGTGCTGGCCTATCCGGGCCTCAAGCAGGAAAAGGAGGCCGTCGCCGTGCGCTTGTTCGAGACGCCTGAGCAGGCGGCCAGGTTTACGCTGCCGGCCTTCCGTCAGTTCGCTTTGGGGCTTTTGGGGCGTGATCTCGGCTGGGTGGAGCGCGACCTCGAGCGCGAGCTGCGCCGCCTGGCCAAGATCCCGCAGGCCGAGCCCCCACCGACAGCGCAAGGTCGGAAGTCGGGTGGCGGCGGTGATTTTTCGTCCAAACTCGCAGCAGCTACGAACAAGCTCAACGCCCGGCAGAAGACCTTGCCGACCGACGTGAAGGCGCTGGCCCCTGCCGCCCGGGAGCACCTGCACCAACTCTTGTTCCTCGACGCCAAGCCCCTGCCGCTGAATCCGAAGCAGCTGCAGCAGGCGCTGAAGGTCGCCCGCGAACGCACCCGGGGCTGGCCGCAGCAGTATGTGGATCAGCTGGAGGAGATCTACCGCTGGCATGCGGCCCTCGTCCGGGAGTCCGGCGGGGCTCCGGCGTGGGTTAGCGAGGGCATCGACCGGCTGACGTCGCATGACTTCCTGTCGCACACTCCGGTCGACCGCTTGCCGCACCTGCCGCGTTACCTGGCCGCCCTTTACCGGCGGATGGAGCGGGCCAAGGTGGATCCGACGAAGGACGCGGAAAAGGCGCGCCGCGTCGCCCACTACGAGCACCGGCTCGACCAGTTGCGCAAGCCGACGCCTGAGCGCGAACGCCTGCGCTGGCTGCTGGAGGAATTTCGCGTGCAGGTCTTCGCTCAAGAGATCCCGACCGCGCAAAAAGTCTCGCCCGTGATTCTCGATCAGGCGGTGGCGGCGGCGCAGGCCGCGGAGAACCCCGAGCCCGGTCCACAGCCGGCTCCCGCCGACCCTGAGGTGGCGAACGCACGCCGCGAAGCCAAGCAGAAACGCCCCGCCACCTTCCAGAACGTGGAAGACTTGCGCCGCGCTTTGGGCGCAAGATAGGTGCCTCGGGCTTGCCAGCTGGCACAGTTTGGTAATATTTACCCAGCGTGCCTTCCTACCCCCGAGCCGACATTCTTGGAGTGCCGTTTACGGTGTGTACCTATCGCGATGTCGTTGCGTGGATTCGCGAACATCGAGGGCCGGGCATGGTCGCGGTGTCTAACGTGGCGGACGTGATGACCGCCCGCTCGAACCCGGACTACGCCGAAGCGCTGAAGCAGGCGGATATCGTGGCGCCGGACGGCATGCCGATCGTCTGGGCCATGCGCGAAGACGGCTACGACATCCAGGACCGCGTCTACGGCCCCGACCTGATGGCGATGGTGCTCGAAGACCCGGAGCTGGCGACGCGGCGGCACGTGCTGGTGGGCGCGACCGAGGCTGCCCGCGAAGGCGTCCGTGCGTGCTTCCCGGAGATCAATTGGGTGGGGGAGGTCGATCCCGATTTTGCCCAGCTCGAGCACCTGCGCATGCCGTTGGGGCCGACGCAGGAGAGCGGCTGCTTTCGCCCGACTACCTACGAAGAGCTGTCGGCATGGCTCAACGCCCAGCAGGCCGACGTGATCTGGCTTTCCCTGGGTGGCGGGCGGCAGGTCCAGGTCATGGCGCGGCTCAAGCCCATGCTCAAGCACGGCACCATGCTAGGGGTGGGGGCCGCCTTCGATTTTCACGCCGGTTTACTGCCGCAGGCCCCGCGCTGGATGCAGCGGCGCGGGCTGGAGAGCGCCTTCCGCCTGTTTTGTGAGCCCCGGCGCTTGTGGCGGCGCTACCTCGTGCTCAACCCGCCCTTTTTCTGGCATCGCTGGCGGGAAAAAAGGCGGCGTGCTTCCCAGGATTTGCGCTAGCCCACGCGCTCAGTTTGTGCCAAGATCGCGGGCATGATGTGGCGGAAGTTCCGTTGGGGACACAGCTGGAAATGGGTTCTGCTCGCTTGGGCACTGATCGGCGGATCACAATTTTTGATGGTCGGGTGCGATGGCCCGCAGACCCAGGTGCAGGAGACGGACGAGCGCGCGTTCCGCCGCGGGCAGAGCCTGCTGAAGGAAGGCAACAACGACGAGGCGCTGGCAGCGTTTCTGAGCGTCATCGATGCACGTCGTTCCGCCCCGGAGTCGCACCTTGAGTCGGGCCTGCTCTACCTCAACCACGTGCACGATCCGCTGAGCGCCATCTACCACTTCAAGAAATACCTAGAGGCCAAGCCGAACTCCGAGGAAAGCGCGTTGGTCACCGAGCTGATCAATACCGCACAGAAGGAATACCTGAAGCAGTTGCCCGGCAAGCCTTACGACAATGAAACCAGTCGCCTGGACTTGCTGGCCAAGGTGGATGAGCTGCAGAAGGAAAACGAGCGCCTGCGCCAGCAACTCGTCACGCGCCAGTCGCAATTCCAGGATCTGCAACAGCGGCTCGACCGGACCAATCAAGCGCTCCAGCAATCGCAGCAACGTCTCGCTCAGGCCGGGCAGCCGGTGGCGCCGATCATCATTTCCGAGCGCCGACAGGAAGAGCAGCAACAGATGAACCAGCAAAGCCAGGGGCCGCGTCGGTATACCGTTGAGGCCGGGGACAGCCTCTCGAGTATCAGCCGCAAGATGTATGGCACGCCCAACCGCTGGCGCGAGATCTACGAGGCCAACACCGACATCATGGCCAGCCCCAACAGCTTGAAGGTCGGTCAGAATTTGCGCATCCCGTAGGTCTGGAGCATGATGCTGCATGGCGTATTTCGACCACAACGCCACCACCCCGCTTTCGGCCGCCGCCCGCGAGGCCTGGCTGGAAGCGAGCTGGTATAACCCCTCGAGCCCCTACCGGGCGGCCGCCCGGGCCCGCAATGCGCTGGAGCAGGCGCGTCAGGAACTCGCGCACATACTGCAGGCCGATCCGGAAGACATCGTCTTCACCAGCGGCGCGTCCGAGGCAAACAACGCCATCTTTCGGCATTTCGCGCGGCATCACGGCGCCGAGGCGCGCGTGGCCATTTCCTCAATCGAACACCCCTGCGTGCTCGATGCGGCACAGGCCTGGTTTGAGGGGCGCGTGGACGCATTGAAAGTGGGGGCGCAGGGGCATGTGTCGGTCCCGGAGGTGCGCACCTACTTTCAGAACCATCCACGCCCGGTGTTGCTCAGCTGCATGGCGGGCAACAACGAGACCGGCGTGGAGCAGCCGTGGCCGATCCTGCTGGATCTGGCGCAAAAGCAGGGCGTACCCTTCCATTGCGATGCTGCCCAGTGGATCGGCAAGCGGTCCTTTGACCGCCTGGGCATGTGCGATCTGCTGACGGGCAGCGGCCACAAGTTCGGGGGGCCGAAAGGAGTGGGCTTTCTCAAGCTTTCGCCTGCCTTACGCGGCCTGAAGGTGCAGTTTGGCGGCGCGCAGGAAAACGACCACCGGGGCGGCACGGAGGCGACAGCCAGCATTCTGGCCATGGTCGCCGCCCTGAAGGAACGCGTGGCTGCGCTGGAAGCCGCCAAGGTCGACGCGCTGGCCCAAAGTCGTGACCGTATGATCGAACGGGTGCGCGCCGAACTGGACGTGACCGTGGTGGGCGAAGAGACGCCGCGCTTCTGGAATACGGTGATGCTGCTGCTGCCCCGCCACTGCAGCGCGCGCTGGGTCGCGCAGCTGGACCGCCGCGGCTTTGAAGTCTCCAGCGGTTCGGCCTGTGCCACCGGCAAGCCCGGCGTCAGCCACGTGCTCACCGCGATGGGGGTGGAGCGTTCGCAGGCCGAGTGCGCGATCCGCATCAGCGGCGGCCTGGAGACGACGGAAGAGAATTGGCAGGCGCTGGCGGAGGCGATTATCGCTTCGTGGCACGAGCTGGAACAGGAGCGTAGCCGCGATTCGATGGTCATCGAAATCTAGCGCGACGATTCCACAGTTGCCAGTAGCGGGTTCTTCTTGCCCAATAACCGCATGCGATTTCTGGAGGTCCGGCTCAGTGACTACCGCAACATACAGTTGCAGGCGGTAGCTGTGGAAGGGCAGGACGCCTTCGTGGTCGGGCCAAACGGGCAGGGCAAAACCAACCTGCTCGAGGCCCTCTCGTTGGTGACGGCCCTGCGCAGCTTTCGGACCTCGCAGAACCGCACGCTCGTCCGGTGGAGCGGGGGCGGAGAAGCGCGGCTGTTCTTCCGCCTCGAACACGAAAACCTGGGGCCGACCGAGCTGGAGCTGGCCTTCAAACACGGCAGCAAACAGGTGTGGCTCGACGGCGAGAAGGTCAAGCGCCTGGGCGAAGTGCTGGGCCGCTTCCCGACGGTGCCCTTTTCGTCGCAGGACATCCAGTTGCTACGCGGCGCACCGCAGGCGCGGCGGCAGTTTCTCGACTTGGCCATCGCGGCGGTCGACGCCACCTACCTCGAGCACCTGCGCCGCTTCCACCAGGCGCTGAAGGAGCGCAACCGGTGCCTGAAAGAGCGCCAGGCCGAGGCGGTGCGAACCGCCTTCGAACCGACCTTGGCCGAACATGCGGCTGCGGTGGTGCGTCTGCGCAAGCAGGCGATGCAGCAGCTGAGTCAGCATCTGGCGGAGGCCTATCAAACGATCGCCACGGAGGACGAGGCGCCGGAGTTGCGCTACCTGCCCAACGTCGACGCCGAAGACCCCTATTCGTTCCTGCAACTCTGGAAGGAGCACCTCGAGCGCGATCGTGTAATGGAGTCGACGCAGCGGGGGCCGCACCGGGACGACTTCAGCCTGCGCCTGTTCGATCGGCGGGCGCGCGAATACGGCTCGGAGGGGCAACAGCGGGGGCTGGTGCTGTCGCTGCGGCTGGCGCAGGCCCGGTGGTTTCAGGAGCGCACGGGCGTGCAGCCGGTCATCCTGGCGGACGACATCCTGGGCGAGCTCGACCCCAAACGCCGGGCGGGCTTCTGGCAGGCGCTGATGCCCCATACCCAGGTCATCGCCTCGGGCACGGAGTTGCCGCGCGCCGAGCAAAGCCGTCCCTGGAAGATCTGGCAGGTCGCGGGCGGCGTCTTCGAACCGCAAATTTCATGATGCTGGATCTCACTTGGCAACAATGGCTGCTCGCCGGAATCGGGGCCTTCCTCATCGGCCTGTCCAAAGGCGGGCTGCCTGGGGTGGGCAATATCTCGCCGCTGCTCTTCGCCAGCGCCTTTGCCGCGCGCGCTTCCGTCGGCCTGCTGTTGCCGGTGCTGATCGCGGGCGATATCTGCGCGGTGCTGCTCTACCGACGGCATGCGGAGTGGCACTACGTCTGGCGCCTGGTGCCGTGGATGATGCTCGGCGTGCTCGGGGGGTGGCTGCTTTTCGACTACCTCAGTGACAGCGCGGTCAAAAACATCATCGGCGTCACCATCCTCGGCATGACCGTCTGGCAGGTCTGGCGCTGGTGGATGCAGAAGAGCGGGCACGATCCGCTGAACAATGTGCCGCAGAGCCGGTGGTTCAGCCGCATCATCGGCTCCACCGCCGGGGTGGCGACGATGGTGGCCAACGCGGCGGGCCCCTTCGGCCAGGTCTACTACCTCTCGATCGGGCTGCCCAAGATGGCCTTTATCGGCACCGGCGCGTGGACGTTTTTCATCATCAATATCTTCAAGGTGCCGCTGCAGGTCGAGCTGGGCATCATCAACTTCGATTCGATCGGCGTCAGTGCGGTTTTCGCCTGTTTCTCCGTGCTGGGGGCGTTGGTGGCCCCGCTGGTGGTCAAACGCATCAAGCAAGAGACGTTTCAGCGCCTCGTGTGGTTTTTCGTCATTGTCGCCGGCATCAAGTTGTTGTGGAGTTAGCGCATGCCTCGTTCATCCGCCCGCGCCATGTGGGCTGCCAAGCTCGCCGGTCAGGCCGTATCGCGGCCCACCACCTTGCCCTCGGTTGGAAACCGCAAGTTCACCGGCCGTGTGCTAGGCATTGACCCGAGCCTGCGGGGCACCGGGCTGAGCGTGGTGGATTTCTTGCGCGGAGAGCCCAAGGCGCTCGTCTACAGCCGCACGCTCAAGCTGACCCAGAAGTATGCTTTTCACGCCTGCCTGGGAGAGATCGCCAAAGAGGTGAAGGTGCTGCTCGATGCGCACGGCCCGGATGCCGTGGCGGCGGAGGAGACGATCTACGTGCAAAACTTCCGCACCGCGCAGATCATGGGGGCCGCCCGCGGCGCGGCGCTGGGCGTGGTCGCCGCCCATGGCCTCTCGATTGCCGAATACCCGCCCCTGCGTATCAAGCAGGCCGTCTGCGGCTTCGGTCGTGCCAGCAAGGAACAGGTGCAAGGCCAGGTGCGTGCGCTGCTCAAGCTCGCCGACGCCCTGCCGAGTGACGAATCCGACGCCGCTGCCGCCGCCATCTGCCACGCCTTCACCTTTGTCGTGGAGGAATAAGGCAACTGCCTTATTTCCTCGAGAGAAGAAACGCCGGGGGGAGGCTGCGTTCGTTGATGATGGGCGTCTGCCTGGTCCCCTAAAACTTCATCCCGTCGAACGGATTTTTGCCCCCGGGGAGGCGGCTGCCGAGATCGTCAGGCAAGCCACCGGGCAGGCCGGCACCGTCGCCGAAGGGATTCTTGCCGCCGGGCAGGCCCTTGCCGCCTTTGCCCTGCATCTTTTCCATTTTCTTCATCATCTTTTCCATCTTCGGGCCCTGCATCATCTTCATCATTTTCTTCATCTGCTGGAACTGTTTGACGAGGGCATTGAGGTCGCGGACTTCCAGGCCGGCGCCTTTGGCGATGCGGGCGCGGCGGCTACCGTTGAGGATGCCGGGGTTGCGGCGTTCCTTCAGGGTCATGGAAAGGATGAGGGCCTCGGTGTGCTTG
Source organism: Puniceicoccaceae bacterium 5H (assembly GCA_009772895.1). Classification (GTDB taxonomy): domain Bacteria; phylum Verrucomicrobiota; class Verrucomicrobiia; order Opitutales; family Oceanipulchritudinaceae; genus WOUP01. The sequence goes on along the minus strand of WOUP01000008.1, from coordinate 82,978 downwards.
AGCTTCTTTTCTTCCTTTTCGCCGACTTCGATGCCGCTCATGCCGGGCATCATTTTCACGATGCTGCCGAGCGGGCCCATGCGCTGCATCGCCTTCATCTGGCTGAGGAAGTCCTCGAAGTTGAAGTCCGCGCGCTGGAGCTTTTCGGCCATGCGCATGGCTTCCTTTTCGTCCACCGCTTCCTGTGCGCGTTCGACCAGCGAGACGACGTCGCCCATGCCGAGGATGCGCTGGGCGAGGCGGTCGGGGTGGAAGACCTCGAGATCGGTCACCTTTTCGCCCGTGCCGAGGAACTTGATCGGCACGTCGGTGATGGCCTTCATGCTGAGTGCGGCACCGCCCCGGGTGTCGCCGTCCAGCTTGGTCAGCACGATGCCGTTGAGCGGCACCGCCTCATTGAACGTCTTGGCCACGTTGACCGCCTCCTGACCGAGGGCGGCGTCGGCCACGAGTAGCGATTCATCGGGCTGGACGCGTTCGCGCAGCAGCTTGACCTCCTCGATCAGCGCTTCGTCGATCTGCAGACGACCCGCGGTGTCGAACAGGATGGCGTCGGCCCCCTGCTGCTTGGCCCAATCCCAGCCGCGCTGGCCGATCTGGGGCACGTCCTTGTTGTCCCGCTCGCAGTAAAAGAGAAAGTCGTTGTCTCGGGCGATCGTCTCGAGCTGGTCGATAGCGGCGGGGCGGTAGACGTCGCAGGCGATCAGGGCCGGGGTGTAGCCCTTCTTGCGCAGGTGCAGCGCGAGCTTGCCGGTAAAGGTGGTCTTACCCGAGCCCTGCAGGCCGACCATCATCACGCGCAGGGGCTTCTTGGTGCTGAGCTCCGTCGTGCCTTCGCCGAGCAGGTTGACGAGTTCGTCGTGGATGATCTTCACGATCATCTGGCCGGGGTTGACCGCCTTGGTCACCTCCTGGCCGACGCTCTTTTCGCTCACGCGTTTGATGAAGTCGCGCGCGACACGGAAGTGCACGTCGGCAGCCAGCAGGGCCTTGCGGACCTCCTGCAGGCTTTCGGCCATGTTTTCTTCGGTCAGCTTACCTTTGCCCTGGATGTTGCGCAGGGCCGTCCCCAGCCGATCGGTCAGAGTCTCGAGCATTTGCGTATCTAAGCACGGCTTACCGCGCGGAGAAAATAAAAAAGCCTGCGTTGCCGCTTAATTCCCGATGGCGGCATCGGCGCGGGCGTCTTCCTCGGCCTCCGGCGGCAGCGGATGCTCCTTCCAGGCCCGCTCCAGTTGGTTGCGCAAGTCGGCGGCCGAGGCGGGTGCTTCGGTAAAGATCGTCAGCGTCCAGGCCGCCGGCCAATCCATTTCCTCTTCGTCATCCGCGCGATCGGCATCGTCTCCCGGCCAGAGCAGCAAGTGCCAGGCGGTGTCGGCTTCGAGTTGCTGCTTGATCCTCGGCAAGTCAGCGGCGAGCGCCAGAATGAGGGTCGAGGCCGCGGGACGGCCCTTTTCCCAGAGCTTGACGGACCAGCCCAGTTGTTCGACCTGACCACGCAGCACGTCCTCGGCAAAGGCACTGTCGGGCAGGCAGGTCACCTTGAGCGGCAGGATGGTGCGCAGGTGGTAAAGAAAATCCGGATGCCGCAGGGCTTCGTGCACGTGTTTTTCCTGACGCTCCAGTTGATGGATCAATGTCTCGGTCTCCTGCTGAGACGCATCTTTGGCGATTTCCTCGAGTCGGCGGGCCGTGGCGGCCATGTCGTCCGCGTGCAGGTAACCGCTGGCACCGGCTAGTTTGTGCGCTTCGTGCACCAGGTTTTCCGTGTCCTGCAGGTCTTGCGCCTGTCGCAAGTGGGCGAGGCTGTGGCGCATGGAGACAACGAAGCCGAGGATCCAGCGCCGGATGCGGCTGGGCGGCAGCGGCCACTCGTTCTCGGCCCACGAGCGGTTCAAATGCACCACCAGGCCCTCGATGGAGTCGGTGGGGGCTGGCGAAAGACCGGGCGCAGGTGGGGGCGTGCTCGGGGATTGAGAAGTCGCGGTGCTCAGGTGTGCGCTCAGGCACTGGATGAGTTCGGCGCGGCGCAGGGGCTTGGTCAGAAAACCCTGCATACCGGCGGCCCGGGCACGTTCCATCTCTTCGTGCTGGGTGCTGGCGGTCAGGGCGACGATCGGCTGGCTGAAGCCGCGTTGCCGCAGCTCCCGCGTGGCGGAAAGCCCATCCATCACCGGCATATGCAAGTCCATCAGCACCAGGTCGTATTCTTCCCCCGACCGCAGCAAGCAGTCGATTGCCTCCTCGCCGTTGCTGGCCAGCTCTGCCTTCACTTCGAGCGAGCTGAGCATCATCTCGATGACCTCAAAGTTCGGGTCGTGGTCCTCCACCACGAGCACCCGACTGTTCGGGAAGGCACACACCGCCGGCAGGTGTGGGTCGGCGCGTTCGATCTCCTGCGGGTTTGCTTCCGGTAGGGGCAACTGCACGCTAAACTTGCTGCCGATGCCCTCCACGCTTTCGAGGGAGATCCTGCCGCCCATCAAGTCCACCAGGCGCTTGCTGATCGCCAGGCCCAGGCCGCTGCCGCCGTAACGCCGCTGGGTGGACGCATCTGCCTGCGTGAACTTGGTGAAGATGCGGGCTTGCGCTTCCGGCGAAATGCCGATGCCGGTGTCCTTCACGCTAATGCTGAGCTGCTGCCCCGAGGCTGACAGCTGCACCTCCACGTGTCCGCGCTCGGTAAACTTGACCGCGTTGCTGATCAGGTTGAGCAGCACCTGGCGGATGCGAAACGCGTCTCCGCAGTAGGCGCTAGCCACGTTTTGGTGGACCGAAACATGCAGCTTCAGCCCCTTCTTTTCCGCGATCGGTCGGCTGGAAATGACGACCTGTTCCGTCAGTTCACGAATGGAGAAGGGGCGGGCCTCGATCTCGATCTGGTTGGCCTCGATGCGCGAAAAGTCGAGGATGTCGTTGATCAGGCGCAGCAGGTTGTCGCTCGAATTGAGGATGGTGCGCACCATGCGGCGCTGCTCGGTCGCCAGGTCGCTGTCCAGCAGCAGTTCCGCCGTCCCGAGCATGCTGTTCATAGGCGTGCGGATCTCGTGGCTCATGTTGGCGAGAAACTCGCTTTTGGCCAGGTTCGCAGACTCGGCGGCCTGTTTGGCGGAGACGATTTCCACCTCTGCCTGCTTGCGGAAATCCAGCTCGTCCCGCAGTTGCTGGTTCAAGGTGGTGAGGGACTGCTGCATGGCCGCGCTCTCGAGGGTGCGCTGGCGGAAGAGGCGCGCCCAATAGCTGCAAATGGCGACCGTGATCAGCATGATGCCGAGGTGGAAGGTCAGCTGAAAGGCGGTGATGGGGGCCTCAGGTGAAAAGTAGACCGGCCAGCCGTGGTTCTGCAGGTTGGCGATAATGAGGTAGTAGACGACGATGAAGGCCGTGCCGCCCCAGAATGCCTTGGCGTCTTGATACACCAGCTGCAGCGCGATGGAGGCGAAGAAGAAAAAGTGCATCTCCGGCAGCCCGTGCAGCTGATACAAGTGCAGTGCGACGAAGAGCTGGAAGCTGATGCCGGCCAGTTGGCGTGTGACCCAGTGCCCCGGCAGCAATACCGTGGAGCTGGTAAAGAGGGAAAACGCCACCAGCCCGACGCCGACCGAAATCGCCCAAGTGTCGTGGAAGCCCGCCAGGCCCAGGCACAGCAGAAAGTGAAAGGTGATGAACCGCCGCAGCAAGCAGTCGCCCTGCAGGTAGACCTTGCGCATCGTTTGCTGCGTGGTCTGCGGGTCGAGGTCGGTCGCTTTGGCAGGCAAAGCGCAGAAATCTTCACAAGCACGGGCCATAACAAAAATCGGGAAGCCGGCGGGAGATGCCGACTACCGCGAAATATCGACTGAAGGGGCAGCCGCATCAACTGGACTCCATCCGCAGGCCCGTTCTGCCGGGTGAGTGGTTCTATGGGGCGGCAAACAACAAAAAAGCCGCCTCGACGGTCGAGGCGGCTGCGTAAAAAGAAGGTTGTCTGGAGTGCCTACTTGGCGGCTTGGTAGCGCTTTTCGACGGCGTCCCAATCCACTACGTTCCAGAATGCCTTGATGTAGTCAGGGCGCTTGTTCTGGTAGTTGAGGTAGTAGGCGTGTTCCCACACGTCGAGGCCGAGGATCGGCGTGCCCGAGCAGCCGGCTACGGCTTCACCCATCAGCGGGCTGTCCTGGTTGGCGGTGTCGCAGATCGCGACGCTGCCGTCAGGCTTCACCACGAGCCAGGCCCAGCCAGAGCCGAAGCGGCCGGCCGCAGCGGCGCCGAACTTTTCCTTGAAGTCCTCGAAGCTGCCGTAGGCGGCCTTGATCTTTTCGGCGACTTCGCCCTTGGGCTCACCACCGCCGTTCGGGCCGAGCACGGTCCAGAAAAGGCTGTGGTTGGAGTGGCCGCCACCATTGTTGCGGACGGCGGTCTGGATGTTTTCGGGCAGGCTCTTGATGCCCTTGATCAGCTCGTCGATGTCCTTGTCGGCGGGCACGTTCGCGCCTTCGAGCGCTGCGTTCACCTTGGTCACGTAGGCGTTATGATGCTTCGTGTGGTGAATTTCCATGGTGCGCGCATCGATGTGCGGCTCCAGGGCGTCGTAGGCGTAGGGCAGTTGCGGAAGAGTATATGCCATAAGAGCTTAAGATTGAGTTTTGGTGACTGCGAAAACGGCAATAAGACTCAGATTGGCTCACGCGTCAAACGCGCAGGGCATTTTGCAGGGGTTTGCCTCAGGCCTGTGGATGTGCCAAGTCGTCGACCAGGGCCTTGACCTTCTGATCGATGGCCTCGGTCGCGGTGCCAGCAGTCTGGCGATCGAGATCCCGCACGTCCCAATACTCGATTTCCGCTTCGTGGAGCCAGGGGCGCAAGGCCACCAGCGGCGGGTGCTCTTCGTCGTCGAGCGCGATGATCCGGTCCGCCCGGTCGAGGTCTTCGCCCGTAATCTCGCGCGGCAGGCGATTTCGCCCCTGGATGGGCAGCCCGCGCTTTTCGAGATAGGCGACCGTGGTGGTCGACATCTTGTGCAGGTTGACGGCCTTCAGTCCCTCGAAGTCGTCGCTGAGGCCGGCGCTGTCGGCGCGCCAGTCGAGCCCTGCGGCCTCGGCGTAGTGATTGAAGAGTTCTTCCGCCAGACGGCTGCGGTAATAGTTGCCGGTGCAAAGAAAGAGCAGCGTGTGCATTCGCTCCATTGCATCCACAACGACGCAAGGGTCAATGCGACAAATCGTCCGCGGTCGTGCCGACGTCCTCGTGCCCCGTCTCCTTCAGGCGCTTGAGCTTGAAGTAGGCCTGGAACAACTCGAGGCACTCCGCTTCCATCAGCCCCGGCGTGATCTCGAAATGGTGGTTGATCGTCGGGATGTCGTTGAGGTTGTTCGCGCCGCCGAGGCAGCCCATCTTGGGGTCGCGGATACCGTAGACCACCCGCTGCAGGCGGCTCATAAGGGTCGCGCCGCTGCACATGGGGCAGGGCTCCTTGGTCACGTAGAGTGTGCAGTCGTTCAGGCGCCAGTCGCCCACCGCGCCGGCGGCCTGAGTGATGGCCAGGATTTCGGCGTGCGCGGTCGGGTCTTTGAGGCCATTGACGCGGTTGAACGCGCGCGCGATGACCTCGCCCCCGTATTCGATCACCGCGCCCACCGGCACTTCATCCTGTCGCCAGGCGTTGATGCACTCGTTGTAGGCCAGCGTCATGAAGTAGCGATCGTCGCGCAGCAACTCGCTGGGAAACTTCTTCTCGAAAGGGCAGGGCAGCTCTTGGGCCATGGGGCCACAGAGTGGAAGGCGCAGGACAGATGGCGAGCGCAAAGCGGGCGCGGCGGCCTTTATCGCGGCAAGGCCTCGGCTACGGCCCGCGCGACGGCAGCTATCGCGGCGCTTTTCTCGTCATTCGAGGCCGGACACTGCGTCAGGTAGACCGTGAGGACGATCGGCTCGCGCTGGGCGGGCCAGATGACTGCGATGTCGTTGCTCGAGCCATGACCGCCGAAGCCGGTTTTATCGCCCACGCGCCAGTCGTTCGGCAGGCCCGCCCGCAGTTTGGTATCGCCCGTCTGGCAGGCGAGCATCCAGGCGATGAGCTGAGCGCGCGAGGTTGCCGAAAGCGCATCCCCCAGGGTCAGCGCCTGTAAGGTCTCTGCCATGGCGCTCGGGCTGGTCGTATCGCGCGGATCGCCGGGCGTGCCGTCGTTCAGGCTGGGCTCAATGCGGTCCAGCCGCGTGACTTCGTCTGCGAGGGAGCGGGCAAAAGCCGTGACGCCCTCCGGGCCGCCCACTTCCTTCAGGATCAGGTTGGCCGCGGTGTTGTCGCTCAAGGTGATGGCGGCCTCGCATAATTCGGCCAGCGTCAGGCCCTCACCCGAGTGGTGCTCCGTGATGGGGAGTAAGTGACGAGATCCGCCCGCTCATACGCGACGCGGCGGTCGAGCTGGGTTGCTCCGGCGTCGACGCGGGACAGCAGCGTGGCGCAGGCGAGCACCTTGAAGGTGCTGCACAGGGGGAAGCGCTCATCTCCGCGGTAGTTCCAGGAGGTGTCTGTCTGGGTGTCGATCACACCGACCCCCAGACGGCCGCCGACGGAAGCCTCGATGCGGGTGATTTGCGACTCGAGTTCCGGGGCGAAATCCGGGGCGGCGGAGGCCAGAGGCGCGAGGCAAAGTGCCCACGCGGCAAGGAGATAGACAAGGCGAAACGGGATGAAGAGGCGCATCCGTGGCTTGTAAGCGGATCCCTGCGTCGGCACGAGATCGAATCCACGACCGGGACCGATAGGCCCCGGAGTTGCTGAAAAACGAGCAGATCGCGGGGTAAAAATAATCCCGAAATCCGGCCATTCTGCCGCTGTATTGGCTTGTCTTACGGGAGATGGCGTGCTACCTGTTATCTTTTACGCATTATTGCAAGAACCCATATATGTCTGATCCTAATGTTGTTGAAGTCGAAGGCCGCGTAGTGGCCGTCCTGCCTGGAACCATGTTCCGGGTTGAGTTGTCGAATGGCCACCAGGTGCTGGCCAATATCTCCGGTAAACTGCGCAAGCACTTCATCAAGATCACGGTGGGGGATACGGTCAAAATGGAAATGACCCCACAGGACATTGACAAGGCGCGTATCGTCTATCGTCTCCGTAACGCCAACCGTAGCCGCAACGCCCCGCGTCGTTCGTTTGGCCCCCGTCGCCGCTAACCTTTTCCCGGGCGGGTGATGACGCTTCATCACCGCAAGATAGGCCTCCTCGGGGGCAGTTTCGACCCCGTCCATCTCGGGCACCTGTTGATCGGGATGGATACCCTGGAGGCGCTGGCGCTCGACGCGGTCTGGTTTATCCCGGCCGCGCGCAGTCCGCACAAGGCCGAAGGGCCGGTCGCGGCCGATGGCCATCGCGTGGCGATGCTGGAGTTGGCACTCGCCGCAGAGCCGCGTTTCGCGGTGTGGCGCGGCGAACTGCAGATGCCGCCGCCGAGTTACACCCTGCGGACGGCCCAGCAGCTTCGTGCTCAGCACCCCGAAGCGGACTTTCACTGGATTATCGGGGCGGACCAGTTCGCGGCGTTGCCGCGTTGGCACCGCATCGAAGATTTGGCGCAACTGGTGGAATTTGCTGTATTGCAGCGTCCCGGTTACGCGCCGCACGTCCCGGAGGTGGCTGGCCTGCGCTATGCTTTGATCGAGCAAGCCCATCCCATCGGCGTCTCTTCATCCGAGATCCGTGCCCGCTGCGCCGCCGGTAAATCCATTGACTTTTTGCTGCCGACCGACGTAGGAACCTACCTGCGAGAACACGCCCTATACGCTATTTGATCGATATGACCGAACCTGAGGTGGCGACCCCTTCCATCCGCGAACAAGTTATGGCCTGCTGCCGGGCCCTGGATGAGAAGAAGGCTGAAAACATCCGCGTCCTGTACATGGGCCAGCGCTCCAGTATTGCGGACTACTTTATTATCGCGACGGGGGCGGCGGATTCGCACCTGCGTGCTCTGGCCAACGAAGTCGACCGGACCCTGAGCGATCTCAATGTCGAGGTGCTGGGCGTCGACCGCAATACCAAGAGCGGCTGGGTGGTCGTGGACGTGTTCGACTTTATCGTGCACCTCTTCACCGAGGAGACCCGCGAGTTTTACCAGCTCGAAGCGCTCTGGAAAGACGCGGAAGACGTCGCGCCCGAGTTGGGCTGAATCCACGCGTAGTGTGTTGCGCCCGCCTGGAGCAAGTGGCGGGCAGGCATGAAAAAAGCCGGCAGGATCTTCCTACCGGCTGAGAAAGGCTATCGCTCTGCGCTGGATTAGTTGGTGGCGTCTTCGATTTCGTCGCCAGCGTCTTCAGCGGCGTCCTGCATGTTGTCGCCAGCCTCCTGGGCCGCGTCTTGCACGTTTTCGCCTGCTTCTTCCATGTTGTCCGCCGCGCTGTCGTCTTCGCAACCGGTCAGAAAACCGGTAGCAGGGGCGGCAAGCAGCATGAGAATCGAGAGTTTAAGGAGGGTCTGTTTCATAGCTTTATTTCTTGGTGTGATTCAGCCTCCGTTTTGCAGCATCTGTTCCTGTTTTACACCAAGCCGCAAAATAAGGGCTGAAATTGTTTCGGGTTGAAGAAGATGTGCATTCGGCAAGCGAGGATTTCGCGCCGTGTTGCGAAATGCAACCTTTAAACTATCCGCTTGTGCCCGTTACCTTTAGGAAAAGTGCAACGGCACATAAAAGAGCCTGCTCGTGGTTCGAAGCACAGCTCAAAATGGCTGTTTTTCAGGGGAAAAGTGAGGGTAAAACCTGATTGATAACGCCCTCCAGCTCCCACACTTCGATTCGTTGGCCGGACTTGGAGTAGGGCCTTGTTCTCTGCGCCTCTCACGTGCTATATTATGGGAGTGCAGCTCGGAAAGCTGCCGTCACTACCCCGATCCCAACCCCGAAGGAGAAAACCATGAAGAACGTCCCCGGCCGCGTTTGCATCGTCAACGCTACGTTGTGGGCGGTTGCCATCATCGCGGCCGCCATCGCAGGCGCTCCCTTATATTTGACCGTCCTGCTGCTGCCCCTGTTGGCGTTCATCTCTCTGCTCTCCTTTTCTGCCGGCTGCCGCGACGCGTCCAAGCGCAAGGCCTGCCCCTCCTGGTTTACGCGCGATACCTCGCCCTCCGCCAAGTGAGCGGTAGACGTGCCCTCGCGGGCACAAAAAAGCCCCTCGCGGGAAGCGAGAGGCGGTGTAAAGGTCCGTGACGGGCTTCGGCTCTAGATGATGCCGAGGCTCTTGATCGTGTCGCGCTCGCTCTTGAGTTCGTCGATGCTCTTGTTGATCTGGGCGCGGCTGTAATCGTTGAGGTCGAGGCCTTCCACGATTTCCCAGCTTTCGCCGTTGCTGCGGATCGGGAAGGACGTGATGAGGCCTTCTTCGATGCCGTACTCGCCATTGGAGTGCACGCACACGCTGTGGAAGTCGCCTTCCGGGGTGGGGAAGTAGAGGCTGCGCACCGTGTCGATCAGCGCATTACCGGCCGAGGCGGCGGAGGAGGCGCCACGGGCTTCGATGATGGCCGCGCCGCGCTTGCCCACGGTCGGGACGAAGGTGTCCTTCAGCCAGGCTTCGTCGTCGATCACGTCATTGGCCGCGGTGCCGCCGATCTTGGCGTTGTAGAAGTCCGGGAACATCGTCGGCGAGTGGTTGCCCCAAATGCAGAGGTTGCTGACTTCGGTCACATCCACCCCGGCCTTTTTGGCCAGCTGGCTCTTGCCGCGGTTTTCGTCCAGGCGGGTCATCGCAAACCAGCGGTCCTTGGGAATGCTGGGGGCGCTGTGCATGGCGATGAGGCAGTTGGTGTTGCAGGGGTTGCCCACGACAACGGTGCGGACATCGCTGGCCGCATTCTTTTCGATCGCCTTGCCTTGGCCGATGAAAATCTTGCCGTTCTTTTCCAGCAGGTCCGCGCGCTCCATCCCGGCTTTGCGGGGCATCGAGCCCACGAGCAGGGCCCAGTTGACGTCCTTGAACCCGGCGTTGAGGTCGGAAGCGGTGCGGATGTCCTTCAGCAGCGGGAACGCGCAGTCTTCCAGTTCCATGACGACGCCTTCGAGCGCCTTCATGGCGGGTTCGATCTCAATCAGGTTGAGGGCGACGGGTTGATCGGGGCCAAAGAGGGCACCAGAGGCGATACGGAAGAGCAGGGCGTAGCCAATTTGACCAGCTGCTCCCGTTACGGCGACGCGAATCGGAGCTTTCATATTAAGCGGACTGATTTTCAGTTTTAGGTTGCTCAAGCACTGCTAATGGACGCCATGCGCCATGGCAAGCCTTGAGCCAGACATTTCGACAATGCCAGACAAGAGCGCATTGACGAGCGGTTCAAGCGTGGAGGGTCGTCTGAGCCGCGGATGCGAGTTTCATCAGCGGGGCTAATGTCATGCACGATCGGCATCAACGGCGCACCTGCGGCTTGCACTTCCCTTACCGGGTGTCTGACTGGAATGCGACGAGGCGCCGCCCGCGTAGTACTGCGACTGCGGTGGAGCAGGGGGCCTCCTTTCCTTCATCGGCTGGGCATGTTCCCCGATCATACGTTCAACCTCTGCAACATTCCTCCGTGGGTGATCGCTTCGTGGGAGTTTAACGACGACCCGCGCAAGATCGAGATCGACGGCGTGCGCCAGGTCAACCGCTTCCTCTTCGAGCGCCTCGACGGCATCGATTCTCCCGTGCGGCGGGGTGAGGTCTTCAACGAGTTCATGACGGTGAAGTTCAAGCTGCACGAGTGGAACGACCACCAGAACGATGCCCGCCGCAGCCTGCGCAACAGCTACGTGCGCTACCTGCGTGGTTGGGGAATCGACTCCAACACGATCGAAGGGGCCGTGCTCAAGGGCTGGGTCGAGAGTCGGCTGGGCATGCCGCCCACCTTTCACCGAGGGCGTGTGTTGAGCAAAAACAGCGAGGAGTACCAGCCCTACGCCTACGATCGAATGCGCGGGCACGCCCGCACCAATGCCATCGACTCGCAGCTGGATCTGCTGTATGAGTTTTGCCAATATGAGATGGAGCGGCGCCACCCTGGAGAGCGCTGGCTGACGCTCTACCGCGGTACGTGCGACGCCGAAGACTACGAGCTGCTGGAGCAGCGCGATCGGCGCCACCAGTGTGTGCGCATGAACAACCTGAGCTCGTTTACGAGTAACCGGGAGTTTGCCTGGGAGTTCGGCTCAACCGTATGGGAAGTCAGGATACCTTTGGTCAAAGTGTTTTTCTTCAGCGGCCTGTTGCCAGACAGTCTGCTGAAGGGCGAAGAAGAGTATCTGGTCGTGGGCGGAGAGTATTGGGTCAAAAAACTGCTCTACTGAGCTTCCAACATCATGATTGCTATAGAGGACAGAATCGCCGGCGGCTTGTGGGGCCTGCTGGTGGCCGATGCCTGCGGCGTGCCCTACGAGTTTCGTCAGCCCGACGAGTTGCCGCCCCGTGAGCAGATCGACATGGTGCCGCCCCAGGGTTTTGTGCGCACCTACAGCCACGTGCCCCTGGGCACCTGGTCGGACGACGGGGCGCAGGCCCTCTGCCTGTTGGCTTCATTACTGGACCGCGGGCAGCTCGACCTGGCCGACTTCGGGCAGCGATTGCAGGCTTGGTTGCGACAAGGCTACATGGCGGTCGGCCATCAGGTGTTCGATGTCGGCAATCAAACGAGCCTCGCGCTGCAGCGCTTGCAACAAGGCCTGCCGCCCTCGCAATCCGGTCTGCGCGGTGAACGCAACAACGGCAATGGCTCCCTCATGCGTGCCCTGCCTCTGACGCTTTGGCATCAGGGAGACGACGCGACGCTGGTCCGCGATGCGCATTTGCAGTCGCTGGTGACCCATGCGCACCCACGCGCTCAGGTGTGCTGTGCGCTCTATTGTCTCTGGGCGCGGGCAGAGCTGGCGGAGCAAGCGGAACCTTGGGGTTGGGCGGTGCAACGCTTGCGCGAGCTCTACGCCAACCACCCGATTTACCTCGATGAGCTGACGCAGGAAGTGCTGCCGTTCGGTGCGCCCGGCGGTAGCGGTTACGTCGTCGACTGTCTCCATTCAGCCCGCGCGGCTTGCGCGGAGGAGACGTATGCGGCTGTCGTCCGCGCCGCCATTGCGCTCGGCTACGATACCGATACGACGGCCTGTGTGGCGGGCGGCATCGCGGGGATCCGGCACGGGCTGACAGGCATTCCCGAGGTCTGGCGCCAGATGCTGCGCGGGCCGGAGCTGTTTGAAGATCTGCTCAGCCAATTGGTGGCAACCTGCGGCCTTTAAATCAAACCAGCCTGCCGATGATCCACGGCAGGCTGGCGATTGTCTGTTTGTTGTATGGACTTTATGACCAGCTATCGTCTTCGTCGTTATCTAAACCCGTGGCGAGTGCTTCCAGCTTCTTCCAACGGGAATCCACCTGTTCCTGGGCGCGGGTCAACAGCTCGGCCGCCCGCTCGGGGTTGCTGCGCTGGATGACCCGGAAACGGTTTTCCTGTTGCATGAAGTCACCGACCGGAGAAGCGGGCTCGAAGGAGTCGAGGCGCAAGGCCGGTTCGCCGTTCATCTGGCGGCGCGGATCCCAGCGGAAGAGCGGCCAGTAGCCCGTTTCGACCGCCTGCTTCTGGCGCGCCGGACCGGTGCGCAGGTCGATGCCGTGTGCCTGACAGGGCCCGTAGGCGATTACCAGCGAAGGCCCTTCGTAGGCCTGGGCTTCCATGATCACTTCCAGCGCCTGGCGTTCGTCGGCTCCGAGCGCGATCTGGCCGACATAGACGCTGCCGTAGCTCATCGCGATCTGCGCCAGGTCCTTCTTGCCGCGCTCCTTGCCGTTGGTGGCAAACTTCGCCTGCGCGCCGATGGGGGTCGACTTGGAGGCCTGGCCGCCCGTGTTGGAGTAGACCTCGGTATCGAGCACCAGGATGTTGATGTTGTGGCCGCTGGCCAGCACGTGGTCGAGGCCGCCAAACCCGATATCGTAGGCCCAGCCGTCGCCGCCCACGATCCAGGTCGTCTTGGGTACGAGGTAGTCCAGGTGGCCCAACAGGCGCTTGGCCTCGAGGGAATCGCTCGCCTGCAGCTTCTCGCGCAAGGCGTCGATGCGGGCCCGTTGTTCAGTGATGGCGCGCGGGCTCTGCAGCTTGGCGTCGATAATGTCGTTGTAGAGCAGCTCGCCCACCTCCTTGCGCAGGCGGTGGAGCAGGTCGACGGCGATGTCGTGACGCCATTCGGCGGCGAGTTGCAGCCCCAGGCCAAACTCTGCATTGTCCTCAAAGAGCGAGTTTGCCCAGGCCGGGCCGCGACCCTGACTGTCCATGCAGTAGGGCGTCGTCGGCAGATTGCCCCCGTAGATGGAGGAGCAACCCGTGGCGTTGGCCATGAGCAGGCGGTCGCCGAAGAGCTGCGTGAGCATTTTCACGATCGGCGTTTGCGTGCAGCCGGCGCAGGCGCCCGAGAACTCGAAGTAGGGCTCGCGGAACGAGATATTCCGCGCGGTCGGGGCCGCATCCGGCACGTGAGACGGGAGTTGCTGGAAGAAGGCGTACTGCGCTTGCGTGGCTTCGAGCAACGCCTCGGCGGGGGCCATTTCGAGCGCCTTGCGGCCGTCGGCATCCTGCGCGGGGCAGACGTCGACGCAGGCGCCGCAACCGGTGCAGTCCATGGGCGAAACCTGAATGGTGAAGGCTTTGCCGTCTGCGTTGCGCCCTTGCAGTGCCGTGTGCGCAAAGCCCTCTGGTGCACCGGCGACGAGGGCCGGGTCGTAAGCCTTGGGCCGGAGCGCGGCGTGCGGGCAAAAGAGGCTGCAGCGGTTGCACTGGGTGCAGACTTCGGCCCGCCAGACGGGCAGGGCGGTGGCGATGCCGCGCTTTTCGTAGCGTGAGGTGCCGGTGGGCCAGATGCCGTCGGCCGGGAAGGCGCTGACGGGCAGCAGCTCGCCTTCACCCGCGAGCAGGCGCGAGGTGATGCGCTTCACGAAGTCCGGCGCCTCGTCCCAGTGGCTGGTGGTAATCGGTTGCGGTTCGGCGGTAGCGGTGGCGGGGATGGGGATCTCCGAGAGGTTTTCGACCGTGCGATCCACCGCGCGGCAATTCAACTCGACCACCTTGGGGCCCTTGCGCCCGTAGGTCTTTTCGATCGCCTTCTTGATCGCGGCAATGGCTTCGGTGCGAGGCAGCAGGCCGCTGATGGCAAAGAACGCCGCCTGCATGATCGCGTTGATGCGGCTGCCGAGCCCCAGCTCGCGCGCCAGGCTGTAGGCGTCGATCTGGTAGAGGCGGATCTTTTTGGCGATCAGCTCTTCCTGCACCGTACGCGGCAGGTGATCCCAGACGTCCTCGGGCTTGTAGGGCGAGTTGATCAATACCGTAGCCCCGTCGGCGGCGTTTTCGAGGATGGGAATGCGACCGAGGAAGCGCGCCTGGTGGCAGCCGATGAACTGTGCCTTCTGGATGAGGTAGGGCGCCTTGATCGGCTCGGGCCCGAAGCGTAGGTGCGAGGCCGTGAGACCGCCCGACTTCTTGGAATCGTAGACGAAATAGGCCTGAGTGTGCAGGTCGGTATTTTCGCCGATGATCTTGATCGTGTTCTTGTTGGCGCCGACGGTGCCGTCGCTGCCGAGACCGAAGAAGATCGCGCGCGTGGTGGCGGGTGATTCGATGTCGAAGCTCCGGTCGTAGTCGACCGAAAGCTGCGTCACGTCGTCGTTGATGCCCACCGTGAAGTGGTCGCGGGGCGACTCGCTGGCCAGTTCGTCAAAGACGCCGCGCACCATGGCGGGCGTGAACTCCTTCGAGCCCAGGCCGAAGCGCCCGCCGATCAACAGCGGATCGTGATCGAGAGACACGTTTTGGCAGCAACCCGCCTTGCGCAGCGCGAGCGCCACGTCGAGGTAGAGCGGTTCGCCGATGCTGCCCGGTTCCTTGGTGCGGTCGAGCACGGCAATGCGCTTTACCGTTTTGGGCAGCGCCTTGAGGAATGCAGGCGTGTTGAAGGGCCGGTAGAGGCGCACTTGCAGCACGCCCGTTTTGCGGCCCTCCTGCGCGTTGAGCACCTGGGCCGTTTCGATCGCCGTTTCCGCGCCGGAGCCCATCAGCACCAGCACGTCTTCGGCCTCTGGATCACCATAGAAGCTGAAGGGCGCGTATTCGCGACCCGTCAGCTCACCGAGGCGCTCCATCAGGTGCGCGACGGCGGCGTGGGTCTCGCGGTAGAACGGGTTGACCGCCTCCCGGGCCTGAAAATAGGTGTCCGGGTTTTGCGCCGTCCCGCGCACGGTGGGTGCGTCCGGGGTGAGGGCCCGTTGATAAAAGGCATCGAGGCTGGGCTGGTCGATCAGGGCTTCGAGCGTCGTGTCATTGAGCAATTCGATGTCGTTGATCTCGTGCGAGGTGCGGAAGCCGTCGAAGAAGTGCAGGAACGGCACGCGCGTGCGCAAGGTGGCGGCGTGCGCGATCAGCGCCATATCCTGGGCCTCCTGCACACTGCCGGATGCCAACAGGGCAAAGCCGGTGGCGCGGCAGGCCATCACATCGCTGTGGTCGCCGAAGATGGACAAGGCATGCGTCGCGAGCGCACGGGCCGACACGTGAAAGACGGTCGGGGTCAATTCGCCCGCGATCTTGTACATGTTCGGGATCATCAGCAGCAGGCCCTGCGACGCGGTAAAGGTCGTCGTGAGGCTGCCCCCCATCAGGCTGCCGTGCAGCATGCCGGCGACGCCGCCTTCGCTTTGCATTTGCTCGACGAGTGGCACATCGCCCCAAAGGTTCGGCTTGCCCGCGGCGGCCCACTCTTCGCAGTGTTCCGCCATCGGTGAGGAAGGCGTGATCGGGTAGATGGAAGCGATCTCGCTGAGCCGGTAAGCCACGGAGGCTACGGCTTCGTTGGCGTCCAGCGTCTTGCGGACGGATTTGAGAGGAGAAATCATGATACGGAAGGTGTAGGGGGAGTCCGTGGGCTCCGGTTATTTGGCGACGCCGTAGACCTCGGCCATGCGCTTCCAGAACTTCTTCGACCACCCGATGTAGGAGACCATGAAGTCGGCCCCCAGTTCGGTGCGTTCGAGGCAGCAGGAGGCGCCCAGCTCTTCGAGACGGGCATCGATTTGGCGACCGCACTCGCAGAACTGTTCGTACTCGGTGTCGCCGAGCGCGAGAACGGTGTAAGACAGGCCGGAGAGGTCGGGCGTCTGGCTGAGCAGATCGGCGCAGAACTTCCGCGCCTTGGGCGGCGGCGCACCCTCGTCCCAGGTCGAGATAATGACCAGCACCGGGTTGTCGACCGCGGCGAGTTGATCGACGGAATAGGCGGCAAGGTCGAAGACATCGGCTTCGAGGCCGTTCTTCTGGGCCTTGGCGGCCACCTTTTGGGCGAGGCCGCGGCAGTTGCCGGTTTCCGTTCCGTAAAGAATGGTAAGCTTATGTTCGGACATAGCTGTGAGCAGGCTTGATAGTTGGTAACGAAGCGCGCCAGGACCGGATCGGGCGATTCACTCGGAGCGCGCCAGTGGATAGGAATGTCAGGCGCAGGGAGCCGGTGCGCGGTGGGCAGGCGGCATGATGGCCGCCCCGATGTTCATCTTGGGCGCACACCAGTGGAAGGTGCCGCCGCTGAGGCCACCCGTGAGCCCGAGGGCTTCGAGCATGCGGCGTTCGTCCATCGGTAGTGGGACTTCGAAGGCTTCGAGCGCGTCGCGGTCTTTGGCCTGATAGAGGCTGCAAAGCGTGAGCACCAGGTCGGTATCGCGGGTGTCGGAGTGCCCGTGCAGGCCCACGATGCGGTGCAGGTGGTAGACGCCGGTGGTGCGGTCCTTCAGCTCGATCACGACCTCCGTCTCCTTCCAGCCTGTGCCGGGCGTCGCCAGTTGGCGCAGGGGGCCCGCCGGCAATTCCCAGCTCCAGGGCGAGTCGGCTTGAGCGTGGAAGCGGAGAAATCCGGCGATGATACCTTCCTCACCGGAGAGGCGGATCATGCGCTGGCGGCGGAAGCTGACGGTTTCCGTGGTGTCTTGACGTTGGTAAATCCAGAAGGCCATGGGAGCAGGAATGAAGGTTCAGACGGTGGATTCGACGATGAGAGCGGCGAGCTCGCTGGTCGTGAGCCCGCGTTTCAAGGAAAGGGCACGGTCGCGTAGCCGAGGTAGCAGGCGCGTGGCCTGATCGCGGTCGAGGGCGATGCCAGCGTCGCGGGCGATGGCCACCAGCCCGGCGGAGCCCGAGTGGCGTCCGGAAACGAATTCGGTCTCCCGAACGCCTACTTGCGCCGGGGTGAAGGCTTCGTAGGTGGCGCGGTCGCTGGCCAGGCCGCGCAGGTGGATGCCCGACTCGTGGCGAAAGGCGGCGGGGCCGACGATGGGCTTGTCTTCGCGCAGGCTGCGCCCCGAGGCGTGGCTGACGAGTTCGCTCAGGCGGTAAAAGCGTTCGGTGTGCAACCCCAGGTCGCGCTGCGCGGTCAGCTTCATTGCCATCGAAACTTCCTCCAGGGCGGCATTGCCTGCGCGTTCGCCCAGGCCGTTGACGGTCACGCTGGCGGCCGCGGCTCCGGTTTGCAGGGCGGTGACGGTATTGGCGGTGGCCATGCCCAGGTCGTTGTGACCGTGAAACTCCAGCGGCAGCTCCGGGCTGGCCTGGCGCACGCCCTGCAGCAGCTGCGCCGTCGTCAAGGGTGAGAGGCAGCCCACAGTGTCGGCCAGTCGCAGGCGGGAAGCACCGCACGCCTGCACGGCCTGGGCAAACTCCTGCAGAAAGTCGAGGTCGGCGCGGGAGGCGTCCTGAGCCCCGACGGAAAAGTATTCAAAGTAATCCTTCGCCTCATGCGCGATGCGCGCGAGGGTGGTGAAGACCCAGTCCTGCGTCTTGCCCCAGGCGCGGAGGTGGATGGGGCTCACGGGCAGGGAAAAGTGGAAGCCGTGCGCACAGGTGTCGACGGCCGCATGCAGATCGTCCAGATGGGCGCGCCCCCACGTCAGGATGCGACAGGGCAACCCCATCTGGACGATGCTGCGGATATGCGTCACCTCTTCCGCGCCCATGGCAGGGATCCCGACTTCAAGCTCGGGGATCCCGGCTTCTGCCAGGGCGGCGGCAATGTTCATCTTTTCACTCAATACAAAGACAACGCCCGCGGCCTGCTCGCCGTCGCGCAGCGTGGTATCGATCAGGTAGGGCGTGGTCTGGGCAAAGTTCATTCTTCAACTCCGAGCATGACGTTGCTGGCTTTGATGAGGGCACAGGCGGTCTTGCCGACCTCCAGTTGCAGGCTCTCCACCGCGTGGCGGGTGACGATGGAGGTGATCTGGAGCCCGCCTGCGAGCTCCAGCGTGACTTCGGCGTTGATGGGGCCGAGCGTGATGGCGGTGACCTTGCCAAGCAGCTGGTTGCGCGCGGTGATCTTCATGACGGGCTCAGTCCTCGATCAGGTTTTCTTCGCAGACTTCGCCGTCTTCGATCGCGTCGAGGATGCTGTCGATCAGGTCCTCGCTCACTTTCTCGTAGAAACGGCCCGCCGGGTAATCAATCAGCACGGGACCGCGCGCACACATGTTCATGCACCCGGTCATGGAGATCTCGACTTCGTCGAGCATCCGGTCTTTCACTTCGCCCTGGGCATAAGAGAGCAGGGCGATGGACTCGTTTTTGTGGCAAACCCCCTTGGGCTCACCGTTGGCGCGGACACTGCCGCAGATGAAGAGGTGGTGTTTGGGCTTGTTCATGGCGTTTCGACTGTAAGGAGAAAGGTGGTTATTCCTCGGCCAGTTCCTTGACGATGTGGCGGTCGAGCGTGAGGAGGGCTCCGGCGCAGGTAGCCTGCTTGACCTTGTCGAGCATCGTGGCGCACCAGGCTTCTTCCTCGACCTGCTCGGAGATGAGGTCGTGCAGGAAGACCTGGGTGGCGTAGTCCGCGACTTCGAGCGCGATGCGATAGCATTCGTCGATGCCCTTGGAATTGGCGCGCTCCATGATGCCGGCCTGCTCGGCAACCGCGGTGAGGTTCTGGAACTCGGTGCGGGGAGCGGGCAG
This sequence comes from Puniceicoccaceae bacterium 5H, assembly GCA_009772895.1. GTDB lineage: Bacteria > Verrucomicrobiota > Verrucomicrobiia > Opitutales > Oceanipulchritudinaceae > WOUP01. The sequence continues at coordinate 64,002 of WOUP01000008.1, read as the reverse complement.
CGCGCCGACTTCGGGCATTTCGCCGCGGTCGAGCAGGTAATCCGAGAACATCTCGGCGTGCTCCAGCTCTTCCTCGCTCTGCTTGTTAAAGAACTCGGCGAAGCCGTTGTAGCTGTTAAAGGCGCACCAGCAGGCGAGCGCGCGGTAGGCGTGGGCGGCTCCCAATTCGTGCAGGTATTGCTCGTTCAGCGCTGTCTTAACTTCCGGTTTCATGTGGTAAGGTTGGCGGTTGTGTTAGTCCGGGATATAAAGAGCGGGCGCGGCTCAACCGCAGCCCATGCCGTCGCCGCCGCAGGTCAGGCCCTTGCCGCAGCCCTGGAAGCTGCGTTGCAGGTTGGGCGGTAGCGTCTCGCCATGGAAGAGGTGGCGCAGGCCGAACTCGATCAGGCCCTCCATCTCGATCACCTGGATGCCGGCGTCCGTGAGCACCTTTTTGGGCGTGCTGCCCGAGGCGGCCACGAGCACGGCACGGCAGTCGTGCAGCGTCTCGGCGAGCTCCTTCCAGCGGTCGTCGCGGCCGCCCGTGGGCGGGGCCTTGCGCGTGCCGACGATGGTGAACTCTTCCTCATCCTCCGGGTCCACGCCGTAGACGGTGAAGACCATCGTCTCACCGAGGTGGCGGTTGACGAGCATGCCCTCGCGGGTGGCGACGGCGACGTAGGGGCGCGATTCCTGCGGGTTGATCGGCAGGCGCGCGCTGCGCTGGATCAGGGCCTGGATCTCTTCGGTCATCGGCTCGCTCAGTCGGCCGATGGCGTCCGCGCGGCACCGTGCGCAGTGCGTCATCTGGTTGACGTGTTCGCCGCAGAGGGTGCGCACGCGGAAGCGCATTTTAGCATCCGGCTCTGGAAGGTCGGCAAAAGCGGTATCGGCGGTCGGCAGCAGCGGGATGCAGTTCATGAGGTCGGCCCCCATCGCGGCCACTTCCTTGGCAATTTCCGGGATATGGGTGTCGTTGACGCCCGGCACGATGATGGAGTTGACCTTGGCGATCATGCCATACTGCTTGATCCAGCGCAGCGCCTGCATCTGGTGTTCGATCATCAGCGCGCCGGCTTGCTCGTGGCGGAAAATGCGCTTGTTCTGGCGCGCCCAGGCATACACCTGGCCCCCGATCGCCGGATCGACCGCGTTGATGGTCAACGTGACGTGGCTCACTTGCAGTTCCGCCAGTTCCTGCACATAGGCCTCCGTCAGGCCGAGACCGTTGGTCGACAGGCAGAGGATCATCTCCGGATACTTGGCGCGCACGAGCCGGAAGGTCTCCATCGTGGCTTCCGGGTTGGCAAAGGGATCGCCCGGGCCAGCGATGCCGACGACGGTGATGTCGTCGCGCAGGTCCATGATGCTGTCGAGGTAGGCGAGGGCCTGGCCGGGAGAAAGGATGGTAGAGGTGACGCCCGGACGGCTTTCGTTGACGCAGTCGAACTTGCGGTTGCAGTAGTTGCACTGGATGTTGCACTGCGGCGCCACGGGCAGGTGGATGCGCCCGACCTTGTGGCACACGTCCCGGTTGAAGCACGGGTGGTTTTCCAGATTGATCTCGCCCGGTGTGAGGCGTTGCGGAGCGGTAGCCGTTTCCATGTGAAGAGGTGGTCGAAGGTTAGAGATAGCTGTAGCCGGTGACGGAGTCGTCCTGCCGGCGGGCGAGCACAGCGTTTACGATCAAGTCGAAAAGATTTTGGGTGCCGCGGTAGCCGAGGGTCAGCAGGCGCTGGGCGCCAAAGCGGTCGTGCAGGGGGAAGCCGACGCGCACCAACGGCACATCCAGTTCTCGCGCCAGTGGGTAGACCTTGCTGCTGCCGATCAGCATGTCGGGCTGCAGCGCGCGGCAGCGGGCGGAGAACTGGGCGTGGTCGGCGCCTTTGACGATCTCCGGCTTTTCGATGCCCGGCTCGATCTCGGCCGCGACCTGTTCGGCCCAGCCCTTGAGCTTGGAGCCCGTGGCACACAGCACCGGCTGCAGGCCGATCTCGCTGACGAAGGCGGCGAGGGAGGTCACGAGGTCGGGCTCACCCACGATGGCGACCCGGCGCCCGGCGATGTATTTGTGGGCATCGACGTAGGCGTCGACCAAGCGGCCGCGCTCGGCGCGCAGGCTGTCGGGCATGGTGCGCCCGGTGGCCTGCGACAGGGCGGTAAAGAAAGCGTCGCTGAGGCGGATGCCGATCGGCAGACCTGCGTGGTGGCAATGAACGCCCGTGTGGTTCTCCAGCCAGGCGCCCGCCGATTCCTTTTGCAGGGCGAGGGTATGCCCCAACTCGAGGGTGGCGGCGTTGGCTCCCATCTCGCGGATCTCCTCCAGCGTGGTGCCGCCTGGCGAAATGCGGTGGTATTGATCCCAGCTCTCGCCCTCGAGCGTCTGGTTGTAATCCGGGAGCAGGGTCGCGCTCAGGCCGTAGAGGCCCACCAGTTCGCGCAGGTGGCGCAAATCGGCACAGGAGACCATGCCCGGCAATATGTTCAGGCGCGTCGTGTCGCGGTGAGTCACCGATTCCGGCGGCACGAGCTGCTCCACCAGTGCCTTGACGGCGGCGTGGAAGCCCTCGCTGTGGGTGCCGGAGTAGGAGGGGGTCGACACATGCACCAAGGGCGCGCCCTGGCCGGCATACCGCTCTTGGTATTCGCGGATCATGCCGATCATATTCTCGCCGATCGTCTCGGAAAGGCAGGTGGTGGCGACGCCGATGATCTCGGGCTGATACTGGTTGATCACGTTCTCCACGCCCGTGGCGAAGTTGCGCGCGCCCCCGAAAATGGCGTCGTCCTCGGAGAAACTGGAGGAGGCGATGTCCACCGGCTCACGAAAGTGGCTGATCATGTAGCGCCGGATGTAGGTGGCGCAGCCCTGGCTCCCGTGCAGGAAGGGCAGGCAGCCTTGCACGCCTTTGAAGACCATCGAGGCCCCGAGCGGCGCGCAGAGCTTGCACGCGTTCTGGGTGGCGCTGCGGGGGGCCTGGGCGGGCGTCATTTCAGCAGTTGCACTCATGGTGGGAATCCTCCTTCGGGTTGAGGGCTTGAGCCATGCGGCGCGGCGCGAATCGCCAGATGGGGCTGAGGACGGAGTTGGCGACTTCTTCGGCGAAGTTCAGCATGCCCTCGAAGCCCGCGAGCGGGATCTTGCGTTCGTGGTTGTGGTCGCAAAAAGCGACCCCGAGTTTGAAAGCGATGGGGCGTTCCTTGACGCCGCCGATGAAGAGATCCACGTCCTTCTCGAGCACAAACTTGGCGAGCTCCAGCGGATTGGAGTCATCGACGATCACGGTGCCCGGGTCGCAGATCTCCTTCAGTTGTTCGTAGTCTTCGGCACTGCCGGTCTGGGTGCCGGCGAGGACCGTTTTCATGCCGAGGGCGCGCAGGGCCAGCACCAGGGAAAAGGCCTTGAAAGCGCCGCCGACGTAGAGCGCGGCCTTCTTGCCCTTCAGGCGCTTGCGGTATTCCTTCAGGCGCGGGGTGATCTTGGCGATCTCCTCGTACACGATCTCCTGCGCCCGCTCCATCAGGGCCGGATCGCCAAAGAACTCGGCGGCGGCATAGAGCGCGCGGGCGGTGTCTTCGAGGCCGAAGAAAGAGACGCGTTGGAAGGGCACCCCGTAGTCTTCGTCCAGACGCTTGGCGAGGTGCGTCATCGAGCCGGAGCACTGGACGAGGTTGAGCTTGGCGCCGTGGCACCGGCGGAGGTCGTCCACCCGGCCGTCGCCGGTGATGGTGGCGACGACTTCGATGCCCATGCGCTCGAAGTAGCGCTTGATCATCCAGGCCTCGCCCGCGATGTTGAACTCGCCGAGCAGGTTGATGCTGTAGGGGCCGATCTGGCTGGTATCGCCGGTGCCGACGAGCTTGAACGCCGCCTCGCACGCGGCCTGGTAGCCGGTCTTTTTCGTGCCCTTGAAGCCGGGCGATTCGACGGGGATGACGTCGATGCCCGTTTCGCGGCTCACCGCCTTGCACACCGCCTGCACGTCGTCTCCGATGAGGCCGACGATGCAGGTGGAGTAGACGAAAGCCGCCTTGGGCTGGTAGTATTGGATCAGTTCGACGAGCGAGGCGTGCAGTTTCTTTTCGCCGCCGAAGATGACTTCCTTCTCCTGCAAGTCCGTGGAAAAGCTGTTGCGGTGGAGCTGGGGGCCCGAGGACAGAGAGCCCCGGATGTCCCAGTTGTAGACCGCGCAGCCAATGGGCCCGTGGACGATGTGCAGCGCATCAGCGATAGGGTAGAGGACGACGCGGGATCCACAGAAGGCGCAGGCACGCTGGGTCACGGAGCCTGCGAGGCTCCGGCGGTCGCACGCCAGGTTACCGCCGGAACCCTTCTGCCAGACTTGGTCCTCCCGTCCGGGTAGGATATGGATATTAGCCGTCATATGAACTCCCTTACTCTGATATCAAGAGGAAGGCGTGCCGGACGAATTAGAGGACCAATTCCACGTTTTCGTCGGAATCATTCCGATCACGTAAGTCGAAGAAAGCGTCCGTGATCTTTTCGAGCAGGCGCAAGGCGCCCGCGTAGCCCACGGTGGGGAAGGCGCGGTGGCCGACCCGGTCGAGGATCGGGAAGCCGAAGCGGATGAACGGAAGGTTCTTTTCGGCGCGGGCGACGAACTTGCCGTAGGTATTGCCCATCAGCAGGTCCACCGGGTTTTGCTTGATCCACTGGTGCAGGTAGTGGATGTCGCTGAAGGCGAGGGCCACCACGTCGGGATTGGTGTCGGCGCAGATCTCATGGATACGCCGTTCGAACTTCTTGCCCGGCGTGCCGGTGACGACGATGGCCGGCGTCATGCCGACATCCACCAGAAACTGCGTCATGCTGATCAGGTGGTCCGGGTCGCCGAACAGGGCCACCTTCTTTTGGTGGAAGTATTGCGACATGTCGCTGATCATGTCCACCAGGCGGCCGCGCTCCTTGTCGATCTCCTCCGGCACGCTCACGTCGCCCGCGACGCGCAGGGCGTCGATGAAGGCATCCGTGGCCTTGAGGCCGATGGGCAGGTCGATGACCTTGGCCGGCACGTTGCACTGCTTTTCGAGCTGTTCGGCGGCGGCCTGCGAGCAGAGGGGCCCCATGGCGATCGTCTGGAAGCTGTCGCCCATGGCCTCGAGTTGCTCGAGGGTCGTGCCGCCGTCCGGATACATCTTGTAGTAGCCGGTTTGCGGCGAATCGAGCACGTCGGAGGTGTCGGGGAAGAGGATGTAGTCGAGGCCCATGGCCCCTGCCAGGCGCTTGATCTCGCGCATGTCGGCGGGTTCGACCCAGCCCGGGAAGAGGTTGACCACGTTCTTCGTTTCGCCGCTGCTCTTGGAGAGGTATTTGATCGTGGAGGCGCACTGGTTGGAAAACCCGGTGACGTGCGAGCCCACGAAGCTCGGCGTGTTGGTGTGGATGACGATCTTGTCCTCGGGGATCTTGCCGTCCTTCTTTGCCTTCGCGATGATCATCGGGATGTCGTCGCCGATGACTTCCGAGAGGCAGGTGGTGTGGACGGCCACCATCTTCGGGTCGTAGATCGTGAAGATGTTGTCCAGGGCGGTGGTCAGGTTGGCCATGCCGCCGAAGACCGAGGCGCCTTCGGTGAAGGAACTGGTCGTGGCGACGACGGGCTCCTTGTAGTGGCGGGTGAGCTGGCTGCGGTGGTAGGCGCAGCAGCCTTGCGAACCGTGGCTGTGGGGCATGCAGCCGTTGATCCCCAGGGCCGCATACATGGCCCCGATGGGCTGGCATGTCTTGGCGGGATTGACCCGCAGGGCCTTACGTTCGCGAATTTCGGAAGTGGTGCCTTCGAGCATTGTGAAAGTGGGTTGGAAAAGTGGCGGACGGTGGGCACTGCCCCCGAGACCACCCCGCCTGTCGAGGGGCGGAGTGGCTCCGGTTGGATCCGGAATAGGGCGTGTGCTGTATGAGTGTCGGATTCTAACTGACTTATACGGAAGCGTTCGCGAGTTCGGCGTCGGCCGAGGCTTCGCCGGAAGCGTCTTCGTGCCAGGGGGCACGGACCAGCTTCCAGACCTTGGTGGAAGTCATGCGGTCGACTTCCTTGAAGAAATTGATCGCTCCCTTGAAGCCGGCATAAGGACCACCGTAGTCGTAGCTGTGCAGCTGCTTGCAGGGCACACCCATCTTTTCGATCACGTACTTGTCCTTGATGCCGGAGCCGATGATGTCCGGGTGATACAGCTCGATCAGCTTTTCCATTTCGTGGTGGGAGATGTCGTCGATCACGAGCGTATCCTTGGCCATCTGGCGCATCATGCCCTCGTAGTCGCTGAAATCGAAGCCGGAGTCTTCGAGGCTCTTCTTGCGCTCCACGGTGTTGCGCAGGTTGAAGCGCTCGGTGTCCTGCTCGACTTCGAGCTCCTCGATGTTGCGGGTATCGGCGTCGACCTTGATGTGCGGGAGCACGTCGCGGCCTTCGTAGTCGTCGCGGTGGGCAAACTCGTAGCCCGCGCTGATGACCTTCATGCCCATGTCCTGGAACAAGTCCTGGTAATGGTGGGCGCGAGAACCGCCGACGAAGAGCGCGGCCGTCTTGCCTTCGGTGCGCTTGCGCACGTCCTGAACGACGGGGCGCACCTCGGCCATCTCGGCGGCGATGACTTCCTCGACGCGGTCGATCAGTTCCTTTTCGCCGAAGTACTGGGCGATCTTGCGCAGGCTCTTCTTGGTGCCTTCGAGGCCGATGAAGTTGACCTTGAACCACGGGATACCGAACTTCGTCTCCATCATCTCGGCCATGTAGTTGATGGAGCGGTGGCACATGACCACGTTGAGGTCGGCCATGTGGCAGTTGCAGATCTCGTCGTAGCTGACGCCGCCGGAGAGGGTGCCGATGATGTGGATCCCGCAGAGGCGCAGGATGCGATCGATCTCCCAGGCGTCACCCCCGATGTTGTATTCACCGAGGATGTTGATCTTGTATTTGGCTTCGACGGGTGTGTCGTCCAGGCCGATCATGTTCTTGAACACGCCGTTGTTGGCGATGTGGTGACCGGCGGATTGGCTGACCCCTTTGTAGCCTTCGCAGGAGAAACCGAAGATGTTGATCCCCAGCTCCTTCTTCATGTCGCGGCAGACGCTGTGGATGTCGTCGCCGATGAGGCCGACCGGGCAGGTGGCGTAGACGCTGATGGCCTTGGGCTTGAATTCCTCGTAGGCCTCGCGGATGGCTTCCTTCAGCTTCTTTTCGCCCCCGAAGACGATCTGCTCTTCCTGCATGTCGGTCGACATGGAGTACTGGAGGTAGTTCGTCTCTCCTTCGGCGCGGATCTTGGTCATGTTCCGGCGAGAGAGCCAGCTGTACCAGCCGCAACCGATGGGGCCGTGGGTGATGTGAAGGATGTCGTAGATCGGCCCGATCACCACACCCTTACACCCGGCATAGGAGCAACCGCGTTGGGTGATGATACCGGGCACGGTGCGGCTGTTGGCGCCGATCTCTTTCGGTGTTTGCGGGTCGTTGAGCAGCATCTGCTTCCCGCGCTTGCGCTTGGTCTTCTTGGGATAGACCTCGAGCATTTGTTCCATTGCCTCGGCTGGGCTCGGTCCTTCGACTCCCAGAGGACCTTTACCGTTGGCTGTTTCTTCGGACATGGTGAAAAGGGTGTTGATGGTGAGGGAGGGGTGCTCCGATGGCTGGAGGGCCTACTGGAAGAGGCCGAACTCCATGAGCAGCGATTCGAGCTCTTCGATCGAGAGCGGCTTGGGCACGACGAGCAGCTTGTTCTTGTCGATCGCCTTCGCCAGCGTGCGGTACTCTTCCGCCTGTTGGACTCCAGGGTTCCAGTCGATGACCGTCTTGCGGTTGATCTCGGCGCGCTGCACGTCGTTGTCGCGCGGCACGAAGTGGATCATCTGGGTGCCCAGGCGACGGGCGAACTCCTCGATCATCTCCTTTTCGTTGTCCACGTTACGGCTGTTGCAGATCAGGCCGCCGAGGCGCACGACGCCGTTTTCGGCAAACTTGAGGATGCCCTTGCAGATGTTGTTGGCCGCATACATGGCCATCATCTCGCCCGAGCAGACGATGTAGATTTCCTCGGCCTTGCCCTCACGGATCGGCATGGCAAAACCGCCGCAGACGACGTCGCCGAGCACGTCGTAGAAGACGTAGTCGAGTTGCTCTTCCTCGTCGTAGGCGCCGAGTTGTTCGAGCATGTTGATCGAGGTGATGATGCCGCGACCCGCGCAGCCGACGCCCGGTTCCGGGCCGCCGGATTCCACGCAAAGCGACTCGCAGAAGCCGGGGCTGCGGATGTCTTCCAGTTCGACGTCTTCGCCTTCTTCGCGCAAAGTGTCGAGCACGCTGCGTTGTGCCAGGCCGCCTAACAGCAGGCGGGTGGAGTCAGCCTTCGGGTCACAGCCAACGACCATGACCTTCTTGCCCATCTCCGTGAGCGCCGCTACCGTGTTTTGCGTGGTAGTGGACTTGCCAATGCCGCCTTTGCCGTAGATGGCGACCTTGCGCATTTTTTTGACCGGTGTAGCAGTGGTAACCATGTTTTTGCTCTTTTTAAGATTAAGAGTGATGCCATGGTTAAAGCTGTGAATGTGCCAGTAATCTTAACTGATTGAATTATAGTATGATATGTGTTTTTGTGATACTGATGAATCAGTTAAGGCCGGTTTTGGTAGCTGGAAGGTGACGGTAAAAACTACATCTCCGTCGGATGTCGGAACGGATCCTACGTTTTGGTAGGACGCAAAAATCTGCCGTGCGGGCGTAGGGGTATAAAAAATACCGCGTCCCAAGAGGGAGGCGGTATTGAGCGGATGAGCAAAAGCGGATGCTAGTGCTGGCAGTGTCCGTGATGATGATCGCAGCCGCCCTCGTGGTCATGATCATGGTCGTGATCGCAGGACTGCCCGAAGTTCGGGATATAGCCGCCCTCAGTCATCACGATCTTGCTGCGGTCTTCCAGGACGGCGATCAGTTCCTCAGCCGTCAGTCCATCCGGATCCTGACAGGTGACGTAACGGGCCTCGTGGCCGAAATAGGCTTCCATGCTCAACAATAGGTGCATGCGGGGCAACGGACGGCAGGCGCCGACCATGAGGTGGAGTACATCGTGGGCGTGGACGATTTCTTGTCCTTGGGTGTCGTTCATGGCGGGTAAAGATGGGTTGGTCTGCGCCCTAGCGCAGGTTGCCCGGACACGAGTCGCAAGCCTGACTATTTCGGATCGTGATCATTCAGCTGCGCTTATAGCGTTCTAAATCCAGGTCATACTTGCGCACGCGCAAACCCATCTTGCGCTCGGTCAGCCCCAGGCGGCGAGCGGCCTCGGCCATGTTGCTGCCGGTGTCCTTGAGGGCGTCGACGATCATCTCGCGTTCCAGTGCGGTGATGGCATCGTCGAGCGTCGAATGCTCCCTGGATTCCGCGGCATTTTTCGTCTGCAGGGTGGGGGGCAGGTGGTGCGCCTTGATGGACTGGCCCTTGGCCAGCAACACCGCGCGCTCAATGCAATTCTCCAGCTCGCGCACGTTGCCTGGCCAATGGTAGGTCATCAGCAGGTCGATCGCGGCGGACGAAATGCGCGGCAGCTTGCGGTTACCGGCGGCATTGTTGCGGCTGTATTTTTCGATGAAGTGGTCGCACAGCAGCAGGATGTCGCACTTGCGCTCACGCAGGGGCGGCAGGTAGATCGGAAACACGTTGAGCCGGTAGTACAAGTCCTCGCGGAACCGTTGTTGCGCGATCATCTCCTCCAGGTTGCGGTTGGTGGCGGCGATGATGCGCACATTGGTGCGGATCGGCTGCTGCCCGCCCACGCGCTCGAACTCCTTCTCCTGGAGCACACGCAGGAGCTTGACCTGGACGGCGGGGGAGATGTCGCCGATTTCGTCGAGGAAGATCGTGCCCTTGTGGGCGATCTCGAAGCGGCCCTTGCGCATGGAAAGGGCGCCGGTAAAGGCCCCCTTTTCGTGTCCGAACAGCTCGCTCTCGATGATCGAATCGGGCAGGGCGGCGCAATTGAACTTCACGAACGGCTGGTTCTTGCGATTGCTGTTCTCGTGCAGCGCCTTGGCTACGAGCTCCTTGCCGGTGCCGCTTTCGCCACGCACGAGCACCGTCGTATCACTGTGTGCCACCTGCTCGATGTGGTAATACACCGTCTGCATCGTGCTGGAGGTGCCGATGATGTTGCCGGGGCGGAACTGCTTGGCGATCTGCTCCTGCAGGCGATCGTTTTCTTCGCGCAGGCTGCGCATCTGCTCCGCCGCGTCGAGGCGCACGTGGGCAGCTTGGCTCACCATCGTGGCGATCATGTTGAGCAGGCGCAGGTCGGACTCCAGAGACGCCCGGTAGTCGCGGCCCCGCTCGATGCTCAGGGCGCCGATCACTTCGGTATCCCACTTCAGCGGCACGCAGACGAGCGTGGTCTGGTCGGAGAGATTCAGCAGATCGGCGCGTTCCGTGCCCGCCCGCTCACAGACGAGCGAACGCAGCTTGGTCGAGACGAAGGCGTTGCTGGAGTTGCGCACGCGTTCGAGCTCCGGCTGGATCAACCGCAGGTATTGGTTGGGTGCGAATCCCCGGGGCAGGCCGATGGCGTCGTTGAGCATGAACTCGCCGGTGTCGCGGTTGAACAGCGTAATGGTTCCGCGCTCAAGGCCGAGCAGGTCGCGCAGTTGCGCCATCACGTGGCGGGCGATGCCGGAGAGGTCGAAGCTCTGCTCGATGGCGCGGCTGATCGAAAAAAGGATGCTCAGCTCCTGGACGGAGCGGCAGTGAATCCCATCGACCGATTCGAGCAAACTTACGCTGGGACCTTCCCGGGCCATCGCACAACCAGGGCTCGCACAGGCTAGGCTGGATAGGTTCTCGGACATTTTACTCAAAACGGTTCAAGCCTCAGGCATGCCATTTGCCGTTTTGCGCAAAAGTATGTCCACTGTATTCAGAAGATAAAGACGCTCCTGAAGCTGTTCTTCAGGAGCGCTAATGAAGACGATGATGCTAACGTTACTATTGCGCAGTATGTTCCATGATACTGCTGGGGTCCTTGAAATTATAACCACGTGCCAGCTCACGGAACGATTCGGCGCTCGATTTTGCCCAAGCCTCGTCCTGCCCGAGCAAGGGTGCCATGATCGCGCCGACTTCACCTGCGATTTCGATTGAGGCGCGCGCATCGAGTAGCACGGCACGCGTGCGGCGGGCCAGGACGTCTTCCACGGACTGGGCCATCTCTTCGCGCACATGCCAGACGACTTCGGCCTTCTGGTAGGGCAGGCCCGGGTGCAGGGGCTCGCCCAGCGAGGCATTGTCTGCAATCAGGTCGCGGATGCCCTTGGCGTCGCTGCCGTAGAGCGCGAGGTTGGGTTCCTTGATCTCCGACTGTGTCCAGCCGTGGATCTGCAGGCTCTCGGTCTGGCAGGACTTGATTTCGACGTCGGCGACCATTTCGGCCTGGTCGATCACGTCCTGCGCCATCTTGCGGTAAGTCGTCCACTTGCCGCCCGTGACGGTGATCAGACCGCTCTCGGAGACGATGATCGTGTGGTCGCGGGAGAGGGCCGCCGTGTTGTTGGAGTCGCCGGACTTGACCAAGGGGCGCAGTCCCGCAAAGACGCTCAGCACATCGTCCTCCGTCGGGTCCTTGACCAGATACTTGGCCGCGTGCTCGAGCACAAAGTCGCGTTCCTCCTGGAGCGCGCGCGGTTCGAGGCTCTTTTCTTTCAGCGGCGTATCCGTCGTGCCGAAGACGACGCGATCGTGCCACGGCACGCCGAAGAGCACGCGCCCGTCGGCTGTCTTGGGCACCATCAGGGCGGTATCGCCCGGCAGAAAGTCGCGCGGCAACACGATGTGGATGCCCTGGCTGACGGCCACGATCTCCTGCACCGCCTTGTCGTCGGCCTTGCGCAGCTCGTCGACGAAGACCCCGGTGGCATTGATCACGCAATTGCCCTTTACGGTAAATTCCTCGCCGGAAATCGCATCCCGCAGCTCGACGCCCTTGACCGCGTTGTCCTCCTTGATCAGCCCCTGGCACTTCACGTAGTTGAGCACGCAGGCGCCGAGGCCGACCGCCGTCTGGGCGAGGTTGACCGAGAGGCGCGTATCGTCGAACTGGCCGTCGTGGTAACTGACGCCGCCGACGAGGTGCTCCGTCTCGATGTTGGGCACTTGGCTGACGGTTTCCTCCTTGCTCAAAACCTTGGACGGGCTGAGGCCGAGCTTGCCGGCCAGGCGGTCGTAGACCTTCATGCCGATGCCGTAAAACGGGCCCTCCCACCACTTGTAGTTGGGGATGACGAAGGCCATGTTTTGCACCAGGTGAGGCGCATTGCGGTAGAGGCGGCCGCGTTCCTTGAGCGCTTCGAGCACGAGGGAAATATTGCCCTGCTTGAGGTAGCGCACGCCGCCGTGTACGAGCTTGGTCGAACGGCTCGAGGTGCCCTTGGCAAAGTCGCATTGCTCCACGAGCAGGGTGCGGTAGCCGCGGGAGGCGGCGTCGACCGCGCAGCCGAGGCCGGTAGCGCCACCCCCGACGACGATAATATCGAAGGGATCGCCCTGATTGCGGGCCTGATCCAGCATTTTGTTACGGTTCATGATAGGTCGTGGGGTTTGAATTTCGGGAAAATCGTTGGGTCAGGCTTCATCGATCCAGGCCTTGGCCCGCTCGACGGCCTTCTCCCAGCCCTGGCGCAACGGCCCGACTTCGCTCTCCGGCATCTTGGGCTTGAAGACCTTGTCCTCTTCCCAGCAGCTGGCGATGTCCTTGCGGCTGTCCCAGTAGCCGACTGCGAGGCCGGCGAGGAAGGCGGCGCCGAGGGCGGTCGTTTCGATGGACTTGGGGCGTACGACGGGCACGCGCAGCAGGTCGGCCTGGAATTGCATCAGCGGCTCGCTCTTCGAGGCCCCGCCGTCGACGCTCAGCTGTTTCAATTCGATGCCCGAATCGGCCTGCATGCAGCGGATGAGGTCCGCGCTCTGGAACGCGATCGACTCCAGCGCGGCGCGGCAGAGATGGGCGCGATTGGCCCCGCGGGTGAGGCCCATGATCGCGCCGCGGGCATAAGGATCCCAGTGCGGCGCGCCCAGGCCGGCGAAGGCGGGCACGAGATAGACGCCGCCGTTGTCGTCCGCTTGCGCCGCCACGGTGTCGCACTCCGGCGCGCTGCTGATGATCTTCAGCTCGTCGCGCAACCACTGGACCACCGCGCCGGCGATAAAGACGGAACCCTCCAGCGCATACTCCATCTTGCCGCGCACCTTCCAGGCCACGGTCGTGAGCAGGTTGTTCTTGGAGGCAATGGCCTTGTCGCCGGTGTTCATCAGCAGGAAGCAGCCGGTGCCGTAGGTGTTCTTGGCCATGCCGACTTCGAAGCAGCTCTGGCCGAACAACGCTGCCTGTTGGTCGCCCGCCGCGCCGGCGATGGGCACGTTGCCCGGGTAGAAATGGCCGGCGATGTTGCCGTAGACCTCGCTGCAGGACTTTACCTCCGGCAGCATCTGGCGCGGAATGTTGAGGATCTCGAGCAGCTCGTCGTCCCAGTCGCCCGTGTGGATGTTGAACAGCAGGGTGCGCGACGCGTTCGTGACGTCGGTCACGTGGACCTTGCCGTCGGTGAACTTCCAGATCAGCCAGGTGTCGACGGTGCCAAAGAGCAGGTCGCCCTTTTCGGCGCGCTTGCGCACGTCGTCGACGTTGTCGAGAATCCAGGCGAGCTTGGTGCCGGAAAAATAAGGATCGAGGCGCAGGCCCGTCTTTTTGGTAAAAGTCTCTTCCAGCCCCTCCTTGCTCAGGCGGCGGCAGGTGTCGGCGGTGCGGCGGTCTTGCCAGACGATGGCGCGGTAGACGGGCTCGCCGGTACGGCGGTCCCACACGAGGGTGGTTTCGCGCTGGTTGGTCACGCCGACGGCGGCGATGTTCTCCGAATCGAGGTTGGCCTTGGAAACGGCTTCGGCGGTCACGCTGCTCTGGCTCGACCAGATGTCCATGGGGTCGTGTTCAACCCAGCCCGATTTGGGGTAATACTGCTGGAATTCCTTCTGCGCCATGCTGACGGGCTTGCCGTGGCGGTCGTAGATGATGGCGCGGGAGCTGGTGGTGCCTTGGTCGATGGCGAGGACGAACTGTTGCTTGCTCATGGGGTCAAAGGGGTTGGAGTGGTGTTCCTACTATAGTTGAGAAGTGCCGGTTTAGAGACCGAGGAGGACGAAAAGTTGAGCGCCGGCGATCCCGCCCAACAGTGGCGCGACGATCGGCAGCCAGGCATAACCCCAGTCGCTGCCGCCCTTGCCCGCGACGGGCAGGAACGTGTGGGCGAGCCGCGGCCCGAAGTCGCGGGCGGGGTTGATGGCATAACCGGTAGGGCCCCCGAGGCTCAGGCCGATCGAAAGCACCAGCAGCCCGACCAGCAGTGGCGCGAAGAACGTGCCGAACGCGGCCTTGAGGCCCTCCTGGATGCCGTTGATGTCTCCCATGGACTGGATCGCCACCGCGTCGCTCAAAGCCTGGTCGAGGCCCGAGGCGACCTTGCCGATGGAGAGCACCGTGAAGACGAGGAAGGCGGTGCCGAGAAATTCGTTGATGAACGCTCCGGGGATGTTGCGGATCGCCGGGCTGGTGGAGAAGCAGGCAAACTTGGCGCCCTTGTCCTCCGTGGCCTTCCAGTGGGGCAGGTAGGAGAGCCAGACGAGGGTTTGCCCGCAAAAGGCACCCGCCACCTGGGCGGCGATGTAGCCCGGTACTTGCGCCCACGGGAAGGAGCCGATGCTGGCGAGGCCGACGGTGACGGCGGGGTTGATGTGGGCACCGCTGATCCGGCCGACCGCATAGACCGCGAGCGCGACCGCCAGGCCCCAGCCCATGGTGATGACGATCCAGCCGCCGCCGTTGCCTTTGGTATCTTTCAGGACGACGTTGGCCACCACACTGTTGCCGAGGAACATGAGGATGGCGGTGCCGACGAATTCTGCGAGGTAGACGTTCATGGGGTATCAGGAGTTGTGGGTTGGGGTAGGCTCAAAATTGCACATTTAGGGTCACGCCGCCCCAGAGTTCGTCGTCGCTGGTGTCGTCGATTGCATCGAGGGCGGCGGAGGCGCCGATGAAGGGGCTCAGACTGGCGCTTTCAGTGAGCTGAAAGGGTGCGCTGACGAGCAGGGTGGCGTTGTCGAGGCCGTCGTCCTGCCGATAGCTGCTGCTGCCCGCGACCCAGCCCTGGGCCACGATTTGCAGGCGCTCGGTGAGGGGTTGCGTCGCGGTGATGCCGCCTTGCACGTAAAAGCCTTCGGCGGACTCGTTATAGACCACCGCCAGGGCGGGCGTGAGCACCAGGCCGCTCTCGAGCGTGTAATCCCGCGAGAGGGTGACGGAAAAGTCGACCGAGTCGTCCGCGAAGTCGTCGGGGAAGTGGTACCACACGACGCCCAGGGTCAGGTCGGCCCAGTCGAAGGCGAAGCGTTGGCTGCCGACCAGGTCGAGCTCCTCGTAGACCGAGTTGGGGCCGGTGCCGTACCAGAAGCCGATTGATGAGGCGGAATCCATCGTGAGCGTGCCCGATGTCCAAACAATGCTCTCATCTGCGGCGCTGTCGACCCCACGGAAGATATGCAGGGACTCGTAGCCGGTAGAGAGCCCGCCGCTCAAGGTGTGGGCTGCGTTTTGGGCAAAGCTGGCCAGGGGAAGAGCCCCGATGATCAAAGGTAGGAGTAGGCGCTTTTTCACGGGAGTGTGGGATTATGTTGGAAGTCGTGGGTGGGGTAGGTGCGGCAGGGGTGATTACCGCTCCTTGGGGTGCCCTCAATATCTCCTACTTTTGACCTTCAATCAATCTGTAACAATTTGGTTCAGTGATGTTTAAGGATGAATCGCGGAGTTCTTTCAGTCCTGATCCTATCCTGGTGAAAACCAAGGTCAAAACGCCGGACAATCCAACTTTAGCACCGTTAAATCCTTGAAAATCCAAGAGAAATCTGGTTTTAACGAAAGTGTATGATTGCCGCGGAGCGCTACGACCTGATCCTCTCTCATTTGGGAGCCAAAGGCGTGGTGAAGACCAAGGAGCTGAAGGAACTCCTGCACGTCAGTGAAGAGACGATCCGCCAGGACCTCATCCAGCTGGAGAAAATGGGCGAGCTGCGGCGCGTCCACGGCGGTGCGGCTCCCTCGGGCATGAGTCGGTTTACGCTGCCGCTGCCGGAGCGCGAGGCCCTGCACCGCGAGGAAAAGGTGGCGATTGCCCAAAAGGCCTGCAGCCTCGTGCAACCCCGCGACACGATCTTTCTCGATGCCTCCTCCACGGTTTTGACGATGGCCTCGCTGCTGCCCGACATGGAGGCGACGGTGCTGACCAACGCGAACCACGTCATCGTCAGCCTGGGGCAGCGGACCAATCTCGACCTGATCTGCACCGGTGGGGACTACGAGCGCCGCTCCCGCTCCTATACCGGGGTGCTGGCAGAGGAGGCGCTGCAACGCTTCCTGATCCAGAAGATGTTCATCGGGGTGGACGGCCTGGACGTGAGTCGCGGGGCCAGCGAAGTCAACGCTGGCCAGGCCCGCTTGAAGGAGCGGCTGATCCCGATTGCCGAACAGGTCATCGTGCTGGCCGACGCCTCCAAGCTGGAGCGCCGCAGCTCGTTCTTCTTCGCCCGGCTGGCGCAGATCGACACCCTGATCACCACGCGCCCGGCCGATCCGCGCCTGTTGGACGCCTTTCGCAAGGAAGGCGTCTCGGTGATCGTGGCGGGAACGTCCGCGGAATAAGGCCCTCTTCAAAAGAAAATTAGCGTTTTGGCTCAACTTAGGGTTGCGCTTTCCGCGATCCTCCGAACCATCGGGCGGCTTCATGCCCTTTTTCAAGCTGAGTCCGCCTTGATTCTGGCGGCCAACCGCAATGGTTGAGCCGCGAAGCTGCCGCGCGCCTTCCCGTTGGCGAGCGGTCGACCCGGGGAAGCGCCGCCGCACGGCCCTGTGGGCATGAATGCGTGAGCACCCCCTGTGGGCGCCCTCCCGGCCATCTTTGGTCCCGACACGGCCTTGCCGCGTCTCTCCGATTCCAAGACCTTTCCGTCCTTCCTGATGTCTTCCATGACTTACAAACAACAATGGTTCTGTAACCCCGTGCGCGACGTGGTCGCGGGCGCCGTCGTGGCGCTGGCCCTGATCCCCGAGGCCATTGCCTTTTCCATTATCGCAGGGGTCGACCCCAAGGTGGGCCTCTATGCCTCCTTCAGCATGGCCCTGGTGATCTCCTTTGTCGGCGGTCGCCCCGGCATGATCTCGGCCGCCACCGGCGCCATGGCGCTGCTGATGGTCGACCTGGTGAAGGAGCACGGCCTCGAATACCTGCTCGCCGCGACGCTCTTGACTGGGGTGATTCAGGCCGTTGCAGGTGTCTTCAAACTCGGCAACCTGATGATGTTCGTCTCACGCTCGGTCGTGGTCGGCTTCGTCAACGCCCTCGCGATCCTGATCTTCATGGCGCAGTTGCCGGAATTCGAGGGGCAGGGGCCGCTGATGTACGCCTGCGTGGCCGGTGGCCTGGCGATCATCTACGGCCTGCCGCGCATCACCAGGATCGTGCCGTCGCCGCTGGTCTGCATCATCGTCCTGACCATCCTGTCGATCTCGCTCGGCTGGGGTGACCAGGACCTGCTGCGCACGGTGGGCGACATGGGCGAATTGCCCGACACGCTGCCGGTCTTCCTCTGGCCGCAGGTGCCGCTCAACTTCGAGACGCTGGCGATCATCCTGCCGTATTCGCTGCCGCTGGCGGTAGTCGGCCTGCTCGAGTCGCTGATGACGTCGACCATCGTGGACGACCTGACGGATACGTCTTCGGACAAGAACCGCGAGTGCACGGGGCAGGGCATTGCCAACCTGGCTACGGGCGTGCTCGGCGGCATGGCCGGTTGCGCCATGATCGGCCAGTCGGTGATCAACATCAAATCCGGTGGGCGCGGGCGTCTCTCGACCTTCTCCGCCGGCATCATCCTGCTGATCCTCTGCGTGGTGCTGGGTGACTGGGTGGCGCAGATCCCGATGGCGGCGCTCGTCGCAGTCATGATCATGGTCTCGATCGGTACGTTCAACTGGTCCTCGTTCCGTAACCTCGCGGTGCACAACAAGACCTCGAGCGTGGTGATGATCGCCACGGTGCTTTCCGTGGTCTTGACGCACAATCTGGCCATCGGCGTCGGGGTGGGGGTGCTGCTCAGCGCGCTCTTCTTCGCCTACCGTATCTCACAGCTGCTGGAGGTGAGCTCCGAGCTGTCGACCGACCGTCAGACACGCACCTATTTCGTGCGGGGCCAACTGTTCTTCGTCTCCTCGAGCAAGTTTGCGGATGCCTTTGACTTCAGCGAAGTTGTGAAGCACATTCGTATAGACGTTTCCCGCGCTCACTTGTGGGATTTGACCTCTATTACGGCACTGGACCGCGTGGTCTTGAAGTTCCGCCGTGAAGGTGCCGAAGTGGAGATCGTGGGCCTCAACGAAGCCAGCAAAACGCTCGTCCTTCGGTTGGCCCAGCACGACAAGCCCGGCGCGATGGATGACGTCGGCGCTCACTAATCCTGCCCCACAACCCACAGTCACTTCCGATGAAAAAACTGCTCGTTTGCACCGACGGTTCCGTTTACGCCACCAGCATTTGCGACCATGCCGCCTGGTTGGCGAAACGCCTGGACGCCTCCATCCACGTGCTCAACATGCTGGAGCCCGCGCCCATCGCCAGCTTCCAGTCCGACTTTACCGGCATCATCGGCTTCGATGCCCAGCAAAAGCTCTCCGATGAACTGGTGGCGCTGGAGCAGGCCAAGTCTCGCGTCGCTCAGTCCCACGCCGACGTGATCATCAAGGCTGCGCGGGCGCACCTCACCGAGTCGGGCATCCCGGATGCCGAGATCGAGGCCGAGGCGCGCCACGGTACGCTGGTGGATGCGGTGGCGGATTTCGACCCCACACACGACATGATCGTGATCGGTAAACGCGGCGAGCACGCCGACTTCGCCAAAGGGCACCTGGGCAGCAACCTTGAGCGGGTGATTCGCATCAGCAAGCACCCGGTGCTGGTCGCGGCCCGCGCCTTCCAGCCCATCGAACGCGTGTTGATCGCCTTCGACGGCGGTCCGAGCGCGCGCAAAGCGATCGACTACGCCTGCCGTCATCCGCTCTTTCAGGGGCTGTCCGTGCGCCTGTTGTGCGTCGGCAGTCCCTCCTCGGCGGCCAAGCTGGAGCTGGAGGCCGCGCAGCTGAAGCTGCACGATGCCGGCCATCAGGTGGAGGTCGAGCAACCCAATGGCGAGCCCGAGAAAATCATTCCGGAGGTCGTCTCGCGCGAAAACATCCAGTTGCTGGTCATGGGTGCTTACGGCCACTCGCGCATCCGCGAGTTCTTTATCGGCAGCACGACGACCGCGCTGGTGCGAACCTGCCAGATTCCGGTCCTACTCTTTCGCTAATAGGGGTGAGTAGGGTAGCTGAATAAGCGCCTTGTTATCGGGAATTCTGATAACAGGGCTTTACTTGACTAAACAGTCATCTATACTCGGAGGAGTATGGGACGAACCAGCGACGCCAGAGAGCGGCTTGAAAAGGCGATTTATCAGTTGATGTGGGACAAGAGCTACAATGCCCTGACCATCGACATGATCTGCAAGGAGGCCGACGTCAAAAAGGGGTCGTTCTATTACTACTTCGAGTCCAAGACGGACCTCGCGGTGGCGGCGATGGAGAAGGCCTGGCAGGAACTGAAAACCAAGCTGGACCCGATCTTCTCGCCTGCCAAGGACCCGCTGGAGCGTCTGTTCGACCATGCGGACTACAGTTACGAAAAGACGCGCGAGATCCAGCGTGACAGTGGTCAGGTGTTGGGCTGTCCCTGCTTCAACATTGCCTCCGAGGTCTGCTGTGTGGAGTCCGAACTGGCCGAGAAAACCTTCGAGATCCTCAACCGCTACCGGCGGTATTTCACCTCTGCCGTAAAGGAAGCGGCCGAGGAGGGCGTTATCGACGAGGCGAATCCGGAGGAGGCCGCGCGCATTCTCTACAGCGTCTTCGACGGTATGATGACGCAGGCGCGCGTGCGCAATGACCCGGAGGTTTTGCTGGATCTGAAGCCGGCCTATCGCCGCCTCTTGAAAATCAAATAAGATTTTTCGTTTCACCCCGTTGACTTTCAGGCGCACCTAAACTAGCTAGATAGTCAACTATAGTGGGAGAGGCTGCTAAAGCTGGTCGGCTGATCTGGACAAGATGGAAGGATTTCCTTCTTTCGATCCACGCAAAGCCGTAAGGCCGAGATAACGTCTGAATGTCACCCGTACCGGTGACGGACGTTATGGATACCGGGTTTGCAGCCGCTATTGTAACTCACCCTGAATTGTAGCTGTGAGTCGATTTCTGCCCACCTGTTGTCCTCTTCAACCAAACTCATACGTCACTCTTTTGTAGATGACTATCTAGTCGAAATGAAACACACAACTGCTCTTCTATCGGCGGCTTTTGTCGCCACCATCGCTTCCGCATCTTCTTTGTCCGCTCAGGCCGCCACCGTGCTGGTCGAGCCGATCCGAAACGTGGAGCTACAACCACGCAACTACGTTACAGGCACGCTGCGCGCGGTGTCCCGGGCCGATGTTGCCGCCCGCGAAAACGCGGCGGTCGAGTCGATCTACGTCAACGAAGGCGATGCCGTCGAAGCGGGGGCCGTGCTGGCGCGGCTCGACAGTCGCCGCCTGCAAGCCCTGCTCGACGAGCAAAAGGCGATCCGCGTCACCACGCAGTCGCTCATTGCCCAACGCGAGGCGGAGCTGGAGCGGGCGCGGCTCGACTTCGAGACCAAGCGCAACCTGGAGGAGCGCGACGCGATCTCTCGGAGCGAGTTCCTCGATGCTCAGCGCGAATTTCGGGTGGCGGAGACGCTGCTGCAGTCCTCGCGCGATGCCTTGAAAGAGGTCGACAGCCGCGTCGAGCACCTTGAGGTGCGCCTGTCGGATTTGACTGTGCGGGCGTCCTTTGCCGGTCGCGTGGTCGAGCGCCACGTGGAGCTGGGCGAGTGGGTCAACCCCGGGGAACCCGTCGTCACGCTGGTGACCAAGGGCAAGATCGAGGCGTGGCTGACGGTGCCCGAGCGCTACGCGGCCGACGTCGCGACTTACGCGGAGCGCCTGAACGTCGACGTGCCGAGCTTGCACACGGTGGCGCGTTCGCAACGGGTGACTGTGGTGCCGGAGGTGCATCCGCGCGCCCGGACCTTCAACGTGGTGGTGGAGCTGGACGATCAGGACGGTCGTCTGTCGCCCGGCATGTCCGTCACCGCCTGGATTCCCACCGGTGCGCGTGCAGACCACCTGGCCGTGGAGTCGGATTCGGTGATCCGCAGCCGCGACAGTAGCTACGTCTACGTGGCCAGCGAGGGCGCGGACGGGCACACCGCCGTGCGCACGGAGGTCCACGTGCTCTTCTCGGAGGGCAACTGGCTCGCGATCGAAGGGGAGAACGTCGAGGCCGGTCAGCTGGTCGTGGTGGAAGGCAACGAACGCCTGCTGCCGGGGCAACCGGTGCTGGTCGAGATGGCCCCGCAAGACGAACCGCAAATGCAGGTGGCGACGGTCGATGTCGCCCGATCGGACGCGCTCTAGCGTCTGCATCCCGTCAGAATCTCAAACGTAAGACGCTCTCATGAATGCTTTGATTCAGCTGGCCATCCGCCAGCCGATAACGGTCGCGGTCGGCATGATTTTGTCGCTGCTGGCCGGGTTCGTCGCACTGCAAAGTGTGTCGGTCCAGATGACGCCCGAGGTGGAATCCGTGGTGGTCTCGGTGTCCACACACTGGGAAGCCGCCTCGCCCGAAGAAATTGAAACCGATGTCGTGGAGCCGCAGGAGCAGCGCCTCGGTACCGTCAGCGGTCTCGTCTCGATGACGAGTATCAGCCAGGCGGGGCAGGGGCAGGTGCGCCTCGAATTCCGCACGGGCACGGACATCGACGAGGCGGTGGCTGAAGTCGTACAGAAGCTCGACGAAGTGCCCGGTTACCCGGAGGGGGTGGACGAGCCGGTGGTGGAAGACATCGACCCGGAATCGGTCGACTACATCGCCTGGATCGGCCTGTCGTCCTCCGACCCCAACTTCGATGCCACGACGCTCTATGACTTCATGGAGCGCCGCCTCAAGCCGCGTTTCGAGCGCATCCCCGGCGTGAGCCAGGTGGGGGTGCGCGGCGCGCGCGAGTCGGAGCTGCGGATCCATGTCGACCCGCTGGCTCTGGCCCAGCGCGGCATAACCTATAGTCAGCTCGTCGACGCGATCGACTTGACCAACGACAACTATTCGGGTGGTCGCCTGGAGGAAGGCAAGAACGACATCCGCATCCGCTCAGTCGGCCGCTTCCCGGACGTCGAGGCGGTCAACAACATGATCATCCGCCGCGACGCCTACGGCCCCGTCTATGTGAAGGATGTCGCCAACGTCACCGAGACCTACAAGGAGATGAACGAATGGGTGCGGGCTCGCGGCGTGCTGATGCCCTTCTTCAACTACCAGCTGGAGAGCGGCGCCAACCTGCTCGACACGATGGACGCGATCAAGGCCGAAGTCGCCGCCCTCAACGCGCCCGGTGGTCTGCTGGAGCAACAGGCGCAGCGTCTGGGGCTCAACGGCAAGCTCGAGCTGGTGCAGACCTACGATTCGACCGAATACGTCAACGCGGCGCTCGACCTCGTGCAGGGCAACATCCTCGTGGGCGGGGCGCTGGCGGTCATCACGCTGCTGCTCTTCCTGCGCTCGCTGCGCACGATCGGTATCATCGCCCTGGCGATCCCGACCTCGATCATCGGCTCGATCGTCTTCATGGTGCTGCTTGGCCGCACGGTCAACATCATCTCGCTCGCGGGCATGGCCTTCTCGGTCGGCATGGTGGTCGACAACGCCATCGTGGTGATCGAGAACATCTTCCGTCACCTCGAGATGGGCAAATCGCCCAAGCTGGCCGCCCTGCAGGGCACGCAGGAAGTCGGGGGCGCGGTCGTCGCCTCCACGCTGACGACGCTGGTTGTATTCCTGCCGATCTTGTTGATCCAGGAGCAGGCCGGGCAGTTGTTCCGCGACATCTCGCTCGCCATCATGGCCGCGGTCGGCTTGAGCCTCATCGTGTCGGTCACGGTCATTCCCTCTGCCGCATCGCTGCTCTTGAAGCGCCCGGCCCGGAAGGTAGATGACCATCTGGTCGAGAACCCAGCAGCGGAACGCGCCCAACCGGGCCGGATCAAGGGCTTCATCCTTCGGGCCGAAGGGCTCGCGGCCAAGCTCCCGGATACGATGGAAAAGCTGATGTATCGCGTGACCGGCAGTTGGACCGCCCGTTTGGGCATCATCGGCGGCTTCATCGCCGTCACCATGATCGGGATTGTCGTGTTGATGCCGCCGATGGACTACCTGCCCAAGGGCAACCGTAATATCGTCTTCAGCGTGCTCTTCCCGCCGCCCGGCTACAGCACCGAGCAGCTCTCGGCAGTCGGCGAGCGCATGGAAGCGCGCATCCGCCCCGCCTGGGAAGTCACGGGTGACAAGTTTGCCGCCGAGGCCGTGCAGCGCGGGAGCGAATGGGACGGCCAGGATCGCCGTGTGGAAGTGCCGGTAGGCGACGGCTCGGGCGAGACCGTTTTGCCGCCGCCGCTCAACCACTACTTCCTCGTCTCTTGGGATGGCCGGATCTTTCAGGCCGCGATCTCGCAGGACAAGCGGCGGGTGGTGGATGCGCTGCCGCTGATGAACCATTCCGTCGAGGGAGTGGCCGCGCCGGACGTATTGGCCTTCTCCTTCCAGTTTCCGCTCTTTCGCACCGGCGGCACCACGGGGTCTGCCATCAAGATCGACCTCGTGGGGGACGATCTGGACCGTGTGACGGCGTCTTCGGCGGCGCTGTTGCAGCGCCTGGTGGGCGAGTTCGGGCCTTATGCGGTGACGCCGGAGCCGGCCAACTTTCTGTTGCCGACGCCGGAACTGCGCATCGTGCCCAACGACGAACGTTTGCGCGAATTGGGCATGACCCGTCGCGATGTCGGGCTGGCGGTGCAGGCCAATAGCGACGGTCTGCTGCTGCCGCGCCAATACCAGTTGAGCGGCGAACTGAAGGACATCAAGCTGATCTCCGACGCTGCCACGGGAGGCGACCCGATCGAGGCGTTGCTCAACCTGCCGATCTCGACCCCGGAGGGGGATGTGGTGGACCTGCGCAGTGTGGCCGCCGTCGAGCGCCTGCGTGCGCCGGAGCAGATCAAGCACGCCGACCGCCAGCGCGCGGTGACCCTGCAGTTTACGCCGCCGGCGGAGCTGCCGCTGGAAGACGCCATCGCCTTCGTCGAGCAATCGGTGGCCGAGCTACGCGAACAGGGGCAGATCGCCCCGGAAATCGAAGTCAATCAGGCGGGTTCGGCGGGCGCGCTCAACGAGATCAAGCGCGTATTGCTGGGCGATGGCACGCTCATGGGCACGGCCACCAGTTCGCTCTTCCTCGCCTTCCTCGTGGTCTACCTCGTGATGGTGGTGCTCTTCCAGAGCTGGAGCTATCCGGTGGTGATCATGACCAGTGTGCCGCTGGCGACGCTGGGCGGCTTCCTCGGGCTGGCCCTGATCCACGGCTGGAGTTTGGCCGACCGCTACATGCCGGTGCAGAACCTCGATGTGCTCACGATCCTGGGCTTCGTCATCCTCGCCGGGGTGGTGGTCAACAACGCCATCCTCATCGTGCACCAGTCGCTCAACTTCCTGCGCGGGGAGGACGAAAACGGGGACAAGATCGAAGTGATGACGCCACGTGAGGCGATCGCTTCCGCCGTGCGCAGCCGTGTGCGCCCGATCCTCATGAGCACGCTGACTTCGGTCGGTGGCATGTTGCCGCTGGTGCTCATGCCCGGCTCCGGCTCCGAGCTTTATCGGGGGCTTGGGGCCGTCGTCACGGGCGGCCTCGCGGTCTCCACGGTATTCACGCTGGTGCTGGTGCCACTCGCGCTGTCCGTCCTGATCGACGTGCAGCAGATGTGGGCCCGGCGCCGTGCGGAACGTGGCGCCTATGTCGACGCGGATTCCCGCACCGCCTGAATCAGAATACAACGATCTCAAGTAAAACGTTATGAGACACCTTTTGTTATCTGCTTCCACGACCGCACTGGTCCTCCTTTTGGCCGGGTGCAGCATCGGGGAGCGCTATCAGGAACCAGAGACGGAAGCCGCGCCTGCTTTCAAGGGACAGCCCGACGCGGTCGCCGGCGAGAGCGAGCTGCTCGCGAACGCCTGGTGGCAGGCCTATGGCGATGCGCGGCTGAACGCTCTCGTGGCGCAGTTTGCCCGCAACAATCAGGACCTGGCCGCCGCTGCGGCGCGCATGGATCAAGCCTTGGCGCGGCTCGGGCTGGCCCGTTCGGAGCACTTCCCGCAGCTCGACGCCTCCGGCAGCTTCTCCCGCGAACGCACCAACCGGATCGACGGGCGCAACCCGACGCAAAACCTCTACGACGCGCGCGCCATTGCCCGCTACGAGCTCGACCTCTGGGGCCGGGTCTCGGGGCTGGTGGATGCCGCGAAGGCCGAGGCCGGAGCCGAAACCGCCCGCTATGAAGGGGTGCGTCTGGAGCTGCTGACCCAGCTGGTGGAATCCTACCTCGTCCTGCAGACGGTGGACGCCGAAATCGACTTGCTCGAGCAGACGCTCGAACTGCGGCAGGGCGGCTTCGAGCGCATCCAGAGCCGGCACGAAGCGGGCGATTCCGATGGGCTGGCGCTGGCGCAGGCCCGCACCGAACTCGAGTTGACCCGCGCGGAGGCCATCGGCCTGCGCAACCTGCGGGGCTCGCTGGAGAACGCCCTTGCCGTCCTGGCCGGGGCGTCGCCCAGCACATTCCACCTCGAGGCGCATACGCAGGAGGCGCTGCCAACGCTGCCGGAGGTCCCGGTCGGGGTGCCCGCGCAGGTGCTGGCGCGGCGTCCGGATGTGTTTGCGGCAGAGCGCCAGCTCAAGGCGGCCCATGAACGCATCGGGGTGGCGCAGGCCGATTATCTGCCGCGCTTCGTCATCACGGGCTCTGCGGGCTATACTGCCAACGAGGGCGACGGGCTGACGGAGTGGCGCAACCGGGCCTGGTCGATCGCGCCGACGGTCTCCCTGCCACTCTTTCGGGGCGGCGAACTGGACGCCAATCTGGCGCAGGCGCGGGCGGCGGCCGAAGAGGCCCGTGCACACTATCGTCAGACGGTGTTGGGCGCGGTGCAGGAGGTCGAAGACGCCCTGAACGCGCAACAAGTGCTGGCGGAACAGATGCACGCCCAGCAGGACGCGGTCGACGCCGCCCTGCGCGCCTCGGAGATTTCCAATGCCCGCTATTCGGGCGGGCTCGTGAGCTATCTCGAGGTCGTGGATACCGAGCGCACGCAGCTGGAGGCACAGCGTCAACTGACCGAGCTGCAACGCCAACGCTACGTGGCCAATGTCGCGCTCATCCGGGCGGTCGGCGGTAGCTGGGGCACGCTGCCGATGGAGGGCGGGCCGGTCGTGGCGGGGCTTTAGAGAGAGTCGTCCAGAAACAAGAACATGCCATCACTCGGGTTGCCGGTCGTCCGGCCGGTGACCCAGCTCATAAACAAAGAGGGCGGATCCCTGAACGGGTCCGCCCTCGAAAATGTACGGTGATCGCTGACCTCAGGCCACTTTGGTCGTGACCTGGATGTTGCCCTTGGTCGCGTGCGAGTAGGGGCAGACCACGTGGGCCTTGTTGACCAGGTCCTGGACTTGCTCGCGTTCGAGGCCGGGGATGTCGACCAGTAATTCGGCCTGGATGCCAAAGCCCTTCTCGTCATCGCGCGGCCCGATGCTGACCTTGGCCGAAACGGTGGCGTTGTCCGGGATCTTCACCTTTTCCTTGCCAGCGACAAAGCGCAGCGCCCCCAGAAAGCAGGCCGAATAGCCGCAGGCGAACAGTTGCTCCGGGTTGGTGCCGTCGCCGCCACTGCCGCCCATTTCCTTGGGCGTGGAGAGGTTGACGTCGACCTTGCCGTCGTCGGTGCGTGAGTGGCCGTCGCGGCCGCCAGTAGAGGAAGCGTTTGCCGTGTAGAGGATTTTCATGGCTTCTGGATGTCTCGATTGGGGTGAAATGAAAAGATGACTACTAAACACCAACCCGGCGACGGGTTCAAAGCGTAGGCCAAATCTTCCAGGCGGGACAGGGCGGGTTCACGTTTATCGAGACTCCGTGCTGCCAGTCGACCCAAGCGTGAAGGCCTGCACGTGCTGCACCTTCACGCGGTAGTCGGCGGCTTCCTCCGTGCTTACATGGGTAAGGGAAACCTCGCCTACCGGCAGCGCCTCCTGGCCCTCGATCTTGACCACGTAACGGACCTTGCCCGCCGTGATGTTCTCCAGGTGCACGCCGCCAATTGGAGTCAGGCGCGTTTCGTAGGTCGGCACGAGATCGCGCCACTGGTAGAGCACGTCCGTCTCAATGCCCAGCACGCCATACTTCAGGTCGCCGGCCTCGATGTTGCGCAGGTAGATGTTACGGGCATAGCCGCCGCGGCGCTCGTTGGTCTTGATAAAGAGCAGGTGTCCGACGTCGGCGAGGGACTTGTCCAACTGGCAGTCTTCGACCAGCACGTTTTCGACCCCACCCGAAAGTTCGCTGCCGATAGCCAGGAGCTGATGCCCGTTTTTCACGAAGCAATTGCGGATCACGATGTTTTTCGCAGGGGTGTCGAGCCGCCACGCGTCCTGGTTGCGGCCCGCCTTGACCGCGATCGCGTCGTCGCCCTGGTCGAATTCGCAATCCTCGATCAGCACGTTCTGGCTCATCTCAGGGTCTACACCGTCGTTGTTGTGCCCGTGGGCGTAGACCTGCACATCACGGATGACGACGTTCTTCGAGAGGAATGGATGGATGACCCAGAACGGGCTGTTTTCAATCGAAACGCCCTCTAGCAGCACGTTTTCGCAGCGGTTGAACTGAATGAATTGCGGGCGCATGTGTGCGTCGTCGCCCACCATCTGGCGCTCTTCGACCGGTACGTCGTGGGATGCCATTTCGTAGAGCTTTTTTAGCGCGGCCATGTGCTCCGGCGGGCGCGCATACCACACCTTCCATACGTCCAGTCGCGCCCGCAGTTTGCCCTT
Organism: Puniceicoccaceae bacterium 5H; assembly: GCA_009772895.1. Classification (GTDB taxonomy): domain Bacteria; phylum Verrucomicrobiota; class Verrucomicrobiia; order Opitutales; family Oceanipulchritudinaceae; genus WOUP01. Next base: position 35,879 of record WOUP01000008.1, on the reverse strand, counting down.
GCCGGTGATGGCCACGTTGGTGCAGTCGTAGGCGTAGATCAGCGGCGAATAGTTGTAGCATTCCATGCCCTCCCACGTGGTCTTGACTGCCGGCAGGTAATCCGCGGGATCCTCCGAAAACTCCAGGACCGCCCCCTCCGCCAAGTGCAGGTTTACGTTGCTTTGCAGGTGCACGCTGCCGGTCAGCCACGTGCCGGCGGGCACCACGACCACGCCGCCTCCGTTCTGGTGGGCGGCTTTGATCGCCTCCGCAATCGCATGGGTCGTCGCTGCCTTGTCGCCCGGTGCCGCGCCGTAATCGGCGATCGAAAACCGGGCGCTGTCCGCGAAATCGGGCACGGTGATCGCGGGCATGTCAAAAGGCGCGTCGACCGAGACGGAGGATGTGGCGACCTGGGCCGTCAGGGGGGAGAACAGGCAGGCGAGCCCCAACAGGGGCAGGGTGGAGGTAAAGGGTAACTTCATGGTGAGGGGGATTCCGTGAAAGGGTTGAGGGAGCCGCCATTGCAGCAGCGGGCTGCCGTGTGGGGCAAATGCGGTGCGGGTTGACGGTCAGAGCCGGGGGAAGCCGCTTGCCGGAGCGGGCGGAAGCTGTTCTAGTGCTGCCCGATATGCCTGATCTAGCGAAGTGTGCGCCCGGCTGGTATTGCGTGCAGGCCCAGCCCAAGCGCGAGCACGTGGCGGCCCGGCTGCTGCGCTTGCAGGCGGGCTTGCAGACTTTTTGCCCGCGTCTGGCCTTCCACAAGCACACCGCGCGGGGCAAGGTGCGCTTCGTCGAGGCGCTTTTCCCCGGCTACCTCTTTGTCTACAGCGATGATCTGGCCGAGGTCTACCGCCAGCTCAAGGCGACCAAAGGTGTGCGCGATCTCGTGACCTACGGGGCGACGGTGCCCCGGATGCCCCGGGCCATGATCGAGCAGTTGCAGGCCCAGCTCGCTGGTGATGCGCCCGCGGAAGTGGCCGAGCCGGTGTTGCAGGTGGGCGAAAAGGTCATCGTGCTCGAAGGGCCGTTCAAGGGCTTCGAGGCCGTCGTCAACGAGATCCGCCCGGCGCAGGAACGGGTGGCGGTGCTGCTGGAGTTTCTGGGCGAGTCGCGTCGGGTGGAGCTGGAACGCGAAGAGCTGGATTCGCTCGAAGCCCCGCCGCCCCGCGGACAGTGGTCGCAGGGCGCCTGAAGCCGTTCGCTTGCCCCATGACGCTTTCGGTTATCATGCCGGTCTTCAACGGCCGTGAATACCTCGACGCAGCGCTGCGCAGCCTGCAGGCGCAGACGCATCCCTACGACGAACTCGTAGTGGTTGATGATGGCTCGACCGACGGGGCGGGGGCGTTGCTCGATCGCTGGGCTGCACGGGAGCCGCGCATCCGGGTGATCCATCAGGAGAATCGCGGCTTGCCCCAGGCGCTCAATGTGGCCTGGCGCGCCGCCCGGGGCGAGTGGCTGGCCCGGATGGACGCGGACGATGTGGCTCGTCCGCACCGTTTCGAATTTCAGCTGCGCTACCTGCACGAAAACCCGGACATCGTGTGCCTTGGCAGTGCGGTGGAGGTGATCGACCCGCGCGGACGCTCCTTGAGCCGCGGCTTTCCCCCGGCGGAGCACGCGGATATCGACGCCCGTCTGTTGCAGGGTTACGGCAGTGCGCTCTATCACCCGACCATCGTCCTGCGGCGCGCGACGCTGGAGGCGATCGGCGGCTACCGCGAGGAGGTGGAGATGGAGGACCTCGACCTTTTCCTGCGGCTGGCCGAACACGGGCGCGTGCATAACCTGCTGGAGGTGCTGCTCGACTACCGCCTGCACCTGCGCAGTACCAATCATCGTAGGCGCGAACGCCACGTGCACATGGTCCAGGCCTGTGTGGCGGATGCCCTGCGGCGGCGTGGCCTCGACCCCGCGCAGGCCGAGCGGCTGGAGTTGCCAGAGCGCCACGACACCCTTAGCGCGGTCTATGCGGACTGGAGCTGCAAGGCCTTTCAGTATCACCACTTCCGCACCGGCTGCCTGCACGCGGCCAACGCCTGGCGCGCGGGCGGTTTGAAAGCCGAGGGTTGGCAACGCGCAGCAAAATGTCTCAAATACGGACTGCACTGCTGGGGTGAGTCCCAGCACGCCCAAATCCACCGCTAGATGCCTCGAATCGCCGTCATCCTCTGCACTCGCAATCCCCGCCCGGACTACCTCGAGCGCGTGTTGCGGGCGCTGCGCGAGCAGACGTTGCCGCGCTCGCAGTGGGAATTCTGCCTCGTGGACAGCGCCTCGGACGCGCCCTTGAGTGAGGTGCTGGGCTTGCTCTGGCACCCCTCTGCCCAGATCGTGCGGGTCGAACAACCGGGCCTGACCCCGGCGCGGCTGGCCGGCTTTGCCGCGACGACGGCGGACTTGATCGTGCTGGTGGACGACGACAACGTGCTGGCGCCCGACTACCTCGAACAGGCGGTGGCGATTGGTGAGCAATATACGTGGCTGGGCGCCTGGGGCGGCAACGTGCAGCTGATTTTTGAAGAAGAGCCGCCCGTATGGCTGCACCGCTACCGTCATTTGCTGGCCGAGCGCAAGGTCTACCAGATCCGCTGGAGCAACGACTACCTGCACGCCCCCGTGCCCTGCGGGGCCGGCATGGTGGTGCGTCGGCAGGTGGCGGAGGCCTACCGTCGGGCGACGGTGGAGGACCCCGCGCGTCAGGAGCTGGACCGCAGCGGCGACAGCCTGCTTTCGGATGGCGATACGGATCTCGCGTTGATGGCCTGCGACCTCGGGCTGGGACTGGGCGCGTTCCCGATGTTGGGCCTGCAACATCTGATTCCCGCCCGCCGGCTGACGCTCGATTACATCGTCGAACTGCACGCCGCGATGATCGCTTCGGGGCTGACGCTGCGTGCGCTGCGTCCCGAGACGGAGGACGAGCTGTTTGCGCACGAGGGCACGCTGCCGCAGCTGCGACGCTGGGCGCATTGGTGGCGCGGTAGCCGCGAGGACCGCATCATCCAGCGCACGGGACACGAGGCGCGGCTCGATACGCTGAGTCGGCTCTACGCGCAGGGCTTGCTCGACGACTGATGCGCATCGTCCACTTCAGCCCCACTTATTTTCACCCCGATTCCGTGCTCGGCGGCGGCGAACGCTATGCGCACGAGCTGGCTCGATTTCAGGCCAGGCTCGATGCCTGGGTGACGGTCGTCAGTTGCGGGGGTCGCGGCAAACGCCAGCTGGATGGCGTGTCGTATCACCTCGTGCCGGCCCGCACGCGCGGGCGCTTTACCCGCGACAATCCGCTGGCGTGGGCGGCCCTGCCGGAGCTGCGGACCGCGGATGTCGTGCACGTCCACCAGGTTTCGACGCTGATGGGCGACCTGGCGGCGTTGCAGGGGCTGGCGCGGCGTCAGCCGGTGTTCGTGACGGATCATGGCGGCGGAGGCGGGACGGTCTTGCACCGGCGGCTTCCCGTGCTGGGGGCCTATACGGCGGGAGTCGGCCAGAGCCGAGTCGCTTGCCAACTGCTGCGGACCAAGCCGGGCTTGCGCTGGGTTGAAATCCCTGGTGGGGTCGACCTCGATCGCTTCACGCCACCACCGGACGACGCCGACCGCACGGGCATTTTGTTCGTCGGGCGCCTGCTGCCGCACAAGGGCGTGCACGTGCTGTTGCAGGCGTGCCGGGCGTTGCCCCAGACGGTGCCGCTGCACATCGTGGGGCGGGTGGCGGACCCCGCGTATCTGGAGCATTTGCACTCCTTGGCTGAGGGGCTCGAGGTGACATTTATCCATGATGCGGACGATGCGCGATTGCTGGAGCTGTATCGCGAGGCGGCGGTCGTCGCGCTGCCGTCCGTGGCGGAAGCTCGGGCGGACGGGCTGCCGTCGTTTGCGGAGTTGATGGGCTTTACGCTGCTGGAGGCTCAGGCCTGCGGCACCCCGGTTGTCGCGGCGGATACCGGCGGTATGGCGCAGTTTGTGCGGGCCGGCGTGTCGGGCGAAGTGGTGCGGTCGGGCGATCCCGAGGCGTTGGCCGCCGGTTTGCAGCGTGTGCTGGCCGATAACCGGACCTATGCCCGGGCGGCACGAGCCTGGGTGGAGCCGTTTGGCTGGGAGCACGTGGCGCGGCGCCATCTCGCGCTCTATACCGCGGGTTTGGACGAGGGGGTGCGCCCATGAAGGTATTGATTCTGGTGCAAGGCACCTTGGATCGGCGGCTGGGCGGGCCGCGTTTGCCGATGGATTTGGCCACGGAGCTGCGCGAGCTGGGCGTAGAGGTCGCGGTGGAATCGGCCCATACGCTGCGCCAGCGCATCAAGGCCCGCCCGGGGATCTCGAACCAGGAAGCGGCGCGGCGTTACCTGCAACAATACGGGCCGTTCGATCTGGTGGACTACGATCATTTGCTCTTCCTGCTGGATCCGGCTCAGCTGCCGGTGCGGCTCGGGCTGGCGCGCGTCTCTCTGCTGTTGCTGCACCTGACGGAGCGCACGCTGCCTCGCGATCCGCGCCCGCGCTCTCGCCTGAAAATGGCCCTGCAGCCCTGGCGCTATCGCTGGCGGGAGGCGCGCCAGATCCGCGACACGCTGGCCAACCTGCAACGCGCGCACGGCGTGCTGGTCAACAACGCGCGGGACGCCGAACGCATTGCCCGGGCGGAGGTGGATCGCGAGCAAACGGCCGTCGTCCTGCCCGGTTGTCAGATGGCGGCGCGCCATGCGCTCGAGGCCGTCGCGGCCACGCCCAAGGCAGATCCGCCGGTGGTGGCGTTTGTGGGCACCTTCGACTTTCGCAAAGGCTGCCTGGATCTCGTGCAGACGTTCTGGACGCTGCGGCGACAGGTGCCGGGCGTGCGCCTGCGCCTGTTGGGCACCAAGGGCCAGTTTCAGACCGAGGCCGCCGTGCGGGCATTTTTCCCGGCGGAGCAGCAGGAGACCTTGGAGGTGGTGCCGCAGTTTGCGCCCGAAGCCCTGCCGGATCACCTGGCGGACGTCTCGCTGGGGCTGTTCCCCTCCTACCTCGAGAGCTTTGGCTACGGCGCGCTGGAGATGGCGCATGCGGGCATTCCGGTGCTGGCCTACGACGTGCCCGGCCCGAGCGCGTTCCTGCCGCCCTCGCAACTGGTGCCGGCGGGTCGGGTGGGGGCGCTGGCGACTCTGGCCACGGCCCTGCTCACGGACCCGGCGTTACGTGAGGCTGCGATAAAACGCCAATCTACCGGCGTACAAGCCCTTTCGGCTGAACAACATGCTCGACAGACGCTTGAAGTTTACGAGCATTGGTTAACGCTTACCCCCAAACATGGCTGAACTCCTCGACATTGTCTTCCTTACCGCCGGATCTAAACCCGGAAAGGACGGGGTGGGCGATTACGTGCGGCGTGTGGGGGGCGAGCTGGCCTCGCGCGGCTACTCCGTCGGTTGGCTGGCCTGGCGCGACCCGCATGTCCTGGAGGTAAAGCGGCGCGTGGACCATGGCATCATGCTGATGCGCCTGCCCGCCGCCATGACCGAGCTGGCCCGCCGTGAACGCGCGATCGAGTGGTGGCAATCGCACCATACCCGGCTCGTCAGCTGGCAATTGACGCCCTACGGCTTCCACCGGCGCGGCTGGGTTGGGGCGCTGGGCGTGTGGCTGCGTCAGCAAATGGGCGATGCACAGGTGCAGCTGATGGTGCATGAAATCTGGGTCGGGGCCAAGCGCGAGAGCAGTCCGCGCGAACGGGTGGCCGGGCACTCCCAGGTCGTCAGCTGGCGGCGCATGTTGCGTGGCTTGCACCCCAACTGGGTCCACACCCAATCCCTGCCTTATCAGCACATGCTGCGGCGATTGGGTCAGGACGCGGGCATCATCCCGCTCTGCGGCAACATCCCGGTGGTCGAGGCGACTCCGCCGCCGGACGACCATTTTCGCGCCGGCTTTTTCGGCACCCTGTACGAGCCGCTGGACGAAGCGGCTTTGTTCGACGAACTGCAGCGACTCGGGCAACACCTGCGCCGCCCGGTCAAGGTGCTGGCGGCGGGGCACCTGGGGCGACACGGCGAGGCCCGCTGGGAACGGTGGCAGGCGGAACCGCCGCATGGCTTCGCCTTTGAGCGCGTGAAGGGCAAGGCTCCGGATACGATTTCCGGCTACCTGCAAAGCCTTGATCTCGGTATGACGACCACTCCGGTGGCACTGCTGGAAAAGAGTGGCACGGTGGCTTCGATGCAGGAGCACGGCCTACGAGTTCGTGTGTTGCGAGACGACGTCTCGTTCCCGGGGATGCGCAACCCGAAGCCTGCCGCCAATCTGTGCCCGCCGCGGGAGGATCTGGTCGCATGGTGGCAACAGAGTGAGGACCCGCCGAAGCACTCCCGGCTGCCCGAGGTGGCTGACGCTTACGAGCGGCTGATCCAGGAGGCGCGCGGGTGAAGTGGGTCTATGCCTCGCCCAACCGGGCCCACCACTACCCCTACGCGCGCGCCCTGGCCGATGCCGACCTCCTCCACACTTTCGTCTCCGGCTTTTCGCGGCTGAGCGAGCGCGCGCCCCTGGAGCTGGCGAACGGCCGGCTGCGTCGGGTCGATTTTTGGCAGACGGCCTACGTGCTGTCCTTTCAGCTGCCGTTTTTTTCCTGCGCCCGGCGGGAGGCCCTTAGCGTGCGCAGCAAGCGGGCGCTCGACCACACGATGTGCCGGGCCCTGCAAGAGGCCGACGGCGCGATTTTTTACGCCGGGACGGGCAACGCAACCGGCACCCGCTGGAAGGGCCGGAAGCCGCTGGTGTGCGAGGTGGTCAACAGCCACTGGCTGCACCAATACGAGCTGCTGGCCGACGAGTGCGCACGCTTGGGCCTGGAGCCGCCGCCGTTTCACGAGGCGGAGCGGGACCGGCGTCTGCGGGACTACGAGCAAGCCGACTACATCCTGGGGCCGTCCGACTTTGTGCTCGAAAGTTTCCGGCAACGCGGTTTCGACGCGAGGCGATTGCTCAAGGTCCGTTACGGTGCGCCCGCCCCCGTGGAGACCGAGCGGGAGGCGCCCGACCCGGACCTGCCTTTTCGCGTGCTGTATGTCGGGCAGCTGAACTACCGCAAAGGCGTGCGCTACCTGGCCGAGGCCTTTGAGCGCCTCGAGTTGCCGCGCAAGGAGCTGTGGCTGGTCGGCCCCAGCGCGCCGCCGACGGGCTGTGAGGGCCGCGCGTGGCCCGAAGGCACTCGCTTGCTCGGCGTGAAAAAAGGGGCACAGCTGGAGGCCCTTTACGCGCAGGCCGATGCCTTTGTGCAACCGAGCCTCGAGGAGGGCCTGTCGCTGGTGGTGGGCGAGGCGATGGCGCACGGGCTGCCGGTGGTGGCCAGCACGCATTCCGGGGCCGCCGAGCTGCTCGAAGACGGCGTATCGGGTTTTCTTTTCGCGCCGCGCGATGTCGAACGGCTGACCGCGCACCTGCAGGCTCTGGCGGAAGATCCGGCTCGGCGGCTGACCATGGGACGGGCGGCCTCCGCCCAAATGGCGTCCGTCGGCGGCTGGGACCGCGCGGGTCGCGAACTGGTGGAGACCCTGGCTTCGATCGCACCATGAAGACGTGGCTGCAACGACTGGTGATGGCGCTGATCTTCGTGCTGATCAGCGAAGGGCTCGTGCGCAAGCTGTTGCCCGGTGGACTGTCGACACTCTACATCCTGGTCAAGGACGGCCTGACGTTTCTGATCCTGCTGATGCTGTTGCGGTGTCCGCTGCAGGGGAGGGCGGCCAAGTTTCTCTTCGCCTGGATTGTGCTGGGCATCCTGCTGGTGCCGCTGGTGATCACGACGGCCCTGCACGACCCGCTACTGGCGATCTTCGGGACCAAGCAATACCTGCTGTTTGAGGCTGTGACGCTCGGCTTGCTGGCGGGGTTCAGCCAGACCGCTCCGCTGGAAGGCACGCGGCCCTACCGCTGGATGACGCTCGCGCTGTATCCCATCGTGGCGCTGTCGCTCATGCAACTCTTCCTGCCCACCACGCACTGGCTCAACCTGTCCGTGGCGGGGGAGGACCTCAGTGCGTTTTCGGCCGGCGGGCGCCTGCGCGTCAGCGGGCCGTTCCCCTTCGTGGCGCAATACAGCTGGTTTCTGCACGTGGCGATCTATGCGGTCACGATCAGCTTTGTGCTCTGGCCGGCGCTGAAAAAGCCGTGGTCGTGGTTGCTGCATCCGCTGCCGGTGCTCGTGCTGCTGGTCATCGCCAATGTCATCAGCGGCTCGCGGCTCTCGGCGATCGGTTCGGGCCTCATCCTCGTGCTCGGCATTTGCCTTGTTTCGGTGCGCGGGCGAGGCCGCTCGCTCCGTGAAATCGCAGCCGTGCTGGTGGTGGGGGCGGTGGCGTTGTTTGTGGCGCGCACGCTGGCGCCGGCGGCGTTTCAGGCCTTCGAGGCGCGCTCCCAGTATTTCATCGAAGAGGGCGAGGTGGGCGCCGAATACGTTGACCGCGCGGACCACGCGTTCCTGGGCTGGATCTACCTTTACGAGCACTACCAGCCGGGCTTTTTTGGCTACGGCTTGGGCGTAATGAGCAATGGCGTCGACAGTTTCAGCGGCTACGCGCGCCAGATCCGGTCCAAGGTGTGGGGCGAAGCGGATCTCGCCAACACCGTGCTGGAGGGCGGCTATTACCTTGTGGCGGTCTGGATGGGCTTCCGCCTTTACGTGATCGTGCTGTGCCTGCGCGCGTTCTTCCGGCTCAGGCACAGCAAGCTGATCTTCGCTGGGTCGCTCGTTATGGGCTCGGTTATCTTCAACGGCCTGTTTTCGACCCTCGGCATCCAGCCACCGCTGGCGATCTGGTGGTTCCTCAGTGTGGGCACCATCCTGCTGCTGGAGCAACAGGAGGCCTACTGGCGGGCCCGGGCGCAGGAGCAGAAGCGTCGCGAATCGCCGCTCGAAACGGAGGCGGCAGCAGTCTGATCATGCGCCTCTTGCACACCATACCCCGGCTCGATCCTGCGTTGGGAGGCACCGTGGAAGCGGTGCATCGCCTCGGCCAGGCCTTGCAGTCCCTCGGCGTCGACCAGCAAGTGCTGACGGTCGACGATCCGAGCGCGGATTACCTGCAGGACTTTCCGCTGCCGGTCGAAGCACTCGGGCCAGCGAGCAATTTCTATGGTCACAGCCGCGCCTATCAGCCTTGGCTGCAAGCCCACGCCTCGGAGTTCGACGCCGTGATCGCGCACGGCCTGTGGCAATACCCGACGCTCTCCGTCTGGCAGACCTGCGCGGGGCGCGTGCCGTATTACGTATTCCCGCACGGCATGCTCGATCCGTGGTTCAACCGGCGCTATCCGCTCAAATTCCTCAAAAAGCTGCCCTACTGGTGGATGATCGAGCGCCCGGCTCTCAATGCCGCCAAAGGCATTCTCTATACGGCCGAGGCGGAGCGCGATCTGGCGCGTCGCGCCTTTCCCCGCTACCGACCGCGCGAGATCGTCTGCGGGCTGGGCACGAGCGCCCCGGCGGGACAGCCGCCAGCGCAGGTGGAGGCGTTCGAGGCTGCCTTTCCAGCGCTGAAGGGGCGCCGGTTTCTGCTATTCCTGGGGCGGCTCTGCGAGAAGAAGGGCGTCGACCTGCTGGTGCAGGCTTATGCGCAAAAAGACGCGCTGCCCTTTGACCTGGTGCTGGCTGGCCCGGGCGGTGACACGCTCTTTGTCCAGGCTCTGCAAGCCCGCTATGCCCATCCGCGGCTACACTGGCCTGGTCCGGTGACCGGAGACGTGAAATGGGGGGCGTTGCGGGCGGCGGAGGCGCTTGTTTTGCCCTCCCACCAGGAGAATTTTGGACTCGTGGTGGCGGAGGCGTTGGCGGTCGGCACGCCCGCGCTGCTTACGCGTCAGGTCAACATCTGGCGCGAGGTGACCGTAGCGCAGGCGGGCCTGACCGAAGCCGACACGCTGGCGGGTATCACGGCTCTGTTGGACACATGGGCCGCGTTGGAACCGAACCAGCGGGACACGATGCGCGCGGCGGCTCAGCCTTGTTTCGAGCAGCACTTCAGGATCGAGACGACGGCGGAACGCCTTCGCCTGCAACTGCAACGGGATTTGACCGATTAAGACCATGATGGAGCGCACCTTCCTCGCCCCCAGTTTTTCCCTGCGCAACCGGCTGGGCCGCCTGTTGTGGGGCTGGGCGTATGCGCTGCTCATCTGGCCGAGCCCGCGGGTCTGCCACGGCTGGCGCGCGTTCTGGTTGCGCTGCTTTGGGGCCCGGCTGGGGCGGCGTTGCCGCATCTACCCGCGCGCGCAGATCTGGGCGCCGTGGAACCTCGAGTGCGGTGACGAAGTCATCGTGGCCGATACGGCGGTGGTGGACAACAAGACGCGCATCACGCTGGGCCGACGCACGGTAGTGAGCCAGCAGGCCTACCTCGCGGCGGGCTCGCACGATTTGAGCGATCTGGACTTTCGACTGGTGGCCGCGCCGATCGAGACGGGCGAAAACGTCTGGATCGCCGCCGGCGCGATGGTGCTCCCGGGCGTGACGCTGGGGCAGGGTGCGGTCGCGGCCGCCCGGGCGGTGGTAACGCGCGACGTGCCGCCGTGGACCGTGGTGGCGGGTAATCCCGCCCGAAAGATCAAGGAAAGGACGTGGACGTGAATCAGGACCCCATTCCCGCAGAACCCAAGGCTGCTGCCCGTGGCTGGAAATGGCCGTTGATCGGTGCCCTGGCGCTGGTCGTGGCTGGCGGCGGCAGCTTCTACGGCTACCACGCTTTCAAGACGCAACGGGCGCGCTCGCTGGCGCGCGACGGGCTGGCGGTGCTGGAGGTCCAGAGCCGACAAGAGGCGCCGGACCGACTGACGGCGCAAAACGCGTGGGAAGACGTGAGGGCAGCTTATGCGCTGCGGCCGCAGGATCCCGAGGTGCTGGTTGCGGTCGCGCAGGCGGCGGACTTGATTGCGCCCGACCAGGCGCCGGCGTTCTGGCAGGATCTGGTGGATTTGGAGCCGGACGCGCTCAACTGGACGCAGCGGGGGTTGGCGGCGCTGGAGGCTGGAGACCTCGAGGCGGCGCGTCAGGCGGCCACTGCGGTCGAGGATTTTACGCCGCCCCTGCCGTGGGCGTATTGGGAGTTGAAGGCGCGTTTGGCGTTGGAAGCGCAGGCGTGGCATGAGGCCTTTGCGGCGGCCACCCAAGTAATCGAGCAAGCGCCCGAGGGCGAGATGGCGGCGCTGTTGCCGTTGCAGGTGGCGCGCATGTCTCCGATGCCGGACGATGATCGCGAGGCGTGGAATCTCCTGCACGCGGCCTATGGCGACGGACGCCTGACCCCGGCCCAGTTACAGCGGGCAGCGAACGAGCTGCGCGAAGCGGACTTGGGGACGGGCAGCTGGGTGTTCGATGCGTTGGCTGCGCAGGGCACGGTGGAGGCAAAGCTGGTGCGCCTGGAGTTGATGTACCGGCTGGGGCGGATTTCGCCGGCGCATTGCTACGAGGCGGCGCGTGCGTTGTTGCCGCCGGACGATGCGGCCCGCCAGCTGCGCCTCGGGCGCTGGCTGAATGGTCAGGGGCTGGCGGTCTACACGCTGGAGATCTTGCCGCAGGCCGACGCGCTGAGCCGACGCGACCTGCTGGAGGTTTACGTCGATGCGCTGGTGCAGCAACGACAGTGGCCGCGCGTTGTGGAGGTGCTGGAACAGCCAGACGTGCCGGTGGAAGAAGTGCCGCGCTATCTGGCGCTGCTACAGGCCCATGCGGCGCTGGGGGAAGATCGGGCGATGGCGCGCGCACGCGAAAAGGTGTTGCTGGCGGCCGGGCGCGATGCGGTTGCGCTGCGACATGTGGCCGAACGCACCGCCCGCCTGGGGCTGTATCCGGTGGCCATTACTGCGCTGGACCGGCTGGCGGAACAACCGGCGCGGGCGGCCTGGGCGGAGCTGCAACTCTACGCGATTTACAAGCAGCAGGGCGATTTGGACGGCATTCTGCGCAGCCTCGATCACCTGCGGCAGCTCAAGCCCGATGATGTGGGGGTGCTCAACGACTGGTGCTACTTTCAGTTACTCGACGGGCGCGACGTCCAGACCGTGCTCCCGGTGATCCAGCCCGTGGCGGAAGCGCATCCCGACCTGCTGTTCCCCCGTACAACCTATGCCTGGGCGCTGCTGCAGGCGGGTGAACCGGAAAAGGCTCTGGCGCTGTTGCAGGAGGTGCGGGAGCTGGTGGACTGGTCGCAGGCGCAGAATCGCCAGCAACTGATCCTGGCGCTCGTGTTGCAGGCCAACGGGCATTCGGCGGCGGCACGCCAATACGCGGAGTTGGTCGATCCCACCGGGTTGTTGGAGCCGGAGCAGCGCCTGCGGCAAGGCGTTTTGTAGGCGCTACTCGCTGAAATTCTGCGGGCTGTCCGCGGGAGGTGCTTCGAGGTCGGGAGCCTCCTGATTGGTCGGCGTCTGGCTCAGAAACTCGCTGCGGGGTGCAAAGGCCAGCTCCGAAAGCTCTTCGGGCACCTGCCCAATCACGCTGATCTCGTAGATTTCGGTCGGCTGCTGGGCGTCATCGGCCGGCGTCCAACGCATCACGTAAAACCGCCGCTGCAACGACTCCAGGTTGATCTGGATGCGGTCGACGTCTTCATCGAAGGCTTGCGTGACCACCGGCTCGACCTCGTCGAAGAAATTGTCGGGGAACTCGAACGTGTCGATCTGGGCGGCTTCGGCGTCGTTGGCGGCGGCGAGTTCGTTGACGCCGTAGATCTCCAGCTTGCCCGGGCCGGACTGGAGCACCACCGTGATCAGGTCGACCATGTAGTCGTAGCGCAGGTCGAGCAGGACCACGTGCGCGGGCTCGTCCGGATCAAAGCGGAAGCCTGTGGTGGTATCGTCGTCGATCATGCGCTGAGCCTCGGAGATGTCGCCCGAGCTGACCGCGCTGATCGTGGAGCCGGTAAAGAGGCTGGCGAAGTCGAAGGGCACGGGCTTGGCCCCGGCGGCGAGCATGGTGCGAATCTGCTGCGGGTTTTCGACAAACAGGGCACTGGCCTGATCGAGGCTGTCCTCGCCAAAGAGGCCCAGACCGCCGATCTCGCCCGATTCCTCCAACTCGAACTGCATCATGAGGTAGCGCAGATTCATGGCCGGGAACTCTACGGCCACCTGTTTGGTCTTGCCCAGGTCCTGCTGCCCCAGCTCCGTCCAGTCTCCCTCGGACAGGGCCTGCAGGGTCTCCGAGCCATAGAGCTTCATCTGACCGCGTGCCCCGTAGTTCTGCAGGATGAACTTGGTGACGGTGTGGAAATTCTCCAGCGCCATGACACGATAGCTCTCACCCGCCGGCAATTCGGCCCCGCGGGTCTCGTCTTCACCCAGCCAGACGGGCGTATAGGGGTTGGCGACATCGCCCGAAGGCAGGACCGGCTCGGCGCTGGCGCTATCCAGATTGATGATTTGGGCGCCCATGTTCTTGCGGGCAACGTTCTTCTGATACTGCGCAAGCTCAGTCGTGTCCGGCTTGGGCACCGTCTTGAGCGGCACGGCAAAGGCCGGCGTCGGGACGAGGAAGGGTAGGGTCGCCAGCGCCACCCATCCACCGCACAACTGGAAATAACTTGCTTTCTTCACACGATTGGGTAGGTGATTTGTGCATTCAAAGCTAAGGTATTGCGCCCGCTTATCAAGCCAATACTCCGTAGTGGATTGTCCTCGTCGACGTGAATCTCCGTTTAGAGGGCGCCAAAGGCCGTTTCGGGAAACGGCCGAAACCCACCGATTTATCCTGTGCGGATTCAGCCTTTCAGCATCGCCACTTTTTCCTTTTTCGCTCTGGTTGGACCTCTGCAGGCCCAGACATTTCAGGCCGGAAACCTGTCCGGAGACCTCGTGGGCAAGACGGCGCTGGAGTGGAACACCAACCCCACCTATTCGAGCCGTAACCAGCTGAACGACGTGTTCTGGATCACGAGCCTGGACGTCGACAGCAAGTGGGAGTTTACGAAGGACAACAGCCTGTCGTTCGATCTGGGCGCCGAATACCGCGACGCGTTTGCGCACGACGAACTGGATTCGAGCAACCTCCACTTCAGCGTCTTTCCCAATACGCGGCTGGAGTTTCTCGTGCGGCTGAGCGAGCGCGTCTACCTGCAGGTCTACGACGAGCTGAATTTCTATTCCGACCCGACGGAAACGACGGGCGTCGACCCCGAAGGCAACGTCATCACCGATGCGCTTTTCTACGAGCGCGTGCACAACACCGCCGGGGCCTTCCTGCAGTGGGAGCTGTCGGACTTCGACACCCTGACCGCCGGGGCGGTGCGCACGGACATCAACTCCTTTACCGCCGCCTACGCCAATACCGAGCTGACGGCGCACACGTTTTCGCTCAACTGGCAGCACCTCTGGAACAAGCGTTGGTCGACCCAGCTCGTGCTCTCGCGCTACCTCAACGACTATTGGGAGGACCTGCAAAACGACAGTGACGGCTACGGCGTGTCGCTCGTCACCACGTGGAAGCCGTCGGATTACCTCACGCTGGTGGGCGACGTGGGCTACCAGTGGCGCAACTTCGACCGCAACGGCATCAACGGCGATCGCTCGGACCTCTCCGGCATGTCCTGGGGCCTGGAGGCCGAGCACTCGGTGAACGAAGTCTTTTCGTATTCGCTCGGCTATCGCGACAGCGTGGAGCTGGGCATGATTTCCAACTACGAGCGCACGCACTCGATCCGCTGGGCCACCACCTATACCGGCTTCAACCGATCGACCATCACCGGGCGGGTCGGCTACGAATGGAGCGACGATTCGGGCGGTTTTCTGGCTGAAGAAGCCGAGCGCCTGGACGCGCAGCTGAGCATGGAATACCAGCTCGGCCCCAGCCTGGATTTGAACCTGCGTTACGGCTACCTGCGCAAGTGGTCCAACCGGCTGGACCGCGAGTATGAGCAGCAGATCGTGCGGGCGGAATTGTCTTACACTTTTTAGCCGTGGAGCCGTTTTAATGAGGGGAATGTTTCACCTGTTGAGTCTGAAAGGGCGCTGGCTGCGCCCCCTGCTGGCCTGTTGCCTCCTGTTGTGCTGCGGGGGAGTGACGGCGCTGCGTGCGCAGGAGACGCCATCCCGGATGGAACTGCTCGACGATTCCCGTCCGCTCCGGGTTGGGGATCGCCTCAGCTATCAGGTGGTAGAAGAGCGTGAGCCCGCGGTGCGTCTTTTCGTCGATGCCGAGGGCAAGGTGGACGTGCCCTTGATCGGGCGCGTGGATGCTACCCATTTAACCCCCAAGGCCTTTGCGCAAAAGGTGAAGCAGGAGCTGGAGCAGGACTTCTTTTATCGCGCCACGGTGCTGGTCGATTTTGAAAACGCCGACGGCGCGCGCGGCGAGGTCAAGGTGGTGGGCCTGGTGCTGCGTCCCGGCCCGTTGCCGATCCCCGCCGACGAGGTGCTGACGGCCAGTACGGCACTCATCCGCAGCGGCGGCGTTCGCGCGGGCGCCGATCTGAGCCATGTCACGATCTTGCGCGGCGACAGTCAGAATCCCGACGAGCAGGAGCGCATCACGGTCGATCTGAAGGAAGTGCTGGAGGAGGGCAACCTCGCGGCGGACAAGGTGCTGCGGCCAGACGACACCCTCGTGGTCCCCGAATCGAGCCAGGTCGGCGGCACGTATTTCATTACCGGAGAGGTGGCGGGCGAAGGCGTCTATAACTTGCCGGCCGATGGCTCCGACCTGACGGTGAGCGAAGCGGTGTTACGTGCGGGCGGCTTCGCCAAGTTTGCCAACAAGCGCCGTGTGCTGCTGATCAAGGCCGACGAATCGCTGCCGGAAGATCAACGCCGCCTCGTGGTGGATGTGCAGCGCATCCTCGAGCAGGGCGACCGCAGCAACGATCCCGTGCTCGGCCCCGACGACATTATCCGCGTGACCGACCGCAAATTCGCATGGTAGCCAACGAATTCGACCTTTTTGACGACAAGCCGAAGGCGGCGGGCGACTGGCAGGATCAGGCCCGCCACTACTGGCAGTTGGCCAAGTTGCTCTTGCGGCGCTACTGGTGGCTACCGCTTTTGACCCTCGTGCTCGGCGCGAGCTGGCGCGGCTGGCAAGCCCAGAACGACCGGCCCACCTACCGCTGGGGGGCCAAGATCATGCTCAGCGGCTTCGTCGCCCAGCAGTTGAATACGGGCGTTCAGGAGCAATTCAGCTACTGGTTCGGCAATCAGCGGGCCTTTCTCGAGAGTTCTGACGTGCGCAAGGCGGCGCGCGAGCGGGTGGCGGCGTTTTACCCGGACCTGCAGCCCATTCCGGTCTCGATCCAACCGATGCAGCTGCCGGACACCTCGATCATCCAGGTAGTGGCGACGGGCTCGGACCGCGAATACACTCAGCGCTACCTCGACGCCCTGCTGGAGGAATACATCAACTGGCGCCAGCAGATGAAGGGGGAGACCAGTGAGCGCGCGCTGCTGGCCATTACGGAGCAGCTGGACGACATCGAGCGCAAGATCCAGCAGGGGGAAGACGCCGTGGTGGAGTTTCGCAAGCGCAACAACCTGATCTTCATTCAGGAGCAGGGCGATGCGGCAGGCTCGAACCTGGCCGCGCTGGAACGCCGCCGTTCGGAGCTGCGCACGCAAATGCGCCTGCTCGAATCGCTGGATGTCGACATGCAGTTGCAGAACCCGGAGGGCTTGGGCCTGGACAAGGCGCTGCTCAACTCCGCGGCGACGGACGATTACCAGGCCGCGAAGCGGCGCCTCACGCAGCTCAAGGCTGAGCGCGACCAGTTTGGGCGCTACCTCAAGCCCAGGCATCCCAAGATGATTTCTCTCGGCGACGAGATCAGCCGGACCGAGGAGCTGATGGAGATCTACCGCGAGCAGGCGGAACAGCAGATGGGCGATCGCAAGCAGGAGCTGAAGGCCCAGCTGGAGAACCTCAACATCATCATTTCCGAGCAGGAAAAGGTGGCGCTGGAGAACAGCCGTCTCTCCGCCGAATTCGAGCGTCTGCAGGCCAATCTCGAACGTTTTCGCAACCAGCACGAAACCCTGTTGCGTTCGCTGCAGACGATCGAGACGGGGCAGGATATTTCGACCGAGATTGTTTCGGTGCTCGAGCGGCCCCAGTATTTTGGCGAGACGCGCATGAGCCTGCAGCGCAGCCTCGTGGAGGGCGGCATACTCGGGTTGGGCTTCGGGCTGGTGCTGATTGCCGGGCTGGGGCTGATCGACAACCGGGTGGTTTCCGGCGAGGATCTGCGCAACCGTTTTGACGCGCCGATCCTGGGCCTGATCCCGGTGGAAGATCAGCGACAGGACGGCCGCGTGGAGCTGCTGCAACCGGCGGACGACCGTCACATGTTTGCGGAGGCCTGCCGCACCCTTCGCTCGTCGCTTTTCTTCATGGGCGCGGATGCGGATCGCCCGGAGGTGATTCTGGTCACGAGTTCCGTCCCGGAGGAAGGCAAGTCTACCGTGGCGATGAACCTCGCGGCGGCCATCGCGCTGACTTCCTCCAAGGTGCTGCTGGTCGACGCCGATCTGCGTCGCGGGCAGATCGCGCCCACGTTGCATGCTGCGCGCGCGCCGGGCCTGGCGGAGGTGCTGCAGCAACAGGTAGCGCTGGACGCTGCGATCCAGCCGACGGAGATCGAAAACCTGTCGTTTCTGGCTTCGGGCGCCTATCCGCAGCGCCCAGGCGAGCTGCTGCTGAGCCGTCGCATGGACGAGATCCTCACGCAGGCCCGGGAGGCCTACGATTACGTGGTGATCGATTCGGCGCCGATCCTGGCCACGGACGATACGACGAGTCTGGCCCAGCGGGTGGACGTTGCCCTGTTTGTGGTGCGCACCAACTACACCCAGACGCGCCAGATCAAGAATTCGCTCGAACGCCTGCGGCTGCGCGGGGCGAAAATCGGTGGTTTCGTGTTGAATTACGTCAACGTGAAGGGTAGCGATTATTACTACTACAAGAAGTATAATGATTACTACGCGCCGCCGAGTTCGGGCGCCGGATCCTGACCCCAGCGAACCCCCTGTTTCGAGGACCAAGGCATCCACCCGTCTGCTGGGATGGATATTGGTTGCGGCGTTGGGCTGCACCGTGGCGGGAGGTGGTCTGCCGGAAGTGCTTTTGCCGGCGGTCCTGATGATCGTGGCGGGTGCGAGTGCTTTCTTTTATGCGCATCGGGCGCCGGTGCCGCGTCAGGTTTGGATCCCGGCGGCCGTCTTGTTGGCATGGTTGGCCGCGAGCAGTTTGCCGTTTCCGGCCGCCAGCGGCTTCTGGCGCGACCGACTGGGACAACTGGGCGTTGCGACGGGAGGCTGGTCACCCCAACCGTGGTGGTCGTTTGGCCGCTGGTGCCTGCTGGCCAGCGCATTCGCTTACCTGGTGTGGCTGTGGCGCTTGCGATTGGGGCGCCGGGTGCGCAAGACCGTGACGATTGCCTGGGTGGCGACGCTGGCGTTGTTGGGGCTCGTCGCGGTAGTGGCCACGATGCAGGGGCTGCAGAATCCCCTGGCCGACACGCTGCAGGTGTTCAGCTTTACGCCCAATCGCAACCAATGGGCGCTGTTGCTGGCGCAAGCCTTTGTGCTGGACGTGGCGCTGTTGCTGAAGGCTGACGACATTCCACATCGTCTGTTGGCGGCGACCGGCGGGCTCGTGCTCGCGCTGGCGCTGGTCATGGCGGAGAGTCAGGCCGCTCAATTTCTGGCCGGCATCGGCGCCGCCTATCTGGTTGCGGCGCATGGGGTGGGGCCGGGACGGCCGCGCCTGCTGAACGTTTGCAAGCTCGCCGCCGTGCTCAGCGTGCCCGTAGCCTTTGGCGGCGCAATCCTGCTGACGAAGGCTGGGGTAGACGCGGGTGATCACGTGTCTCTGAGCGTGCGCAAGGCCCTGTATATCGACACCGCGCAGTTGATCGCCGACCAGCCGCTGCAGGGGGTCGGGCTGGGCAACTTTATCGATGTGTTTCCGCAATACCGCGAAGCTTCCGTCAGCCCGACCCAGGCCAAACATCCCGAGAGCGACTGGCTCTGGCTTGCGGCCGAGGGCGGGGTGCCCGCGGTGCTGCTGCTGGCGGCGACGCTGTTGGGGCTCGCCGCTTGGCAGTGGCGGCTCCGGCGATATCAGGACAGCTTCCACCGGGCGGCCAGCGTTGCCGCGTGGCTGCTGCTCGGTCACAGCCTGGTCGACGTTTCGGGGCACCGACTCGTGACGGTTGCGGTGACCGGCTTGCTCTTTTTGCTCTCGCTGCCTTTGGCTGAAAAACCGGCCGCGGAGTGGCCCGAGCCCAAGCCCAACCGCTGGATGGGGGCCGCGTTGGCGGGCCTGGCGGCGCTATGGGGTGCGCTGTGGCTGGCGACGCCGCTTGGGCATTCGCGGGAGGCGTTGCTGACACAGGGGCAGGACGTTGCCTCGGCGGCCAAGGTCTCCCGGATCCTGCCGCTCGATTGGCGGGCGCACTTCCAGTTGGCGCGGGTTGCGCTTGAATCTGGCGACTTCGCGCAGGCAGAAACGGCATTTCGTCAGGCCCGCAAGCTCGCACCTTTCCATACCGAAGTGGTCCTGCGCGAAGCCGAAGCCTGGCTGCCGGTCGCGCCCGCCAAGGCGGTGGCAGCGTGGCGTCTGGCGTTGCAGAGCGGGCAGGGCCTGAGCCGGGGCTGGCTCTTTGGTGAGATCTGGGGTGCGGCACAAGGTCACCCGGAGCTGCGCAACGCGCTGATCGAACTGAGCGACCTGCACCCCGATTACCGCGCGCGGGCGTTTGAGCTGATGGACGACGCGGCATTTCAGCGTCTGCTGGCGGACGATCTCGGCGGTGCGCACTGGGAGGCGTGGCCGGTCGAGCAAAAGACGGTGCTGCTGGTGCGGTATCTTTCCCAAGGGCAGACAGACGGCGTTTTCAAGGCCTTGCGGCAGAGCCCTGAACTTCAGGCGCAAGCGCCCTGGCTGGAGGCGTGGGCACTGGCGGTTCGCGGCGACTATGCCGAAGCTTCGCAGCTGCTCGACCGCGTCCTGGCGGTGCCCCAAGTGCCCTACGGCGGCGAGGTGCCACTCAACCTGCTGGAGCTGCGGCTGCGGCGCAATGCACGCGATTATGCGTCGGCTCAGGCCCTGGCCCAGCGATTGGCGGAAGCGCAGCGCTTCGACGACCTGCTCGAAGCGCTCAAGCTGGTCGAGCTGGATGCGGAGGCGCCGCCGGCCCTGTATTACTGGCAGGCGCGGGCCTACGAGGTCGTGATGGGGGCGGAGCGGGCCTGGCGCTACTGGCCGGACTACTTCAAGGCTGCTCAGCGCTGGGAACAACCGGTGCCACTTGCAGGTGTCGCTCCAGAAAGCGCCGCGCCTGCTGGCGCGCAGTCCTGAGGCTGGCGGGCTGTGCCGGTTCGACGATCAGCTCGACCGAATAGCGCCCTTGGACCCGCTGATGATGCCACACGTTGGCCAGCCGCTCCTGCCAGTTGGTCGCAATCGGCACCTGATGTCCTGGGAAGGCATCCCAGACGGAGAAAAAGACGTAGAGCGGGCGCGGTCCGAATTGAAAGCGAAAGGTCTCGAACTCCAGCGACTGCGCGCCCGCGTTCCACGTCAGCGGGGCCTCCTGCGCGACCAGTTCGTAACCCGCCGAGGGCAGGCAGACGTCGGGGCGGTGCACCCCGGCGTGGGAAGACGTGCGGCCTTTGCCCCAGTGAAAGAAAAACAGGGTGTAGCGCGTGCCGTCGGCCGCCTCCCATACATAGTGGGCGCCCTCGCTATAGCGTAGCAGGGCCTCGACGCGTTCCGGGATCGCCTGGGCCTGCAGGGGTTCCGTTTGCGTGACTGTCGCCTGCACCCGTTGCCAATGCTGCTCGTCTGGCTGGGCGTACCAAACTGCGGTCGCGACCGGTGCGATCAGCAGCGCCGCCAGCAATAGCACGGAGACGACCGCGGGCAGGGCCTGGGACCGATCCTGTCCGCTGGAGGCATACCGTGGCGGCGGCGCGCTCGGTCTCCAGCGCTGGTAGAGGGCCGCCAGCACGAAGAGCAGTACCACCGAGGCGACGGCCACGGCCGCCCCGAGGGGGTCGTGCCAGCGTTCCATTTGCTGGGGGCCGTTCTGGACGGTGATCCAGGTGAGCGTGAGGGTGCGCAGGACGTTGAGCCCGAGGGAAACCACGACCCCTAGCGCAACCAGCCCCAGCAGGCGCGGCCAACGCCAGCGGAAGAGCAGGCCCACGAACACGGCTGCCATCAGCGTGGACTGCAGGGAGCGCACGCCGCTGCAGGCCTCTTCGACCCCGATCGTGCCCTGGCGCAGCAGCACGAGATTGCCCCGTTGCTCGGCGTAGTGGCCCAGCAGGTTCATCAGCTCCACCACAACGGCCGCTACTCCACGCATCAGGTCGTTTACCAGTTGGCTTTCGAAGCCGCGCGGCCACGGAACCGCCATCAGCATCAGCACGATGGCCGGGGCAAAGTGACGGGTCCACCGCCGACCGGTCACCTGGAGACACGTCAGCAGGGTCAAGCCGACGACGAGCAGCCCTTCGGCCCATAGCGCGGCCCGCCACTCGGGATTCGAGCCGCGGATGATCGCCAGGGGGATGAAGCTGGCGGCCCCGGCGATCAGACAGAGGTTGAGGCCGCGGGACGGCTTGGCTTCGGCGGCGGGACGATCGGGCCAGCGCAGGTAAAACAGGTACGCCGCGCAGAGGGGCACGATGAAGCCGTAGCTGTATTGGGCATCCAGCGTCCATTCGACGCGGAAAAGGGCCAGGAAGTGGACCCACAAAAAAACCAGCCACGCCACGGAGGCGTAAAGCTGGGTTTTTCCGCGCGAGGGTAGGGCCATACCCTCGCATATTGTGGAGGCGGCGCCTCCTGACAAGCCTGCTAGACGGTAGCGGCGGGTTGCCAGAGACCGGCCTCGCGGAGGCGATTGGCGAGTTCGATCGCCATCTTGCTCCGGTTCATGATGTAGAGGTGCACGCCCGGGGCGCCGCCTTCGAGCAGCTCCTGGATCTGGCGGAAGCACCATTCCACGCCCACGCGGTGGATGGCGGCCTTGTCGTCGCCGGCCTTGTTGAGCATGTCGTCCAGCTCTTCCGGGATGTGGTCGCAGAAGCGGCGGGCCTGCTTGGCCGAGCGGATAGGCATGAGGCCGGGGATGATGGGCGCGTCGATACCGAGCGCACGGGCCTTGTCGACGAAAGCGAAATAATTGCGGTTGTCGAAAAAGAGCTGCGTGGTGGCGAAGGAGGCCCCGTTGTCGACCTTGCGCTTGAGGTACTTCAAGTCGTCCTCCGGAGAGACCGCTTGCGGGTGCACCTCGGGGTAGGCCGCGACGCCCATGCAGAGGTCCGGGAAGTTTTCGTGCAGCAATTCCACCAGTTCGCTGGCGTAGTGGCAGCCGTCCGGGTGGGGCTTGAAATCCGTCTCACCCTTGGGCGGGTCGCCGCGCAGGGTCATGAGATTGGAGAAGCCGTCCTTCCAGTATTGGCCGACGAGGTCGATGACCTCGGCCTTGGAATTGCCGACGCAGGTAAAGTGCGGCATCACCTCAAAGCCATATTTGTCTCGCAGGATGCGAGCGTAGCGGTAGGTCCGCTCCTGGGTGGTGCCACCCGCGCCATAGGTAATGGACACGAAATCGGGTTGCACCTGCTGCTTGAGGTCGAGCGCCGTCTGCACGATCAGGTCGCCGCCCGCGTCGTCCTTGGGTGGAAAAAATTCGACCGAAAGCAGAGGGTGATCTTTGGCCTCGAGAATATCCGAAATTGCACGTCCACGATTCATATCTTCTTATCAGGATGGATTGATAGGTCTCGGTGTAAAGCTTTTTCCGGTCGAGAGGCCCTTTTACACCGCCAATGTGCCCCGCTCGCGTTCGGTCTGAAGCCGCAGCTGACCGCACGCCGCTTCGATATCGTGCCCCTTTTCCTTGCGGATGGTAAAAGACACGTTGTTTTGCTTCAGGATGTCTCCAAAAGCGATTTGCCGGCGGATATTGGGGCGCTTCCACGGCAGGCCCTCCACCTTGTTGTAGGGGATGAGGTTGACGTGGGCGTGCAGGTCGCGCGCGATCCGGCTTAGCTCGTGGGCCTGCTCGAAGGTGTCGTTGATCTGGTCGATCAGGATGTATTCGAGCGTGAGCATGCGCCCGTGTTTTTCACTGAAGTAGGCGACGGCCGGCAGCAGCTCCTCCAGCGGATACTTGCGGTTGACCGGCATGATCTGCTGGCGCACCGCGTTGGTGGCTCCGTGCAGGCTCAGTGCGAGGCGGAATTGGATGGGTTCGTCGGCCAGTTTGAGGACTTGCGGGGCTAGACCGCTGGTGGAGATGGTGATGCGGCGCGCGCCAAAGCCCATGCCCCAGTCGGCGTTGAGCAGGCGGATGGTGCCGACCACCGCATCGTAGTTGGCCAGCGGCTCGCCCATACCCATGAAGACGATGTTGTCGATGGGGGTGGCGGCGCCGGGTTTTTCGCCGCTGCGTTCGGCCTCGAGCCGCGACACGTGCACAAACTGGCCCACGATCTCCGCCATCGTCAGGTTGCGCTTCCAGCCGGCGAGGCCCGAGGCGCAGAACTTGCACCCATAGGCGCAACCGACCTGGCTGGAGACGCAGATCGTCTTGCGGCTGGCGTCCTGGCCCACGCCCTCCATCGGGTAGCGGATCAGCACCGTCTCGATCAGGCGGCCGTCTTCCTGCTCCAGTAACAGCTTTTCGGTGATGTCGCTCGCCTGTTTCACCAGTACCTGCTTGGAAGGGGATAGCACAAATCGTTCTTCCAGCCACTGCCGCAGATTCTGGGGCAGGTTGGTCATGTCGGCGATGCGTTCGACGCGCTTCTTGTAGAGCCAGTCGGTGATCTGCTTGGCACGAAAAGCCTGGAATCCGGCGCCTTTCAGCAGCGTTTGCAGGGATTCGAGGGTCTCTCCGTAGAGGGAGGGCTGGGCGGGTTCAAAAGGCATGGAAGCAATGCAACTCCAAAAATACTCGTGCGCGCGGCAAGGAAAAGTTCTTGCGGATTGTGGTAGGGTGAAACACGATTGACAAAAACCTACCCCTTTTATGAGCCGCAAGCGACACCTTAATAAAGGCGAGGACCAGACGGACATCAACATCTCTCCGATGATTGATATGGTCTTCATTCTTCTGATTTTCTTCATCGTGACCACCGTTTTCGTCGACGAACGTGGGGTGCCGATCGACAAGCCGACGCCGAGTCCGCAAAGCCAGCAGGATAATGACAGCGAGCCGGTAATCTTCCGCATCAACCGTGCCGGCACCATCACCTACAAGAACAACGAAGTGACGCTCACCAAGGCCGAGGACATCGTGAAGGAAGTCCTCTCCGAGAGCGATGTGCCGGTGATTCTGCAAGTGCAGCGCGGCGCCAAGGCCGGTCGCATGATCCAGGTTATGGACGTGGCCCGCCAGGTGAAGGAAAGCGTCAAGATCACGGTCAGCACCGTCGAGTAAGCTTCCCCGCCACGCAATTTCCAGGCGCCACCCGATAGATGGGTGGCGTTTTTTTGTGTCCGCGCGGCCGTGAGGGAAACTGCTTGCAGATGAGGGAAGGCGGGGTTAAGCTCAATCTGCTTTCTACTCCAAGCAACACCCCATACCATGAGCCGCAAGCGACATGTCCAGCGAGCGGATGATTCGACCGATATCAACATCTCTCCGATGATCGATATGGTCTTCATTTTGCTCATCTTCTTCATCGTGACGACGGTGTTCGTCGATGAAGAAGGGGTGCCGATCGACAAACCCACACCTCGGCCCCAACAAAACGAAAACGACCGCAGTGAGCCGATCGTTTTCCTCATTACCAAAGTCGGAACGATCCAGTACAAGGACAACGAAGTCACCCTGACCCGTGTCGAAGAGATCGTGAAACAGATCCTGTCCCAAGACGATGTGCCCGTCGTCATCCAGGCCCAACGCGGCTCCAAAGCAGGCCGCATGATTCAGGTCATGGATGCCGCGCGCCAGGTGAAGGAGGACGCCAAGATCACGGTCAGTACCGTCGAGTGACGCCGCTGCAGGATTCTCCCGGCGCTCCGCTTTCCGGAAGGCGGAGCGCTTTTTTTTCGGCTATTGTCGGGCCGAGGCGGGCACGAGCTCCGGATCGAAACCGGGGATGCCTTCGCCTTTGGGGATGATGCCCAGCTTGCGCAGTTGATCGGCCAGTTGCTGCAGGCGCCGCGGGTCGAGTTGCCCGACCGCCTCGCCCTGGTCGGCGTGGCCCGAGGTGAGCAGCTCGCGCACAATGCGATCGTGCCCGTATGCGAGCAAGGCACGGCTCATTTGCTGGTTACGCTGCTGGATCAGATCGAATGCCGGGCTCGGGTCGTTCTCCAGATAGTCCTTCCAGCCGCGGACCGAGGCGGCTACAAAGCGTTCCACCACATCCGGATGCTCGCGGATCCATTCCGCCTGGCCGTAGACGACATGGTAGGGGTCGAAGCCGCTGGTGGCGGTGGGGAAGGTCTTGACCTGCTGGCCGGCCTGCCGCACGTAAAACGGCTCGTTCGTCACCATGCACTGCTGGATGAACTGCGGGTCGGAGAGGAAGCGCTCGAGGCTGAAGGTGTGCGGGACGATCTTCAGGTCGATGCCATACTGGGCCTCCACGTATTTGATCCAGGTGTGTCCAGGAATGGCCATGACGGAGCGCCCGTCGAGGTCACTGATCGACTGCGCCGGATCATCCGCGTGCAGCATCAGGGCCTGCGGATCGTGCTGGAAGTGGGCCATGACCGGCTGCACGTCCAGGCCCTGGGCGCCAAAGTCGATCACCGCGTCCGCCTTGTTCATCGCAAACTGGGCCTTGCCGGTCAGCACCTTGTTCAGGCTCATGGAGTTTGGCCCGCCCTGCAGCAGCGTCACGTCCAACCCGGCTTCCCGGTAATAACCCTTGGCCAGGGCCTGGTAAAAGCCGCCGTGCTCGGCCTGTGCAAACCAGTCGGTCTGCAGGGTCACGGGGATCAGCTCGCCGTTGGTGGTGTCGGCCTGCTCGGGCTTGGAGCGACCGCAGCCGGCGAGGCCGAGCAGGAGGAGGAAAAGGAAGAGGTTAGTCAGGAGCGCCTTCATCGACTTCGAGTTTATACCATGGTGAAAGCAGCATCCGGCGCAACAGGCTGACGACGCCCACAAAAAAGAAGCCGAGGACGGAGCTGAGCAGGGCCGCGCTGTAAAGCTCGGGCGTCTTGAGCTGTGCGCGGTAGACAAAAATGAGGTAGCCGAGCCCGCCTTGATCGTCACTGGACGTGGCAAAAAGCTCGCCCGTCACCGTGCCGATCACGACCAGGGTCGAAGCCACGTGCAGGCCCGTAAAGAACGCCGGCAGGGCCTGCGGCAGACGCAGCCAGAAGAGGCGTTGCCAGCCGCGTGCCCGGTAGAGCTGAAAAAGGTCGAGCTGCTCACGCGGCACTTCCATCAGCCCGCGGGTCGTATTGGCCATGATCGGGAAGTAGCTGATCAGAAACGCGATCACGACCGTGGCGATCGTGCCCGTGTCGAGCAGGATCACCACCATCGCCGCCGAGGCGATGATCGGAATCATCTGGAGCAGGACCAGAGCCGGGTAGACCACGCGCCGCACGAGGGGCAGGGCGCCGAACAGCAGGCTGGTTGTCAGCCCCAGGCACGTGGCCGCCAGGAAGCCGAGGGAGGCGCTGCGCCAGGTGCGCCAGGCCGCGCTGCCCAGTTCTCGCCAGTGCTCGGCCAACGAGGCCAGCACGACATGTGGGGACGGCAGTTGGAACCACTGCAGGTCGAACGCCCAGATGACGGCATACCACGTGGCGATAAAGCCGAGCAGCCCGAGGCCGACCGGCCAGAATTGCGTGCACCACCGTCTCATTGCGCGGCTTTCTGCAGTAGCTGTCGGTTGAGCTGGTCAACCTGCGCGTGATAGGCCGCCTCGCTCTTCCACTCCAGTGAGCGGCGAGCCGGGCCTTCGACCGCATAATCCTCGGCCAGCACCCCGTGATCGAGCACCAGGATGCGATCACAGAGAAACACGGCCTCCTCGATGGAGTGCGTCACCAGCAGTGCCGTCCAGCGATCCTCCTCATGCCAGCTGCGCAGGCTCGCGTTGAGCTGGGTGCGGGTGAGCGCGTCGACCGCGGCCAGAGGCTCGTCCAGCAGCAACAGTTGCGGTCGGCAGGCCAGCGCACGCGCGAGCGAGGCCCGCATCTGCATGCCCACCGAAAGCTGACGGGGATAGCGCTCCAGCGCCTCCGAGAGCCCGACCCGCTGGGCAAGTTCGCTCGCGCGCGCCCGGCGCTCCTCCTTGGGGCGACCGTCCAGGCGGAGGGGCAGGGCGATGTTGTCGTGCAACCGCAACCAGGGCAACAGCGACGGCTGTTGGAAAATGAAGCTGATGTCCGGCTCCCGTTCCGACCCGAAGTCGATGCGGCCGCCCGTCGGCGGGAGCAGCCCGGCGACGATGCGCAGCAGGGTCGACTTGCCCGCGCCGCTGGGGCCGAGCAAGCCGACGAAAGAGCCGGGTTTTATCGTCGCCGAGATACCGCGCAGCACCCGGGTGCCGGGGCTGAACGTTTGCACGACGTTGTCGATGTGGATGGAGACGCTTTCCTCCATTGCCGCTGAATATGAGATACCTGCGAACGGGTGCAACGGAAACATCGCTCGCTTTTCTCCAGCGGGTGGGCCATCGTAAGCAGTCTCATGACGCTCGACCTCGCCACGCCCGCGCTATTGTTCCCGGCTATCTCGCTGCTGTTGCTGGCCTACACCAACCGTTTTATCACGCTGGCCGGCGTCATCCGCTCGCTCCACCGCATCCAGTTGGAGGAGCCCGATCCCAAGAATCTCGCCCAGATCGCCAACCTGCGGAAGCGCGTGCACCTCATTCGTTACATGCAGGGTGCCGGCGTGGTCAGCTTTCTCTCCTGCGTCATCTCCATGGGCTGGCTCTTTTACGGCTTTCCCTTGCTGGGCAACATCTTCTTTACCATCAGCCTCGGCCTGCTCGGCGGCTCGCTGATCCTGAGCGTGCTCGAGATCAACATCAGCGCCCAGGCCCTCGAAATCCACCTCAGCGACATGGAAGGCCTGGACCATCCGGACTGGTCGATTTGAAATTTTTCCAAATTTGGGCTTGCAAGAAAAGCCCTCAGCGGCAGGCTAAGATTTTTCGTTCTTTTGATGGTGGGATATGCAAGCGGCCAAAGCATGGAGACTGTAAATCTCTCCCGGTAATCGGTTCGCAGGTTCGAATCCTGCTCCCACCACCATTTTATAATCAACGAGTTCCATTACGATTCAACCCGCATTATCCAAAAGAATGCGGGTTTTTTGTTGTCATAATTTGGAGATTTTCTCCTCCCCCACGATACTGCTTTCACTTGGGCGAACGCCAAACCGCCGGTTGCCCAGAGGGATTGAAGGGGCGCATTTGCGGTGTAGTCGGAGCGCACTTCAGCCAATGGCTTGTGTCGAAAAAGGCGCCCGACCAGTGGCTTGTCTGATGACCGCGGCCCTGCCTGGAGCATCCCTCCGCTACGGTGGTGTCGTGACAGCGGCTAAAGCCCACCCGCAGCATCGGCCATCGCCCTGATTGTAGCGTCCAGGGCAATACGTCATTCTCGCCTTGTTCCAATGCTGGCTTGACGCTGCTTCAAAAATGCAAGTAATTACTTGCATGCAAGCGGAGGGGCAGGGCAAGAAGCGAAACCAGACGCGGGACAAGCTGTTGGCGGCGGCGGCGACCGTTTTCGTGCGCGAAGGTCTGGCGGGCGCGACCACGCGCTTGATCGCCCGGGAGGCCGGGGTGAACGAAGTCACGCTGTTTCGCCATTTTCGGAGCAAGGACCGGCTGCTGGCGGAAGTCGTGGGCACGCATTTCGATCTCGAAGCGCTCTCGGCCAGCGTGAAGGTGCCGGCGCCGACGGGAGACCTGCGGGCCGACCTGATTGCGCTGGGGACGGTTTACGCGTATTTGCTGCAGGAGAATCTGCCGCTCATTCGCACGATGCTGGGGGAGACGCAGCACGACGAGGTCCACGAGCGCAAGGTCTTTCGCGCGATCTTCCGCCCGCTGAAGGAGGCCCGGTCGCGCCTGCTGGAAAGGGCGGCGGCTGAAGGGCGGCTGCGCACGCAGGGGCGGGAGGAGATCTTCGGTGATTTCTTTACCGGCTCCATTTTTTCCAACGTCTTGAAGCGCTCCAACAACAGCCTGGAGACGGATTACCCGCTGAGTGAATTTGTCGAATTCATGACGGATTTGATTTTGAGTGACCCGGGCGAAGGCGGGCCTGCGCGGGGAGCCTAGCCATGAGCCATCAGGAGGGACCTCTCTACGGATCGCAGCGGGAACTGCTCGGTCCACTCGCCACGCGTTTGGCGGATCTCGGCGTGCTGAAGTGGGTGATTGCGATCACTGCCTCACTCGGGGCGGTGTTGGAAATCATCGACACCAGCATCGTCAACGTGGCGATGCCGCACATTCAGGGCAATCTCGGGGCCACCTTGTCCGAGGTGGGGTGGGTCTCGACGGGCTATGCGTGTGCCAACGTCATCATGATTCCGCTCGCGGCATGGCTGGGCTCGCGTTTTGGGCGCAAGAGCTATCTTATCTTTTCGCTGGTGGGCTTCACGCTTTCGTCCGCCATGTGCGGGCTCTCGACGAGCCTGAGCATGCTGATCGTGGCCCGCGTGTTACAAGGGCTCTGCGGCGGAGGCTTGCTGGCCAAGGCCCAGTCCATCCTCTTCGAGACGTTCTCGCGCGAGGAGCAACCGGCGGCGCAGGCTATCTTCGGCGTCGGCGTGATCGCGGGGCCGGTCATGGGGCCGGTGCTGGGCGGCTTTCTGACGGATACGCTGGGTTGGCGGTCGATCTTTTTCATCAACCTGCCGATCGGGATCATCGCGGTCTTGATGACCCTGGTGTGCCTGCCTCGCGACGTCGCGGAGGACAAGGTGGAGACCAAGGTCGACTGGACGGGGATCGCCCTGCTGGCGGTCGGGCTGGGCTGTCTCCAGACGATGCTGGAAGAGGGGCAGCAGGAGGACTGGTTCAGCTCGCGATTTATCGTGACTATGGCGGTGGGCGCGGCGATCGCTTTGGGGCTCTTTATCTGGAACGAGCTCAAGGTCGCGTATCCGGCGGTGGATTTGCGCGTGTTGCGCCACCGTTCGCTGGCCGCGGGCAGTCTGTACTCGTTGATCCTCGGCATCGGTCTTTACGGGGTGATGTTCGCGGTCCCCATTTTCGTGCAGGACTACCTCAGCTTTACGGCCTTCCAGAGTGGCCTCCTGCTCTTGCCGGGGGCGCTCGCATCGGCGAGTGGCATGTTGCTGATGGGCAAGATCTCGGGGCGCTTCGATCCGCGGTTCCTCATCGCGTGCGGTGCCATGATTATGGTGTCGACCGCTTTGATGCTCTCGCAGATCAACCCCGATACCGGCACGGACAGCCTTTTCTTTCCGCTCCTGATCCGCGGTATGGGCTCCGTCATGATCTTCCTGCCCTTGAGTTTGGCCACGCTGGGCAATCTGCCCAAGCGAGACGTCGCGGCGGGGACGGGCTTCTACAACCTGACCCGCCAGCTTGGCAGCAGTGTCGGGATCGCGCTGATCACGACCATGCTCGCGCGCCGAGAGGGGATCCACTACGCCCACCTGGCCGAGCACGTTTCGGCCTTTCGCACGGTCGCCACGGACCGGCTGCAACACTACCAGCAGCTCTTCCAGTCCTTGGGCTCCGACCCGCACACGGCGCAGTTGCAGGCGCACAGCCTCATCGAACGCCTGCTCTCCAGTCAGGCCATGCTGCTTTCCTTTGCCGACGTGTTCTACTACGTGGCCTTCATCTTCGTCATCAGCCTGCCTCTGATCCTTCTGCTCGGAGGCCGGCCCCGCAGTGCTCCCGTCGGCGCACACTAAACATGTCTTTATCAGCCAATACCATGAACGATTCATCATCACCCACGTCCCCCGCGGCGACCGGGGCGAAGGTTGCGCCGAAAGGCAAGAAACGCTCGCCCCTGCGCACGATCGCGATCTCCGTGGTTCTGGTGGGGCTGGTGGCCTGGGGGATTCATTTCGCCTACCATCAATACCACTACGAAGAGACGGACGATGCCTACATCACGGGGCATATCCACGCCATCAGTCCCGAGGTCAGCGGGCCGGTCGTCGAGGTGCTGGTGGATGAAAATGAGCGCGTCGAGCAAGGTCAGGTGCTGCTGCGTATCGATCCGCGCCGTTTCCAGATTGCCTACGACCAGGCGCAGGCCGGCGTGCGGGAGGCCGAGGCGCAGGTGGCGCAAAACAGCGCCGAGCGCGTCGAAGCCCAAGCCCAGCTAAAGCAGGCGCAGGCCGAGGTGAAGCGCGCGGAGGCCAACCTGCAGGAGATCGCGTCGCGGCGAGACCTGGCCGAGGTTGAGTTCAACCGCAGCGAGCAATTGTTCCAGAACAACGGCGCAGGCCCGAAAGCCGATGTCGACTCGGCCAAGAGTACCTTGGCCAGCGTGCGGGCCAGCTATGGGGCCAGCGAATCCCAGCTCGCGGTCGCCCGGGCAAATGTCTCGGCGGCGCAGGCTCGTATGAAGGTGATCGCCGGGCAGGCCGAGGAAGCCGCGGCCCATCTGGCCAGTGCTCGAGTCGAGTTGAAGGAAGCGCGGCAGGACCTTGAGCGAACCGAAGTCAAAGCGTCGGCCTCGGGGCGCATCGGGCGCCGTAATATCGAGGTCGGCGAATGGGTGGCGGCCGGCCAAAGCGTCTATGCGCTGGCCGAGCCTGAGACCTGGGTCGAAGCTAATTTCAAGGAGACGCAGCTGACTCACATGGAAGTCGGCCAGCGCGTTTCGCTGTCGGTGGATGCGCTGCCGGACGAGGCTCTCGTGGGCCATATCGAGAGTATTTCGCCAGCGAGCGGGGCGCAGTTTGCCCTGCTGCCTCCCGACAACGCGACCGGCAACTTCAACAAGGTCGTGCAGCGTGTGCCGGTGCGGATCGCACTGGAGCCGGAGGCCCTGCAAGCCCTTGGGGACCGCCTGCGGCACGGCTACTCGGTTGTCGTCGATGTGCGGGTGCGCTGAAACCTCCGGCGAAGGATTTGAGACATGAAACGCCTTACCATTTTCCTCGTGCTCGGCTTGCTGAGTGGGGCTTGGTCGCCCGCCTCGGCTCAGTCGAATGCCCCGGCCCTGCCATCGGATCTGCGCTTGGGGCAAGCACTGCAACTGGCGCTCGCCTGCAGTCCCGAACTCGAGCGGCAACGCGCCCGCATCGAAGAACAGACCGGCTACGTGGTCGAGGCGCGGGCCGCGCGTTTGCCCTCACTCGTGGCCTCGAGCGATTACCATGTCCGGGCGCCGGAAAGCGTGGAATCCGTCGGCGGTTTCATTACGCCGCAGAACCAGAGCTGGAACGTGGCCCTTTCGATCGACTACGTGGTCTACGCCGGCGGTCGCATCCGGGCGGGTATTCGGGCCGATGAAGCTGCGCGACAGGCGGCGGAGGCCTCCTACCGCGCAGCCGTCCAGGATGTGCTCTACGGGGTCGAAAAGGCCTACTTCAACGCCCTCTTCACGCGGGATGCCTGGCAGATTGAAGCCGAAGCGGTCGATTTGCTACAGGGGCAGCTGGAGCTGGCGCAAAGCCGCTGGGAGAGCGGGCGCGGCTCCCACTTTGAAGAGCTTCAGGCCCAGGTGGCGCTCCAAAACGAGGAGCCCGGACTCAGGCGGGCCCGGCAACGCTTCGCCTCGGCGCTCGAGGCACTGCGCGTGCGCATCGGCGTCGAAGTGGCGCCCGATCAGGATTTGACGGATGAGACCCTGCTCACGTCCTGGCCGGATGTGGAGGCGGTCCCACCTTTGGAAAGTGCGCTCGCGCAGGCCCTTGAGGAACGCCCGGAACTCGATGCCGCGTATCAGCAGCTGCAGGCCGCTCAGGCGCGTCGCAAGGCGGCGAATGCAGGGCAGCGACCGGAGGTTCACGCCAACGGAGGCTATCAGGTTTTCAACCGCCAGTATTCTGGTGGATTCGACGACACGCTGGACGGCGCCTATGCGGGCGTCTCCCTCTCGTGGAATCTCTGGGACAACCGCGCGACGGCCGGTCGCAAAATGGCCGCGCAGGCGGTCGTCCACCAGACGCAGGCCGCAGAGGCGCAACTACACCTCGATATCCAGCAGGATGTGCGGGATTCTTACTATCGCCACGAGGCAGCGCAGGCGGTGCTCGATAGCTCCACCACGACGATCACGCTGGCGCGCACGGCTCTCGATCTGGCGCAGGAACGGTTCAAGGCGGGCTCTTCTTCGCAGCTGGACGTGCTGCAATCACAGCTGGACCTGACGCGCGCCCGGCTGCAGCAGGCCCAGGCGCAGTACGATCTCCAGGCCGCCACGGCGGACCTCCAGCACGCGATGGGGCAGCCGCTGCTCGGCCCGGCCGATTGAGGCCCCGGGTGCGGTTCAGGCTGTTCGTCTGAGCGGTTTCAAAACGCGCAGAATACAACGCGGGGACGCCTACGATTGGATGGGCTACGCCCGCAACCAGCAGGGCGCCCCCGATGGAACCCAATACATTACAGCATTGTATAACCTGAATGTCGATATGGACGGGAATGTCCGATCTGTAGATATTGATGTAGATTTGCCGGAAACACCTCTGGAGCCAATTCCAAATCCAACGGACACTACAGGAGAGGTTGAGAGCGATGATGATATGGACATCTATGAACTCGTTCCTTTCAGCGTTGTCGCAAGTGAAAGTATGACATTGTATGGCGGCCCAAATGGTAGCTTCTGGCGCAGTGAGGAGGCTTTGTTTGAGGCACGTCGCGATTATGTTCTAAGCAATGCATTTTTTTTATGGCGAGAAAATGGTATGGGTAGGCGGGGGGCAGCCCTAGCCGGTAAGCATTGCGGTAAAACCGGTATCATGGGTTAGATGGACTCCAGGTGCGGGCAGAGGGTCATCGCTGGCTTTGCCTGTCGGCACGAGTCTCGGAAGACTTGGGACTATCATCAACAATCCAACAATGACTATTGGTCAAATGACCGAACACGCGCTTATGCGTACGGCTAGTCGAGGTGTTGCAAATTCTATGGTAGGTAATATAGTGACTAATCTTTAGCGGTGATGATCTTTTTACAGGTCAGGTAGCTGCTGTTGTGCTTAATTCTGGTGGAAAAGTAGTGACAGTATGCTATTCGGCTTACTATGATGGTGTTATTGTTTCAATTGTGAATTCTGCGCTTAAATAAAATGAGTTCCGAAATCTATAATGTAATACGGGAAATGCTGTGGGTTGATTGGGATCCGATCGGATTGAATTCAAATCCTAAGCTAGCGGATGAGTACGACTTGTATGTGGAGCGCTTATCTCAGCTAGTCATGTCCTCATCCGGTAAATTGGCGTATATAGATTATTTAAGGGATATTGAAACCAGTATGGGTGTGTGTTCTATGAATGATAAACTATATACTCTAGGTGCTAAACTTGAGGATTTAGAACGTAGGCATAATGAAAACTAGAGATGCCTTGGCTATGAAGCTTATGAAGATTGAAATGGATCTATCTAAATACCTCGGGAAGCACTCTTCTGTGTTGTTAAATATTAACCCATTTCGAAAATGGGGGGTGACAAGAAGGGTGGATGATGATTCTTGTCCTCCGCTTGTAGGATATGTTTTTAGTGGTCATGGCCTTCAGATTAGCTGTGATCGTGATGCTGAAACAATTAGAAGCATTTTTATCGAGACGGAGAAAAATGATGGGGTTGTATTGTCGCAGATTCCATTTAACATAGAGAGGGATGCTTTAATTTCCTTAATCGGTTTGCCTGTGAAAAGTGGGAAAAAGGTTACTCATGCCGTTCTGGGTTCTTTTGGACTTTGGGATAGGTTTCAAGTTGGTAACTATATGTTGCATATTCAGTATTGTGTTAACGTCGATAAAATAGAAAAAATCACCTTAATGAGGGGTGATGTTGCTCCTAAGTAGCATGTCTGAACGATGACTGCGGTTGTTTCGGTGTCGAATGCATTGGAAATATGATCCGATTCATTAGGGATTGATAAGGAATACGATACGTCATCGGTTGAAACTCGCGCCCTGGGGCGTTGGCCTATGGCCGCTGATCCCGGATAGGAGTGTGGTGCAACCGATATCGTCGTAAGCCCCCCCGTAATGCTACGGAGAGATGTCTGGATTCTTACCGTTTTACTGGGTTTTCTGGGTCTCGTCTGGACGGGACTTGGGTGGAGACAGTGTTTTCTGGCGTTTGGGTTTTCGTAGGTGACTGACCTGGTGACGATGTTTTTGGGGACAGGTTTGAGGTGGAGACTGACTTGTCTGTGGGGTGATTTTATAAGGCGAAATTTGTAGGCTGGTTTCGGAAATTTTCCGGGCGGGTGCGTATGGCTCTATGATGGGATTTCCATGGGCCAGTGGCAGAGCGGGGACAAACCGGACGGGGTGTGGCGTTTCGTGCTACCTCTCTTCGAAGGAAGGGGGTGCGGCGTGTTGAGGACCACGGCGGGCAAGTCGGTGGCGGCGGCAGAAACGTATTTCAGGGACGCGCTACCAAAGGGCGATTATTACCTCGATGGGCAGGAGTTTGCGGCCCAGTGGGGCGAAGGTGCTGGGCCTGGGAGGAGCGGCCACCAAGGATGAATTCGTCAATCTGCTGCATAATCGCCTGCCTAGAAGTGGTTTCAAAACTCGCAAAATAAGCTTGTACTCTGCGGCAGATCGTTAAACTGAGTGAGGCGTGAGCCATTCGAATCGCTTTATCACTGACGATCAATGGGATAAAATCAGCGAGCACGTGCCGCCACGGGCGAACACGGGGCGGCCGCGCTGCGACGACCGAAAGGTGCTGGAAGGCATCTTGTGGGTGTTAAAGACGGGAGCGCGTTGGCGTGATCTGCCCAAAGAGTATCCGAGTGCCTCGACCTGCTGGCGCCGCTTGC
>WOUP01000027.1 GCA_009772895.1 Puniceicoccaceae bacterium 5H | reverse complement strand
TGCGCCATGAGCACCACTTCAATATCTACCATGCGTTCTTCATGATCGCCTGCGTTATGCTAACGATGCGCAGGATGAAGTTTTGAAACGGCCTCTAATGGCTTGGTTTTCAGGTCAAATGGCTTAGGATGGATTTATGTCCGCCATAACAGAACTGGTGGATCTGCCACCGCGTGAGCAGATCAGCCTCTTGCGCGCCGGCATCTTGCCGGAGGTA
Organism: Puniceicoccaceae bacterium 5H; assembly: GCA_009772895.1. Lineage (GTDB taxonomy): Bacteria > Verrucomicrobiota > Verrucomicrobiia > Opitutales > Oceanipulchritudinaceae > WOUP01. Next base: position 41,784 of record WOUP01000027.1, on the reverse strand, counting down.
TTCGATGAGGTGGCACAAGCTTACGGCCTGACGCGTGAGGCTTTCGCTCAGCGACTGCGCATCTCCATTCGCACCTTGAATCGAAAGAAAAAAGAGGCAGCTCGCCTCGGCCCTACCGAATCCGAGCGTGTTCTGCGCGCCGCGCGGCTGCACCACCATGCGCGGCTGGTTTATGCTACTGATGAGGCCGCGGCTCAGTGGCTTTTGACGCCGGCGGCACCCCTGGGAGGGGCGGCCCCGCTCGATCTGTCAGACACGGATGTCGGCATGGCTCAAGCGGAGTCGTTCATCATGGGCGTGGGCTACGGCATGTTTCAGTGAGTGCGATGGAGGCTTACCGGATGGCACTGCGCCGATTTGCGGCGACACCCGAGGACGCCTTTGGCGGCAAGGGTGGCCTCTACGCGGCTGGCCGCTGGAATCGCATCGGTCGCCCCATTGTTTATACGGCGGAACACCTGTCGCTTTGCGCACTGGAAATCCTCGTTCACCTCCAACGCGGTCAACCCATGCAGCCTTTCGTCTGGTGGCGAATCGCGGTACCCGACGGCGCAGTAAAAGATCAGCACCCATTGCCGCCGGAGCTGGAGAGGAGCCGCGAGGTGGGGCATCAATGGTTGGAGCGTCGTAGCTCCCCCGTATTGCGGGTGCCCAGTTTACTCATTCCTGGCGAACACAACTTGTTGCTCAATCCGCTCCACCCGGCTTTCGATCAGGGCTGGATTCAGCAGGGTCCGGAGCCCTTCAGTTTTGACGCCAGACTGACGCCCTAGCGCACCGACCAGAACGGGCTTTCGCGCGCGGTATCGATCAGCTTCTGGGTGGTACGATCGAGGCGGTTGGCGAGCGTCTTGAGGATCTTGACGGCGACTTCCGGCTCGTTGCGCACGATGTCTTCGATGGAGTTGGCCTCAACATGCACGATCTTGGCCGTGCTTTTGGCCTTGATGGTGCAGGTGCGGGGGCGGTCGAGAATGCCGCCCATTTCACCGAAGATCGTGCCGGGGTACATGAGAACCGCCAGCAGGATCTCGTCCTTGTAAACCTCGAGCGTGCCCTTCTTGAGGATGAAAAAGCCTGAGCCGGTCTCACCCTGCTGGATGATCGTCTGTCCCGGCTCAACGTCGATTTCTTGCTGCATATTCAGGCAGGTGTAAAGAAGGAGGCAGGTGCGGCTCAACGCCTGGAGCCCATGCCTGCTGCTATTGAATTCTCAACAATACTGCCTGTTTGGCAAGTACTTAGCGCAGTCGCACCCTAAAGCTACAGGTAACGCAGCAAGCTCCGCATCTGCTGGACGGACCGGCGAATTTCAAGGGCGGTTTCGTGCGCGAGATCAACCGTTAGCTGGTCGTCCTGCAACAGATCCGTCTGCAATAAAATTACGGCGAGCGCGTCACTGAGCTGATTGTGCAGTTCCGCCCGTCGGCCACCGGCAAAGGCGTCCTGATAAGCTAGCATAGTTGTTGAGGACTCACGTTCCACGATTCGCTAATCGGAAGTTGAAGCATAGATTTAATGCAGGAGCGCACGAATCCAGTTGTTTGGCGGCGTACTGGGTATTTTTATCCCGCACGCTGTAGGAATTCATGGAGTCTCTCCGCAAGTTTTGGGCCGATGCCTTCGACTTCCTGCAATTCGTCCAGCGTCGCTTGCTTGAGGCGCGGCAGATTCTTGAAGCGTTCCCAAAGGGCCTCGCGTCGGACGGGTCCCAGCCCCTCGAATTCGTGCAGGACGTTTGCCTTCATACGCTTGCGGCGCAGGTCGGCATTGTAGGTGTTGGCAAAGCGGTGGGCCTCGTCGCGAATGCGCTGCAGCAGCAGGCGCGGCGCGCTGTGGTTGGGCAGCTGTAGCGGTTCGCGGGCATCGCTGAAGTGGATCGTCTCCTCCTTCTTGGCCAGGCCGATCAGCGGGGGCGGCTCCAGCTCGTGCAGCAGGAAGGCCTTGAGCGCGGCTCCTACCTGCCCGCGGCCCCCGTCGATCACCACCAGCTCGGGGAAGGGCTTGCCCTCGTCGTGCAGACGGCGGTAGCGGCGGCCGACGACTTCTTCCATCGCGCGAAAGTCGTCGTTGCCAATGAAGCTCTTGATCTTGAAGCGGCGGTAGTTGTTTTTGTCCGGCAGCCCGTCGGTGAAGTGCACCATCGAGGCGACGCAATAGGTGCCGCTGACGTGCGAGATGTCGAAGCACTCGATGTTGCGCGGCAGGTTGCGCAGCTGCAGCTCGCGTTGCAGTTCTTCCAGCACCGGGGTGGGGTCGGCGGGGCGCATGACGAGGGTCTGCCGGGTGAACTTGCGGGTGCGTTCGATTGTGCCCTTGAGCGCAAACAGGACGTCGCGCAGTTCGGCCGCCCGTTCGAATTCCTGATTCAGGGCCGCCTTGCGCATCTCGTCTTCCAGATCGCTCAACCACTCGCGGCTCTTGCCGTCGAGGAACACGCAGGCCTGCTCCACGCGCGCGCGGTACTCGTCTTCCGTCACGATGTTTTCGTGGCCGTAGATCTCGGCCCGGGCGTCATCGTAGAGTCGCCAGCGGCCGTCCTCCAGCTGGGTGGGGGAGGCATCGCTGAGCAGGATGCCGTACTTCAGCCGTAGCTCGCCCAGGGTCTTGCGCAGGCGCCCGGCGTGGGCGAAGGGCCCGAAGTAGAGGCTCTGCTCGCTCTGGCGAAAACGCACGAGACGGAAGCGTGGCAGCGTGTTTTCCATATCCACCCGCACGAGCAGGAAGCGCTTGTCGTCGGTGAAGTCGGTATTGTACTTCGGCTTCCATTCCTTGATCAGACGACCTTCGAGCAGGAGGGCTTCGCTCTCGCTGTTCACCTCGATGTAGTCGAAGTCGTAGATCAGGTCGAGCATGGCGACGACCTTCGGCTGTTGGATCATGTTCCGTCGCGAACGCTGAAAATAGCTGCTCACGCGGCGTTTGAGGTTTTTCGCCTTGCCGACGTAGAGAACGGAGCCGAAGCGGTCCTTCATCAGGTACACGCCGGGCCCTTCCGTCAGGCGACGAACTTTTTCCTTGAGTTTACTCTGGTCAGGGGGTGGCATCCCGGGCTTTTCCCGATATAGTAGGCGTATAGAAGCTGATAAGGCAAATGCCCGCACTGTCTCATGCAAGCAGGTTGGTATGGAAATTCCCAAGCACCTCGAAATAATTTTCTTAGGCGATGAGCTCCTGCTCGGCATTCGCAGCAATGGACATCTCGTCTTCCTCGGCGACCAGCTGACCCGCCACGGCCTGCCTATTCGCCGCACCCAGGAGATCCGCGATGAAGAGTCGGAGATTCGTACCGCTTTTCTCTCGGCCTGGGAGCGCTCGGATATTCTTATCACCACCGGAGGGCTGGGCCCCACGACGGACGACCTGACGCGGGAGACGATTGCCGATGCGCTGGGGCGCTCGCTGGTATTTAACGAAGAGCAGGAGGCAGAGTTGCGAAATTTTTTCGCGATTCGCGGTCGCGACGTCACGCCGAACAATTTGCGACAGTGCTACCTGGTCGATGGTGCCGAGCGCCTGATAAACCCTAATGGTACCGCGCCCGGCCAGTGGCTGGAGGTCGACGGCAAGCTGCTGATCATGTTGCCCGGCCCGGCCCACGAGATGAAGCCGATGTTCGACGAAGAGGTGCTGCCCCGGTTGGTGAAAAAGGGCCTCGCCCTGGAGCGCCCCGCCTACCTGCAGCTGCGCACCATCGGCGTGGGCGAGAGCTACCTGCAGACCCGCCTCGAGCCGATTTTCGACCGCTACGCCGGGCAGCTGAGCATCGCCTATTGCGCGCACAACGGCTTCGTCGACATGCGCCTGCGCCCTGTCAACGAGCGCCTCGAGTGGTCTCGGCTGGAGGAGATCGGCAACGAGTGCGCCTCTGAGCTGGGCGACGGCTTTCTCGGCTACGGCGAGCCCGACGTGGCGGAATGGATTTTGCGCAAGCTGCGATCCTTGAACAGCAAGCTGGCGGTGGCCGAGTCCTGCACCGGGGGCCTGTTGGCCAGCCGCTTCACCGATGTGCCGGGGGCTTCCAAGAGCTTTGCCGGCGGCTTGGTCTGTTACCAGAACGAGGTCAAAGAGGCGCTGCTCAACGTGCCCGGTTGTCTGCTGGAGCAGCACGGCGCCGTCAGTGCGGAGTGTGCCGTGGCCATGGCCACCGGGGTCGCCGAACGTCTGGAGGCCGATTACGCCTTGGCGGTGACCGGCTTTGCGGGCCCGGAAGGCGGCGAGGAGCCGCCCGGCACGATCTACCTCGGCTATCACAGCCCGGTGGGGGTGTGGTCGTACAAGCTGATCCACCCGGGCCAGCGCGCGGCCGTCAAACAGCGTGCGGTCAATTCTGCCCTCGATTTCATCTACCGCAAACTGAAGAAATACGCCGCCTACGACCTGCTCGAGAGCATGCGTTGCTAGGGCGGTGCGCCCAGCAATCCCGGCAGATATGCGTTCATGGCGGGACGAATCGGTGTCCCGGGATGGCCTCCCGTGGGTGTGCGGAGTGATTGCCGCGCAAGCTGAATGGGCCCCTGCCAAACGTTAGCCCGGTGTCGGTACGGGATTCGCGCGCTTCCACTGCATCTTTCCCCTTGACGTACTAACCGGGCTGCGCTGTTCTACCCGTTTTTATCTTTCAGCCCAGGAATCGCCATGATGCCGACATATCGCCCCCACCGTCTCCGTCGCCAACGCAAGCTTGGTTTCCGCGCCCGCATGGGAACCCGTGGAGGCCGCAAGGTGATCAACGCCCGTCGCGCCCGCGGTCGCAAGCGCCTGAGCGCCTGATCCATTTTCCGGAGCTGGCCATGCGGTTGACCCCACGCCAGCACATCCGACGTACGGCGGAGTTCCAGACTGTCCGCCAATCTGGTCGTGGCCGCGAATGCGGCCCTTTTTTGTTTCAACTGCGCGAAGTGAGCGATTCCGAGCGCCCGCCTTTGCGCCGCGTCGGAGTGATTGCTTCCAAGCGCCTTGGCAACGCCGTGCAGCGTAACCGTGCCAAGCGGCGACTGCGGGAGCTTTTTCGTTTGTACCAGCAGCGTCTGCCCGCCAATTGCGATCTGGTCCTGGTCGGCCGCCGCCGCATCCTCGAGATGGACTGGCCGACCTGTGTGCAACGCTTTTGCCTGACCGCCGAACGCCTCCCGGCCAGCGCTCGGGCTGCCGAAAAGGAGCCCTCGTGAGCGCGCGCCGGGTCGTCAGCGTGACGGGGCGCGTTTTAGCTTGGCCCCTCATCCTGTTGGTGATGCTGTATCGCTGGGTGGTCTCGCCCCTGTTGCACAGCCTCGTGCCGGGCAGCGGTTGCCGCTTCGAGCCCACCTGCTCGCAATACGCGCTACAGGCACTGCGGGAGCATGGCCCCCTCTACGGGAGTTGGCTTGCCATCCGGCGCCTGTCTCGCTGCCATCCGTGGGGTGGCTGCGGGTATGACCCGGTCCCCTCGCGGGATCCCCACACCCCCAAGCCGGAAAAGCCGGCTTCCCAGAATTTGGCACATCATGGATAAAAAGAACCTGATTTTAGGCGTCCTCCTGCTGCTCGCAGGGATGGGCCTGATGTTCTACTACCAGACGCAGACCGCTGCCTTCCAGAAGGAGCAGGCCCAGGTGCAGGCGGAACAGGTGGCGGAAGACGACACGGTGGCGGCGGGTGAGACCGACGACTCCGAGGCGTCTGCGGACCGCCCGGCCCGTGACGCCGACGCTACCGTGCGCGCGGAAAACGAAACCGCGCAATACCCGGAGCGCACGCCCGCGCCTGAACCGGAGCAGGACTACGCGTTTCAAGCAACCGAGCAGACGCTCGTGCTGGAAAACGAGGTCATCCGCGCAGAAGTCAGCACCTTTGGTGGGGGCATCCAGACCATCACGCTCAAGGATTACCCGGACGAAAATCCGGCCCGCGTCGAAAACCCCGATCCGGTTATCCTCAACGAGGGAGGTAAATACGCGATCATGGCGCTGACGCACCAGAGCGGCGAGAAATTTGGGGCCGATGTGGCCCGCTATTACGATGTGGTGGAGCAGTCTCCGACCCGTCTCGTGCTGGAAGGCCAGGTGGACGCGGGGTTGAAGATCCGCCGCACCTACGAGCTCAACCCCGGTGACGATGGTGCTGCGCCCTACGTGGTGCACCACAAGCTGGAGTACATCAACACGACGGATACGCCGCGCCCGCTGGGCACGCAGTTTCTCCACATCGGCACGAGCGCGCCGACCGCGGCCGATCAGCGCGGCCAGAACCTCAAGGCCAGCTACTACGACAGCGACAACGATTACCACACGATCTCGTCCGCCAAGTTCCGGAGCGGGGGCAAGCTGCCCTTTACCTCCAGCGATCCCGAGAACCGCGTGGAGCGCCGCACCCCGATTATCTGGGGCGCAGTCAAGAATCAGTTCTTTACCATGATCGCCACGCCCAGCCATCCGGCTTCGGGCCTGGTGGCGGTGCCGCGCCGCTTCATGGTCGACACGATGACGGGTCAGGAGCCGGTCGGGGTGGCCGCCGCCCTGGAGTTTGTGCTGCCCAACCTCGAGCCGCAGGGCACCTACGATCTGGATGTGGAGCTCTACGCCGGGCCGAAGGACTACAGTCACCTGGAAGAGCTCGACCCCGATCAGGACGAAGTGCTGGAGCTCGGCTGGTTCGTCGGCCTTTCGGTGGGCCTGATCGCCTTTATCTCCAAGGGCATGCTCAAGCTGCTGGAGTTCTACCAGGGCTTCCTCGGTAGCTGGGGCTTTGCCATTATCTTCGCGACGCTGACGATCCGCCTCATCCTGCTGCCGCTCACCGCCAAGTCGGCTCGTTCGAGCAAGCGCATGCAGGAGCTGCAAGGACCGCTGAAGGAGATTCGCGAGAAGTACGCCGACGACCCCGTGCAGCTCAACCAGGAGATGGCCAAGCTATGGAAAAAGCACGGCGTCAACCCGCTCTCCGGTTGCTGGCCCATCCTGATCCAGTTCCCGATCTTCATCGCGTTCTTCAACCTGCTGCGCAATGCCAGCGAGCTGCGCTACGCGGACTTCCTCTGGATCTCGGACCTCTCGATGCCCGACCAGACGATCCACTTCGGCACCATGATGCCACTGGTGGGCGATTCGCTGAACATCCTGCCCTTCTTCTGGTTGGTGAGCATGATCCTGCTGATGAAGTTTACGCCGCAACCGGCCGCCGCCGCGGACAACCCGGCGATGAAGGTGATGAAGTACATGCCCATCATATTCTTCTTCTTCACCTATCAGTTCTCCAGCGGCCTCGTGCTCTACTGGACGACCACCAACACCTTCTCGATCTTCCAGGGCTGGTACATCCACCGCCACAAGGACAAGGAAGACCAGATTATCGAAGCCGAGGTAGCTGAAGTGGAGAGCCACAAAAAGCAGGAACCCCTGATCAAGAAAAAGAAGAAAAAGGACGAGCCGGAGCAGCCCCGTCTGCCCTGGCAAAAGAAGTAAGCCCTTTGCCTTTCCTGCCCGGATCCCCGCGATCCGGGCTTTTTTGTGCCGTGAGCCGGCCCGGCATTGGTGGCAGTGCGTGGCGAGAGGCCTATGGTGCTCGCTCCAGGGGTGTCGGGTGGGGAATGGGACCGGTGGTATCATCAGTGCGGCGAATTCAACCACCGGCTACACGATACCACGCCTTCAGCTTGGCGGGTGAACAGGCTGTCTTCAGAAAAGGCGGTGGAATGCCCGAGGGCCCCTGTGACTGACGGTCGGGCGGCACCGTATGCCTAAGGGGCGTTAGGTTAGATCGCGGCGGTGATACCTGTTGGATATGGGAAGTACCGGGCTGAGCTGCTAGCGCGGACGTTGCTCGCCGATGGAACGCGCCGGTTGATCGTCGTGCAAGCGGCCTTCTTCGCGGATGCTGCGGGCACGCCGCTTGATTTGTTGCGAAGACCGCAGGTGGATCCAGGCGCTGTGCCCGCAGCATCCCGGAGGGATGCCATAACGTAGCCGGTGGTTGAGGGAGCGTCAGCGACCGACACCACCGGACCTCGCAGGACGAAACCTGCATCCTGAAGGGATGCCATAAACCCGGCTCATCCGCAGAGAAGCCGATGGCCCGCCCCGCGTTACCGCCTCACGCACCAATAGGTGCCCATGACGCCACCGCGGTAATCCACCGCTTCGACCCTGAACCCCGCGCGCTCGAGCAGGCCCTCCATGATCCAGTCGTAGGTGGAGAATTCGTCGCGGAAGTGGCCTTCGGCGTCGTCGCGCAGAAAATCACCTCCCGCTGCCGCCTGCTCCTGGACGAACGACGCGATCTGCTCCAACGGGCGCTGCTCCGGCAGCACTACGTCGTGCAGGTAGAGCTTGCCGCCGGGCTTGAGCATGGCGTGCAGGCGCTGGAGGGCGATGCCCTTCCAGAAGTCCGGCAGGTGGTGCAGGGCAAAAGTCGTGGCGATGGCCGCCGCCGGAGGCCCGGCGTGTTCATAGGTCAGAAAGCCGCGATGGACAAACGTGATGTTGGCCGCACCCGCCTCGACGGCTTTCTCCCGGGCGTGGTCGAGCATCGTGCGCGAGACGTCGATCGCGTACACCTCGGCACACCGGTTGGCGGCGGCGATGGCAAATGTGCCCGTTCCCGCGCCGAAATCGATCACCACATCCTCCGGCTGCAGCTCCAGGCGATCCAGGACGGACTCGGCCTCCGCCCGGATGTCGCGGAAGTCCGCGTGGCTGGAGTCATAGACATCTACCTCCTCCGCGCTACCGTAGTCTTTACCGATCTGCTTGAATTCGTCGTAGCACCAGGAGATGTCGTATAACATGAAAAAACGGGGGTTGAGTTCGCCCCGGTTGATAAGCGCAACTACGTGCGCAGGCAAGTGCTACTTAACGACTAAGGGTTTTTTATCCGCCGAACGCTCCTCCGAACCAAACGCAACAACGTGAAGGAGGCGGTCGGTAAACGCCGAAACCAGGCCGTGCTAGCGCGGCCTGGTCAGCGCGACCCTCGTCAGGATACGCGCACTAACGCTGTAACTATACCCCAATAAAGCAAAGCTCGGTTACTCGGCGTCGGGGGCGGCGGGCGCTTCGGGAGCCTTGGGGGCTTGCGGCGCGGCGCCCGTGCCGTTGCCGCCGCCAAAGCTACCCTGCACGTTGGCGAGCAGCTCCTGGATCTCCGGGTCGTCCATGTTGGAGGCGAGCTTGATCACCTTGTTCAGCGGCACGTTGCCGACGAGGTTCATGAACACCATCTGGTCGCCGTTCTTGGGCGTGATGAGTGCGGCCAGTCCGGCCATTTGCTCTCCGCTTTCGTCGCTTTTGGCGTAAAAGCCGACGCCTTCTTCCGGCACGGAGAGGATGGGCGTCCACTCGGTGTCGAGGCGCTGACGCAGCTGCTGGGCGGCGGAGAGGATGTTCTCGCGTTCGCCTTCCTTCGGCTGGAAGACCAACAGGCGCAGGTGCTTGACTTCCTGCACGATGCTGGCGATCTCCTCATTCTGGTCTGCGAGGTCCTTGGTCGCGTTGAGCAAGAGGAAGCGCGGGAGGTTGATGTTCACTTCGGGCTGGATGGCGTCGAGGCTGATCACCTGATCGACATCGATGTAGGCGGGATCGGCCGTGGTCTTGGCATTCGCCTGGCCGAAGAGCGGCAAGGCGGCGAAGAGCATGAGTGCGAGCAGCAGATAATTACGTTTCATTTTGTTGCGTTTGGTTGGAGGGTTCGGTCTTCAGAATTCCCTGTAAAGTTTGCAGGCTCTCCAGGCTCGACTGGAGGGAGGGCAGGGCGGCGTCGAGCACCTGTTGCCCGCCTTGTCGCCCGTTTTCGCGCAGGATGTGACTCACGAGCACGATCGAGGCCTCGGTTTCGGCCGCCAGTTGGCGATCGTTCAGCCGCGAATCGGGAGTCACCACCAGCTCCGGCACCCGGTCGAGACCGGAAGCTGGCTTGCCTTCGGGCCAGAGCAACACCGCAAGGGCGAGGGCGGCGCAGGCGGCCACGGGGCTCAGAACCATCCAGAGCGGCGTGCGGCGGTGCCGCGGCGCTTCGTCGACTTGCTCGAAGACGCGGTCGAGCACGTGGGGCGGGCATTTTTCCCGCCGCAACTCACGCGTGAGCTTTTTCAGAGGCCGATTCATGGTTCGAAGGGTTGGAAGGTGAGGGACGGTGACGGCTCAGGTGCCCTTGCAGGGCTTCCCGGGCGCGGCGCAGGTAGACTTTGACGGTGTTCAGCGGCAAGTCGAGAGTGGTGGCCACTTCGCGGTAGCGCAGGCCGTTGATTTCGATGAGGACGAAGATACTGCGTTGGGTTTCGGGCAGCTGTTGCAGCGCCCGGTCGAGCTCGTTGCGCAGGTCGGCGAGTTCGGTGCTCTCCAGCGGGTCGGGCTCGGGGGCGCGGGCGTTGTCGTGGTCGAAGTCGCTTTCGGGTAAAGGTTCGTGGTGGTGCCGCTGGCGACGGCGCAGCTGGTCGAGGCAGTGGTTGCGGGTCGTCTGCATCAACCAGGAGCGGGCCTTGAACGGGTTCACGGCGGCCCCGTGGTGCCAGAGCTTCAGCAAAACCTCCTGCGCCGCGTCTTCGGCATCGGCGGCGCTCCCCAGCAGGTGCCGCGCATAGCGGTAGACATCGTCGCTGTAGAGGTGGCAGAGGGCTTTGAACTGAAGCGTCTTCGGCATGTTCACAGGAGATGACGAAGCAGAGGCGCAGATTGTTACACTTTTCTGCAAAAAGGGCGAGCGTCCGAGGGGCGGCCTGCACTTTTTCCGGTTGCTTCAGGGGCGACAAACCCGCAGTTTAGTGCTTTTACGTTCTACCCTAATAACCCGAGAGACAGTTTTACATGGCCGGACACAGCAAATGGGCGAACACCAAGCGTCACAAGGCCGCGGTTGACGCCAAGCGCGGCAAGATTTTCAGCGCGATCGCCAAGGAACTCACCATGTCGGCCCGGGCCGGCGGTGGTGACCCGGAATTCAACCCCCGCCTGCGCCAGGTCATCAACAAGGCCAAGGCGTCCAACATGCCGGCGGACAATATCGACCGCGCGATCAAGAAGGGCACGGGCGAGCTGCCGGGCGTCGAGTATTTCGAGATCCTTTACGAGGGCTTCGCCCCGGGCGGTATCGGCGTGTTGGTCGAAGTGACGACCGACAACAAGAACCGCGCCGCCAGCGAAGTACGCGCCACCTTTACCAAGCACGGGGGTAACCTTGGCGGCCCGGGCTCCACCGCTGCGTTCTTCAGCCGCATGGGTCAGTTCCTCATCGAGAGCGAGAAGACCAGCGAAGAGCAGCTGATGGAAATCGCGCTCGAAGCCGGGGCCGAAGACATCATCGACAATGGCGACCACTTCGAGGTCCGCACGCCCGTGGCTGAGTTCATGAACGTCGCTTCGGCCCTCGAATCCGCCAAAATTGAGCCCGATAGTGCAGAATTAGCCTATATACCGCTCAATCTTGTGCCGATAACGGATAAGGATACCGCAGCGAAGCTGCTGCGTTTGATCGACTCTCTGGACGATCTCGACGACGTCCAAAACGTTTACGACAACTCTGAAATCGCACCTGAACTCGTAGAACAAGACGCCTAATTCCTCCCATGGCTAACAGTCCCCAATCTCCCGCTCGTCCGGCACCGGCCAAGCAAATGCCGCGCAACCAAGTGCCTTTCCAACCGTCCAACACCCTGGAGCAGCAGCTCTGGAAGGCCGCCAAAGGCAAGGCCGACGCCCGCGCCTTTTTCTCCGCCCTGCTCAGCAGCCAGCTCTTCTTCCAGAACAAGGACAACGAAGACCTCGAATTTGACGAAAAGGGCCGCCTGAAGGGCAACAGCACCCTGCACATCCCCTCCGTGGGCTACAAGGGTGAGCGCTACCTCGCCGTCTTCTCCTCGCCGACCTGCCTGCAGCAGGCCCACGGTGCCAAGACCCCGTTCCTGGCCATCCGCGGCATCGACCTGTTCCGCATGTGCCGCGACGTCGACATCTTCCTCAACCCGTCCCTCCCGGTCGGCAAGATCTTCAAGCAGGATGAAATCAACAACCTGCTGCAAGACGTGTGGCTGACCCGCGCCCTGCGCAACGAGATCCCGCCGGTCCTCAAGCTCGAGCCGGTGGACGACCAGGGTGAGCACGGCCCGTTGGCCGAAGACCTGCGCGGCTTCTTCCGCCGCCAGCCCAAGGTCGATCGCGCCTTCCTCGCCGAGTTGACCTTCCCGGACAGCGAGCGCCGCGTGACGATCGTCGCCGTCGAAGCCAAGGGTGCCTGGGACAAGATCTGCCAGGCGGCCGCCAAGGTCTTCGAAAACCCGAAGTCCGCGGTCAAGCCGCCGGTCGACTTCTACCGCCTCGGCCAGCAGGAGCAGGTCGACGAGGTCTTCGAAACCGCCACCCCCATCTACACCAAGGGCAAGGGCGGCGAAAAGATCGAGGCCGCCGAGACCGCCGAAGCGGCGGAATAACCCGCACCCTCCGCTACATCTTTTTCGCCAGACGGCAGGAGCGTTTCCTGTCGTCTTTTTTGTGTCTAGAGCCCTTCCTTTGACGCTCATCTTGCAGGCATTGCCCCATCTGGGCTGAGCTGGCCTGTGCACTGCGTTCAGCTCCACTCGCGTGAATATCCCCAGGTTATTCACGAAGATATTCACATTGGGGGATGGCGTAACCATCCATTCGCAACAGATGATCATGCGTAGGCAATGCTTCCGGTCGGTTCGGCTCAAGCCGCTATCTCAGCGAATCCGCGCGCACCGGCGGAGAGATGCGCAGCTGCCGTCGCATCAAAATCGCTTGGACGAGGGGCTCATTCAGCCCGTGTCCATTGAAGTTATTGCCACGTAAGCCCTCAGATTGTGAGTAACTTTGGCGTTTAGGGCGATCGCCCCAAATCCACCCGCCATGCCTCTACCGTGTTGGACGTAACGTTCTAGGCGGGCCAGCCTTCGAGCGTGATCTTACCAATGGAGCGGCCGCTTTCGAGCAAGGCATGGGCGGCGCGCAGGTTTTCGGCGTTGATCGGCTGGTAGGTCTGGCGGTCGAGGCGCTTCAGCTGACCCTTCTCGATCAGGTCGGCCGCCGCGTCCAGCAGCTTGCCCTGTTCGCCCATGTCCGGGGTACGGAACATCGCGCGGGTAAACATGAACTCCCAGTGGAAGGAGACGCTCTTGGCCTTGAGCAGCCCAATTTCGACCGGCGCGCTGTTTTCGACGATGGAGACGATCTTGCCCAGCGGCCGAATCACGTCGGCCATCAGCTGCCAGTAGCGGTCGGTGTCGTGAAAGTTGGCGATGTAGTCCACCTGCTCGTGTCCGGCCGCCTTCAGTTGCGGCTCGATGGGTTCGTGGTGATGGATCACGTGATCCGCGCCCAATTCGCGTACCCAGCTTTGCGTCTCTTCTCGGGATGCGGTCGCCAGCACGGTCAACCCGGCACGCTTGGCCAGCTGGATGCCGATCGAGCCGACGCCGCCAGCGCCCCCGATGATGAGGATGGAGCCGCTTTGGCCGCCGGAGCCGTCGGGCTGCAGAGCCAGGTGGTGAAAGAAGGCCTCCCACGCGGTGATGGTGACCAGCGGAAAGGCGGCGGCCTGAGCGAACGAAAGGTTCCTGGGCTTGCGGCCCACGATGCGGGCGTCGACCAACTGCAGCTCGGCGTTGGTGCCCGGGCGGGTGATGTCGCCCGCATAGAAGACCTCGTCCCCCGGCGCAAATGCGGTGACATCCGGCCCGACGGCCTGCACGACGCCGGCGGCATCCCAGCCGAGGACCTTCGGCGCGTTCTCCACCTTGTCCTTGGGGGCGCGCACCTTGGTGTCCACCGGGTTCACGGCGATGGCCTTCACCTGCACGAGCAGGTCGTGCCCGGTCGGGGCAGGCGGCTCCGGCAGCTCGGTATCGAAGAGCGAGCGCGGGTTGTCGATCGGAAGGTAGTGCGTGAGCGCGACGGCTTTCATGCCCACAGCATGTACCACCCAGGGCGTCGCGACAAATCTATCGGACGCTCGCCCGGCACTTGCCCCGGTTCACGTCGCTTTTCTCGGTCTGAGCGCAGCGCTGCCTTGCAAATCGGCTGGGGAGCCAGATAGTCCTTAACCCATGGCAGCTGAATTGACTGGTAATATTTTGGTCGCACAAAGCGGCGGACCCACGGCGGTAATCAACGCCTCCCTCGCCGGCGTTATCTCGGAAGCCCTGAACCACGAGTGCATCGAAGAGGTCTATGGCGGCCTCAACGGCATCCAGGGCATTCTGAACGAAGACCTGATCGACCTGGCCGGAGAATCCCAGCAGGCCATCCGCGGGCTGCGCTACACGCCGGCCAGCGCGCTGGGCACCTGCCGCTTCAAGCTGCGCCGCGAGGCTGACTACCAGCGCATTCTGGAAGTCTTCCACGCGCACAACATCCGCTATTTCTTCTACATCGGTGGCAACGACAGCCAGGACACCGCCAACCAGATCAGCAAGATGGCGCAGGCCAGCGGCTGGGAAATGCGCGTGATCGGCATCCCCAAGACGGTCGATAACGACCTGGTGCGCACCGACCACACCCCCGGCTACGGCAGCATTATCAAGCACGTCGCCACCACGGTGAAGGAGCTCGCGTGCGATGCCGACGCCATGGCCGACCACGATCTGGTGCACGTCGTCGAAGTCATGGGCCGTAGCGCCGGCTGGGTTGCGGCCGGTTCCGCGCTCGCCAAGCGCCGCGACCACCCGCATGACGCCCCGCACATCATTCTGCTGCCCGAAGTCGCCTTCGATCCCAACAAGTTCCTCGACGACGTTACCAATGTGCTCAAGCGCCAGCGCTACTGCATGGTCGTGGTCGGCGAAGGTCTGGTGGACGCCGAGGGCAATTACATCACCACCGCCGCGGGCGCGACGGATAACTTTGGCCACAGCCAGCTCGGCGGTATCGGCGATTACCTCAAGGAACTGGTCGACGGCCACATCGACGGCGTCAAGACCCGCAGCTCCCGCCTCGGCCACACCCAGCGTGCGGCCGCGACCCACGCCAGCCAGACGGATAACAACGAGGCCTTCATGGCCGGCCAGGCGGCGGTCGAAGCGGCCCTAGACGGCGTGACCGACAAGATGGTGACCCTCATGCGCGGCGAGACCGATTACTATTCCTGCGAAACCGGCCTGACCGATCTCGAGGAAGTCGCCAATGGCGTGAAACACCTGCCGCCCCAATGGATCAACGAAGACGGCATCTCCATGAGCTACCAGTTTGTGAAGTATGCCACGCCGCTGATCCAGGGCGAAGTCCAGGTGCCCTACGAGCACGGCCTGCCGGCGTTTGTGCACCTCGCCAAGATCCCGGTCGAAAAGCATCTGCGCCCTCACCGCTGGGAGTAAGTTGATTGCCAGAGTCTTTTAGCTTTCACAACCCTTGCCTCCACCCGGAGGCGGGGTTTTTGCTTGTTTGACGATGGGAACGGTCCTGGCACTGCTGGCCTACCTCTGGTGGGCATGTTCTCCGATCTACTGGCGCTACGCCCCGGGCGAACCGCTGGAGCTGGTGGGGCACCGGGTGGTGTGGTCACTGGCCTTTCTGCTGCCCATTGTGGCACTGCGCGGCAAGCTCGGCGTGCTGTGGGGCAGCCTGCGCAGCCCGCGCGGCTGGCTGGTCTGCGGCATCGACGGCTGGCTCGCGGTGGCCAACTGGCTGGTCTACGTCTGGGCGATTAGTAACGACCGCATCCTCGACACCAGCCTCGGCTACTTCCTCAGCCCGCTGGTCAGCATCGCCCTTGCCGGGATCTTCGAGAAAGAGCGCCTGTCCAAAGTGCAGCTGGTGGCGGTCGGCTTTGCGGTGGCCGGGGTGGCGGTCATGGCCTCGCGCACCGGCACCCTGCCGCTGCCCTCGCTCGGCATCGCCTTTACCTGGGGCTTTTACAGTCTGGTGAAGCGCCGCACGCCGCTCGGCCCCATCACGTCGCTCAGCCACGAGGTCCTGGCCGTTTTCCCCTTCGCGCTGGCGGGGCTGATCTACAGCTACACCCAAGGGGGCAGCCTGCTCAACGACGCCCCGCTCAGCGTCTGGATTTGGCTCGTCTCGACCGGCGTGATCACGGCCCTGCCGCTGCTCGCCTACGCCGGAGCGGCCAAGCGCGTCAGCCTGACGAGTCTCGGGCTCTACCAATACATGGTGCCGACCATCACGATGCTCATCGCCACCGTCGGCTACCACGAGCCCTTCCCGCCCTACAAGGCCGTTGCGTTCGGGCTCATCTGGGCGGGACTGATCCTTTATACCGGCGAACGCCTGCTCGCCGCCCGCCGGCAGCGCCACACCCTCGCCGACGACGTCCGCAACGAGGAGCTGCCCCAGTAGGAGCGCGCCTTACGCTTAGGCTGTCACAATAAAAAGCCGCGAATGCTCCAGGCATTCGCGGCGGGTAAATGCAGGGATCGAGGGGCGCTAGAGGATCGCGCCCGGCTCGTAGGTGGCGCCTTCGGGGTATTGCGCGGCGATCTGGGTCACGGCGCCAGCGAAGGCTTCGACCTGATTTTCAGCGAGGCCGACGAGGGTGGCCGCGCGGTCGAGGATGCTTTGCAGCTGGTCGCGGCTGAGGCCCAGGCGCTCGTCGGCGGCGAGGCGGTCGAGCAGGTCGTTCTGGTCCGTCACGCCGGAGCGGAGGTCGTTGACGGTGGAGACGGCGTGTTCCTTGATCGCTTCGTGCGCGGTCTCGCGCCCGGCGCCGCGCTTCACGGCCTCCATCATGAACGTGGTGGTGGCGAGGAAGGGCAGGTAGTGGGCCTTTTCGCGCTCGATCACCGCCGGGTAGACTTCCATCTGGTTGAGCACGGTCAGGAAGGTCTCGAGCAGGCCGTCCATGGCAAAGAAGGCATCGGGCAGCATCACGCGGCGCACGACGCTGCAGGAGACATCGCCCTCGTTCCACTGGTCGCCGGACAGGCCGCTGGCCATGGCGAGGAAGCCCTTGAGGATGTTGGCAAAGCCGTTGATGCGCTCGCAGCTGCGGGCGTTCATCTTGTGGGGCATGGCGCTGGAGCCGACCTGGCCCTTGGCAAAGCCTTCGCTGGCGAGCTCGTGGCCGGCCATCAGGCGCAGGGTCTTGGCAAAGCTGCTGGGGCCGGCGGCCAGCTGGTTGAGCGTGCTCACGACCTCGAAGTCGAGGCTGCGCGGGTAGACCTGGCCGACGTTGGTGAAGTGCGCGGGCATGCCCAGGTGCTCGAAGATCTTCTGCTCCAGCTCACTGACCTGGCTGGCATCGCCGCCGAAGAGCGAGAGCTGGTCGAGCTGGGTGCCGACGGCGCCCTTGAGCCCGCGGGCGGGGTAGGTGGCGGTGAGGGATTCGAGGTGGCGGAAGGCGAGCAGCAGCTCTTCTCCAAACATCGCGATGCGCTTGCCGAAGGTGGTTGGCTGGGCGGCCACGTTGTGGGTGCGGGCGGTCAGGACGACCTGCTTCCACTCCTCGGCGCGCTTGCTCAGCTTGGTCAAGGCGGCGACGGCCTTGCTGCGGATCACTTCCAGCGAACGGTAGACCTGGAGCTGCTCCACGTTTTCGGTCAGGTCGCGCGAGGTCATGCCCTTGTGGATGTGCTGGACGCCGGCGAGGCCGTTGAACGCCTCGATGCGGGCCTTCACGTCGTGACGCGTTACGCGCTCGCGGGCCTCGATCGCCGGGAGGTCGACCTGGTGCTTCACACGCTCGTAGAGCTCGATGGCCTCGGCCGAGATCTCCAGCCCCAGCGCGCGTTGTGCCTTGAGCACGGCAATCCAGTACTCGCGCTCGAGCAGGATCTTGCCGCGCGGCGACCAGATGTTGCGCATGTCGCTGGACGCATAGCGTTCCGCCAGGACATTGGGAATACGATCGGCAGCATTGTTGTCAGCCATGCCTGCAGCATTGCGGCCTCGCTCCGCTTGGCAAGACACAAGGACGCCTGCTAAGGTCATTCGTCATGGACCCTCAGACGCCCGATTCGCTGCCCGCCCGCATCTCTCCGGCGGCGGAAGAAATCATCCACGGCCTGCGCATGGAGCGCATTCCTCACGAGGGCGCGTGGTTCGCCCCCGCCCATCGAAGCCCACACCAGACGCCGGACGGCCGCGACGCGTGCTCGAGCATCTACGCGCTGCTGACCGACGTGGACTTTTCCGCCCTGCACCGGCTGAACAGCGAAGAATTCTGGATCTACAACGCGGGCGCTCCGGTCGAAGTCCTGCTGTTGCACCCCGACGGCTCGGGCGAGGAACTGGTGCTCGGCCCCGACGTCCTGCATGGTCAACGCCTGCACGTCTGCATCCCGGCGGGCTCCTGGATGGGCGGTCGTGTAGTGGCCGATGCGGCGGACCGCCACTGCCTGTTTTCCTGCGTCGTCGTGCCCGGCTTTGACTACGAGGCTTACGAGCCGGGCGAACGTGCGGCCTTGCAAGCCGCTTACCCTGCCTGGGCCGATCGCATTCACCAGTTCACGCGCGAGGCGTAGGGCTACCGCTCTGCCTTGGTCATGGCGCGGGCGACGAGCAGGAGCAGGATGAGGTGGACCCACCCGGAGGCGAAGGTGCCGGTGGTGGCGAACGTGTAGAGGTTGAGGCCGACTTCGATCAGCAGGAGCAGACCCGTGAGGATGAAGGTGTAGGGCTGCCGGTAGCGCCAGCCGTAGGCGGCGGCGAAGTAGCAGAGCGCGAGCACGCCGGCCCCGATGCGCTCGTTGAGGCCGTTGCCGACT
Source organism: Puniceicoccaceae bacterium 5H (assembly GCA_009772895.1). Lineage (GTDB taxonomy): Bacteria > Verrucomicrobiota > Verrucomicrobiia > Opitutales > Oceanipulchritudinaceae > WOUP01. Next base: position 23,141 of record WOUP01000027.1, on the reverse strand, counting down.
GAGCCGGCGGTCCAGCCGTAGAGCAGGCCGAAGCAGAGGCAGCCGATCGCGCCGAGCCGGTGGCTGAGGGCTGCGCTCTTGGCCGAGGTCTCGGTCTGGTGGGAGACGCGGCGTTGCACGCGTTGGCGCAGGCGAGACATGACGACTAGCTGAGGCAGCGCAGGAAAAGGGTGCGGAAGACGCCCTCTTGCTCGCCCTTGCTGGCAGCGGAGAGCTGACGGAAGGTCTCGAGAAACTCCTGCTGGAAGCGCAGGAGCTGCTTGAGGCTGAAGTTCTGGGCGTCGCGCGCGGCCTGCCCGGCTTGCCAGGGGGCCATGTTGAGCACCGAGAGCCCGGCCTTGGCGCTGCCGTCGGCAAAGTAGTGCCCAAACTGCGAGCTCGCGCGGTCGAGAGACGTGCCGCCGCGACCGCCGCCGCCTACGTAACCGGCGTCGGACAAGGCTCGCAGCTGGATCAGTTGGCTATTGCGGCGCTGGAGCATGACCAGTAGCGCGCGGCCTTCGCGCCCGGCAAAGAAGTAGCGTCTCAAGGCTTCCATCGCCCACGCCATGCGGCCGGAGTGGAAGGCGAGCACGGGCTCGTAAAAGCTGCTTTCGCCCGCCTCGGCCACCAGTTCGGTCACAAGCGCTTCAGAGATGGTGTCGCCGTCGCCCGCGATATAGGTGGCGACTTTTTCAAACTCGGCCAACGCCATGCGGCCGTTGCCGCCAGTCTTTTCGGCGAGGATCTCCGCCGCGTTGCCCTGAAAACGCACGCCCTGCTGCTGGGCCTCTCGGCGCAACATGTCCACCACGCCCTGGCTGTCCTTCGATTTCTTGTAAACGGTGGCGTCGCAGACCTTCAGCAAGGCCTTCTGGCCCTTGCGGCGGCTGTCGAAGGGGCTGGCGTTGAGCATCACGCGCACGCTGGGGTCGAGCTTGGGCAGCATTTCTACCAGTTGCTCGACCGCTTGCAGGGCCGCCTCGGTCTTGCCGACACGCGTATCGCCCATGAAGGTAATGTTGCGAAACCACACGGCCTTGCGGTCGCTGAACATCGGCAGGGTGCGCACCGCGCTGGTGAACCGGCTCATCGCCTGTTCCACTTCGTCGATGACGCTCACCTGGCCGTCAACCACCTCCATCGCCAACTCGTCGTCCAGATCCTGAGTCAATGCTTCCCAGTGACGCTTGGCATCGAGCGTCACCTGAAACTCATCTTCCGGGCCGGCGATCAGGATAGGTTGCGACATGAGAAAACGCCAAAGGGCAGAACCGAAAGTAAACAGGAGTTGAGGGGAGTGAAAAAGAGTTTTCTTGAAGAAAAGGAGGCTGCGCTCCACTCGATATCACGCCCTTTATTCTTTTTAACGCCTGTTCATCGGCTTCCCTACTGCACGAGCTTTTCCAGGGCGGCCCAGTAGCGTTGCAGGGTGCCGTGGATCACATTTTCGGGCAGGTTGGGGGCCGGAGGGGTCTTGTCCCAGGTCAGGCTGTCGAGGTAGTCGCGCACAAACTGCTTGTCGTAAGCCGGTTGCGGGCCGCCGGGCTGGTAGTGTTCGGCGGGCCAGTAGCGCGAGCTGTCGGGCGTCAGCACCTCGTCGATCAAGACGAGTTCGCCGTTGTCGTCCGTGCCGAACTCAAACTTGGTGTCGGCCAGCAGCAGGTTATGCTGTCGGGCGGCGGCGCTGCCGAGGGCGAACAGTTGCAGGCTCACGTCGCGCACTTCGGTAAAGCGGTCGGCGCCGAGCAGCTTGATGGCTTCCTCGTGGGTCAGCGGCAGGTCGTGCCCTTCCTTGGCCTTGGTTGTGGGCGTGAAGAGCGGCACCGGCAGCTTCTGGCTCTCCTGCATGCCGCCGGGCAGGGGCTGGCCGAAGAGCTTGCCTGTGCGCACGTAGTCCTTCCAGCCGGAGCCGGCAAGGTAGCCGCGCACGACGGCTTCGATCGGCAGCGGCTGGAGCTTGCGCACGAGCATGGAGCGCATGATCAGCTCCGGGCGGTCCTTCAGCATCTCGCGCACGCGCTCGTCGTGGTTCTCTACCAAGTGGTTTTGCACGAGCCCGGTGACCTCCTGAAACCAGAAGAGGCTGATCTGAGTGAGGATGATGCCCTTGCCGGGGATCCCCTGCGGCAGGATGACGTCGAACGCGGAGATGCGGTCCGAAGCGATCATCAGCCATGCATCGCCTGCGTCGAAGAGCTCACGGACCTTGCCCGTCGCTACTTTGGGGTAAGGAAGGCCCTCAACCGTCTGGAGCGGCTCGGAGGGTAAGGCCTGGCGGATCTCGTCTAAGCGATACATGATATTGGTTTTCGGCAAGAAAAGGTAGATCTTGCCGAAAAAATGGACGCGACGCAATTTTTTTTGAAAAAAGCCTTGCGCGGCTCAGGGCAAATATCCATGGTCATAGTCTTTCGCTTCTGGCGATAAAACATTGTCCCGTTCGTCTAGCCAGGCCTAGGACACTGGGTTTTCATCCCAGCGACAGGGGTTCGAATCCCCTACGGGACGCCACTTTCTAAACCGCCGCAAGGCGGTTTTTTTGTGCCTATGTGCGGCGGGTGTTCTACTTCAAGCTCCCTGCAGCGCGCTCGATTCCTGCCTCGAACCCTCTCTCAGCCCAAGTCTTGACAGGGTCTGACCGATCGGTCAATAATTTGATCGTGCGGTCAATATTCGGTCCAATCGGTCAGGATACGTCCCTTGTCGGACGGGTCCGGCGTGAGCAAATCGTTGAAGCCACGATCGCGGTCATGGCGGAAGAAGGCTATGCCGGGGCGTCTCTGGCCCGTATCGCCCAACGCGCTGGCATCAGCAAAAGCGTGTTGCTCTATCACTTCAGTGGCAAAAACGCGCTGCTCGAGACGACGGTAACCCAGATTTACGGAGAAATCTGGGACTATTTGCGACCGGGCTTCGAGCAGGAAACGACGGCCCGAGGGCAATTGCTGACCTATATCGCGGCCGAGTTTACTTTCATGGCGCAAAACCGGACGCGGTTGTTGGCGCTTTCCTACCTCCTGACGAACCACCGCGATCGCGACGGCGTGCTGTACCTGCGCGAACAAGCGGAAAAGGCCTATTTGCAGAGCGTCGGCAAGATCTTGGAGCAAGGGCAGCAAAACGGTGAATTTCGCGACTTCGCCCTCCAGCCTATGGCGGCCACGCTCATGCACGCCATCAATGGTGCTCTGGAGCAATGGGTGGCGCATCCCGAGTTGTCCTTGCACGAATACGAGCGGGAGCTGGTGACGACCTTCGACCTCGCGACGCGCAAGCAGCCCGGTTCCTGAACGCGACGGTAGATGGTGCAACGGGCGAACATGTTTTAGCTCATTTAAATAAAGTTGGCTCAGGCCCGTTGCATGCCAACTGAAAAATAAATCGATGATGAAGCTCCCACCCCTGTCATTCATGCTGGCCGCGCTCGCGGCGCTGCTCTCATCCGTGGCGAAGGCCGCCGACGCGCCCTTCAAGCCGTCTTCACCCTTTGGCTTTGGCTGGGGGATCCTTTATGGCTACCAAGGCGAACCGGCTCCCGAGTTCATGTCGGATGTGCGGTCGCTGGGCGCGGGCTGCGGCAAAGTTTATTTGTACTGGCAGCAGATCGAACCGGAACCGGGGCAGTTTGACTGGAGTGCCTTGGACGCTTTTGTGGATCAGCTGAATTCCCCGGAGGAAGGCGTCATCATGCTGTTTTCCTCCTCCCGGTGGGCGGCTGAGCATCCCTCGACCATGCTCCCGGCTTCGCCCGCGAAGGATCTCGAGGCGTATTACACCTTTGTCCATGAGACGGTGAAGCACTGCGGCGGGCGGGTCCGCTATTGGCAGAACGACATCGAGCCGAACAGCCCCGCCTACTGGTCTGGCACGAAGGAGCAATACGCCGCGCAACTCCGGGTGTTTTATCGTGCGGTCAAGGACGCCGACCCAGACGCACAGGTCATTCTCGGCGGTTACGACGGTCTGTTTGTCCCGCCCGGGACGACGATCGGCGGCAGCGGACCGATCCCGCCGGTGCCGGGGCAGGAGCACGGACTGGCGTTCTTCGAGTACCTGTTGCAGGAGGCTGGAGATGCGTTCGACCTTTTTGACCTTCGGCTCTACCTCAGCCCATATCTGATCCGGCCCCGCGTGGCATACATCCGCCAGCGGATGCGGGCCCTGGGCTGCGAGCAGCCGATCATCTGCGGCGAGTATGGCGGCCCGGGTTTCTTCGACTTTGCGGAAAACGCACGCTACGCGCCTCTGGCGACCGCGACCTTGCAAAACATGGCGCAGCCCGACGTCAACGGATCGCCCAGGGTGAGCCAGGAAACGAGCCGGGCGATTGCGCAGATGTACGACGATATGGCGTCGCTGGCGCCGCAGACGCAGATGTTCATGCAAGGCTGCCCGCCTGAGCTAGAAGCGAAATTCCGCCGGATTCAGGCGCGCAACCTGGTGATGCAAAACGTCTTTGCTCTCTCGGCCGGGATCAAGCAGTCCTTCTATTGGCAGCTATCACCGGTGCCCAACGAGCGGGACGACATGATGATGCTCATGTTCGGTAAGTTCAACCTGCTGCAGCGCGCGGGCGATTCTCTCCAACGCACGCTCTCCGCCGACGCCTTTGCGCGTATGACGAAGGTTTTGGCCGGCGTGCAATCGGTGGAGCGCGTGCCGCTGGCGGATAATCCGTCGATCTACCTTTTTGCCGTGGATCGCGGTGTGCGCGGCCCCGCCTATGTGGTTTGGGACTTTCGCGAGCCCTATAGCGGTGAAGACGCGCCCCCGGTGCCTTGCGCTTGGCCCCTCGACTGGAAGACGGTGCACGCCCGCGACGCCCTGGGTGAGGCGGTGGCGGCTGCGATCACCGATGGCGTCGTTCGGTTGCCGGTGGGCGTCACACCGGTGTATCTCACCCCCGATGCACAATAGCGGCGGGAGCCGTGTTACGATACTTTCCGGCTTGCCCCTTCGGCCTGCGAGGCCGTTATGCGGAACGCTTCGATCAGGGCCTGCAGGGCGGGGCCGGTCGTGCCGCGGCGCCAGATGAGCAGCAGCTCGGCGGTGGCGTTTTCGTCGCTGAGAGGGACGAATTTGATGCAGGGCTTCACGATGCTGCTCATGTAACCCGGCAGGATGGCGATGGCGTCTTCGTTGTGCAGGAGGTCGAAGACTTCGTCGAGATTCGAGACGGGGCTGGCAAAGGTGGGGCGAAAGCCGCCCAGCTCGAGGCACAGGCGTTCGAGGTGATGGCGTGAGCCGGGGGCGGTGGTTTCCTGCGCGCAGACCAGCCGATCGTGGCGCAGCTGCGCGAGGCGGATGGCAGCCGACTGGGCCAGCGGGTGCCCGGAATTGACCGCGACGAGCAGCGGCAGGGTACAGAGTTTGAGGCTGTAGAATTCCTGGGCCAGAAAGGCGGCCGTGTGGTCGGTCAGCGCCAGATCCAGCGCGCCCTTGCGCAGCGCATGTGCCTGTTCGGCTGGCGTCAGGTCGAGCAGCTGGAGGCGGGCTTCCGGTTGGGTTTGGCGAAACCGGATGATGGCGGGTTGCACGTATTGCACGCCGGCGGAGTTGAGGTAGCCGAGGCGAAGGGCACCGCTGTGACCGCGCACGATCTGGCGGGTCTCGGCCAGGGCTGTGTCGAAGGCGCTCAGCAGGGGGCGCATCTTTTCGGCCAGGGCGAGACCGCCGGCGGTGGGCAGCACTCCTTGGGCGCTGCGCTCGAGCAACCGCCCGCCCACCTCGTGCTCCAACGCCTGCATCTGTCGTGAAAGCGCGGGCTGGGACATATTGAGGAGTGCGGCGGCCCGGCGAACGCTGCCCTCGTCCAGGATGGTGAGAAACGCCCGAATCTTGCTCAGCATAGGCTATTGGTGATGCGTTTTGTGCATCACGGCAAGACCCAACCGGCATTATTCAAGCCGCGGCTCCGGTGGTAAAATGCTGTCATGCAATCAACCACTTCTTCTCCCGCGCTACTGGAAGCGCTGCAATGGCGTTACGCCACCAAGCAATTTGATCCGACGCGTCGCCTTGATGACGTGACTTTGTCCACGCTGGAGCAAGCCTTGGTGCTTGCCGCCTCAAGCGGTGGCCTGCAACCGTGGAAGTTCATCATCGTCTCCGATCCGGAGATCAAGGCGCAGCTGGTGCCGGTGATGTTCGGCCAGCCGCAGGCCCGGGACGCTTCGCAGGTGGTCGTCTTTGCCGCCCACGCGCAGTATTCAGCCCAGGAGGTGGACCGTTACATCGCGCACACCGCTGCCGTGCGCAACGTGCCGGTGGGCGAGCTGGAAGCTTTTCGGCAGATGCTGCTCGGTGGCATCGTCGAGGCGAAGAACGAGGCGGCGCGCTTTGACTGGGCAGCCCGCCAGACCTACATCGCCTTGGGCACCTTGCTGACCAGCGCTGCGTTGCTGGGGGTGGATGCCTGCCCGATGGAGGGGTTCGATGCCGCCGGCGTCGACGACCTGCTGGGGCTGCGGGAGCAAGGGCTACGCTCCACCGTGATCTGCTCCATCGGCTACCGTTCTGCCGAGGATCCTTACGCGGCGCTGCCGAAGGTGCGCTTCCCGGCGGAAGAGGTGATCCAGCATCTTTAACCTATTAACTGCCAGCAATTACCGATATGAAAATCGCTACAACGATCGCACGTTACCTGCTCGGCCTCATTTTTGTGGTTTTCGGGCTCAACGCCTTCTTTAACTTCATCCCCATGCCGCCGCCGAGCGGCCAGGCGGCCGCCTTCATGGGCGCGCTCTTCACGTCCGGCTACCTCTATGCCATCAAGGTTCTGGAGATCCTGGGCGGGGTCTTGCTGCTCGCCAGCAAGCGCACGACGCCGCTGGGGCTGCTCATCCTGGGGCCCATCGTGGTGAATATTATCCTTTTCAGCCTCTTTCTCGCGCCGAGTGGACTCGGTATGGCGACGGTGGTCGGGGTGCTTGCGCTCTTCTTGCTGGGCGCCCATCGCCGGGCCTTCGCCGGCGTCGTCCAGCCGCCGGTGGCATAAGCTCCACCCCAAAAAAAGCGGCCCGTCGCCGGGCCGCTGGGGTGGGGGATAAAGATAAGCCGGGCGCGCGGTCAGGCCTGGAGGATGCGCTCGATCTCGGCCAGCTCGCTGTCGGAAAAGTCGAGGTGGTCGAGGGTGCGCAGGTTGTCCTCCAGCTGGCTGACGCGGCTGGCGCCGATGAGCACGCTGGTGATGGTGTCGAGGCGCAGGATCCAGGCGAGCGCGAGCTGCGCGAGGGTCTGGTTGCGCGCTTCGGCAATGGTCTGCAGCTTGCGGGAACGCTCGATCTTCTGCTCCGTAATGTCGTCCTTGGCGATGGTGCCGTGGGCCTTGCCTGCACGGGAATCCTGCGGCACGCCCTTGAGGTAGCGGGAGGTGAGGAAGCCCTGATCCAGCGGGCTGAACGGGATGCAGCCGATGCCCTCTTCCTTCAGCACGTCCGTCAGACCGTCTTCGATCCAGCGGTCGTTCATATTGTAGCGCGGCTGGTGGATGAGGCAGTGCACGCCCATCTCCTTGAGCAGGCGGGAGGCTTCGCGGGTCTCCGCGGGGCGATAGGACGAAATGCCGACGTAGAGCGCCTTGCCCTGCTTCACGATGTCGGCCAGCGCCCCCATCGTTTCTTCGAGCGGCGTTTCGGGGTCCGGCCGGTGGTGGTAAAAGATGTCCACGTAGTCGAGGCCCATGCGCTGCAGGCTCTGGTCGAGGCTGGCGACGAGGTATTTGCGGCTGCCCCAGTCGCCATACGGGCCGTCCCACATGCCGTAGCCGGCCTTGCTGGAGATCACGAGTTCATCGCGGTAGGGCCCCAGATCCTGCGCGAGCATCTTGCCGAAGGCTTCTTCCGCCGAGCCGGGAGGCGGGCCGTAGTTGTTGGCCAGGTCAAAGTGGGTGATGCCGGAGTCGAAGGCCTTGTGCACGATCGCGCGGCCGGTCTCGTAAACGTCGACGCCGCCGAAATTCTGCCAGAGGCCGAGGGAAACGAGCGGCAATTTCAGGCCGGAGCGGCCACAGCGGCGATAAGACATGCGCTCATAGCGCTGAGAGTCTGCTTGATAAGGCATGATATTGAGGGGGTTAAGGGGGATAAATTGTGCTGACCTTGGTGAGGCAGCGGTAACGGTTTCCAACTGAACAGGTTTGTCTCCCTGGGTCAATGCCCGGCCGGAGGCGACCCGCATACTCTCTGTGAGGTTGCGGTTGCCAACGAGCCCCGCGGGGGCTATAGCTGTTGAAGGTCCCCTGGTTGGATTTATCCTGCTCATCCAACCTCCGCAAATCCCCTTCCCATGACGTTTACTCCTACGGACCTGTTCCGGCTGGTGCTGGCCGGTTGTGCCCTGCTTTCAAGTGCCATGCCTTTGTTTGCCGAGAAGTCTCCTGCCTATCTCGAAGAAAACGCCCGTGTCATGCGGCTGCTCTGGGATGAGTTGCAGGCGGCTTACCCGGCGGTGATCGACCCGCAAGGCGGTTACCATCAGGATCTCGACGAGGCGTGGCAGGTGTTGCCTTCGGATCAACGTAGCCTGGTCAACCAGGCCCGGCATGTCTGGACAACGGCCGAAGTGGCGTTGCGCTGCCCGGAGCTGCACGACACCTATCTGGATTATGCCCAGCATGGCATCGCCTTTTTGCGCGACACGATGTGGGACGCCGAGCAGGGCGGCTTTTACTGGGGCGTGGATCGCACGGAAACCGGTTGGGCGCCGGAGAACCCGGAGGACAAGCACGTCTACGGCATGTTCTTTGCCGTCTACGCCTGCGCCCATGCCTACCGCGCCGGGGCGGGACCGGAGGCGTTGGAGCTGGCGGAGCGGGGGCGCGACTGGATCGAGCGGCACGCCCATGATGCGGAGCTGGGTGGCTACTTCGGCTCCCTGAACCGGGCGGGGCAGCCGGTAACGCAGGCTGTGCCTTACCTGAGTAGGGGGCGGGACCAGATTGGGACGCCACTGGGCGCCAAGTCGATGAACACGACGCTACACGCGCTGGAGGCTTATACGGAATTGCTGCAGGCAGAGGACCGGCCGGACAAGCTGGTCGAAGCGCGGGTGCGGGAGCTGGTCGCGTTGCTGTTGGGGCCGATTTACGCCGAGCCGGGCACGCAGCACCTGTTTCTGACGCGGGCATGGGAGCCGATCAAGGGCGAGCATTCCTTCGGGCACGATGTCGAGGCGGGCTTCCTGTTGCTGGAGGCGGCCGAAGTCCTCGGCGATGAGGCGCTGATCGCCGAGGTGCGGCAGCGCCTGCGGGCCTTTGTCGAAGTGACGCTCGAACATGGTTACGACCATCAGCGGGGCGGCGTGCACGAGACGGGCACTCATGACCTCGAGCACATTGCGGATGCGCGCAAGTCGTGGTGGCCGCAGGCGGAAGTCCTCAACGGCCTGCTGATGATGCACGAGTTGTCGGATGACTGGGACGACCGCGCGCGCTACTGGGCGACTTTCGGCCAACTGCTGGACTTCGTGGCTACCTACAGCGTGGACGAGGCCCATGGCGGCTGGTGGAACACCGTCGATCCAGCGGGCAATCCCGTCGGGCCGCGCCAGAAGACCCACGCCTGGAAGGCGACCTACCACACCGTGCGCGCACTCTTCAACTGCGCGGAACGGCTGCAGCGTCTGGCGGGCGTGCCGGAAGACGAAATCGAACTCTGCCCGCCCCGGCGCTAGCGGCGGAGGTAGAAGTCTTCCGACATCTCATCGCGCAGCTCGTCCGTTTCGGGCAGGTCGTAGTCCTCCATGGTATTGAGCATATCCTTCATGTCATGTTCCCACTCGCGGTCTTGCTCATATTGCTCCAGACGCGCGGCGCGGGCGGCGGCGGATTCGCCCCAGGGTAGGGTCCACTTGTTCAGTAACTCGCGGTCGAGCTCGCTGAGGTGCTTCTTTATCATGGCCTCTTCCCAGCCCTCCTCGGTGTAGAGGGTCTGAGACTGACGCAGCAGATCCCGCAGCAAAGCGTCTTCGATCTGCACGGCGGAGACTTCGAAGGCCGGCAACACAAAGTCGACGGCCGGCGTGTAGGTGGTCGAGGCGTCGCTGGAGGTCGTTTCGTCCTGCGCGTTCGTCTGGCCGGTCGCAGCTGTGCTGGAGGAGGCGCTGCCGTTGGTATCCAGCTGACTGTCTGGCATGTATTGACGCAGCTTTTCGTCGAGCTTGCGGAAAAACGCGCGGTCGGCTTCCGTCATTTCGACCGGCTCCTGCTTCGGTTGCTCGGGCTCCGGTTCCTTGGCCTTCAGGGGACCGTCGCGTACTCCGGGGTCGGCAATGCGTACCCGTGGCTGCATCTGGGCATCCAGGGCAGGGAGCAACAGCAATCCGGAGAGGGCAACCAAAAGGAGAGGTCTCATAGTTGAAATATAGACCCGAATTGAGTTTTTTCCGCTCAAAATCGTTTCAGAAAGGGAGAAGCCGCGCTGCTCAGTCCTCCCACTCGACCACGGACTGGGCCTCAATCTCTTCGATGGTCGTCAGCCCGAGCAGCACCTTCTTCAGCCCGTCGTAGCGCAGGGAGCGGTAGCCGGCCTTGCGGGCCGCCACCAGCATCTCGGCCTCGGAGGCATTGCGGTTGATCAGGCTGCGCAGCTCGTTGGTGACGATCAGCAGTTCATGGAAGGCCACGCGGCCGCGGAAGCCGCTCTGGCGGCAATGGTTGCAGCCGCGCCCATGGTAAAAGGCGATTTCGCGGTCCTCGGGCAAATCGTAGAAATACTTTTCCAGCTGTGTGCGACTGGGGAAGTAGGGCTCCTTGCATTTGTCGCAGATGCGGGCCGCCAGCCGCTGGGCGAGCACACCGAGCACCGACGGCGCAACCATGTAGGGCTCGATCCCGATCTCGATCAGCCGCGTGATGGCCTGGATGGAGTTGTTGGTGTGCAGGGTACTGAGCACGAGGTGCCCGGTCAGGGCGGCTTCGCAGGCGATCTTGGCCGTCTCGAGGTCGCGGATCTCGCCGACCAGCAGGATGTCTGGGTCTTGCCGCAACATGGAGCGCAGCAGGGTGCTGAACTTGAGGTCGATCTGCGTGTTGACCTGCGTCTGGGTGAGCCCGGGCAGCTGGATCTCGATCGGGTCTTCGATGGTGGAGATGTTGACCTCGTCGCTGTTGATCTCCTGCAGGGCGGAGTAGAGCGTGGTGGTCTTGCCCGAGCCGGTGGGGCCGGTGACGAAGATGATGCCGTTGGGGCTGTGGACCATGCGGCGCAGGGGCTCGACCACGTTGCGCGAGATCATCATCTCGTCCAGGCTCATCAGCCGCCGGTGCCCCACACCTGCCAGGATGCGCATCACGACCTTGGGCCCATAGGCGGTGGGGCAGAAGCTGACGCGGAAGTCGGCCTTGCTCATGCCGAGCGGAATGCTGAAGCGGCCGTCCTGCGGGAAACGCGACTCCGTGATGTCGAGCTTGCAGAGCACCTTCAGCCGCACGGCAAAGGCGCGCTGTACCGCCTTGTTGTAGCTGTAGATGTGCATCAGCTTGCCATCGATGCGGAAGCGGACCCGCGCCTGGTCGTCGGCGGACTCCAGGTGGATGTCCGACGCGCGCTCGCGAATGGCAAACATGATCAGCTCGTCGAGGATCTGGGACAGCAGGTTGCTGTCGGCAAAGCGCTTCAAATCCTCCTCGCTCAACTTTTCGAGGTCCTGGGCCTGCTTTTTCTCAAACTGGGCGATCGCGTTCTGGACGGTGTCTTGCGACAGGTAATAGAGGTTGATCGCGTCCTTGATCTCGCGCGGCAGGCCAAAGACGGCGGAAATGGGTTGGCCGACGATGTTTTCCAGCCGCTGGTGCATGCGCTGGTCGCGCGGGTCGGCCATCGCGACCGTCAGCACGCCTTCGATCTCGTAGAGCGGGATGACCACGGCTTTCTCGCAGATCTCCTTGGGCAGCTTTTCAGTCGCGTCGGGGGTGACGACGGCCATCAGCGGGTTGACGTAGGCCGTCTCGATGGCATCGCCCCACAAGCGCGCGGCTCGCTCCTTCGAAATCAACTCCGTCTCGATCAAATCCTCCAGAAAGCTGAGGGTAGCCCCACCGTGGCGGGCCAGCAGCGGCTGGATTTCGTCCAGCATCAGGCGGAACTCGCCCGAGCTGAGCAATTCGAGTAAACGGGGATTAGGATCGTGGAGCACGTTTCTTGGGCGTGTTGCGGCGGAAGAGCTTGGCGATGTCGGCCTGTTCCAGTTTTTCCTGCCCCAGGGCCGTGTCGATCCGCTCGGCATCGACTTCGCGCAGCATCTGGCGCATGGAGTAACGCTGCTCCCGCACCATCGCAATGCTGGGGTCTGGAGAGGAGGGGTTGTCTGGAGCGGGGGACATGGTGGTGAAATCAGACAAAAGCGGAGTCGAAGACCTCCTGCAGCAGGGTGACGATCTCCGGGCGAGGGGTGTCCTTGCGGATGTAGTAGGTGGCCCCCGCGCGCTGGCACTCTTCGATCAGCTGGCGCGAGGCTTGGGCCGTCAGCATGATGACGATGGCGTTCGAGTCGATCTTCTGGATCGCTTCGAGCGCTTCCACGCCTGTCATGCCCGGCATGTTGATGTCCATCAGCACCGCGTCCGGGCGGAAATCCTCGAACTTCTGCAGCGCCTCCTGGCCGTCGGAAGCTTCGTGCACGAGATCGACCCCCATTTGTTTGAGGATCATGCGGACGTATAAGCGGACGTGGGCTTCGTCATCCGCCAGGAGGACTGTCTTGGGTAGGGACATACTAGCTAAGATAAGTGTAATTCACCAAGACAATCAGTGCAAGGGCAGAGGGGTGGAACGGCAACCAAACAAAAAGGCGCCGGACCGAAGTCCGGCGCCGACAAAGGAGGGGGATGCGCCCGTGGCTAGAAGTTGTAGGCTTCTTCGCCGTGGTCGGAGATATCCATGCCGGTGCGCTCTTCCTCGACGCTGGGGCGCAGCATACCTTTGAGCGCGAAGCCGAGCACAAGGGTGACCGCGACGGAGAGCACGATGGTCAGCCCCATGGCCTTGAGCTGCTCGAGCCAGAGGGTGCGGCCCACGATGTCGCCCAGGTTGGCCGCCAGATTGGGGTTGGCTTCGGGCGTCGCGAAAAAGCCGGTCAGGATCGCCCCGAGGGTGCCGCCGACCGCGTGCACGCCAAAGGTGTCGAGCGCGTCGTCGTAGCCGAAGTAGGACTTGAGCTTGATGCAGAAGAAGAACGGAATGATGCCGCCGAGCACGCCCATCAGGATCGCACCGTTGGCGGTGACGAAGCCGGCGGCGGGCGTGATGACCACCAGCCCGGCCACGGCGCCGGAGCAGAGGCCGAGCACGGAGGCCTGTCCGCGCGCAAAATACTCCAGCGCGGCCCAGACGCCACAAGCCGTCGCCGCCGCGAGGGTGGTCGTCATGAAGGCGTTGGCGGCAATGCCGTCGGCGGCGACGGCGGAACCGGCATTGAAGCCGTACCAGCCCACCCAGAGCATGCCCGTGCCGATGGAGCAGAGCACCAGGCTGTGCGGCGCCATCGGCTCCTTGTTGAAGCCGACGCGCTTGCCCAGCAGGATGCAGAGGGCCAGGGCGGACCAGCCGGAAGACATGTGCACTACGGTGCCGCCGGCAAAGTCGATCGTCTTGATGAAAGCGCCGGGGTTCCAGAGACCGTTCATCGCACCGGTGCCGCCCCATACCATGTGGGCAAGCGGGAAGTACACCAGCACCATCCAGAAGAGCACGAACACGATCAGCCCCTTGAACTTCACCCGTTCGGCGATAGCACCGATGATCAGCGCGGGCGTGATGATGGCGAACATCATCTGGTAGATCGCCCACACACTATGGGAGACCCAGCCCGCGTATTCGGGATTGGGTGCGGAGCCGACGTCCCGCAGAAAGGTGAATTCGAGGCCACCCAGCCAGGGGCTGTCAAAGCTGGAGCCAAAGACAAAGGAATAGCCGAAGGCCCACCACAGCAGGGTGACGAGGCCCGCGATGCCAAAGCATTGAGCGATGATCGAGAGCGTGTTCTTGCTGCGCACGAGGCCTCCGTAAAAGAGGGTGAGGCCCGGCAGCGTCATGAAAAGCACGAGCGCGGCACTGGTCATCATCCAGCCATTGTGGCCGGGGCCCGGCACGCCCACGGTCGCGGGCGCGGCGTTGGTCTGGTGCCCCTCCGCATCTATCAAGCTGGCGGTGGGATCGCCGTTGACGATGTAGGCTTCGAGGGCGTCGACGCGCTGTTCGAGGGTGGCCGCGGGCAGATCCTGCTCTGCGGCAGCGGGTTCGGGGCTCTGGCCGTAGGCGAGGCTGCAGGCAAGCAGGCATGCGCCCAGGACCAGTTTTACGAACTGGTTCAGGGTTCGGAATGGCATCATCGGGTGTCAGCTGGGATTGCCTGCCTCGGTTTGGGGTCCGAAACAGACAGCCCCTGAGGTCTCCCCAGGGGCCAAACGAACTTTAGCAGCCCCGGTGCCACCAGTGGTGTCGCTGTATTATTTTTGTCAGGCCAAATTTACCCGTCACAAGCGGGTGAATTTATACAACTCCTGCGCTCTGCCGGTGGACGTTTTTGATCAAACGTCTGAAATTATACAGGCCGGCATCTTCAAGCGCTTCCATGGGGTCTTAATAAAAATGAACCCAATTCTCAAAAGCGGGTTGAATTTAGAATAATTCTTACTAAAGTTGTGACTGATTTGAAACAAAAGATGCCGCAAACCCCACAGATTGCCAAGGAAGCGCTGGACGAAGCTCTGGCGCGGCAGGGCCTGCGCAGCACCCGTCAACGCGAGCACGTGTTTTCGGTCTTGTTGCACCGGCGCGACCATCCGACGGCGGACGAGGTGTATGCGCGCGCCAAGGAGGAGATGCCCAGCATTTCCCTGGCAACCGTCTACAATTGCCTCGAAACGCTGGTGACGTGCGGGCTGGTCCGGGCCGTCAACTACGAGCGCGAACCGACGCGTTACTGCCCGAACCTGCACGAGCACGCCCACTTCCAGGACAAGGGATCTGGCCGGGTCTACGATATCGACCTGCCGCCCGATGTCATGGCGCACCTGAAGCGGATCCTTCCTAACGGCTTCGAGGCCGACAACGTTGAGATCTACTTCCACGGGAGCCTTCAGCGCCGGCAAGACGCGGAGGCTGGCTGATACTTTAAGATATACGACTAAACCACTTGCACATTTTTATCCCATTTACCACGACACCACTATGGCAGCTCTGGAAATCAAGAACCTGAATGTATCCATCGAGGACAAGCAGATCCTCAAAGACTTCTCCCTGACGGTGCCGAAGGGTGAGGTGCACGCGATCATGGGCCCGAATGGCACGGGCAAGAGTACGCTGGCCAAGGCGCTCGCCGGTCATGAAGACTACCAGATCGACAGCGGCGAGGCCCTGCTCGACGGGAATAACATCGTCGGCATGGAGCCCGACGAGATCAGCCGTGAGGGCCTGTTCATGGCCTTCCAGTACCCGAGCGAAATCCCGGGCGTCTCGATCGCCAACTTCATCCGCGCTGCCATCACCGCCCGTCTCGAAGAAGGCCAGACCTTCAAGGCGCCTGCCTTCTACCAGGAGCTCTACAAGCAGATGGACGCGCTGCAGATCCCGCGCGAGTTTACCAGCCGCTCGATCAACGAAGGCTTCTCCGGCGGGGAGAAGAAGCGCTGCGAGATCCTCCAGATGGCCATGTTGAAGCCCAAATACGCCATCATGGACGAAACGGACTCCGGTCTGGACATCGACGCGCTGCGCATCGTCTCCGAAGGCGTCAACGCCATGCGCGGGCCGGACCTCGGCATCCTCGTGATCACGCACTACCAGCGCCTGCTCAACTACATCAAGCCCGACGTGGTGCACGTGATGTACGACGGCCGCATCGTCAAGAGCGGGGGCCCCGAGCTGGCGCTCGAACTCGAAGACAAGGGATACGACTGGGTGAAGGAATTCGCCCCGGTCGAAGCTTAACGCTCTTTGCCGGAATTTGCTCCCAAAATGCCGACGAGGTGCCAGCCGACCGCTACTTCCGGGAATTCATCCGGCAAAACGACTCAAGACCTTTAATCACCAACCCTGATCAATCATGGCTACGACACCAGATCTCAATTTCGAAAGAGACCAGGGCGACTTTCACTACGAAACCACCTACGACTACGATGCCGGCATCGGCCTGAATGAGTCGACCATCGACTACATCTCCGACGTCAAGGGCGAGGACGACTGGGTGCGCGAGTTTCGCAAGAAGGCCCTGAAAACCTTCCAGGACAAGCCCATGCCGACGCACTGGGCCTCCAAGGACCTCGAGAACATCGACTTCGAAAAAATCCGCTACTACCTCTCCAAGGGCCAGCGCCCGACGCGCTCCTGGGACGAGGTGCCGCCGGAAGTGAAGGAGACGTTCGAGCGCCTGGGCATCCCGGAGAAGGAGCGCGCGTTCCTCGCCGGCGTGGAAGCCCAGTTCGACTCCGAATCCAGCTATTCCAACATGAAGGAAGAGCTGGCCAAGGAAGGCGTGATCTTCGTCAGCTCGAGCGAAGGCCTCAAGGAGCACCCGGAAATCTTCCGCAAGTGGTTCGGCAAGGTCATCCCGATCGGCGACAACAAGTTTTCCGCGCTCAATGCGGCCGTGTTCTCCGGCGGTTCGTTCATCTACGTGCCCCCGGGCGTGAAGGTGAAGCAGCCGCTGCAGGCCTACTTCCGCATCAATGCGGAGCAGTTCGGCCAGTTCGAGCGCACGCTGATCATCGCGGACGAAGGCGCGGAAGTCACCTACATGGAGGGCTGCACCGCCCCGAAGTTCGAGACCAGCACGCTGCACAGCGCCGTGGTCGAGCTGGTGGCGCTCAAGGGCGCCAAGATCCAGTACATCACCGTGCAAAACTGGTCCGCCAACGTCTTCAACCTCGTGACCAAGCGCGGGATGGCGATGGAAGACGCCGAGGTGAAGTGGATCGACTGCAATATCGGCAGCCGCCTGACGATGAAGTACCCCGGCGTGGTGATGCGCGGTGAACGCGCCCGCGGCGAGGTGCTTTCCATCGCGCTGGCCCACGACGGCCAGTGCCAGGACACGGGGGCCAAGATGATTCACGCCGCCAACAACACGACGTCCAACATCGTCTCCAAGTCGATCTCGATTGGCAAGGGGGTCTCGACCTACCGCGGCGTCGTCGGCATGCCCAAGCACCTCGACGGTTGCAAGAACAACACCGAGTGCGACGCGCTGCTGATCAACAGCAACAGCCGGACCAACACCTATCCGGCCATTACGGTGCGTGGCAGCAGCAACACCGTGCAGCATGAGGCCAGCGTCTCGAAGGTCAGCGCCGAGCAGATCTTCTATATGATGCAGCGCGGCCTGAGCGAGGGCGAGGCGATGTCCCTCTCCGTCAACGGCTTCGTCAACGACCTGATCCGCGAGTTCCCGATGGAATACTCCGTGGAGCTGAAGCGTCTGATCGACCTCGAGATGGAAGGCAGTGTGGGTTAAGGCCCACCTTGGATAGATGGACAAGACTGCCGTATTGATCGATGGATCGTTCTTCCTGCGTCGCTACCGCCGGCTGGTAAAGCCGCGCGGTGGGGATGCCTTGGCGACCGCGCGTTACCTGCACTGGTATGCGCTGCAGCACGCCAACGACGAAGGCGCCTCGCTCTACCGCATTTTTTATTACGATTGCCCGCCGCTCGACCGCGAGGTCGAGACGCCCATCGGCCGCCAGCTGATCGATTTTGGCGGCTCGGTCGAAGCTCAGTTTCGCCGCGACCTCTTCAGCTCGCTGAAGCGTCAGCGCAAGCTGGCGATCCGTCTCGGCGAGCTGCGGGACGGGCGCCGCTGGAACCTGCGCCCCGACGCGATGGACCAGCTGCTGCACGGCGAGCTCGCAGTCGAGGACCTGGCGGACGAGCACTTCAGCTATGATGTGCGTCAGGACCACCTCGACACCAAGATCGCGCTCGATGTCGCCTCGCTGGCCCTCAAGGGGCTCGTGCAGCGCATCGTGCTGATCTCGGGCGACAGCAACTTCGTGCCGACGGCCAAACTGGCCCGCCGCGAGGGCATCGACTTTGTGCTGGACCCGATGTGGTCCAAAATCTCCGAAGAACTATTTGAACATATCGACGGTCTCAAGACCTTCATCCAGAAGGCCGACGAAGACGTATAACCCCTTTCCGCCGTTATTGATCTCATGAGCGAATCATTGACCGCACCTGCCGATAACCTGGCATCGCCCGAAGTCTTTCGTCAGCGCCAGCAAAGCATGGCTCTGGCCTCCGAGTGGTTTGTGGAGCGTCAGCAGGAAGCGTGGCAACGCTACCTCGACACCCCGCTGCCTACCCGGACCAGCGAAAAGTGGCGCTTCGCCAACCTCAAGTCGCTGCGCGAGCTCGACCGGTTTGCCCCTGCGCCCTTTGCCAAGCCCGACGCGGACGATCTGGTGGCCCGCAGCAATGCGCTGAGCAAGACCGCCGGCAAGCTCGTGCTGGTGGACGACAACATCGCCGCCCCGATCGAGCTCGACCCGGCGCTGGCCGAGCAAGGTGTGATCTTCACCCCGCTGCTCGACGCGCTCAACCGCTACCCGGAGCTGGTACAGCAATACTTCATGGCCCAGTCGCCGGAGCTCGGCAGCGACAAGTTCGAGGCGCTGCACGTGGCCATGCTGCGTGCGGGCGTCTTCCTCTACGTGCCCAAAAATGTGGAAGTGAAGGAGCCGTTCGCGGTCTACCACTGGACGAAGCAGGATGGTACCGCGATCTTCCCCCACACCATCGTGGTCTGTGAGGACAACGCAGGCGCCACTCTCGTGGAATTCCAGAACGGCGCCGCCGCGGATACCGAGCACCTGGTGATCGCCAACGCCCACCTGTATGCCGGCAACGGCGCCAAGCCGCAGCACCGCATCATCCAGAACTGGAACGAGCGCACGATCAGCTTCCAGCTCAACACGAGCAACGCCCAGCGCGACGTGGAGAGCAAGCAGGTGATCGTGAACCTCGGCTCGCAGCAGGCCCGTCAGGAGATCCACGGCAAGATCTTTGGTAGCGGCAGCAACGTGGAGCTCTACTCGCTCGGCGTGCCGCGCGGCACCCAGGAGTTTGACCAGCGCACGCTGCAGACCCACATCGCGCCCAACAGCCGCAGCGACCTGCTCTACAAGAACGCGCTCAGCGACGAAACCCGCACGATCTTCAGCGGGCTCATCATCGTGGAAGAGGGCGCGCAACAAACCGACGCCTATCAGACCAACAATAACCTGATGCTGAGCGACAAGGCCGAGGCGAACAGCCTGCCGGGCCTCGAGATTGGCGCCAACGACGTGAAGTGTTCGCACGGTGCGACCTCGGGTCGCATCGACGACAGCGAGATCTTCTACTTCCTCGCCCGCGGTATCCCGCGCGCCAAAGCCCAGGAGTTGATGGTCTTCGGCTTCTTCGAGGAGATCGTGGAGAAGTTCCGGAACGACGAACTCGCCGAATACGTGCGCGGACTCGTTCAGCAGAAGTTCGCTCAGTAAGGCAGCTTGCCGACTATACCAGCTTTTCCCGGGCCGACCCTTTATCAGGGTCGGTCTTTTTTATGAGTAAATTTGTCCAGGCGTTGGCCTGTTGAGTATTCTTTCGCCGGAATATTCATCAATTCACATTGAGAATACGCGTATGGATATTGAAAATAATCGGATTTGTCCCCTCAAACGCTGATTTGTCGCAGAAACTTCTTGTCAAGCAGTTGTATAATTCGCTAAACGAGACTCAGTCCAATCGGTTAACCGTTGGACAAGCTACAGATTATAGGGGAGTATAGAGACATAGCTATCGCGACTCTTGGAGTGCGATAGTCTAGAGCGGGCTAGCGGGGAGCCAGCCCCCTTTATGTACCCCTATCGCTGCTCGGCGCAGGGGGCTCGCGGGGCGTGAAAGGCTACTTTTCGGCGTCTTTGGTGGGCTCGAAGTCCAGCGCGGCGCTGTTGATGCAGTAGCGGATGCCAGTCGGCGGAGGGCCGTCGGGGAAGCGGTGCCCCAGGTGGGAATCGCAGGTCGCACAGACCACTTCTTCGCGCACCATACCGTGGCTACGGTCGATCTTGATTTCGACGCGGTCTTCGTCGATCGGCTGGAAGTAGCTGGGCCAGCCGGAACCGGATTCAAACTTCGTTGCTGAGCTGAAAAGTGGGGTGCCGCAGGCGACGCATTTGTAGACGCCCTTTTCGTGGTGATCCCAATACTTGTTGTTGAAGGGCTGCTCGGTCTGGCCGAGGCGGGCGACGCAAAAAGAAGCGTAGGGCAGCTCTTCCTTCCACTCTTCGTTGGATTTGACGACTTTCTCTGGCATAGACTTACCTTGGTCCTGAGCCGGCTTGGGCTCAACTTTATGGGTGGAATTCGCAGGGGTATGGGGGCTCTGGGCGCCCAGCGTCAGCCAGCCGATCAAGGCCAGCGCACTGAGGCTCCCGATGCCGGTCAGTAAAGGCTTCATACCCCATTAGAACACCTGCGGGCGCATTTTGTTCCCGGTTTTGGGTGAGCGGCTCGAGAAAAAGGTCGGTGGCAGGCGGTGCGCGGCCAGCTGGCTGCGATGCACCGCTTGGATCAGCCCGCCAGCTGAAGGCTCGATGGTGGAACCCCCCGTCCGGGGCCACCTGGGGATGCGTCCCGGAGGCCCTGCGGCCAGAACGGGCGCTATCGCGCGGCCGGCGGTTGAATCCGCAGCTCGGGATCGGGGCCCGGAGTGGATTCCATAAAATGATGCCAGCGCTCCTGAGATACAGCGCAGGTGGTGCGGCTCGGGATTTGCACCCGGAACCACCGGATGTAGGAGGAAGACAATAGCATCCTGAAGGGATGCCATAGCCAGGCTTCGCATTTCGGTGGACCCGGCGGGCCAAGGGCGGACAAAGAAAAAGGCGGGAATACTCCCGCCCTGATGCCGTGGTTGCCTTTTGAATGTAGCGTCTATTCGTCGGCGAATTCGGCCAACCAACGTTCGGCCTCGATCGCGGCCTGACAGCCCATACCGGCGGCGGTGATCGCCTGACGGTAGTGCTCGTCGGCACAATCGCCGGCCACGTAGACGCCCGGCACGTGCGTGCGCACCTGGCTGCCGCTCTCCGGCACGAAGTAGCCCTTGTCGTTGAGGTTCAGGGTGCCTTCGAACGGGGCGGTATTGGGCGTGTGGCCGATGGCGATGAAGAAGCCGACGCAGGGGATTTCGCTCTGCTCGTCGGTCTTCACGTTTTTGACCACGACGGCGCGGGTGTTGCCCTGTTCGTCCGGCAGGATCTCTTCACACACCGAGTCCCACACCTTGCGGATCTTCGGGTGCTTCATCACGCGCTCGGCCATGATGCGGGAGGCGCGCAATTCGTCGCGGCGGTGGATGAGGATGACCTCGCTGGCGAAGCGGGTGAGGAAGAGGGCTTCCTCGGCCGCGCTGTCGCCACCGCCCACCACGACGACGGGCACGTCGCGATAAAAGGCGCCGTCGCAGGTGGCACAGGTGCTCACGCCCTTGCCGCCCCACATTTCCTTCTCGCCCGGGATGCTCAGCACCTTGGGGCTGGCGCCGGTGGCGACGATGACGGACTGGGCTTCGAACTCCCGACCGCTCTCGTCGATCAGCTTGCGGGTGGGGCTGCTGAAGTCGACCTTGTCGATACGCGCATATTCAAAGCGGGCGCCAAAGCGGGCCGCCTGCTGGCGCAGTTTGTCCATCAGCTCAAATCCGTTGATCCCTTCCGGCCAGCCCGGGAAATTCTCGACGTCGCTGGTCGTGGTCAGCTGGCCACCCGGCTGGCTGCCTTCGAGCACGAGGGGGTTCAGGTTTGCGCGGGCCGCATAGATGGCCGCCGTAAGGCCGGCGCAGCCCGTTCCGAGAATGATGATCTTTTCCATGTTGCGTCTGTAGTCTGACGGTAGTGGGATGAGCTGAAAGTCGGGTTTATTCCTACAGGAGAATCCGAAACCTGACGTCTGCGGCGACGACCCGCAAGTTTTCAGGCAAAGTAACGCTTCGTATTGAGGTGCACGTTGGGGTCGGCCAGCAGCTGGTCGGTGGCCAGCCAGCGGAAGGAGCCGTGCTGGTTATCCGGCTTGATCGCATTCATCTGCGCATTCTGGAGGCGGAAGCGAAAGGCGAGGCAGACATAGTGGGTCGTGACGCCCGGCTGCTGCAGCGCATTGTCCGGATAAAAATGGTCGTAGGCGCCCAGCATTTCGCCATCGGCCTTTTCGAGCGTGATGCCGAGTTCGCGCTCGCTGATGCGGCGGCAGGCGTCCTTCATCGCCTCGTCCTTGCGGATGCGGCCACCGGGCACGAACCACCAGTTGCGGGCGGGATTGTTTTTGCGCAGCCCCACCAGGACTCTTCCGGCGGGATCGAGCAGCACGAGGTCGATCGAGACGAGCGGCGTGTGCTGCACAATGTGAAGGAAGTCCGTGGGAGAGAGGTCACCGACCATCTGTCGAGGCTGGCACTGGGGTCTGGCCTCCGCAAGCCTCGCCTAAAAAAACCGGCCCAGATGGGGTAAGGTCTGGGCCGGCTTTTTGAACTTTCGAGGAGTATCTTATACTACCTGTACAATCTAAGGCTTGAACGAACTGTAACGAATATGAAACGCCCCGGCGCAGGGTACAAGCAAAAAAACAGCCTGACAGATCGGGTTTGCTGGGGCTTGGATAGGGGCATGTCGACGGAATGCCGTTTTACCTACCGGGTGCGCTATGCGGAGACCGACCAGATGGGCACGTTTTACAATGCGCGCGCGCTGGAGTGGTTCGAGGTGGGCCGCAGTGAACTGGCGCGGGCCATGGGCCTGCCTTATCGCGAGTGGGAGGAGCGCGGGGTCTACCTGCCGCTGATCGAGGCGCATGTGCGCTTTCGGGGGCGCGCCCAGTACGACGATCTGCTGGAGATGACCGTGCGCGTGGAGCAGGAGCGGTCCGCGCGATTGCGCTTCTCCAACGAGGTGGTGCACGCCGAATCGCGTCAGCCCGTCTGCGAGGGCTACACCATCCATGCGCTGATCAACGCCGAAGGCCGCCCGGTGCGCATCCCGGATTGGGTCCAGGCGATGTTACAGCCGCAAGCGGGCTAAAAGTGGCTTGGCCAGAAAAAGCAGAGAAGATCAGAAAAGAGGATTACGGGTTGTGCGTTCTCTGTCTTTTCTGGTGAATGCGAGCCGAGGGTTGGCCACAGAA
>WOUP01000026.1 GCA_009772895.1 Puniceicoccaceae bacterium 5H | reverse complement strand
CGTGCGCCATGAGCACCACTTCAATATCTACCATGCGTTCTTCATGATCGCCTGCGTTATGCTAACGATGCGCAGGATGAAGTTTTGAAACGGCCTCTATTACCTGTCAGTCGATTCGATGGCGCGACAGGATGCCGCGCTCGCGGCCAACCCGACGGCCGGCAACCTGCTCTATTACACCCTCAAGAGCAACGACCCCAACCTCAAGCCCGGCGACCTGCGGTTTGCGGAAACGGCGGAATACCTTGAAACGGCTTTGGCCGGCGCCGGCTACATCCGCACCAGCGATACCGCCGAGGCCGATGTCGCCATCTCGTTCAAGACCGAGATGAAAGGCCCCATTCAGCAGTCCGAAACGCGGACGGAGCCCGTCTTCTATTCCCGCCCGTCCTACACCCGGGTGGCCGTGGTGGACAAGAAGGGACATCTGATCGGCTACAGCTGGACGCCGGGACCGAGCTATACGGACATCTATCACGAGCGTTCGACCCGGACGTATTCCCTTTACCAGAAGTCGCTCACGATGAGCGCGCGCGAGTTGCAGCCCGACGGCACGCCGGGCGAGGAACTCTGGAACCTGACGGTGCGCGCCACCGACCAGAGCCAGGACATGCGCGCCTACGTGCCGGTGCTCGCCGCGGCGGCGATGAACTACGTCGGTGCCGAGACCAATGGCGAGCAGCACATCGTGCTCAAGGACGACAGCGAAGTGATCAACTTTGTGCGGCAGGGCATGTAGGCCCTTGCCGCGCGCCCGGCCACCGCTTTAGCTGGCGGCATGGCCGAGGAGATCTTCGATGTCGTCGACCGCCACGATGCGGTCATTTCTCAGGCCCCTCGCACGGAAGTCCATGCGCGGGGTCTTTTGCATCGCGCCGTGCACGTGCTGGTCTTCAACGCGCGGGGCGAGATCTTCCTGCAGCAGCGTGCGCGCACCAAGGATACCTTCCCCTCGCGCTGGGATAGCTCGGCGGCGGGGCACGTGGCCGCGGGCGACACCTACCTCGACACTGCCCCGCGCGAGGTGAAGGAAGAACTGGGCGTGAAGATCCGGGCCGAGGCGCTGGAACCGCTCTTTTACCTCGAGGCGAGTGAGCAGACCGGGCAGGAATTCGTCTGGGTCTACGGGGCGGCCCACGAGGGCCCCTTCACGCTGCAGGCGAGTGAGCTTGAGGGGGGTGGCTGGTTCGCGCCCGAGGTGGTCGACTGGTGGGTGCAAAACCGGCCGCAAGACCACGCGCCCTCATTCGTGCTCATCTGGCAGCGTTGGCGCGGAAAATGAAGATCACCGTCCGCCCGCTTTTGGCCGATCGACCGGACGAGGCGCAGCGTCTGGAGCCCCTGTTGCGGCGGGGGGCAGGGGGATAAATACCGTTACGTCGAATCGCTGGAGGAAGCGGATGCGATTATCTGGACGGATTGGCCGGACTACGCGCACGCCTTCGAGCCCCTGCGGACCCTCGACTTGCAGCGGTACCTGCACAAGTCGTTTGCGTTTTCGCAGCAGGACCGGCCCTTGGGCTTCCTGCCTGGGCTCTATACCGGCATCACGTGCCGGACGGATCCTCGGCGGCTGATGGGCGGCTTTTATCTGGAGGCGAGCCAGGCAGACGCGGCGCTGGACCGCCTGGCGGCTTCGACGCGCAAGCATGACCTCTGGTTCTCGTTTGCCGGCGGTTCGACCTCCTGGGTGCGCAAGCGTCTCTTGCGGCAGCGCTGGAGCCGCGCGGACGTGCAGGTGGTGGATACCTCGACCTTCCATCAATGGGACCCGCAGCAGCTCGGCCGGGTCGAACGCCGCCGTTGGTATCTGGAGCAGCTGGAGCGGTCGCGCTTCGTGCTGTGTCCGCGCGGGGCCGCGCCGAGCTCCATCCGGCTGTTCGAGACGCTCAGGGCGGGGCGGGTGCCGGTCATCCTCTCCAACGCATGGGCGCCGCCGCCGTTTATCCGCTGGCAGGCCTGTGCGGTGCGCGTGCCCGAGCGCCTGGTGGGGCGCCTGCCGGAAGTGCTCGCGGAATATGCCGATCGGGCGGATGCGATGGGGCGGGCGGCGCGGGCCGAGTGGGAGCGCACGTTGGCGTCAGACCGGGTGGGTCGGACGGTGGTGGATGCGTTGCAGCTGATCGGCCCGGCGCAGGCGGCGCATACGCGGGGACAGGTGGCGTTCTGGCCGGTGCGGTATCGACTGCAACGCTGGCGTTGGGGCTTGCGGGCAGTGGCTCGCGGAGCGGTGTTGGCGGCTTGGCGTCGCACGGGACGCCCGTTGCCGTTGCCGCTCAATCGCGACGCGCCGTGAGGACATATAAAAAGGCCGCAGCTCCCAAGGGAAGCTGCGGTGTGTCGCTCTCTGACTCTCTTACGCAGGATGCTCTTGTATGCTCTATACAAAAAGGGAGGCTGCGCTATCTTCGGTCGCAGCCAGGAAGTCCGCCACGCCGCCTACCTCAACCCCATCGATCAACTCCTCGGCGCGGATGCCCATCGCCTCCATCGACATGGAGCAAGCGACGAGTCGCGCCCCGCTCTGGCGGGCAGAGTCTAATAAATCGGGCAGGTTCGGCAGATTTTTAGAGGCCATGCGGTGTTTCATCAGCGCGGTGCCCATGCCGCCCATGTGCATGTTGGAGAGCGGCAGGCGGTTGACCCCACGCGGCATCATCCAGCCAAACATTTTGTCCATGAAGGTCTTGCCCGCGACCGCGGGGGCGTGGTCCTTGCGCAGCACGTTGAGGCCCCAGAAGGTGAAGAAGAGCGTCACCTCCTTGCCCATCGCGAGGGCGCCATTGGCAATGACGAGCGAGGCCAGCGCCTTGTCGAGGTCTTGCGAGAAGACCACCAGCGTCGTGCCCTTGCGCTGGGCGGGAGCGGCGGTTTGGGCCGGTGCGTCCGCGGTCTGGCCCTGCTTGCGCAGCCGTCCGACGACCTTGCCCTCCCGCTTTTCGACAAAAATCAGCTCGTGGCCCTGGCTGCGGCAAAACGCCGGGAAGTCCTGCAGAAAGCCGCTGTCGGTCACGCTCACTTCCAGCACTTGCCCCGCCTCCAGCTCGTCCACGGCATTCTTGACGCGCATGATCGGGCCGGGGCAGGCGAGGCCGCTGGCATCGAGGCGCAAGGCGGGCTCTTCTTCGGCGCTGGCAGCGGGCGCCTCGGCTTTGGGTTGTGGGGCGGGCGCGGGCTTGGCTGGCGGCGAGGAGGCCGGGGCGGGTTCCTTGGGCAGGTTGACCTTGGCCCCACCGGTCACGCTATAGCTCTCGAAGCCGTTTTGGGAGAGGATGCGCGCGCCAAAGTAGCTCATCTTGCCCAGGTTGCAGATGGTGGCGACCGGTTTGCTGCGGTCGAGCTCATCCAGACGGTTGCGCAACTCGCCCAGCGGGATGCTGCGCGCGCCCGGGATCGGCTGGATCTCCGCCATCGCGGCAGGGCGTACGTCGAGCAGCGTCGCGCCGTCGAGGTCGTCTAATTCAATGCGCCGGTTCAGGCCGTCGCGCAGATTGGTGGCGGCAAAGCCCGCGATGTTGATCACGTCCTTGGCCGAGCCGAAGGGCGGGGCGTAGGACAGCTCGAGGTGGCACAAGTCGTCGATCGTCAGGCGCGCACGCAGGGCGGTGGCCAGCACGTCGAGGCGCTTGTCCACGCCCTCGGCACCGACGGCTTGCGCGCCCAGCAGGCAACCGTCCTTCGGGTCCCAGACGATCTTGAGCGTCAAGTGCTGTGCGCCCGGGTAGTAGCTGGCGTGCGCGTAATCCGTCACCGTGACGGTCTCATAGGGGTGGTCGGCCTGCTTGAGGCGGGCCTCGGTGTAGCCGGTGACGCCGGCGGCGAAGTCGAACACGCGCACGATGGCGGTGCCGAGCGAGCCGGGGTAGGGGTTTACGAGGTCGGGGCGGAAGATGTGGTCCGCCGCCGTCCGGCCCTGACGGTTGGCCGGCCCGCCCAGCGGGATGGCGGTGCGCTCGCCCAGGATCGGCTCGGCGGTCTCGACCACGTCACCCACCGCATAGATATCCGGGTCGCTGGTCTGTTGAAACTCGTTGACGGTGATGTGCCCGCGCGCACCGAGCTCGAGACCGGCGTCCTTGGCCAGTTGGGACTCGGGCCGCACGCCGATCGAGAGCAGCACCACGTCGCTTTCCAGCTCGCGCCCGGACTTCAGAGTCGCACGCACCTTGCCGCTGTCGTCGGCAAAGGAGGCGATGCCGTCGCCCAGCACCAGCTCGACGCCGTGCTGGCGCAATTCATCTTCCAGCGGGCGCACCATCTCGCGGTCCATCTGGGCGAGCACTTGCGGCTGCATCTCGACCACGCGCACCTGCTTGCCGAGGTGCACCATCTGCTCCGCCACCTCGAGCCCAATGAAGCCGGCGCCAATGATCGTCACGCTGGCGGCGTCGGTGGCCGCATTCTTGATGCGATCCATGTCGGCCAGGTTGCGCAGGGTATGGATCTGCGGGTGGTCGATCCCGGGCAGGGGCGGCCGCACGGGGCTGGCGCCGGGGGCGAGCAGCAACTTGTCGTAGGGCAGCTCGCGCTCCTGCGCGTCCTCGAGGTTGCGCACGCGCACGGTCTTGTGCTGCCGGTCGATCGCGACGACTTCGGTGCGCGTGTGCACCTGCAGGTTCAACATCTCCTGCAGCGACTGCGGCGTCTGCACCGCCAGACGGCTGCGGTCCTGGATCTCACCCCCGATGTAGTAGGGCAGCCCGCAGTTGGCGAACGAGACGTCCGGCCCGCGCTCGATCAACGTGATCTCGGCGTTTTCGCAGAGGCGACGCGCCCGCGCGGCGGTGCTCGCCCCGCCGGCGACACCGCCGACGATGACGAGGCGCAGTTTTTGAGGAGACCGGTCTGTCTGGTTTTGGCCGGAGGCCGTATCAGTCGAGGTTTGCTGGCTCATAAAGGTCTAAGTGGGTGGGGTGGTAAATTAGATGTGGCAGGCGCGCATGGCTTCGGTCGGGACGCCGGCCGTGCCGAGGGCCTGTTGAAACGCGTGGCAGAAGTGTCGGATGCGGGCACCCTCGAGCGCGTAGGTGATGCGCGTGCCGGCTTCGGTGGCGACCACCAGCTCCGCCTCGCGCAAGGCCCGCAAATGCTGGGACACGGTGGCCTGGGCAAGCGGCAGCGCCGCGACCAACTGGCCCGCGGTCTGCGCTCCCTCTTCCATCAACCGTCGCAAAATCGCAATCCTCGCCGGGTGGCTCATCGCCCGGGCAAAATCGGCCATGGCCACGGTTTCCGCATCAAACAAATCTGCTCTGGATCGCGTCATTTATCGTATAACGTAAATATACGATAAAGGATGTCAAGGCCGGGCTGAGGTGGGGAGTGGCAACGCGCGCGACGTACGTCTTGAAGCTTCTGTTTGCTGCCGGCAGGCCACCCGCCCACGCGCTTTATCAAGCCCCTGCCGAATAAGCCGCTTTTCTTCGTGGCGCGGCGTGGTAGAGTCTGTGGGTTATGGATGCACGTGCGATTGCCGAGGTTTTGGAGGAGATTGGCCAGCTGCTGGAGCTGAAGGGCGAGAACCCCTTCAAGATTCGCGCCTACCAGAATGGCGCGCGGGCGCTGGAGAGCCTCGATGAAGATCTGGGCACGTTGATTGCCGAGGAGCGGCTGGGGGAGGTCAAGGGCATCGGCAAGGCGCTGGTGGACAAGATCACCAAGCTCTACCAGACCGATCAGCTCGACCTCTATGACCAGTTGCGCGCGGAGACGCCCCAGGGGCTGCTGTTGATGCTCGAAATCCCGGGCTTTGGGCCCAAGAAGGTGCGCAAGGTCCACGAGGCACTGGGCGTCACGAGCATCGAGGAGCTGACGGTGGCCTGTGAGGACGGGCGTTTGGCCGCGCTGCCGGGCATGGGCGAGAAGACGGCGCAGAAGCTGTTGAAGGCGATCGAGATGCGCGAGCAGTACAACCAGCGCCACTTGTGGGTGGATGCCGCGGCGCTCGCCCTGCCGCTGCTGGAGCAGCTGCGCGCGTTGCCGGCAGTCCAGCGGGCGGAGGTCGCGGGCAGCTTTCGCCGCAAGATGGAGACGGTGGGCGATCTCGACTTCATCGCCGCGAGTGACGAACCGGCGCCGATCATGGAGTGGCTGGTCCAGCACCCGGAGGTGGCGGAGGTGACCGCCCATGGCGAGACGAAGAGCAGCGTGCGCTTCAGCACGGGATTGCAGGCCGATTTGCGCGTCGTGCCGCCGCACCAGTTTGTCTTTGCGCTGCACCATTTTACCGGTTCCAAGGACCACAATGTCGCGATGCGGCAGCGCGCGCTGGCCCAGGGGCTCAGCCTGAGCGAGTGGGGCCTGTTCCCGACCGACGAGGCCGAAAAGGCGCAAGAGCTCGCCCCACGCGCACGCAAGTCCGTCATCGCCGCTCAGAGCGAGGCAGATCTGTTCGAGGCGCTCAAGCTGGCTCACATCCCGCCGGAACTGCGCGAGGGTCGGGGCGAGATCGAAGCGGCCGAACGAGGCGAATTGCCGCGGCTGGTGCAGGATGCGGATTTGCGCGGGGCTTTTCACAACCACACCACGGCGTCGGACGGCCGGGCCACGCTGGAAGAAATGGCGGCCAAGGCGGACGCGCTGGGCTGGGAATACCTCGGCCTGGCCGACCACTCCAAGTCGAGCTGGCAGGCCCACGGGCTGGAGCCGGAGCGCCTGCTGGCGCAGGTGGAGGCGATCCGTGAGCTGAACGCATCCGGGCGCTTCAAAGTGCGGCTGCTGGCGGGCTCGGAAGTCGACATCCTGACCGATGGCGCGCTGGACTTCCCGGACGAGGTGCTGAACCAGCTCGATTACATCGTGATGTCGGTCCACCAGGCCATGACGCAGGACGAAGCCACCTACAACGCGCGCGTGCTCCGCGCGATCCGTCATCCGCTGCAGGTGCGCAAGATACTCGGCCACATGACGGGTCGCCTGTTGCTGCGCCGCGAGCCTTCGCGCGTCGACCACCTCAAGGTGATCGAGGCGGCGGCGGAAGAGGGGGTGGTGATCGAGTTGAACGCCAATCCCTGGCGACTGGACATGGACTGGCGCTGGTGGCGCACCGCCCAGGAAAAGGGAGTGCGCTGCGCGATCAACCCCGACGCGCACAACACCGAGGGGCTCGAGCATGTCGTCGACGGGCTACGGGTGGCGCGCAAGGGCTGGCTCCGGGCCGAGACGGTGGTCAACACCTGGTCGGTCGCGGATGTCCTCGCGTGGCTCGGTCGGTCGTAGGTGCTACCATTTGGGGTACGCCTCGGCTGAAGTTGAGGATGCTGGTGGAAATTTCCGGTAAAAGTGCTTTATTGGCCGCTCCTGACATCTGGTTAGGGCCTACTTTAGCCTTGCCTCCCGGGCAAGCTTGCCCGACCACAGTCAGGCGCAGACTCTCTTCTTCTCGTTATTATGGCAGTCAAAAAGATTTGTTGTATCGGGGCCGGCTATGTGGGCGGTCCTACCATGGCCAAAATCGCGCAAAAGCGTCCCGACATCGAAGTGACGGTGGTGGACCTGAATGCGGCTCGCATCGCGGCCTGGCAAACCGATGACCTGCCCGTCTTCGAGCCCGGCCTGCTGGAGGTCGTGAAAGAGGCCCGGGGCCGCAATCTGTTTTTCTCGACCGAGGTCGACGCCAAGATCGCCGACGCGGACATGATCTTCATCTCGGTCAACACACCGACCAAGACCTACGGTATCGGGGCCGGACGTGCGGCCGATCTGCGCTATATCGAAGGTTGCGCCCGCCAGATCGCCCGCGTGGCCAAGTCGGACAAGATCATCGTGGAAAAGTCCACCATCCCGGTCCGCACCGCCGAGTCGATCAAGAAGATCCTCTCGAGCGCGGACACGGAAGCCTCTTTCCAGGTGCTCTCCAACCCCGAGTTCCTCGCGGAGGGCACGGCCATGGCCGACCTCGAAAAGCCCGACCGCGTGCTGGTCGGCGGCGAGCGCACCAACGGCGGGGAGGCCGCGATCCAGGAACTGGTGGACATCTACGCTTCCTGGGTGCCGCGTGACCGCATCATCACGACCAATCTCTGGAGCTCCGAGCTCTCGAAGCTGACCGCCAACGCATTCCTCGCCCAGCGCATCAGCTCCATCAACTCGATTTCCGCCCTGTGCGAGGCCACCGGTGCCGACGTGGACGAAGTGGCCTACGCCATCGGCCGCGACAGCCGCATCGGCCCGAAGTTCCTCAAGGCTTCCGTCGGTTTCGGCGGTTCGTGCTTCCAGAAGGACATCCTCAACCTGGTCTACCTCTGTGAGCACTTCGGCCTGCCGGAAGTCGCCTCCTATTGGCAGCAGGTGGTGGCGATGAACGACTGGCAGCGCCGGCGCTTCAGCACCCGCATCGTACAGACGCTGTTCAACACCGTTTCAGGCAAGAAGATCGCAATCCTCGGCTTCGCCTTCAAGAAGGACACCAACGACACGCGCGAGTCGTCCTCCATTTCGATCTGTCGCCACTTGCTCGAGGAGCGCGCCAAGCTGGCGATCTTCGACCCCAAGGTGAGCCCCGGCCAGACGTTCCAGGATTTGGGCCAGGAGCCTACCCAGGCCGGGGGGCGCGCCAATGCCTCGATCGAAATTTACGAAGACGCCTACGCCGCCTGCAAGGGCGCCCATGCGGTCGCCATCATGACCGAGTGGGATGCGTTCAAGCCCGACCAACTGGACTACGAGCGCATTTACCGCGACATGGAGAAGCCGGCCTTCATCTTCGACGGCCGCAACATTGCAGACCTGCAGCGCCTGCGCGAAATCGGCTTTGACGCCTACTCGATCGGTAAGCCCTTGCCCTCCGACCGCTAAGGGCGGATAGTGCCTCGCGTTTCTCTATGGCGCGTCATCAGGCATCGGTAGAGGCGTTTCGACGCCAGGCTACGACAAAACGGGGTTCCAGCTGGTCGCTGGAGCCCTTTACGCTGCGCGAGAAGGTGGTGTTGGGCGGCGTGCTCTTCGCCTACTTCTTCCTGCTCTGGATGGCCAGCGGCCTGATCTGGTACTGGCAGGCCGCGGCGACCGGCGTGGCTGTCGTCGGATTTTCGACGCTCTTCTGGCCCCTGCCAGGCGATCGCACGGGGGATGTTGGCTCGCCGCGCCAGAATGCCCGCGCTTTGTTACAGCACCCGGTCTTCTGGCTGGGCGTGCTGTTGCTGAGCTACATGCTGATCTCGGCCTACAATATTCGGGTTGAGCCCCAGGTC
The DNA here is from genome assembly GCA_009772895.1 of Puniceicoccaceae bacterium 5H. GTDB lineage: Bacteria > Verrucomicrobiota > Verrucomicrobiia > Opitutales > Oceanipulchritudinaceae > WOUP01. The sequence continues at coordinate 33,106 of WOUP01000026.1, read as the reverse complement.
GTCGCCAAAGGGCTGAGGTTGCATACCGTGGAGCATATCGAGTGGCTGCCGTCGTCGGTTCTGGCCCGTATCGACAAGGACAACCCGCTCAAGTTCTTCCTGTTGTTTGCCAACAGCTGGTTGCTGACCTGTGCGCTGGCGGTGGGGCTGCGCAACCGGCGGGCCTGGCGCATGTGCCTGGGTTGGCTCGCCATCGGCCTGCTCGTCTGGCTGGCGGGCGCCTTTTACATGGACTTCATGCGCTTCGAGCGCGTGCTCGGTATCTGGAAGCCCTCCCGCTATCAGTACCCGCTCTTTTTCGGCACCATCGTGGCCAAGGCGCACGTCGGCTACTTCATGTCGCTGGCGACGGCGCTCTGCCTCAGTCTGTTCTTCCTTTATTGGCGCCAGGCACGTCAGCGCGGGCAGCACGCGGGCCCTCACTGGATCTTTTTCCTTGGCGCATTGCTGTTTACGGTAGCGGAAGTGCGGATCTTCGACCGCGGCCCCCTGGCCTACTTGATCGGGGTCTGGGCTTTCGCGCTCCTGCTTTTCTGCATCACCAGCATCAGGGAGCGCCAGTGGGGCGGACTGGTGGTCATCGGGGTGCTGATGGCGGCGGGACTGGGCGGTTCCGTCTACTTGACCGAGCATAGCGCCTATGGGGCCCAGGAGAAGAACTACAAGCGTGAGTTGCGTCAGATGCGGGAAGACCTGGCCAACTGGCGCATGATCGACCGGGTGCGGGCGACGGAGGTGGCGCTCGAGATGTGGCAGGAGCGCAAGTTCTACGGCTGGGGCGCGGGCAGCTTCCGCTACTGCTATCTGACGCGGCTGGATGAGTATCCCGACCTGGTCTACTACAAATACCGGGGCACCTTCGACCGGGATACGGGCGAATGGAAGAACCTGGATTGGACCTATTATCACACCACGGGCAAGTTGAGGCCCAAGAAGCACCGGGTGACGCTCAACGCCGTGCACAACGACTGGGCGCAATTTCTGGTCGAGTTGGGGTTGGTCGGCTTCGGCCTGCTCTTCGCTGTCGTCGCCTGCTGGTATTTCAAGGTGCTCTGGCATTTGCGGCGTCTGGATGCGGCGGGCTGGATGCTCCTGGCCGGGACGACGGGCATGTTGTTGACGGCGCTGATCGACTTTCACCACCTGACCCCCTCGATCCATTCCTTCACGGCCTTGATGATCGTCTGCACGGCTCGCTGGGCCGAGGTCAAGGACCAGGCCGCGGTCCGGAAGAAGCGTCGCCGTCGGGGCGGGGGGATCGAAGAAGCCCCGGAGGCGTCGGATGCGGCCGGGGCGTAAGATTCAGGAAATGTTATAAAAGCGTCAATTTGTTCAAAAATGATTGAACAAATTGAGGATCCGTCTTGGATGCTGGGCTGAATGTCCGGTTCTTCTGCAGATTCCGACACCCGCATGAGCGCTGCCCAGCACGAGATGGTGGAGTTGTTCATGCACTTCGGGCACAATCTGGGCCTGCCCAAGTCGGTCGGCGCCATCTACGGCTTGCTTTATGCCACGGCGGAGCCGCTGTCGCTGGATGCGATCGTCACGATCCTGCAGATCAGCAAGGGCTCGGCGAGCCAGGGTCTGCGCTTTCTGCAAAACCTCAACGCGGTGCAGGTCGTCTACCTGCCGGGGCAGCGTCGCGACCACTTTACGGCGGAGCGCCGCCTGCGCAAACTGGCCAACGGCTTCCTGCGCGAGCGGGTGGAGCCGCACCTGGAGCATGGAGCCGATCGCCTCGACCGCATTGGCGACGCGATCGATCCGGACGACCCGAATGCCGTGCATTTGAAAAAGAACCTCGAGCGCCTGCGTAACTGGTACCGCAAGTCGCGTCAGATTTTACCGCTGGTCCGCAACGTGATCGGCTAGTCCTCTCTCCGGCCGCCCCATGGCAGCCGTATCTCGCAGTTTAGTCTGGTCTTCGATTGGTTTTTCGCCGGAAAAGGGGAAAGCGACCAAGGGCGGCAGCGTGGCCGCCCGCAATGTTTCCTGAAATGGCTGAGAATATTTATCCTGAATTCGAGCGCATGTTGCGCCGGGAAGACAAGGAACGCCTGCTGGGCCAACGCGGCGTGGTGGTGTGGCTCTACGGGCTCAGCGGCTCGGGCAAGAGCACGATCGCCAATGCCTTCGAGCGCCTCCTGCACAGCCGCGGCAAGCTGACCCAGATCCTGGACGGCGATAACATCCGCAGCGGGCTGAACAGCAACCTGGGCTTCACCGATGAGGACCGGCAGGAAAACATCCGCCGCATTGCCGAGGTCTCCAAGCTCTACCTCAATACCGGCGTCATCACGCTTTGCTCGTTCATCACGCCGCGCCGCGAGCTGCGTCGGGCGGCCAAGGAAATCGTGGGGCAGGGCGACTTCGTGGAAGTCTACGTGCGCGCCAGCTTCGAGACCTGTGCAGAGCGCGACCCCAAGGGCCTGTATGCCAAGGTTCAGGCCGGTCAGGTGGCGAACTTCACCGGCAAGGACTCAATGTTTGAAGAGCCCGAGGCGGACGAGGCCGATCTGATCCTCGATACCGAGGCGCATGAACTCCCGGTGTGCGTGGAACAGCTCGAGCAGTTTTTGCGTGAGCGCAGCTTAATCTGAGGTTGACAACCTCACAAACCATACTTTAACCCTTTCTATCATGTCGCACCCGTCATACCGTGTGAACCACCTCGACCACCTGGAGTCCGAGGCCATTTTTGTGCTGCGCGAGGTCGCGGCTCAATTCCAGAAGCCGGCGCTGCTCTTCAGCGGCGGCAAGGACTCGATCTGTGTGGCGCACCTGGCGCGCAAGGCCTTTTGGCCGGCGAAGATCCCCTTCACGTTCATGCACGTGGACACGGGGCACAACTTCCCGGAGACGATCGCCTACCGCGACGAGTTCTGCGGTGAGCTTGGGGTGAACCTGCTGGTGGCCAGCGTGGAGGAATCCATCGCCAAGGGCCGGGTGCAGGAAGAAAAGGGGCCCAACGCCAGCCGCAATGCGCTGCAGACGGTGACCCTGCTCGACGCGATCGAAGAAAACCAGTTTGACTGCGCGATCGGCGGTGCCCGCCGCGACGAAGAAAAGGCCCGCGCCAAGGAGCGCTTCTTCAGCCACCGCGACGACTTCGGCCAGTGGGACCCGAAGAACCAGCGCCCGGAGCTCTGGAACCTCTTCAACGGTAAGTACAACCAGGGCGAGCACTTCCGCGTTTTCCCGCTCTCCAACTGGACGGAGATGGATGTGTGGCAATACATCAAGCGCGAGAAGATCCCGCTGCCGACCCTCTACTTTGCCCATGAGCGCGATGTGGTGGTGCGCAGCGGCGTGATCCTGGCCGTCTCCGAGTTTGTGCAGCCGCGCGAAGACGAGCAGGTGGAAAAGCGCCAGGTCCGCTTCCGCACGATGGGCGATGCGACGATCACCGGTGCGGTCGAGAGCAGCGCCTCCAGCCTCGACGACATCATCGCCGAAGTGGCGGCGGCCCGCGTGACCGAGCGTGGCGGCCGGGCCGACGATAAGCGCTCCGACTCCTCCATGGAAGACCGCAAGCGCCAGGGCTACTTCTAGGCCGCAGGGCAAACCGTCAACGATCACCCAGAAATTTTTCCGCAAATGAGCGACAATTACTTTGATATGGAGCTGCTCCGCTTTACCACGGCGGGCAGTGTGGACGACGGCAAGAGCACCCTGATCGGCCGCCTGATGTTCGACACCAAGACGATCTTCGAGGACCAACTCGAGGCCGTCGAGCGCACTTCCAAGCAGCGGGGCAGCGAATACACCGACCTGGCGCTGTTGACCGACGGCCTCAAGGCCGAGCGCGAGCAGGGCATCACGATCGACGTGGCCTACCGCTACTTCGCGACGCCGCGCCGCAAGTTCATCATCGCCGACACCCCGGGGCACATCCAGTACACGCGCAACATGGTGACGGGTGCCTCCACGGCCAACCTCGCCATCATCCTGATTGATGCGCGCAAGGGCGTCGTGGAGCAGACCTGCCGCCACGCCTTCATTGCCAGCCTGCTGCGCATCCAGCACGTGGTGCTGTGCGTGAACAAGATGGACCTGGTGGACTATCAGGAGGAGGCCTTCAACAAGATCGTGAAGGACTTCAAGGACTTCGCCTCCCGCCTCGATATCCCGGAAATCAATTTCATCCCGATCAGTGCGCTCAAGGGCGACAATGTGGTCGAGAAGAGCGCCAACATGCCCTGGTACCAGGGCGCGACGCTGCTCTACCACCTGGAGACCATCTACGTGGGCACCGATGCCAATCACGTGGACCCGCGCTTTCCGGTCCAGTACGTCATTCGCCCGCACAGCAACGACTGGCACGACTTCCGCGGTTACGCCGGTCGCGTCGCCGGGGGCGTATTCCGCCCGGGTGACGACGTGCTGGTGCTGCCGAGCGGCTTCAAGTCCAAGGTCAAGGCCATCCACACCTACGATGGCGAGCTGAAGGAGACCTACTTCCCGCACTCCGTGTCGCTGACGTTGGAGGACGAGATCGACATCTCCCGCGGCGACATGATCGTGAAGGAGAACAATCAGCCGCACGTCTCGCAAGACATCGATGTGATGCTCTGCTGGTTCTCCGAAAAGCAGAAGATGAGCCCGCGCGGCAAGTATCTGCTGCGTCACACCAGCAAGGAAGTAAAGGCCGTCGTGCAGGAGATCCGCTACAAGGTGGACGTCAATACCCTGCACCGCATCGAAGAGGACACCGACTTGAGCCTCAATGAGATCGGCCGCGTGAAGCTGCGCACTTCCTCCCCGCTGTTTTATGACAGCTACCGCCGCAACCGCCTGACCGGCAGCATCATCCTCGTCGACCCGTTCACCCATGAAACGGTCGCCGCGGGCATGATCCGCTAGGGTTGCGTTTTCCTTTCCTTGCCTTGGCCGTTTTGCCAAGGCAAGGTCGCTCCTCATGAGTCGATACCTCGTTACAGGCTGCGCTGGCTTCATTGGCTGGAAGACAGCGGAGCTCTTGCTTGCGGATGGCCATGAGGTGGTGGGAGTCGACGACCTCAACTCCTACTACGACACGCGCCTGAAGTCGTGGCGCCTGGAGCAGCTGGCCCGGTATCCCGGCTTTACCAGTTTTGAGGGCGACATCCGCGACGAGGCACTGATGGCCAAGGTGTTCGCGGCCGGCCCCTTTGAGGCGGTCTTCCACCTGGCAGCGCGGGCGGGTGTGCGCTACAGCCTGGAGCAGCCCAAGCTTTACTTCGAGGTCAACACGCTGGGCCTGCTGACGGTGCTCGACGCGATGCGGGCGAGCAGCGGTCCACGCAAGATCGTGCTGGCCTCCACTTCCTCGCTCTACGCGGGGCTGCCGATGCCCTTCAAGGAAGAGCTGCCGGTCAATACCCCCATTTCGCCCTACGCGGCGTCGAAGAAGGCAGCCGAGGCGCTGGCCTACAGCTATCACCACCTCTACGGCTTCGACGTCAGCGTCACCCGCTTTTTCACGGTCTACGGCCCGGCGGGGCGGCCCGACATGAGCCCGCTGCGCTTCTGCCACTGGATCTATCACGGTACGCCGCTGACCATCTATGGAGACGGCCTGCAGACGCGCGATTTCACTTTTGTGGACGATATTGCGCGCGGTGCCATTGCGGCGGCCAAGCCTTTGGGTTATGAGGTAATCAACCTCGGGGGCGGGAACGAACCTGTCTCCTTGATGGGGATGATCCATGCCTTCGAGGAAGTTCTGGGCCGCAAGGCCGTCTTGCAGCACGAGCCGGAGAACCCTTCCGACATGCGTCACACGCACGCCGACATCTCCAAGGCGCGCCGCTTGCTGGGCTGGGAGCCGGTGGTGAAGCCGGCGGACGGTTTCCGCCAGACGGCTCAGTGGTATCTCGATAATCTCTCCTGGATCTCCGATCTCCAGCTTTAGTCCTCACCCCACACGTATCTCATGAGTCTGCGAATCTTGGTCACCGGCGGTGCCGGTTTTTTGGGTAGTCACCTGTGCGATCGCCTGTTGCGCGACGGCCACGAGGTGATCTGTCTCGATAACTTCTTTACGGGTCGCAAAATCAACGTGCAGCAGCACCTCGGTAACCCGAAGTTTGAACTGATCCGCCACGATGTGGTGGATCCCTTCAAGTTTGAGGTCGACCAGATCTACAACCTGGCCTGCCCGGCCTCCCCGGTGCACTTCCAGTACAACCCGGTCAAGACGATCAAGACCTCCGTCATCGGCGCGCACAACTGCCTCGGCCTTGCCAAGCGCGTGAAGGCCCGCGTGTTCCAGGCCTCGACCTCGGAGGTCTATGGCGATCCGACGGTGCACCCGCAACCCGAGAGCTACCGCGGCAACGTCAATCCCATCGGCATCCGTGCCTGCTACGACGAAGGCAAGCGGGCCGCCGAGACGATGTTCTTCGACTACCACCGCCAGAGCGGCGTGGACATCCGCGTCGTGCGCATTTTCAACACCTACGGGCCACGTATGCTGGCTTCCGACGGGCGGGTGGTTTCCAACTTTATCGTGCAGGCCCTGCAGGGCGAAGACATCACCGTCTACGGTGACGGCCAGCAGACGCGTTCGTTCTGCTACGTCGACGACCTGATCGAAGGCTTCGTGCGCCTGATGAACTGCGAGGGCTTCACGGGCCCGGTCAACGTCGGCAACCCCGGCGAATTCACGATCCTCGAGCTGGCCGAAAACGTCATCCGCCTCACCGGCAGCAAGAGCAAGATCGTCAACCGCCCGCTGCCGCAAGACGATCCGCTCCAACGTCAGCCGGACATTTCCCTGGCCCAGGAGAAGCTGGGTTGGGAGCCGACCATCCCGCTCGAAGAGGGCCTGAAGCAGACGATCGGCTACTTCAAGCAGCACCTCGAACTCTAGCGAGACGCCTATGCCGTCCGCCCCCATTCCGTTGCGAGAGCACGTGCCGTTGGCGCCCCTGACGACGTGGCGCATCGGTGGGCCCGCGCGCTGGCTGGCGGAGCCCTCGAGCGAGCAGATCCCCGCGCTGTTGCAATGGGCGCGCGCGGAAGGCCTGCGGGTCTGGTGGCTGGGGCGCGGTTCGAACGTCCTGATCGACGACGCTGGCCTGGACGGACTGGTGATCCTGACGCGCGACAAGATGACGCGACTGGAGCGCAAGGGCGATTGTATCGAGGCCGAGGCCGGCGTGAGCCTGCCGCGCCTGGCGAAATTCGCCGCCCATGAGGGCTATGCGGGCTACGAGTTTTTGATCGGCATCCCTGGCACGGTCGGCGCAGCGGTGGCCATCAACGCCGGTTTCAAGCAGGGTGACCCGCGCCACATGTTGGCCCTCGTGCAGGAGGCGGACTTGCTCGCGCTCGATGGCTCGACCCGCACCGTGACCATGCAGGAGGTGAACGCGCGCTATCGCTATACGGATATTCTGGAGACGGAGGAGCTGGTCTTGCGCGCTCGCTTGAAGCTCGAGCGGGTGGGGGATCCGGAACAGATCCGGAGTGAAACCCGCGAGCACCTGCTGCAGCGCAAACGCACCCAGCCGCTTACACGCCCCACCGCCGGCAGCGTCTTCAAGGCCGTGCCCGACGGCACGCCCGCCGCAGTGTATATCGACCGGGCGGGGCTCAAGGGCCTGCAGGAGGGCGGGGCGATGGTCAGCCCCAAGCACGCCAACTGGATCGAGAATGCCGGCGGCGCGACCGCCCGCGACGTGCTGCACCTCGTCGAGATCGTCCAGGAGAAGGTACAGGCAGAATTTGACCTCGATTTGGAGCCGGAGATTCGTTACCTCCATTCCAACGTTTAGTTCCACCGAATGAGTCTTTTCGATCCCCAACGTCTGCTCCTTATCGCCGGGCCCTGCTCGCTGGAGAGCTTTGATACGAGCCTGGAAGTCGCGCGCGAGCTGAGCCGCCTGCGTCACGCCTACGAAGACCTGAACATCGTGTTCAAGGGCTCCTTCGACAAGGCCAACCGCACCTCGCTGGACAGCCCGCGCGGCCCCGGCCTGCAGGAAGGGCTCGAGATCCTGAGCGCCGTCAAGGAGGAGACCGGGCTGCCGTTGCTCACGGATATTCACTACCCGGAGCAGGCCTCGCCGGTGGGCAAGGTCTGCGATGTGCTCCAGATCCCCGCCTTTCTCTGCCGACAGACGGATCTGTTGGTCGCCGCCGCCCAGACCTCGCGCGTGGTCAACGTCAAGAAGGGCCAGTTCCTCTCCGCCGCCGAGATGCGCTTCGTCATCGACAAGCTCGAAGGCGCCGATGCGGAGGAAATCTGGCAGACCGAGCGCGGCACGACCTTCGGCTACCAAAACCTGGTGGTCGATATGCGGAATTTCGACCTGATGCGGGCCTACGGGCACCCCACGATCATGGATGCCACGCATTCGGTGCAACTTCCGGGCGCGGGCGGGGGTAAAACCAGTGGGGAGCGTCAATTCGTGCCCCTGCTGGTAAGGGCCGCCCTGGCCGCAGGCGCCAACGGCGTCTTTGTCGAAACCCACCCGAAGCCCGACGAGGCCATTTCGGACGGCCCCAATCAGGTGCCGCTGGGTTCGCTGGAGACCCTGGTGCGACAGGCGCTGGGCATCTGGCGTGCCGCCCGCACCTTGCCGGAACTCAGCTTTTCCTAATGCTCTTTTATGAATCGTAGCAGCAAAGTCGTCCTCGGTATCCTTGGCGTAGCCCTCGTGCTCGCGTTGGGCTGGTACGCCTGGGACGCTACCCGCCAGGCTCCGGAACCTTCATTCGAGGGCAGCCTGGCGCAGATGCTGCCCGATACGCCCACCAATTGGGCGGTCGAAGACGTGCCGCTGGGGCCCAATGAAGCGGTGCAGGAGGCCTCGGTCGAGATCCTGCAGATGGACGACTACGTCTTCCGCCACTATCGCAGCCCACGCCACGACTTTTATCTCTACGTCGCCTATTGGGAGCCGGGCAAGATGCCCAAGCGCCAGATCAACACCCACATCCCCGATGTCTGCTGGGTCAACAACGGCTGGCAGATCGACCAGCGTAACAACGATTACGCGATGGATATGGGGCCGTTGAAGCTGCGGGACGGCCAGTGGCGCCAGATGGACTTCCAGGGCCAGAACGTGGAGGTGGTCTTCTGGCATATGGCCGCGGGCAAGCCGGTGACCTACCAGAGCATGGGCTTTCTCGACAAGGTCGGCTCGATTTTCACGGAGCCCTTCTCCTCGGGCTTCAATCTGCGTAAAGAACAGTTTTTCGTGCGCGTCCATTCCGCGGACAGCATGGAAAACCTCAAGCAGGACCCGTTCTTCCGCGACGTCATGGCCTCCCTCGGCGTGACTTCGATCGTGGAGACGCCCAACTCCTGAGTTTTTCGATTTCGTGTCTCTGACTTCCGTCATCGTCATCCCGGCCCGGCTGGCCTCGACGCGGCTCCCGCGCAAGGTATTGCTCCCGTTGGCCGGGCGCCCCGTGCTCTGGCACACCTGGAACCGCGCGAAGCAGGTCTCGCCCGACGTGCCCGTCATCATTGCGACCGACAGCGAGGAGGTCGCCGCCGAAGTGCGCAATTGGGGCGGTGAAGTCCGTATGACACCCGCCTCCTGCCAGTCTGGCACCGAACGCCTCGCCTGCCTGCTCAATGAGCTGGACGCCGATTTCTTCCTCAACGTGCAGGGCGACGAACCCTTTATCGACCCGCATCTGCTGCGCAACCTGCTGTATCGGGCCGAAGAAACCCAGTGCGATCTGGTGACGGCGGTCACGCCCATTCGCCACCGCGCCGACCTCTTCAACCCCAACGTGGTCAAGGCCGTGCGCGCCTCGGATGGGCGAGCGGTCTACTTTACCCGGGCCACCGCGCCGTATCAGCGCGATATCGCCTGGGCGGACTGGATCGACGAAAAGACGCACTTCCGCCACCTGGGCGTTTACGGTTACACGCGCTCGGCGCTCGAGTGGTACCAGCAGCAAGAGCCTTGCGCGCTGGAACAGCAGGAAAAGCTGGAGCAGCTACGCTTCGTCGATCACGGGTGGAATTTTCAGACGGTGGTGACCGACTACGCTGGCGTGGGCATCGACACGCAGGACGACCTGCGTCACGCATCGCGCCTGATGGAGCAGGGGCTCAACCCCGAGCAGCTCCAGCAGCGTCCCAGCACCCACGAACAGGTGGCGCTCACCACCCTGCTGCACGAGATCGAGGCCCTGCACGCCTTGCTGCCGCGCAATCGGCAGGAAATCACGCGTGCGGTGGAGCTGATCCTCAAAGCCTCTGGCAAGGTTGTGATCACCGGCCTCGGCAAGTCGGGCCTGGTGGGGCACAAGATGGCGGCGACGCTGGCCAGCACCGGTACCCCGGCCGTTTTTCTCAACGCGGCTGAAGCGCTGCATGGCGACCTCGGGGTGGTGGACAAGGGTGACGTCGTCATCATGCTCAGCAACAGCGCCGCTACGGTCGAGCTGGTCAAGATGCTGCCCAGCCTGAAGAAGATCGGCGTGGAGCTGATCGGCATGTTCGGCCAACAAGGTACTCAGCTCGCGGAGGAGATGCGCGTAGTGATCGACATCAGTGCGTCTCGCGAAGCCTGTCCGCTCGGGGTGGCGCCGATGAGCACCACCACCAATACGCTGGCGATCGGGGATGCGCTGGCGGCGGCCTTGATGCAGGCCAAGTCCTTTACCGACGCCGACTTTGCGGTGTATCACCCCGGCGGCGCGCTGGGGCGCAAACTGTTGCTGCGTGTGCGCGACGTGATGCACGATGTTTCCGAGCTGCCTGAGCTCACGCCCGATGCCACCTTCGACGAGGTGCTGGTGGCGATGACGCAAAAGAATCTCGGCGCAATCTGCCCGCTAGACGATGGCCGTCTGGCTGGGATCATCACCGAGGGCGACATCCGTCGTGCCTTGGTCAAGTATCGCGATCTCAACCTCCGGGCGCGCCAGATCATGACGCCCAAGCCGATCCATATCGGCCCCGACGAGCGCCTCGGCACCGCGCTCGAACAGATGGAATCCAGGCAGATTTACGTCTTGCCCGTCGTGGACGGCAGTCAGCGCTTTGTGGGGCTGCTGCGCATGCACGACATTCTTTAATCGCCGGTCGGCTGTTTGCCGCCGGTATTGCTCTACCCGTCTCTCTCTATGTCTACTGTTTCCAGCGAAACCGAGGTGGAATCTGCTTCCGCTTCGGAACACCTCAAGGTGCGGGTTTATGATCCCGATTCGCCTCTGCGGAATTTGCGCACCTTTTTGGCCGATGCGTTTTCCGATCTCGGCCAATGCATGGAGCTTTCCTGGTTGCTGACCATCCGGGATATCAAGGGCCAGTTCCGCCAGAGCATTCTCGGCTACGTCTGGGCCTTCTTGCCGCCGATCGTCAGTTCGCTCACCTTTATTGTGCTGCGCAGTACGGGCAGCTTCAATACGGCGGAGATCGCGATCCCGTATCCGGCCTTCGTCATTATCGGCACGCTCGTATGGCAGACCTTTGCCGATGCCGTGCAAAGCCCGCTCCGAGCGGTGACGGCGGGGAAAAACATATTGATCAAGATCAACTTCCCGCGCGAATCGCTGATCCTGTCCGGCATCGGAATGTGCCTGTTCAACAGCCTCATACGCCTCTGTGTGCTGATCCCGGTGCTGATCTATTATCAGATCCCTCCTTCGGCCAGCTGGCTCTGGGCGGGCGTGGGCTACTTCGGCCTCGTCTCCATGGGGTCCTGTATCAGTACGCTGCTGGTGCCACTGGGCATGCTCTTTCAGGACGTGACGAAGGGTCTGGTCCTGATCATGACCTTCTGGATGATGCTGTCTGCCGCGGTCATTCCGCTGCCGACCGAGGGTACGAAGGCTCAGCTGATGCAGTACAACCCGACCGTTCCGCTGATCGTGACGACGCGAAACGCCCTGCTGGGGCTGGATATGCCCCTCTTGCCGCAGATGATCGCCATTACGTTCTGTAGCCTGCTGGTCCTGTTTGTGGGCTGGCTGCTCTACCGGCTTGCGTTGCCGCACATGATTGCGCGACTGGGCATGTAGGCCCACGCACGGTCCCAACTTTTAGTTTCTCTCGTTATGTCTGAAGAAGTCCTCGTTCGCGCGGAGAATGTCGGCAAGAAGTTCTGCCGCGACCTTAAGCGCTCGCTCTATTACGGCGTGCAGGATGCCGCCAGTGATCTGTTTTTGCACAAGGGCAGCCGTTCCAACCTTCGCAAGCAGGAGTTCTGGGCCAACCGGGGCATCAATTTCGAGCTGCGCCGCGGCGAGTGCCTGGGCCTGATCGGGCGCAACGGCGCCGGCAAGACGACCCTGCTCAAGATGCTGAACGGGCTGCTGAAGCCCGATGAGGGTCACATCGAAATGAAGGGGCGCATCGGGGCACTGATCGCGCTCAATGCCGGCTTCAATCCCGTGCTGACCGGCCGCGAGAACATCTTTGTCAACGGCGCGGTGCTCGGCCTGTCCCGGGCAGAGATCAAGGCCCGCTTCGACGAGATCGTGGATTTCGCCGAGCTGGAGGATTTCATCGACACGCCCGTACGCGCCTACAGCTCCGGCATGCAAGTGCGGCTCGGTTTCGCCGTCGCCAGCACCCTGCAGCCCGACGTGCTCCTGCTGGACGAAGTCCTCGCAGTGGGGGATTTTGCTTTTCGCCAGAAATGTATGCAGCGCGTCAAGAAGTTCCTCGATAACGATGGGACTGCGATTTTTGTGAGCCATAACCTGCATCAGGTGCAGAACATCTGCTCAGAAGTTATGTATCTCAAGAAGGGATGCAGTCTCTATCTCGGTCCTACCAATGAAGGGCTTCAAGCATACCATAATGATATTGAGGAAGTGCCTGCAGGCAATACATCGCAGCATTCTCAACAAAGCCCAGTTAGCCAGCCAGTGGTGATTCAGCACTTGGAAGTCAATGGAGGCACGAGTGCGCAGACCTTTGGCGAGATTACCTTCTCTATGGTCGCAAATTCTCAGGTAGATATTGATGGTGTTGCGGCAGGATTCTCGGTTTGGACACAGGATGACCAGGTTCGGCTATTTACTTTGCGCAATGACTTTGAGCGGGATCACTTTTCGATCAAACAAGGGGAGAACCGCTTTTCGGCTACGATAAACCTACCCCTTTGCGCGGGTAACTATTGTTTAAAGGCTATGTTGTTTCATGCGGATACATCTAATCCGATTGTCCGTCATGGCTTTGAAAACGCGCCTTTTCATTTTACGGTAAAAAGTGGCTCACATGATCCGAGCTTAACGAAACAATCAATCCACGGGGAAGTTGTGGCCATCAATGCTTCAGAGATCCGCTGGGACCGGCAGTAGGCGTATAGGACGAGGGTTATGATGAAAAAGCCAAATCTCTATGTCATAGGTGGGATGAAATGCGGATCCACGGCTATGTGTAGCTATCTGGCGGAGCATCCTGACGTATATTTCAGCCCGTTGAAAGAACCCAAATTCTTCCTGCTTAAAGATGGAGGTTTGAATTTCAAGATGACGGAAAATAAGAGAAGCGGTTTTCTACACCGTTCTCGCTGGACGCTTGAGGGTTATGAGGCACTCTTCGAGGGGGCGAATGAGGAGACTGTTGTAGCGGAAGGGTCTGCTGGTTATATTTGTGCCCCTAATGTGGCCCAGGAAATATACCAGTATAATCCCGGCGCGAAGATTATAGCAGTGTTGCGTAACCCAATAGAACGGGCTTATTCTCATTTTCTATTTCAGTTGCAGGTGGGCTATGAGACTGAGAAGGATTTTGGTAAGGCGCTGGCGTTGGAGAGTCAGCGCATTCAGGAGGGCTATTGGCACTCTTACTATTACAAGACAGTCGGTCTGTATTACCAGCAGCTAAAGGCTTATTTTGATATTTTCCCGCGAGAGCAAATTTGGGTATGTTTGCAGGAAGATTTGAAGGTGAACACGGTAGATGTCATGCGCAATGTCTATACATTTCTTGGTATCGACCCAGGGTTTAAGCCGGACGTCGGTAAACGACATAATGTCACGGTCAAAAATGCGGCAAACCAAGTGAACCCTCTGGATCGTATCAAGTCTTTGTTGGGCGTTTTCGGACCACTGAAATCAGCGATGAAAAGCATTCCAGCGATCAAGGGGCTCTATGATAACTTTTATCAGTTTCCTCCTCTTAAGCAATCGATTGTGCATGAGTTGCGTGATTACTATGCGGAGGATGTCTATGATCTCTCCCGATTGTTGAATCGCGATCTTTCTTATTGGCTTGAGGAAGATGTGCAATCGCGCTGAAGCAGACTGGATGATTAAAAGGCATATGGTTTCGCTTCCAAAGTTAAATCAGTTGCGGGTGATAGCGGTTCATCCAGCCATTGAGGGCTTTGCCCTTAATCCGATGGGAGGGGGCAAAGACAAGGCAGCTGGAGAAGTGACATCGATGTTAATCGATGAGGGCGCCGAGGTCGGCATCCTTCCTCTGAGTTGGGGTAAGCTAGTACCTGATGAAAAGCTGGCATCTTCTCACGATATCATTTGGGATGGTGGAGGGAAGGCTCGTCTACTGGCCACAATTACTCTTCCAAAGCCAAAACGCAGTCTGACATTTATCTTGCAACGCAAAAAAGCCTTTCTGCGCAGGCCCCTCCAGACTATAGATCGGATGCTTAAGGCCTCCTATGGTAACCTTGAAGAGGTGATGCGTATGCATATGGAGGAGTTTAGGCCGCACCTGCTTCATGTGCATCAGACCGCATCACCAGTTGTGAAATGCTTGCCAGAAGGCTGGGGCGGGGCGAAGCTTCTAACAAACCACTCATCTACGTATAGCCCTTTTCTAGATCAGTATGATCATATTGTTTGGGTAAGCCGTTGGCAAAAGCAAGCGGCACTGGAGAAGTTTCCGCACTTGGCTGAGCGCTCCTCAATGATCCCCTATTTTGTGTCCGATAATTACACACGATCGGAGCTGAGCCCGAAAGGTGGGGAGGAGCCTTACATCTCGTTTATCGGCCTGCTCTATGACCATCGAAAGGGAGTGGATCTGTTGCTGCAAGCGCTCAAGTTGCTCAAGGATCGGGGTAAGAACTATCGGCTGAAGTTGATCGGTGAAGGGCGTTTGCGGGGAGAATATGAAGCCTATGCGGAGGAGCATCAACTGAAGGTTGAGTTTCTCGGTAAGGTGTCTGAGGAAGAAAATTATCAGATTGTTGCTCGAAGTCGGCTCTTTGTTGGGCCGAGTCGCGCGGAAAGCTTTGGTATTGTGTATATCGAGTCCTTGTGCGCAGGAACTCCGGTGATCGGTTTTGCTCCAACAGTGCGCGAGCTACAGGCATTGATCGATCCCTCGGTTGGCACTCCTTTCGATCCTGAAAGGCAGGATACGCACCTTCTTGCGGCCGAGATCGAGAACTGGATGGAAGAAAAAGCAGATGCCTTTGAGGTTCGACGGGAAGAACTCGCCAAGGGCACGCACGCTCTTTATTCGCGGCAAGCCTACCGCGAACAATACGCCAAACTCTATTCGAAGTTATGCGGCCTATGAAAAACGCTGTCATCCTCACGGCTAAAGGTGGGAATACCACCGTGCAGAACAAAAACGTCATCCCGATTCTAGGGGTGCCGGTCATGCTTTATCCGTTGCGTGCGGCAAAGCTTTCGGCGGAGACCGATGGGATCTTCGTCTCGACGGAAGATGAGTTGATTGGAAACCTCGCCCAAAAGGAAGGGGCGGAAATCCTGATCCGCCCGCCTGAACTCGCTACGCCGACGAGCCAACACCGCGACGTGATCAAATACGCGGTCGAGCAGGTAGAGAAAATGCACCCCGAGCTGGAAAACGTCATCGTGCTGCTGGGCAACACGGTGCAGGTCACACCGGGCGTGATCGACAAATGCTTCCGCATGCTCGACGAGGAAGACTGCGACTCCGTGGCAACAGTCTGGAAGGCGCAGGACGACCACCCGTATCGGGCCATGGTACAGGATGACAAGGGTTACATGAAGGCCTTTCACGATCTGGAAGTGTCCTCCAATCGCCAGAGTTATCCTTCGGTTTATTTTTACGATCAGGGCATCTGGGCCTTCAAGAAGCAGTGCGCCTACGAGCAGAAAGGGCCGAGTCCCTGGGTATGGCTGGGCCAGAAGTGCAAGATGGTCGAACGCCCCTGGGTCACCGGCCGCGACATCCATACCTGGATCGATATTTCCGCCAGTGTCTGGTACCTGAACTCCATTCAGGTCAACGACTTCATGGACTACAAGGACCTGTAGGGAGGCTTGGAAGTATCCTTAAGTAGAGATCGATTATGAGCATTAAAGGTAAAATTCTTACCCTCTCCTATCGGTTGCGAAAAGCTAGGCGAGTGACAAGCGATAGCTTTTATCGCTTATCAGCAAAAGCTACGCGAAGCGGATTTGCGCTCTCGCGTTACCACCGCGACTTGTTGGCCCTGCGAGGTAAGTTTGAGGGGCGGACTTGCTTTATGGTGGGCAATGGACCTAGCGTGCGATTCGCAGATCTTGATAGTCTGAAGTCGGAGATTTCTTTTTGCTTTAATCGATTCTATTTGGCTTATGGCAAGACGGACTTTCGCCCCACGTTTTATCTGAGTAGTGATCGGCAGATGATAGCCGATTTCGGGGTGGAGATGGTGCGTGTAAATGACTGCCCCGTCTTCTTTTCCTCCAGCAGAGTGCCACGAATGAAAGAGCAGTTTTTGTGGTTTCCAAATGGGAACTGGCCTCTGCAATTTCAGACCTGGCCTTTCGATGGGGTCTGTGCGGGGGGAACTTCACCCGTCGCGGCCATTCAATTAGCTTATTTTTTGGGAATGAGGCACATCTATCTTTACGGTGTCGATCATACGGTCCGGAATGTACAAAAGGTTGAAGGTGTAACGGATGTCTATCGATCTTATAAGGGAGAGGGTAATCATTTTCTGAACAATTATTACGCGGGAAAATGCTTTTTGCCGCCAGACATGATGATGGTAGAGGAAGCTTACGCGGTCTGTGACGAATTTTTGAGGGCTCAAGGAGGCTGGATTAAAAATGCGACACGCAATACCTATCTTCCAAAGATTGAGCGCGTTGACTTTGACGCGATCGGGCTGCCGACTCGGACACTCAAGCATTAACCTAGTTGCCCGGTCTGCTGCAGTTTTTCTCTACGTTGATTCATGAAGATCCTTCTGGTTACTGACGCACCTCCTCCTCCGGCTTTGGTGGCAGGCGGCGGTCAACGCACCGATCTGGTTATTCGGGCACTCTCTGAGTTCGCGGAAGTTCATTTGCTGCTCATTTGCTGGAAGTCCCAGGCAGAAGCATACCAAAAAGTGGGTCCGTTCGAAGCGTTGTGGCCCGGCCGATTTGCAGGATGCGTCGAACTTAAAGAACCATTATTGCCAAAGCCCTTGCGGGCGTTGTCGAAGGTGCTCACGCGAAAGCAGAAACATGTTGCCCACGAGATATACCGCGAGCCCCTGCGCTATTTGCCACACCCTGAAGTGGCAGGCCCCGCGCGCGAGATTCTGCTCAAGGGAGGGTATGACCTGGTCTTTGGCCGTTTTCTGCGCTCACCTGCCGTTGGGGGCTTTCTAGATGCACAGAGCCCCGTTCCGATTATCCAGGACGTGGACGATGTGGACTCACAGATCATGCGGGTGAAGCTACCGAGAAGCTCGCTGGTGTACAACCGCCTGACTTGGAAGTGGCGCTGGCCAAGGGTGGAGCGTGCGATCGCGCAGGCCATCCAACCGGCCAAGGAGGTGTTCTTTGTTAATCCTGTAGACCAAATCAGGTTTCCGGGCGCGAATTCGTCGATTCTACCCAACATCCCTCATCACTTCGCAGTAGAAGGAGTGGGTGAAGCGCTGGAGGATGCGGGAAACGATTATGCGCCCACGCTGCTGTTTGTGGGTCGTATTGCCACCACAGGCAACAACCAAGGAGTTGATCATTTTGTTAAACACGTTTGGCCGTTGGTAAGATTACGAGTGGAGAATGCACGCCTTCGGATTGTCGGTTCGGGCATGGCGGATCGCGACAGAGCAAAATGGAGTCATGTTCCAGGCGTTGACCTCGTTGGCTTCGTCGAAGACTTGAAGCCCGAATATGCTCGTGCTCACGTTAGTATTTGCCCAGTCTATTGGGGCGGAGGTTCCAAAATCAAGATTGTCGAGTCAATGTCCTATGGCCGTGTGGTAGTGGCTGCACCTCACGCTTTCGAAGCCTATTCCGGTCTGGCCACCCACAGGAAAGAGATCTGGCATGCTGAAGACGATGCGAAATTTGCGGAAGGGTGTATCCGTTTGCTGACGGACGCTCCATTCCGGCAGCAAATGGCTGCAGCAGCTCGGGAGCTCGTCCTTCGTGAGTTTACCTACGACAAATTCAAAAAAACCGTCCAACGTGCGGCTCTCGAAGCTGTGAGACCATCCGGGAAGCTGTAACCCAAATGAATTTCGTCACTATTGCTGATGCCCCCTACATCCCGGGGCTCTTGGCCATGCTCCAGAGCATGAAGGAAAACGGGAACCTCCCTGCCGATACCCGCTTTTATGTCATTCATGAAGACCCTCTGGAGAAACGGCACATCGAATCGCTTGAGCAGGTAGGCATTTCGATCGAATTTCTGCCGCGTCAAAGCCTCGGAGACGTGCCCGCCCTGGCCCCTCAGTATCGCGACCTGTTTATATTTACCTTCAAGAAGTTGCTGGTGCTGAAGCTCCCGGTGCAAGGCAAGGTCGCGTTTGTGGACAGCGACATGCTCTGCCTCAACCCCCTGGACGGGATCGAAGAGCTGGAGCACTTTTCCGCAGCCCCGGCATACGGTAATTCCGCGCCGGAAGACACGGCGGGAGGGCCGATGATCAATTCAGGCTTTTTTGTCTATGAACCTAGCGAAGAGCTCTTCAACGACGTGCTCGACTATTACTTCAATTGCGGGCGCAGTTTTGATTTTGGCGACCAGCAAGTCCTGAGCTTTTACTTTCGTGAGCGCAGCTCTGATCCCCTCCACCTTTGCGATTTGAAGTGGAACACAGTCAAGCGCCTGAAGCACGCCTTCCCTCAGTTCTTCGATCTCGACAAGATCTGCTTCCTCCACTACGTGGACACCAAGCCATGGGAAAGGCCGAGACTGCATCGCTTTGAGCGCCACTATATTCCGTTGTACCATATGTGGTGGCCCTACTTTGTAAGGGCCAACGGGCAGAAGTGGTTTCCAGAGATAAAACGCCCAGTCTCCAGTAACGCTTGGGAAGTCTGCTACCTTAGCAAGCGCTTGTTACAAAAGCTCAGGGTCTGGCCTTCCAAATCGTAATTTTGCCGCTCATGAACGCTCGTACCGTTGCCATCATACCTGCTCGCGGCGGATCCAAGGGGATCCGGCACAAGAATCTGCGCCCGGTGGGCGGCCAGCCCATCTTGCAGCGCTGCATTCAGGCGGCGCGTCTCGCCCAGGGGGTGGATGCCGTTTACGTCTCGACCGACGACGAGGATTACGCGCGCAAGGCCCGCGAGTGGGGCGCCGAAGTGGTGATGCGCCCGGCGGATCTGGCCAACGATACCGCCAGCTCCGAGTCGGCCTTGCTGCACGCGTTGGATGAGATCGAGCGTTGTCAGGGGGAAGCGCCGGAGGTGCTGGTGTTCCTGCAATGCACCTCGCCGCTTACGACGGCGGAGGATATCGATGCAACCCTGCGCCTGATGCGGGAGCGCCAGGCGGATGCGGCTTTTAGCGCCACGCCCAGCCACAGTTTTCTCTGGAAGGCCGACGATAAAGGCAACGCGGTGGGGGTGAATCACGACCGCAGCTTTCGTCCGCGCCGACAGGATCGCGAGCCGGAATACCGCGAGACGGGTGCCATCTACGCCATGCGTGTGATGGGCTTTCGCCAGCATCGGCACCGCTTTTTCGGGCATGTCGTCATCTATCCGGTCCCGGCCGAGCGCGCCTGGGAGATCGACGATCCCGAAGACTTTGCCGTCTGCGAAGCGCTGGCCCAATACGCGAAGCAGGATGCCGCCAATGCGCCGTTCCCCGAGGACCTCAAGGCGGTGCTGTTCGACTTCGACGGCGTTTTTACCGACAACCGCGTGTGGGTCAATCAGGACGGCATCGAGTCCGTGGCCTGCAACCGTTCGGACGGCCTGCAGCTGGGCGCGTTGAAAAAAACCGGGCTGGAGCTGATGATTGTTTCCAAGGAGCAGAATCCGGTCGTTTCGGCCCGGGCGCGCAAGCTGAAGCTGCCCGTGATGCAGGGTATCGACGACAAGCCTGCCGCTATCGGGGCGTGGCTGCAGGAGCGCGGCCTTTCCTGGGAGCAGCTGATCTACGTCGGCAACGACCTCAACGACGTCGACTGCCTGCGCCGCGCCGGTTGCGGAGTCGCGGTGGCCGATGCCTATCCGGAGGCCAAGGATGCCGCCGATCTCGTTCTTTCCCGCGCAGGCGGCCACGGTGCGATCCGTGAGTTGTGCGACCTGCTGCTGAAGTAACTTTAACTCACCTAACACCTCTCTGTTGTATCGTCATGAGCTTACCGACCGAATACCGTACCCCGCGCGTTATCGCCGAAGTGGGCTGTAACCACAAGGGCGACATGAACATCGCGCGCGAGTTGATCTCGACCGCCGCCATCTTTTGCAAGGCCGACGTGGTGAAGTTCCAGAAGCGCAACCCGCGCGAACTGCTCACCCCGGAGCAATACAATGCCCCCCACCCGAACCCGATCCACGCCTATGGCGACACCTACGGCGAACACCGCGAATACCTCGAGTTGAGCGTCGACCAGCACCGCCAGTTGAAGGAATGGTGTGAGGAGTTCGGCCTCGTCTACAGCACCTCGGTCTGGGACGTCACCTCAGCCAAGGAGATCGCGCCGCTCGAGCCCGAGCTGATCAAGATCCCCTCTGCCTGTAACATGCATTGGGAGATGCTGGATTACCTGTGCTCCGACTTCGCCGGCGAAATCCACCTGTCGTTTGGCATGACCACGCACGAGGAGGAGGACAAGATCGTTTCGTTCTTCGAAGAGCGTGGACGTGGGAAGGACCTGATCCTCTACGCCTGCACTTCGGGCTATCCGGTGCCGTTCGAAGACATTTGCCTGCTTGAGATCGTGCGTCTGCGCGAGCAATTTGCCAGCCGCGTGAAGAGCATCGGCTTTTCCGGGCACCATCTGGGCATCGCCGCCGATATCGCCGGTTATACGCTCGGCGCGGAGTGGATTGAACGCCACTACACGCTTGACCGCACCTGGAAGGGCACCGACCACGCAGCCTCGCTGGAGCCCGACGGCATCCGCCGTCTCTGCCGCGACTTGCGCGCGACGCACCAGGCCCTCGCTTACAAGCAGGCCGAAGTGCTCCCGATCGAGGAGGTACAGCGCAAGAAACTGAAGTGGCAGCCGCGCTAGAGCGCGTTGCCGCCTGGGTCGATGGATCACCAACATGGCGAGCAAGGGTCTCAAAATCCTCTGGGTAACCGGCACGTGGCAGTATATTCTGCTGCGTGCGGCGCTGGCTCAGCATGGCGAACGCGTCACGCCGGAGGAATGGGTGGTGATCGTGAGCGGCGGGCGCTCGACCGATGCCTTTTTGCAACGACTGGTCGATCTCTCGGTGCAAGCCTTTCCGGGGGTGGAAGTCCTCGAGCTACGCCACCAGGAGTTCTGGCAGCACGCGACCTACGCCTTCTTCGTAAACCTGCAGCAGCGTCGGGGCGCGCGGATTGAGGCTATCTGGTCCTGTTTCCCAACCGAGCAACAGTCGCGCGCGCTTCACATCATTCAGCCCCAGTGTCAAAACTGGGCGGTAGAAGACGGATTGGTCACTTACGCGCCCTCGTTCTCAACGCTGCCGCGTTTCACGCCCTCGGCCAATCAGGTGTGGGCGGCCCGGCAGCTGGGCCCGCTGCTGTCGAGTTCGGGGCTCCAGCCACTGCTGCGTCTGACGGGGCCGCTAGGGCGGCGACTCATCCGCTGGATCCAGTTTCGCAATCCGCTGCCGGTGACCGGCTACTATGGCCTGTTGAACGACCTCCTGCCGGACTATACGCGCCACTTGCCGCAGCATCAGATCCAGACAGATGTCTTGCAGGCGGAAGTCGACGCCTACCGTGAGCTGCTGGGCTATACGCCGCCGGTTTTCGAGCGGCCCACGATCTTGTTCCTCGGCGACAACCTTCACTCGATCATGGGAGACAAGGCCGAGGAAGTCTTCGAATTGACGCTCGACTGGCTGCAGCACGTGCTCGATCTGGGTTACGATGTCTACTGGAAGCCGCACCCGCGGGCGGCAGCCCACCTTTCAGAGCGGCTGGATGCACGTTTCCAGGGACAGCGGTTTTACCGGGCACCGGATATCGACATGGCCCCGGCGGAGGTGGCGTACGCCGTGCCCAGCCTCTCGGGCGTGATCTCCATGCTCTCCTCGGCCTGCTTCTACTTTCCGCGCTTCTTTGGCATCCCCAGCTACCGCTTTCCCTTCCCCCGGGAGGAGATCGAGTTGACCCGGCAACTCGAGGAGGTGCTGGATCTCTCAGAAGCTCACATTCCCGAGATTTCCAGGCTCCCGGCCGCGCATGCAGCCCAAAGGACCGATCGCGCTCCTTCCTAATCGCTCTTCTCTATGCCTCGTTTTCTCTTTCTCAGCGTGATGGACGGTGCCCTCTGGGGCGGCAGCGAGTTGCTGTGGGCCGAGACGGCTCAGTGGCTGCAACAGCAGGGGCATGACGTCCATGCCTGCACCTTCGCGCGCCCCGGCGTTACGATCCCGGGGATCCAGCGCTTGCGGGAGGCGGGCGTCACGGTCGGCCATTGGCGTCGTCTGCCCAAATGGTTCCGCCTCGTGCGCCAGCCAGAGTATATGGTCTCGCCGGCCCCGGCCAAGTATCTCGCGCAGGTCCGTCCCGACTTGTTTGTCATCAACAACGGTTACCAGATTCCGCCTTTCGCCTGGACCGAGGCGGGGCAACAGCTCGGGATCCCCTACGTGCATGTGGCGCATACGGTGCTGGAGACCGTCTGGCCGGATGATCCGCTGGCCCAGCGGGTCGGCGCCACCCTCAACCAGGCCGCGGCAGCGTTTTGGGTGAGCGAGGCCAATCAGCGGGTGGCCTTCCGGCAGTTTGTCGCGCACCCGCCGGTGGATGAAGTGGTGCGCAACCCCTATCAGGTTTCGCGGGAGACGCCGTTTACGTGGCCGGAAACGAGCGGGTTGAGGCTGGCCTTTGTGGGGCGCCTCGCCAATAAGCATAAGGGCTGCGACTTGATCCTCGATGTGCTGGCACAGGAAAAGTGGCGGCAGCGGGATTTGTCGGTCGATTTTTATGGCGACGGCCCTTGTCGGCAACAGCTGGAGGCCCTCGCCCGAGAGTGGAAGTTGGACCGTGTGCAATTCAAGGGGCACGTATCCGACGTCGATGGCATCTGGCAAGAGCATCACGCGCTGCTGCTGCCCAGTCGTCAGGAGGGCCTGCCGATCGTGATCGTCGAGGCGATGATGCGGGGCCGCCCATGTATCGTGACGGATGTCTGCGGTAACGCGGAGTTGATGCAGGACAATGTCGACGGCTTGGTTGCCGCCAGCCCCAATGTGCGGGCGTTGGACGAGGCGCTCGAACGCGCCTGGCAGGCGCGTGCAGATTTGAGGGGCATGGGCCAGCGGGCTTACACTCACATTCGCGAACGCGTGCCCGCGCACCCGGCTGAGGTCTTTGGGCATCGCCTACTGGCTCTGTTGTCCGGGCAATCAGGAGGGCGGTCGTAGGCCGTATCGCGAGATGGCAAACGCCCCGGTTCATTTCCTGGCCTTCAATGGCCCCTGGCAGCTGATCGTCGCATGCGCGGCGATCCGGCGGCGCCACGGCGAGCTTGAGGACGCTTCCCGCTGGAAGCTGCTACTCACCGGTGCCACGCGGGGCTCCAGACTGCATCAGCTGCTCCTGCGGTTGTGTGAAGCCTACTTCCCCGGGGGCGAGGTGCTGGACTTGACCGCGCTGGGCGACATCCGGGCACGGGACGATCTGATCGCGTTTGTGGTGGCGCGGCGCCTGGAGGCAGGGGAGGTCTGGCTGGCGTACCCCGGGACGACGATTGCGGGTACGCTGCACCTGTTGTTCCCGCAGGCTTCGTTTCAGGTCTTCGAAGAGGGGCTGCATTCCTATACCCAAGACTTTGCGATGGAATCAGATGCTCCGCGGGGTGCTTTGGCCCGTCAGATCCTGGGCCCTCGGGTGCGTCGGGGCGATTTTGAGCAACTGCGCCGTTTGAGCGGCTTTGCCTACCGGAAATCCCTGAATGCTCTGATGAAATCCGCGCCGCCCGTCGATTGCTTCCACGGCATCCTGACGGAGACCGTGCCGCCTGCGGTGGGGCAGGGCGTGGCGGTCTCCGCGATCCCGCAGGCGCTTATCCGTGAAGAGATCGACCGCTACGCGCGTTTTGCGGGGGCTGAGACGCCTGTCTACCGTGAGCCGACCATTCTGGTGCTGGGAGACAATCTACTCTGGCCGTTGCGCTTACATTACCAGGAGGTGCTGGAGCTGACGGTGGAACTCTTTCGCTCCATGATCGATTCCGGTTATCAGGTCGTCTGGAAGCCGCATCCTCGGATGCCGGCCTTTTGCAGCGATTATCTGGTGCTGAAGGTGGCCTCATCCCGCCTGATCTGGGAGCCGCAGGCCGATTTGGTACCCGCCGAGGTGGCTTACGGGGGCAGCGGTTTGAGCGGTGTGGCTTCGCTTATGTCGAGCTGCCTGCTCTATTTTCCACTTCTCTATGACATTCCCGGCTACTGCCTGCCTGCCGTAGAAGGTTTTTCGATTCTCAAGCCCGGTCTGCAGGAGGTGCGCCGCATCTGCGAACGCAACGCGGAACCGTGGTCCGCCTTGGGCACGCCCCTGTCTCACTCATGAAAGTCTCGCTCATCATCTGCGCCCATAATCCGCGGCCCGAATTTCTCACCCGGACGCTGGAGGGGCTGAAGCGCCAGACGCTTCCCCTCGATACATGGGAATTCATCCTCGTCGACAATGCTTCCAAGGAGCCTCTGGCAGGGCGTTTCGATCTGTCGTGGCATCCCAATGCTCGCATCGTGCTCGAGGAGCAGTTGGGTTTGACGCCGGCCCGGTTGCGCGGATTTCGTGAGGCGAAGGGCGAGATATTCTGCATGGTGGACGATGACAACGTGCTGGCACCGGACTACCTCGAGCAAGGCTTGCAGGTGTTTCAGACCTTTCCGCAAATGGGGGCGATCGGCGGCCATATAGATGGCGAGTTCGAGTCCGAACCTGAGCCGGATGTGCTGCCTTTTACGGGCCGTCTCGCGCTGTGTTCGCTCGAGCAGCCGCGCTGGGGCAATGTATATGAGCCGTGGGTGAGCCCTTGTGGGGCCGGCATGATGGTGCGGCGTCAGGTGGCCGAAGAATTCATGAAGCAACTCGAGACCAGTGAGTTGCGTCGCGGATTGGGCCGCAAGGGGGCCAGCCTGGCCAGTTCGGAAGACACCGATCTCGGTTTTTGTGCCTGCGACCTCGGTTATGGCATGGGCCGGTTCCCGCAATTGCGCATGACCCACCTGATCCCTGCCGGTCGGGTGCAAAAGGATTACATGCTGCGCCTGATGGAAAAGGGCTCCGAGACGGAGGAATTGCTCTTGATGGTACGTGGACTCGCGCAGCCGAGCAAAGGACGCGAACTCCGGTACCTGCTGGAAGAATGGACCAGCGGGATCTTGTTGAAAGGCTTCACCGCGCAGGCACGGCGCAAGATCGCGCGGGGGCGTCGCCGCGGTCTGTGCCGCTTTCGTGAGCTGACTAGGGCCGTCAAAGCATGAGTGAAGACAGCCAGACGGTTTTGTACGGCTTCTGCTTTCCGCATCACGGGAGGTATTCGTCTTACGCGCGCCTGCTCGACTACCTGCCGGAGTGCACGGTCGTGCGGGCCGAGCAAGGGCTGCCGGCGCCGCTCTACCGCATGGGATTCAAGAAGGTCCGCAGCTTCTTCTGGATGCAGGAGGTGCGCTTGCGGTCTTTGCTGGCGCGTTACCCGGGCGCCGTGCTGCACCATATTTACGCTGAAGCTACCGTCCAGCAGGGCTGGCTGCCCAGACGCGGCCAATATGTGCTGACCGTGCACCAGCCGCCGGAACGCCTGGAAGAAGAGCGCGAGCGGCGTCAGCCCTTTTTCGCCGCCGCCCGGAAGGCTCCGGCGATCATCATCCTCGATCCGGCCCAGCAGGAGGCCTATGCCCGCCTTTTCGGCCATGATCGCATCATTCCTATCGCGCACGGCATTGATACCGAGCGTTTTGCGCCCACTCAAGGTGGAGACCGCCGACCGTCCAATGCGCCTTTGGAGGTGGTGACGGTGGGTGCGTGGTTGCGCGACTGGGAGAGCTGGCTGGAGATCTTTCACGCCGCGACCGCCGTGCTGCCGGATATCCGGTTTACGGTGTTGAGCCGCCCGGAAATCGTGGCTCGCTTGCGCGACGAAACCGGCAACCACGAGCAGTTTTGCGGTATTTCGGGCATCTCCGATAATGAGTTGCTGGATCTTTACCGTTCGAGCGATGTGCTCTTTCTTCCCCTTTCCGGCGCTACCGCCAATAACGCGCTGCTGGAGGCTGCCAGCTGCGGCCTGGCGGTCGTTTCAACCGATCTGCCCGCCTTGCGCGGCTATCTGGAGGGAGCCCATGGCAACTGCTGGTTTCCCCGGCGCGAGCCGGAGCAAGCGGTGGCCTATCTCCGCGAGATGGCCGTAGCGCGGGCGCGTTTAAGTGCCGTGGGGTGCTCAAACCGGCAGCGGATGTTGGACGCGTTTTCGTGGCCGGTCATTGCCGATCAGCACCGTAAGGTTTATCGATCGGTGGCGTTGGTTTAGGCTCCTTCCCCTACAGGTTAATTCATTGCAGTAGTCTTCCTTTGTTACATCCTCACTTTTCATTGTGGCCATGATTCCCGCTCGTCAAAAAGCCGACCCGCTTGCTTCCTGGCTAGCACTCCTGGACGTGACTCGCTTTCGCATCGCCGACTGGATCTTTTTCCTGGGGGTATTTCAGGTCCTCTTTTATCTCCCCAGCGGGATCCTGCACGTGTATCTGGGCAATCTGGTTTACACGCGCGACCTGCTCGTGATGGTCAACAACGCCCTGTTGATCTGGTTCCTGTTTTACCGGCAAAACCGGCACGTCCCGCTCAGCTATGTGATTCCGCTGGCGTTGCTGGTCGTGGCGATCCTGCCTGGGGCGTTTGAAGGCGTGGAGCGAAGAAATTTTATGCTCATCGGCAAGTGGATCGCCATCTGGAGCTTTTGCATCCTCTTCGGTTTCCACACTCTGATGAACATGACACGGCGCCATACGGTGCTGTTCTTCGGGATTATCATGGTCTACCTGTCGGTGGACAGCCTCGTGGGTTTTGCCGAATCCAAACGTATCTTTCTCTACAACCGCTATATCTTGTCGGAGGAATCCACGGCTTTTGGGCGCTCGGTGGTGGGAAACCGACAGCTGACGGCCAGCTGGTTGCGCCTCAACGGGCTGGAGCGTGGCGCGTTTGACTTTGCCAGTACGATGGCTTTGGGGTGGACCCTGTCCTGGGTCGCGGTGGTGCAGATCAAGTTCACGAACTTCAAGACGACCCTGCTGCGCCTGATGTTCTGCGCTCTGGGCCTGTGGTTCGCCTACATGTGTATCCTTTCGGGCGGGCGTTCAGGTCTTGTCGGGATCGGCACCTTGGCCCCGCTGGTGGTGATGACCTTGTTTGGTTGGCACCGGAACAGCCTGCTGATGCGAGGCTATATGGTGTTTTTGTGGGTCGCGATGTTCCTGCTCATGTTCGTGGATTTCCCGGCACTGATCGGGACTATCGCGATGTTGCTGTTCGGCGATTTGCCGATCGCCTCAATTCACAGTACGATCGAGCGCATTTACTGGTGGGGGCTGCTCTTCGACGACTTCCAGAGGCACCCCAGCATCCTCGTCAACGGGTATCTCTGGACCCAGGTATTTACGGATTACGTGAGCTTTATCCGCGTCTGGGATAACCAGGCGCTCTGGATGCTGTTTTACGGAGGCATCCCCGTCTACTTCAGTTTTCACCTTCTGTTTATCTCCTCGATCCCGCGGTTGCCGAAGCTGCCGGAAGGGCGCAAGGTGCCGGCCTTTTACTACGCCTATATCGTGTTGCTGGCCTACCAGTTTGGGGAGAGCTTCCCCCGGGAGGCCCTGTTGCTGCCTACCAATTACGCCCTGCTCTTTACGCTGGGGATGAACCTGGCGCTACAGGAGCAATTGCGGCGAAACCCGCGGTTGGCGCCCATGATCCTGGGCTTGATTCCACAAATGCCGCCGCCCCGGCCCCAAGGATGGGGCCCCGGTGGGCCGGAAGACAGCTGGGGCGCTCCACGCCCTCCCTCCCAGTCCCCCGGACGACGCCCGGCGCAGGCGCCAGGCCTGCGTCCACCTTTGCCTCGCTAACGCTTTCGGAGCTGCTTCCTATGTTGCACCAGATCGCAAAATGGTTGCTGCCCTGCCTGGGCTGGGCCGTTGCCGCATCGTCGCCTCTGGCGGCCAACGTTTCCGACCTCGAGCCGGGGTGGGGGGCGAACTTCCTCTGGTTTCACAACCAGAGCGAGTCTACGCTGCAGCGCTATCTCGATCGCCTGCAGGAAGAAGGAGACCTGGGCTACGCGCTCTATCCGCTCTGGACGCAGCAAGACGCGCTTGGCTTCTATCGTCCGGAACCGCGCCCGGTCCTGGAACGCATGCAGGCGGCAGGGCTAAAGCCTATTGTGCCCCTGATGCACCCCCCGGGGACGTCTCCCAACCGGTTGCTGGGCAGTGAAGCGTCGTTTTTGCAGGACGACCTGCTGCGTGCCTTCCAGGTCGCCAAACGCCTCGCCTACGACATGCACGGGTATGTGAGCGTGTATGCGGGCCCCAACGAGCCGGACCTCTCGGCCATGCGCGACCTGCCGGACCGGGTGACCTCGTTCCAGAAGGCGCTCTATCTCGGCCTGAAGGCGGGGGCGGCTGAGGACGGCCCCTATTTGACGGCGGACCGGGGCTTTCGGCCGGAAGATGGAGCGTCTATTGCAGTGTTGATGCCCCCGCTGGCTACGGGCGAAAGCCCATGGTTCGACGAGGCGATCGACAACGGTTTGTTGGAATACCAGGACGGGCTCAACGTGCACTACTACGGTTGGGAAAGCGCATTTTCGAATTTCCTGCAGGGTGTGCGTGAGCGCTACAGCGCGTATCAACAGCATCATCCCACGTTGATGGCAGACCCTTCTTTGTGGCTGACGGAGATCAACAGCCTGCAACTGCAAGCCGATACGCCTTCTGATCCGCTCTTCCGCCGTGAGCAAGCACGTTTCCTCGCGCTGACGGCCAATACCGCTCATGAGGAGGGCGTGGATGTGTTCATCCCCTTCGCGCTGAAATACCACCGCGACAGTAATTTTGACATGTTCCGTTCCGCCGCGGTGCCATATCCAGCGTGGCAGGCCTTTTCGAAGGTGACCAGAGACTTCGCGCTGGCGCCGGGGCAGCGTTCTGCGGCGCAGGAGCCCGAGGCTATCAATCCAGTGGTGCTGCAGTGGCTCCCGGCTCCGGACTCCATCTTCCAGAGCAAGGCGGCTCTGGCCTATCGCTTCCGCCCGGAGGCGCAGCGCGAACAGGAGACGGAGGAAGAAACGATTCCCACGTCTCCAGACCGCCTCGATTTTCAGCCTGAATTCGCCGATGCCGAAGGGCTGATGTATGGCGAGCTGCGCGTCTACAACTTTAGCGAGCACGTGATCACCGGTTTTGTGCGTTGGCACGAGACGGGCGCCCACCGGGCGCTGCTGGCATCTCCGGTGGAAGGCGATGCGTTTCCTGTCGTGGAACGGCCGTTCGCGTTTACCGAGTCGGGCGAATCGCCCGTCGTGGAGGTAGGGCCGCTCGATGTGGTGCGCTTGCCCATCGCCTTCCGGCCTGACGAAGGGCCGCTGGCCGAGGGCCGCTTCTCGGCGGAGTTCGTGACGCTCAGTGGCGGGCCGGAAGCGAAAATGGACGAGCAGCGCCGCGTCGTCATCGCACCGGCTCCGGCGACCCTGAGCTTTGATCTGGAAACGCTGCCGGATGCGGACCGCATGGAGCGCTACCCGATGGCCGTGGATCGCAAGCCGATCGCGTTGGCGCTACCGGAGGGGAGTCAAGATACTTCCGCTCAAAGCTGGCCCACGCCCCGCGGCTTTACCAGGGATGAGATGGAAGGTGCCCGCGACCTGCGCAGCCTGGACGAAGATCCGCTCCCGGCGCGGCCCACCCTTGATGCCTTGACCTTTGCACCGCACCTGGAAGGGCCGGAGGGCCGGGTGGACATTTTCAACACCGCCTTTCCCTTCGGCTATGAGGTGACGTCGCGTGAGGGGGCATGGCACGGGATGAACGGGGTCTCCGTGCAACAGATCGAGGCCCCGGAGCTGGGCGATCTGGCCCTCCAGCTGGAGCTGTTGCGCGCCCCGGTCTATCTGACCCGTTCACGCGTGGCAGCGACGATGGTCGAAGGGATGCCGGGCAAAGGCGTCTTCTGCCTGCGCAGCGATCTGGACCTGACCCAGGAGCGCATCGACTTGCGGTTGATGCTGATCGACCGCTACGGCACGGTCTGGACGTCGCTGGATGCCGAGCCGCTCCCGACGGATCCGCACGAACGCTGGTTCCGCTGGGAGGATTTTCGACAGCTCTTCTTTGGCAACATGCGCCCCGGCGCACAGCTGCAGCCCGAGGATGTCGTGTCGTTGCATATCTCGCTGCGCACCATGCGAACGGAGGTCCCGGTCAAGGTCGGGATCACCTTCTTTCAGGATCCGAACCTGCCCTAAGCCGAATGATGGCTCCTGAGGTTCAGGCCGGGCGGTGAGGCTCGGCCTTTTTGTGTCCGGTTACGGCGTCTGAAGGGTCAGCGGAGTTCCGTCGGCGCCTTCGAGCGTGATGCTGTGGGTGGCGGCGTCGAGGGTCGTGATTCTCCATCGGCGGTCGGATGTCAGGTAGCTGCCTTCACCGTAGACGACGCCTTGCAAGGAGACGCGGGCGGGGTCGGCGGCCAACCACTGGCAGTCGAGCAGCAATGCCTGCAGGCTTTCAAGCGTTTCGGGATAGGCTACGCCCTCGACGGAGGGCTGAGTCGCTGCCTGCACAGGCTTGGCCGCAACATCGGGCGCGGTTTCCGGTGCTTCGGCTTCGGGGCTCGGGGCCGGACTGGGCCGGGGGGCTGGCGTGCGTGATGGAGTCGCCGGGGCGGAAACGCTGGCCAGCTCGGGCCCGGAACGCATGAAAAACCACCAGTAGGCACCACCCCCGATGACGACCAGTAACAGCACGAGCAACAGCGGGCTGGGCGCAGCCTTCTTTTGCTTGGCGTCCGCGGGCTGCTTTTCCGGCTTTGCCTTGGCCTTCTTCGTCTTGCCCTTCTTTTTGGGCGAAGCGTCGCCGCCGAAGATGTCTGCCGCGTCGGTCGAGAGCTCATCTTCGGCGCCCATCTCGGCGTCACGGGTGTCAAAAACGGCCTTCTTGAGCTGTACCTTCTGGGGCGGCGTGCCCGGGGCGGCTTGCTTGCCGCCCTGCGGCTTCTGTCCGAGTTCGACGGGAGCGTCCGCGGTGGGCAAGGGGGGCAAATCGCCTGCTTCCGCGCGCAACGGGTTGTCCTGCAGCTGCTGTTCGAGCTCTTCGGATGAACTGGCGGAGGCCTCGGCCTGCATGCGAAACAGGTCGACTTCAGGGGGCGGCTCGGCGGTGGGCTTGGCCGTCGTGTGCGTGTCGCCGCTCAGCAGCGCCTCCTCTTCGGGTGTGAGGTCGGGCATTTGCGCGGGGGCCGGTGGGGCGGCCTCTGGCAGGTCGCGCTTCAGCTTCAGCGAGCGACGGGTGCTGGGCGGCTCTTCTTCGCGAAAGAGTGGCGGCTCAGCCTGCGGCTCGGGTTGCTTCGGCGGTGGCGTGTCCCCGGAGGCTTCCGGCGGGCGCCGCAAGACAAGGCGGCGCTTCGGCTGTTCGTCCGAAGGTTGCGATGGGTCGGGCATGGAAAGTTAGGAATCAGTCTTTATCCTGTGGCCGCCTGGGCTCGTCATCCAGCTCTCCGAGTGGATCTTCTTGCGGTTCGGCCGGGGCCTCATCGAGGGCGTCGAGTGCGTCCAGGTCGGCTGCTTCTTCCTCTTCGTCGGGCGGCTCGGTCTCCAATGGCTGGTTGCGCAGCCGCAGGCGCAGGGGAGAACGCGTGACCCGGGGCGCTTCCGGTTCCTCCTCCGTCTTATCGGCGGGTTCGTCGGAATCCTCAGGGGCAAACGGCGGGTGGCTCTGCGGAAAATCGGGCTCTTCCATCGGCGGAGACGTGTAGCGGCGTGCCTGGTAGGCGGGTTCCGGTTCGGTGTCTGCTTCCTCCGGTTCCTCTTCGATCGGCGCTTCGTCTTCGTCCAGATCCTCAGACGCGGTCGCGCTGCCAAAGAGCTCGTCCATCGTCAGCTCCGAGGAAGGTTCGGGCGCCTCCGTTTCCGGTTCGTTCGGCTCGACCTGCTTCGACATCTGCTTGAGGGACGGGAACTCCGGGCCATCTGCCATCAAGTCGCCCTTGGGGGCATCGGCGGTGCCAAACACTTCGTCGAGGAACTTGTCCGTATCGGTGGTGGTGGGCTCGATGGGTTTTTGATCGCGCAAGGCGCGTTCGATGCGCTTGGCCGGGGGCGGCGTGGTCAAGTCGATCTCGCCCGGCTCCGTCGGCTTCTCGTCGAAGTTCGCGATCGGATCGGAAGTAGC
Source organism: Puniceicoccaceae bacterium 5H (assembly GCA_009772895.1). Taxonomy (GTDB): domain Bacteria; phylum Verrucomicrobiota; class Verrucomicrobiia; order Opitutales; family Oceanipulchritudinaceae; genus WOUP01. Next base: position 394 of record WOUP01000026.1, on the reverse strand, counting down.
CGCAGATTTCAGATTCTGGTCGCGGAACACCAGTTTCGGAATCCAACGCTTTTCGTCGTTGGACGCATTAGAATCGTTTGACGTAGGTGACTCCGGCATCGTCGGTGAAGATTATCTGGTTTAGCTTGATTTCCGCAATTTCGATTTGCGGGTCCGCACTCAACAAATCGCCTTGGGCAAAGGCGCGACTCCGACCGGCAGTCGGATCGAACAACAGGATCTTGCTGCCACCGCTCATCACTCCGCGCACCTGCACTTCGTCCAGATAAGCCTGGATGACCTTGCGCGGGGTGGCGGGTGTCGGCGCCGGGGTAGGATGGGCCGTCGAGGGGGCCACCACCACCTGCGGTGGATTCGGTTCCGGAGCGGGGGTGGTAACGGGGGCCGTAGTGGG
>WOUP01000007.1 GCA_009772895.1 Puniceicoccaceae bacterium 5H | reverse complement strand
TCCCGGCGGGATGCCAGCTTATAGCCGGTGGTTGAGCACGCGCAGCGCGCGACACCACCGGTTGCCCGTCACCCCCAGCAATCACCTTGAAGAGGTGCCAGCAACGGGCGATTCCTGCCGCCAACAGTGGCATCCCTTCAGGATGCCGCCGCGCGGGGGACGTTCCGGTGGTGTCGGGCCCCTCCGGGGGACGACAGGGCGCAGTTACCGCTTCGCCGGTCAGGCGTTCGTCGAGCAGGGGCCAGGTGGCTTCCTTGATGTAGACGCGGTGGTGGTCTTGCAGCTCGCTGCGGTAGAGGTGAAAGGCTTCGACGCGAAACGGTGGGGCGCTGAAATCGCGGTGCGCCTTGAGGAATTGGCGGATCGTCTCCGGGTGGGCCTGACTGACGCGCGCCACCGTGATGTGCGGCTGGTAACGACGCTTCTCCGGCGGGATGCCGAGGTTGAAGCAATGGTCCTCCAGCCGCTTTTGCAGGCCGAAGAGCTCCGGGTGCCCGCCGCCAAGGCCGGCCCAGACGACTTGCGGGCGATTGAGCGAAGGGAAGGCCCCCAGCTCTTCCACCGGCAGCATGAAGCTGCGCCCGGCCACGAGGTCGATGTGCTCGAGGATCGCTTCTTCCATCAACGGCGAGGTGGGGCCGAGGAACTTGAGGGTCAGGTGCAGGTTTTCCGGGCGCACCCACTGCCAGTTCTTCTGCTCGACCCGCAGGCGTCCGAGCACCTCCCGCAGATAGTCCGGCAGGTCGATGGCGAAGAACAGACGGCGGTCTGGCCGGCGGGGCCGATAAGTCGGCGCCTGCGTCGGATCGTCCAGTCTATGTTCAGGCCTCTGAATGGGTCGTGGAAGTTGGAGTGGGCTTGTCCGTGCGCGGCGGGATCAGGCCCAGCAGCTCCCGGATAGCGTCGAGCGTCCGCCGGGTCGCACCTTCCTGTTCCTCAAACCACTGCCGTGCGGCCGCACCCAGTTCAGCACGAGCTTCCGGCTGTTGCAACAACTCCATGACGGTGGCCTGCAGCTCGGACTCGTCCTGGACCTGCCGGGCGGCGTGGGCGTGCACGAGCGAATTGGCGATTTCGCGAAAATTACTCATTCCAGGCCCGAATACCAGCGCACGGCCAAATCCGGCGGCCTCGATCGGCGTCTGCCCCTGCGTGTGCGGTGCCATCGACTTGCCGATGAGGGCCACGTCGGCCAATTGCACCAGCTGGCGCAGCTCACCGGTGGTATCCGCCAGATAGGCCTGCACCTGCTCGGGCGCCTGATGGCCCTTGGAGCGTTGATGAAAACTGAGGCCCGAAGCGCGCAGCTCTTCGACGATGTCGCTGGCGCGCTCGGCGTGACGCGGCACCAACAGCAGCCGCACCGGCAGCCCGCGGTGGAGCGCCTTTTGGGTGATGCGGATCAGCATGGCCTCTTCCCCCGGCCAGGTCGAGGCGCCCAGCAGGATCAGCGGCAGCGGGGGCTTCTCGTCGGGGTCCGACATCGGCTGATCCCAGGCGGTGGCCCGCTCGCGCGCGCTGGAGACGTCGGTCGAGCCGATGAAGCCCATCTCGCGCAACCACAGGCGCCGCTGCATCTCGTTCAGCACCGGCTTCAGCTCTACGTCGCACTTCAGGTTGCCCGCATAATCCACCTGCGAGCTATCGCCGAGCAATTGGCGGAAGCGCTCCGTGTCCTGCTGGCTCGAAGCGAGGATCCGCGTCAGCCCCTCGAAAAACAGCGGCTGGGCCAGCGCGCGCAGCTTCTGGTAGCGGCGGAAGGAGCGGTCCGACAGGCGCGCATTCATCAGCAACACCGGCACATTGCGCTCCCGGGCCTGCGCCAGGTGCTCGGGCCAGATCTCGCCCTCCATCAGGATCACGAGGTCCGGCTGCCAGCGCTCCCAGGCCAGCTTGCGGCTGGGATAAAAGTCGACCGGAAACAGCGCGGCCAGCTCTACCTGACGCCCGTAGCGCTGCCGGGCCAGCTTGTAGCCCGTGCTGGTGGTCGTGGTCAGGATCACCTCCAGGTCCGGGTCGATGCTCAGCTCGCGCAGTAGCGGGTCGATCGCCAGCAGCTCGCCTACGCTCACCGCGTGCAGCCAGATGCGTTTGCTACCGACCATCTTGTCCGGCTGACGCGGCACCAGCCCGAGCCGATGCCGAAAGTCGCGCGCGTAGCCGCCACGACGGCCCATCCGCCACAGGTAATAGGGCAGAACGAGCATCAACAAGGGGAGGAAGAGGATCCGGTAGGCCCAGATCAGCATGCCCATTACCACAAGCCCCCGACTCAAAACGCACAAGCCGAAACCACCCCACCCCCGGTGAAAAAAACGTGAGATTGTGCCCCGCCGCGCCCCGGCCCGGTGCGTTGTGGCCAGCAGAAAATCCGTCCGCGGGCTCGCAGGTTGAGACCACAGCCATATACTGGGGTTTTCATCAGTTATGCGTCGATCGGTTGTTCTCCAAAACCTGTTGCGCCTGTGGGCGGCCTTGCTGGCCGTAGCCACGCTCCAAGGCGCCCCTCAATCCATCTACAAGTCTGACGCGGCGACCTGGCCCCAGGAGGCCAGTGACCTCGAGCCCGCGCCGGACGTGGTCTTCGGCCAGCTCGACAACGGGCTGCGCTACGCGATCTTGCCGCACCAGGAGCCGCCGGGCCGGATGAGCCTGCGCCTGCTGGTCGAGTCCGGCAGCCTGATGGAGACGGATGCGCAACAGGGCATCGCCCACTTTCTCGAACACATGGCCTTTAACGGCTCCGAGCACATCGAGCCAGGCAAGCTGGTCGAGATCTTCCAGCGGCTGGGCATGGGCTTTGGCGCCGATACCAACGCGCACACGACCTTCGACGAGACCGTCTACAAGTTTGAGCTGCCCGACCTGAACGACAAGACGCTCGACACCGCGCTGATGGCCTTGCGCGACTACGCCGACGGTCTCTTGCTGCTGCAGGACGAGATCGACCGCGAGCGCGGCGTGATCCTCAGCGAGATGCGCGACCGCGACAACGCCGACTACCGCGCCGCCATCGACGGTTTTCAGTTTTCCCTGCCCTTCTCGCTCATCCCCGACCGCATGCCCATCGGCACGCAGCAGGAAGTCGGTGCGGTGACGGCGGAGGACATGCACGCCTTTTACAACCAGTGGTACACGCTCGACCGCATGGTCGTCGTGGCCGTGGGCGATGTGGATCCCCAACGTCTCGAAAAGGCCCTGGCGGACCACTTCGGCTCCATGCAAAAGCCCACGCAGACTTTGCCGGACCCCGATATGGGCGAGATCCTGCCGCGCGGCGAAGGCTACAGCGTCTACACCGATCCCGAGCTGACGGCCACCGAGGTCTCAATCTCTACCGCCCGCCGCCCCGTCTACGATACGGACAGCGAGGACGCGCGCTTTCACCAGCTGGCGATCGACGCCGCCAACGTGATGCTCGACCGCCGGCTGGAGAAGATCGCCAAGCAGGAAGACGCGCCCTTTACCAGCGCGCACAGCTACGGCTACACCATGCTGCATTTTGTGGAGTTTGCCGGCATCTACGCCCGCACCTCGCCGGACAAGTGGCGCGACGCCCTGCCCGTGATCGACCAGGAGCTGCGGCGCACGCTGGAGCACGGCTTTACCGCGTCCGAGCTGCAGACCTTTATCGCCAACTACCAGAACGGCCTCGAAACGGCGGTCGCGCAAGCGGCTTCGCGCCAGTCGCGCGCACTGGCCAACGAGCTGACGGCGACGATCAGCGCCGGCAAGGTCTTCCGCGACCCGGCCCAGGAGCTCAACCAGTTTGAAGCGGACAAGGAACGCCTGACGCCAGACGCCGTGCTGAAGGCCTGGCGCTCCGTCTGGGCCAACGACGACCGTCTGGTGCGCCTCGAGACCCAGGAGGCCGACGACCAGGCTGCGCTCGATTTGCGCACGCTCTACCGCGACAGTCGCGACCAGCAGGTGGAGCCCTATCAGGACGAGGACCTTGGCGAGTTTGCCTACACCGAGTGGGGCCAGCCGGGCAAGATCGTGACCCAGGAGCCGGTCGAGGGTCTCGACGCCACGCGCGTGGTCTTTGACAACAATGTGGTGCTCTACCTCAAGCAGACCGACTTTGAGCAAAACAAGGTCCGTATCGGCGCCAAATTCGGTCGCGGCATGCTGTCGCTCAAACCCGAGTGGGAGGGCCTCAACATGTTTGCCGAGGCGACCTTTATCCAGGGCGGCCTCGAAGCTCACAGCGCGGACGACCTCGAGCGCCTGCTGGCAGGCCACAACGTGGGCACCAGCTTTGGCGTGGGCGAAGACGGCTTCACCCTCGACGGCGTGACCACGATGGAAGACCTGCAGTTGCAGCTCGACCTGATGGCCGCCTACCTCACCCACCCCGGCTATCGTGATGAGGCGGCCCGCCGCTTCCGCCAGAGCCTGCCGCAGATCTACCAGCCGGTGCTGCACTCCGCCGACGGCGTGACCGCGCAGAAGGTCCAGTCGTTCCTCGCGGGCGGCGACTTCCGTTTCGGCATTCCCCCGATGGAGACGGTCGAAAGCCGCTCGATCGACGAGGTGAAGCAGTGGCTCGGCCCGGCCTTGAGCCAGAGCAAGCTCGAACTGGCCGTGGTGGGCGACTTCGACGAGCAACAGGTGATCGACGCCATCGCGAAGACCTTCGGTGCGCTGCCCAAGCGCCAGACCAAGCTGCCCGAGATGCCTGAGGCCCGCCAGCTGGACGAGCCCGAACCGCCGCAGAGCGAGCTGTTCGAGTTCACCAGTCAGCTGCCCAAGGCCCGCGTCATCGTGGCGTGGCCGACGGTCGACATGAGCGACATCTTCCTCGTGCGCCGTCTCAGCATGCTGGCCGAGATCTTCGACGACCGCATGCGGGTCAAGATCCGCGAGGCCACGGGCCAGGCTTACAGCCCCTATGCCTATAACCTCTCCAGCGAGGTGTATGTCGACCACGGCTACCTGCGCGCGGTGGTCGATTGCGCGCCCGACCACGCCGAAAAGATCGCGGACCTGCTGGTCGAGATCGGCGACAACCTGGCGCACGAAGGCTTTACCGACGACGAGTTCCAGCGCTTGCTGCTGCCGCGCCTCAAGGCCCTGGAGCAACAGCAGCGCAACAACCCCTACTGGCTCGCGCGCGTGCTGCTGGGCGCCGATTCGCACCCGGAGCAGCTCGAGTGGTCGCGCACGCTCTTCGAGGACTACCCGAGCATGAAAGTCGATGAAGTGCTGCCGCTGGCCGAGCAATACCTCGATCCCGATCGCGCCCTGCGCATGATCATCGAGCCCATCCCGCTCGAAGGTTCCGAAACCCCTGCCGAAGCAGACGCCGAGTAGGGAGCGTTGTCCGCCCCTTGCCTTTCGCCCCGGTTCGCCTCCCGAGCCGGGGCTTTTTATCGCACCCGGTTAGCGGGCCGGCAGTGCGACGTAGGGCGCCAGCTTCTGGCGCAGGACTTCGATCAACGCCGGCTCCATCGGCTCGTAAATGTCTTCGATAAAGAGGCAGACGATCTCCTTGCCCTCCAGGGCGCCGCGGAAGTCGCGACGGATGCGGTTCTGGTGCTCCTTTTCCATCACAAAGACCCGGTCCGCCCAGCCCAGATCGCCCGCCGTCAGCTTGATGCGCGCGCCCTTCGCCACCCCGCGCGAGCGCACCTGGTAGCGTTGCGAGCCCGCGAACAGCTTCTCCGCCGTAAGGCTGCGGATCTTGTTCTGCGCGCAGACGAAAAGCAGCTTGGAAGCCTCCTCCATAAATGCGGGCTACTGCTCCGGCGGCGTCGGGGCGGCCATGAGCTGACCGAGGCGCAGGAGGCGTTGGCGCTTGGCCGTCTTGAGCAGGCGCAGGAAAATCTGGGCCGTGAGGAAGGCGTCGCCCGGCGCGGTGTGGCGGTCGTGGGCCTTCAGGCCGAAGCGGCGGCACAGGCCGTCGAGCGAAAAGTCGGTGAAGCCCTCCTCCTCAGGGAAGGCGCCGTGCTCGGCCAGCACGAGGGTCAGGTTCATCGTATCGACCCACAGGTTTTGCAGCTCCTGATCGAAGTGGCGACGGCAGGCCACGTTGAGCATCTTGATGTCGTGCTCGATGTGGTGGCCCACGATCACGCCGTCGCCGAGGTATTCGAGGAACTGGGCCAGCGCCTCCGGCTCCGGCGTGCCTTCTTCGGCCGCTTCCTCGCGCGTGATGCCATGGATCATGACCGAGGCGCTGTTGTAAGCCACCGGCATGATGATCTCGAAGGCATCGTCCAGCCGGATCTCGAAGTCGAAGACGCCCACAGCGCCGATAGAGATGATGCTGTCGCGCTCCGCATTGAGGCCAGTCGATTCGGAATCGAGCACCACAAAGCGCACGTTTTCCCAGCCCAGGTTGCGATCCCAGGTCCAGTCGAAACGCGCGCGGTAGGCTTGAATGAGCGGGGCGAAATCCATCACGACTTGAGCTTGAGGCCGTAGCGGCGTGCGGTCAGTTCCAAGGTTTCGAGAATGGTGCGAAAGGCCGTCTTCAGCAGCTCGCGCGTCTCCCGGTCGAGCGCACCCGGGCGGATGACCGCGCCGTCGGTGCCGGCAGCCAGGCCGCGCGTGACGCGGGCGTAGTGGGCGACCTTGAAGGCTTCGGAGGCTTCGTTCATCACGCGCTGGGCTCCCGGATCGCCCTCGAAGAGGATCTCGGCGGCCATCTGGAAGCGACGGTAGGTGGCGTTGCTCTCCACGTGGCCGGCCTCGAGGGCCAGCACGCGCGCGGTATCCACCAGCGGCAGCAGGGCGTGCGCCTTGATCTCCAGCTCTTCGCGGATCGTGCCGCGCTCGTCCACCGCATAGCCCTGGAAGATCGTGCGCGGCGGCTGGTGCAACAGGCTGTCGCTGGCCATGTGGTGGATGAAGCCCGGGTTGTTGCGCAGGCTCTCCAACATGCTCATGCGCAGGCTGCCGGCGAGCGGACATCCTTGCACCAGCGGGCGAAAATCGAAGGCGTCGCGCGCGTTGTAGACGTTTTGCTCCACCGGGTGTGCGATCATGCCGGCAAAGCGGGCCTTCATTGCGCTGAGCGGCTGGCACCACTCCGGGCGATCGGCCAGCACCCCTTGGGCGCTTTCGCGGAAACCGCACTGGCGCAGGCCGTCGCTCACGCGCTTGGCCAACTCGCGGAAGTAGCTGCGCACCTCGTCCGCGTGGTAGGGCGAGGGGTCTTCGTAGATCAACGCATGGTAGACGGCCGAGCGGATCAGCAGCTCGTCACGCCCGCCGCTGCCCATCATCAGCCACGAAAAACGCTCCTGCGGCCTTTCCCGGCCCTCGGAGCGCAGCTGCTCGATACAGAGCTGCACCAGGCGGCGATTGAGGCGGCGATTGAGCACGCCCGTCATCTCCATCAGCCACGGGAACGCCATGCGGTCGTCCATGAACTCCATGATGAGGGCCTCCAGGCGGTCGCGCATCGCCCGGAGCGTCACCACGTCGGGCGAAGTATCGATCGCCTGGCCCAGCACGGTCGGGAACCGCCCGTATTGCAGGAAAAGATTGCGCTCGGTAATGAGGCCGATCACGGGCGTTTTCAGCGTGCCGTCTTGCGTCACCACAATGTAGGGATCGCCGGAACGGGTCAGCTTGATCAGCAGACGCCCGGTGTTATCCCGCGGGCTGGCCGCCACGAGGTGGCTGCGCATCACGGTACGGGCCGGAGCGTCGGCATCGCATTTGCCCACCGCCAGCCGGTTGCGCAAGTCCGCATCGCTGATCCGCCCCACCGCCAGGCCGGCGTCGTCGACCAGCACCACGCACTCGGTATGGCTGCGGCGCAGCAGCTGCGCGACCTCCCGCACCTTCGCCTCGGGGGAAGCCGTCACCAGCGTGGCGCGGGCGAGGTCCTGCGAACGCTCGACCTCGAACAGGCCGCCCTTGCGCAGGGTAATGGTCGCCATCGGACCGGAGCTGGTGATGCGGGTTTCGCCGCCCGTGGCCTCCATGATGCTCGTATTGCCCGTCTGCGTCACGGGGTTGAGCGTGAAGTAGATCGCCAGATACCGGCGGGCCTGGGCCGACCGCTCACAGAGGCGCGCAAATTCTTCGCGCGGCAAGCCGTAGAGGATCGTCTCCGCCTCGCTGTAGCCCGTATGGATAAAGTGGGTTTCCCCGCTGAGGCCCATCAGCCCCAACATGTCGCCCTCACCGCGCAGGTCGATCAACTGGCTTTCGTGCTGCTCGTCGACGATGCGCACGCGGCCCTGCTTGATCACGTAGATGTAGCGATCGCGCGGCTGCCCGTGCAGGAACACGATCTCTCCGGCTTCGTGAAACTTTACCCTGCCCTGTGACGCCAGCTCGGCCAGGGCGTCTTCGGGGAGGAATTCGAACGGCGGATAGTTTTTCAGAAAATCCGCGATGCGCTGCGCAATACTTGCCGCCTTCATGGGGTATCGGGAAAGGTGGCCTTGCTCTTCACGCAGGGCAAGGGCAAAGCCCGTTTTACGCCCCATGTTACCGCCTTTTCGCAGCGAGCACCTGCACACGTTTACCTCTTGATACAGAGGCACCTGATACGTGACGCCGCTATGAGCCCCGGCAGAAATGCTACAAAAGGGCTTGCACCCTGGCCCAACTAGACCGACTGGTATGCCTACTGCATTTATCACGCGAAACATGGCTACACAACCGCTACTCGAACCACTGCAACTGGGAGCCCTGGAGCTGCCGAACCGCGTCATCATGGCGCCGCTCACCCGCATGCGTGCCACACCCATCGGCAACGTGCCGCAGCTGATGAACGAACAGTATTACCAGCAACGCGCCTCGGCCGGCCTCATCATTTCCGAAGCCACCCCCGTCAACCCGTGGGGCCACGGCTATGCGCTGACGCCCGGCATCCACAGCGACGAGCAAGAACACGGCTGGAAGGCGGTCGTGGACGGCGTGCACCGCGTCGGCGGGCGCATCTACCTGCAGCTCTGGCATGTGGGACGCCTCTCCCACCCCGATCTGTTGCCCGAGCAAGGCCAACCGGTCGCGCCCTCCGCTCTGCCCGGCCTGGGTGAAGCCCCGACCCTCGAGGGCATGAAGGAACGCCCGATGCCGCGCGCGCTGACCCTTGAGGAGGTGGAGCAGACGATCGAGGACTTCCGTCAGGCCGCCATTCGCGCCCAGCGGGCAGGCTTCGACGGCGTGGAAATCCACGGCGCCAACGGCTACCTGCTCGAGCAGTTCCTCAGCGACAGCTCCAACCACCGCGAAGACCGCTACGGCGGCTCCCTCGAAAACCGGGCGCGCTTCATGCTCGAGATCACGGCCAAGGTCGTGGACGTCTGGGGCGGCGACCGGGTCGGCATCCGCCTCTCGCCCGCCAATACCCACGGCAACATCGCCACCAGCAACCGTTTCGACACCTACCGCTACGTGATCGAGGAGCTCAACCGCTACAACCTGGCCTACATCCACCTCGTCGAGCCGCGCGTGGACGGCAGCCAGACGGTGGAAGACCGCCACGCCGAGCTTTACGCCAGCAAGTTCCGTCCCCACGTAAAGGGCGACACCCGCATCATCGCCGCCGGCGGCCACACCCGCGAGTCCGGCAACGAAGCCATTGCCAGCGGCGCTGTCGACGCCGTCGCCTACGGGCGCCTCTTCATCTCGAATCCCGACCTGCCGGAACGTTTTTCCCTGGAAGCGCCGCTCAACCCCTACAACCGCGACACCTTTTACGGTGGAAGCGAAGAGGGTTATCTCGACTACCCAACGCTCGAACATTCCGCCCGATAGGGCCGGCCTTCACCATAGCCCAAAAGATAGCAGGCAAAACCCTCCGCAATTGGAGGGTTTTTCAGTTTACAAACTTACGTAAATATACGGATACCAAGCCTCGCCAATCCCCCGGCCAAAAGTCCAATTCTTAAGAGCGTTATCGACTTCATGGAACACAATCTGTGACGGCGGAAAAGCTGTAAGTGTGCCTTACGTGAAGGACATAGGAAGCTGCAGAAAAGGTGCAACAAATGCGCAACATGCCCAGTGAAGGCTTGCATCAGGCGCTAAATTGGGCAATGTTAACCCTCATCAGTTTTGCCCTAGGTTAGAACCTGTCCTGTTTACGAAACGAGCCCCAGCAGTCTGCTGGGGCTTTTTCTTTATGCAATATAAACCTATTTATAAGGATTTAAACCTGGTTGTAACTTCTTAAATACAGGCAACTGCGCTTATTCTGACTGTAAACAAAGAATCGCTTCGGTGAAATGGACGATGCCTTCGCGCAGAGCCGCCGTGATCGCCGGATCGGCAAGAATGCCGTCCCGATCCAGACCACTCCCCAGCAACGGGATGGCAACTCTCGCCTCTTCCACCACCACGCCGGACATCGTGGTCACCACTTCCCGCAATGCCGCCAGGGCATGTGTGGCCCGCGGTGAGGTATTGATCAGCATCACCGGCTGGTGGATGAACTCCTCGCCGCTCACCAGCCAATCGAGGGCATTCTTGAGCACGCCGGTGATGCCGTGCGCGTATTCGGGGCTGGCGATCATGAGCCCATCCGCCCGACCTACAGCAGCACGCAGCCGCTCGAACGCCGGAACGTGCTGCCCCTCGAGGTCGGGATTGAAGAGCGGCAGCTCGCCGAGCCCTCGGAAAACTTCCACTTCGACCCTCGCCGGGACCAAGACGGCCAGCGCTTCGAGCGCCGCCGTGTTGTAAGACCGCTGTCGCAGGCTACCGGACAACGCGAGCAATCGCAGGGGGGCTTTCATTTCTCGTTCGGGCACAGGCAAATCTACCTCATCACTACGCGGGGTGTAGCGGGCGTTCAAGGGCAATTCCCCGGGGCATACGGCTCCACCCATGGGGAATATTCCAGCTACAAAAAAGGCGCCCGATCGAAGCCGGGCGCCGTAAAGCGAAGCGTGCGGGATGCGGATTACGCGGCCTGCACCAGTTGACCGTCCTGCACGTCGAAGCGGATCGTCTGCCCTGCTTCGGCCTCGCCGGAGATAATGGCCTTGGCCAAGCGGTTCTCGATCTGCTTTTGCAGGAAGCGCCGCAGCGGACGCGCCCCGTAGATGGGGTCGTAGCCGCGCTCGGCTGCCCACTCGACTGCCGCCGGCGTCAGCTCGACCGTCAGTTGCTGCTCGGCCAGGCGACGGTTGAGGTCGGCCACCAGCAGGTGCACGATCGAGGCGATCTGCTCGAGCCCCAGCGGCTTGAAAAGCACGATGTCGTCCAGGCGATTGAGGAACTCCGGGCGGAAGCCGCGCCGTAGCTCGGCCATTACGCTTTCGCGCACCGATTCGGGGATCTCGTCGCCCGTCACGCCCTCGGTCAGGAAACGGCTGCCGATGTTGCTCGTCAGGATGATGACGGTGTTCTTGAAGTTCACCGTGCGCCCCTGGCTGTCGGTGATGCGCCCATCGTCCATGATCTGCAGCAGCGTGTTGAAGACATCCGGGTGGGCCTTCTCGATCTCGTCGAAAAGCACGACGCTGTAGGGCTTGCGCCGCACCGCCTCGGTCAGCTGGCCGCCCTCATCGTAACCCACGTAGCCCGGAGGCGCTCCGATGAGCCGCGACACGGAGTGCTTCTCCATGTATTCGCTCATGTCGAGCCGCACGACGGCTTCCTCGCTGTCGAAGAGGGTCGCGGCCAGCGTCTTGGCCAGCTCGGTCTTGCCCACACCCGTGGGACCGAGGAAGAGGAACGAGCCGATCGGGCGCCGCGGGTCCTTGATGCCCGCGCGAGCCCGCAGGATGGCTTCGGAGACCGCCGAGACGGCTTCCTCCTGCCCCACCACGCGCTCGTGCAGGATGTCCTCGAGGCGCAACAGCTTATCCTTTTCGCCCTCCAACAGGCGCGTCACCGGGATGCCGGTCCAGCGGCTGACGATCTCGCCGATCTCCTCATCGGTCACCTCTTCCTTGAAGAGGCTGTGGGCCTTCTTCTGCTCCACCTCAGCGTTGGCGGCCTTCAGTTTGGCCTCCAGCTCCGGCAGGCGACCGTGGCGCAGCATCGCGACCTTGTTGAGGTCGTAATTGCGCTCGGCCTGGGCCATCTCGACCTTCAACTGGTCGATCTGCTCGCGCAGCTGCTGGGCCTTGGAAACGGTTTCCTTCTCGGCCTCCCAACGCGTGCGCAGGGCCTGGTAGCGCTCCCGCACATCGGCCAGCTCCCGGCGCAGCTCTTCCAGCCGGTGCTGCGAGGCGGCGTCCTTTTCCTTGGTCAAGGCGGCCTCCTCGATCTCCAGCTGCAGGGTGCGTCGTTGCAGCTCGTCCAGCTCCTGCGGCATTGAATCCATCTCGGTGCGGATCATCGCGCCGGCCTCGTCCACGAGGTCGATCGCCTTGTCCGGCAGGAAACGGTCGTTGATGTAGCGGTGGCTGAGCGTGGCCGCATTGACCAACGCATTGTCGGTGATGCGCACCCCGTGGTGCAGCTCAAAGCGTTCGCGCAAGCCGCGCAGGATGGAGATGGTGTCCTCCACCGTCGGCTGGTCGACCTGCACCGTCTGGAAGCGGCGTTCGAGCGCGGCGTCCTTCTCGATGTATTTGCGGTATTCATCGAGCGTGGTCGCCCCGATACAGTGCAGCTCGCCGCGCGCCAGCATAGGCTTGAGCAGGTTGCCGGCGTCCATCGCGCCATCGGTGCGGCCCGCGCCTACGATGGTGTGCAGCTCGTCGATAAAGAGCAGCACGCGCCCTTCGGACTGCTTCACCTCGTTGAGCACGGCCTTGAGGCGTTCCTCGAACTCACCGCGGAACTTGGCGCCCGCGATCAGGCTGCCCATGTCGAGCGCCACCACGGTCTTGTCTTTCAGGCCCTCGGGCACGTCGCCGCGCACAATGCGCTGGGCGAGGCCTTCGACGATGGCCGTCTTGCCGACACCCGGCTCACCAATGAGCACCGGATTGTTCTTGGTCTTCCGTGAAAGGATCCGGATGACGCGCCGGATCTCGGCGTCACGGCCGATCACCGGGTCGAGCTTGCCCTGCCGCGCCATCGCGACGAGGTCCTGCCCGTACTTCTCCAGGGCCTGATAGGTGGCCTCCGGATTTTGCGACGTCACCCGCTGGTTCCCCCGAACCTGCTTGAGCGCCTCCCGAATGCGTTCGGGCGAGAGCTCAAAACTACTCCAAAATTTCTTCAGGCCGGCATGCTTGTCCGTCAGCAACAGCCCCAGGAAGAGGTGCTCGACGGAGATATACTCGTCCTTCATCCGCTTGGCCTCCGCCTGCGCCTTGTTCAGCGCGTCGTTGAGGGCCTCGGTCACATACAGCTTGCCCGCCTCGGTGCTGCCGCTCACGGCGGGCAGGCGGTCGAGTTCACGGGTCAAAGCGAGTTCGAAAGCGGCCGGTTGCAAGTCCAGCTTTTGCAGGATGGCGGGCACAGTGCCCTGCTCCTGCGTCACCAAGGCGGCCAGCAAATGCCAACCGTCGACTTGCTGGTGTTGCCGCTGCTGGGCCTCCTGCTGCGCCGCAAAGACGGCTTCGCGGGCCCGCTCGGTAAACTGGTTCAAATCGAGATTCATTGCCCACTGCAGCTGCACGCCTCGCGCCAACCCAAATCAGCCGCAGAGAAGACACTCATTCACCTGTTTATCAATAGGTTAAACGTCCCAGGATCGCATTGATGCCGTCTGCGGGCCGGGACGATAACAGCCGACACGCGGCCCAACTGCGTCAATTCGTCTCACCCTCCATTCAATCCCGCCGGCGCCAGATTCACCTGAGTTTTGCGCCGCCCACCGCCTTTTCGGACCTCTGACGAAATTTGCGTCATAAACAGGCATAGCGCCCAGATAATTGCCAGAAATTCCTGTATTGTACGCCATGAACGTCACCTTGGACATGCGACTCGCCGCCCGGGAAGCCCCTGCAGAGGACAAGCCCGCCATGCTGCAGCGCTGGTCCAGGCTGTTGTTCGCCCACTGGGCCTTTGAACCTGAAGTCATCGCCGCCACGCTACCGCGCGGGCTGGCCCTCGATACCTTCGACGGCAAGGCCTGGGTCGCACTGGTGCCGTTTTACATGCGCGACGTTCGCCTTACCTGGGCGCCGACCTTACCGGGCATTTCCAACTTTCTGGAGCTGAACGTGCGCACCTACGTCGTCGATGCCCAGGGTAGACCGGGTGTGTGGTTTTACTCGCTCGACTGCAACCAACGTCTCGCGGTGATGCTCGCCCGCCAGTTCTTTTACCTGCCCTATCAATTTGCCCGCATGGAGGCCATCGCCGCCCCTGCATCCGGCGACTGGATCGACTACCGCTGCCGCCGTCAAGACACTGCCCGGCAGAGCCGCTATCGCTACCGCGGCCTCCCCGGCGAACCTGAACGGGCCGAACCGGGCACGCTGGAGTTTTTCCTGCTCGAGCGCTACTATCTAGTCAGCCATCACCAGGGCCGGTTCTTTCGCGGGCAGGTGCACCACACGCCTTACCGCTACCAAGCGGCCGAGCTGGAGACGTGGGACCTGACGCCCTTTGCCCAGGCGGGCTTGCCCACACCCACCCACGCGCCAGACCATCTTTGTTACGTGGAAGACGTGCCGGTGAAGGCCTACAAGGTGGCCGAAATCGACGCGTAAGTCGCGCCGTGCGCCTCTTTACTCGCCCTTGCGCTCGGGCGCGACGATAAGGCCCACCCCGCTGTCTTCGGCGAAGACCTTGGCCGCGTGGGCCTTGAGCTGGTCGAGCGTCACGGCATCGAGCTTCGCATCCTGCTCCAGCCAGTCGTTGATCGGCTTGCCATAGAGCGCGTTGAGACCGGCCTGGGCGGCACGAGCCCCGATGCGTTGCAAGCCGGCGCGGCGACGGACCTTCAGGCGCCGGCGGGCGCGTTGGAATTCGTCGTCCGTAATGCCGCCTTCGCGCAGGCGCTGGGCCTCGAAATCCAGCTCGCGCTGCACCCGGGCCGCCGTATTGGGATGCGTGCCGGCAAAGAAATAGAACATGGCTTGGCGCAGCCCCAGCACGCGGCTGGCAGACACAAAGTAGGCGAGGCTCTGCTGCTCGCGCACGCGGAAGAACAGCTGGCTCGACATGTCGCTGCAGATCTCTTCCAGCAAATCGCTCAGCAACATGTCACCGCTCTGGATGCCCACGTCGGCAAAGGCACGGTAGACGACGGCCTGCTCGCGCTGCTTGGTCTCGTGCTCCCATTGGCCCTGCTGGCGGCCCAGCTCCAGCGGCGCTCGATCGGGCATTTTCCCCTGCGGGATCTGCTCGAGAATGTGCTCCAGACGCGGCAGCAACTCTTCTTCGTCGAAGTCGCCCGAGACGCTCACGACCGTGTTTCCGCCGATGACGAGCGTCTTGAAGAGGTCGCGGACCTGATCGACCATCATCTGCTGCAGGTGGCGCACCTCGCCCAGCGGGTCGATGCTGAAGGGGTGGTTGCCAAAGAAATAGCGGCGCAACAGCCGGCGGCCATAGTCGACCACCTCGTCGTTCTCCTCCTGGATCTCCGCGATCTGCGCGTCGCGCTCCAGCCCGAAGGTGTGGGCCTTGAAGTCGGGACGCAGCAGCGAATCCTCAAGCAACGAGAGCGCCAGCTCTTCGTCTTCGGGCATCACCTCGAGCGAAAAACCGAAAGTATTGTTGCCCGAGAACGGGGCGAAGGCGCCGCCGACCTGCTCGATGGAGCTCGCGACCTCGGCCGCCGTGCGGTGCGCCGTGTCCTTGGTCAGCAAGTTGGCCAGCAAGGCGGTGATGCCGCGCACGTCGTCGTTCTCGAAGTGCGGACCGCCGAGGGCGCTGTAGCGCAGGTGCACCTTGGGCAGCTTGCGGTCAACCTGATACAGGATGCGGGCGCCGTTGGAGAGCTTCTTCTCCTTGAACTCCGGCGCCTGGACCTTCTGGTGCTCGGCGGTGGCCTGAGTGGATTCGCGCTCCGGCACCAGCGAGACGCTGCTGCGGGCCTGCTCCTGCAAGTATTTCTCGGCCACACGCTGGAGGTCTTCCGGGCGTACCTGATCGAGGCGGGCAAAATAGGTCTTCGGGTAGTCGAGGTCGCCGACCACGACTTCGGCCCCGCCCAGGCGACCGGCCTGTCCCGTCATGGTCTTGCGCGCGTTGATCTCGTTCACGAGCGCGCCGCGACGGGCCTTGGCCACGTCGTCGACCGTAAAGGGTTCGTAGGCGATCTGGCCGAGTACGGCGAGGATGGCGTCTTGCACCTCGTTGTGACGGCTCGGCTCGCAATAGTAGGAAATCCAGAACAACCCTGCTTCGCCCGGATTCCAGACCGTGGCGTCGATGTAGTGCACCAGCTTCTGCTCGTCGCGCAGGGTGCGCCAGAGGCGGGAACTGCGCCCCTGCCCCAGCAACGCGGCCAACACGTCCAGCGCGGGCGCATCGGTGCTGCGCATGGAGGGCACGCGAAAGGAGATACCACCGCGGCAGATATTCACGTCGCCCTGCAGCTCTTCCTGGCGGGGGGCGAGCTGGATCGGCTCTTGCGGCACGGGGATCGGCGGCAGCTTCTTGCGCTGCTCCAGGGCCCACGTCTGCCGCAGTTCGTGCTGCAGCAGCGCCTCGCTCACCGCGCCCGACACGATCAGCGTCATGTTGTTGGGCACGTAGCGCTCCTTGTAATACTTCCAGAGGTCGTCGCGCTGTACCTGCTCGAACACCTCGCGATAACCAATCACCGGATGCCGGTAGGGATGGTGGCGGAAGGCGGTACGGAAGAGCGAGCGTGCGACGCGCCGATCCGGATCGTCGAGGCCCATGTCGATCTCGCGCAGGATCACGCCACGCTCCTTGGCCACCTCCTCGGGCGGCAACGTACTGTGCAGCACCTGGTCGCGCAGCAGCTCGATGCCCAGCGCAAAGGCCTCGCTCGGCAGCTCGAGGTGGTAGACGGTACGGTCAAAAGTCGTATAGGCGTTGATGTCGCCGCCCGCGGCCTGAATCTCCTTGGCGATGGAGAGGCAGTCGCGCTTTTCAGTGCCCTTGAACAGCATGTGTTCGAGGAAGTGCGAGAGGCCTGCCCCCATCCACTCGCCCTCATGGATGCTGCCGGTATGCACCCAGGCCTGAATGGCCACCAGATCGGCGGAATGGTCCTCCAGATGGAGCACGGTGAGCCCGTTGGGCAGCACCCACCGTTTGACCGGCCAAGCCAGCAAATCGCGGAGGACCTGCGTCCGCCCGCTTTCCCGCGTCGATTTGGTATCAGGCATTATGCGCGCGGAGTCTGCGACGAAGAGCTGACCGAGTTCAAGCGCCTTTCACCGGGACGGTAATAAAAGCGCGGCGGGTGCTCGGGGCGGAAGGGCTGCAAAAACGCCTCGTCGAAGCTGTAAAGGTTCTGAAAGTCCTCCTTGTGGTCCTGCTCGGTCTTGCCGAAGACCTTGTAGTCCACCAGGTTGAAGACCATCTCGCCAAAGTCGCCTGTCTTCGTGATGCCCCATTCGTTCAGGAGCGTCTTGGCCATGGGCCCGTATTGGTCCAGCGCGTAGTCGCGGATGCCTTCCGCCAGTTCCTGACCGCTGATGTGGCGGGTCGAACTCGCGCCTTCCTTCTCGCGCACCTTGTTCAGCGTATAGTCGAGCGCCTGGCGCAAAAAGTGGTAGGCGCCCGGTTCATAGCGCCGATCATCCCGGACAATCAGGTGAACGACTTCGTTGAAATCCTTGTTATTCATGGTGTCGTAACACGCGGCAGGCCGCCGTCGCCCAGCTCCTGCCAACGGGGCCGAAGCCCTCCTTTCATAATCGTCACAATTAGCCGTTCCGCAAGGCCAATCAGGAAATCCCCACCCCGGCCCCGAGGAAAAACAACCGCCGCATGGCCTGCGTTACCCCACGTCGGGCGGCACTCAGGCAATGGGGCGGATATAGTAGTTGGCCGAGACGCCCTCGACATCGTGGTAATAATAGAAGCACGTGGGATCGGCCGCCTCGATCGTCGCCACCGCCAAGGCGATCTCTTCGTGTGTGATGACAGCCTGCAGAACCGCAAAGCGCTGCTCAGAGTAACCGCCCCTGCCCTCCTTGATCGTGAAGGTACGGTGCTGCAGCTGTTGCTTCAATGCGTCGCCTACCTCATCGGCCTTCTGGGTAATGATGTTCACCAGTGAGAGGCGGAACTTGCGGTAAAAGTTGTTCAGGGTCTCGGCGCTGACAAAGATGTAGATACTGGTATACATCAAGGTATTGATCACGCTCTCGAAGGCACCGGTCTTGAGCAGCGCCATCGCCATACCGAAGATCGTGGACGCCGCCCCTGCCACGATGGCGATGGAGCCGACCGGCTTGCGGTGCTTGATCGCAAAATAGGCCGCCAGCACGTCCTCGTCGGCCGTCGACCCGCCGCAACGAAAGGCAATTGCTTTGGCTACGCCGGCCAGGATGCCCCCAAACAACACCAGGATGATACGCTCGTTAGTCGCCTCAGGGCTGGCAAATTGAAAGTGTGGCAACACCGCCAACAGCACCACCACCGTCGTTACGACACACAGCGAGCGAAAGCTGAACGACCGGCCGACCTTGAAGAAGCCGAAGGCCAGCAGGATCGTCTGGAAGATCAGGTAGAGCCCGATGAACAGCCACTCGCTCTCGAAATAGTAGGAGAGCGATACCGCAATGCCCTCCATGCCCGTCAGGATCACCTTGGCCGGCAGCACAAAATACTTGAGTGCCACGGCATAGACGAACCCCGCCCCAAACAGGCAAAGCCAGGTTGACAGATGCGTCCACCAGTGAGTCGAGGCGGGAGGGTTCGGCGAATGCGAAGCGGTCATGGCGAAGGGATGAAGGAGGAACGACTACACCATGAGCAAAACGGGATTCGCCTCAACCTTTAGGAGAATGAAATGCAACAGGATATACGCCTTGCCGCTACCTCCTGACCACGAGAACGCCCTCCCCGGTTGACATCGCGACGCTCTCGCCTACCGATACCTACCTCTCCCATTTAATCGTCATGGAACAAACGACCACTCTGCTCAAGACCCTGCCCGAGGAGGCGAAGGACCTGCGCCTGAACCTCAAGAACCTGCTGGAGGAAGAAAACCTCACCTCCGCCCAACGCTGGGGCGTCGCACTGGCCTGCGCCTACTTTACCGGCAACGGCGCCCTGATCGACGCGCTGGCCGCCGACTTCCCCGAGAGCGGCGAGGTGCACAGCGACGCCAAGGCCGCCGCCTCCATCATGGGCATGAACACCGTCTACTACCGCTTCCGTCACCTGATGGACAGCGAGGCCTACAACCAGCGCCCGGCCCGCCTGCGCATGCAGCGCATGAACAAGGTCGCGACCACCAAGGCCGACTTCGAGCTGATGTCGCTCGCCTGCGCCGCCCTCGCCGGCTGCGAAATGTGCCTCAAGGCCCACGAAAAGATCGTGAAGGACGGCGGCCTGACCGAAGACCACGTGCACGATGCCGTCCGCCTCGCAGCCGTCGTCTCCGGCGTCGCCACCGCGCTGAATACCGCGCGGGCCTAGCCGTTTGCAATGAGGAACGAAGCCAGAAAAACCTTGGCGTACGGGCCGTCGTGGCGAAAATACCGGCCCTTAACCTGAATTCGACACTTACAATGATAACCGTTGGCCAAAAGTTCCCCGAGTTCCGCGCGCAAGCTTGCGTGGGCCTCGACAACAAGGACATCGAAACGATCACCCACGAATCCAACGCCGGTAAGTGGAAGGTCTATTTCTTCTACCCGAAGGACTTCACCTTCGTCTGCCCGACCGAGATCGTGGAATTCAACAAGGCGCTGGAAGACTTCGAAGACCGCGACGCCGTCGTCATCGGTGGCAGCACGGACAACGAGTTCAGCCACCTCGCCTGGCGCAAGAGCCACGACGACCTGCGCGAGCTCAACTTCCCGCTGATCGCCGCCGCCAAGCTCGCCCGTGAGCTCGGCATCGTGGAAGAGACCGAAGGCGTGTGCTACCGCGCCACCTTCATCGTCGACCCGCACGGCGTCGTCCAGCACGTCAGCGTCTACAACCTCAACGTGGGCCGCAACGTGAAGGAAATCATCCGCGTGCTCGACGCCATCCAGTCCGACGAGCTCTGCCCCTGCAACTGGCAAAAGGGCGAAGAGACGCTCCAGGCTGGCTAAGCAAGCCGCTTCCAAAGCTGTTTTCCAGGCCGGCAACCCATCGGGTGCCGGCCTTTTTTGTGCGCTGAGCTGTTGGGCTTCTGCTCATTATTAGATGTTAAACCTAATCTAACGATGAAAAATTCGCTTTATTACCTGATTGGCAGCACGCTCGGCCTGACTTTGGCCCCAGCCTCAATCTTTGCCGCGCAAGGCGACTCCGAGTTCAGCCTCGGCGGGGCCTACCAAACCATGGAGCTCGAAGTTGACGACGTGGATGGAAACGCCGATCTGAACGGCAACACCTACCTCGCCCACTACGGCTACTTCGTGCTCGATAAATTGGCCCTTGGGGTCGAAGGCACCTACCGCCGTCTCCACGCAGAAGTGGACGACGAAGCCGACGCGACCTTCAGCACCTTCAGCGCGGCGCTGACTGCCGACTACTATCTGCCCAGCGCCGGCAGTTTCTCCCCCTATCTTGGGGCCAGCCTCGGCTACCTGCGGGCAGATCTCGATGCTAACGAGTATGGCTACGGTCTGGACGGCAATGTCGACGGGCTCCAACTCGGTGCCCGCGTGGGCGTGCAGCAATTCCTGGCCGACAACGTCGCTCTCAACTATCAGGTTTGCTACAATTACGTGATGTTCGGCGATGAATACGGCGCCGAAGACCTCACCGGCAAAGGCTTCAGCTTCGCCCTCAGCCTGAGCTACTTCTTCGGCGAATAGCGCCGCACCCAACCTCTTTAACCGAAAACGGGCTCCCCTCTTGCCGGGAGCCCGTTTTTTTATGGATTCTCGCTAACCAGTATTCCTCAGGAAAGCCCGGCCGTCTCAAGGACCGCGTCGTCCATCGGCACGCGCTTGAGGTAGGGCCGATCGCGGTGCGGAACGGCCTGCTCGGCGGCGTCGCTGTAAATCTCGTTCAGGCGGGCGTAGGTGCGCTCCACATTTTCCTGCGTGTGGCGCGCGCCCTCCATCACCTCGGTCAGGACCTGCATCAGCTCGCTCGTGGCCTCGTGCAGAGACGTGCAGGAGCCGGCGGATTCGCGGCTCTCGGTGGCCTGCCCCAGCAAGCCGTCGAGCAGCTCCTGGTTGAGCCGGCCCATCGCGACCATACGCTCCTCGATCTCACCCACGGCCTGCTGCGACTTGCGGGCGAGGCGGCGCACCTCTTCGGCCACCACGGCAAATCCGGCCCCGGCTTCGCCCGCCCGCGCGGCCTCGATGGAGGCGTTGAGCGCCAGCAGGTTGGTCGAGTCCGCGATGGTGCGGATGGTGTCGAGGATCTCGTCGGCCTGACCGGAAAGGGTCTTGGCGTTGGAGCGGATGTCGGCGGTCGAACGCTCCAGCTTCTCCTTGTTTTGCCCCAGATTGGCGCTCATCACTTCCAGCTGGCCGTTCATGCCTTCCGCCCGTGCGTGCGCCGCCCGCAGGCGTTCGCTGGTCGTGCGCGTATCGCCCTCGAGGTGCTGTAGATTCTCCTCCAGGTGCGCCTGCGAGCGGTTGACGATCTCGTTGTTGCGTTCCAGGGCCGTATCGACTGCCGAGAGCAGGCGATTGAAGCTGCGGGCGAGGTCGCCAACCTCGGTGCCCACCTCCACTTGCACCCGGCGCTCGTAGTTGCCCGTGCTGGAGATGGATTCCATCGACGCTGCCAGGTCGAGCAACGAAGAACTGCTGCCGTGCTCGGCCAGGTTGAGGCCCAGGGCTTCGTCCTCGGGGTCGACGCGCATCGGCAGGATGCGGTTGACCAGCCCGATGATGATCCAGGCGGAACCGAAGGCCCAGGCAAAGGCCACCAGCGCCCCCAGCGCCTGCACGCCGATCAAGCCCATGCGGGTCATGCCCTCGGGCACGTTGACTGCCAGCAGGCCGACGGCCAGCGTGCCCCAGACGCCGCACATGCCGTGCGCCGGGACCGCGCCCACCACGTCGTCGATCTTCAGACGCTCGAGCAGTTTGCCGCCCAGCTCGAGCAGCACTCCGGCCACGACGCCGATCAGCACCGCCCCGCCGGCCGAGACCGCATCGCAGCCCGCCGTGATGCCGACCAGACCCGCGATCACGCCATTGGCGAGGCTGATGGCCTGCACCTTGTGCTGACGGTCCATCACCGCGCTGGTGATGCCCGCGAAGAGCGAGCCCGCGCAGCCCGCTAGCATCGTATTGACCGCGATGCTCGCGATGGATTCGGTGGCTTCCAGCGTGCTGCCGGCATTGAAGCCGAACCAGCCGAAGAACAGCAGCAACGCGCCCAGGTAGACCATGATCGGGCTGTGCGGCTGGATCGTTTGCGGGCGCCCTTTGACGTCGAAACGGTCGCGTCGCGGTCCGACCAACAGCGCGGCCGCCAGCGCCACCCAGCCGCCGACGCTGTGCACCACCGTCGAGCCGGCAAAGTCGTGGAAGCCGCGCGCCTCCAGCCAGCCTGTGGCGCCGTCACCGTAAAACAGGCTGCCCCAGGCCCAGTGGCCAAAGATGGGGTAGATGATGCCGATGGTAAAGCCGGCAATGCCCATGTAGGCCCAGAAGCGCGTGCGCTCGGCGATGGCCCCGCTCACGATCGTGGCACTCGTGCCGGCAAACATCGTTTGAAAGAGAAAGAAGACCGCCAGATCGGCATTGGACTCGAAGTGCGGCATCCAGTTGCTGCCGCCCACCAGGTTGCCCAAGCCCGCATTGTGGCCAAACATGATGCCAAAGCCGAACAGCCAGAACAGCAGCGCGCCGAGGATGAAGTCCCCCAGGTTCTTCACCGCCACGTTGATCGAATTCTTCGCGCGCGACATGCCGCTTTCGAGGCAGAGAAAGCCCGCCTGCATCAGAAAGACCAGTGCCGCCGCCACCAGGACCCACGCCATGTCCAGGTGATGCTGCACCAGTTGAATGGCGTCCGCGACGCCGGTATCCTGCGCCGCCAGGCGGTGCGGAAGCAACAAGGGCAACAATCCCGTCGCCATGAGCCCCCATCCACGCACGCGGGAGGCTCTTAGACCGTATAGTATCCTACTCATCGCCTGCATAGGGGCAAACCCTGTACCGAACCGAGCGTTATGAGTAAAAATGGGTAAACTTTTGCAGACGCGATTCTCGGACGGTTTTTTTACAATTTACGCCGTCAAATTTTCGACATTTTGGTGCTCAAGGCTAAAGTCGTCGTTCAAACGGTCGATCTTTTGGCCGGCTTCAAACGGCGAGCTTGGCGAAAGACGGTCTTGCGCTCCGGCCACTGCTCCATATCGCCGTAGCGGATCAGCAGCAATTGCGCCTTCACGCGGCCTCGCTCGTCCGGGTCTGCGGCGTTGAACGCCTCGAGTCGGCGCAACCACACGCCCGCGCGGCGCCGGTCTGGGTGCAAGCGGCCAGGCTTGTTGTTCTGCCGCCGGCGCCACGCCTGCCATAACAGACGCAAGCCGAGCCAGATCACCAGCGTGATCGCGAGCTTGGCAGCCAGACGGCCCAGCTTGCCCCAGCTCAGGCCCTCGCTCCACCAGCCGCGAACAGACTGCATCCAGGCGTTGAGGCGCTCACGCAGGTGCGGCCCCCACTGCCCCATCGACTCCCGCAACTCCTTCAGCATCTCCTGCTGCTGGCTGCGGTCAAAGCTGACGACGCGGCGGTACCAGAGCACGCGCAGGCTGTCCAGATAGGCATTGAGGGTGTCGTCGATCACGCTCTCGCGCCCGTTCTGCTCACTCTGCTGCTGGTTGTCACCCGGCAGAACGCGTGCCGGCGTGGGATCGGCGCGCACCCAACCGGCCTCCGGATCGAAGAACTCCACCCAGGCGTGTGCGTGGCGATTGCGCACCATCATATATTGCTCGTAGGCGTTCCAGTCCCCGCCGGCAAAGCCCGTGACCATGCGTGCCGGGATCCCTGCCTCGCGGGCCAACAGAATCAACGCCCCAGCGTAGAGCTCGCAATGGCCCGCCATGCCCGCCTGCACCCAACGGCAGATGCGGTTCTCCGTCCAATCCGCGTCCGGGATCTGCACCTGCATCGAGTAACCGCGATCACGCTGCAAAAAGGCGGTGGCCCGGCTGATAAAGGTATTGGGCCCCAGTGCCTGTCCCTGCTCGATCTCCGCCACCCAACGCTGCAAGGCGGCCCGCGCCCCCGCATCGGCTGGCAACTCCAGTGTCGTGGCCGGATAGCCGGGATCTTCCGTCTGCAGTTCACCGCCGTTTTTCAACAATTGCTGCAGCCACTCGGACTCCCGCCGCATGGCCGGGATCACGCGCGCCGTAGGGTCCAGGCCTTCCAGACGATAAAAGAGCACGTTGTTTTGCGTCTCCTGCGTGCGCAGCGTACGCCCCGGATAGCTGTAGGCCAGCGTCATCTCGTTTTGCAGCCGCAGCTCGTGAAAGGAGCCCGGGATGGGCAAGTAGCGGCTGATGCCGCCCTCGAAGTAAAACGTCCAGGTCTGTCCCTCCCCCCGGTCGCGGTTGCGGTAGCTGCCCTCGGCGCTGAAGCGGGTCAGCTCGTCGTAGCGGAAGGTGCTTTGCAGGGAGCGCGAGGCGCGGAAACCCTCCCCGGTAAACTCGTCCAGCACCAGCATGCGCCAATAGGGCGAAGACGGCGGGATGTCGCTGCCCACATCGACGCGCAAGGCCATCGTATCGTCGTCGAGCAGGTCCACCACGTCGCCGTAGGTCACCTCCTCGCTGAGACCGGGGGCGCCGGAGCTGGTGCTGAGCCGCGCGAAGGGCAGCTGCTGGCCAAAGTCGAAACGCGGCAGCGAGATGAAGATCAGCGAGGCCATGCCCGCCAGCCCGAAGAACAGCAGCGTGCTGAGCCCCAACATGCGCGGGTGCAGGATCTGCCGCAAAAAGCCGCCCAGAGGCCGCCAGCGAAACAGCTGCCAGTGCTCGGGGTCCCCCTCCTGCTCGTCCACGTAGTTCTCCGACAGGTTGATCGTGAAGAGCTGAAACAGCGCAACCGGCGTATAGAGCAGCAGCTGCAGGGCGAAGGTCAGCTCCATCGTCAATACGCCGGTCACGATCACGAGGAAGAGCGAGAGCAAGAGCAGCTGCAGGTCTTCCCGGCGACGGCGCTCCTGCAGGGCGCGCAGGATCGTGAGCAGCATGATCATGCGCACCAGCGGCGAAAGGATATCCCCTGCCGCGAGCACGAAATCCGTCACGATCAGGATGATGAGGATCGGCGTCGCGGCCTTCCACACCCAGCTGGGGATGCGCCGCACCAGACGCGGCCAGACGAGCCCGATGCTGATGCACACCATGCCCAGCGCCACTACCGGCCCCGCGCCGATGCCGAGGCTGAAGACCCCGACCAGTGAGATCAGCGCCATCAGCCCCCCGAGCAGCCACTTCAGCTGCTGCAGGAAGCGATACTCAAGCTTCGCCTGCGGGTTGGCCGTTGACATAGGCACGCACGTGAGGGCCCGCGCCGGGGCCGAAGCTGACGCGGGGTTGTTGGGGCAGATCGCGCCCCGGGAAGGGGGCCACGGGTTGGAGCCGCGCCAGCTTGCTGAGCACCTGCTGGAGCTCCGGCAGGTGTTGCACCGGCTGCGGCGGTTCGTCGTTAAAAATCACACCGGCGAGCCGGCCCTGCTGGTAGAGGTCTTCCGCCAGGCTGGCGACCAGGCTGCAATAGCGCTCAAACTGCTCGCCGGGCTTCCAGACGTGGTTGTTGCTCGAGACTTCCAGCCAATAACGGGCCTGGCTCTCCTCCGCCGTCTCGCGCACCATCAGGCGACCCTGCCGCGCGGTGGCCTTCCACGAGACTTGCCGCAGCGCGTCACCGGGGCGGTAGTGGCGCAGGTTGAGCAGTTCCGCACCCGTGCCGAGCCGCGTCTGGTGCTCCCCCACCCGCTGATAGCGCGAGCTGGCGACCGGGTGCCACGAATAAGTGCAGCGTTCGGGCCACACTTCGATCTCCTGTTCCTGCGTCCATTCGATGCTCTTGCGCAGGAAGCCGAAGGGGAATTTGGAAATGATGCTGTGCAGGGCAACCGTCTCCACCCCGCGCCGCTGCGGCGTAAAGTGCCAGGTGAGGCGTCGCGTCTGTTGCGGGCCCAGCGGGCGCAACAGCGGCAGGGTCGTGCCCTCGTCTTCCTGCCGGGCCACCAGCAGAAACCAGAGGCTGTAGAGGGGCAGGTAGCGGTTGCGGTTGTAGACCTCCACCTCCAGCGGTGCGGACTGCCCCACGCGGAAGTGCCCCTCGATGTCCAGCCGCCAGCGTGCGCCCTTGAAGTTGAGCCACGAAAGCACGCCGCTGAGCAGCAGACACGAGAGCAACAGCGCCAGCGCGAGGTAGAGCATGTTCTGGCTCGTATTGAAGGCGGCCGAGCCGAGGCCGATGGAAATAAAGACCAGCAGCAGGCCGATGCGCGTCATGCGCGTCTTGTGGCCGCGCGGCGGGCGCACCATGTGCCAGATGACGCGCGCCCCGTTGCGCAGAGGCGATTGACCGACGAAGTAGCCCGGGTCGGACCACTCCCGCCCCTTGCGCGTCAACCAGTTACCTTGCGCGTTCTCAGCTGCCATGGGGCTTTGCGAGGCTGCGCGCCGCCAAATCGACCAGGGCCTGCCCCGTCACGCGCTGCGTCGTCCACTCCTCCAGCGGCAGCGCGCCGTTGGCCCGGTAAAAGGCGATCGCCGGGTCGTTCCAGTTCAATACGGCCCACTCCAGCCGCCCGCAGTCGCGCTCGACCGCGATGGCCGCCACGAAGCGCAGCAACGCACTGCCGCACCCGCGCCCCCGGTAGGCCGGCAGCACAAAGATGTCTTCGATGTAGATACCCGGCTTGGCCAGGAAGGTGGAGTAATTGTGGAAAAACAGGCTGAAGCCGGCCGGCTGACCCTCCCACTCAGCCAGGACGACCTCGGCGTAGCGGCGCTCGCCGAAAAGTGTCTCGCGCAAGGCTTCGGGCGTAGCGACCACCTCGTGCTCGAGGTGTTCGTATTCGGCCAAGCCCCGGACCAGCTCCAGGATGGTGTCGACGTCTTCAGGCCCCGCGGCGCGCAGGGCAAGTTCGGGAATGCTCGTGGCGATGCGCATGGATGGGAAAGCCTAGACCGGTTGCGGCAGGCGGTCGAGGATCTGGTAGAGGCTGGCCTCGACCAGGCGGTGCGCCTCCAGGCTGTCCGTAGCCGGTCGACGCAAAGTCAGGCGGTGGGCGAGCACCGGCGGCACCATGTCGGCCACATCCTGGGGCGTGATGAAGCCCCGGCCCCGCAGCAGCGCGCAGGCTTGCGCAGCCGTCTTGAGCGCGATGCTGCCGCGCGTGGACACCCCGGCGCGAAATTCGGCCTCCGTGCGCGTGGCGGTGACGATGCGCAACATATACTCCAGCACCGTGGGCTCGCAGTAGACCTGCCCCACGTAACCCTGCAGCTCCAGCACCTCCTCGCGGGTCAGCACCGGTTCGGTCGGGATGGCATCGTAGTGCTGAAAGCCGCGCTGCAGGATCGTCATCTCGTCCTGAAAGTCGGGATAGCCCATTTCGAGGCGCAGGAGAAAGCGGTCCATCTGGCTCTCCGGCAGCGGAAACGTGCCCTCGTAGTCCACCGGGTTTTGCGTGGCGAAAACCATGAACGGCTCGCCCACCTCGTGCGTCTGGCCGTCGACGGACACCTTGCCGCGGTCCATCGCCTCCAGCAGGGCGGACTGGGTCTTGGGCGTGGTGCGGTTGATCTCGTCGGCCAGCAGGATGTTGGTGAAGAGCGGACCGCGCTTGAAAACGAATTCGCGCTGGCGCTCGTCGTAGACGGAGACGCCGATCACGTCGCTCGGCAACAGATCGCTCGTAAACTGCACGCGGGCAAAGTCGCAGTCGATGGAGCGCGCCAGCGAATAAGCCAGCGTCGTCTTGCCCAGCCCCGGCAGGTCTTCCATCAGCAAGTGGCCACCGGCCAGCAGGCCCACGAGCACGCGCTCGACCACCTCTTCCTTGCCCTTGATGACTTGCGTGATGTTGGCCCGGACACGGTCCAGGGCCGCTTTGACGCGCGGTGCCGGTATAACGTTAGCTTTCATCCCCTGCGCCCAGCATAGCCTACGGAAGGCCCGTGTCCACGCCGGAGCGCGTTTTTCTCACCCTGGCGCTGCTGCAGAACTCGCACCAACTCCGGCACTTCCGCCAGCCAAGGCTCCGGCAGGCCGTCCAGCAGCTCCAGCAACCGCAGGCGGTAGAGGCTGAAGTCGTAGTTGGCGGATTCGGCAAAGTAAAGCAGCAGGCTGTCGCGACGGATGTGCACCCGGCGGCGCTGCTCCTGCCCACGCCGCGAGCGGCCGTTGTGGCGATGCCCGAAGAGCTTGCCCGCCTCGAAACAGTCCCGGATATACTGCGGGCTGACGTGCAGCAGCTCCGCCGCCTCGCGCACGCTGAACCATTCCTGCCCGGGCGGCAGCAGGTGGGCGTAGTCCGCGGCCTGGTAGTCGTGGACGTCAGGCGTCCATTGATGAATCTGCGATGGTGGGTTCATGGGCGGGCATTCCTCCGGTCGAGGCCTCCGCACGGGAAGCGGCAAGGGGTGAAGGTGGTGAATAGGGACATAGGATGCGTTCAGGGATGATGCAGCGAACAGGTGAACATATAACCACTTTTCTAATTTACACGCAAGAATTATGATGTCTTAATAATTTTCATGACCGATCCCCGTCATCGTCCCTTTACGATCTCCCTACCGCCCGCCCTGAAGGAGCGAGCAGAAGCGCGCGCACGAGCGCTGGGCCTGAGTTTCAGCCGCTACGTCAACCGCTGCCTCGAAGCCGAGCTGCAGGGGCACGCGCAGATTTTGCGGGATGAGGAGGACGCGTTTGACTTGGCCCGCGCAGTCGAACGCGCCCGGGAATTCATGTTGCGCAAGCGTGATTCCATCGACTTCGAGGACGACGTGGCGCGCATCCTCGAAACGCTGCCGGTATCGGTTGAGCGCTTCGCGCGCGTCGAAGACTTGCGGGTGGACTTTCTTTGCACCGCGGGCGACCGCCGGATCGCAGTCGAATGTCGCGCCAACGTGCGCCGCAACTACGCGCTGACGCTCGGGCAAAGCCTGCTCCTGAGCGCGACCGCCGAGCTCGACGCCATCGTCCTGGTGGTGCCCTACCTGGACGGCCTGGACCCGCGCCTGGTGCACGAGCTCGAGCCGCGCGGCATCGTGCTCACAACCCCCGACCGACTGGCCGAGTCGCTCGCGCCCTGGCTGACCACGGAGTAAGCCTCAAAACGCGTCCCACCCCAGCGTATTCGCACCACTGCGCCTCGACATCAGCGGGGTCCCCATCCGCAGGCACAAAAAAAGCCCGACAGGCAACTGTCGGGCTAAAGTCATGCGTAGAGACTCGTGATTTAGAGCTCGGAGAAGTGCAGGTTGTTTTCGTCCGCCGGCTCCGGATCGGTCCAGTCGCCCCACTTGTCTTGCTCAAAGGCATAGAACCACTTGGCGCGGCTCTTGGTGTTGCCAAAGTTGGCCTCCAACCAGGTATTGCCAGCTTCGAGGAAGAGATAGGTCTTGGCGGAATTGCGTTCGCGCTCCAGGAAGTAGACCCAGCCCCAGTTCGGGTGGTAGAACCACGGGAAGTCGCGGCGGAAGATCCAGCCAGTACCTTCAGCGTAGCTCCATTCGTTGTCGTCGTTGTAGAACCAACCGAAGGTGCGCGGGTTCAGCACATACTCACCGGTGGTGGTCGGCGTCCAGGTCGGCACCGGGCCGACATCCTCGTCCATGAAGTCCGGGATGAGGTCGGTATCCTGGTCGGGCAGCGCGCTGAGGTGCAGCGACGTCACTTCCATGTCGGTCGCGTTGGAAGGATCGGAAACGGAGAGGTAGCCCTGCAGGTCGACATTCACGCGGTCGAGAGTCGTCGACTCCATCTGCCAGCTATTGCTGCCATCACTCAGGGTAAAGCCGTCGAGTTCGAGCGTATTCTGGTCGATCACCGTGTAGTTGGCGGTGCCGCTGTAGGTCGCCGTGTCGGTTTCGACGCTCAGGGTGAGCGTTTGCTCCGTCGTATCACCCGTGCTATTGCCATTGTAACCGCTCAGCGGGTTACCCGAAGGCATGCTGTCCGGCCAGTCGCCGCTGCGGGGAATAACCGCCACGATGGGCGAGGAAACGGAGCCTTCCGGCACGCTGACGGGATTCGGCAGGGTCAGCACCACCTTGCCCATATCGGACTCGTTGCCCGTGGAGAGGTCTACCCCACGATAATCGCCCGTGTAAACGGTGGTGGAAGAACCGACTGGCACCATGCCCGTGACCAGAATATGGCTGGAGGTCGTACCTGCCGTATTACCAGTAACCATGTAATCGAGACTGGCGCCGGAGAGGACGCTGTCCAACGAAGGTGCGGGATGGAAACCGTCCGTCTCGGTCAAGAAGCTGAAAGTTTCAGCCTGGCCGGCCATCGGAGCCGCGGCCAAGGCCACAAATGCCAGCGACTGAAGAATGTTTCGGAAAGGAGAGATGAACATGCTGGTTGGAATGGTTTTTCAATGGATAGGGAATCGGCCAGTCAGCGTGTCTTTGAACGTAAGCGCGGGACGTGATGTTGCAAGCTCTAAAGTATAGTCAGCTTCGGCCTTTTCTATTTTCAGAAATCGCGGTATAGGCGGCTTTAAGGGAATCTTTCAAACGCCCGATCACCAACGGCTTGGTCAGGTAGTCATCCACGCCGGCCTCCAGGCAGCGGTCGCGATCCTCCTTCAGCGCCAGTGCGGTGAGGGCGATAATGTGCAGGTTGCGCTGCCGCTCCCCCGCTTCGCCGCGACGGATGCGACGCGTCACGTCGATCCCGTCGTAGTAGGCCATCTGCACATCCAGCAGCACGGCGTCGTATTCCTGCTGGCTCACGGCCTTCAGCAACGCCCGGCCATCCTGGACGTGATCGGGACTGTAACCCAGCTTGACCAGCACCTCGTGCGCGAGGCGGGTATTCACCGCGTCGTCCTCCGCCAGCAAGATGCGTAAGGGGTGCCGGCTGGCGAAGCGGCGGTCCAACTCCTGGCTATCGCTCGACGGCAGGGAGGAAGCCGGGCGCGTGCTCCCGTTTTCCAGCATTACGGTCACGTGGAAGGTGCTGCCCTTGCCCACCTCGCTGTTGACCCAGATGCGCCCGCCCATGCGCTCAGCCAGGCGACGGCAGATGGTAAGGCCGAGCCCGGTGCCGCCGTATTCGCGGGTGGTGGATGAGTCGACCTGGGTAAAAGCCTCGAACAGGTCGCTCAGCTTTTCGTCGGGGATGCCGATACCGGTGTCGCGCACCTGCAGGTAGATCTCCGTTCGCCTATCGTCGACCGGGATGGCCTTGGCGCGCACGTGTACGCTGCCTTTCGAGGTGAACTTTACGCCGTTACTGACGAGGTTGAGCACGATCTGGCGGAAGCGCAACGGGTCGCCGATGTACTGGCCATCGGTGGGGTCCTCGATGTCGTAATCGAGCGTAATGCCCTTTTCCTTCGCCTTGGCCAGCAGGATCTCGAGCACTTCGATGACGCAGGTCTCGAGGCGAAAGGGCGTGCGCTCCAGCTCCACCTGGGTGCTTTCCAGCTTTGAAAAGTCGAGGATGTTATTGATCAGTTCGAGCAGGTCCTTACCGCTGCGGGTCACGATGTTGAGGTAGTCCTTTTGCTCTTCCGTCAAATCCGTCTGGGTGAGCAAATCGGTAAAGCCGAGGATCGCGTTCATGGGCGTGCGAATCTCGTGGCTCATCATCGCGAGGAACATGCTCTTGGCCTGGTTGGCGCTGTCGGCGGCCTCCTTGGCGGTCTTGAGCGCGTCTTCGATGCGCTTGGTCTCGAGGTAGCCTCCGATACTGCCCGCAAGGCTGCCCAGCGCACGGCGCGTCTGCGTATCCCAATCGCGGTCCATGCGGCAACTGCCGAGGTTGAGGAAGCCCCACATGTCGCCCGCGACGAAGATCGGCACAGCCAGGCCGCTGCGGGTGTGCGTGCGCTCCAGCCATTCGCGCAGCCCCTGGGGGCAATGTTCGTGCCCGAAGACTTGGGGCGAACCGCTCTGCAGGCTGGGATACCACACCGGCAAGTCGCTGTCGTAGTAAAGGTAGCGGGCCGGGTCGGGGTCGGGCGTCGCAAAACGCGGGTCGCTGGCCCACTCGAAGCGCAGGGAGACCACCCGGTCCTGCGTCTCGCTGTCGCGGCCGTTTTCGTAGAGGCCCACGCGATCCAGCTCCAGGCCCTGCCCGATCAGGCGCAGCGTCGTGGTGATCCCGGTTTCGAAATTCTTGACCTTCAGCAGGTTTTCCTCGGCCTCCGTCACGGCCTGCAGCAACTGGTCGCGCGCCTGTAGCTGACTGGTGATGTGCTGCGTCTGGGTAATGTCGTAGGCGACCCAGATCGCGGACGGCAGTTGGCCCTCCACGGTCGACATCGCCGCGATCCGTCCCTCAAACCACACGAGCCGGCCATGGACCTCCATGCTGTAGCGAAAGATCTGCAGCTCATGCGTCTCCAGCGCACGGTGTACCACCCGCATGAAATTGTCGCACATCTCCTTGGGATAGATGTCGTACATGCACAGGCCCTTGAGGCGTGCCGCTCGTTCGCGATACATCCCGGTGCGCGGCACGAACACCTCCTGGTAGATGCCTTGCTCGTCCACCACATAGGCGAGGTCGGGCATGGCGGCGATGAAGGCGCGCAAACGCTCCTCGTTGGTGCGCGAAGTATCTTCGCGGTTCTTCACCTCGGTCAGCGTCGCGGCGAGCAACAGCGCGGTGATGCTCAGGGCGCCCACAAACAGCCACAAATAGCCCGGGGGCTGCGTGATGGTCTTCGTCGGCTCGGGGCCGATCACGTCGCGCAACTCCCACACGGCCATCATCGCCACGATAAAGATGCCGACGGTCGAACCGCGTTGGCCAAAGCGCACGGCCGCCCACGCCATCAGCGGGAACATCGTGAGGTCCAGCGGGTAGCGCAGGGTGTCGCTGGGGGCCCAGTTACGGAAAATCAGGGCGCCGAGGAAAATCAGGATCGCCAGCCAGACGAGCACCTCCACCGTCTGCGCGTTACGCCAGTTGACGCGCGTCCGGGCGTGCCACACCAGCAGCACGGGCGTCACGACCAGCACGCCGAGCGCGTCGCTGAGCCACCGCACCTTCCATAGTTCGAAAAAGCCCCGGTGCAGCTCCAGATGGAGAAACGTGAGGCTGTAGATGGAAAAGAGCGAACTGAGCAGCGGCGCCGCCACCACGCCTACCAGAACGAACCAGATGACGTCACTGAGGCGCTCCAGCGCGGGCTCCAGGCGCGCAATCTCCTTGAGCGTAAAGGCTGCAACCCCCGCGGCCAGCGTGTAGCCGATCGACGAGATGAAGGCTGAGGGCACATTGCCGGCTCCCTCCAGAAAGCGCACCGCAAAAGCCCCGATCGCCACCGCAAGCAGATAGCGGTAGCCTCCACGCAACACGATGAGCAGCGCGATGCCGGCCGGCGGCCAGATGAGCGGGGCGAATTGCTCCCAAAGGGCGACCTGCAGCCCCATGCCGCCGGCCCCGAGATAGAGGGCGACGCACAGGATGAGCTTGAACAGGAACTCCGCCCACGCTTGGGCGAGCCCGAAGGCCGTCCTTCCCGAATGAGCAGAGAGACTCGTTCGCATAGAGAATAGATTTACCCTACCCCAGGCAGGGGCAGGGGCAAAGGTTTTTCTAGGGCAATGACTTCCTAGCGAACCGAGACCACATGCGCAATGCTTGTAAACCGGGGAGAATGGCCTAGAGTAGACGTGTCATGCCCATCTACGTGTATGAAGTCGTCCTGCCCAACGGTAGCGGAGGCGAGCGCTTCGAGCTCCAGCAGTCGATGCGCGAAGATGCCCTGAAGGAGCACCCGTTGACGGGCGAACCCGTGCGGCGCGTCATCCTGTCGCCCAATCTCTCCACCAAGCACACGCCTGGCCGAGAGAAGTCCAAGCTCGACAACAAGAACGTCGAAAAGGCGGGCTTCACCAAATACGAGCGCGACAAGCTGACCGGTCAATACCATCGCGTGGCCGGTAAGCAGGGCCCCGCGTCCTTCAAACCCTAGAGGACGCGCACTTCGCTATCTTCCCTGCCTTTTGCCGGTTGAAGCCCCAACCTAGCGCTTTTCAGCGACAGCGCGCAGGATGCGTTCGCTCACACCGATGCCACGCTCGAACATCTGCAGGTCGAAGCTCTCGTTGGGCGCGTGCAGGTTGTCCACCGGCGTGAACATGCCGAACATGAGCGAGTCGAGCCCCAGCACGCGCTTGAGGTCGCCGATGATGGGCACGCTGCCGCCTTCGCGCAGGTAGAGCGGCGGATGCGGGAAGATCTCACGGATGGCGGCGTCGGCTCCATCGAAGGCGCGCGCCAGTGACGGGTCCTGATCTTCTGGCGTGTCCGGACGATGCGGCGGCACCACCCGGTAGGGGTTACCGTTGTGCCCGCGGGTGATCTTGAGCTTCACCTGCGGCGGGCACCGGTCTTCGAGCGCCTGCGTCACCTTGGCGGCGATGTCGTCGGCGGTCTGATTGGCCACGAGGCGGCAGCTGATCTTCACAAACGCCTTGGAAGGGATGATGGTCTTGCTGCCCTCGCCCTGATAGCCGCCGCCGATACCATTGAACTCCAGCGTGGGCCACAGGCGGGTGGCCTCAGCCGGCGGCACGCCCTTGGCGGTGTAAAAATCGTTCACGCCGAGACGCTGCTGGTAGGCCTCCTGATCGGAAGACAGACGCGCAATCTCCTCTTTCTCCCAGGCATGCGTCTCGACCACGTCGTCGTAAAAGCCGGGCACATTCACGCTGCCGTCCTCGTGGTGCAGCGTGGCGCAGAGGCGAGAGAGGGCGACGATGGGGTTCATGATCGCGCCACCGTGGATGCCGCTGTGCAGGTCGCTGCTCGGTCCGGTCAGCTCCACCTCGAGCGTCACGATGCCCCGCAGCGCGGTGGTGATGGCGATCTGCTCGGTGCTCGGGCTCAAAGTATCGGTCAGCAAGACAAAGTCGGCCTGCAGCCGGTCCTTGTAATCGCGCAGGATTTGCGGAAACGACGGGCTGCCGATCTCCTCCTCGCCTTCGATCAGGAAGGTGATGCGCAGGGGCAGATCGGGCTGTTGCTCCAGCAGGCGCGCCACGGCGGCGACGTGCACCATCAACGGCCCCTTGTTGTCCGCCGCGCCGCGCCCATAGAGGCGACCGTCGCGGATCTCCGGCGCGAAGGGCGGCGTATTCCACAGCTCGAACGGGTCGGCCGGCTGCACGTCGTAGTGCCCGTAGATGATCACGTGCGGCCAATCGGCCGGCCCCTCCCGGTGCGCCAGCACGACGGGGTGCAGAGGCGTCTCGAGGATGTCCACCTTCAGGCCCATGTCGCGCAGCAGGCCCGCGATGTAATCGCGGGCGCCGGACATGCCTTCCTGATAGGAAGGGTCGGTGGAAACGCTGGGGTGACGGATAAACTCCTGAATAGCCGCAACGGGATCGAACATGGCACTACCCTTAGGGACAAATCGCGTGCTTGGCGAGGGGCAAGCGGAGGAATCTCAGGCCTCGTCCAACAGGCCCTGGTTACGCAGGTAGGCCTCGTCTTCTTCGGCCTGGATGCGCTTTTTCACGACGGGCACGAGCTCCTGCAGGCGCTCGATACGGGTGCCGTGGCTGGGGTGGGTCGAAAGGAATTCCGGCGGCTGCTCACCGCCTGCTTCGGCCATCTTTTGCCAGAGGTCGACCGCCGCCTCGGGATCGTAACCGGCCTTGGCCGCGTAGTAGAGGCCCAGCTCGTCGGCCTGCAGCTCGTGCTCACGGCTGTAGGGCAGCATCAGGCCCACCTGCGTGCCAAGGTCGTAGGCTTGCTGCACCAACTTGGGATCCACCGCCGACTTTTCCTGACGGCTCAGCAGAATGGCGAGGGCCGCGCCCCCACCCTGCCGCAACATCTCGGAGCTCATCTGCTTGTTGCTGTGCTTGAGCGCCACGTGGGCGATTTCATGGCCCATCACCGCAGCCAGCTCATCCTCGTTCCCATCCACGAGCTCGAGCAGGCCCGTAAAGACGGCCACCTTGCCGCCGGGCATGGCAAAGGCGTTCACCGCAGGGTCGTCGAACACCACAAACTCCCATTCTGTCGTCTCCATGTCCTGCCCGGCGATGGGCGCGATGCGGTTACCCACCCGCTTGACCATGTTGACGTATTCCGGGTTGTCGCTGACCTTCAGCTCCTGCTTCATCTGGTCGAACTCCGTCGCCGCCTGGGCAGCGAGCTGTTTCTCGGGCATGAAAGCGGGAACGTTGGCGCAGCCTGGCAGGAACAGGGCCGCGACCGAAGCAAGGCAAAGGGAGAGACCGGCGGTAAACGAGCGCATCATGGCCCCGACATTACCCGCGGCCGAAGAAAATGCAACTCGCATGCGCGCAACGGGATGAACGCCTCAGTTCTCGCCCTCCAGCCACGCCGCGACGGAGGCCTCCGCTTCGCCTTTCCACTGGCGCCCGGAAGCACGCAACCACGTCCACGCCGGCCAGGGCAGCTCGTCAGCGACCTGGGCGGGGGCACCACGATAGCGTCTCGAGCCCTTCATCGCCGCCAGGAGGCGCTCGACATCGCCCTCACCCGGCTCGCGCAGCGCCTCCCGGATCAGCCACCAGCGGTGATAGCCCAGCTGCAGCAGAAAGCCGGCATCCAGCGTCATCTCACCCCGCCGCCACTGCTCCAGATCGCGCCAGGCGACGAACGCGCGCACATCGAGGAATTGGTTGAGGAAGCACACGGCGAAGACCGCGACGAGATTGCGCTGCACCAGCCAGCCAAAGGACTTGCGCCGGTGAATATACCAAACCAGCAGTCCGAAACCGACCGCGACCAGCAGCAGAAACATCAGCACGTAGACGCGTTTGGGGGTCCAGCCGCCCCAGTCGACATACAACAGGTTACGCCGCGCCACGTGCAGCAGAAACAGCGCGTTTTGCGCACACCACAAGTAGCCGAGCCCACGGGTCAGCCGACCGGAGACCGCTGCCCGTGGGAGCCGGAAGATGCCCGCCAGCAGGGCGGCGGACAGCAGGACTGAGGCCGTAAGATTCCACACGCCGGCGTGCACGTAGGCCTTGTAGTCGGTTCCGGCGGGCAGCTCCAGCCGGCCGCCCAGATAGAGCAGATCACTGGCATTGACGGCCAGATACAAGCCGTTGAGCGCGACCAGCACCGCCAGCACCTGCGCCCGCAGCGTCGCGACATCCAGCTCGGGCGGCCCCGCCAGATGTGGCAGCCGCCCACTCCAGGGGCTCCACGGCAAGAGCCAGAGACACATCACCGCGCCCGCGACCAGCCAGAACAGTACGTGCTCGTCCGTGGGCAAACTCAAGCCGCCCAGTGCATCTCCCAGCGCCTGCCAGCCCGCCAGCAACAGCGGCGAGGCATCCGCGAGCAACAGGCTGAATACGAACACCAGCACCAGAGCCGGCCCCACGATCTTGAGCGCGGTCCAACCGCCCGACCGCCTCGTCCCATCTTCGGATTTGGCCGTCAGGCTCAAGAGGCAGGCAATCAAACTGAAAAAAGGGAACGCCCAGGCGACAAAACCGTGGCGGATGCGCGCGGACAGGGTGCCTTCGTGGTAGTAGGTGGCGCCCGAGGCGAGCACGAGCAGGCTGAGGAGCGTGACGATGTTACTGAAATCCGTGCGGTACAGCGGGATCAGTGCACTGGGAGCAAACAGCCACCAAAACCACCGAGGCAACCGGCGGCGGTCGGCGGCGCGACGGTTGAGGCCGATACCGAATACGGCCAAGACGGCCAGCAGGCCGATCGAAACCCCCACGCCTCCGGCGTAGAGCAGGTAATCGGCCGCCATCAGCCAACCCAGCACAGTCAGCAAGAAGGGCACGCGATTGAGTAGGCGCGGCGGGTCCAGCGGACCTGCCGCGTGAACCGGGGCGTCGGGCGGTCCGCCTTCGGCCGAGGCAAGCGAATCGGTAATCATCGTTGCCGGATATTATATCTGCAACACAGTGTTTAAAGCAAAAAGCACTGGTTATCTTATTTTTCTGCAACGCAGAGCTACGCCGCAATTTCCGGCACACGCTTGCGTTGTGAGATGAGCGCGACGGGCGTAGAGGCCTTGCCCTACCGCGTCACGCGCTTCAGTCCTGCTGAAGCGGCAGGTTGAGGCGGACCTGGGTTCCTGCGTCGATCTCGCTGTCGAAGGTGATACGGCCGCCCAGCTTTTCGGCGAATTCCTGACAGAGCTTGAGCCCGAGGCCAATGCCACGCTCCCCGTTGGTACCACGGGTGGAGTGGAAGGTGTCGTGGCGCTGGATCTGCTGGATCTGGTCCTGGCTCATGCCCACACCACTGTCGCGCACCTCGAAGTAGAAGTGGCCGTCGGCCTGCCCTTGGCGGATGTCGATCCGGCCCTGCTTGGGCGTAAACTTCACCGCATTGGCCAACAGGTTGCGCATGATAAAGGCCAGCATCTCGCGGTCGGTCCGAATATCTTCCGTCACATCGTTTTCCAGCGCGAGAAAGATCTGCTTGTGCAACGCCAACGGATGCAGCAGCCCCACCGACTCGCTCAAAACCTGGCCGACATCCGTCAACGAAAGCTCCGGATCAAGGCCGCGCCGGTGACTGGTCGACCAGTGCAGCAAGTTGTCGAGCGCGCTCGAGAGGTGGCGCGTCATGTCCTCCAGTTCGCCGCTGTATTGCTGCAGCTTGTCTTCGCTCATCTGCCCCGGCGTCTGCTTGAGCAGGTAGAGGATGGCGTTGAGCTGCGCGATCGGGGCGCGCAGGTCGTGCCCGATGATGGAGAGGATGACGTCGCGGGTGCGCATGGCCTCCCGTAGACCCTCCTGCGCCGCGGCGGCCCGACGCTCCGCCTGCTTGGAGGCGGTCACGTCGTCCAACTGGAGCACCGTATAGCGCTCGTTCTCGCCGAGCGGATAGCGGTGCAGCTGAAACGTATGCGTCTCGCCCTCGAACTCGACGTCGAAACAGGGCCTGGCCGTTGCATCCCGGTCGAGCATTTCCAGCAATCCGAGGCAGCTTTCGCAGTGGATCTGGGGCCTGTAGGGCTCGTCCGGAACCAGTTCCCGCCCATTCACGGCGACGAACAGCTTCCTGAACCGATCGTTCGCAAAAACGACCGTGTCATCGGAGTCGAGGACCAGCAGGCTGTAGGGGACTGCGTCCAACAGCTGGCTGGCGAATACCTCGTCAAACTGTCGCCGACCTGAAGTCAATTACTAGGGACTAATATGTTAGTTACAAATGAAGCCAATACTTTAATGACGAAAATGACGCACGCCGGTGAATACCATGGCCAAACCACGCTCGTTTGCGGCGGCGATAACCTCGTCATCCCTCACCGAACCACCGGGTTGGATAGCGGCGGTGGCACCGGCTTCAGCGGCGGCGATCAGGCCGTCAGGGAACGGGAAGAAAGCGTCTGAGCAGATGACGGAGCCCTGCAGCGGGAGCTTCGCCTCACCGGCCTTCCAAACCGCGATCTTGGAGGCGTCGACGCGCGACATCTGGCCGGCCCCGATGCCGAGGGTGCGCTCGGCGGAAGCGTAGACGATGGCGTTGCTCTTCACGTGCTTCACCACGCGCCAGCCAAACATCATGGCGGCCCACTCTTCGTCGGTCGGTTGACGCTCGGTCACGACCTTGCAGTGCTGCGGATAGACCTTGCGCTGGTCGCGATCCTGCACCAACAGGCCACCGACGGCGCTGCGGATGTCCTTGAGGCTCTCGGCGCCCACGCCGTCCTTGGCGATCATGAGGCGCAGGTTCTTGCGCTTGGCAAAGAGCGCGAGTGCCTCGTCGGTAAAGTGCGGGGCGATGATGACCTCGCAGAAAATCTCGCGGATGCGGTTGGCCAGCTCTTCGTCCACCGTCTGGTTGGCCACGATGATGCCGCCAAACGGGGCCTGGCGGTCGGTGGCAAAAGCCTGATCCCAGGCGTCGCAGAGGTTCATCGCGCTGGCGACGCCGCAGGGGTTGGTGTGCTTGAGGATGCCGACGGTCGGCTTCTCGAACTCGCCGATCAGGTAGGTGGCGGCGGAGATGTCGATGATGTTGTTAAAGCTCAGCTCCTTGCCTTGCAGCTGCTCGAACACCTCGAAGAAGCGACCGTAGAGGGCGGCCTTCTGGTGGGGGTTTTCGCCGTAGCGCAGGTCCTGGGTCTTGGGCAGGGAGAACTCCAGCGTACCCGGGAAGCCGGCCAGCGCGGCCGTATCCGGCGCGTCTTCCTGGTATTGCTCGGCCAGATAGCTGCTGATGGCAGCGTCGTAGGCACTCGTGCGTTGGTAGACCTTGACGGCGAGTTGGCGACGCAGCTCGGCCAGCTGCTTTTCATTGCCCATCGCCTCGAGCACCCGGTCGTAATCATCCGGATCGACCACCACGGAGACGGAGGCGTGGTTCTTGGCCGCGCTGCGCAACATGGAGGGGCCGCCGATGTCGATCTGCTCGATCGCTTCGCCCAGCGAGACGCCCGGCTTGCGGATCGTTTCCTCGAACGGGTAGAGGTTGACCACCACCAGGTCGATCAACCCGATGCCGTGCGCCTTGGCCTGCTCCAGGTGTTCCGGCACATCGCGACGAGCCAGCAGGCCGCCGTGCACCTTGGGGTGGAGCGTCTTCACGCGCCCCTCCATCATTTCCGGGAAGCCGGTGTATTCACTGACTTCCGTCACCGGCAGGCCGGCGGCTTGAATCGCGCGAGCGGTGCCACCCGTCGAAAGCAGGGTGTAGCCGTGCTGCTTCACGAGGGCTTCGGCGAAGGCCACGAGCCCGGATTTGTCACTAACGGAAAGAAGGGCGAGCTTGTCCACGAGGACTGTTTCAGTGGTTCGCCCCGCATCTGGCAAGGACGAAAGGTTGAGACTGGGTTACAGCTAGGGGGAACGCTAAGGACCAAGATCGCATGGAATCAGGCATTCGCACAGCCGCATCCCCGATTTCGGCCCCAGTAAAGGAGGGCGCCAGGTGCGTAAAACTTTCCCTGCCTTTATTTTGACAGGGTACCGGGGTCCATCTAGCTTTTGCCCTCATGCAAGACGGTCGCACGACGTTTGCCGCCTGGGAGCAAGACCTCGATCGGTTTCTGATTGCGCCCGAAGAAATTCAGGCGCGCGTGCAGGAGCTCGGGCAGGCCATCACCAACCACTATGCCAATGTGGATGAGTTGACGCTGGTCGCCATCATCAATGGCGCCCTCCCCTTTACGGCCGATCTCATGCGCAGCATCCAACGCCCGGTCCGCCTCGACTGCATCCGCGTGTCGAGCTATCAGGACCAGACCCGGCCCGCCAGCAAGCCCCAGATCCTGGATCGCATCCACCTGGACTTGCATGACCGGCATGTGCTGATCATCGACGACATCCTCGATACCGGGCATACCATGAAGCGCGTGATGCGCGAGTTGCAGCAGGAAAAGCCCGCCAGCCTCGCCCTCTGCGTGCTGCTGCAAAAAGAAGACCGCCTGGAGGTGGCCGTGAAACCCGACTTCGTCGGCTTTGGCATCCCGGACGAATTTGTGGTCGGCTATGGCCTCGATTTTGCCGAGCGTTACCGCAACCTGCCGGGCATCGGCGTGTTGAAGGCCGAGTGCCAGAACCCTCCGGAGTGGAACTGAACCACATCTTGAGCTAGGCTGCAGTCATGGCGTCCGATGCAAATGTCTATGAAACCGATGAGCTGCTGAGTCAGTATCTGCTCTTCCATTACGGCGACCCCGTAGAACAGCTGCCCTGGAAGGAAGGCCCCGCCAGCGCGCTGGACTTCCCCCTGCGTTGCGTGACGGAGTGCGTCGATACAGCCGCGCTGCCCGAAAACGCCACCGCCCTCGACCTCGGCTGCGCTGTAGGCCGCAGCACCTTCGAGCTGGCGCGCCATTGTCACGCGGTCATCGGCATCGACTTTTCCTATACCTTCATCTTTGCGGCCCGCACGCTGTGCCGCGACAAGGAGCTGCCATACGAGGTGGTCGAGACCGGCAGTATCTATACCACCCACACCGCGCGCCTGCCGGATGTGCCCTGCTCTCGCGTGCGCTTCGAGCAGGGGGACGCCCAGCGCCTGCGGCCCGACCTGGGCAGCTTCGACGTGGTGCTGGCCTGCAACCTCCTCTGCCGCCTGCCGCGCCCGCAGCTGTTGCTCGAGCGCCTGCCCAGCCTGGTCAACCCCGGCGGGCAACTCGTCATCACCACGCCCAATACGTGGCTGGAGTCGTTTACCGCCAAGGAATACTGGCTCGGCGCGACGCCCGAAACCGGAGAACCGCTCGAAGCGCTGCAGGAAGCCCTCGCGCCCCACTTCGAGCTGGTCGAGACGAAGGATCTGCCCTTCATCATCCGGGAGCACCGCCGCAAATACCAGTGGTCGGTCGCTCAGGCCAGCATCTGGCGTCGCCGAGAGCAAGACGCGTAAATGGCGCAGACTCGTCACCGGCTCACCCTCATTCTTTACCTGCTTGCTGCGGCTGCGGGCTCCTACTTCCTGTTGCTGGTCGAATCCCCCTGGCGCGCGCTGTGGCCGACCGCAGTAGGCCTGGTGGGGGTGTGGCTGCTGCGCCGCGTCATCGTCAGCCTGCTGGCGGGCGCCTTTGCCGGGGCGCTGCTCCTGCACGGGGGCAATCCGCTCACGGCGGCGTGGTCGCTGCCTGTTACGCACCTGGCGCCAGCCTTCACCAGCTCGTGGAACCAGGGGGCGATCCTCTTCAGCCTGCTGCTCGGGGGCTTTGCGGCGCTGATCGAGGCCAGTGGCGGCATGCGCACCATCGTGAGCAAGCTGCTCGAGCGCGGCACCAACCACGCGCGCAACCTGCAGATGGCGACCATCGCACTCGGCTTCGTCTGCTTTTTCGATGGCCTGGCCAACGCCTTGCTCATCGGTCGCGTCACGCGTTCCCTCGCCAAGCCCTCGGGCGTCTCGGCCGAAAAGATGGCCTACCTGGCCGACAGCACCAGCTCGGCCGTGGCCTGCATCGCCTTTATCTCCACATGGATCGCCACCCAGCTGACCCTGATCCAGAGCGGCCTGGGAGAGCTGGGCATGCTCGATCGCTATACGCCGACCGAGCTCTACTTCGCGTCCATCCCCACCAATTTTTACGTGCTCGCCACCCTGCTGCTCATGGTTTGGAGCATTTGGCGCAACTGGAATATCGGCCCGATGGGCGCCGCCGAACGCCGGGCGCGCCTGGAGGCCCACGATACCCCGGCCGAAGCCGTGACGGAAGACGGTCCCGCCGG
Organism: Puniceicoccaceae bacterium 5H; assembly: GCA_009772895.1. GTDB lineage: Bacteria > Verrucomicrobiota > Verrucomicrobiia > Opitutales > Oceanipulchritudinaceae > WOUP01. The sequence goes on along the minus strand of WOUP01000007.1, from coordinate 151,233 downwards.
CTCGGTCTGGAGCACCCTCCTGCCCCTCGCCATGCTCGTGCTCGGCATCATGGGGCTCTACTACGTGTGGGAAGCCCGCCCGCTCTGGCCGGTCACGCCCCACAAGCTGGCGCTTGCCTTTGGCAGCGAACAGGGCGCGCTGATCCTCGTGCTGGGCAGCCTGCCGGGCCTGTTGACTGCCTTCCTGCTCTTTCCCCGGCGCGAGGGCCAGCCGAGCGCGGCGCACATCTTTTTTCAGGGCGCACGCAACATGGCCGCCCCGCTGCTCATCCTGATGGCGGCCTGGATCATCGGCAGCGTCATCAGTGCGCTCGACGCCGCCGACGCCATCGCGCAGGTGCTCGAGGGCAACATGCCGGTCGGCTACCTGCCGCTCGCGGTGTTTCTGACCGGCGCGTTCATCTCGTTTTCGACCGGCAGCGCCTGGGGCACGATGGCCCTGCTCATGCCGCTCGCCCTGCCCGCCGTCAGCGCCTTCGACATCACCGCCGAGTGCGCCGACCTCGGGACCTTGCTCGCCGCCGTGGTCAGCGCGGTTTTTGGCGGAGCCGTCTTCGGCGACCACTGCAGCCCCTTCAGCGACACCACCATCATGTCGTCCATCGCCTGCGGCGTAGAGCCGGTCGAGCACGTGCGCACCCAAATGCCCTACGCCCTGATCGCCGCCTCGCTGGCCGCCCTGGTCGGCTACTGGCCCGTTGGACGCGGCTGGACCAATGCCTACGGCAGCCTCGCGATCATCGCCGTCATCATCTTCACGCTACCGCTGATCTTCCGCCGGCGCTCGCACACGTGAGGCCTCCAAGGCGTCATGCGTCTGCGTCGCCTGCTGCTGATAGAGGTTGGCCAACGCAAACGAAGTAGAACCGATCTGGTAATATTGCGCGACATCGGCCACCGCGCGGGTCAGCGGATATGCGTCGGTGCTTTCGCTCAGTTGCTCGCTGATTTCCTGCAGCTTCAGGGCACGCATTTCCAGCATCTTGAGCACCAGCACCTCGATCACCTGGTCGCGGTTGACCGTCGTTTCGTAAGCGGCCTTGCTGCCCGACACGAATGTGGTAATGCCCGAAAAAACGGTCTTGGTACTCGCCGCCCCCACCGCCGTCGAAGTCGCGCTCGTGCCCAACACGATCAGATCGGAGCTGAGGGAGATCGCGGCGTCGCCTCCCCGCAGTTCCCGCACGTAGTTGGTAAAACCGACGTCGACTTTGCGGATCAATTCCCAGGTGACCTCGTTGCGTATCCTCTTCTTGCCAGACTCATCCGTCGCGGCATCGTAAGCCTGCCAGAAGTAGGCTGGCTCCCCCACGCCTGCCACCGCTTGAGAGTCACGCGTATAGCGGTAGCGGTCGGCCGACGGGTCCCCGGCATCCTGGAAGAAAGCAGGCCCGGGCGACGAGCAACCGCACAGCCACCACAACCCGGGAATCAAGACTGCCGATCCGAAATGCACGCGTTTCATGCGCGAATTTTGAGCAACTCAGGCTAATCGCGCAAACCACTTTCGCTTATCATTAACAAGCTAGGGAATCAAATGCGACCGCAGCGGGGCGTTCACCTGCCCTCTCCTTGCCACGGACTGTGCGCGGGGCCGCCGAAGACGATTTTGGTCGGGTCGGGATCGGGCGTATCGTGGCCTTCGTAATAGACGCGGTCGAGGAACAGGCCCCGCGCGGGCGCCGTCACCACACGCTCGGTGCGCACGCCGCATTCGAGGATCTCGCGCAGGTCGTCCTGACTCAGGCGACCGATGCCGACATTGACCAGGCAGCCCGCGAGGCTGCGCACCATGCGGAATAAATAGCCCGAGGCCTCCGTCACCAGGGTCAGGTGTCGCCCGTTGCGCACCACTTCCAGCCGGCGCAGATCCTTGACCGTGCTCTCCTCGCGCCCGTCGCGCGGATTGGCGCTGAAGGGCGCGAAATCGTGTTTGCCGATCAGTTGCTGCGCCGCCTCGTTCACCCGGTCGAGGTCGAGCCGCCAATGGCCCAGCGACCAATGCCAGCGGTAATCGAACGGCCCGGCAAAGCCCTCGTAAAAGTGGTAGACGTAGCGCTTGCCCACCGCCGAAAAGCGCGCGTGGAAGTCGTCGCTGACCCGCTCCGCCCGGTAGACCTGGATCGAGTCCGGGTAGCCCACGCGCAGCGCCTTGAGCAAGTCCTCCGGCGCCCATTTCCACTCGCCGTCGAAGTGGAACACCTGCGCGTTGGCGTGGACCCCGCTATCCGTCCGCCCCGAGCCATGCACGCGCACGTCCCGCTTGAACAGAAACGCAAGCCGTCGCTCCAGGTGGTCCTGCACGGTATTCTTGCTCGGCTGTGACTGCCAGCCCTCGAAATCGGTCCCGTCATACGCGACGGTGCACTTCCAACGCATCCCCCACAGCTTGAGGCTTTTTCCACCAATGGCCACGCAGAAGACACGCGAAAGCGGGGGCGCGCTTGGATCACAAAAGGCACAGAAGTAGCGCACCGTTCTGGCACCTCTTCAAGGTGCCGCCGCGGGGGCACGCCTACCGGTGGTGTCGCCCGCTGCGCGTGCTCAACCACCGGCTACGATATGGCAAGCCTTCAGCTTGCTCACCGTGCCGCTCACCAGCACCCGACCCCATAGCCGACCCCGAAGGGGTCACCGCCTATCGCCGGTGGTTGAAGCCGCCTTGGCGGCTGACACCACCGGAACCAACCACCTCCGCCAGCGCACCCCGAAGTGGGTGCCAGCTCCAGCACCAACCCCCGCCACTTCCGCTCACCAACGCCCACCGACCCGCACTCCGACCCCGAAGGGGTCACATAACGTAGCCGGGGTGTCGAGCGCAGCGAAGACCCCCGGATAGCCTTCCGCTCACCAACGCCCGTCGAGCAGCAATCCGACCCCGGAGGGGTCGCATAACGTAGCCGGGGCGTCGAGCGTAGCGAAGACCCCCGGATAAGCCCACGCCCCATAAGCACCCTGAAGGGGTGCCATCGTCGCCTGCTAGCAGCAAAGCATCAGGGGTTCGCCACAAAAGACACAGAATCCACAAAAAGAAAAATGGAGGGACCTGCTGGGCCTCGACGTCTCCATCAGTCCGAGATCAAGCTTAGGCACTCATTTGCTCAAGTTCCTCAATGCAATGACGCACCCTGCTAAACCAATTGATATAAGACCGCCCCCACTGGCCACTCGAACGCAAATGCGAAGACCATCCACCGGCAGGAGGATCACCAATTTCCTCACCCGCTTTACCCATGAAACCTGCATAATCAGCTTTCTGGTCGACGACCAAGCAGTAGCCTCCAAAGAAGAAAGTTAGCCATTCATTCTGAATATCTTCATCAAAGTATTTTTTAACGGCTCCTATTACATCATCCTCACTGAGCCCACCATTAGCCAAACCTTCGTACCATGTTGAATTAACAAACCTTAAAGCTGACATTATGACAGTCACTTGCGCTATATTGTGCAACATCCACATCGACTCCTCCCTGTTTCGCGCCAGAATATGACCCAAAATACGGAACATTTCCGTGAGTTGCCGAGGAGTTAATGAGGCATGATGAAGAAAGCCATACAAGCCATCATTCATCGCTTCTTTAATGTCGGCACAGCAAACCCTTCGATCTATTACTTTCACATATTTATCAATGAACTGATCGATCATCCGCTTATTACCTTTATCAGACATTTTCGGTAAGTTAACTTCGCGCTGCAGAAACTTTCGGTAGTATTCATCGAAATTCAGTCCACGCCCAAAAGCCGCCTTCGCGGACACTTCAAGATGATCGCGATCTACAGCCAACACAAAAACCAAACCCCGGATGTCGAAAATGTGCTTTATGGTCTCCAGAAACGTGATGGCATAATCAGGGCGGCACCGATCCAATTCATCAACTAAGATATAGACAGTTGGCTCCTTGCCTTGAAAGGCATCACTTAACGCGGCCTTCAGTTCTCCCATTGCCCTTTGTCTAGCCTGAAAAACATCGAACGGATTCGATTCCTGATTTTCATCATTTCCACTCTGCACACGCTTCTCTGCAACTTCCCCTGCTTCAATCGCGTTGATGCCGGTCACCTTTTGTACAATCTGGCCACCAATGGCTAAACCAAACCAGCCCATTTTTTTAAAAGCCTTAGAGATCTCGTTCACTTGACCATTATTGTGCCCCTCTTCTTTCAACTCCTCTATAATCTTACTTACGATTGCACACAGGGGATCACTCAGATAATCCGACTGCCAAGCGTTCACCCGAATGACCATAGGAGTTGGAGTGGAGACGTCGCCCTCATTTGGATCGGCCTTGCGCCTCTTCTTCAAACGATCCTCCCACATATTGAGGAATGTCGTCTTCCCGTGGCCAAAAGGTGCATTGAGTCCTAACACGAGACCATCCCCCACAAACAGGTGCTCCACTCGGATAAATGATTCCAGCCTGTCTGCAAAAGTGTGTAGATCTAGCAAGTCCTGATCGAAAGACTCAATAGGGCCATAGTTCAGCGTTTGATTGTTCAATGCATCTATTTTCTTGTCCATGATACCGTTATCTTAAATAACGTTAACAAGGTAAAGCCGAAAGAATATACGCCCTGTCCTTTTTGTGCCTGCCCTTTTCTGTGAACAATACCTCCTCCTCCGCCCCGCCCCGCGCCTGCGTCGGTACACAAACGAGGCGTCAGCCTGTGCCGACGCCTGCGGGTGCTGCCATTTTGTCGACGCGCTGCGGTCAGGTGTCGTTGGTGCGGGCAACCTTGAGTTGCTCGATCTGGGGCTTGATGACCTGCTCGTAATAATTCGGTTCGATCCCGTGCGAGACGGTGATGCCGAAGTGCTTTTGCATGAACTCTTCGATGGTCTGCCAGCCCTCTTCGGGGAAGTTGATCTTCTTCGTGTAGGCGCAGATCGTGAGCACGTTTTCGAGCGAGTGGATGCGCGAGGTCGCACGCAGGATGCGCTCGGCCACCTTGAGGCGGATGGTGAGCTGGATACGGTCGAGCGGCTTGGTCAGAAAGTCGTCCACGCCGGCGTCCATGGCCTTGAAGTAGTTCTCCCGCTGGCCGACGTTGGCCGTGAGCATGATCACGTAGGTGTAGTCGGACTTCGGGTGGCCGCGGATCTTCTTCACCAGGTCGATGCCGTCCATCTTGGGCATCAGCCAGTCGCTCACGACGAGGCGGGTCGGGACGGTCTGGTAGAGGCGCCAGGCTTCTTCGCCGTCTTCGGCCGCAGTCACTTCGTGCCCAAGCTCTTCCAGGATATTGGTCAGCAGCTTGCGCGAGATGAAATCGTCTTCGGCAACGAGGATGTTCATGAGAGGCGGTCCTGACTAAATTGGCGCGATACGTGAGGAGATAAATCTAAGAGCCGTCGGCCAGCAACTCCGGGCTGGGGCGAGCGGTGTGGCCACACGGGTGTGTCACTTCCATCACTCTATCGTCGGTTGCAACTGCATTTGAAGGGAATTCGGAAATTTAATGGCACTTCATTGTAAAAACAATCCTCTCCAACCTGCGGAGCTGCAATCACTAACGGGCACGCCCCCTCAGTTACCCGCTCCGGCGACGATCACGTTGACCCCGAGCGTGCGAAACGGCTCCAGTTGCTCCTCCGGCGCCGGGCCCGTCACCAGATGCGTCAACCGATCAGCGGGGGCCAGCAGGTGCGGCGCAATCGTGCCCAGCTTTTCCGGGGCGGCCACTGCCACCACCGCGCCCGCATTCTGGATCATCGCCCGTTTTACCAGCGCCTCCTCCGGGTCGAAGGTCGTGGCACCGGCCTCCGGGTGCAACCCCGCCAGCCCCAGCACGCAGAAGTCGGCGTGAATCCGGCGATAGGCGTCCACCGTCTCCGCGCCCGCGCACGCACGCGCCTGCTTGAAGAGAGTGCCCCCCAGCATCAACACCTCCACTGCTGGATGTTCGCACAAGGCCAGACCGACGGGCAGGCTGTGCGTCACCACCGAAAGCGGCAGTGTATTGGAAAGCGCTTCGGCTACGGCCAGCGGCGTCGTGCCCGCGTCGATCGCCACCGTCTGCCCGCGTTGGAAGAGTGCCGCCGTCGCCGCCCCGATCGCGCGCTTGGCATCCGGCGACTGGTGTTCGCGTTTGGCATACAGGCCACAGACGGGAGGCCGCAACAGCGCACCTCCATGCACGCGCTCCAGCAGCCCCTCCTTTGCCAGTTGACGCAGGTCTCGGCGGATGGTGTCTTCCGAGACCTTGAAGCGGCGGGCCAGTTTGTCGGCCTGCACCTGACCTTCGGCCTTCAGCAGATTGAGAATCATGCGTTTACGTTCGGCAGTCAGCATAGCGGGATAACGGGCAAGGGGGGTTAAAGGAGCGTTCTCACCATAGGCGCATCCCACGGCAAGGCAATGCACAATCGTGCGATCCTCGGCATAAACCGGCATTTTAATGCGTGAACATGCTTGATTCTGCACGTTTTTGCCGATTGATTGCCGATCTCCGCCATGACTGCACCCTCAATTTGCGCACCCGCCTGTGAAAACCGCCAGAGCCGCTGGCCCGTGGTCGCCCTCTTTGGGGCCGACGGCATCGGCTTCGGCGTCTGGGCGGGGCTGATCCCGCACTTCCAGCAACAGCTCGGCTTTACCACGCCGCAGCTGGGCATCCCGCTGCTCGCGCTGGTCTGCGGGGCGATTATCAGCATGCCGCTCGCAGGCAGTTTTTCGGCCCGGCGGGGCAGCATGACGCTCGGGGGCCCGGCCTGCTTCGCCTTTGCCTCCGCCCTGTGCCTGGTTGCGGGCACGGCGGCCATCGGTCACGGGGTGCTGTTCACGCTGGCGGCGTTTCTGTTCGGCGCGACCAAGGGCCTGATCGACGTCTCGGCCAACACGCAGGCCGTGCTACTCGAGGAGGCCCGCCAGCGACCGCTCAACGCCTTTTGCCAGGCATGCTGGAGCCTCGGCGGCCTGACGGGCTCCAGCCTCGTCGCCGTGGTCGGGCGCGAGGAAGCCTTCATCACTCCCCTGCTGATCGTTGTTGCGGGGGCCATTGCGGCGATCGGCGTCTTTGCCCCCCGCCGCCTGGTGGACGATCGCAACCCCGAGCAGAAGGCAGGCGGCGGCACCAGCACCGGCGTCTTTTCCGCCCTGCGCGACAGTCCGCACCTGCGCATCCTCGGCGCGCTCGCCATCCTGTCCCTGTTCACTGAAGGCGTGATGTCCGACTGGGCCGCCGTCTACCTGCGCGAGGCTGGCGGCGCCTCCAATTCGTTTGCCGCCCTGGGCTACACGGCCGTCGCGCTGGCCATGACGACCGGCCGCTTTTCGGGTGACTGGGCCATCCGCAAGCTCGGCCCCGCCAACGTGCTGCGGCTCGGCGGCTCGATGGTCGCGCTCGGCATCCTGCTCGCGGTCGGCACCGGACTCACCATCGGGCACCCGGCGGGCATCATGGGCGGCTTTGTGCTGCTCGGGCTCGGCGTGGCCAACCTCGTGCCGGTCATCTTCAGCGCCGCGGGCAAGGACCCCATCGCCGGAGCCGGCCCCGGCATCGCCACCGTCACCACGCTTGGCTTCGGCGGCTTTCTCATCGGCCCGCCACTCATCGCGGCCATCAGCGCCGGTATCGGCCTGTCCGGCGCCCTGTTGATCCTGTTGCTCGCGGGCGGCGTCATCGCCTGGAATGCCCAGCGCGCCGTCCGGGTGTAGGACCTAGGTCCGGCGAGTCGGATCGAACTGTCCGATTGAGGGGGCCTCGACACCGCGGCGCAGGGCGGCGGATTCTGAGCCGCCAACGTCCGCCACCCCCTCCGACTATGGTTACCCCCTCCGCCCCTGCTTCGTTCCTCAGGCCGCTGGCTTTCTGCTTGATCGTCATGACGCAAACCCTCTTTTCCACTCAGTTCAACGTGCGCGACTACGGCGCCCGGGGCGATGGCCAGACCGTCGACTCGGCCGCCATCAACGATGCCATCCAGGCGGCCACCCGCGCCGGAGGCGGCACGGTAGTCCTGCCCGCCGGCACCTACCTCAGCTTTTCCGTCCGCCTGCAGAGCAACATCACGCTCTACCTCGACGCCGGCGCCACGCTGCTGGCCGCCACGCCGTCCGATGAGCTGGGGCGCTACGACGCTCCCGAGCCCAACCCGTGGGGCCAGGACAAGCGCTACCAGGACTTCGGGCACAGCCACTGGCAAAACAGCCTCATCTGGGGCGAAGACCTGCGCAACGTCACCATCACCGGCCCCGGTCTGATCGACGGCGCCGGACTCACCCGCCACGCCAGCTATGCGGACGAGGAGGACGACCCCACCGGCCAGGGTAACAAGGCCATCGCGTTGAAGAATTGCCGGAACGTGACCCTGAGCGACTTTTCGATGCTCAACGGCGGCCACTTCGCCCTGCTCGCCACCGGGGTCGACAACTTTACCATCGACGGCCTCACGATCGATACCAACCGCGACGGCCTCGATATCGACGCCTGCCGCAATGTGCGGATCGCCAACTGCGTCGTGAATTCGCCCATGGACGATGCCATCGTGCTCAAGGCCAGTTACGCGCTTGGCGGTCTCAAGGCCTGCGAAGACATCACCATCACCAACTGTATCGTCAGTGGCTATGATGTCGGCTCCGTGCTCGACGGCACCTACCGCACCGCCACCGAGCGCGCCCCCGACCGCGACGGCCCCACCGGGCGCATCAAGCTGGGCACCGAATCGAACGGCGACTTCCGCAACATCACGATCAGCAATTGCGTCTTCCGCCGGTCCCGGGGCCTGGCCCTCGAGTCGGTCGACGGCTCCACGATCGAAGATGTGGTGATCTCGAATATCGCCATGCACGAGGTGACCAACGCGCCCATCTTCGTCCGCCTCGGCAACCGCGCGCGCGGCCCCGAAGACACCCCCGTGGGCGCCATTCGTCGCGTGCAGATCAACGGCGTTTCCGTAGGTAACGCCGACGGACGCTTCCCCATCATCGTCGCAGGCCTGCCCAAGCATCCGGTCGAAGAGCTGACGATCCAGAACGTCGAGGTGCGCTCGCGCGGCGGCATCACGATGGAAGACGTCGCCCAGCAACCGGACGACCTCGTGAACCACTTCTTCCTGCGCGGTGATGAAGCCGGCGTGCGGGGCCCCCGCACGCCCTACGCCGTCCCCCTGCGCGAAAAGGCCTACCCGGAGCCCAGCATGTTTGGCCTGCTCCCGGCCTCGGTGCTCTACGGCCACCACGTCGAGGGCTTGACCGTGAGCAACCTGCGCTACCGCTTCGATGCTGCCGACGAGCGTCCGCTCGTGGTGCTGCAAGACGCCTGCGACGTGCTCTTCGAGCGCTTCGACGCCCCGCCCGCCGACCACGGCAGCTTCCTGCTCCAGCGCGTAGAGGACTTCGAAACCTACCGCAACCGCCACGTCGAAAACACCCGTCTCGACGAGGTGACAGAGCAGCAACTGTAGGGAGAGGAAGCAGAAATCACTGCCTGAGGCTTAAGAAGATATTGTGAAGTCTCGTAGATGTAGGTGAAGATCGGCGGGCCGCCCATCCGGCGGACGCTATATCCTGCGCGTCAAGCTTCACTGCCATGAATCCTCTCCTACTTTATATCGGACCTGGGCAAGGGCTCGGGTTGCTGGGCACCTTGGTGGCCGTCGTCATCGGCCTCGTGGTCGCGTTTCTCGGGCTGATTCTCTACCCGCTGGTGTTCATTCGTAAGCGCCTCAAAAACAAGAAGGCGCAGGAACAACAAGCGGCGACGGATCCAGCCTCGACAAAGCAATGAGTTTCTGGGCGGGCCCCGCAATCTGGGTCGTCGCCGCGGTTGCCGGTCTCGTCGTCGGCTCGATCCTGCCGCGACTGTGGTTTGCGCTGCTGCCGATGGCGGTCATCAAGGCCTTTTTCACGGGCTTGCTGGCCGACCTGCGCACGCTGTTCCAGAGCCTCGACGACGACAACTTTCACCAGCACTACCTGAGGCTGGTGCGGCGGGTGCTGGGCTACCTCGGGCGTAGCCTGCTGGCGCTCGTCGTCACCTTCGGACCGCTCATCCTGCTGGGGGCAACGCTGGGCCTGCATGTCGTATCGCTGACGGAGGCCGAGTCTGCCGCATACGCCGTCTATCCAGCTGCGACGGAAGCGCGCGTTACGCCCCAGGGCGATACGCTGACGGTTGATCTGGGCACGGAGGAGGCGACCTTTCCGCGGGAAGAAGTGCCGCTGGTGCTGCACTCGGCAGAGCAGCCTTCAGCCTGGCTCTCCATCATCCCCGCCCACCACGTCGACTCCGAGCTCGCCAATGTGGCCGGCCGGCCGCTGGTGATCCGGGCTGCACCGCACGGCTGGAACGTTTTCTGGCCCTGGATCAGCGGCCTGGAATTTGTCTTCTACGGCATGGCGGCACTGGGCTCGTGCCTGCAGTTCGTGGTCTTCAAGCCCAAGGACAGCTCGGCGGAAAGTGGGACCGAAGGCATGGACGTGCCTGGCGTGGAATATGAACTCGCCCGCCTCAACACCACCTTTTCGGGCACCGCCGTCTCGATCGGCAACCTCGAGACCCGCTTGCGCGCCCGGAAGCTCCAGCGCAAGGATGTCGAGCGTCCCGTCTTCATCACCGGCCTCGCCCGCGCCGGAACGACCTTCCTGCTCGAGCTGGTGGCGGAACACCCCTCCATCGCCGCCCACTGCTACCGCGACTACCCGTTTTTGATGACCCCACTGCTCTGGAACGGCTTCGTCAGTCGCTTCGCCGCCAAGAGCAAACCGGTCGAACGAGCCCACAAGGACGGGATCTTCATCACGGCCGACAGCCCCGAGGCGCTCGAAGAGCCCATCTGGATGCACTTCTTTCCACATTTGCACGAGGTGGGGCACCAGCACAGCCTGGCACCGGAAGACCGCAACGCCGCGTTTGACCGCTTTTACCGCGAGCACCTGCAAAAGATCCTCTTGTTGCGCCAGGGCACGCGCTACCTCTCGAAGGGCAACTACAACGTAACGCGCATCCCCTATCTGGCCCGGCTCTTCCCCGATGCCGTCTTTATCGTACCCATCCGGCACCCACACGCCCACGTCTACTCGCTCATGCGGCAGCATCAGCGCTTCGTGCGCTACGCCGAACTCGACCCGCGCGTACCGGAATACATGAAGAATATCGGGCACTTCGAGTTTGGCCCGCACCGGCAGCCCATCGACCCCTTCCCGGGAGGCGAGGTAGGCCGCGAAACGCGCGACCTCTGGAGCCAGGGCGAAGATGCCGCGGGTTATGCCGTGCAGTGGGAGGCGATCTACCGCTACGTGTGGCAGATCCGTCAGGCGGATCCCCAGTTGGCAAAGCAGATCCACGTGTTGCGCTATGAAGACATCTGCGCGGCGCCGGAGACCCAGCTCAAGCCCTTCCTGCAAGAACACGATCTCTGGCAGCCCTCCATGCAACCGCGGCTGGAAGCCATCCGCCCGGCAACGCAAGCGCCGAAGCTCTCCGACGCGCAACGGACGGCGATCGACCGCACGACCCGGCGCACCGCGGCCCTGTACGGTTACGAACTGGATTAACCGCCAAGCCGGACCTTCCACCCAACAAAAAAGCAGCCACGGCAACGGGGCTGCTTTAAGCGTCTATACGGTGGATTTGGTGGAGCTGATCGGAATCGAACCGACGACCTCTACAGTGCGATTGTAGCGCTCTTCCAACTGAGCTACAGCCCCGTATTTCCAAACAGAAAAGGAAATACTTGGGCGAAAGCGGCAGCGAGGTCAAGCCTCAAACCTAGCAGCCAGACTTTTACAATTTCTTAGGCAGAAAATGTTTACGCAGGCAAAATATCTTTGCCACTCGGAAGGCCCATCACCCTAATATAAAGCCTACGAGATTTTCCGAAATTCGGTTAGCACAATCTTACGTTTGTCACAAGCCCTGTCTCGCTTGTTCTAGGCTGACGGCTCGTCCTTTCTGTCGGGGGCGAGCCGTCCTATTTTAGCTGTGACGGGTGTTGCCGCTCATGGTCTTTGCGCGGCTCGAGGTGGGTGCTCAATTCGGTGCCCTCGCCCAGCTCGCGCCGCAGCGCACGCTCCAGTTCCGTCGCCCGGCGATGGGCCTCCCGCAGCGTCATTTCGTCTTCGAAGAGCAGGTGCACATCCACCCAATAGCTTTCGCCCAGGGGACGGTGCCGCAAGCGGTGCCAGGTGAAGCCCAGGCGCTCGCCCTCCGCATGCAGGATCGCCACCACGCGTTCGTTCACTTCCGGCTCCGCGCGATCCATCAAGCCACCCACGCTACTGCGCACGAGGTTGAAGCCGCTCCACAGCACGTGCAGGCCCACGAGGCAGGCCGCCAGGGCATCCCAGCCACGCCAGCCGGTCATACCCGCCAGGATCAGGCCGATCGCGGCGCCCAGGCTCGTCCACCCATCGGCCATCAGGTGCTCACCGTGGGCCGCCAGCAGGTAGTTGGATGCCTTCTTGCCCTTGCGCCAGAGCCAGAGGCCCCACAAGCCGTTGGCACCGCCCGCGGCCAGGCTCAGGAGCAGGCCCAGTTGCCATTGGCCCAATTCGGCCCCCTGCGTAAAGGTCCAGACGGCGTTGACCACCGTGAGGATGGCCGCGCTCATCACCAACATGCCTTCCACCCCCGCCGCAAAAAACACGATCTTGGCGTGCCCGTAGAGGTGAGACTTGTCGGCGGGTTTGGCCGCGAGGTGCGCGCTGTAGAGCGAAAAGGCCACGGCCCCGATGTGCACCACGCTCTCGGCCACATCGCCGAGGATCGCCGCCGAGTTGGAGATCCCATAGGCCACGACCTTGACGGCCAGCGTGACGAGCCCCACCAGCAGCGAAAACCGGATCCAGCGATGCGCGACTGAGCTGTGGCTTTCCATCGCGCACAGCCTAGCGGGTGTGATACAGCATTGTAAACTCACCTTGCGATCTTCGTGACAGAAAGCCTTTGCGCCTGACGGCTGCATGGCCAAGATGCCGCCATGCGTAAATGGTGGCTACGTTGCCTGATCGGACTCACGCTAGGCCTGCTCCTGGGGCTCACGGCCTGCCGTCGCGCCTCCGAGGTGGAGACGGCGGCACAAGAGGGCTTCCTGCTCGTCGGCACGGGCCCGGAGCCGGAGTCCTTCGACCCGCAGCTTTCGACCAGCGCCAACGCCCTCAACGTGCACCTGGCGTTGTGGGAGGGGCTGACCGCACCCGACCCGGGCGACTTGAGCCCGCAGCCAGGCGTGGCCAAGAGCTGGGAGATCTCTGCCGACGGCCGCACCTACACCTTTCACCTGCGCCCCAACGCCCAGTGGTCCAACGGCCAACCTGTCACCGCCGACGACTTCGTCTTTGCCTGGCGCCGCCTGTTGACGCCTGCCGTGGCCGCGGGCAACGCCGCCATGCTCTACGTGGTCGAGGGCGCGGAGGCCTACCACACCGGCCAGACGGACGATCCGGCGAGCATCGGCGTCAAGGCGCTGGATGCGCGCACGCTGCAGGTGCGCCTCGACCATCCCGTCGCCTATTTTCTCGAGCTGTTGATGCACCCCAGCTTCGCCCCGCTCAATCGTGCCAGCGTCGAGGCAGCGGGCGATGCCTTTACGCGACAGGACGACTGGGCGCGCCCGGGGCAGATGGTCAGCAACGGGCCCTTTCGCTTGACCGAATGGCGCCCCAACGAGCGCATCACGGTCGAACGTAACCCGCACTACTGGAACAACACCGTCACGACGCTCCAGGGCGTGCGCTTTTTTCCCATCACCGACCTCAACACCGAAGAGCGCGCGTTTCAGGCCGGCCAGTTGCACGTGACGGAGGCCCTGCCGCCCCGGCGCGTGCCGTTTTACCGGGAAAACGAGCCCGAGGTGCTGCGCGTCGACCCTTACCTGGGCACCTATTACTACCTGCTCAACCACACGGTCGAGCCGCTCGGCGACCCGCGCGTGCGCCGCGCCCTGAGTGCCGCCATCGACCGCGAGGCCATCACCGACCGCCTCTTGCAGGGCGGGCAGCAACCGGCGACCCAGTTCACGCCCGAGCGCTTGCTGGAGGTGCACGAGCCGTTGCCCACGATCGAACAGGGACGCGAACTGCTGGCCGAAGCCGGTTACCCGGACGGTGCGGGCTTCCCGGAACTGGAACTGGTCTACAATGCCTCCGAGACGCACCAGCGCATCGCCGAAGCCGTGCAGAACATGTGGCAGCAAGCCTACAACATCCACGTAAGGCTGACCAACGTCGAGGCCAAGACCTACTACGCTCGCCGTAGCCAGGGCGACTTCGCCATCGCCCGTGCGGTCTGGATCGGCGACTACGTCTCGCCGCAAACCTTTCTCGAGATCTGGACCAGCCATCACAGCAACAACTACAGTAACTGGAGCAATGCCGATTACGATACCCTGCTCGAAGACACCGCGGCCACGCGCGAGCCAAGCGAACGCAAGGCCCAGTACGAGGCCGCCGAACGCATGCTGGAGCAGCAGGCCGTGATGATCCCGATCTACCACTACACGACCGCCTACCTCATCCGCCCGGAGGTCTCCGGCTGGCAGGCCAACCTGCTCGACTGGCACCCCTACCAATACGTGCGGCTGGAAAAGACGCAGGAGTGATTGCGTGAACGTGAATATTCCTGCACACTGAGTGCAACCGGTTCATGCACCACGCATTTAGGCAATGTTAAGCGAAGAGAGCGGCAAAGACTGGCAAGTCATCATCATCGGCGCCGGACCGGTGGGGCTGTCGCTTGCCCTGGCCCTTGCCCGTGCCGGCATTCGCGTGGCGGTCGTCGAAAAAGAGGCTCAGATTCCCGCTACCGGTCAGGCGGTGGCCCTGCACTCCCGCATGCTGGAAATCCTCGCCTCCCTCGGCGTCGGCGACGACCTGCGCCAACATGGTCAGCAGATCCGCGAGATCCACGTGCGCAGCCAGGATATCGAACTGTTTTCCCACCAGCTGACCGACGTCGAAAGCCCGTGGCCCGAGATCCGCGACTTGCCGCAACAGGTGCTGGTGCAGATCCTCGAACGCGCGGCCGTCGGGGCCGGAGCCAGCATCTGGCGCGGGTGGCAGCTCAACGACTATGAGACCCAGCCGCACCACCTCGAAGTGATCCTCGAGAATGATGGCGAGGAGCGTCTGATCGGCGCCGAATACCTGATCGGCTGCGACGGGCGCAATTCCACCGTGCGCGAGCTGCTCGACCTGGCGCTGGAACCGGTCGGCCCCGCCGAGCGCCTCTGGGTGGCCGATGTCGAACTGAGCCAGGGACCGGCCGACGACCAGTGGCAGATTTATTGCCATCCCGAGGGCGGCGCGGCGATCTTTCCCCTCGGCGATGGGCGCTATCGCGCCATGATGCAGGTCGCGAACGACTGGGAGCCACCGGCCTCGCAATACCAGGCCGAACTGCAGTTTGCTGAACGCGTCCAGAGCTGGATCGGGATCAAGCAGATCCTCTGGAATCGCGTGCACGACATCCAGCCCGCGATTGCCGAGAGCTTTCAGCGTGGCCGCGTCATCCTCGTCGGCGATGCCGCCCACGTGATGCCCGCCATGGGCAACCAGGGCATGAACCTGGGCGTGCAGGATGCCTACAACCTCGCGTGGAAACTCGCCGCCGTGCTACGCGGCCAGCTGCCGCCCATCCTGCTCGAGACCTACGAGCGCGAGCGCCTGCCCGCCGCACGTCGCACCCTGGGCTTTACCGCCCACCTCAGCCAGCTCGCCGGCACCCAAAACCTGCTCAAACGCAGTCTGCGCAACTGGATCCTGCCCGCCATCAGCGGACTCCACCTGGTGCGGCAGCAGTTTCTGGAGCATCTGGAAACCGCGCCCAGTGTGCCGGGCAGCGACTTTATCCACGCGGAGACGCGCTCGCAGCGCCTGCGCTCACTCGAAGCACGCCGCTTCAAAAACGGGGCCACCGCCGGCGACCTCTTGCCCGACTCCCATCTGCTCGAGTTTCGCCGCAACCGGCACGTGCGCCTGCGCGAATGGCTGACGCCCCACCTCTGGGCCCTGATCATCATCGTGCGCACGCAGGCCGACCTCAAAACGGCGACCGCGATCAAAGAGCTGACCCGAGCTTCCATCCTGCCGGAGTGGGTGCAGCCAATCCTCGTCTGCGGCCGCATCATCCCGGTGGATCTGCGTCAGCTGCCCTGCCCCATCTTCAGCGATCCACGGGAAAAGATCCACGACCGCCTCGGGCTGCCGGAGAGCGGCCTGGTGCTTGTGCGCCCCGACGGGCACATCGGCTACCGGCAGGCGCCGGTCACCCTCGAGGACTGGGTGCACTACCTGCGGCGCCTGCAGCGAGGCAAATAAGCGCACGGTAGGACTGGCCAAGCCGCCCCCAGCGCCCCACATTACCGCCCATGAAGGTATTGGTGACGGGCGGTGCCGGCTTCCTCGGCCGCTACATTGTCGAACGCTGTCTCGAACGCGGCTACGAGGTGGCGATCTTTCAGCGCTCGGCCGCACCCGAACTCGCCGGTCGTGGAGTGGAAGTGCAGCGCGGCAGCCTGACCGATCAGCAAGCGGTCGAACGCGCCGTCTACGGTTGCGACGCCGTCTTTCACGTGGCCGCGCTCGCCGGCATCTGGGGCCCGTACGAGACGTATTTCGACGTCAACGTGCGGGGCAGCCGCCACGTGCTGCAGGCCTGTCGCCACCACCACGTGCGCTACCTCGTCCACACCAGCACGCCCAGCGTCGTCTTCAACCGCCAGGCCTTCGCCGGGGCAGACGAGTCCCTGCCCTACGGGCACAGCTGGCTCGGCCCTTATGCGGAGACCAAAGCCATCGCCGAGCAGGAGATGCTGGCCGCGCATCGTGCCCGTGAGGTCGAGGTCTGCGCGCTGCGTCCCCACCTGATCTGGGGCGTGGGCGATCCCCACTTACTGCCGCGTGTCGTCGAGCGCGCCCGGCAAGGCCGCCTGCGCATCGTCGGCGACGGTCAGAACCGCGTCGACATCACCCGGGTCGAAAACGCCGCCGACGCCCACCTGCTAGCCCTCGACGCCCTGCAAGCCGGGCGGGCGGGCGGCAAAGCCTACTTCCTCAGCCAAGGTGAGCCCGTGCAGCTCTGGCCCTGGGTCAACGACATCCTGCAGCGCCTTGACGTCCCACCGCTCAAGCGGCACATCTCGCTCAAAACGGCCTACAACCTCGGAGCGGTGGCGGAAAAACTCTGGCAGGCGCTTCGCCTCAAGGGCGAGCCCCCGATGACGCGCTTCGTCGCCCTCGAGCTGGCCAAGGACCACTGGTTCGACATCTCCGCCGCCCGGCGCGACCTAGGCTACCAGCCCGAAAACCATCCGACCGAAGCCGGCGTCGCCCAATGGGTCGCCCACTACCGCAAGGAAGCCCCCGGCCTGGCCTAAGGCAGGGAATGGTAGTAAATGCTCTTGTAGTCTTCCTCTGTTTCGATCGGCTTTTCGGGCTCTTTCGCGTCCACACCTTCAAGATCGACAATCTCGTAAATGATCCCACGGAAGAACTGGAACTGACGCACCTCCCACATCTTTTTCAACACCGCATTCTCTGTAATGGTCTTGTCGCCATAGGCGGTCGTCCATTCCCGCGTCGTGGGATTGTAGCTCTCCACGCAAAAAAGCAAAAGCTGGGGTCTTTCCGACTGCTCCAATAACCATTTGGTTTCCTTTTGCCGCTTATTCAGGCTTCCGATTGGAGTGGCGCTAAACCCATTGATGTCAAAAAACGGTACGTTGCCGGTCACATACACGACGTTGCCTGGATCTTGCGTCTGCAGGTATTTTTCTGCCTTCAGGAAGACATTGGCGATCATGCCCGAAGTGTAGAAATTGTTCTGGTTGAACTTGGGCATTTGAAAGACGAACAGAAACAACACAAAACCACCGAAAAGAACACCTCGTACCCACCGGTGGTTGACCTCAGCCGCAAACCACGCTGCGAGCACTGCCATGGGCAAGAACAGCGGCAGGGAAAGACGACTCGTAATCTCCATATCCAAAGGGAACGCATAGCATAGCAACATGAGCAGATTCAGCAGAAACCCCGGAATGAAAAAGACGACACAACGCATGAGGGGCGAAGCGAACTGCCATTGCCTGATTTTGCGTGGCGTCAGTACCGCCAGGCCAACGGCGCCGATGATCGCCACTGAAGTCAGGTAAAGCTGGTTCGGTCGGCTGGAACTCGGATCGAAGAAGAAAAATACGGCTTTGGAGAACATCTCCGGGATATAGGCGAGGCTAAAGGCCTTATCTTTCCCAACCGTGTTCAACTCCCAAAGAGCAGGGTCGATGGTCATGACATGGTGCTGCCAAAGCACGGGAATCAAGAGCACTGGGCAGAGCAGGACGGCCCATGGGGGCTCGACCTTTCTCTCTTTCCACCAGGCCCAGAGCACAATAAGGCCAAGTCCGACAAGATAGAGAGCGGACTCATAACGCGTCTGAACAAGAAAGACCCCGAGGAATCCGAGTGCACTTAGCCCATCGCCGTCCTTCGGACGCTCCAACCATCGCGCAGCCAATAAAATCAAGGCCAGGACGCAAAAGAGCGATGAGATCGCAATTCCTCCACTGGAGGCCTCGCTGGCGAACAAGGGAGAAACGACAAAGCAGGCAAGCGCAAAGGTTGCGGCTTTTTTGCCCCACAGATCGCTCAGAATGAACGCAAGCATAAACAGGATCCCGAAGGAAAACGCCGCGTTCAGGTGGATGGTATGCTTTGGATTATACCCCAGAATATCATCCGCCAAGGCTGCGAGGAAAGGAAACCCTGCGGGGCGCTTATCATACCATGGCCCCAGAACGTAACGGTGGACATCCTGATAAAAGACGCGCCCCGAATTGTAAGCCTTACGCTCAAGGTGCAAATTCTGCGCAGTATTGGCGATCACGTGCTCATCCCACACCGTTTTGAAGACGTAATCCTGAGTCTGGGCGATGAAGATCGTTCCAACGACAGCTGCCAACAAGGCAAAAACCAGCCTCCGTTGCCGCTGCTTTTCCAGCCAGAACGCTTTGGTGAAAATACCGCCTTCCTTCAGTTCGAACCGGATCCAGAAGAAGACAAACAAGATCAACGTGGCCAGCAACGAATAGAAAACCGAATCCGCGAAGGCCGCTACGCTCGCTTCGGGCGATAGCGCAAACTGGCCGATCCAGATGGAAATGACAGCGACAAAAAACAGCAGCAATAGACGAATCATGATCAGGCGTAGGCTATAGAAAGCTACGGTCCTTTTCCTTCAAGGTTAAAGCGCGCCGCTTCCAGTCATTGCAATCTGAGGTCATTCACCCCCATCTTAATGACAGACAGGCACTAGACAGGGCGCTTTCAAACGCTATAATGGCATCACGATGAGCGGATATTGTGTGTGCATCCGGCCCGCACAGCCTCAAGATGCCGGTGAGATTGAAGAGCTGCTGCTATCGGCTTTTCCAACCGAAGAGGAGGCCCGCTGCCATGCCACCGCCCGCCGCTCAGGCCACGTGGTCTCGGAGTTTGTCGCCACCAACATCCAGGGGGCGATTGTCGGGATGGTGGCTCTGGGCCCTGTCTGGCACGAACGCGTGGGCCCCGAAGCAGCCGCCCTGGGGATCGTGCCGCTGGCGATCGACCCGTCGTGGCAAAGCCAGGGCGTCGGCACCGCACTCGTCTGGTCGGCCCTCAACTACGCGCGCACCGAAACCGACCTCGTGGTCGTGCTGGGAGAGCCCGGGTATTACGCCCGTTTTGGCTTCCAACCCGCCTGTCATTGGCAATGGGAGAACCAATACCAGGCCGGGGACGCATTTCAGGCCATCTGGCGGGGCGGAGAAGAAGTGACCGTGCCGCCCGGATTACTCGTTTACGCTCCGGCGTGGCGGGTATAGGGTCTGCTGCTCCGGTAGAAGTTTCTCCATTATGCTCGACGCCAACGCATTTGCGACCCTGGCGCTCCTCATCGGCCTCGAGCTGGTGCTGGGCGTCGATAATATCCTCGTCATCAGCATCCTCGTCAGCCGCCTGCCGCACGACAAGCAAGAGCTGGCGAGGCGTATCGGCCTGGGCTTGGCGCTGATTGCCCGCATCGGCATGCTGGCGCTCGTCCTGGCCTTGGCCTCCCTGCAAGACCCCATCGTCTGGCACCTCTCCGTGCGCGACCTCATCCTGATCGCAGGCGGCCTCTTTTTGCTCTACAAGGCGGTCAAGGAGATCCACCACACGCTGGAGATGCACGAGGAAGCCCGGGCCCCGAAGCAGCTCAAGGGCGCGCTGACCGCTGCCATCGTGCAGATCGTGATGCTCGACCTCGTTTTTTCGGTCGATTCCGTGATCACGGCCATCGGGTTGACCGACCACCTCTGGGTCATCGTCACCGCGGTCGTCGTGTCGTTCGGGATCATCCTTGCCTTCGCGGGGCCGGTGGGCGACTTCATCCTTAACCACCCGGCGCTGAAGATCCTCGCCCTGGCCTTCCTGATCACGATCGGTATCACCATTTTCCTCGAAGGGTTGCATCACCACGTGCCCAAGCCCTATATCTATTTGCCGATGGGCTTTGCCCTCTTCGTCGAAATCCTGCAGATGCGTTATGCCCACAACCGAGCCGAGCAACGAAAAGAACCCGCCATCGAAGACTGAGCGCCATGGCGGCGTCTGGAAGCTCTGGGTCAGCGTCGTGCTCGCCTTCATCGTGCTCTCCGCCGCCTGGTATACGTTGATCAAGATCGCCAGCGAGCACAAGCCGGAGGAGATCGACGTCCCGAGCCAGTCCGATCCCGCCGCCCAACCGGAGCAGCCGTAGCCGCCGCATGGAGTTCGTCTTCGTCATGCTCCTGCAGTGCGTCGTGGCCGGCTTCTTTGCCTACGGCGTCGCCCAGTTTCTCTTTCGCCAGAGCACGGCCCGCCAACTCTGCCGCGCCCGCCAGATCGTAATGCTGCTCGGCCTGATCTGCCTGCTGCTCTACATGCTGATCTTTATCGACATCGTGTGGCGCGACCGCCCCAACCTCTTCTCGCTGCTGCCCCCGATGTTCCTCGGCGCCGAAACCATCGCCATCTGGATCGGCCTGCTCGCCGCCTCCCGCGGACGGGAATAGGAGGAGGACTCCGCCCCTGTCTCCCGACGGGATGCCAGCCTGTAGCCGGTGGTTGAGCACGCGCAGCGGGCGACACCCCCGGTGGCCCGCCGCCAGAAAGGATGCACCTTGAAGAGGTGCCACCAACAGGCCGAATCCACCCGCTACGGTGGCACACCCTGCGGGGTGCGGTCGCGCGAGGGGAGCATTCCGGTGGTGTCGGGTGCCCTGAGGTCCCCCTCAACCACCGGCTACAAGCTGTGACCCCTCCGAGGTCGCGCGGCGGAACCAGGTAGGGCGCAACGTCCACGCAAGCCGTCGAACCGCCATTCCTCATTTCCGACGCTTCCCCGCCAAAGCGGAGCCGAGCGCCGCACTCCAAAAGGCGCTGGCCGACCCGTGCCTGTCTCTGGGCAACTTTGCGGCTTGCCGTTGGGGCATTTTTACCAACGGTGGTCTGAAAACGACGCCGTGCCCTGCATCCCGGCGGGATGCCAGCTTATAGCCGGTGGTTGAGCACGCATAGCGGGCGACACCACCGGGAGACCCTCACCTGAAAGGGCGCACCTTGAAGAGGTGCCAGCAACAGGCCGATTCCACCCGCTACGGTGGCACACCCTGCGGGGTGCGGTCGCGAGAAGGGGGCGCATTCCGGTGGTGTCGGGCGCCCTGCGGGCCCCTCAACCACCGGCTACAGGCTGTGACCCCTCCGGGGTCGCGCGAGGGGACTCGCCGAGCCTCAAATGGCCCGGCGGGATGAGCGGATCGCCCTGCGTGCTTTGGGCTGCGCCCTGTCCCTTACTCGGGCTTGAGGGTGTCGCTGCCGAAACGGTCGCGCAGGACTTCGGGGATCGTCACGCTGCCGTCTTCCTGCAGACAGTTTTCGAGGATGGCCGCCAGCACGCGCGGGATGGCCAGACCGGAACCGTTGAGCGTGTGGACCACCTGGGGCTTGCCGCCGGCTTCACGGAAGCGGATGTTGGCGCGGCGGGCCTGAAAGTCCGTAAAGTTGCTGATGCTCGAGACCTCCAGCCAGCGCTGCTGACCGGCCGCCCAGACTTCGAGGTCGTACTGCTTGGCGTGCGGAAAGCCGATGTCGCCGCTGCAGATGAGCAGCACGCGATAGGGCAGCCCCAGCTTTTGCAGCAACGTCTCGGCATGGGCGCGCAGGTGCTCCAGCTCGTCGAAGCTCTGCTCGGGGTGGACCCACTTGACCAGCTCCACCTTGTCGAACTGGTGCACGCGGTTGAGGCCGCGCACATCCTTGCCGTAGCTGCCCGCCTCGCGACGGAAGCACGGGGTGTAGGCGCAGGCATAGCGCGGCAGGTCCGCCGCATCGAGGATCTCGTCGCGGTAAAGATTCGTCACCGGTACCTCCGCCGTCGGGATCAGGTAAAGATCGTCCGTCTTGGCGTGATACATCTGGCCTTCCTTGTCCGGCAGCTGACCAGTAGCCATGGCGCTGGCGGGGTTGACGAGGATCGGCGGCATGACCTCGGTGAAGCCCGCGGCGGAATTCTCGTCGAGGAAGAACTGGAGCAGCGAACGCACGAGGCGCGCGACGGGCCCGATGAAGAACGGGAAGCCGCTGCCGGTCACCTTGGTGCCGCGCTCGAGGTCCACATACTTGCCAAACCACTCGAGATCGTAGTGCGGGCGGGCATGCGGGCTGAGCGTATTGATGTCGCCCCAGGTGCTGTGCACCACGTTGTCGGTCTCGTTGTGGCCCACGGGTACGCTCGGGTGCGGGATGTTGGGCACTTCGAGGAAGGCGGCCTTGAAAGCGGCTTCGGCCTCATCCTGCCGGGCCTCGAGCTCCTTTACCTGGGCCGAGATGGACTTCATTTCCTGGACCTTGGCGATGAACTCCGGCGAGCCCTTCTTCAGCTTGGCCATCTCCTGATTGGCGGCCTTCTGTTGGGAACGCAGCGTCTCGAACTCCGTCACCATCTCGCGGCGAGCACGGTCCAACCCCACCACCCGGTCGAGGTCCACCTCAAACTTCTTCGTGGCCAAGGCGGCGCGAATTTCCTCCACGTTTTCCCGGAAAAACTTCAGGTCCAGCATCGTTCGCGTGAGATTGTCAGCTGAACAAACAGGAGCAAGGGTTTTTGTGAGACCTGCCCGGGATTCCAACCCACTGGCATCCACCGCCCGCACAAGATCGCACGGCATCGCCTTTGACGGATGCGCGAAAGGCCGCATGCTGTTGCTTTGTGCGCTTCTTTGCGGCTGAATTCGTCAACAACTACGCCACCTACTCCTTCGGCTACTGCGAGTATGCCGAGTGGGAGCCGGGCGATGATCTGGAGCCGATCTACACGCGCGGCTACCTGCCCTATTCCGGCGATCCCGAGCAGCCGCGGCACCTCTTCTACAAGTGCCGGAGCCTGCGCATCGACCTCGCGCGCTTCGCCTTCGACAAGAAGCGCCGCTACCACCAGCGCCGCCTCGACGAGTTGGGGCCGGCCTTTGCCCTGCACGACAAGCAGGCCTTTCTGGCCCAGCACCAGGCGCAGCTCGAGGCAGATGCCCTGCGCTGGATCGACCAACGCTTCGACCAGGCCTACCTCACCACCGAGCGCCTGCGCTACATCCTCGACAAGCCCTACCTCAACCGCATTGCCGAAGTGCGCCTCGAGGGCAAGGTCGTGGCCTACGCCCTGCTCGTCGCCTGGGAGCGCGGCCTGCACTACTGGTATTCCTTTTACGACAGCGCGATCGTGACCGAGCTCTCTCTCGGCAAATGGCTGATGGGCCACACGCTGGAATACGCCCAGGAGCAAGGTCTACCCTACGTCTACCTCGGCACCGCCTACCGCCGCAAAAGCGCCTACAAGAGCCAGGGCACCCGCGGCGCCGAACACTTTGACGGCATGGCCTGGAACACCGACAAGGAGCGGCTCAAACAGCTCCAACTCCGCGACGAACGCCTCGCCATCCCCGAAGCCGACCTCTTCAAGCAGGACCTCGATCCAGAGGGGCTTTAGGGTGACAGCGGCCTTTTTTACGCAGGTTTGGCCCGCGTAGACGTCAACACCGACTCGGAAGATCCCAACCAGACGCCCAACGGTGTCAACGGCTTTTGCAGGTATCGTAAGGGATAGCGCTCGCCGAGGGCTGCTCATCCCTTGCATCAGGCGCACTGATTGATCCTGCGATCTCAATTCCAAACGTTTATGCGTTTTGAACTTTTCTTGTGGTTTTCCATAGCTAAGCTGACGCCTCACCAATGGGAGCGGCGCGCACAATTTACAGCACCTGGGGGTTCCATGATGAACTCGGCGATCGCGTGGCGCTGACCGAAGAGTTGGCCCGTCAGGCGCTGAAGGCGGTCAAAGGCTGGCGCGCGCAAGGCCTGGAAATGGAAGTCTTTGCGTTGGACGGTTTCTGGTTCGATCCGGAGTTGGGTTACCAGCACGCCAACCGCCTGCACTGGCTGACCCCGATGGGCGACTTTCTGGCCGAGGTGCGGCAGCTGGGCTTTACCCCCGGCCTCTGGTTTTCGAGCAATGGCGCGTGGCTGAAGGTGCCGGAATGGCAGGCCAGCCTGAGTCGCGACCACTGGCATTATTCGCTGATCGACGGCCCCTTTGCCCAGGCGCTGGAAGATGCCCTGTTGCACGCGGCCACCCAATGGGGTGTGCGCTGCTTCAAGTTTGACTACGCCCATCTCGGGGCGGATGTCGAGGGCGCCCGGCGCACCCCCACCGAAGCGCACCGGCTGGGACTGCGCCGCTTTCGCGAGATCGTGCAGCGCCTGCGCGAACGCGTGCCCGACGTCTGCTTGATCGGCCAGAACGGCTTTACGCGCGATCAACATCACGAGCGACTCGGCTGGCCCCATGCTCCGGCACTCGACCCCGCGCTGCTGGAGGTGTTCGACCTGATCTGCGCCGGCGACCCGCACCTGGGCGATTGTCCGACCACCGCCGCCACCCGCAGCCTCGACCTCTATGCCGACCGCAGCGCCTGGCTCTTGCACCAGGCAGGCATCCCCTGGCACCGCATCGGCGACCACGGCAAGCTGATGGGGCATACCAACACGGCCTCCTACCGCGGCACCACCGGCCTGATGCGCAGCCATCTGGCCCAACTCGCCCGGGGGAGCCGCCGCGACGCCTTTTCCGGCGATCCCACCCTGCTTGAGCCCAGTGAGGTGCGCAGCCTGCGCAATACCCGCGCGTGGTTTGAAAAGGCGTGGCAGCGCCAGCTCGAGACCCGCTTCATCGGCCCCGGTGAGCCCACCGTCGCGCCTTGGCACGGCTGGTTGACCGGTGGCGCGCAAAACGGCCTGCTCTACCTCGTCAACAGCACCCTGCGCCCGCAGTGGATCGACCTGTCGCTGGTCGAATTGAGCCAGGCCACCGTGCTCTTTTCCGACGGCTCTCAGACGCCGCCGCTGCAGCTGAGCGAAGACCGCCTGCAGGTGGAGCTGGCGCCGGAGCAAATGACCTTGATCGGCCTCGGCAGCTATGCCTGGGAGCAACCGCAACTACCCCAACTGCAACCGCCCCTGCCGCGTGAGGTGCGCCTGTTGCCGCTGACGTTCGAGACTTCGATCTACGGGCTGGAAGCGACGCTCAGCCAGCCGGTGCCGCAGGGCTACGAACTGCTGATCATCGCACGTGCCTGGGACGTCGAGCCCGGTGCCTTGCACGCCCTGCTGCCACGCGCCTTTGGTGCCCAGAACACCCGCATCGACGACGCCTCGCGCCCTAAAGCCCATCAGGCCCTGACCATTTCGGTCGAAGCCAAAGGCGAGCGGCTCAGCGCCATGCAGGAAGTCCCCGCGGCCCCCTCGTGGTCGGACGTCTCGTGGGTCGCCCGCCGCTTCAGCCTCTCTACCCCCGCCAAGATCCGCGTCAGCTGGAACATCGAGCCCCGCGCCAAGATCAGCGCCGAGGTCTACGCGGTGCGCAGTTGATTTTTGGGCGTCGCGGAGGGGGGCGAGTATGCCGACGCTGGCACCTCTTCAAGGTGCATGGGTGGGTGGCGCTTACCGGTGGTGTCGTCCGCGGTGCGGCCTCAACCACCGGCTATAAGCTGGCAAGCCTTCAGCTTGCTCAGAGAATCCCGTATCCGGACCGGATGCAACAGGGGCAGCGATCGAGACTATAAGCCGCGGTGCGCCCATCTCACCCGCCAACCCCTCAAACGCATTCCCCGATTGGATACGATAACCAACGGAGCATCCTCCAGCGATCGACAAGCACAACCAAGGGCGGCCATCTGGCCCAGAACACCTCCACGCCCCGACCCCGAAGGGGTCACATAACGTAGCCGGTGGTTGAGGGGCCGTAGGCACCCCGACACCACCGGCTATAAGCTAGCAAGCCTTTAGCTTGCTCCAGAATCCTGTCGACCTCGAGCCGTTGGGCTAGAAGCTCGATTCTTCCGGCAGCTTCACGACGCCGACGGTCAGGATGAGATTGGCGAAGCGACGCTGCTCGCCGGTGGCAATCAGCAAGGTGGTGGACGGCGCACGGATCTGATCGTAAAAGGCCCAACGCTCCATCTCCGTCCACTCGATGTCGCCCAGCCGTTCGCGGTATTGACGCTGAATGTCTGCACTGGCTTCGGCCGGCTTCTGCATCACGGCGGCCGCTTGCACCGGGCAGACCTCCAACAAGCCGTCCAACACCTGCACGGCATCGAGCAGGCCAGGGCGAAAATTCAGGTGCACGAGCGTCGCGTTGGGCCCTTTCAGCGCGCCGGTCGCCAGGTTGCCGTCGGCGATCACGACTTGAGCGAAATGGCCGGAGCGGCCCAGAGCTTCGAGGATTTGGGGATGGATGACCGGAGTTTTAAGCATGTGAAACTTATAAATATTACCCTCCGTAGCCGCAATGGCGATCTTCGCCGTAGCGGCGCTATTTCCACTCACACCTTAAGGGGGTGTCATAAGCGCGGGTATCCCCGCTCTGGCACCTCTTCAAGGTGCATGGGTGGGTGGCGGATTCCGGTGGTGTCGTCCGCGGTGCGGACTCAACCACCGGCTATAAGCTCGCAAGCCTTCAGCTTGCTCGAGAATGCAGCCAGCCCGAGGGGATACAAAAGGAGGGGCCATAAAGCCCCGGTGCGCCCATCTCATCCCCCCTCCAACGCATTCCCCGATTGGATACGATAACCAACGGAGCATCCTTCAGCGATCGACAAGCACAACCAAGGGCGGCCATCTGGCCCGGAACGCCTCCACGCCCCGACCCCGAAGGGGGCACAGCCTATTGCCGGTGGTTGAGGGGGCCATAGGCACCCCGACACCACCGGGCCATCCGCCCACGCCCTCACAGCCCGAAGCGGTGCCCCGACCCCGAAGGGGTCACAGCCCATAGCCTGCTCGATAATTCAGCATCCCGATTGGATACGATAAACAACGGAGCATCCCCCCGCGGTCGACAGGGTCAACCAAGGGCAACCATCTGCCCGGAACGCCTCCACGCCGCACCGACCCCGAAGGGGTCACATAACGTAGCCGGGGTGTCAAGCGTAGCGAAGACCCCCGGTCCTACCCGGAACGTGGCCGGACCCTGAAGGGGTCCCATAGGGGACCGAAATGACGCTACTCCACGCGCTCGAGGGCGCAGCTGTGGGCGGCAAAGCCGGCGCCGAAGCTGCTCAGCCAGAGGCGACGGGCGTCCTGCGCCTCGGGCTTGTCGAGGAAGCGCTGCAGGGCAAAGAGCACGCTGGGGCTGCTCATGTTACCGCATTGCGCCAACACCTCGCGTGATTCCGGGGCAGTATGGCCGGGCAGCGTCGTCTCGATAGCGTCGAGCACATCGCGCCCCCCGGCGTGCAAGATCAGGCGATCCGGCACGGCACCACTGCGTTCCTGGTCGCGCTCGAAGAGCCATTGCACGGCGCGAGCGGCTTCGCGGGGCACGGAGCGGTGCAACAGGTTGCGCAACTTGCCCTCGCGGTTTTCAAAGCGAAGGATGTCGCGCTTCTGCGGTTCCAGCAACGTGTCGAAACCGTTCGCCTGCCACGCGCCCGACGTCGGCTGCCCCTGCCAAATCGTGGCGGCCGCGCCGTCACCAAACAGGCAGGCACTGATGATCACGCCCGGGTCGTCGTCGAGGTAAAAGGCGGCGCTGCAAATCTCCACCGCCACGACCGCGACCGTGGCCTCCGGCTCGGCCTGCAACTGGTGGGCGGCCGACCGCAAGGCCGGGATCGCCGCGCCGCAGCCCAAGCCCACCAGGTCCTGCAGGTAGGCGTCGGGGCGCAGCCCCAGACGCTCACTCACATAGCTGGTCACGCCCGGACAGAGGTAGCCCGTGCAGGTGCAGATGTAGAGCGCGTCCAGCTGATCCGCGCGCAGCCCCGCCTCGGCCAACGCCTTTTCGAGCGCCTCCTGGGCCAGCTCCGGCGCGATGGCCTCGAAGGTGCGGTTGAGCGCCTGCGCATCGAGGTCGAAAATCTGGTCGATCGGCTGGGTGGCAAGGTGCCGCGTCTGAATCCCGTTGTCGCCCAGCAATACCTTTTGCAGGAGGTCGCTGGTGCGCGGGCGCAGGCGCTCCTTCAGCGCAGATTGTGCGTAGACGTTCCACAAGTCCGCCTGCCGGTAACAGGCTTGCGGCAGGGCGGTGGCAATGCTGGAGAGATACATGAAAAGGAGCCTAGTGCAGCGCGTGGTAGAGCTTGTCGAAGGGCAGCCAGTTGCGGCGCGCGACAAAGGCCAGACCGGCCTGCCCCACCGAGTTGAGCAGTAGCTGATGCAGGAGGTGTGCCCGCCGCAGCCGCGGACCGAAGACTTGCCGACTTTGCTGCTCGATCGTGCGGCGCACCTCGGGCCATTCGCGGTGCTTGAGCGCGTAGCCCAGCAACGGCGGGATCGCCAGCGCAGCCTGCTCGAGCGCGCGCGTCATGCCGTTGCCCGTGAAAGGGGGGATCATGCTCCAGCAGTCGCCGACGCAGAGCTGGCCCTTGGGGGGACGCTGACTGCCGTAGTCGAGCGCGGTGACGGCCTGGAACGACTCCTGATCCAGTTCTTCGTATTGCAGGCGATGACTCAGCTTCTTCAATCCCGTCTGCTGCAGATAGGCCAGGATCAAGTCCGTATCGCGGCCTTGCAGGGAGCTTTGCAGCTGGAACAGACCGCTGATGTTGGCCCGCCGGCGCGGCAGGCGTGCCACGCCCACGTAACCTCCACGACCGAAGTGCAGCTCCAGATCGTGCTCCATCGGCAAGTCTCGCGCGTGGATCTTGAGCCCCAGCCAGCGCGTCCCGGCCTTTTTGGGCGCGCGGCGCCGACCGGTTGCCCAGACCACGCCATCTCCATTGTCCTGCGGGTGTGCCCGCGAGCGCTGCAACAAGTCGCCGCCCAAATCCTGTAAGCGGTGGCTGAAACGCGCGTCCATTTCGTAGCGCGAGAGGGCGAGGGCCGGCTCGGGCAGATCCTGCTCCATGATCAGGTCGTCCCGCCGGTACCAACTGGTCGAGGTCAGCCGCAAGGCGTCGCGCAACAAGTCCTCCACGCCCAGAAACTGCAAAGTCTCCGGGCGCACGCCGGCCAGGAACTCGCCGCAGACGCGGTGGCGCGGGTATTCGCCCGCCTCACGCACCTGCACCGGCACCTCGTGGCGCCGCAGGCCGATGCCGAGGGCCAACCCCGCGACCCCGCCGCCCATGATGTGCACAGTACGCGTCAACGCTGAGTGTCCTTTCTAATCGCCTTCATCCGATAGCTGCCCCACGGGGTCCATGACGTTTGGATGCGCCACGCGTCATCGCTCAGGCCCAGCCATTGCGGCAGTTCATGGCCCTTGAAGCCCGCGCGTACGCTCACCGGGGCATCGTGGCGGGAAACATGATTAAAGCCAAGGACATAACCGAGGCGAGCGAGATAAAGTGCAGCCTGGTTGCGCGCCGTCTCGTTAAACAACAGCACGCGGGCCGATTGCAGCTTCTCTCCCAAGCCGGCCAACTGCTCGCGCGTCAACTGGTGCAGGATGAAGTTGCCGATGACGATGTCGCACGCTTCTTCGGCACACCACCCCTCGAGGTCGGCCTCCAGCCACCGCCATTCGTCCGGCCAACGTTCCGGGCGCGGGATGCGGTCGAGCCCGTAGTAGTCGCCCTGATGGGCGAGCGGGCTGAAGACGTGCCGGTAGAGGTAGCGCCCGAGCGCTCCGTCGCCAGCGGCCAGCTCCAGCACGTTTTCGCCGGGGTGCAAGTGCTGCCGCAGCTCACTGCCAAACCACGAGAAATTGCCCATGAGGGCATTGATCACGCGCAGGTCCCGGCGGTTCCCCAACGCAGCGGGATCGTCCCAGGCGAGGGTATCCAGGATTTCGGGCTCAACAACGCGTTCCATGCCCTGAGCTTAAGTAGAATCGGCTAGTTCTCAACCAGCTGCCCCACAACGGTTGATCCTGGCGATAAGTGGTTTGACTGAATTATTGAGATTTATTCTCAGATTCAACTTGCCATCCATGTCCGGTGTTTTAGCAATGAGACCGGCTCTCACTTTATTCGCTTTTCTTATCTGCATCATGAGTTTTCGCAAACTGCTTTTCTGGATACACCTGGTCGCGGGCATTATCAGCGGCATCGTCATCGCGATCATGTCCTTTACCGGCGCCGTGTTGGCTTTTGAGACGGAGCTGGTCGACTGGAGCCAGCGGGCGCAGGCCCACGTCGAGGTACCCGAAAACGCGGAACGCCTCACTGCAGATGAACTGCTCACCAAGGTGCAAGCCGCGGACACCGAGCAGCCCGCCACCGGCATCACCCTTTACCCCGAGCCCGACCGCGCCGCGCAGGTGAGCTTTGGCCGCCGCGAGCACCAATACCTCAACCCCTACACCGGCGCGCTGATCGAGCCGGGCGGCACGTGGATGGAGGACTTCATGCACGAGATGATGTTCTGGCACCGCTGGCTCGCGCTCAGCGGAGAGCAGCGCGACATCGGCCGGGTGATCACCGGTATCTGCAATCTCGCATTTGTGGTGCTCATCGCCACCGGCATCTACCTCTGGTGGCCCCGGCGCTGGACCGCCAAGGTCTTGCGCGGCCAGCTCTGGTTCAAGGGCGGCCTCAAGCCCAAGGCGCGCGACTTCAACTGGCACAACGTGCTCGGCTTCTGGTCGGCTCTGCCCCTGCTCATCTTCTCCGTCACCGCCACCTACTGGTCCTACGGCTGGGCGCGCACGGCCTATCAAAACTGGACCGGCTCCGCGCGCCCACAGGCCCCGCAAATCACGATCGATCCCGCCACGGTGACCGGACCCAAAGCCAGCCTCGAGACGCTCGTCACCGCGGCGCTCGAGCAGGTGCCGCACTGGCAGGAAGTCCAGCTGCAAACCGGTGAAAGCAGTCCCCCCCGCCGCGGCCCCGGTGGGCACGGCCCGCAAGGCGGTCAGGCAGCCGCCGAGCCGCAGGGCCCCCAGCCCGTCAGCATCAACGTGCGCAATGCGGAGACGTTTTTCCCCCGGCGCCCCGACCAGCTCTTGCTGCACCCGGTGACGGGCGAAGTGCTCTACTATCAGGCAGCCGCCGACTACCCCTTTCGGGCCAAGATGGGCATGGCGATCCGCGATATTCACACCTCGCGGGTGATCGGCCCGATCGGCCAGATCCTGGGCGCCCTCGCCTGCCTCGCCGCTGTGGTGCTGGTGTGGACGGGCTTCGCGCTCGCCTGGCGCCGTTTCTTCGGCAAATCGAAGCGCAAGGGCAAGCCCAACGCGACCGCTCCAGCCGCATCATGACGTTTGCCAGGACGGTGCCTCTCAACCGTCTGTGACTATTCGTTACGGTCGAGTGACGCCTGACAATTATACCTACCTTAAGATACGTAATCATCCCCCGGAATCTGGCTACACGTCTCGCCAGATCGCCGGGCTTTTTTAAGGTTCTGAATCCAGCTTTTATCTGCGGACTGTCCCTTGGTTTCAGTCCCGTAATGGCCGCTAAACTACAGCTGTGCTGCCGCTGAAGCCCCTTAAACCGCCGCCAGACAGCATCTATTAGCACGCAATTGCATCCTATAAATGATACTAATGTATTAGCGATCGCAGCTATTACGTCACTAATGCGCTCATTTATATAGCGCTATTAGTTCGCAGAAAAGTTACGATAAAGGCGTTGAGTAGAAGCGAGGCTTCGCCCTTATCCTGAGAGTCTCTGGTAACCGATTCTCACCCGTTACTTTTCTCTCACTCATGAAAAAGACCCTTGCTTCGCTTGCTCTTCTGGGGCTCGCCGCCTCGGCCGCTCACGCCTACGCCCTCTGGGGTGTCAACGACGCCAACGAACTGGTCAAGTTCGAGTCCACGAACCCCGGCACGGTCTACAGCTCGACCGCAATCACCGGCCTCAACGACGCCTTTTCCTCGATCGTCGATTTCGACTACAATCCCAACGACGGCTACTTCTACGGCGTCGACAACAACGCCTATATCTACCGCTTCAACACCAAGGGCCAGGCGACCCTGTTGAGCGATACCTTCCTGCCCAGCGGCTACGATGCCGACATGGCCTACGACCCGTTCTACTCGAACTTCCGCTGGGTCAGCGACATGGCTGAAAACGTGGCCCTGGAGACCGACGGCAGCACCAGCTACGCCACCGACTTTTTCTACGGCAGCGGCGACGCCAACGAAGGCGCGGCGCCCTACCTCAGCGGCATCGGCATCGACCCGGACTTCGGGGAACTGTTCGTGATCGACCCCGAGCTCGACATCCTGGCCCAGTCCTTCGATCCGGACGGCGGCGAGCTCTTCACGATCGGCAGCCTCGGCCTCGACATCACGGGCTACTCCTCACTGATGGTCGACGGCAACGGCAACCTGCTGGCCAGCCTCTCCGTGGACGGCCTGACCTCCGGCCTCTACTCCATCGACCTGATGGACGGCTCCGCGACGCTGGTCGGCGATTTCGGCCAGGGCATCAACGCCATTGCCGTGCCGGAACCGCGCACCTACGCCGCCCTCGCCGGCGTGCTCGCCCTCGCCGTGGCCGCCTTTCGCCGCCGCCGCGCCTAAAAACTCTCTCAATCACAGATCCACCTATCCCTTCGTTACTTAGGTCTCTCACATGAAGAACAACCTCGCAATCCTCCTGGGCGCTACCTCTCTCTGCGCCTCGGTTTTCGGCGGTTTCAAGACCACCGAACCTGCCTACCTCGATGCCCAGCCGATGGCTGACTTCGACTTCGAAGCCCTGATGACCACGGGCGACCGCGTGCCGATGACCGGCGCGACCGGCAGTGAAGAATACACCATGGTCGGTATCCCCGACGCTTCCGGCATCTACGTCGACCCCGTCACGGGCGAGAACATCATGTTCATGGCCCACGAGTTGACCAGCGGCACCACCTCGCAGCCGATCGTCGACGGCGACACCTACATCGGTTCGCTCGTTTCCCGCTGGGTGCTCGACGACGATGCCTCCATCGTCAGTGGCGGCCTCGCCCACCAGTCGCTCTACATGGAGAACGCCTTCTACAGCCCCGAGCCGCCCAAGGCCGGCGACGGCACCTCCTTCACCCGTTTCTGCTCCGGCTCCTTCGCCGGTCCGGCGCACGGCATGGACCGCCCGATCTTCATCACCAACGAAGAGAGCACCGACTCCTTCGACGCCCAGGGCCCGCAGTCCGTCGCGATCTTCGACGGCGAGATGCATACCCTGCCGGCCCTCGGCCGCGTGGTGCGTGAAAACACCGTGGTCCAGCCCCGCCGCGACCGCTACACCGTGGTCGTTTCGTCTGAAGACGGCGGCTTTCCGTCCTACGTCTACATGTATGTCGGCACCAAGGCCCGCCGCGGCAATGCATTGGACAAGAACGGCTTCACGGGCGGCAAGGTCTACGTGCTCGGCGGCTCCAACGGCGACGCCGGCAAGAACGCCTCCACCTTCACCGACGGCTCCATCAACGTCGAATGGATCGAAGTCCCCAATGCGGCCAGCCTCGACGCCTCGCAGATGAAGCTGAAGGCCGACGAAGTGGGCGGCTACGGCTTTGTGCGCGTGGAAGACATGGAGTTCGACCCGCAAGACCCGACCCGTCGCCTCTTCGTCGCCACCACCGGCGGCTACGGCCCGAACCGCCTCGGCCGTCTCTACGAAGTGCACTTCAACCCCCGCATGCCCTGGTCGACCGGCTCGATGGAAGTCATCTACAACGCCGACCAGATCGTGACCCCGGGCGGCTCCATCCAGGACGCCTACACCGGCCCCTACTACAGCGTCAACGGCGGCCCCGAAGTCCAGCCGGAATA
The DNA here is from genome assembly GCA_009772895.1 of Puniceicoccaceae bacterium 5H. Lineage (GTDB taxonomy): Bacteria > Verrucomicrobiota > Verrucomicrobiia > Opitutales > Oceanipulchritudinaceae > WOUP01. Next base: position 117,027 of record WOUP01000007.1, on the reverse strand, counting down.
CACCGGCTACAACATCGACAACGGCACCAACTTCGCCGTCAGCATCGACAACATCGCGGTAAACGACAACTACATCGTGATCTGCGAAGACACGAACAGCCCCGCCAATGCCGTCTACGCCAAGTATGGCCGTAACGGCGGCGTGTGGACGCTCGACCGCAACAACGACTACGCGGCCAAGTTCCAGTCCCAGTTCAACCTCGATTACGTGGAAGCCCGCGACAACGTGAGCCTCAGCGCCGGCCGCTGGGAAGCCACCGGGGTGATCGACGCCAGCACCGCGTTTGGCCCCGACACCTTCCTCATCGAGATCCAGGCCCACGGCACCGACCGCACCAATGCCCCCGACGGCATGGGCGGCTACCTCTCCAGCAGCGAGGCCAACACCCGCTTCGCCGAAGACGGCCAGCTCCTGATCATGCGCCCGCGCCTGTAAGCGGACGCCTGCGATTCAGTCACACCTTAAGCGTCCGGCCGGTCCCACTCCCGCCGGATGCTGCGTCTCCCGACTGCGTTTCTCTCACACCTTTCCCGACGTCTTCCCATGCCTTCAACTGCCACTGCCGCCCCACGCAAAACGCCCGCCTGGTGCTGGATCCTGACCAGTCTGAGCGCATTGGAAGCGGTCGGATTCGCCGCCCTCGCCTACTTCCAGCAGCTGCCCTTCGCCTACCCCGTAGCCGCGCTCGCCGCCTGGGTGCTCGCCCTGCAGCTCAACCTGGTCCTGCCGCCCGCCAGCCTGCCCCGCACCGCTCCCCGCGGCAAGTTCTGGCGCCACCTGTGGTTCCGCACGCGGCGCTTCGTCCCCTGCACCCTGCGCGGCCTGCGCCAGTGTTTGCTCGCCCTCGGCGCCCTGGCCGCGGCCGCCTTGCTCGCGCCCTTTCTGCTCCAGTTCAGCCCCATGCTGCACCCGGCCGAGACGCCCGACCAGATGACGTTTCCGGCCATCGTGCTGCTCGTGACCGCCTTCCTCGGCTACTTTGGCCGCCTCTACGCCCAGATCTCGCAAAAGGACGGTGACCGCGTCTCGCAGCTGCGCCTCGACGTGATCGGCGGGGTGCACCAGCTCGCAGCCTGCCTCTTCGGTCTGCTCGCCGTTGTGCTGCTGGTCGAGCTCTACGCCCAGCTCGTCTTCCACCCCTGGGTGCTGCTGATCTGCACCGTGCTGCTCGGCTTCTGGATCGTCGAAACGCTGTTGCGCTGGGCCCTGCGCTTTTACCAACCCGTGCGCGTCTGGCGTCAGGCCCCGCCGCTCGGCACCACGCAGCCCCTGCGCCTCATCACACCGCGGCGCCACCCGCTCTGGCAACGGGTCGAGGTCGGCGACGCCGAGGCGCTCTTCAAGCTCTCGGAGATGTGGTTCCTGCCCAGCATCCTGCGCGCGCTTCCGGCCCTGGCCGTCGCCGTGGCGGTGATGACCTGGGTGTCCACCGCCTTCCACGCCGTGCCGCTCGGTAGCCAGGGCCTGCACCAGCACCTCGGTCGCACGCAGGAGCAACTGCTGCAGCCGGGCCTGCACGTGACCCTCCCCTACCCCTTCGGTCGCGTGAAGACCATTCCCTCGGACGAGCTGCGCATGGTCGTGCTGGGCCTCGAAGCCGACACCGGCGATCCCATCCTCTGGGACCGCGCCCACTACGTCGGCGAGGTCAACCAGCTGGTGGGCGTGGGCGAAGAGCTGCTGACTATCAGCGTGCCGATCTACTACCACATCAAGGACCCGCGCCGCCTCTTTCTCCACACCACCGATCCTCAGCTGACGATCACCCAGGCGGGTTACCGAGCCCTGTTGCACCAGACGCTGCACGAGTCGGCCTTCGACATCATGACGACCGAGCGCTCCGACCTGCAACAGGCGCTGCACGAGGCCATCCAGGCCGACCTCGACCGCAAGGAATCGGGCATCGAGATCGACCTCGTCTGCCTGCGCGACATCCACCCGCCGGTCAACGTCGGTCCCAGCTATCAGGAGGTCGTGAGTGCCGAGGAAGACCGCGAAGCCTTTATCTACGAAGGCCAGGCCTACCGCAGCCAGAACCTGCCGCGCGCCGAGGCCCGCCAATACGCCCTGATGGCCGCCTCCGACGGCAAATACCAGTCGCGCATCGAAGCCGCCAGTGGCCAGGCCCACAGCTTTACCGCGCTCGATGCCAGCTACAATGAGGCCCCCGAGGTCTTCCGCGTGCGCAAGGCCTATGAGGCCTTCGACGCCAGCCTCGCCGGCGTGAAGAAGCTGATCGTCGACGAGAGCTTCCAGGGCGCCATCCCGGCCTACATCGACGTGCGCAAGACGCTGAACCCCGACTTGCTCAACGAGAGCGTGCCGGACGTCCAGACCTTGATCCCGGCGCTCGACGCCAAACCCACCGACTTTGACCGCGCGGTCGACGGCTACCTGCGCGCCGGTTCCGGCGCCATCCCGGCCGTCAATCCCAACCCATCCGACGCTGACTACCTCCTGGAGGACGCACAATGAGTTCCGAAAGCACCGAAGGCTCCAACCGCCAATGGATCGCCCGCCTCGCCCTGTTTGGCCTGGGCGCCGTGGTCGTCACCCTCACCTCCGCCAGCTTCATGCTACGCGACAACGAGCGCGCCGTCGTGCTGCGCTTCGGCAAACCGGTCCGGGAAGTCAACGAAGCGGGCTGGTATGGCAAATGGCCGTGGCCGGTCGAGCAGGTCGAGCGCCTCGACGGGCGCCTGCAATACGGCGAAATCCGCCTCTCCGAGACGCTGACCCGCGACAAGCGCAACATCATCGTGCCGATGTATTACGCCTGGCGCGTCGAAGACCCGCTGAAGTTTCTGCGCAGCGTCGGCACGCTCGAGTCGGGCAACGAAAAGCTTGACTCCATCATTTCCAGCGCGCGCAACTCCGTGTTGGGTCGCACCGATTACGCCGACCTCGTCTCCGTCGAAAAGAGCGATGAAACGATGGACGCGCTCGAGGGTCAGATCCTCGCCCAGGCCGCGGACGACGCCCACGAGTACCTCGGCATCGGCCTGAGCAGCGTCGGCGTGCTCCAGCTCAACCTGCCGGAAAACAACACCGAGTCGGTCTTCCGCCGCATGCGGGCCGAACGCAAGCGCGAGGCCTCCAAATACCGTGCCGAGGGCAAGAGCGAGGCCGAGCGCCTGCGCGCCGAAACGGACAAGGAAACCTCGATCCTGATCGCCGAGGCCAAGCGCTACGCCGAGGAGAAGCATGGCGAAGCCGAGGCCGAGGCCGCCCGCATCTACGCCGCCGCCCACAGCCAGGACCTCGAGTTTTACCTCTTCATGCGCCAGCTCCAGAGCCTGCGCTCCGTCGTCGACCAGAACACCACGCTGTTGCTCGACACCAGCACCCCGCCGTTCAGCCTCATCAAGCCCAGCGGTGAGATGGAAGCCCAGATGATCCGCACCCAGCAGGTGCCGAGCACCCAAAAGAACTTCCCCACCGCCGCCGCGATCGGCCTCGACCCGGAGGACACGCCCGATGCGCCGTAAGCAACGCCAGAACCAGGACGGCCTGATGGTCCAGGCCCTGCTCCTGACGCTCAAAAACCTCAAGCCCGCCGCCTTCTGGGTCTTCCTGCTGCTGCTCGGCCTCTACCTCGTCTCCGGCATCCGCACCGTCGGCCCGAGCGAGACGGGATTGCTCCTGCGCTTCGGCAAGCTCCAACCCAAGACCTACGACGCGGGCCTCGTCTTCAGCCTGCCCGAGCCCTTCGACGAAGTGGTACTGGTCCAGACCGGCACCGAGCACAGTCTGACGCTCGAATCCTGGGCCTCCGGCGGCAAGAAGATCGGCGATCCCGACCGCGAATATCAATACACGATGGAGGAGGTCCAGGCCTGGATGGACGAGAACGGCGGCAACATGCCCCCGCCCAAAAAGGTGCAGATCGACGGCGCCACCACGCTGGACCCGGTCGTCGACGGCTACACGCTCACGGGCGACCGCAACATCCTGCAGGCCCGCTTTACCCTGCGCTACCGCATCCACGATCCGGTGGCCTACTTCCGCCTCGGCGACCGCCGCGACGAGCTGATCGGCAGCCTGCTCTACCAGAGCGCCAGCCACACCATCGGCCAGATGCGCATCGACGACTGCCTGACCGAGAAGCGCGACGCCATGATCGGCGCGATCGAAGCACACGCCCAGGCCCGCGCCGACGCCCTGCAGCTCGGCATCACCCTGACTGCCTGCGAACTGCAGGAGCTGGGGCCGCCGCGTCAGGTGCTCGCGGCCTTCGAAGACGTGATCAACGCCCAGATGTTTGCCAAGACGCTGCTCGAAAACGCGCGCGAATACCGCACCAATTCCCTCACGCAGGCCGGGGGCCAGGCCGCCGCCATCCGCCGCCGCGCCGAAGCCTACGCCAACGACCTGCTCGCCAAATCCGAGGGCGAGGCCGAAGCCTTCAAGGCCTTTTACGCCGAATATCAGACCAACCCGGACGCCATCGTCTCGCGCCTCTACCTCGACTCGCTCGACTACGTGATGCAGCAGGCCCAGTCGTCCGCCCTCTTTGGCTCCGAGCACGCCCAGCCGACGCTCTTCATCGAGCCCTCGCCCAAATATACGCGCTAGCACCATGTCTCAGGAAAGCCTTTCCATCCCCGAAGAAATGCAGGGTCGCCTGCGCCTGGTCTTCATCTCCAGCGCCTTCCTGCTCACCGGCCTCATCCTGCCCTGGCTGCGCCCCGATCAGGCCGCGCTGGCCCACATGCTCGCCCTGATCGGCGCCGTGGTGATCGCCGCGCCCATCCTCATCGACGTGTTGGGCTCGATCCGCACCTCCGGCTTTGCCGCCACCCAGTTTTATATGGACCAGTATGTGGTCCTCGCCCTCGCCGCCACCCTCGCCACCGGCAAATACGTGACCGGCGGCATCGTCGCCATCATCCTTGTGCTCGGGCAGATGCTGGAAGAGCGCACCGTGCTGGGCGTCGAAAGCGCGCTGGCCCGCCTGCGCAAACTCTCCGAAGTCCGCGCCCGCCGCCTGCGCGCCGACGGCACCGAGGAGGAAGTCGACGCCGCGGACCTCAAGATCGGCGACCGCGTCCGCATCCGCCCCGGTGATTACGTGCCGACCGACTCCGTCGTCATCAGCGGCCACTCGCAGCTCGATCAGGCCAACATCACCGGCGAATCCCTGCCCGTCGATGCCGCCGAGGGCGCCGAGATCTTTGCCGGCACGACCAACCTCACCGGGTTGCTCGAGGCCCGCGTGAAAAAGGAGGCCGGCGACACCGTCGTGGCCAAGGTCCAACAGATTATCGAGGAGGCCAAGGAATCCGAGGCCCCGATCATCCGCATGGCCGAAGACTACGCGCGCTATTACACGCCGCTGATCATCCTCATCGCCGCCTGCGTCTTCTTCTTTACCCGCGATGTGGACCGCGCCATCGCCGTGCTCATCGTCTCGATCCCCTGCGCGTTCGTGCTCGCCAGCCCGTCCGCCATGGTCGGCGCCATCTCCAGCGCCTCCCGCCTCGGCATGTTGGTCAAGAGCACGCGCAACCTCGAGCTGGGCCGCCACATCGACACCGTCGTCTTTGACAAGACTGGCACGCTGACCCAGGGCGTGCTGCGCATCGAGCAGATCCGCACCCATCAGGGCTGGCCGGAACAGGAGGCCCTCGCCCTCGCCTCCGCGCTCGAGCAACACTCCAACCACCCGGTCGCCAAGGCCATCCGCGAGGCCGCCCGCGCGCTGCACCTGCCCGACGTGCACGACCTCAGCGAAGCCTCGGGCCGCGGCGTCACCGCGACGGTGGACGGCCGTACGGTGCTGGTCGGCCGCCAGAGCTGGCTGGAAGAGCAAGGCATCGCGATCGAGGGGCTGCCGACCGACCAGCCGCTGAGCCTGATCCACCTCGCGGTCGACGGCCGCCAAGTTGCCACCTTCGGCCTGGCCGACCAGTTGCGCCCCGAGACGGCGGAGGCCCTCGAACGCCTGCGCTACATCGGCATCGACCGCTTCGTCATGCTCACGGGCGATCGCACGCCGGTCGCCGAGGCCATTGCCGAGCGCGTCGGCATCAGCGATTTTCGCGCGGAATGCCTGCCCGAAGACAAGCAGATCGAGATCGCCAAACTGAAGGACGCCGGCTGCAAGGTGCTGGTGGTGGGGGACGGCCTCAATGACGCTCCGGCCCTCGCAGCGGGCGATCTGGGCGTCGCGATGGGCGCGCTGGGCAATGACGTGGCCGTGAACACCGCCGACGTAGCCCTCATGACCAACGACCTGCGCCGGCTGGCCGACCTGCTCGAGCTCTCGCACCGCACGGTGGGCATCATCAACCAGAACCTGCTCTGCGGCTTCGGCCTGATCGTGGTCGCCATCGTGCTGTCCACCGCCGGCTTCGTCAGCCCGATCCTCGCGGCCTTTTTCCACGAATTCAGCGCCTTTTTCGTGATCTTCAACAGCGCACGCCTGATGCGCTTCGACGGCCTCGACGAAGAACTGGCGGAGGAAGAGGTCACAATCGAGCAGGACCTGGCAGCTGGCACGGCACCCGCTCCTGCCCTGTCATGAGTTTTTGGGGCAAAAGCGCACAGGGTTCAGGCTGGCTCGTCGCCATCGGTCTCGCGGGCTGGATGGTTTTATCCAATCCCGCCCCTACCCCTGCGGTGGCCGCCCCCGAGCCGAAACCGTCCCTCCCCGACCAGGGCCGCAAGCTGATGGCGCTCTACCAGCAGCTTTCCGACACCCGCGCCGAACTCGCCCAGGCCGAGCAGCGCGTCGCCGAACTCGAAGCCGCCCAAGCCGCCCCCATTGCCCCACCGACGGAGGCAACCGCTTCCAGCGAGCCCGAGCCCGCCGAAGCGACTCCGCTCGCCCAGCTCGACCGGGAAGCCCTCAACCGCCGCCTGAAGCAGTGGGTGATCGAGGATCCGGATGCCGCCACCGCCTGGCTGAACCAGCACGCCAACAGCGCACTCTACGACGACAGCATCCACCTGGTCGCCCAATACCTGCTCGATTCCCGCCAATACGAGCTGGCCTACAACTGGGCCTCCTCGATCTTCGACGCGGAACGCCGCCAACAGGCCGTCACCGAGATCTTTGCCGAAGCTTACCACAACGGCGACCTCAACCACACTGGCCTCAGTGAATCCGGCCTGCCCACCGCCGTCATCGCCAGCATCGAAAACGGTGCCTATTTCGACTGAGGCACTGGAGGCCGGAGAAAGACTTTGGCTTGGCCACGGAAAGAACACGGATTTGCACAGATGAATGGCCTTCCTTCAGGATGCAATCAAGCTCCTGCATCAGGTCTGCGGGCAATGACTCGTCAGGCCTCAGAGATGCAATGTAGTTGAGCAGATGCGCGCGGCGCGCCAATAACGGCAAGTTCCTGTCTTGAGCCTTTGCCAGATTATGCGCCTGAGCATCTTGTGGAGCGCCGTGTCTGCGTAGGCTGCTGCGGCGCTGGTTCATTGTTGCTTTCATTGTTTGACTCCAATGAGGTAGCGGTATTAAACTGCAGTCAATCCTCATGGATTGGCTGCAGACATTGCTGGCAGAGCTGGATAGCCCCGAGTATTTAACTGTGGAGGAACGGTATCACCTGCTCCACAAGTTCATCTTCTGGTATTTTGCGATCGCGATCGGCCTCCATTTAATCGTTACGTCCATTCGTGACATCATCCGCAGTCGTAGGACGCGGAAGCAGATGATCAAAGATGGTCTGATAAGGAAAAAGTGAGCCGATTGCTGCGATCAATTGGATCGAAAACCGGCTGATTCTGAGCCGAATGGCGGCGGAAGATGGCATCCAAGTCGAGCGCCAGGATTTGCGAGGCATAGTCTGCCGTCTGCAAGGGGCGTTCCGGTGGTGTCGGGGGTCCCCGACGGCGGGACAAGGCAGGGCACAGCGCCCATGCAAGCCGTTGAACCGCCCACGGAGCAGCTTAGACGGCGTGCTACCGGCGATCGAGAGCCCATCCCGGCATCCTGAAGGGATGCCAGCTTATAGCCGGTGGTTGAGCACGCGCAGCGGGCGACACCACCGGTAACCCATTCCACCCACGGGAGCACCTTGAAGAGGTGCCAGCAACGAACGATCCAAACCGCATCTGTGCATCCCTTAGGGGGTCGGCGGCGGATACATCAAAAGCCGTTAGCTTGCCCGCGTCTTCCTATGGCCGCGTCTGCCAGGCAGGGCTCCAGCAGGTGGTGCGACCGCCGACCTGTTCACGTTCGAGCGGCAGGCCGGTTTGCGGGCAGGTTCCGCCGTCCCGCCAACGGTGGTTGAAGAGCCAGCTTTCGGGGATGCGTTCGTTGAGGTAGTGCGGCAGGTCTTCCTCGTCGCGACCGGCAATCGTCTCCATCGCGTCGTGCGCGACCTCCTGAATCCGCGCGTGCAGCTCGCGCACCTGTTCGGCGTCCAGCTCGCCCGCCTTGGCGTGGGGCTTCAACCGGGCGCGCCAGAGGATTTCGTCGGCCATCCAGTTGCCGATGCCCGGGAAGCGGTCCTGCATCAACAACACGGCCTTGAGCGGACTGCGGGCGCGCCGGGTAAGAAACGCCTGCACCACTTCGACCGTGAAGCGCGCGTCGAGCACCGAGAAGGGGATGCGCTGCCAGTAATCGGGCAGGTCCGCCCCCGTGTCGTAGTGCACGCGCCCGAAGATGCGCGGATCGCGGAAAACCAGCGCGCGCTCCGGCTGGAACAGCACCAGATGGTCGTGCTTGCCGGGCTGGAAATCGGCAGCCTCCACCAACATGCGCCCCGTCATGCCCAAATGAATGCCCAGGTGCACCGGTCCCGAAAAGGTGAAGAGCATCTGCTTGGCTGCGGCCTGCGAGTGCTCGAGCGTCGCGCCGGTCAGCCCGCGCTTGAGCGCCTCACAATCTACATCGCGAAAGATGCGTTTGGCGGGATGCAGGTGCACGCGCTCCACGCGATGGCCGATCCCCGGATTCCAGACTTTGCGGAAAAACTCGACTTCCCCCAACTCAGGCATGTCCGCACCTTAGCCTACGCCGCCGTCCCTGCAACGCTCGAGCGGCAGAAGCTACTCCAGCCCCAGCTCGGTCTGCTCGCTGCGCACCTCGCGCTTGACCTGGATCTGGCCGTCGCGGAACTGCAGCACAAACGACTGGTGCGGCCTGATTTTTCTAGCGTCGCTGATCAGGCGCCCCTTGGCGTCGGTGGCCATGACGAAGCCGCGCTGGAGGATCTGGTCGGGACTGCTCGCCTTGAGCCGCAACGCCAGCTGCCGCAAACGCTCCCGCGCCAACCGCGCCGACGCTTCCGGATGCAATTCAAGGAAGCGACGCTCCAGCCGGTAGAGCCGCTGCGCGTAGCCCGCCAGTCGCCGCTGCCCCGCTCCACGCAGTCGATTGCCGAGGTCGTCCAGCCGCAGCCAGCCCTGCTCGATGCGGTGCTGCGGGGCCTGCTTTTGCCAACGGTGCTTCAGGCGCTCCAGCTTGACCGCCCGGCGCTCGATCCCGAGTTCGACGCGCTCGTCCAGGCGTTCGACCAAGGCGCGCAGACGCTCCCGTTGCTCCAGAAACGCACTGGTGATCAACTCCGCCGCCGCCGAGGGGGTCTCCGCCCGCCGGTCTGCCGCGAAGTCGCTCAGCGCGTAATCAATCTCGTGCCCCACGGCGGAAATAATGGGCAGCCGACACGCCGCCACGGCCCGCACCACGACCTCCTCGTTGAAGGGCCAGAGATCCTCGAGACTGCCCCCGCCGCGCCCGATCACCAGCAGCTCACAGCCCTGACACCGTTCGGCCACCTGGATCTGGCGGGCAATCTCCTCCGCGGCGCCCTGCCCCTGCACGCGGACGGGGAAGACGCGCAAGGTGCCGCCCCAGCCCCGCCGCCGCAGGATGCTGACAAAGTCCCGCAGGGCCGCGCCGGTGGGCGAGGTCACGAAGCCGACCGTCTTGGGTAGCGGCGGGATCGCCTGCTTGCGCTCGGGCGCGAAAAGGCCCTCCTCGGCCAGCTTGCGCTTGAGCGCCTCAAACTTCGCCTGCAGGCGGCCCAGCCCCTCCTCGATCAGCAGTTGCACGACGAGCTGGTAGCTGCCACGCGGCGGGAAAACCGACATGCGCCCAAAGGCCACGACCTGCTGCCCGTCCTTGAGTTCGAACGGCAATCGCGAGGCCACCTGTCTAAAGGCCACCGTACTGACCTGCGCACCCGCGTCTTTCAGCGAAAAATAGATGTGCCCGCTGCTCTGCCGGCGCAGGTTGCTCACCTCGCCGCGCACCCATACTTCGGCAAAGCCGGTCTCGAGCATCGACCGCACCCGCTCTGTCAGCTCGCTCACGGTCCAGGCATTCTGGGCCGCGCTCTCCAGGGCATCACGCATCCGAGGATCCTGCCGCATCGGGCGAGGATTTCAAGCGTCCACGCATATGCCGCACCAGTAGCGAAATCAGCAGCAGCATGAAGATCCCCAACAGCAACAGGCCGAAATGCCCCTTCATCGCGCTACCGCCCATCAGCATCATGGCAATGCCGACCAGTGCCTGAGCTGGAAATGAAAACAGCATGTAGCGCCGCAATCCACAATTGGTCATCGCCAGCAGGTAGTTCTGCATCGCATAGGGCATGGGCGAAAAGCGGATCATCAGAATCGTCTGCCCTTCTTCCCCCTCCGGCAGCGAAGGAATTTTCCAGCCACGCTTCTCCAGTTGGTGCTGTAAAAACGGACGCAGCCCGGAATCCGTGACCGCATAGCTCAGCCACATGTTGACGCCCAGGGCGCTCAGCGCACCGAGTATGCCGTAGAGGCCGAAGGGTCCACCCATGATGGGAATCGCGCTGAGATAAAACAGCGTGAGCGGCACCCCAAAAGCAGGCAGCAAGGCGAAGGCTACCCAATAGGCCCAGACCGGAATGATGCGCAACCAGCTTTGCAGGGCCTCACGGACCGCATTTACCCACGCCAACAGCTGATCCGTACCCAGCCACAGCCAGAGGCCCGCACTCGCCACCGCCGCAACGCCGCAAAAGATCAACAACGGCATTAGCTGGCGCGCCAGCGCACGTTTATCGGGAGAGAAACCCTGCATTGCCCTTCGTTTCTAGGCAGCTCCCACCAATACGCAAGGACCGTAAGCCATAAAAAAAACCCGCCAAAAGGCGGGTTTCAAAATGTGACTCGAAATGGAGGCTCAGGAACTAGTATTCCCAGACAACCCAGGAGCCGCCGGTCGTGCCAGAGTAGGCAACGGAGCCAGCAGCCGTGCCGTCTTCCCCGCCCTTGAGGCTGACGGCCAGGTAACCACCATCTTCATACACCGTCAGGCCGGTGTAGCTTTCGCGAGAGGCCGGCTGAATCTCCTTCAGGTAGGGGAGCTCCCACGGCGTGCCCGAAGTGGTGATCAGTTCGTCATAGGAAACGGATTTGAGGCCGTTTTCAATGATGGCGCGCTGACCGGTCTGAGCGATTTGCTTCAGGTTGTTTTCAGCAGCACCGGCTTGGGAGGAAACTCGGACGCTTTGGAAAGCGGGGATGGCCATGGCGGCGAGGAGGCCGATGATGACCACCACAATCATGATTTCCACGAGGGTAAAACCAGACTTCTTCTTGTTCATGAGAATAATATTCGTTGCGGGTTAGCGTATAATAATAGCCAGAAGATTAGGCTATGAAGCTTACGTCTAGCGGCCCGTTCTGTAAAGCCAAGCAAATTGTAGGGTGTTGCCATCACGCAATCCGTTTTAACACCATCTTTACCCTAACCATTGCTTTAACCTCACCCTTTGAGATCCGCTAAACTGCCTATGCCCGATCGGCTAAAACCTTCACAGCTTAAGGGGGCGATCGGCCAAGGCTTACGAAACCCGCTGGGCAAACAGAATGATGCCGGCATTGGAGGGCACCACGCTCTGAACCTCCACAAAGACTTCTTTGCCGATAAAGGAGCGCGCGTCGGTCACCACCACCATCGAGCCGTCGGCCAGATAGCCCACGGCCTGGTCCGCATCCTTGCCCGGCTTGACCAGCTTGAGCTCAAACTGCTCGCCCACCACGGGCCGCGGCACCAGGGCCTTGCTCAAGGCGGCCAGGTTGAGCCACTCCACGTTGTGAAACTCCGCGATCTGGGCCAGATTGAAGTCGGTCGTCAGGATGCGGGCATTGAGGCTTTGCGCGAGGAAGATCAGCTTCGCGTCGACGTTCTGACGGTTCTCCACCTCGCTCTCGTTGATCCGCAAATCCAGATGCTCGAGATCGCGCAGACGACGCAGGGTCTCCAGGCCGCGGCGCCCCTTGGCCTGACGCACCGGATCCGGCGAATCGGCGATCTTCTGCAACTCATCCATAACGAAACGAGGGATGACCAGAGCGTAACCGAAGAACTTGCTCTCGCAAATCCCTGCAATACGCGAGTCGATCAGGGCACTGGTGTCTACCACCGCCAGCGGCACATCCACCTGGTGAGGCACGAACCGCACGTAGGGGATCACGAGGTTGAACTCATCCCGGCCACGTAACGCAAGCACGGCGCCGAGGTACATCATGATGACGAAGATCCCCAGGCGGATGAGGTACATGTTTTGTCGCAACGGCCCGGACAAGCTCTCGTAGGGAATGTCGAAAAATGGCGAACTCGAAATGAGCGTGGCCATCAGCCAGCCAACGAACAAACCGAAGGTCAGCGCCGACAGGCCGCGCAGGGAAAAGCCCTTGAGCATGATGTCGATCAGGACCACCAGCGCGCCGATGCAGCCGCCGATCACCACCGACCGCATCCAGTAGCCTTCCCACTCCGGCACGGCCACAGTGACCAGCAGCGCCGCGGTAATGCAGAGCAGCAGGAAAAAGATGCGAATAGTGCGAATCGTTTCTCTCATGACACAGTGACGACAGCCGTACCCTACTTTTGCCCTAGCGATTTTTCCAAGGCAAACTTAAATACACGTATGTGGATCGAACGTCACCGCCTCAGTTCCCGCGCTCATTACCGTTGGATGACGCACCTCATCGTGCCGCGCCCGATTGCGTGGGTGCTGACTCGCAACGAAAACGGCAGCCACAACCTCGCCCCGTTCTCCTACTGCAACGCCGTCACCAGCAACCCACCCATCGTCTCGATCTCCATCGGTCGGCGCGATGGCGAGCAAAAGGACACGCTGCGTAACCTGGAACGCGAACGGCAGGCCGTGATTCACCTGCCATCGGTCGAGGAACTGGACGCCGTCAACCAGTCCTCGAAACCGCTCCCGCCGGAAATCTCCGAGGTCGAGGCGCAGGGGCTGCCGCTGGTGCAGGACGACAACCCGCTGCCCCGCCTTGCCTCCTCAAAGGCAGTCCTCTACGCCAGCTTGTATGCCGTGCACGAAATCGGCGAAGGCCAGCAGGCGCTCGTGCTCTGCCAAGTAGACCGCGTCTTCCTGAGCGACGAACTGGGCGTAACGGAATGGGACGAAAAAACGGATTTGCCGGTCGAAAAGCTCAACCCGCTCGCACGCCTCGGTGGAACCCACTTTGCGCGATTGGGCGAGACCTTGAGCCGCCCCCGCCCCGAGTAGGCGCGCTCAATACCAGTGCCAGACATAGCGGCCGGCCCAGAGGACCAGCGGCAGCAGCGTCATCACCATGACGAGAAGGACCAGCCAGACCGTGACGCCCGAGCCCTGCTCCTGCGCTGGCGGCTCCTGTTCCGATGCGTGTTCCGGTTCCAGTTCGCTCATGCTTCGCCTTCTGCCGTTTCTGCCCGGGGCTCGATGATGACGCGGAAGCCCGTAAACGGATTGCGCTCGCCCACCGCACGCTCTTCCACCGGGATAGAACGCAGACGGATCGGATTATCCCGTAGCGTGCCCCCGGCCACGCCCTGCGCGCCTTCTTCCGGCTCGGGCACGACCACCCACTCGGAAACGTTGCCCAGCAGGTCGTAAAAGCCGGCGGCGTTGGGCTGCAATTGCGCGGGCTCCTGCGGCACAGGGTTCTCCGGGTCCAAACCGGCACTGGCACTGTTCCAGGCGATACGGGAGACATCTCCGCTATCCGGTGTGCCGACAGCGAGGCGGAACTCGGCCTCCAACGGCAGGCGTCCCTGCCGGCCCAGGACCCAACCGGCCCGCCGCGCCATCTCACGCGCTTCTTCAAACGTCACCGATTCGACAGGCAGGCTCATGCCCTCGGTCGCAGAGGGGTTCCGCCCCATCAGACGTTCGAACAGAGACTGCGACACTTCCTGATTCAAAAGATGAATGGCTTCCTGCTCCGGCAGTGGCCGCAGGCGCTCGTCAAACCACCGGTAGAGCACGTCCAGCTCATCGCGCAGATCGTAGAGCAACTCCACCTCGGCCACCATGTCGGGCGGGAGATACCGGCTTGCATCCGGCTGATCGCGCAACCGCTCAAGTTGACGGTAGATCTCGGTCACGCTCGGCGCGGTGGCGGAGCCTTCCCCCCGGGCAAGCCGCAGCCGAACGTCGCCCAAGGCCTTCTGGATCTTGGCAATCGCGGGCAACAACGGCGCCGCCAAAGTCTTGTCCTGCAATACTTGCAGACGCTCGCTGCTCGCGTAGGAACTGTCCGCGTAATCGGTGTTGAGCGTGCGCTGCCGGTCCGCCGCCCGCCGAAAGGCCTCCAGCGCACGGTTGGAATCGCCCGCCTCGAGTGAGGCTTCCCCCTGCGCGATGGCGGCGTCGAGCTCGGCCTTGATCTCGTGGCTCTCCAGATCCGCAATCTGCATTTCCAGTGCGCGCTCGGCCTCGACATCGCTACGTCGCACACTCTCGCTCATCCGGTTCAGGCGCCGGCGGTAGCTCAAGGCGCTGTGGAGATCGCGCAACGCCTGGTCGAAGTCTTCGGCCTCGATTGCTTCCTGGGCCTGCGCCTGCAGGGCTGCCAGTCGCTCCAGCTCGGGCTCCATCTGCCATTCGTTCACGCGAAACGTCAGGCTCTGTGAACGCTCCTTGTTACGGGCATCGCTGCCGGCATACTGGTTGTCGATGCGCTCCTGCAGCTCCAGAGCCTGCTCCAGGCGCGGGAGTGCGGCCTCGATGTCCCCCGCTGCACGCAGGCGCTTTGCTTCTGCTTCCAAAGCATGGGACTGGTCCGCCAAACGTTGCCCCTGCCCCTGGTCCCGCAGTTTCCTGAGCGCATTCAGCCGCTCACGATCGCTGCGCAGCGCCGTCTGGTCGGCCCCGCTCATATGTGGGCGCAGGGCCAGGATGAGCGCCCTTTGATGGCGGATCGCTGCTTCCAGATCAGCGATCCGCTCCGGTTCGATTTCACCCTGCGTCTCCCAGCTCTCGCGTGCCTGCTCCAGCGTATGCTGCAACTCGGCCCGTAGATCCTGGATCTGTTCCGTTTCCAGCTCGATCGGCAGGTTTTCGACCTCGGAGCGATCCCAGCGTTGGCCGGGGATCGCGAGCAGAAACGCAAGGGTGGGCACCGCCACGATTGCGGCCACGATCAGGGCCCAGCGCCAGCGATCCCGCCGCATGCGCCGGCGTTCCTCTCTACGTACCAGGGGTTTTCGGCGACGGACCATATCGAGCAAGACAGATTTTCAGGCTTGTCAGCGCCCGACGGCTCGGAAACCTAAGGCGACGGGCGCAAGCCGCCATTACCGCCCAGTGAATCGGGTGGCGCAAGTCTAGAAACCCCAGCACCGACAAACTTGCTGCAACAACTCACCATCATCGCCCCCGGCCTCTTGGGGGCCTCCCTGGGCATGGCCGCGAAGCACCTCGGCCTTGTCCAGCGCGTCCACGTTTGGGCACGCCGCATCGAGACCCGACTGGAATGTGAGGCCCAGCCCTGGTGTGACGCCGTCTTTGCCGAACCGGCCGAAGCTGCCGATGGCGCGGACCTCGTCGTCATCTGCACCCCCGTGGGAGAGATCGCCCGCTATGCCGCGATGCTCGCGCCGCGCCTCCGGCCCGGAGCGGTCGTCACCGACGTGGGCAGCACCAAGGGCCTGCTCTGTCGCGAAGCCCATGCCTCTATGCCCGAGGGCGTTGCCTTCGTGGGCTCGCACCCCATGGCTGGCTCGGAAAAGACCGGCCTCGCCAACGCCCAGGCCGATCTGTTTCGCGAGCGCGCCTGCCTCGTCACACCGCTGCCCCAGACCCCGCAACCCGCCGTCGAAACGGTCTGTCGCTTCTGGCGCGGGCTGGATATGGAGGTGACGACGATGAGTCCCGACCGTCACGACGAGATCGTGGCGCACATCAGCCACGTGCCGCATTTGCTCGCCAGCGCGCTCTGCAGCATGCTCGCGCAACAAGATCCGGGCACCTGGCAGGCGTTTGCGGGCAACGGCCTGCGCGACACGACCCGCATCGCCGCCGGCAGCCCCACCCTCTGGCGCGACATCGTGGAGCAAAATCGTGACGAAGTGTTGCGCACGCTCTCATCCTTTGAAGACGAATTGGCCCTCTTACGCTCTTCAATTGCCAATCGAGACTGGCCATCGGTTCGCCATTTGCTTGAAAGGGGTAAACATTATCGCGACTTACTGGCCTGAAAATGGTCTCCGCGACCGACCATACCCCATTTTCCTGCGAAAATAATGTAAATCCTCTACCGGTAGGGTCACTTTTAGATTCACTTCCGGGGAAAAGCCCATTCACTTAAGCGCGCTGCCCACTCGCCATGCAAGATCCCCTGCCCATCGTCCCGTTTGCACAACCGATTCGCGCGCGCGTTCGCGTGCCCGGCTCCAAGAGCCTGACCAATCGCGTCCTCATCCTGGCCGCATTGAGCAATCAGCAGATAACGTTTCGCAACGCTCTCTTCAGCCGCGATACCCGCATTATGGTGCAAGCACTCGACCAGCTCGGCATTCGCGTGGAGACGGACGAAGGCAGCTCGACCATCGTGGTCGACGGCACCGGCGGCTGGATCCCGAACGAGGAAGCCACTCTGCACGTGGGCAACGCCGGCACCGTCGCGCGCTTTCTGACGGCCTTTCTCGCCCTGCGCGAAGACGGCGTCTACCACCTCGATGGTGACGAGGCGATGCGCAAGCGCCCGATGGAGGGCCTGCTCGAAGCCCTCGAATCCCAAGGCGCAGAGTTCGAATTTCAAGGCGAGCGAGGCTACTTTCCCTTCACCATGCGCACGCACGGGCTGAAGGGAGGCGAGGTAGCGGTCGATGCCAGCGCCAGCAGCCAGATCCTCTCCGCGCTGCTCATGATCGCGCCCTATGCGCTCAGCGAATGCAGCTTTGAGCTCAATGCCACCAATGTGCGGCGCCCCTTCGTCCACATGACGCTCGGCCTGATGAAGGAACTGGGGCAGGAAATCGATGAGTCGATCAACGGCAACCTGCTCAACTTCCGCGTGGCGCGCGGCAACAGCTACAAGTTTACCAGCGACGAATATGTGATCGGCGCCGACATGACGGCCGCCTCCTACTTCCTCGCCCTCCCGCTCGTCAACCGGGGCGGGCCCACCTGGTCGGTGGCCATCGCCGACCTCCAGCGCGGCCTCACCTGGCAGGGCGACCGCCAGTTCATCCCGGTGATGGAGCAATGCGGCCTCCAGGTCTACTATCGCCCCAACGGCGATGTCATTGCCGAGTTCACGCCCGACACGACCGGCCCCACCCACCAGCCGAGCGTCGCCGAAAGCCCGGGCACGGTGGATTTTCGCGAATTTTCCGACACCTTCCTCACCTTGGCCGCCATCGCACCGCTGTTCGACGGCCCGACGAAGATCACCGGCATCGCCCACACACGCCATCAGGAGACCGACCGCGTCTCCGCCATGGCCACGGAACTGCGCAAGCTGCTGGGCCCCGCCAACGTGATCGAAGAGGAAGACTCCCTCGAAATCATCCCCGACCCGGAATCGCTGCGCGCCGCGGCCGAGCGGGGGGTGGAGATCGAGACCTACGAGGACCATCGCGTCGCCATGAGCTTCGCTATCCTGGGTTGCGCCAACGTCCGCGGCGACAACCAGCCGTGGCTGAAGATCCGCGACCCACAGTGCTGCGGCAAGACCTTCCCTCACTTCTTCGAGATCCTGCGCCTCATTCGCGAAGACTCTGACTACCAATACCAGACGCGCACGCCCTGGGGAGCCCGCGCCTAGCGGCACGGCGAGCGTTTGCGTTTGCGCTCTTTCCCTTTTGAGCCCAGCTTCTTGCGCATGGCGCAACCGCAGTTTCTCATCATTGCCCTCGACGGCGGGGCCGCCACTGGCAAGTCCTCGACTTCGCGCGGCGTGGCCCAGCAGCATAACCTGCTGCACGTCGACACCGGCACGCATTACCGCGCCTTGACGCTCGCCTGCCTCGACGCGGCCGTCGCCCCGGCCCCCAGCCCGGATCTCGTAACCCTGCTGCAAGAGCTCGAACTCGGTTGCCAGGTCCGCGAGCGAGAGGCCAGCATCACCCTCAACGGACGCGCCCCCGCCCTGACCGAGCTGCGCTCCGAAGAAGTCAACGCCCTCGTCTCACGCTACGCCGCCCTGCCCGATGTGCGTGACGCCGTGAAGGCCTACCAGCGCAGCCTCGCCGACGTCGCCCGCCAGAAAGGCTTCGACGGCCTCATCATGGATGGCCGCGACATCGGCACCGTCATCTTTCCGGATGCCGACCTCAAGATCTTCCTCTTTGCCGACGAGCGTACGCGCTCGGAGCGTCGTGCCGCCGAGGGCCAGGTGGACGCCATCGGCGACCGCGACAAAGCCGACCAGCAACGCAAGATCGCGCCCCTGCAGGCGGCATCCGACGCCCACCGCGTGGACACGGGTGACCTCTCCCTCGAAGAAGTGATCGCCCACGTCTCCCGCCTCATTACCGAGACCCGCAACGCCAAGGAAGCCTGATTTCGACACATTGTGGCGTGCGAGCCTCCAGCTCGCTCTGGATGCGGGAAGGGTTTCACCCGTTGCTGGCACCTCTTCAAGGTGCGCCCGTTCGCATGAGGGTCACCGGTGGTGTCGCCCGCTACGCAGGCTCAACCACCGGCTAGAAGCTGGCATCCCCGTCGGGATGCCGGAATCGCACCCGAGCTTAACACCTGCACGCCACATCGGCCAATCTCACACGACCCCGGAGGGGTCACAGCCTGTAGCCGGTGGTTGAGGGAGCCGCAGGCACCCGACACCACCGGAAACGCCCCCTCTCACCAGCGCACCCCGAAGCGGGTGCCACCGTAGCGGGAAGGGATTCACCCGTTGCTGGCACCTCTTCAAGGTGCGCCCGTTGGCGTGAGGGCCACCGGTGGTGTCGCCCGCTGCGCAGGCTCAACCACCGGCTAGAAGCTGGCATCCCCGTCGGGATGCCGGAATCGCACCCGAGCTTAACACCTGCACGCCACTTCGGCCCAATCGACACGACCCCGGAGGGGTCACAGCCTGTAGCCGGTGGTTGAGGGAGCCGCAGGCACCCGACACCACCGGAAACGCCCCCTCTCGCGCCGCAGCACCCCGAAGCGGGTGCCACCGTTGCAGCGGGAAGGATTACGCATGCGGCGGCTTGCCTGGAGGCTGCGCCCTACCCGCCTCAGGTCTTCGAAGGCTCTTTCTCGTGAGCGGTCGCCCCGGCAGGGGTGGCGTGGGGTCGCCCCCGGCGCATCAGCGCGCGATGAACGGGATTCGCTTTCTGATTCTTGAGCAGGTAGGAGGCATCCATGTTGGTGATGACACGCGCCCCGCGCTTATCCCGGATGTAGGCGTAGGCCCACTGCAGCAGCACCGCGATCTTGTTGCGGAAGCCGATCAGGAACATCAGGTGGATGAAGAGCCAACCGATCCAGGCAAAGAAGCCGCTGAACTGAAACTTGCCGACCTGGGCCACCGCACGCTTCTTGCCGATCGTCGCCATGTTGCCCTTGTCCCAGTAGGTGAAGGGCTTGCGCTCCGGCAGCTTCTCCTGCTTGGCGTGCGCCTTGATCTCGTCGTTGATCAGCTTGGCCGTGTATTCGCCGGTCTGCATGGCACCCGGAGCAATGCCCGGCACCTGCTGACCTTTCGGGTCCTTCAGGTTGATGATGTCGCCCACCGCAAACACGTGGTCGAAGCCCGGCAGCGAGCAGTCTGGCTTGACCATGATGCGACCCGCACGGTCCTTCTCCACCGGTAGCTGATCGAGCAACGGGCTCGAACGCACTCCGGCGGTCCAGATGATATTCTCGGCCTTGATCGTGCGGCTCGGCAGCACCACCTCACCCTTGCGGATGTCGTTGGCCAGCTCCCCCGTAATGATCTCGACGCCCATGCCTTCCAACTGACGGCGGGCGCTATCGGAGAGCTTGGGATCGAAGGGCGGCAGCACGCGATCGGCGCCCTCGACGAGGATCACCTTGGCGGCCGCCGGGTTCACGTGGCTGAAGTCGCGGTCCAACACGTGTCGCGCCAGCTCGGAGATCGCACCGGCCATTTCGACGCCCGTCGGGCCGGCACCGATCACCACAAAGGTCATCAGGCGCTCCCGCTCCTCCGGATCGTCGGTGTTTTCCGCTTCCTCGAAGGCGAGCAACAGGTTGTGGCGCAGGCGCGTCGCATCGTCGAGGCTCTTGAGGCCCGGGGCGAACTGCTCCCACTGATCGTTGCCAAAATAGTTGGTACGCGCCCCCACCGCCAGCACGAGGTAGTCGTAAGCCAGCGGCTGCTGGTGGTCGCGCATCTGCACCTCGCGCCGGTTCAGGTCGAGATCCACCACTTCGTCCATCAGCACGGTGGTATTGTCCTTGTGGCGCAAGATCTGGCGAATCGGCTTGGCGATCTCGGGCGCGGAGAGGCCAGCGGTCGCTACCTGGTACAGCAGCGGCTGAAAGAGGTGGTGATTCTGACGGTCGACCACCACGAGCTCCGCCTGGGAGTCGTCGAAATGTTGGGCAAAGGTCAGCCCGCCGAAGCCGGCCCCCAGCACGACGACCCGGGGCCGATCGCGCTCAGCCTTATATAGATTATCAGCCATCGTAGTGCTAACATGCCCCGTTTCCCAGCGATTGCAACCGTTGGCCCGCCTGAGGGCAGTCGGAGAGGAGAATTCTCACCCGACCGTCGAAGCTGTCGTCACCACTGGGTGTGCACATCACCGGTATGCATCAACTGCCCATCCTTCATCAAACAAAGATGATTTAATCTTTATGCTTATGCATTTAACATCACCTTTCCACGATCGCGAATGTAGACTATCCTTGACACACCCATCCTCATAGGCGATAGAAGCAGCGTTGTCATACACAGGAAAAGACTCTGAGGTCACTTGAAGGTTAGATCCCGTCGCTACATACCCAACAGGGCAACTTTCACCTTCCACCCCAGAAAGGCCCTCCCATGCTAGATCCCCAGAGTTTCGCGGCACACGCGTTGTGTGCCTGCAGTAATAGACGCGCCCTCGACCAGGAAAGCTGTGCCGACGCCTTGGCGCCGAGATAGCCAGTATCACGCGTCTACATAACGCGTCTTTTCGATGCGCCTACTCAGGCGGTTTCCGCCCCTGCTACCTTGGCTTGTACTTAATCAATAAGCCCTAGGGCGGAGCCTACCCAACCTCTTGAGGAGGCGCCAAACAAAACCCCAGAACGGAATCCTCATGTCTCATCGCGATATGGGCATGGGTTTTCCAAACCCCTAGAAATACGATATGATCCAACTCGACTGCCTGAAAGGCAAAATGCTCCCTCTCGCCGCCCTCACCGCAGCCGCACTGCTCTCCTCGCCTACCGACGCCGCCACGCTCGGCTGGGGTGACGGCGTCAACCTCCAGCCCGCCTACTACAACAGTGGCAATGTGGACCTCGGCTGGAGCCTGATGAACCAATACTCCGAAATCCAGACGGTGCGGATCGAGATCGAGCCCGATGAAGGCCTCTCGATCAACACGGCCGCGAACTGGATCGCCGAAGCCAACGCCAACGGCTACAACGTCATCGCGACCTACCACAACTATCAGGATAACGGTAGCGACAGCACCTCGGCGCTCAATGCCGCCGCCAACTGGTGGGTGCAAAACTACAGCACGCTCGCCCAGAGCGGCAGCTTCACCGTCAACCTCATGAACGAGTGGGGCAGCCACAATCAGACGCCCAGCACCTACGCCGCAGCCTACAACAACGCCATCAGCACCGTGCGCCAGGTCTACAGCGGCCCGCTGATTATCGACATCCCCGGCTGGGCTCAGGAAACCCACGTCGCAGCGGCCGCCTCCAGCATGATCAACGATAGCAATATCGTCTTCTCCACCCACATCTACCCCAGTGCTTACGTCCAATATAACTCCGGCAACTGGATGACGACGGGCGACCTCGATGCGTTGGCAAATACCGGTCGGCCGGTCATCGTGGGCGAATTCGGCAGTGGCAACAGCGGCGGCGCGGACTGGTCCGGCCTCGTCGATTACGCCAAGTCCCTCGGCTGGACCGTCATCGGCTGGGCGTGGAACGGCGACGGCGGCAGCATGAACATGGCCTCCCCCAGCTGGGCCAACAACCCGTATGCCACCTCCTACAGCCCCAGCGCCTACTTCAACACCGTCTACGACAAACTCGGCAGTGGCAGCGCCTCGGGCGGCGGTAACAACGGCGGCGGCTCCACCCAGACCTGGTTTCAGGCCGAATACGCCAACTTGAGCGGCGATACCTCCGTGCAGAGCGACAGCAATGCCGCGGGCGGCCAATACGTCTCCCTCACCAACAGCGGCACCCTCACCTGGGACGTCACCGTCGCCAGCTCCGGCAACTACACGCTCGGCTTCGGCTTCAGCGCTCCCTACGGCGACAAAACCCAAAACCTGAGCGTCAACGGCAGCGCGCAAGGCAGCCTGACCTTCAATCAGACCTCCAGCTGGTCCGAAGTCGACCGAAGCGTCTACCTCAACGCCGGCAGCAACACCGTGCAGATCAGCGCCGGCTGGGGCTGGATGAACTTCGATTACGTGCGCGTCAAATAGACGCCGCGACCCTCCGCGCGTCTCCGACTCCCCACTGGCCGGTCATCCCTGGATGGCCGGCCTTTTTCATGCGGTCGGCGCTAGGCCTGACGGCTGATCTGCTGGAGCAGCGTCTCGGCTTCCTTGGCGGCTTCGCCCGCGCTGTCGGCCATCACGCAAAAGTGGCCCATCTTGCGGCCCGCCTTGGGTGCGTCCTTGCCATACAGGTGCAGCTTGGCGCGCGGGTGGCGCAACAGCGTCGGCCAATCCGGCCCGGCTTCGCCGGCGGCCTTCCACACGTCGCCCAGCAGGTTGACCATCGCGACCGGCGACAGCAGCCTGGGATCGCCCAGCGGCAGGTTGCAGATCGCGCGGATGTGCTGCTCGAACTGGCTGGTGAGGCAGGCGTCAAAGCTGTAGTGGCCGCTGTTGTGCGGGCGCGGCGCCATCTCGTTGACCAGCCAGCCTTCGTCGGTCAGGAACAGCTCGACCGCGATCAGGCCTTCGACATCCAGCGCGCGCGCGATGCCCATCGCCAGCTCTTCGGCCTCCATCTGGCGGGTCGCGTCGACGCCGCGCGCGGGGGCCTGCGAAAGGTGCAGGATGTGGTTGCGGTGCTCGTTGGCCGTAAGCGGGAACGCCATTTCGTCGCCGTTGGCGTTGCGGGCGCAGATGACGGAATACTCGCCCTTGAAGCGGATCCACTTTTCCAGCACCGCCGCCTCCACGTTCATCTCGCGCCATACCTTGGCCGTATCGTCGCCGGCCTCGAGCTTGC
This sequence comes from Puniceicoccaceae bacterium 5H, assembly GCA_009772895.1. Lineage (GTDB taxonomy): Bacteria > Verrucomicrobiota > Verrucomicrobiia > Opitutales > Oceanipulchritudinaceae > WOUP01. Next base: position 93,444 of record WOUP01000007.1, on the reverse strand, counting down.
GCTGGCCCTTGCCGTCATAGCCAAAGTCGGCGCTCTTGAGCACCACCTCGCCGCCCAGCTGACGCCACGCGCTCTGCAGCTCGTCCGCATTGTTGACGATCGCAAAGGGCGCGCAGGGGAAGTTGTTGTCCTGCAGGAACTGTTTTTCACGGCGGCGGTTCTGGCAGGTATGCAAGGCCTTGGCGCCCGGTCGCACCGGGGCGTAGCTCGAGATCATCTGCAAGGGCCCGCTCGGCACGTTCTCAAACTCGTAGGTCACCACGTCGCACTTCTGCGCAAACGTGCGCAGGGCATCCATGTCGTCGTAGGGCGCATTGATCTCCTCGTCCGCCAGCACCCCGGCGGGTGAGTTCGGTCCCTTGGGCTCATACACCACAAAGCGGTAGCCCAACTTGCGCCCGGCCATGATGCTCATGCGGCCCAGCTGCCCCCCACCGAGGATCCCGATCGTCGCCGGAGGTAGAATCACGTCGTTCTTGGAAGATACGGCACTCATGAAAGCAGAGCAATACACGCCACCCTCGCCTTGAACGCAAGCGGAAGCTCAGGATAGGAGCTGGCCGAACGGATCCTCGTGGTCTCGAAGAGTCCTTTCCCCGCGCTTCGTGTGCTTCGGTGCCAAAGAACCCAGGCTACTCCAGTTCCATCGCGAGGACCTTGTCCGTCTGCGCCTGGCGGAACTGCTTCAGCTTGGTGCGAATCGCTTCATCTTGCAGGGCCAAGATCGAACCGGCCGAGAGCGCGGCGTTCTTGGCCCCCGAATCGCCGATGGCAAGGGTCATGACCGGGACGCCGGCCGGCATCTGCACGATCGACAGCAGGGAGTCCATGCCGCTGAGCGCCCGGCTCTTGACCGGCACGCCCAACACGGGCAGCTCCGTCATCGAAGCCACCATGCCCGGCAGGTGCGCCGCGCCGCCCGCGCCCGCGATGATGACCTGCAGCCCGCGCCCGGCCGCCGTCTTGGCGTATTCGACCAGCAGATCCGGCGTGCGGTGCGCGCTGACGATGCGCTTTTCGTAGGTCGCGCCCAGCTGCTCCAGCAACTCGGCGGCGTGCTGCATCGTCTCCCAATCGGAGATGCTGCCCATGATGATGCCCACCTGCGGGGCGGATGCGTTGGCCGTCGTCATGCTGCCACTGTGGCAAAGCCTGCCGCCCGCGTGAAGCACATTTGCGACGGACTACGCCGCCTTTTTTTCGCGCGAGGAAAGAGCTCGTCCGCCACAAAAACACCGCAGAGACCGCAGAGGAATAAATCGAAGACTCCTCCCCAGCAGAGAAACCCCAAGCCCGCTCCCTTTCCTGATCTACCTTTTGTGGCTTTTGTGCCTTCTGTGGTCCAACCAAAGAGCAACCGTCACGCTGCTCCTGCGATCGAGAATCCAGCCAGAGAAAGCAAAAATAACAGAGAACACGGCCGCCCTATCTGCCTTTTCTGGTATCATGAGATACTAGGTAGCCACAAAAGGCACAGAAGACACAGAAAGAGTAATGCATGGGAGCGACTCTTTACCAGAAGAGAACCCAAGCCCGTTCCACATCACCACTCCTCTTCCTGACCCACCTTTTGTGGTTTTTGTGCCTTCTTTGGCCAAACCAAGCTACTCGCGGCGTCCCGGCTACGCCTGCACCACGTCGTAGCCGTCCTTGCGGTCGAGGACTTGCCAGCCCTTTTCGGTCAGCTCGGCACGTAGGGCATCGGCGGTGGCAAAGTCCTTGGACTGCTTGGCCTGCCAGCGACGTTCGGCCAGCTCTGCGATGTCGGACGGCACTTCGACGGCTTCCGGCTCGGCCTCCTGAGCCGCGAACAGCGGCAGGCCCAGCGCAAAGAGCAGCGTGGCGGCCGCGCGCAGGGCCGCCTGGGCGTCCTCGGCCGTTTCCGCCTGCTTGCTGGCGCGCTTCACCGCGCTGAAGAGGCTGCCGAGGGCGGCGGGCGTATTGAGGTCGTGGCAGAGCGCGTTCCAGGCGTTCTGGAATGCGCCGAGGTTCTCCGCGAAAGGCGGCACCAGGCCGGTGAATTGCTCGCGGCTCATGCCCGCCTTTTCCAGCAGCGGCTGCAGGCCCTTCTCGAGCTTTTCCAGCCCGCTTTTGGCGGCATCGATGCCACTGAGCGTGAAGTTGAACTGTTGGCGGTAGTGCCCCTGCAGAAAGGCGAGGCGGATCGCGGCGGGCGCATAGCCCTTTTCCAGCAAATCCTCGATCGTGAAGAAGTTACCGAGGCTCTTGGACATCTTCTTGCCCTCCACCAGCAGGTGCGTGCTGTGCATCCAGTGGCGGCAGAAAGTCTCGCCCGTGGCGGCCTCGCTCTGCGCGATCTCGTTTTCGTGGTGCGGGAAGCAGAGGTCTTCCCCACCGCCGTGCAGGTCGAAGGACGGCCCGAGGTAGCGCATGCTCATGGCGCTGCACTCCAGGTGCCAGCCCGGGCGACCCGCGATGCGCTCACCTGTCTCCGGATGGCGCGGCCCCGGCCAGCTGTTGGCACCATCGTCGGCCTTCTGCGCCTTCCAGAGGGCAAAATCCGCCACCGCCTCGCGCTCGTATTCGTCGGCCAGATTGGCCGTGCCCGCGCTGTTGGTGTCCTGCGTGCGCAGCTGCTCCGGGTCGAAGTGGGCCAGCTTGCCGTAGTCCGCAAAACTCGTCACGCGGTAGTAGACGCTGCCGTCGCCGCCGACGTAGGCGTTGCCCTTCTCGATCAGCTTTTCGACCAGGTCGATCTGCTCCTGCAGGTGCTCGGTCGCCCGCGGTTCGACGTCGGGCTCGAGCAGGTTCAGCGCGGCGCAGTCGTCATGGAACTTCTGGGTCCACTTTTCCGTGAAAGCCTGCAATGACAGGCCCTCTTCCTGCGAACGCTTGATCGTCTTGTCGTCCACATCGGTGATGTTGCGCACGTAATAGGGCTCGTAGCCGGCCACCTTCAGCGTGCGGTAGAGCACATCGAAGCGCGTGAAGGTGATGAAGTTACCGATGTGCGCCGGTCCATACACCGTCGGCCCGCAGACGTAGACCTTGTATGGCTCGCCCGCCCGCTTCTCGAGCGCCTTGACTTCACGGCTCAGGGTATCGTGCAACTTGATCACCATATCCGGAAGTGAAGGCCTGCAGACACAGGACGCAAACAGGAAATCCCGTCCACCGCCCGAGCCACCCGAAAAACGGCCTTGGGTGATTAGGCGCGGGCCCTGCATCCCTTCTGGTGCGGAGTCTCTTCAATCCATTCATCCTTCGGTGGCTTTTGTGCTTTTTGTGGCTAATAACCAGAGAAGCCGGCCGTGTTCTCGGTTTTTTCTGCTTTCTCTGGCTGGATTATCGATCGAGCAGCGTGGTGGTCGGTCTTTGTTTAGCCACAGAAGGCACAAAAGACACAAAAGGTAGATCAGGAAAGGGAGCGGGCTTGGGTTCTCTGCTGATGAGGAGTCATCGGTTCGTTTTTCTTTCTGTGGCTTCTGTGGCCAAGCCCCTCCTCTTCGTGTTCTTTGTGTCCTTCTGTTTCAAACCCTTCTGGCCGCCTCTCTTGCCATCGCCCTTGCCTCGCGGGCGGAGCAGGCGTAGAGGTAGACCATCATGTCTGAAGGATCGAATACGCCTGGTTTTCGCCTTGTTCACCGCCCGCGTCGGAATCGCCGCACGGCCGCCATTCGCGCCCTGGTGCAGGAGACGCGCGTCACGGCAGACGACTTGATCATGCCGCTGTTCGCGATCGACGGCGACGGAGCGCCCGAGCCCATCGCGTCGATGCCGGGACAACAGCGCTGGCCGATCCGTCAACTGGTGCGTGAGTGCCTGCAACTGGCCCAACTCGGCGTGCGCGGCGTCGCGATCTTTCCCAAGATCGACCCTTCGCTCAAAGATCCCACCGGCGAAAACGCGCTCGACCGCGACACCCTCGTGCTGCGCGCCGTCCGGGCGATCAAGCAGGCCGTGCCGGAGCTGTGCGTCATCACCGACGTGGCGCTCGACCCCTATACCACCCACGGCCATGATGGCGTGCTGACGGCCGACGGCCGTGATGTGGACAACGATCTGACCCTCGAGCGCCTGGCCAAAATGGCCGTGTTGCAGGCCGAGGCGGGCGTGGATTTCGTCGCCCCCAGCGACATGATGGACGGGCGCGTGGCGGTGATCCGCGAGGCGCTGGACGAGGCGGGCTTCTCCGGCGTCGGCATCATGGCCTACAGCGCCAAGTTCAACAGCGCCTACTACGGGCCTTTCCGCGACGCCGTGGGCAGCGCCCAGGCGGCGGGCACCACGCTGCTCGGCAAGCACACCTACCAGCTCGACCCGGGCAATGCACGCGAAGCGGCACTCGAAGTGGAGTTGGACGTGATGGAGGGCGCGGACGCCGTGATGGTCAAACCCGCGGGCGCCTACCTCGACATCATTCGCCAGACGCGCGAAAACACCGACCTGCCCGTCGCGGCATACCAGGTGAGCGGCGAATATTCGCAGATCATGGCGGCGGCCAAGCTAGGCTGGCTGGACCTCAAGCGCACGCGCGACGAGAGCCTGCTCGCAATCAAGCGCGCCGGCGCCGACATGATCCTGACCTACTTTGCCCGCGACGTCGCCCACGCCCTCAAACACGGCGAGCGCACGGTCGAACCCTTCTTCGAGCACCAGGCCGGCATCTAGCCCCCCTGCTGGTACCTCTTCAAGGTGCTTCCGTCGCACCGATAGGCAACCGGTGGTGTCGTCCGCAAAGCGGCCTCAACCACCGGCTATGTGCGCTTGCTCGGGTGAGGCCGCTTCGCCAGAGCAAGAGGTAGATACACAGCGGAAACGAAGGCCGAGATCTCCCGAGCGGAGGGAGACGCCACCGCGCAACGCAGCGCCGGCCATTGGATGCAACCGCCGCCTTCCAAGACATGCCAGGGCCACTGCCGACCCCGAAGGGGTCACCGCCTCTAGCCGGTGGTTGAGGGGGCCGCAGGCACCGGACACCACCGGGATACTTTACCGTAATGGCACCCTGAAGGGGTGCCAGAGCCCTCGCCGACCAGTGGCTTGCTTGACCGTCAAGGCAAGGTCATACGCTTGCTTTTCGCCGTTTCACCGAGCCTCGCTTACCCTGAAATTCAATACTTAGCCTGCGATGGGGGCACAACGCACTTGCCCCGTCGCGGCTTACGCCCATCCTCGGGACATCATGAAGATCGCGCTGGGCACAGATCACGCCGGCTACCGGTTCAAGGAAATCGTCAAGGCTCATCTCGAGGGCCGTGGCATCGAGGTGCTGGATTTCGGGACCCACAGCGAGGACTCCGTCGACTATGCGGACTTCGTCGTGCCGGCGGCCGAGGCCGTCGTTCAGGGCAAGGCCGACTACGGCATCGTCTTTGGCGGCAGCGGCAACGGTGAGGCCATCGCGGCCAACAAGGTAAAGGGCGTGCGCTGCGGCGTGTGCTGGAACGTCGAGAGCGCCCGGCTGACCAAGCTGCACAACAACGCCAACGTCATCGCGCTCGGCGGGCGCATGATGCCGCCGGAAATCGTGCCCCAGATCGTGGACACGTGGCTCGACACCGCCTTCGAAGGCGGCCGCCACATCAAGCGCCTCGAAAAGGTGCACGCGGTGGAAGCGCGCCAGGGTTAAGCGCCACGCTTACCGCTCCGGCGCAGGTGCCGGAGCGCCTTCAACGCCCCCGTGGCCCACAAGGCCCAGAGGATCAATACCGGCTGAAAAAACAGGCGGATGAGCCGTTTGCGGTCCGTATCGAGCCCGAACGCATCCACATGGTTCGCATACTGGGAAATGTTGCCGGGGAAGATCAGCACGTAAAAGACGGCCAGAGCGACCCCGATCCACACCTTCCAGCGCGCACCAAAGATCATCGCCAGCCCCAGCACCAACTCGGCCCCGCCGGAGAGCAGCACCACGAGATCCTTGCTCAGGGGCACCCAGTCGGGCACCTGGGCCTGAAATTCCGCCCGTTAAAAGGTGAAGTGTCCGATCGCCGCCAGCACCATGAGGGCGCCGAGCAGGATGCGGAGTGCGGTTTGAAAGGTGTTGGTTTCGACTCGCGGAGGTAACATGGGAGGCTGCGGAATGCGCCGCACCGCTACTATTAGCCCGAGAGAACACGATCTGCACGCGCTCGGGCTATTTTTCATGGCGCCTGCCACCCGCTAATTGCACTCGCGGAAGTCAAGCTTGTTGACGAAGGCATCGCCGTAGCCCCGCTTCTGCAGGCGGCGCAGGGATTCCTTGAAGGCGGTAATCTCGGCCGTCTGGATGTTCATCCACTTGGGATCGGTACCGACATGGGTGTCGAGCTTCACGATGTCCTCGTAATAACGCTTGGCCGACATGATGGGCCGGGCCAGGTCGAGGATTGTCAGCTCGGTGCGCCCGCCGCATTCAGTCGTAAAGTAATTGATGCCGTAGTAACGATGGTTTTGTGGCAGGAAAACGAAGCCCTTGTCGTATTTCTTGAAGTCGGCCTCGCAACGTTGGAAGGCATAGACGTTCAGCTGCCCCGGCAGGATGATCTGCAGCCGCACATCGTCAGCGGTAAAGGTGCGCGGGTCCTTGTCTTCCGGCGAGGCATAGAGTGAGAAGATGCCCATGCGCAACACCATCGAGACCGGGTCGAGGAAGTTGTAGTAATAGCCCACGGCCAAGCCGATCGAAACGACCTGCGGGTTATCTTCGTCCAGATCCTCGTTCCGCCGGTCAAAGAAGCGTTCGACGGCGACCAGGCCTATTTTGGTTGCGACCATTTCCCACATGAGCGGCAGAGATTGGAGCTTGGAACAGACGTAGGTGAATGCGAGCGAGCAGGCTACGCTATATACAGTTTTATGCCTCACCGGACTCCACCACAAGCGCAAATAAGCTAATCTTCACAATAAGACAGAATAAAGACTAAGGTAAGCCAACCAGTAACGCCGAGGCCATCACACCAATTCCTGGGTGGCTCGGGCGCGTCCCTGCCACTGCCTGAAGTCCCTCTGGTACGAAGCCTTGGGCAAGACTGAGCCAAACCACCTAATTTAAGGCTTGCGGCAGCGGGCATCCAAACGTTCGCTATGCCAATGTCCTTACGCGCTGCCCCTGTTCTCGCCCTCGCGAGCCTCAGCCTTTTCGGCTGTGCGTCGACCAGCTTCACGCCGCCGACCAGCGAACTGGTCTATTTCCAGGATGTCTCCATCCCGGAGGGCGTTTACGCGCGCACCGAGCTGCACAACAACCCGCAGCCGCTGAACGAGGATTGGGTGCGCCACAGCGAGCTCTGGCGGCGCTTCGGCCGCTCGATCAGCCTCTTTTACGGCGAATACACCTTTGACTACAACGTGGTGGTCTTCGTGAACGAGGTGGGCCTGGCCTACGACGTGCAGATCCGCAGCGCCAATTCCGAGTTTGGCCTGCCAGAACTCGCCGCCGCGCTGAAGCAGTTGAAATGCGAGCCCGGCCTGCGCAACGGCCTGCCCGTGAAGTATTACGTCGAGTTCCCCGTTTCGCTCTCCCTCGATCGCTCGGTCCACTACGAACTCGACGTGCCCGAGCCGGAGTAAAGCCGGGTCGTCATTACGACACGACCCGCTCGCGCCCCCAGCGGATGCGGGAGAGCAAGAGGTTGAGCAGGTAACGCCAGCCGCGGCCCTTTGTCGTGCGCAGGTAGGCGACGCCGTAGCGCCAGAAGCCACGATCGAGCCGGTGATAACGGTAACGCGCCAGCACCGTGTGCAAGACGAAGTGACGCCGCACCGCCGCCGGCCATGAACCGCCAAAGTCCCGCAAGATGCGCTGCCAGCCACGCGTCAGCCGCCGCTGTTTGGCCTCCAGATGTGCGCTTGACTGCGGGTAGATGTCTGCCAGCGGTTGCGTAACCACCGGCACCCGCGCCGGCCGCCAGGCCTGCAGCAACGCGTAGTAGAGGTAGTTGTCTTCCGCTGCCGCCAATTCCGCCAGAAAACGCGGCGCCCCCTCCCGGCGGTGGCACAGCGCCATGGTGACCGGAAAGGCCTGCGTCCAACGCGCCTCGCCTACCAGTTCCTCGACGTCGGCCGGCACCACCCGCTTCCGCGCCTGCAGGTGGCAACACAAGGCGCTGAGCAGCAGCGGACAATCCGGCTCCTGCCGAATGCGCGTCTGCAGCGCCGCCAAGCGCTCCGGTCGGGACGCGTCGTCGTCGTCCTGATAGACGATCCACTGCCCGCGCGCCTCCGCCCGCCCGGCATTGCGTGCGCCCCCGGCGACTGCGGGCGATGGCAGTTCCACGATGCGCAGGCGCTCGTCGGCCAACAGCGGTTGCAGGGTGGGAACGGTGCGCATCCGATGTTCGGGCGGGTTGGCGTCGACCAGGATCACCTCGAAGTCTTGCCACGTCTGCGCCCACAGGCTCGCCAGCGCCCGCCCCAGGAGTTCCGGGCGGCCATAAGTGGGCAAGATCACACTGAAAAACGGCGTAGCGGGCACAGCGGCTCAATTGAGGTTGAATCCCCGCCCGCCCGCAACACAATGCCGCGTGGATGGTCGCTGGCCTGAACCACCCTGTGCCGCATTTCTATATCGCGGGTGCGCCCAAGTGCGGCACCACCGCGCTCTACGCCTACCTCTCGGCCCACCCACGCCTCTTCCTGCCCCACGATCCCAAGGACGCCACCGCCCACTCCGGCCTGAACTACAAGGAGCCCCACTTTTTCGCGCCCGACCTGCTCTGGCGGGACTATACGCAGGATCCCGCCGTCTACGCCTCCCTCTACGCCGCCGCTCCGCTCGAGGCGCTTCTGGGCGATGCCTCCGTCTTTTATCTCTACTCGCAACGGGCTCTGCCGCGCATCCGTGAGCTGCGCCCGGAGGCAAAGATCATCGTCATGCTGCGGCACCCGGTGGACCTGCTTTACAGCCTGCACGGGCACTACCGCTACTCGCTGGCCGAACCGGAGCCCGACTTTGCCCGCGCGCTGGAGCTCGACCGCCCCTTTCCGCTCGTATACCGCCCGGTCGCGCGCCTGGGCGCGCAACTGCAACGCGTTTACCGCCTCTTCCCCCGCGACCAGGTGCACGTGATCTGGCACGAAGACTTTGCCGCCGACACCGCCGCGTGCGTCGCCGAGACCTGCCGCTTCCTCGGCGTCGAACCGCCAGCCAGGGGCGACTTCGCCCGCCACAACGCGCAAAAGCAGCTTCGCAGCCCCACCCTGCAACGCCTGTTGCTCTGGCGACCGCGTGCCGCCCAGCGCCTTGCCCGACAGCTGCTGCCCGCGCGCCTGCGCCATCGAGCCGCCACCGCCCTGCTCGATCTCAACCGCCGGGAGCAGGCGCGTCCGCCGCTCGATCCCCAGGTGCGGGCGACGCTGACGCGCGACTTTGCGGACGACATTGCCTTGCTCGCGGAGTTGACGGGGCGTTCGCTCGACCACTGGATGAAGCCGTGACGCGTGCTCCCGGGCAATCGAACCGCACCTCCCTGCTGGCGGCCGTAATCGGCCAGCTGGCGCGCGCCGTGATCAACATCGCGGGCATCATGGTGCTGGCACGCCTGATCGACCCGGCGACCTTCGGCCAGTTTGCCCTGCTCTGGAGCGTCGTCATCTTTCTCGACAACCTGCGCAGCTTCGGCTGGATCGAGGCCGTCGTGCAGGTGCCGGACCTCGATGAGGTGACTCAGCGCAGCCTCTTTTGGCGCACCGTGGTGCTGGGCTTCGGCTTTGCGCTGGTCATGGCGCTCTGCGGCCCGCTGCTGGAGTGGGCTTACGCCGAGCCCGGGCTGAGCCTGCCTGCAGTGGGCCTCGCCGCGTTTTTCGTCGTCGGGGGGTTCAACCTGCAACCGCAGGCCCGTTGGCGACGGCAGATGCGCTTCCTCGAACTCAACGTCGCCCTCACGCTCGCGGCGGTGGTGGGCGTTTCCCTCGCGATGCTCGCCGCGTGGCAAGGCCTCGGCCTCTGGGCGCTCGTCGTGATGCACGTCAGCCGCGAAGGCTTTCTCTCACTCCTGCTGCTGTGGTGCCAGCGTCGGGGGCCTTACCGCTGGAGCTGGCACCCGCTACCGCCGGTCTTTCGACGCTACTGCCGCGATCTGCTGGTGCAGCGCATCCTCAGCGTGCACGCTCTGCGGCTCGACCAGTTTTTGCTGGGGGCCATCGCGCCCGCCGCAACGCTCGGCCTCTACAACCGCGCATTCACACTGGTAGAAATGCCGACCCGCAACCTGCGCATCGCCCTGGGAGAGGTGTCACACGCCTCCCTCAGCCACTTGCAGGCCTATCCAGAGCGTCAGGCCCGCTACTTTCTGCGGCTGGTGCAGGTGCTGGGCTGGCTATGGCTGCCCATCGTCGCGATCGTGCTCACGGCCGGGCATAGCCTCATCCGGGTCGCCCTGGGGTCAGATTGGGTGGACGGCTTGCCCTACCTGCACGCGCTGGCCTGGGCCGCCACGGGCTTCCTCTTCTGGCATGCCTGTTCGTGGCTCGACCTCGCCCAGGGCGCCACCACGCGCAGCCGCAACTGGGCCCTGCTGCAGGCCGGCATCGTCTTCGGTGCCGTCGGCGTCGGCGCGTGCGTCTCGCCGCTCGCCCTGGCCTGGGCCTACGCGCTGAGCGGCTTCGGCCTCACGCTGCTGCGCCTGCACCGGACCTTTCGGCGCCTCCGCGTCCACGAATCGTGGGGCTGGCCGCGCTTCTGTCCTCCGCTGGCGGGCGCGTTCGTGACCGGTCTCATCTTTGCCGCCGCCGAATACTGGCAGGCCTGGCCCCCGCTCGAACGTCTCGCCCTCGCCAGCCTGTTGACCGGCTCTCTGCTCGCGGCGTGGATCCTGCGCAACCCGCAAGCGCGGGCCGAGCTGCACACGTGGCGCGAGTTGCTGCTGCGCCGGGGAGGAATGCGCTGATGGACGGGCGCTGGCGGCGAATCTGGACCGGCGTAGCCCTCCTGCTGGGCGGCGGCTTCCTCGGCGTGCAGGTGGCGACGGGCGGCTGGCTGTGGGCGCTCGGGTTGCCGCTGGGCGTCGGCCTGTATGCCCTGCAACGGGCTCGTCCCGTCTCGCTGGAAGCCCTCGTGTTTGCGGTGCTCGTGTTCGGCTATCTGGTGGGTAATCGCGGCTTTGCCCAGCTCAACCTCGGCGGCATCTTCGTCGGCGAGATCGCGCTGGTGCTGCTGGCGCTGCTCGGCCTGCGCTCCATGGCCCAAGCCCGCGCCCTGCCCTACCGCTTCGACACGGTCGGCATCGGCATCCTGCTCTTCATGGTCGTCGGTTGCGCCCGCCTGCTGTTGGGGGATTTGCAGCAATACGGCTTTCTGGCGCTGCGCGACTTCGCGCTCGTCTACTACAGCGGCTTTTACTTTCTTTGCCAGCCCGTCGCCCGCCACGGCGAAAGCCGCCGCTGCGTCGAGATCGCGCTCGTCGCCGGTTGTCTGGTCCTGATCCCCGGCTACCTGCTCTTCACGCAATTCCGCGACTTCTTCACCGGCGAGTTCCGCGTGGCTGGAATCCCGCTGATCTACTACAAGGGCGACCTGGTGGCCTGCTACTTCGGCGGCGCGTTCTTTCTCTATTACCACTACTACCGCCGGTCGCGCCAGGTCGTGTGGCTACTGCTCGGGCTCGTCTCGTGTCTGCTGATGCTGCACACCACCAATCGCGCCGCCATTCCCGGCTTTGTCTTTTGTCTGCTGCTGCTCTACCTCGCCGGTGAGCGCAAGGCCCCGTGGCTGACGGCGGGAGGCACGCTGCTGCTGGCGATCCCCGCCGTGTGGCTGAGCTTTGCTGCCGCGGACGACTACCGCCAGACGCGGGCGTGGTCCGTCTACGAACACACGCTCTCGTTGGTCGATGTGGATGGCGACTTCCATTACGCCAACCGCGAGGCGCGCTCCAGCGGCAGCAACAACCGCTTTCGCCTCGTCTGGTGGCAGACGGTCGTGCGCGAGACCACCGCCCAGGCCCCGCTGACCGGCCTGGGCTTCGGCTACAACCTCTCCGCCGCTTTTGTCGAAACCTACTACGACAACGAGATCGACCACTTTACCGCGCGCAGCCCCCACAGTGTGATCCTGACCGTCTACGGCCGCATGGGGCTGCTCGGGCTGACCGCCTTTGGCGTGATCCTCTGGGGCCTTCTGCGCGGCACCTGGCGCACCCTGCGCTGGAGCCGGAGGGAGGGGCGCCTGCACCCGGCCCTGCGCTATTGGTGCTGGTGCTGGATGGTGCTCAGCGGCGCGGCCTTTGGCGTGGTGCTCGAAGGGCCGATGGGCGCGATCCTCTTCTGGTCGCTGCTCGCCTTCGCCACCGAACGCACCCGCGCCCTCGAAGCGGAGGGCATGGAAGCACCGCCGGAATTGCGATAGCACGGCGCAACGAACGCGGTAGAGAGTCGTCTCCAGACAAGTCGCGAAAGCATCCAGAAGTATGAGCGGATGGCGCAACGTGATATGCAGCGCGCCGCATCCAGCCGCTTTTCTGGCGCGAGAAGAGCTGAATCCAGCTGGTTGTCGCCGCCGCAACATCGGTCCTTGGAAGGCTTGGGGAACACGGCGTCTTCCCCCTCACCGGTAGCATCCCGACGGGATGCCAGCTTATAGCCGGTGGTTGAGCACGCGCGGCGGGCAACACCACCTGTCGCCCCTCACCCCAACGGGCGCACCTTGAAGAGGTGCCAGCAACATGCCCATTCCCGCCCGCTACGATGGCACGCCCTTCGGGGTGCGATCGTGAGGGGGGACGTTCCCCGGTGGTGTCGGGTGCCCTGCGGCCCCCTCAACCACCGGCTAGAAGCGGTGACCCCTCCGGGGTCCGTGGGATGCGCCACGTAAGCCCACCTGGAGCGCGAGATAGGGCGCCGTCTCCAGACAAGCCGTCGGATCGGTGGAATCATTTCCGAGCGCAAGGGCTGAACGAAAAGAAGGCCTTGATGAGGGATGATTGCAGGGGAAAACGGGTCTCCGTTCGTAGCGGAAAAGCGACGGCATGCGCCGCACTCCATTGCGTCGCGGGAGCTTTTTCGCTGCGTGGAGACACCCAAACGCTCTATCTGCACCGGCAGCATCCCGACGGGATGCCAGCTTATAGCCGGTGGTTGAGCACGCGCGGCGGGCGACACCACCGGTCGCCCCTCACCCCAACGGGCGCACCTTGAAGAGGTGCCAGCAACCTGCCCATTCCCGCCCGCTACGGTGGCACGCCCTTCGGGGTGCGATCGCGAGGGGGGCGTTCCCCGGTGGTGTCGGGTGCCTACGGCCCCCTCAACCACCGGCTAGAAGCTGCGACCCCTCCGGGGTCCGTGGGATGCGCCATACCATCCTGCCGTCTACTCGGCCTGGGCTTGGGCGAGGGCGCGTAGGCGGTTCATCACCAGGCCGAGGCCGCGGCGGCGGTTGGGCGAAAGCTGACTGTCGAGCCGGGTGGCGGTGAGCAGCTCACTTACATGGGTGGCTGCTTCCACCGCGGAGCCGGTCGAGTAGAGGTCGCAGAGCAGCCAGGCCAGGCCTTTGACGATGGTCGAATCCGCATCGGTGGCGAAGCGCTGCCCCTCCGACTGCGGCACCACCCAAACGGCGGATTGGCAACCTTGCACGCGGTAGGCTTCGACGCGCTGCTCGTGCGGCAATGCCGGGCGTGCCTCTCCCAGCTCTACCACGTAGCTCAGGCGCTCCTGCGCGTCGGGCAACAGGTTCAGCTCTTCGATCATCTGCGCTTCCTTTTCGCGGATCGTCATGGCCCCCACGGTAAGGGCCGATCAGCGTGAGGCAAGGCCCAGGAGCAGCGCACGGCATTCGCGGGAGGGATCGTGCCAGCGCTGCAAGACCCCAAAGCCCGCCTCTTCGGCCAGCGTTTGCGTGGGCGGCAGCTTCTGGGCGCGCAGCTTCACCGCCCAACGAAAGAACCGGTAACTGGCCGCACGCCGCCAGCCCGACCACCAGGGCGCATCGGACGCGAAATCGACCTCCAGCCATTGGCCGCCCGGCTTGAGCGTGCGGGCGAACTTGGCCACCAGCGCCCGCGCATCGTCGGGCGTAAAGAGGTCGAGGAAAAAGGTCGTCACCACGAGGTCGAAGTAGCGCTCCGGGTAGTCCCACTCGCGGGCATCGGCCAGCTCCCAACGCAAGTGCTTCGTGCGGTCGAGCCCCTCATACTCCGCCTGCGTGATGGCGTGGCTGATCATGCCCTCGCTGAACTCGACGCTCGTCACTTCGCGCACGGCAAAACGCTGGCCCAACGCGCGCAGCATCTTGGCCTCCGAATCCCCCAGCAACAGCACGCGCACGGGCGGCTTGACGTGTTCCAGCAACGAAACGCGCGCCCATTGCAGCTTGCCGCCAAACACCAGCGCTTCCAGCCAGGGGTAAATCCCGGCCAGGCGGCTGTAGCGATCCGGCTTCCCGCTCATGCAGCCCTTCTGACAGTAAGGCGGTCGTTTTACAATGCTTCTTCAGCAGGCGTGAAAATCGGCGCAACCAAAAACGTTAAATAGATTATACCCTAACAGTAGCATTCCTGATACCCGTCATGACTTATGATCGATGCGTGACTTCCTGTATGGGGCGACCCACATTTAACCTGCGACCGCGCATCCCTTCTCCTCTCCTTCCGCTCATGACAACGCCTACACTCCTACCGGCGGCACCTGACCGTTACCACTCACTCGATGCCCTGCGCGCCTCCGCCTTGCTGCTGGGCGTCTACTTTCACCTCGCCGAAGCCTACTGCCCGGGGCGTGGATCCTGGGCGCTGATCGATCCGGGCGCCCATTGGGCTTTCGCCCTGTTCCAACACATCTGCCACAGCTTCCGCATGCAGCTGTTTTTTCGTCATGGCCGGCTTTTTCGCCCACCTGCTGCTACAAAAACGCGGCCCGCGGCGCTACCTCGGCAATCGGACCAAGCGCATCCTGCTGCCCTTCGTCCTGTTCTGGCCCATCCTGTATGTGATCATTTCGACGCTCTGGTTCTGGGGCGGCAAAACCGCCGGACGCCTACCCGCGGTGGGTTACGCCGAGAGTGACGCCGCCTATACGCCCCTGGAGATCGGCGCCTACCTGGCCACGCAGCCGCGCCTGTGGTTCGAGCACTTCAGCCTGTTACACCTCTGGTTTCTGTATTACCTCGTGCTGTTTTACGCTGCGACCGGCCTGCTGCTTTCCGGCGCTCGCCTGCTGCCCACCGCGAGCGAACGTGTGATGGGTTGCCTCGACCGCCTGTTCAGGAACGCCGTCCAATCCCGCTGGCGCGTGCTGTTTCTCAGCCTGCTGCTGCTGCCCGGCATGTTGCTCATGCGCATCTGGAGCGTCGACACGCCCAACGACTCCGCCGTGCCCGAACTCGGCTCCACGGTGTATTATGGTACGCTGTTCAGCCTGGGCTGGATGCTGCACCGCGCCCCCGAGCTGCTGCAATCGCTGACCCGCCACTGGCCGCAACACCTGCTCGGTGCCACCGTAATCCTCGTGCTGAGCTTCTTCCCCGTGGAGATCGCGGAGGCGTTCGGCGGCCAGCGCGCGTGGTTTGGTCGACCAGGCGTGCACTCATTCTATCAGGCCATCTACGGTGTCGGCACGGCCCTCTACATCATGGGCTTCATGGGCATGTTTCAAAAGCTGGCCAACCGCCCGACGCCTTTCTGGCGCTACGTGGCTGACTCTTCCTACTGGATCTACCTCGTACACCTGCCGCTGATCGTGGCCTGGCAAATCGCGGTCTATCCGCTCGCCTGGCCCTCTGCGCTCAAATACCTGGGCGGTTGCCTGGTCGTGGTGCCCATCCTCTTCCTCAGCTACCGCATCTGCGTCCGCAGCACCTGGCTCGGCCGCCTGCTGAACGGGCGCCGCTATCCCTTCCAGTGGGCCTGGATCCCGTCCCCCGAACCGGTTACACGCAAGGCCATGCCCTAGCCGCTACCCCAGCCATGCAATCAGGCCGCCGAGCATGAGGCAGGCGTCTGGCAGCAAGCGGTCCATCTCGGTCTCCGGCGGCTTCCAGAGCTGGAGTAACATCATGCTCAGCGCCGCCACGAGCAGGCCCACCCGCAGGTGCGGCGTCCAGTCGAGCATCGCGAGCTGCATCACGCCGGTCGCGAGCACAAACTGCACCCCAAACCACACCAGCCGCCGCGATTGGGCCTGCCAACTCGTCACCTGCACCAGGTTGATCAGGGCCAGCAAGGCCATACACAGCCACGCGTGCAGGGTCTCGATCTGCCAGGGCAGAAACACCACCACGCCCGCCGCAAAGAGCAGGGCCACCGCCACCCGCTTGTAATAGAGACGCGTCCAACCCTGCCACCACGAGAGGCTGAGCGCATAGGCGGCGGCCAGCAGGGCCAACAGCACCCCACGCAGCCACATCGCGCCGTCGAGCCAGCATAGGGCCAGCACAAACTCCAGCCCCACCCCCGCGATCCAGATACGCCACCAGGTGCGCTCGTGCCGCTGGTAAAACGCGTGCCGCGCCGACTCCGGCCCTTCGCCGTCGTAGCGCTTCACGTCCAGCAACCGATCCGCCACGTAGCCGAGCCAGATCGCGAGCCCCACCAGCACGGCCGGGGGGTGAAAGGCTGCACCCGTCAGCTGACGCCCCCACGCGAAGGTCCAGAACAGCGCGACCAGTGGGGCATCCAGGGACAGCCAGACAATCCAGCGCCATGGCGATGGGGAGGACGACTCCATCATCTTTGTCTATGGGCTTCGCGGCGCCGATTCACGGAAAAAATCCACCGTCCCTTGCATCATCCGGCCTTTTCCGGTGGTTTAAGGCTTTGAAGATGAAAGCTTGGTCCGCACTGTTGGTGGGTTTGGTGGCCGGAACCGTCCTTGGCGGGGCCGTGGCCTATTCGTTGCAAGCACCCGGACCCGAGCCGGTCGAGCCAGCCGAGGCCGCCGCTCAGGACGATGGACAGGACTGGACCCGGCTGGTCGCCGCGCTCGACAATGCCAACGTCGAGCTTGCTCAGGCCAACCGCCGTATCGCCGCGCTCGAAGACGAGATGCTGCGCCTGCAGGAGGGCCCGGCGGACGCCGAAGATGTGCCTTCCGAATTGCAGGCCGCCGCCGAAGCCAACGGTTTGACGCCCGACCAGCAGCGCCGCTACGAGCGCATGTTGCGCGGTGCCTCGCGCCGGATGGACTGGCGGCTGCGCGAAGTCGGCCAAATCGCCGAACTCGAGCCGTGGCAGCAGGAACGCATCGAGTTCATGACCCAGCAGATCCAGCAAGCGATGCAGGAGCGCCTGCTCGCCCGCGCCCGCGGCGAAGAAACCGACGGGCCCAACCCCATGGACCAGATGGAGCAGGAGCTGGCCAACATCCTCACTCCCGAGCAGCTGGCCGACTACAATGCCTATCAGGCCGATTTGCAGCAGGGGCGCCTCGAAACGATGTCCAACGCCACCATGAGCCGACTCTCCGCGGGGCTCGGCCTCGATGAACAGCAAAAGGACCAGCTCTATAGCGCCGTCTACCGCGCCGCCGAAACCACCTTCGCCGACGACAATGAAGACGGCGGTCCAGATTTCGACAGCTTTGGCAGCACCCTGCTCAACCAACTGGAGCAGACGTTACCCGCCAACGAATACGAGCAGATCCGCCAGCGCCTCGAAAACAGCAACTTCGGTGGCCGCGGCGGCCCCCGACGCTGAAGACATGAGGCCGCCTAATCTCGTTGCCACTTGAGGGCGCGGATGTCCTTCATCTTGCCCGCCGCCAGCAGCTTCCAGTATTCGAGCACCTGCTTCTGCTCCACGTCGCGCAGGTAGCGCGGCGCCTCCAGCTCTTCGTCGCCGGAAAGGTTTTCGAGCAATAGCACGCCGCTCTCGTAGTAGCTCAGCGTCCAACCGCTCTCATGCGTCAGGCTCACGTAGGGGTGCTCGCCGAAGTCCGCATCTTCCAGCGACTCCAGCACCTCGCGCATCTCCTCCTCTTCCGGTGCCACCAGCGTGACGCCAAAGATGTCCGTCGTATGATAAGGGACCTCCATACCTGCCCGTATTGTCACCGCTTTTGCCCACTCTGCAACGCTGGAACGCCAGATGTCGCCGACGAACTGTCCTGAATGCTTCGGCCACGGATGAAACACGGAGCTACACGGATTGAAAAGACCATGCGCTTGAATTCCACCTTCTGACGCCCAGAATTGAGCAGCGAGTCCACCTTGATCTGTCCCGACTTCAGCTCATTCAAAAGCTGCACCAACGATCGCCCCTGTGACGTTTTTATATTCCAATCCAGCCACTTATCCGTGTTTCGTCGCTGTTTCATCCATGTAAACTTATTCTAGCCCTATGCCCGAAACACTGACCGGACTGGCCGCATGGTTTGCGCGGCAGGGGTGGGAGCCGAAGGCCTTCCAGCGGGAGGCGTGGCAGGCCTATGCCGCCGGGCACAACGGGCTGGTACAGGTCGCGACGGGCTCGGGCAAGACCTATGCGGCCTATGGCGGCCCCGTCGCCGAGTGGCTGGCGGACCCCCAGGAGGGGCTCTCGATCCTCTACCTCACGCCCCTGCGCGCCATGACTCGCGACCTCGAGAAGGCGTTGCAGGCGCCCGCCGTGCAGATGGGCTGGGATCTACGCGTCGAGGCCCGCACAGGCGATACCGGCAGCAGCGCTCGGGCGCGTCAGCGCAAAAAGCCACCGCACGTGCTCCTGACGACCCCCGAGAGCCTTTCGCTGCTGCTTTCCTACGCCGATGCCGACCGGTTTTTCGCGAAGCTGCGCTGCGTGATCGTCGACGAATGGCACGAGCTGCTGGCCAGCAAACGCGGCACGCAGACGGAGCTCGCGCTGGCCCGCCTGCGCGCCTGGAACCCCCGGATGCGCACGTGGGCCTTGAGTGCCACCCTCGCCAATCCCGACGACGCGGCGCGGGCCGTGGTGGGCGTCGGCGGCACCTACACCCTGATTCAGGCCGAGGCGGAACGGCGGCTCAACCTCCGCACCATCTTCCCCGACGACATCGAGCACATGCCGTGGGCGGGCCACTTCGGCACGCAGATGCTACCGCACGTGTTAAAGGAGTTACGCCCCGAAGAGCCGGCGATCCTCTTTACCAACACCCGCGCGCAGGCCGAGCTGTGGCACGAGGCCATCCGCCGCGCCCGCCCGGAATGGGAGGACCACCTCGCCATCCACCACGGGTCGCTCGACCGCGACGAGCGCGACCGCGTGGAGGCGGGGCTGAAGTCGGGCGAAATCCGCCTGGTCGTCAGTACGTCGTCACTGGACCTCGGCGTCGACTTTTCGCCCGTGGAGCGCATCTTCCAGATCGGCTCGCCCAAAGGCGTCGCGCGGCTGCGGCAACGCGGAGGACGGGCCCGGCACCGCCCCGGCGTGGCGGAGAGCGACCTCTATTGCGTACCGACCCACGTGCTGCAGATCACCGAATTTTCGGCCGGACGGGCCGCCCTGGAGCGCGGCGAACTCGAGCATACGCCCAGCCTCAACCAGCCGCTCGACGTGCTGTGTCAGCACCTGGTGACGGTCGGCCTGCAGGCGGCTTTCGATCCGGACGCGCTCTTCGCCGAAATCCGCACTGCCGCTGCCTACGCCCACCTCACGCGCGAGGCCTTCGACTGGTGCCTCGACCACCTTTCCACCGGCGGCAAGACGCTGATGGCCTACCCGGAGCACCACCGCCTCACGCGGCTCGACGACGGCCACTACGTGAGCACGGCCAAGCTCGCACGCCGCCATCGGGCCATGATCGGCACCATCACGAGCGAGGGCATGGTGACGGTGCGCTTCGTGCACGGGGCCACCATCGGGCAGGTCGAGGAGGGCTTTGTCGCGCGCCTGCGCCGGGGCGATGTCTTTCTCTTTGCCGGGCGCCTGCTCAAATACGAGCGCTTCCGCGACCTCGTGCTGCAGGTCTCGCGGGCCAAGCGCAAGCACACCTACGTGCCCCACTACGCCGGTGGTCGCATGCCGCTGAGCAACGAGCTATCCGCCGCCCTGCGCCGCGAGTTGGACGCCGCCGCGCAGGGCGACCTGCACAGCGAAGAGCTGCAGCGCATGGCCCCGGTCCTCCAGACCCAGCAACAGATCTCCGCCCTGCCGCGCGCAAACGAGATCCTGGTCGAGACCTGCCACACGCGCGAGGGCGATCACGCGTTCATCTTTCCCTTCGAGGGGCGGCGCGTGCACACGGGGCTCGCCGCGCTGCTCGCCTACCGCCTCTCGCAGCTGCACCCGGTCACCTTCACCTATGCGGCCAACGACTACGGCTTTGAGCTGCTCTGCCCGGGCGGGTTCGACTTCGGTCGCTGGCTGCAGGATCCGCCTGCGCTCGTGCGCCTGCTCACCCGACGCCACCTGTTGCGCGACACGCTGGAGAGCATCAACCTCGCCGAGCTCGCCCGCCGCCAGTTCCGCACCATCGCGCGCGTCGCCGGGCTGGTCTTCGAGGGCTATCCCTCGCAACGCAAGAGCATGAAGCAGCTCCAGGCCTCCAGCGGCCTCATCTACGACGTCTTCGCGCGCTTCGATCCCGACAACCTGCTGCTGCAACAGGCCCAGCGCGAGGTCCTGGAAGAGCAATTCGAGCAAGCCCGCCTCGAAGCGACCCTGCGCCGCCTGCAACGCAGCCACCTGCTCTGGCGTGAGGTCAAACGTCCCACCCCGCTCTCCACGCCCCTCATCGCCGACCGCCTCACCGCCGAGCTCTCGACCGAAGACTTGGGCGCCCGCCTCGCCCGCCTGACCGGCCGCGCAGAGGAAAAGCGCGAGCGCAAACGGGAGGATTCCGGGCCGCAGCAGGACTGGAAATGATCCATAGATTGCGGGAGTTGAGAGGATTACAGGGGGACGTTCGGAAGATGCCCACGGGCATTCCTGGCCCCAGAAGAAACCCTCTCAACCGGTGGACCATTCCGACTTCTGCCTCTTTTCTGACGCTGCGAACCACCAAGCACATGTGGAAATGCCTGCGTCTTTGGAAATCTGCGTAATCCTGAAAATCTGCGGATAAGTCATTTTTGTGCAGGGTGTTATAATCCACAGATCAAAGGGATTCTGTGGATTTCCCGTTTCTTAGAAGCAATGTCTGATCCCGTTTCGGATGCCGGTTCATCATCCGCTCGATTCCATAAATCGGTGGATCCTAAAGCTCGGACAGAGGCAGGCCCCTGGCCGTCCGCTGAGAAAAAACTTTCCATTGGGTCTGTCTGAGGATGATAAACGGAAGGAAAGTCATCGCGTCCCCTCCCGCCTGTGAACGCCTCCAGCCCAACCTCGCTCACGATCCACGACCAGACCTTTCAGCTGCTGCCGGAGCGCGCGGTGTATTGGGTGGAGCAAGGCGCGTTGCTGGTGGCGGACCTGCATTGGGGCAAGGATGCGGCGTTTCGGGCGGCCGGGGTGGCACTGCCGGCAGGGCTGCTCGGCGAAGAGCTTCAGCGGCTGGAACAGCTGGTCGGGGCCTGGCAGGCGCGCGAGATCCTCATCCTGGGCGACCTGATCCACGCCCGCACCTCCCTGCACCCAGCGGTAGTGGACGCCGTGGCCGCGTGGCGCGAACGCGTCACCCTGCCGATCACGCTGATCGAGGGCAACCATGACCGCCATGCGCCCCAACTGCCTGCCGCCTGGCGCATCGCGCGCGTTCCGCCGCCGCTCGACCGAGGCACCTTTCGCCTCGCGCACTACCCGGAGCCTAGTGCGGGACGCTTTACCTGGGCCGGGCACGTGCACCCGACCGTGCGCGTCGGGCGGGGACGCGAGAGCCTGCGCTTCCCCTGTTTCGCCATCGCGGAAGACGTCGGCGTGCTGCCCGCTTTCAGCGCTTTCACCGACGGCATGGCCGCGAACAAGACGCTGCCGCCGGGCCACCGTGCGTTTGCCATCACGGCGTCCAACGTAGTTGAGGTAAATCCTTCATCTTCAGCGACACGTTCGAAATTGCGGTTTAGTTCTCGATAAAACATCCTATAGATGAAAAGGAGCCCTAACCCTTCGTTGGGGCATCCGATTTATTGCTGATATCCCGCCTTCACGATGAGACAGAATATCTCCGGCGCACTGCGACGCACGCTGCTCTTAAAAGTCATTTCCAAGCCCCAGCCGACGCGTGAGGACGTCGAGACGGTGATCGAACTGACGTCGAGCCGTGTGGCCGAAACGCTGCAGGCCCAGTCCATGACGCTCTACCTGGTAGAGGGAGACGCCATCGCCTTCAAATACGTCTACTACTCCCCCACCCTGTGGGAGGACGAGCCAGAGCGGCAGCACGAGTTTGACGAAAAGCGGCAGACGCTGCTCAACATGCGCCTGCCCAAGGGGACCGGCATCGTGGGCCGCGTGATCGACACCGGTGAGCCCTTCATCTTTTCGCGCGAGCTCGACGGCGACAACTTTCACTCCATGACGCGGCAGACCGGCTTCGAGATCCACTCGATGCTCACCGTGCCGCTGCGGGGCTCCGACGGCCGTTGCATCGGTGCCATCCAGGTGCTCAACAAGGAGCCCTCCGCCGACGACGACATCTTTACCGAAGACGACCTGGATGTGGTCGAAGAAGTGGCCGAATACTCGACGCCGTTGCTCCAGCGCATGCTGGACCCCAACTTCCAGATCGACGACCACGAGACCGCCAAGTTCGTCTCCCGCTTCACCGACAACCCGCTCATCACGCGCGAGGACCAGCTGACGATCGACGAAAAGCTGATCGAGGTGGTGGGCGAAGCGATCGTGCGCCGCACACACATCCTGCCCTACAAACGCCTCTCGCCCAGCAGCGTTGCGGTGTTGATGACCAACCCGCTGGACTACCCCAGCCGGGAGAGCTTCCACACCAGCACCGACCTCTTTGTCGAGGAAGTGGCCGTCGCCCCGATGTCGCTGATCGACGACCTGCTGCGCCGCTTCACCGGAGGCGGAGCCGCCCCGGGCGAAGAGCCGAGTGTCGATACGTCCGCGATGGACGAAGACATGGCCGAGATCGCGGACGTCATCGGCATGGAGTACGGCGAAGTCCACGTTGACACGAGCTCCGACGACGACACCGACGAGGACTCCGCCCCCATCATTCAGCTGGCCAACCGCATCATCGAAGACGCCTACATCTCCGGCGCGTCCGATATCCACGTGGAGCCGCAGGAAGACGGCGTGTCCGTGCGCTATCGCGTGGACGGTATCTGTTCGCAGAAGCTGCACCTGCCCAAGAAGGTTGCCGGCGCGCTGGTGGCCCGCATCAAGGTGATGAGCGAGCTCGACATTGCGGAAAAACGCCTACCGCAAGACGGCCGTATCGTCTTCAAGCGCTTTACCAAGAAGAACATCGACATCGACCTTCGCGTGGCAGTCGGCCCGATGAACTTTGGCGAGAAGGTCGTTATGCGTATCCTGGACAAGACCAAGAGCGCATTGCCGATCACCAAACTGGGCTTCTCGGAAGAGAATCTGGAGTCCTACCGCGAGTGTATCGTCCAGCCCTACGGCATGATCCTGCACTGCGGCCCGACCGGTTCCGGCAAGTCGATGACGCTGTTCTCCGCCCTGCGCGAGGTCGCCTCGCCCGAGATCAACATCCAGACGGCGGAAGACCCGATCGAATACACGATCCCGGGCATCAACCAGATGCAGATGCACAAGCACATCGGGCTCACTTTTGCCCGCGCCCTGCGCTGCTATCTGCGCATGGACCCCGACATCATCCTGGTGGGGGAAATCCGCGACCAGGAGACGGCGGAAATATCGGTCGAAGCCGCGCTCACCGGTCACTTGCTGCTCTCCACGCTGCACACCAACGACGCGCCCTCCACCATCGCCCGCTTTACCGACATGGGCATCGAGCCGTTCATGATCTCGGCCTCCATGCTCGTCGTCTGCGCCCAGCGCCTCATGCGCCGCGTCTGCACGAAGTGCCGCATCGAATACGAGCCCGAAGGCAACGAAGCCGAAATCATCGCCAAGGCCCTCGACGGCTGGCATGGCCCCATCCACAAGCACAAGGAGGGCGGCTGCCCCGTCTGCGGTGGCAAGGGCATGAAAGGCCGGATCGGTATCCACGAGCTGATGCGCAACAACGACGAATTGACCCGCGCCATCAACCGCGGCGCCGACACGGCAGAGCTGAAGCGCATCGCCATGGCGACCGGCATGAAAACCCTGCACCAGGACAGCATGCTCAAGGTCCGCGAAGGCACCTCGACCGTGATCGAAGCCCTTTCCACCGTTCCTCCGGACCTGGTTGGTACCACGCCGAAGGACCCTGTCAGCGATCCTGTCCTCGATGAACTGGCCACGGCCATTCAAGCCTGAGGGCGCAACTGCTATTAGAGATTCCCTGTCCGAAAAGCCCACCCTCACCCGGTGGGCTTTTTTGCGTGCACAGAGTCAATGGCCCGGGCTTCTACGCCGGACGGCGGCTGGCGATGCGCACGCGAGCGGGCGTCAGGTCGTCCTCACTCTGGCGTTGCCAGACGATGAAGGCGTAGGCGATGAAGCTGAGCGAGAAGACCATATTGGCCACCTTCATGACCAGACCGCCGAGGCGCTGGTCTTCCAGCGGGCCAAGGTCCACCAGACGCGGCGCGTATTCGTAGGTCGTGTAGAGCACGTCGGGCGCAAAGGTCAGGATCGCAAACAACGGGATCTGCGCGACCATGAGCAGGAAGAGGTAGATCATCTGCATGCCCGGGTGCAGTCGCGGCAGATACATGCTGCGCCCAAGCACCGGCCAGCACATGAGCACGGAGGTGCCGTACATCATCAGGTGCTCCAGCATGTGCACGTCCTTGTGACGCAGGGCCAGCTCGTAGAGTTCCGGCGCGTGCCAGCCGTTGAAGACCACCGTAAAGATGAAGCCCGCGACCACTGGATGCACGAAAAAGCGCCCCAGCACACGCAGCGTGCGCGAGCGGTCCAGAATCCCATCGACCAGCCACTCCGGCAGCGCCCAGATCGTGAACAGCGGTGTGAGGTACATCAGGATGTTGTGCTGCACCATGTGAGCGCTGAAGAGGAAGTTCTCCCCCGCCGCATCGAGGGGCGAGCCCACCGCAAAGTAAAAGCTGAGCACCGCGATGACGAACCACGTCACCTCCCTGCGCGGGAACTCGACCTCTGGATCGATCCGGCGGCGCAGCGGCCCTACCAGCAAGGCATAGAGCCACACCGCCAGCAGGATACCGCCGACCAGAAGGGGTTCATTATGCCAGTGCGTCCACCGAAGCATGGGAGAATGTCACGAAAGGAACGATGCTCACGAGGCGCACGAAGGACGCGTTGACGAACTTCGTACCCGGTTGAAAAGACCTGCCCTGTACCTACAGCGTGGGCGCGCCGTTGGGGTCAGGCTGGAAGAGGAAGTAAAGCGCGATCACCGTGCCGCCCGCCAGCAACAGGCCGAGGCAGAAGAGCATCGTCAGCAGGGCCTTGTCCCACTTCAGGTGCATGAACCACCAGCAGACCGCGGCGAACTTGATGATGGAGAGCGCGGTGAGGACGGTGAAGACGATCGTGCCGTGGATGGGCAGATAGACGATGATCAGCTCCGTCATGGTGATGAAAGCCAGGGCCATCGCCACCGTGTTGAAGGTGAAATACTTCTCGTTTTCTTCGGCCAGGTGGTGTTGGTCGACCTGGTGGCCGGCAGTCAGATGATTGGAATCACTCATGGCGCTAGAAGTGGAGGTATTCGACCAGGTAGACGGCGGTGAAGATCACGATCCACACGATGTCGACAAAGTGCCAGTAGAGGCCGGTCGACTCGATATCGAGCGCGTTCTGCCGTCCGTGGCCGGGCGTGAAAGTGTGCACGAGGTGACTGATCAGCCAAAGCACGCCGATCGCCACGTGGGTGCCGTGCGTGCCGGTGAGCAGATAAAAGGACGAGCCGAAGATGTTGCCGTCCAGCGTCAGCCCCTTCTCGTGCACGAAGTGCGAAAACTCGTAGACCTGGCCGCCGAGGAAGACCAGCCCGCCGAAGATCGTCGCGCTCAAGGCCAGCCGGGTGAGCAGCATGTTGCCCTTGTGGGCCGAGGAGACCGCCAGCGCCATCGAGAATGACGAGGCGAGCAGCACAAAGGAGCTGATGCCGGTCAGCTCGATATCGAAGATCTGGGTCGGGTCCACCACATCGGCGTAGACGCGGCGATAGATCAGGTGGGTCGAGATCAGCGTGCCGAAGAACATGCAGTCCGACGCCAGAAAAGCCCACATGGCGAGCTTCTTGTTTTCAATGCCGGTGTTCGTCTGCTTCAGCTCTTCGAGCGGATCGGCGGTAGTGGAATGAGACATGGAAAGGGGTGGTTGTGAGGGAGGGTCGGAGGCGGGCGGATTACGGCTGCTGCTGGGACGAGGGGCCGTGGTCGACCTGCGGATCGGAGCCTGGCTGCAACACCGTGCCGATCTCGTCGTCCTGCACCTCGGCGGGCGTGGGATGCACGTGATAGCCGCCCGGACCTTCATAGGCCCAGCCGTAGGCAGCAAAGAGCGTCAGCGCCAGGCCCGGCACGCAGACGTTCCAGATGCTGAACTCACCCTCCGGCAGCAGGCCACCGATCAGCGGGAAGGCCTCCCGCGGCTGCCCCAGCAACACCATGCCGAAGGCGGCGATGAACAGGCCGAAACCGAGGATGAGCGGCCACCAGCTCTGGTCGGGCATGTGGATGCCGTGGGCGTCGGGGGCCAGCTTCTCCATCTTGCGCTCGGCCTGGCCGTGCTTGCTCTCGAAGAACTGGTCGCGGGCGTGCACCACCGGCGTATAGGCAAAGTTGTAGAACTTGGGCGGGCTGTCGGTGACCCACTCCAGCGTGCGCGCATCCCAGGGATCGCGACCGGCGGGTTTGCCCTTTTTGGCCGAATAGATCAGCTGCACGATGAAGAGCAGCACGCCGAAGCCGAGCAGGAACGCGCCGATGGTGCTCCACATGTTGGGCCCGTTGAGCCCCAGCTCCGTCTGGTAGGTGTGCGTGCGGCGCGGCATGCCCGTCATTCCCAGGATGTGCATGGGGAAGAAGGCCATGTTGAAGCCCACGAACATGGTGTAGAACACCAGCTTGCCCCAGGTCTCGTTGAGCATGCGGCCCGAGACTTTCGGGAACCAGTAATACAGGCCCGCGAACAGGGCGAAGATGGAGCCGCCGATCAGCACATAGTGGAAGTGCGCCACCACGAAATAGGTGTCCTGCTGCTGCGAGTCCACCGGCGGGGAACTGTGCATGATGCCGGTAAAGCCGCCGATCATGAACATCCAGATAAAGCCGACCGCAAAGAGCATCGGCGTGGTAAAGGTGATGCGGCCGCCCCACATCGTGCCGATCCAGTTGAAGATCTTCACGCCCGTGGGGATCGAGATCAGCATGGTGAGAAAGGCGAAGGCACTGGTGGCCACCACGCCAAGACCGGTCGTGAACATGTGGTGGCTCCACACCGCAAAGCCCAAAAAGCCGATGACCGCACCGGAGAAGACCACCAGCGGATAGCCAAAAAGCGGCTTGCGGGAAAACACCGGCAGCACCTCGGAGATGATGCCCATGGCCGGCAGGATGAGAATGTAGACCTCGGGGTGACCGAAGACCCAGAACAGGTGTTGCCACAGGATCGGCTTACCCCCGCCCAGCACGTCGAAGAACATCGTGCCGAAGTGGCGGTCGAACATCAGCTCGACCAGCGCGATCGTGATCGCGGGAAAGGCCAGAATGATGAGGAAGCTCGTGATGAGCGTCATCCAGGTAAACAGCGGCAGGCGCATCATGCTGAGGCCCGGCGCCCGCATGTTGAGGATAGTCGTGATGAAATTGAAGGAGCCGACCAGCGAGGCGATGCCGAGGATCTGCAGCCCGAGCACCCAGAAATCCGTCCCGATATCCGGACTGAACTCGCGTCCGGTCAGCGGGGCGTAACCAAACCAGCCGATGCCGGGCGCGCTGCCGGGGAAGATCCACGAGAGGTTGACCAGGATGCCGCCGAGGATGAACGTCCAGAGCCCCAGCGCATTCAATCTCGGGAAGGCTACGTCTCGTGCCCCGATCTGAAGCGGCATGATGTAATTGAAAAACGCGGTACTCAGGGGCATCACCGCCAGGAAGATCATCGTCGTCCCGTGCATGGTGAAGAGCCGGTTGTAAAGCTCGGCAGAAATCAGCTCCTGCTCCGGGCGGAACAGCTGCACGCGGATGAGCAGGGCTTCGACGCCGCCGATGAGGAAGAAAAACAGCGCGGCGATCGCGTAGGCGATGCCGATCTTCTTGTGGTCGACCGTCGTGAGCCAGCCGACGAGGCCGTCGGGCTTGAGCGGACGTTTCCAGATGCCGGTGTGTTTCGGTTCGTCGTGACCGGAGCCCGGCTGGGGGTGCGAAAGAGTGTCGGGGCTTTGAGTGGAGGCCATGGCGCAGGGGGTCGGCGAATTACTTCAAATTGTAGAGGTAGGTGATGAGCGTATCGACGTCGCTGTCCGTCAGGCCCTTTTCCTTCAGGCCCTCCATCACCAGCGCGCGCTCGTGCGTCGTGCGGTCGAAGTTGTAGAAACCGTTCCACATGAAGTTACCAGGCTTCACATGATTGGGCTCCTTGATCCAGCGGTGCAGGTATTCGTTGCTCACCTGCCCGTCGGCGACTTCCCAGTCGTTTTCATACCAGCCCGCGGCGATCGTGCTGCGCGAAGCGAAGTGGGCGAGATTCGGGCCCGGGCTCTGCACGGCCGGGTTGACGCTGTGGCAAGTAGCGCAGTTTTGCTGGAAAAGTTGTGCACCCTGCTCCACCCGCTGGGCGTCGACCCATTCTTCGCGCGGCATCGTCGGCAACAGGTCAGCCGGGCCGTCATTCTGGCCGATGCGTACCGCCGGGTCTTCCTGGGCATGGCGCCAGTCGCGAAATTCCTCCGGCGAGACGGCATGGGCGCGGAAGAGCATGTAGGCGTGGCTGTCGCCGCAATATTCGGCGCACTGGCCCCAATACTCACCCTCCTCGTCGGCCACAAACCAGAGGTGGTTGGTCTGGCCGGCCATCAAGTCCTTCTTGCCCGCCAGCTTGGGCAGCCAGAAGCTGTGGATCACGTCATTGGTCTGCAGGTTGATCTGCACCGGGCGCCCCACCGGGAAGACGATCTCGTTGGCTGTGTAGAAGCCGCCTTCGTTGGGATACTCGAACGCCCACCACCACTGATAGCCGGTGACGTTGATCACCAGCGGCTCTTCCTCGAACTCACCTGCGGGCAGGCGCTCCTTCAGCACGATGCCGGCAAAGGTCGGGAACGCGATGATGACCAGCACGCCAGCCGAGAGCATGACCAGCCCCACTTCGATCAACGGATTGCCGTGGCTCTGCGGCGGGATGTAGTTGGGGTCGTCGCCCTTGCGGCGGCGGAAGCGGATCAGCACCCAGGCCAACGCGCCGCCGACGACCACAAACAGGCCGAGCGTGACCCAGAGGATCAGGTAAAAGGTATGTGCCTGGTCACGCGAAACCATGCCCTTGGGGTCCAGGGCCGATTGTTGAGACGTCGCGTTGAACAGGCCGTGATCGGTAAAGAGACACTGTGGGATGGCGAAGGCCACCAGGACCAACAGCGCCAGCATCCAGATGCGGGGCAGCCATTTGCTCATGAGGAAGGAGGAGTCGAAGAGAGCGGATTAAAGGAAGAAGCGGTCGATCACCAAGGCCGACAGATACAGCGGCAGGTAGACGATGGTCGCAAAGAACAGGGGACGCGCGCTGGCCTCGCGTTGACGGGCTACCCGCCAGAATTGCCAGGCCGGACGCAGCAGGTAGACACCCAGCACGGCGGCCGCCGCCCCGAGGAACCAGTTGAACTCCGGCTCCATCAGCGGCAGGAAGCTGATGCCTACCAGCAACACGCTCCAGATAAAGGCCTTGCGCGCGGTGCGGCTGCCGTCGGCATCCACCAATGAGAGCATCTTGAAGCCGCCCTCACGGTAGTCTTCGCGACAGTTCCAGCAGATCGCCATGAAGTGCGGGATCTGCCACGCAAAGAGCACTGCAAACAGCACCCAGCCCATCGCGCTGAAGCCAGCCCCGGCCGCCACCCAGCCGATCAGCGGCGGGATCGCACCCGGGATCGCACCGACTTCGGTGGACCACGGCGTGAGGCGCTTCATCGGCGTGTAGGCCAGGATGTAAAGCAACACCGTAGCGGCCGCGAGCATACTGGCTATCAAGTTGACGCCCACCGCGAGGCACAGCACGCCGCCGAGGCTCAACGCCAGCCCGTAGGCCATCGCCGCCCAGGGTGAAACACGCCCTGCAGCCACCGGCCGATCGGCGGTGCGCCGCATCTTGGCGTCGGCATCGCGCTCGGCCCACTGGTTGAGCGCGCCGGCTCCGCCCGCGGCCAGACTGGTCCCGATCAACAGGCTCCAGAACACCGATTGCTCGACGTGGGGGCCGGCAGCGAAATAGCCCAGAACCGCGGTGAGCACTGACATCAGGCTCAACCGTGGCTTCGTAAGTTCGAGGTAATCGCCTAGACGAGACTCACCTGCCACGGAGGCGGCAGGAACCAAAGTTTGACCGGTGGAAGACATAAGAAAGGTAACTCAGGAGCGCGAGGATGTGGCTGGGGTTTGCCACGCAGCAGTCGTCACTGTATTAGCATCTTTATCAGGAGCTATTAGATTCTGAGCACATTCCGACTGGGAAAGCAAGGGTTTGGCGTACGCAAATACGGAAACCCAGGTGACGCTCAGAAAAATCGCCCCGTTGAGCACGTGCAGCGTCGTCTGGATCGGCGCGCGGCCCGTCCAGATGATGCTGGCGCCCAGGAGAACTTGCGCGAACACCAGCACGAGCGAGGCCATGACAAAGCCTTTCATCGCGCGAGTGGCGCCGGGAGCGCGCCAGGTGCGGTGCGCCCAAAAGGGAACGAAAAGGAAAATGATGAGGGCGGTAGCGCGGTGGGCCATGTTGATGCCCGTCGCCCAGTTCCACGAGGCCGGCAACAGGCTGCCATCGGCGGTCGCCTCTGGAAAATACGGGATCGCCATCCCCACCCCGGCGTGGCGCAAAACCGAGCCGATCGTCAGCTGCGTCAACGTCAGGAGTACCAGTACCCCGCCGATCCAGCGCTGCTGGCGCCAATAGGCTTGCGCGTCCGCATCGAGGGAATCGGGCGTCGGCAGGTTGCGCCACCAGCGCGAACACGCCACCGCCATCGAGGCCAGGATGCACAAAAACACCTGCGCCGTGATGCCGTGCACCATTGCGAGGTCGGTATTGACCAGCAACACGCGCGCCCCGCCGAGCAGGCCTTGAAAAATCACGAAACCGAGGGCGAAGATCGCCAGTCGGCGCACCCACTTGCGCCCCTCGCGCAGCTGCGTCCACACCACCAGCCCAATGCAGAGGCTGCCCACGGTACTGCCCAGCAGGCGGTGCCCATGCTCGGCCATCATCGCCTGGTCGACCGTCCAACCCGGAGGGTTGAGCGAACCGTTGCTCAAGGGCCAGTCCGGGAAGACCATCCCGGCACCGATCGTGGTCGTAAAGCCGCCGGCGTAGAGCAGGATGAGCGCAACTGCGTAGCAAAGAAACGCGTACCCACTCAGCCAGGGCTGGAATGCTGTGCTGCGTTGGTGGTGAGACTGCAAAGTGAAATAACCGAAGATGATCGCGATTGCATTAAGCAATCTATCCGTATCTATCAGTCTAACTTCTTCCTTAGGGAATGCCAGTCCCGAATTGCTTTAGCAGCTACACTAATTTCACGCAGGACCCCACTAATGGCCTGGTGCATAAAACGGGCAAAGGCTCGTTTCGTCGCCGCGCCGCAGCTCATCCCTGCCGTGCTTCACCCCCGCCCACACCGTCGTAGCCGCTACTCAGCCGCAGGGTAGTAGCTGATGGTGCTGACTTTAAAGCGCCCCAGCTTGCCATCGCACACATGGTTGTTGGTGTAGCGCCAAAGCAGTTCGCCCGTCTCCAAATCAAGCTCGCCCGCCCGTCCGCGATAGCTGAGCGCGAAGAGCAGATGCTTGCCATCTTCCGAAAACTCATAGTAGCCCTCTTCCCCATTATAGAACGCGAAAGGAACGTCTTCCTCTCCAGAAGGATAGACCACATCCAGTTGATTGCTGGAATAGTCCAGCTTCACGATACGCGACATATTGCGTTTGCGATTCCCCCCGCGGTTGTCGAAGACGTAAATGTGTCCGCGGCCATCAAAGCGGGCACAGTGCTGACGCACGAAACGCCCTGTCCGGATCCACTTTACCTCCCGCGTCTCACGATCCATGATAAAGACCGTGCTGACATTGCGCAACGAGATCAGTAGATCACCAGCGTTGAGCCCCGGATAGGCATCCGCCATATCTGCCGGCAAGGCCTCTACGAAGTTCAGGTGCGTGATGTCCATCCCATCCCACTCAGAGAACCCCGACATCGAATTGCCAACGTAGTAGCCGGAAGCTGCAAGCGTATCCACGATATTGAACTCATCCAGCACCTCGCCCTGACGGTTCAGCACCCGGACGACGTCACTGTAAACCAGGTTTTCCGGAGATGCCTCGATCTGCAATGTTGAGTCCCCTAAAGGCTTAGGTTCGTCGAGAAGCCCCATGGCACAGGTGTAGATCAGCCCGTCGTCCCCGATGGTAAACCAGTGGTGATAGTTGTCTTCCTTCTTCCACCGCAGCGTACCGTCACGGTCAAACATAGCCAGCCCCGCAGCAAACGGAAAAACGCCGAAGGCCTGATAGGAGACCAGCAGGCTGCCATCGGGAAAGGCACGGGCGCACATCGGATAAAAGCTGTTCTCATTGATGAGGCCGTTCACATGACTCGGATTTTCCCACACCTCCGGTTTCCAAGGCCAGCGTTGCAGCACGTTGCCATCGCGGTCCATTACCCAGGCAATGACACCATCGGGATAGGTTTCATCGGCCAGCAGACGCGGTCCCCCAACCACCAGAAAGCGTTGCCCCTCGTCCGGATTGCCGTAGCGGTCCGTAACCATTGTGCCCTCAAAATCAGGCACCTCGAAATTTAGCTGCGGGTGGTCGGAAGTTTCCTCCCGGGCCTGCTGCCAGGCTTCGAACCCAGCTTTGGCCTGCTCGAAATACGGATAGGGGAAGAGGCCCTGCAGCGCGACGATGAGCCCCGCCACAAAAACAAACACGCAGAAGCACAGAAACGAAATGGCCGAAACCGTTTGGGATTTAAAGGAACTCATGACAACAGCTGGGCTCCGGCCACGCCTGGTGTCGAGCGCGCACGGAGGTAGAGATAGGCAGGAATATGAATCGCACGACAAGCTTGCCTGCGCGACGTTACAGCGGGAACACCCATGGGCTCCTGAATCACAACCGTCAAGCAGATCCTGCCGAGCCTTTTACGCTTTGCCTTTGCACGCCGACCGGAACGCTGCTATTGAAAGGCACATGAAAATCTGGGCGCAGCTGCTTCTGTTTTTGAGTTGGGCGACGGTCGGACACGCGGCGGAACACGTGGTCGGCACCTTCAAAGAGGTCGATGCCGCCGAGAAAACCGCCACCTTTGCGCCCGAGGACGGCGAGCCCGTGGACGTCCGCCTGAGCGAAGGCGACGCCACCGTCTATGAGGCGGGCGACCGCGTCGAGGCCGAGCTGGCCCACATCGCTTCCTTGACCAAGCTGCAGCACATCATGCCGGCCGACCGCGCCGCCCAGGGCCGCATCGAGCTGATGGCCGACCAGCTCCAGCGCGACACCCTGCAACGAGGCCGCAAGGCCTTTCGCAACACCGGTGAACGCCTGCCCCGCTTTGCGCTGTGGGACCAGAACGGCGACCTCTTCCTCAGCGAAAACCTCAAGGGCCACTATGCGGTCATCAACTTTATCTTCAGCCGCTGTCCCGATCCCAATATGTGCCCGGCCTCCACCGAGCGCATGATCGCGCTCGACCGCAAGTTGGACGAAGCGGGGCTGGACGACGTGAAGCTGGTCTCCATCACCCTCGATCCGGACTACGATACGCCGGGTATCTGGACCGCTTACGCCCAGAACAAGGGCATCGACACCTCCCGGCATTCCCTGCTGAGCGGCCCCAGCGAAGTCACGCGCAACCTGACCAAGCAGCTGGGCGTGCTGGCCGAGGCAGACGAGCAGAACATCATCAAGCACACCATGGTGACCACCCTCGTGAACCCGGAGGGCACCATCATCTATCGCCTGCCCGGCTCCATGTGGTCGCCGGACATCTTCCTGCGGAAAATCGAGCAAGACCAGAAGGACTGATATGCGCCCCATCCTCTCCATCGCCCTCATCACGGCCGCCTGCGCCGGCGCCTACGGCCTCGCCCGCAACCTGCCGGTCGAGAAATGCCAGATCCTCCACTACGGTGACTACGTCAACGAGCAGGGCGCGGTCGAGGGCTGCGGTTATCAGGAGGTGGACTTCTTCGACCTGCAAAAGCTCAAGTTTCCCGTCACGGCTTCGGCGGAACCGCTGAGCGACCTCAAGACCGGCGAGCCGGCCCAAGTGCGCCTCCACATGGAGACGGTCAGCGGCAAACCGATCAGCTTCGACGACCTCGCCGTGAGCCACGCTCGCCACCTGCACTGCATGGTGGTCGACCAGAGTGGCCGGGACTACCAGCACGTGCACCCGCAGGGCCTCGGGCCGGGTGGCGACTACCTGATGGAGTTCAAGCCCCGGCTCAACGGCACCTATTACGTCTTCCTCGACTTCGTGATGCTCGAGACCGGCCGCCGCGTGCTGTTGACCCAGAACTTCGAGGTGACCGGCGAGGCCGAACCGCTCGCCCACCCCGCCGTCGACATGGGCCAGACCAGCGACCAGGGCGACTACGACCTGCAGCTGGTCGCCGACAACGACGGCAAGCCCTTTCGCGCCAACCACACCTACGAGCTGTCCCTCAAGGTAAAGCCCGAGGGTGACGCGCCCCTGCGCTTCCAGAAGATCATGGACAGCTTCGCCCACGTCGTGGCCTTCGACGCCGAAAAGCGTGGCTTCGCCCACCTCCACCCCGTCTCGGCCGACCTCGCCTACGTGGAGGAAGAGGAGACGACCGAGCACCCGGACCTGCGCTTCAGCTTCCGCCCCGGCGAGCCGGGCGACTACATCGTGTGGGCGCAGACCAAGCTCGACGGCCAGGAGGTCTACAGCGCCTACCGCATGCAGGTGCAGTAAACCGGCCCTAGCCCGCGATGGACGCCTGCGACGCCATCCTCCACGACACCCCGATCGGCGCCCTTGGCTTTTGCGTGCAGGGCGACGCGTTGACCCGCATCCATTTCCTCGGCCCTCACCCGACCGGGATCGAAGACCGGCACCGGGAGCACCCGATCATCCGGGAGGCCATCGACCAGATCCAGGCCTACCTCGCCGGTCGCCGCCAAGCCTTCGACCTACCGCTCGCACCGGAAGGGACCACCTTTCAACGCCGCGTCTGGGCTCAACTCCAGACCATTCCCTGGGGCCGCACCTGCTCTTACAAAGACGTCGCCCTCGCGCTCGACCAACCCGGCGCCATGCGCGCCGTCGGCATGGCCTGCAATCGCAACCCGCTCCCGCTCGTCATCCCCTGCCACCGCGTCATCGGCGGCAACGGCCAACTCGTCGGCTTCGGCGGCGGCCTCGCCCTCAAGCAACAACTGCTCGAGCTCGAACAGCCTCAGCTAGGCCTCTCGCTGGAGGGGTGAGGGGAATCCACCTTCAGGCGAACAACCTCAAATCTCCTTCCATAACGCAAGCTTGCCTTAGTCATCGACCCGAGGTAGGAGCCTCCCATGCAAATGCTGCGAATGCTGCTGTGTCTTGGCTTGCTCGGTCTGGCGGGGTGTGCGTCTGGCTATCGAGAGAAGGATGGCAAGATCACTTACACCTACCTCAGCGAAACGGGGTGGATTTATCAGACGCTGGAAGCGGAGGCCGACCTCGCCACCTTCGAGGTGCTGGAGCCTGACCGCTACGGGCGAGACAAGCAGCACGTCTTCCTCGAATCCTCCCTGCTGGAGGGTGCCGATCCCAAGACGTTCCGCTTCCTCGGCGGGCACTATTCGCGCGACGACGACCAGGTCTTCTATGAGGATGATGCACTGCAAGACGTCGACGTGGCGACGTTTCGCGTGGTGGACAAATACGCAGGCCGTGATGACACTCGCTACTTCCTCGGCAGCAGGGGCATCATCCCGGAGGACATCGATACCTTCCGAGAGGTGGGCGACCGCTGGGCCAAGGATGCAAAGGCCTATTACTATCAGTTCCCGGAGATCCGAAAGCTCGACTGTGATTATGCCACCTTTCAGGTCCTCAACTGGTATTACGGCAAGGACGCCACCACCGTTTTTTATAAGGGCCAACCGATCGAGGGTGCCGACGCGGCCAGCTTTGAGGTGACCGACCTCTTCGCGGCAACGGACAAGAACCGTAGCTACGACTTCGGAGAGCCTGAGTAGGCGCTCCCCCTTTCCCGTTTGCGCTCGCGGGGGAAGTGCGCAGAATGGAGGGTATGGGAAATCGTAGCGTGGTGGCGCTGAATGTGGCGTTGAGCATCGGCATCGTAGCCTTTCTGTTCTGGTTGATCTACGCGTTCGAGCTGCAGGACTCGACGCTGACCCTGCCCTGGTTGCCGACCTTCAACGCGGTGTGCAACGGCCTTTCGGCGATCTTCATCGCCCTGGGCGTGGCACGAATCTACCAGGGCGACAAGCGCGGGCACGGCTACATGATGGCAACCGCCACAGCCTTCAGCGCCGCCTTCCTCGTCGGCTATCTGCTGCACCACACACTGCATGGCGACAGTCATTTTCTGACGCCGGGCCCGATCCGCTACGTCTACTTCGTGCTGCTGATCACCCACATCATCATGGCCGCGCTGACGCTGCCACTGGTCACGACCACGCTCAGCTTTGCGGCACTGCGCCGCTTTGCCTCCCACCGCCGCATTGCCCGCTGGGCGTATCCGTGCTGGCTGTATGTCTCCGTAACGGGCGTCGTCGTCTACATCTTCCTGCGCTGGCTCAATCACGCACCGACGGCGGCCTGAGCCACCGAAACGCCCGCACGGCAAACGCCCGCCCCTGCCCGTCGGCGCGCAACTCCGGCGTGCGTTGCAGGATCGCCTCGCCCCAGGCCCGCCCCACGACCTCGCCCGAACGCGGGTGCAACGCTTCGCCGTAAAACAGCACCCGAAACGTATCCGAGCGCGCCGCCAGCACCGGCTCGAGCCGCGCCAGCACATCCGCCTGATCCACCACGCCCGGCAGCCCAGTCGCAGGGACGTCCTGCAGTCGCTGCGCCTCGGTATAGAGCGGCTGCACGGCCTCCAGACACTGCTGCAGCCAGCCGCGGTCGACCATCTCCTGCAGACTGGCCCACGGCTGCGTGCGTTCGCGATTGCCCTGCGCCAGCAACGCCGCCAGCTGGTCGAGCTGATCGTCGCTCAAATCCGGTCCCGCCGCCACACTCGCCACCCGCGCCAGCCCCACCGCGTCCCGCGGCTCCCCCTCGGTTGACGCATAGGCCGCCGCATCCGAACCCGGTAACCGCACAAAGCCCGCCGAGAGCAACGCGCGCCACGCCGCGTAGGAGGTGCTGTTGACGTTGAACGCGCCCACCCGCAGCGCCTTGGCGGCAGCTTCGGGATCGTCGGGTTCCGGCAAGACGGTATCCACCGGCCAAGGCACCAGGCCCGCGCGGTCGGCGGCAAAAAACGCAAAGTCATAGGCCGCATTCGGTCCGCCCGCCTGCCCTAGCGCCTCGTAGTCGGCCAGCGAACGCAACTCTCCCAAAGTCTGCGGCGGCACCAGCGGCCAATCCAGCCAGGTCGCCTGCGTCGCGCCCTCGGGATGCGAGCGCCATTCCGGGCTCTGCCAATACCCGCCCGCCCTGGCCTCGGGCGTCAGTGGGAGCGCAAAGTCCACGGGCAGGCTCTCGCCAGCTTTCTCGCCATCGCGGGCGAAGGCCCGGGTGCCCTTGACCAGAGCCGCTTCGTCCGCGCGCCAATGCAGGCCCCAGTAACAGTGCTCCGGGCGAAACAGATCGCTCGCCAGTAGAAACACCGCCGGTCGGTCCTCCCGGGCAACGGACAACGGCGGCTCGAAGGTCCAGCTGCGGGACGCGGTCGAGATCTGACGCTGGTGGGCGTAAGCGGCCTCCGTTGCGTAACCCTCGCTCGGCGGTGGATCCGTGTAAGGCAGCAGGTGCAGCGCATAATCTCCGCCCGAAAGCTCGACCACCAACCGGTCACGTGCGGGATCGAGCCGGAAGTCGTCGCTCAGTCGCCGCGCCAGGCCCTCGGGCTGACGCTCCAACGCGGGCTCAAAGGCGCGATAAAGCTCCCCCGGCTCGAGCCGCAGCCCGGCGACTTCCAGCCAGCTCGCGACGTTGCGCTCCGGCGGGTAGCCCTCGCGCTGCAAGTCGTCGAGCGACTGCCACCCGGTATCGTCGCGTAGCGTCCAACCGGTGCCGTTGGGGCGATAGCTGCGCACGCGCACGCGCGGTAACTGCTGCCAGACGAGCCGCATCGCCTGTTCGTAGCCCGCCGCATCGTCCGCATCCGGGAAGACCAGCGGCCACGGATAGGGATTCCACAGCTCGGCCTGCACGTAGTAGCGCAGGTTGAGGCTGATGTGCCCCTGATAGCGAAAGGCATACACGCCCGCTCGTAGCTCGGCCTCCGTCAGCAGCGGCCCGGGCTGGCCCGGCCCCGCGCCCGCCGACAACACCCGTCGGTCGGCATCCCAGGCTGCGGGCGCGTTTGCCACATAGGCCCGGACCGCTTCGGGCGCGGCGAGGCTGCTCCAGTTTTGGCGTAAACCGCCGCCTTGCACGTCGGCCAGCACGCCCTTGCTCCACACGGTAAAATCGCTACGCTGCGCCGGCTCGAGATCCAGATCGTCCAGGCCCTCCGGCGAGAAGTCTCCCGACCCTTCCGGCCAGCCGTCGGCTCGAAAGCGCCGACGCCCCCGGTAGCGCTCCGCGGGGGTCGCCATTGGCGTGGCTTGCGGCGGGCCCAAGCGGGCCAGATTTGCCTTCAGGCCCTCGTCATCCACCCAATAGGCACAGCGTCCCAGCAGCGTGCCCTCCGCGTTCCGGAGTTCGACCAACGGTGCTTCCGCGCCACCCGGCAACGCCATCCGCTCCGCCGTCGCAGCCTCGGTGCTCAAAAATCCGAGCGGCTGCGGCTCACTCCCCATACGCCACACCTCGATCTCGCCCGTGGCTGCCCGCCGGGTCGTGCGTGAGTCCGGCCCCAGCAGCAGCTCGACGCGCTCCCTCGCGCGATCGAACGCCACCTGCGCCTGGCGCCGCGCCATCTCCTGCGTCCAAGCCTGCTGCGCGTGATCTGCCTGCTGCGAACCCAAGCGCGTCACCAGCACGACGAGCAACGCGACGGCCGAAAGCACGAACAGTGCGGCGACCAGCGCGAACCCGCTCCTCGCCTGGATTCTCAGCATACGGACGTTCTTCAAGGGGAGTTGAAATTCAACAAGCGTAGGCTAAAGTAAAGTTAACATTTCCTTTACGCCAAGGGCAAACGCCTCATACTTGCCATCATGGCCACCCACCTGGACCAGCTTCCGCTCATCGAAGCGCCCGACAAGGTGTGCATCGCACTCATCGGGGGCACGCATCTCAACGACGCCATCGAGCGTGACGGAGGATTGGAGGGCCGCTTTACGGTCGAAACGCCCGAAGGCACATCACCGCCCTTCTACCTCGGCCAGTATGAGGAGGTGCCTTACATCTACGTGCACTTCCACGGCGACAACCAGTGGCTGCAGACGTGGCTGGGCCTGCACCAACTGGGCGTGCGCAACGTCCTGACCGGCGCCACGGCGGGCGGCATTCACCCGGCCTATCGCCTGTTCGACCTCGTGGTGCCCGACGATTTCGGCGACCTCAACATCGACCGCCCCACCGGCATCCCACTGCAATACCTGGAGGGGCCCACCTTTGCCTTCCCTCGCTTCACGCCACCGATGGATGCGACGCTGCGCCAGATTCTGATCGAGGAGGCGCGCAAGACCGTGCGTGCCCGGCGGGAGTTGGACGACATCAGCATTCACCCGGTCGGCAGCGTCTGGCAGGCACGCGGCGGCCGTTTCGAAACAGCTTCGGAGATCCGGGCACTGCGCCAGCAGGGGGCCGATCTCGTCACACTCAACGTCGCCACCGAGATCACCTACGCCCGGCAATTGGGCCTCCACCTGGCCTGTCTCAACGTGATCAGCAATCCGGCCGAGGGCGTGGGCGACTGGACCTGGGATACCATCCGGCAGGTTTACCGCCGCTTGAACCCCATCT
This sequence comes from Puniceicoccaceae bacterium 5H, assembly GCA_009772895.1. GTDB lineage: Bacteria > Verrucomicrobiota > Verrucomicrobiia > Opitutales > Oceanipulchritudinaceae > WOUP01. The sequence goes on along the minus strand of WOUP01000007.1, from coordinate 53,311 downwards.
GCACCGAGATCATGCTGCGCTGCCTGCCCCGTATCGCCGCCATCCCCGCAGATGCGCCCCGCAGCGGAGACACCCTGCGCGAACACCCTCCCTTCACCACCGATCAGTAAAGTATCGCTCATCTCTGAATTTACTATTTGTAGCTAAATAGGTGTTTGACCTTCAAAGATCACCTAAAGCTCCGAAATAAGAGGCACCGCTTACTTCAGCTCAGTCCACCGCCTTCAATGACTTTGTCCGTGACAGCCACTTCTCAACCGCCCGTCCGCCGACTCGAGTTCGGCGAACCTGCCCCGAGTGGTCAACTCGCGCCCAAAACGCCGAGTTTCCGGCTCTTTTACGCGGAAGACAACAGCATCAACCAGCGGGTGCTGGGGGCCATCCTCAAGCGACTTGGCCTGGCCTGCCAGATGTGCAACAACGGCGCCCATCTCTTGCAGGCTCTCCAGAACCAGCAGGCCGATCTCATCTTCATGGATATCCAGATGCCGGAACTGGACGGAGTGGAAGCCACACGCCGTATCCGTTCTGGCGAAGTGGGTCTGCACAACAGCGGGGTCCCGATCATCGGCCTTTCTGCCTTTGCGCGCATGGGCGATGCGAATGGCTATGCCGCAGCCGGCATGACCGCCTACTACGACAAGCCGATCAACGCCGAGACGATCCGCGGCGTCTTGTCCGACTTTGATTTGCTGCCCCCGCGCTAACGGGCGGCTTGAACGCACCTTGCGGCAAGGAGCGGTGCCAGCGGCGTGGTTCGTGTTTACCACCTTCCACGCCCCCAAACTCTCGTTCCTCAGGCCGTCGGATCCGGGTCGGTCGGCGGCGGGTTTTCGCTTGGCTCCGGGCTTTTGAGCCGTGAGCCGTTGCGTTTCTTGCGCTTTTTCTCGAGCGTGGGCAAGTATTCGCGCAGCGCCAGCTTCGGGCCATAGCACAGCAGCACGTCGCCCGCGTACAGCACATCCGAGCCACGCGGCACGGGATAGTGCTGACCCCCGCGGTTGATGCTCATCACCACGATGTCGCGCTCCCGCAAGCCGGATTCGGCCAAGGTCTTGTTGGCCAGCGGCCAGGTCTCCGTCACCGTAAATTCAGCCACGATATAACCGCGGGCAAACGCCAGCCGCTGGCGCACATCCAGATCGTCGAAGCGGGCGTGCTCCACCACGTAGTCCACGATCTCGCCCGCGATATCGATCTGGGTGCAGGTCTCGATGCCCTCGAGACCCGGGGAGGCGTTGACCTCCATGATGACGGGGCCGTCGTTGCCCTCGAGCATGTCGACGCCGGCCACTCGCAAACCCATGATCTGGGCCGCCCGCACCGCCGTGCGCTCGTAGTCTTCGCTCAACTGCACACGTTCGGTACGGCCGCCCCGGTGCACGTTGCTGCGAAATTCGCCGCCCACCGCACGCCGGCGCATCGCGGCCACCACGCGGTCGCCGATCACGAAGGCCCGGATGTCGCGGCCCTTGCTCTCTTGCACAAACTTCTGGATCAGCACGTTCATGTCCTTGGCCTGCAACGTCTCCACGATGGCCTCAGCCACCTTTTCGCTTTCGGCCAGGATCACGCCGATGCCCTGCGTGCCCTCGAGCAGTTTTACGATGACGGGCGCGCCGCCGACCTTCTGGATCGCCGGCAACACGTCACTCTTTTGCCGCACAAACGCACTGTGCGCGATGCCGATGTCGTGGCGGCTGAGCACCTGCAGCGAGCGCAACTTGTCCCGCGCCGTGGTGATGGCCACTGCGGAGTTGACGCTAAAGACGCCCATTTGCTCGAACTGCCGCACCACTGCAGCGCCATAGAAGCTGATCGACGCCCCGATGCGGGGAATGATCGCATCGTAGTCGTCCAGGGGTTCGCCCTTGTAGGTGAGCGCGGGCTGAGTGCGCTCGACATAGATGCCGAACCTCAGCGTATCCATCACACGGCACCGCAGGCCGCGGGCAAGGGCACTTTCACGCAGCCGACGGGTGCTGTAAGCCTTGGGGCTGCGCGATAATATGGCCAGGTTGAGAGAGGAGGAGGCCGTCATAGCATTTCAGCTTTTTTGGATTCTGGCGGAGCGACGTGCTGGTTTGCCTCCATGCACGTAGACCTGAGAGGAATCAACGAGAAAATCGCCGGCCATGAAGATGCGGCCGAGCAAAACGCGGTGAATCATGCGCCGCCGGTTCACGAGCGTGAAGTCTGCCAGCTTGGAATGCGGCCCGATCCTGACCTCGGTGCGCACGCGGTAACGCAGCTGGCTGCGGCCATTGCTCGAGCGGACGACCGTGCGCCCCACCACCGCAGCCTCGACCCGGCGAGTCCGCGTCGCAGCACCCCGGTCGAGGATGACTTCGAACGAAACCCGCCCGTCCGGTAGTTCGGTGATCTTGCTCACGTCGATCGCGCAGCTGCGGGCTCCCGTATCGGACTTGGCAGACAAGCCGCCGATGTCCCACTCCGGTAAATGGATGATCTCCTTCCAGCCGATGATAACGGGCCCGCTCATGGCCCACAACATGGGGGATTCCAGACAGAAGGCAAGGACGCGCACGGGGTTGATGGCATTCGCCCCAACCTATTCTTCGCTGTTGAACAGGATGCTCTCGCTGGCCTTGAGGTATTGCTCGCGCGCCTTGATGAGGGCTTCCGCCTTCTTGATGTCGCGCTCCCGCTCCTTCAGGCGTTGCTCACGCTCGGCCAGATCCTGTGCCTTGGCGTCGATCTCGGCCTTGATGCGCTGGATTTCGGCCTGATCTTCGGCGGAGACGGACTCTCCCCCCTCGCCCAACATCTGCTCGCGGACCTCCACCTGATCACGGCGGTGCTCCAGCTCGGCTTCGAGCTCCTGCAGCTCCTGGCCCTTGTCGAAGAGGGAATTTTCGCTCTGCTCCAGAAAGGCTTCCCGTTCGGCCAACATTTCTTCGCGCTCGCGAATAGCCGCCTCGCGAGCCTTCAGCGTCTCGTCGGTGATCGGGCCGTTTGCCACGCCCTCCTCCAGTTCGCCGCCAAAGCTGAGCATATCGCCCTCGCCGAAGGCCGCCGATTGCAGCTTCTCCAGCTGGCGGTCACGCTCGGCCAGTTCGCGATCGCGCTCCGCCAGGACTTCCTTCAGCTCTTCCAACTCCGCCTCGAGCACGACGACCTGATTGGAAGCGTCCTTTTTGGGCGCCGGGGCCGAAGTCTCGCCCTGCCACGGCGGGGTCGACTGGGCGCGCTCGGTCAGATTGCGCTCGAGGGAGGAAAGCTCGGATTCGCGCTGCTCGACCTCACGCTCCTTGCGCGCCACCTTTTCGTGGCGCTCTTCCAGTGACTGCTCGCGGTCTTCCAGCTCGGCGCGGCGTTCATGGAAGTTGTTTTCGCGCGCCGCGAGGGCCTGTTCGCGCTCCTCCAGCTTGCGGCGAAGGTTGCGCAGCTTTTCGGCCTCGACGGGCGTCGACATCCCAGTCGTCTGCGCCGCCGGCTGACTGCCGCCCAACACGGGAGCGAGCCGGCGCTGGCGCTCCTCGAACGCGCGGCGCAGGCTGTCCTTGAATTCGTTGACCAGAAACGGCTTGATGAAGAAATCGAAGGCGCCCAGCTTCAGGGCGGCCAGAATATCGTCCTTGCGGTCCAGCGCGGTCATCATGATCACGACCGCATTCGCGTCCATCTTCTTGAGCCGGCGCAGCAACACGATCCCGTCCATCTGCTCCATGCGGACGTCGGAGAGCACGACATCGATATCGCCGCCTTCATAGATCTTCAACGCCTCCGCCCCGCTATGCGCATAGGCGTCATCCAGGTCCATAGTCGCAAACAAGGTGCGCAACATATCGTGCACCCCTGTCGCATCATCGACTACCAGGACTTTGGGCATAAGCTAGACTATGGGCGAAAACCGTGGAAGCGGCAATGCCGGGGCGGTGCAAAAACTGCGCTTCATCGTAGGTAACAGGTGAAGAAAATACGGATTGTTGCGGCTAATCCCCATGATGTCACCGGGTATATAGGTCTATTTTATGGGCCCGCTCAAGCTTTGAGCTGGGTTCCATGATGCACACCTTCAGCGGATTAAATCCAGTTCAAACCTAGTTCTAAGCGGCCTTTACACTGCTTTCTTTAGTAAACCGGGGTGCAAACCCTAATGAATTCAGTTTCAGTGGACGACCGTTCGCTTTACCCCATCATCGCCTGTTACGTCATGATGTTCGCACTGCTCGCCCTGATTGCCGGTCTGATCCTGCTCGTCTGGAGCGCCGATCGCTTTGTCGAAGGAGCCGCCGATACGGCCGGCCATCTGGGCCTGCCGCCCCTGCTCATCGGCATGCTCGTGATCGGCTTCGGCACCTCCGCGCCCGAGATGATCGTCTCCGTGCTCGCGGCAGCCAGCGGCACGCCCGATCTCGCCCTGGGCAATGCCTACGGCTCCAACATCACCAACATCGCCTTCATTCTGGCCGTGACCGCGCTGATCAGCCCGCTGCGGGTGCAGTCGCAAGTCATCCGCCGCGAACTGCCGATCCTCCTGCTCGTGACCGGCTTTTCCCTCTACCAGATCTTCGATGGCGAAATCTCGCGCCTCGATGCGGTGGGCCTGCTGGCGGTATTCGGCGGGCTTGTCGGCTGGTCCATCTGGCAGGGCCGCCAATCGTCCCGCGACACCATGGCCGCCGGCGACGCCCCAACGGAGCCGAAGAACCCCTTGCCCCAGGCGATCCTGTGGACGGTTGTCGGCCTCGTATTGCTGGTCGGCTCCTCCCGCCTGCTCGTCTGGGGCGCGGTCGAGATCGCCGAGCTGCTGGGCGTCTCCGAGTTGATCATCGGCCTGACCATCGTCGCGATCGGCACTTCGCTGCCCGAGCTAGCCTCCTCCATCGCCGCCGCACGCAAGAATCAACACGACCTGGCGGTGGGCAACATCGTGGGCTCCAACCTCTTCAACACGCTGGGCGTACTCGGGCTGGCGGGCGTCGTCTCGCCCATCCGCGTGGACGGGTCGGTCTTCTGGCGCGACGGCCTGCTGATGCTCGGGCTCACGGTGGCGCTGCTGATCTTCGGTGGCCTCTGGAGCGCGGGCAAAGTCGACCGCCGCGAAGGCTTGGTGCTGGTGCTCATCTATGCCAGCTACATTGGGTGGCTGGTCTTTACCAACCTGCCGACCACGCCAGGTAGCGCGCTTCCCGCGCGATGACTTCCGCCTGCCGTTCAACCGTGTAGGGCGCGATCGCCGCCGCTGCCGCCGCCTGATACTGCGCCACCCGCTCCGGCTCCTGCACCCAGCGGTCCAGAATCGCCCGCAGCGCATCCACATCGTGGTAAGGGAACACCTCGCCCGTCTGCTCCGCCACCAGATCGGGCGCCGAGCCCACCCGATCACTCACGATCGCCGCGCAGCCAAACGCCAGGGCTTCGTTGACCACCAGGCCCCAGGTCTCCTGATAGGCGCTCGGCAGCGCCAGCGCATCCGCCACGGCGTAGGCTTCGGGCATACGGCTCTGATTGAGAAAGCCCGCAAACCGCACCACCGCATCGGGGGCTTCCGCCGCCTGGCGCTCCAGCTCCGGCTTCAGCGCGCCCTCGCCCACGATCAACAGCGCCCATTGCGTGCGCATGGCCGAGCTCAAAAACGCTTCCAGCAACCGCGCCGGCTGCTTTTTGGGAATCAGCTTACCGGCGAAGAGCAGCACCGGGCGATCCGGCGGCAACTGCCATTGCGCGCGCAACGTCGCCTCCTGTCCGCGCAACCATTCTCGCGCCGCCCGAAAGTAGGCATCGTCCACCACATACGGCGCCCAGCCCAGCCGGTAAGGCTCGAGCCCGAGGCATTGGTAAAACGCGCGGTTGGCGGTGCCGATCGTCAAGGCGCGATCCACCGGCGCCAGCACCGTGCGGTAATAGGCATTGCGCAGGCGCCTCTTCAGACCGCGCTCGGGCTGGCCGAGATCGTAGGTCTCCGTGCGCACCATCACGCCCGCGCCAGCCCGCTGGGCCGCCCGCATGCCCACAGCGTGGGTCGCATAGTGCAGGCCGTGAAAGAACGCGACGTCGTAACCACCCTCCCCCAGCGCCTGCCACAATCCCGGATTGATGTAACGCAGCGGTCCATTGCCTGTGCGTCGCCCCCAATTGCGGAAAAAGCGCGCGCGGTAGCCGCCCAACAAGTCGACGTCGTAGCGGATCGAGAGCCCAAATTCCTCGTCCGCCGTCGCTTCCAGGCCCTGCCTCGAGGCATACCACACCTCCAAGTTCACATCCTCCCGCGCGGCCAGGGCACGCCAAACCGGCACCTGATACTGGATCGGATGGCTCGTCACGACCCGCAGGCGGACGGGTGGGCGTGGTTGCGGCATGGCAACGATCTAGAGGCGCAGACGAAGGGAGGTCAAACCCCGTGCGCAGTCCGCTCATCAGAGGCGAAAAATATGCGTCTTCAGCGACACATCCGCATTACGCTCGCTCCCGTTTGCAACCCAAGCGATCCAAACCGTAATTTGAGTTTGCGCCGCAAGCCTCAAACCTTGAAACTTGCCCCTGCGCGCCGCCCCTCGCCTCTAATTCGGCGAAGCAGACGTGCATCACCCCAGTACCGACGATTTACCCTTCAGTTCTTCTCCCCAAAATTTATGAGTTATTTTTCGACTCCGTTGAGACCTGTTGCCACCATAGCCCAACGCGCCGCCGGCCTGCTTTCCCTTGCCGCCGTTGCCGTCACCGTTTCCGCCGAATTTGACTACGCCTACGCCCCCCAGGGCGACTGGGGCGTCGGCACGCCCAACCCCACCCTTTCCATCACCGCCACGGGCGAAACATCTCCGGTCGACGCCATGGACGGGGTGTCCACCTACCTGCACGGGCAGTGGCACACCGATCTGGGCCAGTCTGTGACGTTTGTCATCACCACGCCCGAAGACGGCATCGTGGGCCTGGAGGTAGGCGAGGCCTCGAGCTCGGGCACCAACAACGTCACGATCCAGGAGGGCAGTACGGTCCTGAGCAGCCGCAGCTTCAGCCAGGGCACGCGCGACCCCGCACAGACGCTCGAAGCGCCGTTGCCAGCGGGCGCGCACACCATCACCTTCACGAACTCCGGGCAGGACTGGGTGTCCGTCAATCAGTTCTACTTCAAGAGCGCCGACGGCAGCACCGTGACCACCGGTGAGCTCGACACCTTCTCCTGGGATACCGGCTCACCCCGCGTCTATGACAAGGTGGAAGCGTCCTTCGCGCTCGACCGCGACTATGCCAACCCCTACGACCCGGACACCGTACAGGTGGACGCACTCGTCAGCGGGCCGGACGGCATCCAGTACGAGCTGCCGGCCTTCTGGTACGCCCCGGTCACGTGGGACAACGTGGCCATCGGCGAATGGGCCAACTTTCAGGCGCCCGGCAACCCGACCTGGAAGCTGCGCTTCGCCCCCTCGACCGTCGGGCAGTGGTCGGTCGCCATTCGCGTGACGGACGCCCAGGGCACCACGACTTCCGCTCTGCAGACCATCGACGTCTACAGCTCCAACCAACCGGGCTTTGTGCGCCTCGACGCCGCCGACCGGCAGGGCTACCGCTTCGACAACGGCGATCCCTACATCCCCATCGGCTTCAATCTCTGCTGGAATGGCGGCTCCCTCAGCACCATGTACGACCAGTATATGGAGCGGATGGAGGCCAATGGCGTGAACTGGATGCGCTACTGGATGACGCCCTTTGCCCGCCAGTCCATCGAATGGGGTGCCGATCACTGGTCGGGCCTCTACGGCGGCCTCGGCCAATACGCCCAGGGCCCCGCCGCGTTGCTCGACCACGTCGTCGAACGGGCGGAACAGGACGACATCCGCATCCAGCTCGTGCTGGAACACCACGGCCTCTACTCCGCCAACGTCAACCCCCAGTGGAGCGAGAACCCCTACAACACGGCCAACGGCGGCTACCTCAGCACTCCGGGTGCCTTCTTCAGTGATGCCGACGCGATCGCGCAGGCCCAGAAAAAGTACCGCTACATCGTGGCGCGCTGGGGCTACTCCTCCGCCATCTTTGCCTGGGAGCTCTTCAACGAGGTCAACTTCACCGGCGGCACCAGCCAGGACATCGGCGCATGGCACAACACCATGACCGCCTACCTCAAGTCCATCGACCCCTACGGCCACATCGTGACCACCAGCACCACCCAATCGCAGCTGGACCTTTCCACCGAGCTGGACCTCGTGCAGGAGCACACCTACTCCAGCAACATCGCCACCAGCGTCGCCAACCTCGATGACACGATGCTCAGCCACTTCGACCGCCCGGTGATGGTGGGCGAATACGGCACCAGCACCGCGTATGGCTCGAGCGAGGAACCGACCCACCCCGACCTGTGGGGCGACCACGTGCGCCAGACGACCTGGATCGGCACCATGAAGCGCGTGCCCAACATGTTCTGGTTCTGGACCGAATACCTGTGGCCCTACGACCTGTTCGACCTCTACGGCCCGGTCACGAGCTACTGGGAAGGCGAAGACCTCGGGGCCCAGGCCAACCTGGGCGAGGCCACCTACAACTGGCTCAACGACCCCGCCTATTCCTCCACCGACGCCTACGGCCTGCGCAGCGATTCCGCCGTCTACTTCTATGCCCGCGACACCCGCTTCGGCAACTGGGCCGCCAGCGCCGAAACCATCTCCGGCGCCCGTCTCCAGCTCTCCAACCTCGTCGACGGCATCTACACCGTCCGCTATACCCATCCGGTGAGCGGCGAGGTGGAAACGTCAGGTGAGGTGACCGTGAGCGGCGGCAGCGTGACCCTGACCCTGCCGGACTTCAGCAAGGACATCGCCCTCAAGCTCAAGCAGCTGCCCGCAGTGTCTACCGAAAGCTACACCGCGTGGCGCGACCGCGTCTTTACCACGGCGGAAATCGACGCCGGGCTCGGAGACGCCGACGCCACGGCCTCGAGCGACGGCATTGCCAATCTCTACAAGTATGCCGCCGGGGACGACACGCCGCAGCACCCGCTGCCCGAAGACCTGCTGCCCCGCCTGCAATCGCTCGACGGCGCCACGGTGCTGACCTTCCCCACGGCCCAGGCCAACGTCACCTACATCGTCGAGAGCTCGACCGATGGCGGCAGCTGGAGCGAAGTGACCCGCGTCGCCCAGCCGGAGCACATCACCACGAACGTCAACGTCTCCACCAGCCAGACGACCTACTGGCGCGTGCGCGTGGCCCTCAACTAGGCCCGGCACACCCGACCCTTTATCGCCTCCGCCCATCCGGCGGGGGCTTTTTTGTGTCTGCGCCAAAAACCGAAAGCGGCCTTGTGTGTTGCGGCGGGCGCGGCCAAGTTATCCCCGGCTATGAATCGAGGCGACAATCCCCTGCGCGAACGTACCCGCATCATCATCTTCGAGTCGGACACGCCCGCCGGCAAGGCGTTCGACGTGGTACTGATCCTCGCGATCCTCGCCAGCGTGCTCGCCGTCATGGCCGCCAGCGTGGAGCATATGCGGGCGGCCTACAGCCCCCTCTTTCGCGAGCTCGAATGGGGCTTCACCCTGCTCTTCACGGTCGAATACCTGCTGCGGCTGTGGTCGGCGCGCTCGGCCTGGCGCTACCAGCGCAGCTTTTTCGGCGTCGTCGACCTGCTCTCGATCCTGCCGACCTACCTCAGCCTGATCATCCCCGGGGCCGAATACGTGCTCGTGCTGCGGCTGCTGCGCACGCTGCGCATCTTCCGCGTGCTCAAGCTGCTGAACTACATGCAGGGCTCGAACATCATCCTCGGGGCTCTCGCCGCCAGCCGGCACAAGATCACCGTCTTTATCGTGGCGGTGTCGGTGCTCGTCACGTTGATGGGCTCCTTCATGTATCTGATCGAGGGCGGCGAAAACGGCTTTACCAGCATCCCCGTCAGCATCTACTGGGCCGTCGTCACCCTGACGACGGTCGGCTATGGCGACATCTCACCGCAGACCCCGCTGGGTCAGTTCATGGCCGGCTTCATCATGCTGACCGGTTACGCCATCATCGCGGTGCCGACGGGTATCGTCACGGCCGAGCTGGCCCGCGCGCCGCGCGAGGAACCCAACTCGCGCAGCTGCCGCGCCTGCGGTGCTTCCGGCCAACGCGCCAGCGCCCGCTACTGCGACCAGTGCGGGCGAGAGCTGTAGCGGCGCGGCCTATTCCACCGTCACCTCGAAGGGCGACGCCGGCAGGCCCTCGCGGTTGTAGAGATTCGCGCCCTCGGGATTGTCCGCCCAGGCGTAGCGCACCCGCACCGGCTCCGGCACCTCGGAGCTCCAGACGATCACCTGATCGCCCTTGATCCGCGCCTTGGCCCGCACAAACGTGCCGTCTTTGCCCGCGAGGGTGAAATACTGCGGGTTTGGCGCATCGCGCGTCACCAGCCCCTTGCCCACATGGTCGAAGCTCAGGCGCACGCGCTTGCCGTCCCGCTGGGCGGAAGTCACGAGCGGACCGCTGGCCAGCACGTCTTCCCCATAGGCGAGATCACGAGCCGCCAGCGCCAGGCGGTGCCCGACGTCCTTTTTGTTCAGCGGGTGGATGTCGTTCCATTCGCCCAGTTCGAGCGTGATCGCCATGGCGGTCTGGGGGATGTCGAGGGCCTCGCGTTGGGTCTCGCGCATCTGCGCCCAGCCGCCCTCCGCCGGGGCCTGCTGCGGCTCGCCAAAGAGCGGCAGCTGTGCGTAGATAAACGGGAAATCCCCCTGGTCCCAGGCGTCACGCCAGTCCGCCACCATGCGCGCGAACTTGTCGCCGTAGTCGGAGGCACCAATGTTGGACTCGCCCTGGTACCAGATCACGCCCGTGATCGGCATGCGGTGCAGCGGCGCGATCATGCCGTTGTAGAGGCCCTCGGGTTTCCAGCGGATGAAGACGGTCGAACCGATCTTGTCGGCCTCGGCGCCCACGCGGTATTGCCACGTGCCGCGCAAGTCGACGTGTAACCCGTCGCCGTCGAGGTCGAAGGGCTTGTCCTGGGTGAAAGACCCGGGGCTGCCCGAGCTGATCGCGCGGACCACGAGCACGTTCTCGCCCTCCTGCAGCAAGCCAGCCGGTACCGGGTAGCGGCGGGGCGGATAGCGGTAGGTCGTGTTGCCGATCTGCTGGCCGTTGAGGTAGGTCGTGTCGGAATCGACGATCGTGCCGAGGTCGAGCATCGCGGGCTTGCCGGCGTTCCGGGCGGACACCTCGAACGTTTTGCGGAACCAGACCGCGCCGTGCTCGAGGTCGATGCCGCCGTCGCGCCAGGAGCCCGGCAGCTCGATCTTCTGCCAGTCGGCGGTGTCGGTGTCCGGTTGCTGCCAGTTTTCCTGCAGGCCCTGGTCGCGGGCGTTGAGGTCGCCATACCACTCGTTGCTGACGCGGCTGTTCTGCGCCTCGACCTCCTCGATCAACTGGTCGTCGCGGAAACGGTGCGCCTCGGCCTGATCTTGCGGATACGGCTCCAGCGCTTCGTCGCTCATCCAGGCCTCAACCGGCGAACCGCCCACCGCCGTCGCCAGGATGCCGATGGGCACGCCCTGCTCTCGGTGCAACTCAGCGGCGAAGAAGTAGGCCGCGGCGGAAAACTCGCGGATGCTCTCGGGATCGGTGCCCTGCCACGAACCGCCGCTCAGGCGCTCCTGCGGGCCCTTGAAATTGTATTGCTGCGGCACGGCAAAGAAGCGGATCTCCGGCTCGTCGGCGTTTTTGACCACCTCCGGATAGCGCACCTCCACGCGCCGCATCGGCAGCTCCATGTTGGACTGGCCGGAACTGACCCAGACATCGCCGAAATAGACATCGTGCAGCACGATCTCGTTGTCGCCCCGCACCGTCAGCTCCAGCGGGCCACCTGCCTCGTGCTCCGGCAACTCGACCTGCCACGTGCCGTCCGACGCCGCCTCGGTTTGCTCGCGGGCGTCGCCGAGGGTCACCGTCACGGCTTCACCGGCATCGGCCCAGCCCCAGATCCGCACGGGCGCCTCGCGCTGCAACACCACCCCATCGCTCAACAGGCGCGGTAACTGCACTTCGGCCTGCAAACAGGCGGCAGCAGAAAGACTGAGCACGCTGCCCAACAAGGCGAGCGCACGCGGGCGTAAAGGGGTCATCGGGGTAGGCATGCAGGCAGTTTACCGTCCCCCGCCGCACCGTTGAGCCCAAATCTTTTCTAACAGTAGGAGAGGCCGCGGCTGAAGGTGACTGCAAACGGTTCTGCTTCCCGTGTCCGGGCACAAAAAAACCACGCGGATGAGGCGTGGCTTACGCTGAAAAATGGTGGCTAGGGGCGGGATCGAACCGCCGACACAAGGATTTTCAGTCCTCCGCTCTACCAACTGAGCTACCCAGCCGTCGCTTGAAGCGAAAACACGTAGCTTGTAGCCTGGATGGGATCCGTCAATCGTTCTTTTGGAAAAATTTCCGTCCGACTGCGGGGTTGCTTCACCTGCAACGGTTTGTCAGGCTCCCGCCCGATCCTGTTGCCATGCCGCGATTCGTATCCCTCCTCATCGGAGCCGGCCTGATCGGCTTTGCCCTCTGGTATTACCTGAAGCCGGACGACGAGCCCGCTTCGGTCGCTCCAGTCCGCGCCCGGCAGACCGCACCCGCCGCGCCGCAGGTGTCCGAACGGCTGCAAACCGTCCTGGCGGAGCTGGACCCCATCGCGCAGGACCAACCGTCGCTCGCCGTCTCGCAGGCTACGGGCTGGATGGAAGACGCGGAGCCGGCCTTGGAGGGCAAGGAACGGGAGACGCTGCAGGCCCGCATCGTTGCGTGGTTGCCGCGTGCGGTGGAGGAGCAGTTGCAGGCGGGCCGCACCGACCTCGCGTGGCGCTATTGGGCGACCCTGCAGGCGCTGGTGCCGGAGGGCGCGCCCGAGCGCGAGACCGCCGTGCAGGCCTGGATCGCCAACCTGACCCGCCGTTTGTCCAACGCGCAGGGGCTCAACCCCCTCGCGCTGGACCACCTCCTGAGCGAGGCCGATCAACTCTGGCTCTATCCTGAAAGCCCGGAACTGACGACCGCCTACCAACGGGCTTGCGTCCGCCGGGCCCAGGCCGCGCAATCCGCCGAAGTCGCGGTGCGCTGGTGGACCCAGGCCGCCACGGCGCGCCTGCCCGCAGCCGGCCCGCTCCAAAACGCCCTGATCGACCGCCAATGGTCGGTGCGCGACCTCGAGGCCATGGGCAACCGTCTCGTGCAGTCGGGCCAGCCCGCGCTCTCCCAACCCTTTTACGCCGCCGCGCTTACGCTCAGCCAACGGGACGACGCCGCCTGGGGCTACGGCGGCCGCACCGATCCACCCGCGGTGCGTCAACGCCTGCGCCAAAACCTGTCCCAGTCCTGGCTCGCCACCGCGCAACTCCTCGAAAATGCCCCCCGCCTCCTGCGCACGCCGCTGACCGCCGAGCAGTGCCGGCAAAAAGCGAAGCAGTAGCGGGTGATCAGGCGCGTTTTTCTGTTCAATCGATCCGTCCCTTACTCCTTGAGCAGGGCCTTGATGTCGCCGAGGCTGACTTTGGCGGTGCTGGCGGCGCTTTCGTCGAGCAGGTCCTGCAGGAAGCCGGCCTTGCGCTCCTGTAGCTCGAGCACCTTTTCCTCGACCGTGTTGGTCGTGATGAGCTTGTAGCTCGTGACCACGCGCGTTTGGCCGATACGGTGCGCCCGGTCGGTCGCCTGGGCTTCGACGGCCGGGTTCCACCACGGGTCGTAGTGCACCACGGTGTCCGCGCCGGTGAGGTTGAGGCCCGTGCCGCCGGCCTTGAGCGAGATGAGGAAGACGGGGATGGACTCGTCGCGGTTGAAGCGCTCGCAAAGCGCGGCGCGGTTTTTGGTCGAGCCGTCGAGGTAAAGGTGGTTGATGTCGCGCTTTTGCAGGAACTGCTGGAGCAGTTTGAGCGCCTGGGTGAACTGCGAGAACACGAGGATGCGGTGGCCGCCGTCGAGGCACTCCTCCAGGATTTCGCGGAAGGCCGCCAGCTTGGCCGAATCGCCCTGCCGGGCCTCGTCGTTGACCAGTCGGGGGTCGACGCAGGCCTGCCGCAGCCGCAGCAATTGCGTGAGGGCGGCAAAACGCACCTTCTGCTCTGCCGCGCCGCTCATCTCCAGCTCGAAGATCGCCTGCTCGGTTTTCACACGCACCTTTTCGTAAAGATCGCGCTGGCGTTGGCTGAGGTCGCACGGCACCACCTGCTCGATCTTTTCCGGCAGCTCGGCCGCGACCAGTTTCTTGCTGCGCCGCAGGATGTAGGGCGCGGCCTGCTGCAAGTGACGCTGATCATACCAGTTGCGCTCCTCGCCCTTGGTCCCGTCCGGGATCTGAGCCAGGTAGCCTGGCAGGATAAAGCTGAAGATCGAGCGCAGGTCGTCTACGCTGTTCTCGATCGGCGTGCCCGTCAGCACCATGCGCCCCGGCGCCTGCAGCGCACGCAACGAGGTGGCGGCGAGGGTGCGGCGGTTTTTGATGTGCTGAGCCTCGTCGGCAATCACCAGCCCGAGCTTGGCCGAGGTAAACAGCTCCACATCGCGCACCAGCGTCTGGTAGGACGTAAGGATCAGGTCGAAGCTGCCAAACTCCTCCGGCTCCTGCAGGCGCGTATTGCCGTGGTGCAGGAATACGCGCAACTGCGGGGCAAACTTCTGGGCCTCGCGCCGCCAGTTTTCGGTCAGGCCGGCCGGGCTGACCACCACCGACGGGCCTTCCGCATCCTGGCCCTTTTTCGCGGCCTGCCAGCGGCAAAGCACCAGCCCGAGCGCCTGGATCGTCTTGCCCAGGCCCATCTCGTCGGCCAGAATGCCGCCCAGCTCGTGCCGGTAGAGGTGCCACAGCCAGGCCACGCCCACCTGCTGATAGACGCGCAGGCGTTGCTGGAACTCGGCGGGCAGCGGCGGCGGCTTGAGCGCACCCACTTGCTTGAGCGCCGCCGAACGCTCCGTCCAATCCTGCGGCAGGTCCATCGAGCCGTCGAGCTCGCCCAAAATGTTCTCCACGTCGAGGCAGGCCGCGCCGGACACACTTAGCGCGACGCGCGGCGTCAACGGGCGCTCCTGCTGACCGGTCAGCTTGCGCTGCACCTGCGCAACCTTGTTGAGCTGCTCGGGGTTGAGCAGGCGCACCTCGCCGGACGGGCTTTCGACGTAACTGAGGCCGCCCTGCAGAGCCTGGTAAACCTGCGCATCGCTGGCGCCGCCGGCATCGAGCTGCAGCGTCACACGGTAATCGCGGCCGTCGCGCTTGGTGTCGATCGCGACCTTGGCCGGGCGCAGTTTCTCCGTACGCTGGCGGAAGTTGTCCGTAAAGACGGCGTCGTATTCGCGCTCCAGCTCTTCCCAATAGCGGGCGAGAAAGTTGAGCGTCTTGTGCCGGTCGCGCAGCCAGAAGCGCCCGTTGGACGCCTCCAGCCGGAAGCCCTCGCCCTTCAGCATCTCCGCCAGCTGGTAGTGGCGCGGGTCGTCCTTGCTCGGCAGGCGGATGGAGAGGAAGTGCTCGCTGCCGTCGATCTCCAGCACCTGCCCGGCCCCCTGCCCGGCTTGCTCGCGCGCCCGGTATTGCTCCAGTGCGGGCGAATGCACGTGGCTCTTGCCCGTCAGGCGGGCAAGTCGCCGGCGGCGTTCGGCCACGGGGTCCTTCTTCGGGCGACGGCCCTCGCCCTCGCGCGGGACCTGGGGGCTCTTCGCCGCTCGGGCGATAATCTGCTCCCGCTCGTCGGAGGACAGCGGCCCCTTGCGCTCCGGTCTACCGCGTGCGGCAGGCTTGGCCGGGGCGGCGCGCTCGGGCTCTCCGAGGTGGCGCTCGATCTCGGGCAGCTTGCCCCCCTCCCAACGCAGCGGCCGGTTGGGCTGGTTGACGTAAAAGACGTTGGGCTTCCCGGCCAGTGCCTGCAACAGGGTGCGCAACTGCTCACGCTTGAGCTGCAACAGGCTGGCCGGGCGGCCATGCGCCCAGCGTTCCAGCCAACCCAGCGCCACGGCGGTCTGCGCGTCCAACTGGTATTGCTCGGCCCGCAAGAGCTGCTCCAGCGGCTTCGGCTTTTTCACGTCCACCGCGACCAGTTTGACCATGATGGCGTCGCGCGGCGCGGCCTCGGCCAGATTGGGCGGCAAATGCACCTGCAGCTCGAGCGGCCGTCCATTCGCAAATTCCCAACGCAACCAGGTGGGCTGCGGCGCTTCGGCCCCCTTGTCCGGCTCCGCCTGGGCTTCGCGTGGCCGATCGAGCGCCTTCGGGCGGCTCTGGGGCGTGCTGCCGTTGCCTCGCGCAGGAGGGGGAGCCGATGCCTTGGGAGCCGGCGCGCTTCCGGGGGCGTTGTCCGGGCCCTTGCCAGCTTCGCGGCGGCGCTCGGCCTCCACGCAAAGCGCGATGGCGTGCTCGCACATATAACCGCGCCGACCCTCGCCACAGGAGCACCGATTTTCGGCAAACGCCAGCGAACGCAGGTTGATCGTCGGGCGAAAATCGCGACCGCCCAGGC
The DNA here is from genome assembly GCA_009772895.1 of Puniceicoccaceae bacterium 5H. Taxonomy (GTDB): domain Bacteria; phylum Verrucomicrobiota; class Verrucomicrobiia; order Opitutales; family Oceanipulchritudinaceae; genus WOUP01. Next base: position 36,881 of record WOUP01000007.1, on the reverse strand, counting down.
GCACCTCACCCGTCAGGCGCGGCGCATTCCACTCGATCCGGCGCACCGCACCCTCACGGCGCAAGTCCTGACCCGCTCGCAGCATGCTCCACCCGGCCAGGTCCACCAGGCTGTTTTTCGATAAATCCGGCAGTCCGTCCCACATGAGCAAAAGACGACTAACCTCCAACACCCTGCCGCTGCCTTCAAGCCTTTATTCGAAGCCCTAGGCCGTGCCCAGCAAGCGGCCTTCCGGCGTCTCGTTGAGCCCAAACGCCTTGCGCTGGCAATCCGGGCACTGCGCGATGTGCGCTGCCTCCAGCGTATGCGCGGTCTCCAGCGCACCCGGCGCCTTCGCCGCTTCGGGGTCGGACGTACCTGGCGTCTGCTCACCATCGCCAGTCATCGCCTCCTGCTTCTCGGCCTGCAGGGCCGCCTGCGCTTCGCGTTCCATCTGGGTGGCTTGCGCGGCCACCTGCATATCTTCGGTCGAAGGCTGGGCCGGGGCCAGCGCGGCGGCACGGATTTGTCGGGCCTTGTCCAGCGTCGCTTCCGGCGTCGCCGCCGGTGAGGTGTCGATCGAGACGTGACCGTCGGAGACGTATTGCCTGCCGTCCGGCCCTTCCGTCATCTCGAAATGCGGCCCGCTGACGGAGATGCCGCTGGCCGCGCTCAAGTGGGCCTGCTCGTGCGTGCGCACCTCCGCGTCACGCTTCTTCAGCTGCTGGACTTCCTGGTCGACCGCCTGCTGCTCCCGTTGGGTCTGCTTGTCCTCCGCCTTTTGGCTGGCAGCGTCGTCAGTGTCCGCCTTCGCGTCGCCCGCCCGGCTATAGGCCGGAGCGTAAAATGCGGAAGAACTGTGCAGCGCGCCGATCATGGAGAGAGATCCACAGGAGAAGTCGACCCCCGCTGCGGTGTCTTGAGCGATTTCTCGAGCGCTCGGACCGATGTGGAGTGCGACTTCCAGTGGCACCCGCTTCAGGGTGCGGGAATGCGGCGAGAGCGTTCCGGTGGTGTCAGAATCCGTTGGATCCCTCTATCACCGGCTACAGGCGGTGACCCCTCGACGGCGTGCGTCGTGCGCTTAGTCTTCCTTGGTGGTCTTGACTTCGATGACGTCGTGGGGCGCAGATTCGCGCATGCCGGCGGCAGAGACGCGGATGTAGCGGGCGCGCTGCTTGAGCTCGGTCAGGTTCTTGGCACCGAGGTAGCCCATGCCGCTTTGCACGCCACCGACCAGCTCGTAAAGGGTATCGTCGAGCGTGCCGGAGAGTTCCTTGAGGGCTTCGATGCCCTCGGCCGCGACCTTGTCGCCCTTGCGGGTGACCTTTTCGTGGCCGTAACGGGTGGCACTACCGGCCTTCATGGCGGCGTGGCTGCCCATACCCCGATACTGTTTGTAGAACTTGCCGTTGATCTCGATGATCGAACCCGGTGCTTCGCGGCAACCGGCGAAGAGCCCGCCCGCCATGACGAAGTCCGAGAGGGTGAGCGCCTTGACCATGTCGCCGCTCTTGGTGATGCCGCCGTCGGCGATGATGCGCACGCCGAGCTTTTGCGAAACGCGGCTGGCGACGTAGAGGGCGGTGAGCTGCGGGATGCCGACGCCCGCGACGATGCGGGTGGTGCAAATGGAGCCGGGCCCCTGCCCGATCTTGACCGCGTCGGCGCCGCAGTGGGCGAGGTATTCCACGGCTTCGGCACTGGTCACGTTGCCCGCGATCAGCGTCATTTCCGGGAATTCCTTGCGCAGGAGCTGCACCATTTCACCGACGCCCTTGCTGTGGCCGTGGGCGGTCGAGACGGCGAGCACGTCCACGCCTTCCTTGACCAGATTATGGCCGTGGTTGAGGATGCGGTCGCGGTCGAGGGTGCCGTCGGTCTTGCGCCACGCGCTCATGGCGGCGCCGCAGATGAGGCGGAACTTGGCGTCGCGAGCGGGTTTGACGGTCGCGCGTTCCTCCTCGCGGATGCGCTCGATGTCACTGAGGGTGAAGAGGCCCTTCAGCTCGCTCTGGGCGTTGAGCACGATGAGCTTGTGAATGCCCATGTGCTTGGTGAAAAAGCGGTCGGCTGCGGCGATGGGATCGTCGGCGATCTCGGTGTCGAGCACGGAAAATACCTCGGCGGCGGGCGTCATCGCCTCGACCACGCGCTTGTCACGGTAGCGCTCTCGCACGACGCGGCCCCGGAGCAGGCCCACGAAGCGGTTGGAATCGTCGACGACGGGAAAGGTGCGAAACTTGTAGCCCTTGTCCTCGATCATCTGGAGCACATCGTCGATCATCACGTCGGGCCGCACGGTGATGGGCTCCTGGATGAGGCCGTGCACGTCGTTCTTCACCCGGGCGACTTCGCGCAGCTGATCCTTCTCCGACATATTGTAGTGAATCAGGCCGAGACCGCCGTTGCGGGCCATGGCCGCCGCCATATTGGCCTCCGTCACGGTGTCCATGTCCGCCGAGATGATCGGGATGTGGAGAGTCAGGCGCTCGGAGAGCGGGCAGTCCAGCGTGGTGAAGCGCGGCAACACCTCGGTGTACCGTGTAGCCAGCGTGATGTCGTCGTATGTCAGGCCAATATTGCGATTGGCCGGAAAGAACGCATCGGCGTCCGGATAGAAAGATTGATCTACGGCAATTGGCTCGGATGCAGGCTCCATTATTTACTCCAAATCATCCGTTGCCCGTCGGGCAAGCGCAAACTCACTTCACGTGATAGACGGTTGCTGCCGCACCAGGCGTTTGCCTTATTTTAAAGACTATAGGGATTTGTTCTCAATCCGACTGGGCGGATTCGGGTATTACGAATGAGAATACAACCTTAGACTTTACAAATAATGTACTTACGTAATATTTGACCACCGGGATTAAGGGGGTAAGATGAGGCTTTGATGAAGTCGCTCATCGCTCTCTCTTCAGGCACTTTGCTCTGCCTGGCTACTACCTCGTATGGCATGATTACGGCCTACGATACGCCGGCCTCTTACCAGGCCGCGCTCGACCCGATGTATTGGCAACACTCGGAAGATTTCACCTCCGTGGCTTCCTACGCCCAGCTGCCGAGCTTCGAGCTCGTGGATGTGGCGCTGGATGTCTCGATCACTGGAGAAAACGGCTCGGTCTTCACCCTGCCGAACAACGTCTACGACGGCGCTCTGGCCAGCTACCAGTCCGACAGCGGGCTCTACCTCACAGTCGACGACGGGCTGGTCTACGGAATGGGCTTCGATGTGTTCCTGACCGATTTTACTTCGGCACCGATCACTTCGCTCTCTCCGGGAGTCGTCTACGTAGACGGCATGCAGGTGGGCGTGCTGAACTTCAACGATCCGGATACGTTCTTCGGCTTCGTCAGCGATACGCCGGTCAACTCCGTCTTCATTGATTACAATGGCGTAAATTTCCTTACGCTCGACAACATCAATATCGCCTACACACCGGTGCCCGAAGCCTCCACCTACGCCGCCCTGGCCGGTCTGGCCGCGCTTGGGCTGTTGGGGATGCGCCGCCGTCACGCCTGACGCCAAGCGTTTCTCGCCTTCGTGCCCCGCCGGGCCGCTTTCAAGCGGCTTGGCAGGCGCTGCTTTGACCAGAATCCGCTGCCCATCGTGGGGTAAAACAATGCTCTTTAATGAGGATCTTCAAGATCTTCATCAGAGGTATAAAAGATCATCTCATAGGGTTTACTTAAATTCGCCATAAAGGCGTTAGTGGATTACCCTACGTTAACTGCGTTCAATCCATACCATACACACCATGAAGTCGCTCACGTTCTTTGTCACTGCTTCTCTGCTCTCGGCCGCTTCGACGCCTGCCTATGGCGTGGTCACGACCTTCACCGAGGGGAGTAGCTTCGATGCTGCCCTCGACTCCGCCTGGTCGCGCTACGCCGAAGATTTTTCGGGGGTGAGCGACGGCGTGACAGCCAGCTACACCATCAGCACGACGGGGCTCAGCACCACGATTACGCCCGAGACCGGTGCCGCACTCTTTACCTATAGCGGCAACAGCTACAACGGGGCGCTGTCGAACTTCAACAGCACCAACGGCTTCAACTTCTCGATCGACGAGGGCTTTGTCTACGCCATGTCGTTCGACCTGTTTCTGACGGATTTCTCGGGATCGGTGGTGACGGAAACCAGCCCTGCCGCGATCTACGTTAATGGCGTCATGGTCGATTCCGTGGCCATGAGCGATGCGGATACGTTCTGGGGCTTCGTCAGCGATACACCGGTGAATTCGATCTTTATCGACTACAACGGCACCAATTTCCTGACGGTCGACAACGTCGATACCGCTTTTTCTACCGTGCCGGAGCCCGCGACCTATGCCGGGCTCGCCGGGATGGCGGCTCTCGGTCTGTTATGGACCCGTCGCCGCCGCACGGCTTAGAATGCTCGTTAGCGGGTTCTTTTGCCAGCAGGCTTCCGGATACGGTGCCTGCTGGTTTGGTTTAGCGGCTGGGGATGCCCATTTCGCGCAACCGCTCGATAAAGAGCAGCTGCTGGCTTTCCTCCAGTCCAAAGAATTTCACCGGGATGCGGCGTCCCTGGCTCAGTTGCAGGCTGACGCTGGCGTTGGGTTCGAGGTGAAACGACTGGATCTCGTCGGTTCGCAGTTGGCGATTACGAAAGCTGTTACTGTCGTAAAGCGTCAACACGCCGTCTTCGATGCGGGCAAAGGGGGTGCGGTAGAGCCGGTAGGCGATCCAGCCCAGGCGGATTGCGATGGTGAGGAGGAAGGCCGCGATGGCCGCATCGACCCACAGCGCGGCCACGCTGTCGACGAAGACCGTAAGGTGGAGAATAAACACGCCCAAGGCCGCAACAAGGCCGAGGGTGGGAAGGACCCAGATCTTTTTGCCGCGTTCGATTTCGATCGCCGGGCCCGCGGCAGCAAGGGGCGGAGTGAGCATCATCATTGCCTTTCAGGTTGGGCTACGATGACAAATATCGCATAACCCGGCAAGCGGCAATCGCGCAAATGTTAAGCACGTTACTCAAGGTCGCTTACGCCAGTTCCCGAGTTGGACCCCTCAGGCTTGCCATCGGGCCTCGGCCGGCAGGGGATCACCCGCGACGCCGCGGTCGAGCAGTAACTGGTAGAGCAGTTCGCTCCGCTTGCGCGGCCAGCCTTGGCCCAGCAGGAAAAACTCGCCGTTACGCAGCACGAGACCGCACTCGCCACGCGCATTGAGACTGATGCGCGTCATGTCCTGGAGCTGGATCGTATAACCGGCGGTGGCGACGTGAGGACGGTAGCTCAGCTGGTGCAGGGTGACTTCTGCCCGTGGCGCGCGCAGCCACCGCCAGGCCCGAATCAGTAAAATGCAGAGGCCTGCCGCCACCAGGACCAGCATGATGAGGCCGAAGCGCATCTCCGATTCGACCGAATCGAGGATCGGAGCCGGCCACTGGGCTTCGGGGGTAGCGTGCAGGTAGGCAGTCGCGCCGGCGCGCAGGCGATCCGCTTGCGCCCAGAGCGCCATGCCGTGGCGGTAGCCGATCTCGATCAACACGGCGATCCAGACCAGCGTCGGCCACAGGCTGCCCTCCGGGCCTACCTTGCCCAGCCCGAGCGTGCGTTGCCGATAACCTGTCTCGCCCATTGCCACGCACCTAATCTAACCGCCAGGTCGGGCGTTGCCAAGCGCTATTGCAGCTCCGCAGGCCGCACGATGGAGTGCGAATCGAGTTCGCTTTGGATGGCGTGAGAGGTGTTTCCTGCCCTCACACACCGTCGACTCACCGGATGAGGCGGCTTGTCTGGAGACTACGCCCACCAGAGGTTCCGGCATCCCGAGGGGATGCCAGCCTGTAGCCGGTGGTTGAGCTCGCCATGCGGGCGACACCACCGGTTGCCGTCACGCCTTTGGATGCACCTTGAAGAGGTGCCAGCCACGACCAAAGGCGTGCGATTGCCCCAAGCAGGGCTACGCCACGAGGCCGAGGCGCTTGAGCAGAGCCTGCGGGTCGGGATCGCGGCCCATGAAGTTGCGGAAGAGCACGGCGGGATCGTCGCTGTTGCCCTTGGAAAGCACGTTTTCGCGGAACGCGCGACCCACCGCGGGGTTCATCAGGCCCTCTTTCTGGAAGCGCGTGAAGGCGTCGGCATCGAGCACTTCCGCCCACTTGTAGCTGTAGTAGCCGGCGGCATAGCCCGTGGGATTGCTGAAGAGGTGCCCGAATTGCCGGATGATGTGGGCGGCGCGCGGCTCGGTCGGCGTCAGGTAGTCACGCAAGACCTCGTCGAGCTGCGCATCGAGATCGCCCTCGAGGAAGCGGCCCGGGTTCAGGTGCATCTCGAGGTCCATCTTGCCAAAGCTCAGCTGACGCATCTGGAAGCGGGCGGCGAAGAAGTTGCGCGCGGCCTTCATCTTGGCGAAGAGTCCCTCCGGGATGGGCTCGCCGGTTTCGTAATGGCGGGCAAACAGGTCGAGGCTCTCGCGCTCCCAGCACCAGTTTTCCATCATCTGCGAGGGCAGTTCCACGAAGTCCCAGGCCACGTTGGTGCCGTTGAGCGCCTTGATTTCGACCTCTCCGAGCAGGTGATGCAGCAGGTGGCCGAACTCGTGGAAGATCGTCTCGACATCGCGGTGGGTCAGCAGGGCCGGCTTGCCTCCGGTGGGCGGGGTCAGATTACCGGCCATCAACCCCAGGTGGGGCGTCCATTGGCCCTGAGGCGGACGCTCGCCCGTGCGCAGATGGTTCATCCAGGCCCCGCTGCGCTTGTCTTCGCGCGGGAACCAGTCGGCATAGAACGAGCCGAGGTTGACGCCGGTTTGGGCGTCGATGACGTCGTAAAACTCCACGTCTTCGTGCCAGACCTCGGGCTTGTCGACGCCGGTGCGCTCACCGATGCGCACGCCGAAGACCTTTTCCACGAGGGCAAACATGCCCTCCACGACCCGGGCGATGGGGAAGTAGGGGCGCAGCTCTTCCTCGTCGAAATCGTAGCGGTCGCGGCGCAGCTTTTCAGCCCAGTAGGCACCCTCCCAGGGCGCAAGGTGACGCTTGGGCGTGTTCGTCTGCTCGGCGCGAAATGCTTCCAGCTCATCGTTTTCCTGATCGAAGGCCGGCTTGGTCTTGCGGTGCAGGTCTTCGACGAAGTCGAGCGCGGCCTTGCCGTGACGGGCCATACGGCGTTCGAGCACCACATCGGCAAAGTGGGGTTTGCCCAGCAGCTCGGCCTTTTCCTGGCGCAGTTGCAGGATCTCGCGCAGGATGGGCGTATTGTCGTGCTCACCGTGGGCGGCCACCTGGGCAAAGGCCTGGTAGAGCTCCTGACGCAGGTCATCGCTATCGAGGTACTTCAACGCCGGCATGAAGGACGGGGCCTGCAGGGTAAAGCGCCACTGCGGGGCCTCTTCGGTGCCGTGGCCCTTGCGCAGCGCGCTTTCCCGGGCGGCTTCTTTGGCAGATTCGGGCAGACCGGTAAGCAGGGACCCGTCCGTCACGATCTTCTCGTAGGCGTTGGTCGCGTCGAGGTCGTTTTCGCTGAACTTCTGGGTCAGGCGCGACAGCTCGTTTTCGATCTGCTCCAGCCGCTCCTTCTTCTCGGCCGGCAGCTCGGCCCCGCTTTCGCGGAAGTCGGCCAGCGTCTCTTCGATGTAGCGCTGTTTGACCGGGGTCAACTCCTGAGCGGCCTTGCTCTGGGCGTAGGCCTTCAAGGTGCCGTAGAGCGCGTCGTTGAGCGGGATGCGCGCGAAAAACGCGGTCACCTGGGGCAGCATGGCGTTGTAAGCTTCGCGCAGGGCGCCCGAGTTGCGGACCGAATCGAGGTGGCTGACGAGCCCCCACGCGTGCTGCAGCTGCTCGGTGGCGGCCTCCAGAGCGTGGAAGGTGTTCTCGAAGGTCAGCGTGAGCGGGTCGCGCTGGGCGATGGTATCCACGGCGGCTTGGGCCTGTTTGAGGGCGAGCTCGATGTCGGGCTGCACGCGTTCAGGCGTCAATTGGCTCCAGCGGATCTCCAGGCGGTCGTCGAGAAAAGGATGCTCCATAGTGTGAAATTCCGTTGGTGCAAGCTTGCGGCGTGGCCGGTCGACCGCAAACGCAAAGGGGAAGATTTAAATGCGCTGGACTGGATTTTCTCTTAATTTCCTCTGGCGAACCCCCGCACGTAGTGACAGGTTATGTCTCGTGGATACAACCCTCGCCATTACTTATCACGAACACGGTAAGCCTGCCGACGTCCTCCGCCTGGAGGAACGGCCTCTGCCAGAGGTGGGCCCGCAGGAGGTGAAAATCAAACTGCTCAAGGCCGTGATCAATCCCAGCGATTTCGGCATGGTGCTGGGCAGTTACGGCAAGCTGGCCGAGTTACCGGCCGTGGGCGGTCGCGAAGGCGTCGCCGAAGTGATCGAAGTCGGCAGCGAGGTCACCCACTTGCGCGCCGGCGATCGCATCCGCTTCCCCGAAAATGCGGGGGTGTGGCAGACCGCTGCCGTCGTCCCGGCCAAGGACGTCTGGAAGGTGCCCGCCGATGTGGACCTCGACCTCGCCGCCATGGCGTGGGTCAACCCGCCGACGGCCTGGCGCATCCTGCGGGACGCAAACATCCACGAGGGCTCCTGGATCGTCCAGAACGCCGCGAACTCCGCCGTGGGCCTTTTCACGATCCAGATGGCCAAGTACCTCGGCCTGCGCACCCTCAACGTCGTGCGCCGCGAGGAGCTGATCGAGCCGTTGAAGGGCTACGGCGCCGATGTGGTCGTGACCGAAGACAGCGGCTACGAAAAGCAGGTCAAGGCGTTGACCGACGGCGGCGAAGTGACGCTGGCCTTCAACTCGGTCGGGGGCGAAAGCGCGATCCGACTGGTCAAGGCGCTCTCGCGCGGCGGCACGCACATCACTTTTGGTGCCATGACCTTCGAGGCCGTGCGCTGGCCCACGCGCTACCTGATCTTCAACGATATCTGCCTGAAGGGCTTCTGGCTCGACCGCTGGTATCGGGACAACTCTCCCGAGCGCATCCAGGTGATGTTCGACAACCTGTTCAACCTCATGCGCACGGGCGTGATCAGCGCCCCGGTCTCCGCGACCTACAAGATCCAGGACTTCGCCCAGGCCCTCGAAGCCAGCACCTCGCCCAAACTCGGCAAGGTCCTGCTCGAGCCGTAGGCCGGCGGATCCATTCCATCAGCTTGCAGGCTCCGACGTGAAGACATCGGAGCCTTTTTTGTTCCGGAGCCTGCTGGCACCGCTTCCAGGGCGGCCGGTGGCATCTCCTGCAAGTGGGCTCAACCACCGGCTACAAGCTGGCATCCCACCGGGATGCGGCGCCCCGCCGTTTATGGCGGGGAACAAAGTTACGCGATGCGCTTTTTAACACTGACCACAAGGCAATAAGAGGCACCGACAGCCACAACGAGAGCGGGGCGTAGATGCAAAATTGTTCAGCCGCGAGCCGATCGTGGTCCCCTCCCGCATCCGATCCACCAGCAAGCTGAAGGCTTGCCATAACGTAGTCGGCAGTTGAGGACGCGTAGCGGACGACACCACCGGAAGGCTCTCGCCGCGCAAACACTTTTTTCAGACGTGCAGACTTTGGGACAGCTGCGCTTGTGGCGGCCATGGCGTAGGCTGATCAGGTATGTTACGCCCTACCCTCTCCCTCTTGTTGGCGACCCTCACCCTTTCCGCGCAAGCCCAGCCGCTGGTGGAGCACCTCGACCGAGGCGTCGTGGCCGTGCACCAGCCCGACGGCAAGGTCTTTGTCAGCTGGCGCTTGCTGGCCGACGACGCCGACAACGTCGCCTTTAACGTCTACCGGCTCACGGCCAAACCGGAGCACGACACCGACTGGGGCGCGTTCCAGTCCCGCGGGCAAGACCACGGTGGCCGCGTGAAGCTCAACGCGCAGCCGCTAGGCGGCCCCACCTGGTTCGTCGATCAACGCCCGTCCCTCGAACGCGAAACGACCTACGAGGTCGTCCCGGTCGTGAACGGCAACGAGGTCTCGACCGACGACCCCGGCTATACGCTGGAGGCGGGTTCGGAGCCCCTACCCTACCACCGCATCCCCTTGCAGACGCCGGAAGGCTATACGCCCAATGATGCCTCGGTGGCCGATCTGGACGGCGACGGCGCGCTCGAGATCGTCCTGAAGCAGGAGGGCAGTTCGCAGGACAATTCCCGCCCCGGCGTCACCGACCCCGTCTACCTGCAGGCCTACGAGTTTGATGGCACGCTGCTCTGGCAGATCGACCTGGGCCGCAACATCCGCGCCGGTGCGCACTACACGCAGTTCATGGTCTACGATTTCGACGGCGACGGCCGCGCGGAAGTGATCTGCAAGACGGCCGACGGCACGGTCGACGGCACCGGCCAGACCATCGGCGATGCCGATGCAGACTACGTCAACGAGCGCGGCTATATCATCACCGGTCCGGAATATCTGACCGTTTTTGAAGGCACCACGGGCAAGGCGCTCGACACCGTCGATTACGTGCCCAGCCGCCACCCCACGATCGAAAACCCGACGCAGGAGCAAATGGCCGAGGTGTGGGGCGATGGCTACGGCAACCGCATGGACCGCTTTCTCGCCACCGTGGCCTACCTCGACGGTGAGCACCCGAGCGCCGTCATGTGCCGGGGCTACTACACCCGCGCCGTGCTGGCCGCCTGGGATTGGGACGGCCAGGACTTGACCCAGCGTTGGGTCTTCGACAGTTCCGCCAGCGAGGAAAATCAGGCCTACGCCGGTCAGGGCAATCACAACCTCGCCTCGGCCGATGTCGACGAGGACGGCCGCCAGGAAATCGTCTACGGCGCCATGGTGATCGACGACGACGGCACGGGGCTCCATTCCACCGGCTGGGGCCACGGTGACGCCCTGCATGTGACCGATCACGTCCCTTCCCACCCCGGCCTCGAGATCTTCGATATCCAGGAACGCTTCGACGACCAGGGCATGAGCATGCGCGACGCCGCCACCGGCGAGCCCATCTTTACCATCCCCTCCGTCCACGCGGCGGAATCCGGCATGGACAAGGGCGAGGGGCCGGGGCGTGGCCTGGCCCTGAACATGGATCCGCGCTGGCCGGGCTCCGAATCCTGGGCAGCAGGCGCCGGCATGGAGGGCATCTACAACGCCCAGGGTGAACGCGTGCTGGACAAACCGCGTGGCCTGCCGACCAACTTCGCCATCTGGTGGGACGGCGACCTGTTGCGTGAGCTGCTCGACCAGAACTTCATCCTCAAGTGGAACTGGCAGGACGAGGAACTGGTGCCGCTGCTCATCGCCCACAACTGCACCTCCAACAACGGCACCAAGGCAACCCCCGCCATCAGCGGCGACATCTGGGGCGACTGGCGCGAGGAAGTGGTCTGGCGCACGCGCGACAATCAGGAACTGCGCGTCTACACCACCACCATCCCCACCGAATACCGGCTCTACACGCTGTTGCACGACCCGCAATACCGCGTAGCCCTCGCCTGGCAAAACGTCGCTTACAACCAGCCCCCGCACCCGAGCTTCTACCTCGATCCCAAGGCGCCCCTGCCCAAGCGGCCGGACGTGCAGGTGCGTGCGGCCAAATAGCCCGATCGCCGTTAAGTTTCTCCTTTGAGCAGGCGTGCCGCTTCTACTGAGCGGCGCGCCTTTTTCTTTGTACAGCTGTCACAGAATCTCCACCAGAAGGCCAATCGTAGGGGGTAATTCTTGTAGTTTCTCTCAAACTACAGCTGACCTCATGAAATTGACTCGACTGCTGCTCTCCGCCGGCCTGATCGGTTCCACGACCATCGCCGCCTGGGGCCAAAACGCTGCCCGCGAGGACGATACGCCCGTCTTCCAACTGCCCGACCTCGAAGTGCAGGGCGACTTCCGCCGCTCATGGCTCGAATCCATGCGTGAACAGGCGGAATCGACCAACTACCTCGAAGTCGTCAACGCCAACGACGTCGGCAAGCTGCCCGACAGCAACATCGCCGAGGCCCTGCAACGCCTGCCGGGCCTCTACCTGCAATCCGACCAGGGCGAAGGCCGCTACGTTTCCATCCGCGGCGTCGACCCGATCCTCAACAACGTCACGCTCAACGGACAGACGATCGCCGTTTCCGACACCGACGGTCGCTCGGGCCGGGCCGCACCGCTCGACGTGTTGGGCTCCAACTCGCTCAGCCAGATCGAGGTGATCAAGGTCGTGACGCCCGACATGGACGGCCAGGCCATCGGCGGCACGATCAACATCCGCACGCCCAGCGCCTTCGACCACGACGGCTACTTCACCTACGGCAGCTTCGAATGGGGCTACAACGATCAGGCGCCCGATGCCGAAATCTACTCCGGCGAGGCCAATGCCGGCTTCCGCTTCGGCCCCGACGAAACCTGGGGCCTCTACGTCGGCACTAGCTATTCCTATCGCGAATACGTCTCTTACCTCGCCGAGGCGCGGGACTGGTTCACGCTCGACGACTACGTCGCCGCCGACGGCACAGCCAACGCCTATGGTGAGGTGCGCCTGCCCGAACGCTCGAAGCTCGGCTCCGCCGACGGCGAGCGCGAACGCTACGGGGTGAACGCCAACCTCGAGTTCCGCCCGCAGTATGGGAGTCTCTACTACCTGCGCGCCTACTACACGCGCTACACCGACTTCGAGTTCCGCCCGGAATACACCTTCCGCATGCGCAACATCGACGCCGACGACGCGCGCGTCACCTCCGCCACCAGCGGCTATGTGACGCGCGCCGAGGCGGGAACCGAAGTGCGCTACGAAAAGCAGATCCGCCCCGTCTCCCAAATCGTGCTGGGCGGGGAACAGGAGCTGGCCGACGGCCTGAAGCTCGAAGCCTCGGGCAATTACACCAAGGCCGAGGAGAAAAATCCGGTGCTCAACTACTACGAATCGAGCATGGAAGCCGATACGCGCAGCAGCACCGGTGGCGCGGCCGACGCCGCCAATGCCGTCATGAGTTGGGACGTCAGCGGCTTCTTCCCCGTCTTTACCCCGCTGTCGGGCAACGACGCCGACGGCAACGCTCGCTGGCCGGGCGGCGACGCCAGGTATGACGAGCCGGATTTCAACCAGATCACCCGTATCCGCTACATCACCTCCCAAGTCCAGGAAGAGACCTGGACCGGCAAGGCGGACCTGACTTGGGACGGCTTCATCGCCGAGCGCCCCACCACGCTCAAGACCGGCTTCAAATACCTCACGCGCGACAAGTCCGTCAACGACGACGACAACCGCTACAATTGGGAGGGCGATCCAGCCTATTACAGCCAGTCGATCGGCAACTACGGCACGCTGGGCATCCCGCACGCCAGCTACAACCACCTGGATCACCACCCGTTCGGTCCGGCCGCCTACGACTCCCTGCCCGGTTACATCGCCAACATCCCGGCACAAAACGCCCACTTCAATCAGTACCGCGACCAATATGAATACGACGAGTCGGGCTCGCTCTCCAACTCCGTCGAAGACGATTACTCGCTGACCGAAGAGATCCTCGCCGTCTACGCCATGGGCACCTACGACCTCACCTCCAGGCTGCGCCTCCTGGGCGGCGCGCGCATGGAGTGGACCGATGTCGACATCAAGGCCTACATGTACAACGACACCACGGGCACGGTGAGCGAGGAGCAGGGCACCAACGCGTTCGACAACTTCCTGCCCAACCTCCAGCTCTACTACAAGGTCACCGATCAAGTGCTGTTGCGCGCCGCCCTCAGCTCCACCATCGGTCGCCCCGACTACCCGGACATGGCGCCCATCTCCACCCTGGAGTACGACGACGAAGCCTCCAACCAGCTCGGCACCGATTACTATGAGGAGGGGAGCCTGGAGATCGGCAACCCCGATCTCGATCCCTACGAGTCGCTCAACTTCGACGGTTCCGCCTCCTACTTCTTCCAGGACGGATCGGGCAACGTTAGCGTCGCGGTCTTCCGCAAGGATATCGACAACGCGATCTACGCGTTTGAAGAAGATCGCCTCGACCAAACGATCAACGGCATCCGTTTCAACACCGTGGAGGTGCAGACCTTCAACAACGCCGACGATGGCGAGATCAATGGGCTCGAGCTGACTTATCAGCAGGATTTCGAGCAGCTGATCCCCGCGCTCAAGGGCTTCGGCACCCTGCTCAACGCCACCTGGATCGACAGTAGCGTAAAGGTCTTCCAGCGCCCGGGCGAAGAACTGCCGTTCTTCAACCAGCCCGACCGCCTCTTCAACGCCCAGGTCTACTACGAAGACCACGGCTTCTCGCTCCGCGTCGCCTACAGCTACCAGGATGCCGCGCTGCTCGAGGTCGGCGGCTCCACGGATGAAGACATCTACATCGCCTCCCGCACCACCTGGTCGGCCAAGGCGAGCTACGACTTCACCGAAAACTTCAGCGTCTACGTCTCCGGCGAAAACCTCTCCGACGAGCCCTACCAGACCTATCAGGGCAACGAGCAGTACCTCGCCGAAAACCCCGGCTACGAAGTCTACGGCCGCACCTACCGCGTCGGCGTCAACTGGAACTACTAGCCCGCCAACACAACTAACCCTTACCTGCCGCGGTGGATCCGTCCACCGCGGCCTCCTTGTCCCCCACCTTTTTTTCCATCATGCCGATCTCTCTACCCACCTGCCTCCGCGGCCTCCTGCTCCTGCTCTGCGCCGCCGCACACGCCGCACCGCAAGCGCCCTCCAGCGACCTGCAATTCACCGAGACGCGCCGCTTCGACGCACCGGAAGCCAAGCAGGGCGTCGCGACCGATGGCGAGAGCTACTTCGTCATCAGCAATTACGAGCTGACCAAATACGCTGCCGAGGGCCGGGCGACGGCCCATTGGGAATGCCCCGAAGGCGAGCCGCTGATCCACATGAACGCCGGCATCGTGCGCGACGGCCAGTTGCTCGTCGCCCACTCCAATTACCCGGGCGTGCCCATGTGGAGCTCGATTGAGATCTTCGACCCGAAAACGCTGGAACACGTCGGCAGCCACAGCTTCGGCATCGCCTACGGCTCGTGCACCTGGATCGACCGTCGCGACGGGCTCTGGTATGTCTGCTTCGCCCACTACGGCCAGCGCGCCGCCGAGCCCAGCCGCGACCCGTCCTGGGCCCAACTGGTGGTGTTCGACGCGCAATGGCGCCGCGTCGGCGGCTACGTCTTTCCGCCCGAGCTGGTGGAGTTGTGCGCCCCCTATTCCTTCAGCGGCGGCGGCTTCGGCCCCGACGGACGCCTCTATGTGACCGGGCACGACCACGCCCAGCTCTACATCCTCGAGTTCCCCACCGGCGGCGCCGAACTCGATTGGGTCGGCCAGCTGCCCATGCCCATGGAGGGCCAGGCCATTTGCTGGGATCCCACCGACCCTTGGCGCCTGCTCGGCATCCTCAAACACAACCGCGAGGTCATCATCGGTCGCGTCGAGCCGAAGCCGTAGCGGAACGGATTACCGCCACGAAGCCCCCCGCCCGACGCCCTAGTCCCCGCACCCCTATGGCACCTCTTCAAGGTGCCTCCATTGGCGCGCCGTTACCGGTGGTGTCGCCCGCTGCGCGGACTCAACCACCGGCTACGTTATGGCAAGCCTTCAGCTTGCCGGTGAATCCCGCACTTCAAAACGCGTCCGGCATTCGGCGGCTTTCGTGGACGCTGTGCTCTACCTTCACAACGTTCCCCCGCAACCCGACCCCGGAGGGGTCACAGCCTGTAGCCGGTGGTTGAAGCCGCCTCAGCGGCTGACACCACCGGAACCTCCCACCTCGCCAGCGCACCCCGAAGCGGGTGCCATCAGCGAAGACGGAAACACTCGCGGGCACACCACCCGGCGCACGACTCCGCATCCCGGAGGGATGCTATAACGTAGCCGGGGCGTCGAGCGCAGCGAAGACCCCCGGTCCACCCGACACACACCCACGGACCCTGAAGGGGTCCCATAGCCACCCACCCCGCCAGCGCACCCCGAAGCGGGTGTCACCAGCGTGGAGGAAAACACTCGCGGGCACACCACCAGCGCTACTCGCCGCAACCGCCGTCTTTGTAACCGCAGGAGCGGCAGGACCGGCATTTGCCATCGAGCACGTAGCTGAGGCTGCCGCATTTGGGGCAGGTCATGGCCGACTTGTTGGCGGGCAGGCCGTCGTCGGGCGCTTCGGCTTCGGGCAACGGCACCGCGGGCGATACCGCGACCTCGAACTCGCCGATCTGGCGGCTGCCTTCAAAGCTGCGCAGGCGGTAATCGTTGTCCTCCGGGAAGAGCCATTCGAGGATCTGCATACAGAGGTCGATGACCGATTTGCAGCTGTTGATCGACGTCTGGTTCGGGCCGTCGCCCACCTTGGTAAAGCCCGCCGGATCGAAGCTCACGTAGCGGAACGACTCGATCAGCGACGGCAGGGGCACGCCGTATTGCAGCGAGATGGAGAACGATTTGCAGAACGCGCCGAACATGCCGCCTGCAAAGCCGCCCGCCTGACCGGCAAAGCCGAAGATCTCGCCGCAACGCCCGTCCGGATAGACGCCCACGGTGAGGAAGCCCTCCATGCTGCCGCCGATCGACCACTTGACCGTCTGTGCGTGACGGACGCCGGGCAGCTTGGTCCGGCGCGGCTTGGCGGCCTCGGTCATCAGATCCTCCGTGGTGTGGGCGACCTGATGCACCAACTCGTTCCACACGCGGTTGATCTCCCAACGGCGGCCTTCGGGCGATTGCGTCTGGAAGACCGTCACGCCCTTGGAGTCCTCGCGGTAGAGCGCGACGCACTTGATGCCCATCTGGTGACAGTCGACCAGGCACTCGCGGATCACCTCGGGCGTGGCCGCGGCGGGCAGGTTGACCGTCTTGGAGGTCGCGCCGCTGATGAAGGGCTGGATCGCGCCCAGCATGCGCATGTGGCCCTTGGGCTGGATGAAGCGCTTGCCGTCGGCCCCGCCGGTCATCGAGCAATCGAAGACAGGCAGGTGCTCGGACTTCAGCCACGGGAGCGCCTCCATGTGGCCCTTGCCGTTGAGCAACAGACGCTCGTCGGGCGAAAGATCGGGCGCGAACTCCCGGCGTTGCAAGTCGGCCAGCAGTTCTTCCATGCCCTGTCCCGCCGCCGCGTTGCGCAGCTTCTGGAAGGCCTGGCGCACGGGGCCGGCCGCGATGTCGGTAAAGCTCAAGTGGTTGGCCACGCGCTCCAGCGACTGGCGACAGACCGCAAACAGCCCCTTCACGCCCGCCACTTCCAACGCGGCTTCCGTGGCCTGGCGTTCGCTGTAGCCCAGCGTCAACAGGCCCTCGAGCGCGATCTCGTTAAAGAGCGTCAACATGCCGCCGCCGGCCAGCATCTTGTATTTCACGAGGCTGAAGTCCGGCTCGGCAGACGTGGTACCCGCGTCGTAGCAGGAGAGCGGAGCGCTGATCGTGCCCGTCGGGGCCAGCAGCGACACGAAGCTGTTGCGGAAAGCCGGCTCCTTGCCCACGGCCTGCCAAAGCTCCATCGTCTTCTTGGCCAACGGCATCGCCCACTCGGTCCACTCCTTCTTCATGCTCGCAGGCGACTCGAAGGAGCGGGCGAGCGCGTCGAGCGCCTGACGCAGGCCCAGCTGCTGGTAACGCGCGCTCTTCGGGTACTTCTTTTCCAGCTCGCCGAGCAGCTTCTGTTGTTGCTTGGGGCCGCGCTGCGGCAGGCGCTGGGCAAAGTCCTGCACGGCGGTGTGCAGCGTCAGCACTTGCTGCAGGTCCTCGCGCGTCTGCTCGTATTGCAGGTAGCTGCCCAGCTCGCGGCCCATTTCGGCCGAAGCCACCCAGCAGGAGGCGCTGAGCATGCTCACGAGTTGGGAGACGATCCAGCGGCCCTCGTCGCTGTCGTAGGGGATGCCCAGGGCCATGAGCGCGCCGCCGAGGTTGGCGTAACCGATGCCCGTGGTGCGGTACAGGTAGGTGCCCTCGGCGACCTCCGGAGTCGGGAAGCCGCCCTCCTCCACGTTGAGGTCGGCGCACAGCATCGCGAGGCGGGCGCAGTGTTGCAGCGTCTCGACATCCACATCGCGCTTGCCGGTATCCACGAAGGCCTTGGCGTTGAAGCTCGAGAGGTTGCACGAGGTGCCGTTGGGGGCGAAGTATTCGGAGCAGGGGTTCGACGTGTTGATCGTCGTGACCGCCTTGAACGGGCTCCAGAGATTGATCCAGTCGCTGTTGTGGATGCCGGGCTCGGAATTGGCCCAGACGGAGTCGGCGATCGCCTTGAGCAGGTCCTCCGCCTTGAAGGTGTCCTGCACCTGATTGGGCTGGGTGATCCAGCGGGTGCGGTAGTTGCCCTCCGCGTAATAGGCGGTCCAGTAATCGGGCTTGAGGGAGACGCAGTGGTTGGCGTTCTGGTGGGAAATGGTATCGGCGTAGACGAGGCCGTCCATGCCCGGGTCGTAGGCGGTGTCGTTGATCACCGGCAGCGTGAGGATGACTTCCGCCGCGACTTTTTCCGCCGGACTGCCGTTGAGGCGCTTTTCGCGGGCGAGCGGCAGCAACTGGGCGTGCAGGTTGTGCTCGCGCAGGATGATCTTGGCCAGGTCTTCCTGCTCCTTCTTCGTCGTGATAAAGGTGAAGACGTCCGGGTGGTCGCTGTCCATGATGACCATGCGGGCAGCCCGGCGCGTCTTGCCGCCGCTCTTGATCGCCCCGGCCATGGTGTCCCACCCGCGATTGAACGGGATCGGGCCCGACGACGCCCCGCGGCCCGCAATGGGTTCGAACGAGGAGCGCAGGCTCGAGAGGTTGACCCCCACCCCGGAGCCCGACGCAAAGATGCGCCCTTCGGTCACCTGATGGTGCAGGATGCTCTCCATGCTGTCCCCGACCTCGGTCAGGAAGCAGGCGGAGGCCTGCGGGTGCGCGTAGACGTTGGAGATCTCGTCGATCACCAGCTCGGAGGTCGATTCGTTGACGTGCGCCTTGAAGGCCTTGTTGCCGCGATTGCCCAACAGCTCGCGCAGGTCCGGGCGGCCCCAGCGCCACTGCTCCCACAGGCCCACGTTGAACCACACGGGCGAGTTCGGGGCCCACATCTGGCGCACCAGCATATGCTTCAGCTCGTAATTGAAGGCCTTGGCGTCTTCGAGCGCGGCAAAGTAGCCGTGCTTCCAGCCCCACACGGTGTAGGTGTTGGCGAGGCGATCGAACAGCTGCTGGAAGGAGTCCTCATACTGCGGCTGGTCCGGCGAAGAGCCGAACAGGTACTTGCCCGCCGTGATGTTCACCGCCTGCGGCCCCCAGTGCTCGGGCACCTCCACCTCGCGCTGGAATTTCTGAAATTCGGCCGTCTTGCGCACCCACGAAACGGCATCGTACGGGTGCACGTCCGGCTTCGTCAGGGAGTGCGGCACCGTCAGGCCGCCCACCAGATTCGTGCCCCTCCCGGGTAGGGTGAGGATGTCGTTTTCGCGAAGGACTAGACGGGAGCTGCTCTCTTCCATTCAAATGACTTTAGGGCGGAATCGGGGGCCGTGTCTATAAGTTGAACTTACCCGGCGACATCATTACAATAAGCTATATCCAGCAACACAAAGCCTAATATCCCGCTTCTGCCGCCAACCGCGCAAGGGTCGCAGATGGCCAAAGGCTTAGACTGTTTTACCTCCTGCACGTACTCGTAGACCGCCCGTCGGCTGACACTTTGACTTGATCTCATATACTATAGGGGGGTATAGTAAATCCATGTCTCACCTCTCCGGGGATAACAAGAAACTGATCATGCGCGTGCGACGGCTGAAAGGGCAGCTGGAGGGCGTCGAGCGCATGCTGCAGGAAGGTACCGACTGCTATCAGGTGCTGCAAAACGTGGCGGCTTGCCGCGGCGCCCTCAACTCGCTGACGCGTGAGCTGATCGGCGAACACATCGAGCACCACATCCTGCGCAACGATACGGCCAGCGACTCCGTGCGCGAGGCCTCTCAGGAGATCAAGGACATCGTCGCAAGCTACTTGAAATAAACGGGACGCGATAATCATGAAGATCGACCTCAGCCACTGGCAGCACGAGCACAGCTTTGGGCAGGACGTGCGCAAACAAGGCGAATCACGCACCCTGATCGTGATCGCCATCACCTTGACCATGATGGTGGTCGAGATCGCCGCCGGCATCGTCTTCGGCTCCATGGCCCTGCTGGCCGACGGCATGCACATGGCCTCCCACGCCGTCGCGCTCAGCATCAACGTCTTTGCCTACATCTACGCCCGCCGCCACGCGCACGACGCCTCCTTCAGCTTCGGCACGGGCAAGGTCAACGCACTCGGCGGCTACACCGGCGCGATCCTGCTGGCGCTCTTTGCGCTCGTCATGGCCTGGGAGAGTTTTGCCCGCCTGCTCTTCCCCGTCGATATCGCCTTCAACCAGGCCATTTTCGTCGCCATCATCGGCCTCGTCATCAATGGCGCTTCGGTCTTCATCCTCGGTGACGACCACCACCACGGGCACGATCATGGGCATGGGCACCACCACCATCATGACCACGATCACGATGATGATCACAACGATCACGGGCATCACCACCACGACCACAACCTGCGCTCGGCCTACCTGCACGTGCTGGCCGACGCCCTGACCTCCGTCACCGCGATCGTCGCACTGCTGGCGGCCAAGTATTTTGGCTGGATCTGGATGGACCCCATCATGGGCCTCGTCGGCTCCCTGCTCGTCGCCCGCTGGTCCCTCGGCCTGCTCAAGCAGACCAGTGGCGTGCTGCTCGACCGTCAGGCCCACGAACATGAAGTCGAGGAAGTGCGCAGCGCAATCGAAGACGACGGACACTCTCACGTGACCGATCTGCACGTCTGGTCGATCGGGCCCGGCTTGCACAGCGTGATCGTGGCGCTCGTCAGCGAGACGCCGGAATCCCCCGCCGCCTACCGCCAGCGCCTCGACCCGGCCGAGTTTCCGCATGTGACCGTCGAGGTCCAGCCACTGGAGTCGACCGCCGCGCGCTAAGTTTTTTTGAGGGATCGCCGCCCGGTGTGAGTTGTAAGGCGTATGGTGTGCCCCGTCCGCACGCCGCAAACGTCAAAATTCCTTTCGATCATGATCCCTCAGACCAAAACGCTCTGGCTGGCCCTGATGGCCTTCGCCACCATGCTCACCGGCTCGCTTCAGGCGCAGCAACACCTCAGCGCCCACGATGTCGACTCCATCGTCGCGCCTTACCTGAAGATCCAGCACGCGCTGACGCAGGACGACATCGAGCAGACGCACCAGGCCGCCAAGGACTACCTCAATGCCCTCCAGGCGACCGAAGGTGAGGGCAACCCCGCCCTGCGGCAGCCGGCGGAATCCATCGCCGCCGCCCAGGACCTAGCCGCCGCCCGACAGCCCTTTGCCACCCTCTCCCACACGGTCGCCCAACTCGTGAAGGAAGTGGGCGTAAGCGACGACCAATCCCTCTACGTCGCCCACTGCCCCATGGCCTTTAGCGGCAAAGGCGCGGACTGGGTCCAGGCCGATCAGAAGATCGCCAACCCCTACTTTGGCCGCAAGATGCTCCACTGCGGCGCCGTGCAAGAGCAGATCGCCGGCGAAGGCAAGGGCAAGACCCAGGGCAACTCGATGCACGGGCACGACATGGACGGCCACCACATGAACCATGATGCCATGCACGGCTCCGCCGACCATGCCGGCCACATGGCCATGAGCGAAGGCGGTTGCGACGGCAGCTGCTGCGGCGCCAAGATGTAGGCAATCCCGCCCCAGAGGCATCACTCCCCCCGCCGAAAGCCGTCACGCTTTCGGCTTTTTTGTGCCCCCATATGCCAACTTCGCCAACTCCGGCGTTGCCTCCCGGGCCCCAAATTGCCACAAATGCCCGTTCAAAGAGGTTATCAGCGTCGTTACCAACGGCCACCTTGCCCCCATCGGCAGCTCCACACCTGCCGTCTCCCCCCTCTTTTTTGCGGGCCCATAGCTCAATGGTTAGAGCAGGGGACTCATAATCCCTTGGTTCTCGGTTCAAATCCGAGTGGGCCCACCAATTTCGCCGTCGGCATCGCGTCAGGATGCGCCTCGGCCCCCTTTATGGCTCGACGCGAACCCGAAGCGCCCATAAAAACCCCGGCAGGTTCGCGCAAAGCCTGCCTACCCCCCCTCACTTTGCGGCGCTTAACCGCCCCGCAGTCGCCCTCCCCGCGAAGGCGCGGATTGAAACACGATCTCCATCAGTTCCAGGCGCTCGGCCGCGTCGCCCTCCCCGCGAGGGCGACGTTTTCTTCCTCTGGGGGCTTCCCGTTACGGCGGGCGGGGCAGCTTTTGTTTGCGCCGGGGCGGCAGGGACTTAGCATCGGGGCCAGCCATGAAAACCTATGCCGTGCTAACGGGAGACCTGGTGCAGTCGAGCCGGCTGGAGGCTGGGCTGCTGGATGAGCTGATTGACTGGCTCAAGACCTTGTGCCGCGATTTTGGTGAGCTGCATCCCGACGCGCTGGTGGGGGAGCTCGACGTGTTTCGCGGCGACAGCTGGCAGCTGTGCCTGCAGGAGCCCGCCCTGGCTCTAAAGGCGGCCGTCTACATGCGCGCGGGGCTCAAGGCGCACCCTTCGCGGCAAAACGCCGACACGCGCATCGGCCTCGGCCTGGGTCCGGTTGACACCCTGCAGACCGACCGCATCAGCGAGTCCGGCGGCGAGGCGTTCGTGCTCTCCGGCGCGGCGCTCGATTCATTGGCCGACGAAGATTTGCGCCTGCGGTTGGCCGCCGTGCAAGGCATGACGCAAGCCGATTGGCTGGACGGCATCGTCTTGCCGCTGCTCGACCTCCAGATCACCAGCTGGACGCATCCGGAATCGGTGGCCGTCTACGGCGCGTTGCGCGGCTGGACACAGGAAGAGACCGCCCGCCACGCCCTGGCGGTAAAGCCCGACGGCAAGAGCCCCACCCGCCAGTCGATTGCCGATGCGCTCAAGCGGGTTTGCTGGCACAGCCACCTGCTACCTGTGCTCGAACGCGCCCGCTCCTTTATCGCGCCTGCCCCTCCGGTCCCCGCGTGATAGCGCAAGTTGAAACGCTTGCAAATCCACAAAGCAAGCCAATGAGCTTGCCTGAAACCCCATGAAAGACCTGTTTATCCTGCTGCTGGCCGCTCACGCCTACGGCGACTTCCTCTTGCAGAGCGATTGGATGGCGCGCGAAAAGGGCCGCCTGCCAGTGCTCTTGCTGCACGTGCTGATCCATGGCGCATTGGCCTACGTGCTGGTGCAGCAGTGGGGCTGGTGGCAGGTGCCGCTGGGCGTTGTCGCCTTGCATCTGCTGATCGACGGGATCAAGAACCGCTGCCCCGGTGGCCCGACCGCTTTTGCGGTAGACCAGGCCGCGCACGTGCTTTCGCTGGCGGTAATCAGTTGGGCGGCCACCCATCCGCTGGGCCTGACCTTCGACGTGGCGGGCGTGTGGGGGTTCCAGTGGATCGTGCTCGGCGCCGGCCTGTCGGCGGCGGTGCTGGGGGCCGGCCACTTCATCCGCGAGGTCGCCGAACGCATGACCGACAGCGACGAGGCCTTGCGCGAAGCTCTGCAAAACGGCGTACCCGGCGGCGGGGCGCAAATCGGACGCCTGGAGCGCGCGCTGATCTTCATCCTGCTCGGCATCGGCCAACCGGCGGGCATCGGCTTTCTCATCGCGGCCAAGTCCATCCTGCGCTTTGAGGAAGCCAAGCGCCAGAAGCTCGCCGAATACGTGCTGATCGGCACCCTCTGGAGCTTCAGCCTCGCCATCGTGCTGGCGTGGCTGACCCTCACTGCCATCGACGCGCTACCGTGAGCGCGCGCCCAGCTCCGGGAAGCTGAAGCGGCGCAGGCGGTTGGCGTTGCTGACGACCGAGACGGAGCTGAGCGCCATCGCGGCCCCGGCGATCATCGGGCTGAGCAGCACGCCGAAGAACGGGTAGAGAATACCGGCCGCAATCGGCACGCCCGTGGCGTTGTAGACGAAGGCGAAGAAAAGGTTTTCGCGGATGTTGCGCATCACGGCCCGGCTGAGGCTCAACGCGCCCACGATGCCGCGCAGGTCGCCCTTCACCAGCGTGATGCCGGCGCTCTGGATCGCCACGTCCGTGCCCGTGCCCATTGCGATGCCCACGTCGGCTGCCGCCAGCGCCGGGGCGTCGTTGATGCCGTCGCCAGCCATCGCCACCCGGTGTCCCTGCTCCTGCAGTTCGCGCACGATGCGCTGCTTGTCCTCGGGGGAGACCTCGGCGTGGACCTGGTCGATCTTCAACTCGCTGGCCACAGCCTGGGCCGTGCGCGGGTTGTCCCCGGTGCACATGATCACGGTCACGCCCATCTCGTGCAGCGCCTCGATCGCCGCCCGCGACGTCTGCTTCACCGGGTCGGCAATCGCCAGCAGCCCCAGGAGCGTCGTCTCGCGGGCCACCCATACGACGGTGTGGGCGCCCTCCTGCAAGCGCTCGGCCTGCTGCGTCAGCGCATCGGGGATCGTCACCCCCGCGTCTTCGATCCAGTCGCGCTTGCCGATGCGGATCGTGGCGCCCTCGACCGTCGCCTGCACGCCGCCGCCCGTGGTGCTCTCGAAGTCCGCCGCCTGGGCCAGCTCGAGCTCGTCCTGACGCGCGCGCTCGACCACCGCACGGGCCAGCGGGTGCTCCGACTGCGCCTCCACTGCCGCGGCCAGGCGCAGCAATGCGCTCGCATCCTGCTCCGGCGCGGGCACGATCTCGCCTACCTGCGGGCGTCCTTCGGTCAACGTACCCGTCTTGTCCGTGATCACGTGGGTGATCTTCTCCGCGCGCTCGATGGCCTCGGCATTCTTGATCAACACGCCATGTTGCGCGCCGCGCCCCACCCCGACC
Organism: Puniceicoccaceae bacterium 5H; assembly: GCA_009772895.1. Classification (GTDB taxonomy): domain Bacteria; phylum Verrucomicrobiota; class Verrucomicrobiia; order Opitutales; family Oceanipulchritudinaceae; genus WOUP01. The sequence goes on along the minus strand of WOUP01000007.1, from coordinate 12,131 downwards.
ATGATCGACATCGGGGTCGCGAGCCCCAGCGCACAGGGGCAGGCAATGATGAGCACCGCCACGGCATTGACCACCGCATAGGCCATCGCCGGAGCCGGGCCCCAGATCGCCCACAGGATAAAGGAAACGATCGCCACCCCCACGACGGCCGGCACAAAGTAGCCCGCCACGGTGTCCGCCAGTTTCTGAATCGGCGCCCGGCTGCGCTGAGCCTCGGCCACCATCTGCACGATCTGTGACAACACGGTCTCTTCGCCCACGGCCTCGGCCTCAAAGACGAAGCTGCCGGTCTGGTTGACCGTGGCTCCGATCACCTTGTCGCCCGCGCGCTTTTCCACCGGCACCGGCTCACCCGTGATCATGGATTCGTCGATGCTCGTCTGCCCCTCCAGGATCTTGCCGTCGAGCGGGATCTTTTCCCCTGGGCGCACGCGCAGCCGGTCGCCTGTCTGCAGTTCCTCGACCGGAACCTCCTCCTCATTGCCGTCCGCGTCCAGACGGTGAGCGGTCTTGGCCGCGAGGTCGAGCAGGCTGCGGATCGCCTGCCCCGTCTGGCGGCGCGCCTTGGCCTCCAGCCACTGGCCGAGCAGGATGAGCGTCGTCACCACCGCCCCGGCCTCAAAGTAGAGCTGCACCTCACCCTCGTGTCGAAACGACGGCGGGAACAGGCCCGGGAAGAGCACTGCCACTACGCTGTACACGTAAGCGGCCCCCACGCCCAGGGCGATGAGCGTAAACATGTTGAGGCTGCGATTGACGAGCGAGCGCCAGCCGCGGGCAAAGAACATACCACCGGCCCAGAGGATGACGGGCGTCGCGATGATCAGCTCCAGCCAGGCCTGTACGCGCCGCGATAAAAAGCCTTCGAACGACAGCCCCGGCACCATGCTGTCGAACGCCAACAACAGGATCGGCACGGTCAGCAGACCCGCGATCAGCGTCTTGCGCCCCAACCGCCACACGTCCGCCGCCTCGTCGTCTTCCTCCGCCGCGCCACCGACCGGCTCGAGGTCCATCCCGCACTTCGGGCAGGTGCCCGGGTGGTCCTGCTGGATCTCCGGGTGCATCGGGCAGGTCCAGATCGTCTTTTGCGGCGGGCGGTAAGCCGGGTTGCGCTCCAGCCGCATGCCGCACTTCGGGCAATCCCCCGGCTCGTCCGACTCCACGCCCGGGCACATCGGGCAGTAATACTTGGCGTTACGGGAGGGCTTTACGTCCTCCCCCTCATGGGTGTGCCCCTCCTGGTGGTGGCAGCAATCGTGGTGTGCCTGATGATCGTGTGGGTGGTCGTGCTCGTGGTGAGGGTCGTGATGAGAATGCTGGCTCATGGCGGGAAGATATTCGTAGGGGCTGTAAAGCGTTGAACGCTGCGCGGTCGCCCACCCCTGATATTTTATCACATCGAACGGCGAGCGCGCCCAAACCGGCGGATTCTTTGACCTTTTGGCAGACAACGATATAGTGCGCGCTGCGCCGATTTGGCGTGAGAACCAACCTCATCCCCATCTCACCATGAAGAAACGTACGCTCTTGAAACTCCAGATGCTCTTTGGCCTGCTCTGCGGCAGCTTCCTCCTCACCGCTTGCGACAACGGCGCCGGCGGCTCGGCCGAGCTCTCCGATACGGACGTCGTGCCCTCCGGCACCTACACGGGAATTGCCCAGGAGGTCGACCCCGAGGAGAAGGAAATCTACGTCCACACGGCAGACGACAAGACGCTGGAACTCTACTTCACCGATCAGACGCAGTTGATGCAAAACGGCCAGAACGTGCAGTTCAGCGCCCTCGAGCCAAACCAGCGCGTCGAAGTGGAAGTGGAAAAGAAGGGCCAACGTCTCGAGCCGATCACCGTGACCATCCTCGGCTCCGGCAGCTCGAATAACCAAGGCTAGACTCGATGGCCGAAGTGCCTTCGATGTGGCGGACGGAGTTGTGGCATCCCCTCTCCGTCCACCTCCCAGTGGCCCTGCTGACCGTCGCCGGCCTGCTCGCGCTCGTGACCCCGACGCTCGGGCGCTACGTCGGCGGCAAGGGCCTCAAATTCAGCTACTCGCTGCTGCTCTGGCTGGGGCTGGCCACTTTTTGGGTCGCCTTCTACACCGGCCAGATGGCCTATTCGATCGAGGTTCGCCGCATCTGTGATCCCGGCGTATTGAAGGAACACCTGCGCTGGGCCTACATCGCGGGTGCCATCTTCTCCAGCGCCGCCGTCTTCGATCTCGCGCAAGTCCTCCTCAAGCGCAGGCTGCACCTCATCCTCCTTGGGGCCAGCTACTTGTGCTCATTCGTCGGCGCGTTTTCCCTGGGTTACCTCGGGCACCTCGGGGCCAAACTGGTTTACCAGCAGGGGGCCGCCGTGCACCAACCTTCCGACGACTGCGCGGAGTTTGAATAAGCGCCCCTGCCCCTGACAAACCCACCCGTCCGTTTGACGCTACTCGTAACCTGACGAAGGGGTAACAGGGTGCAGTTTACAATAACAAGCAAGCGCGTCCGACGGCTCTGCGCCCTCCTGGTGAGCGCCCTCGCCTGCTCCCAGCCGCTACAGGCCGTACCCACCGACTACACCCTGATCTCGTTCGACAACGACCTCTTCAGCGGTTCGGATCAGGACTACACCAACGGCGTGCGCCTTTCGCGCATCTTTGCGGACAAGTCGCCCGATTTTCTGCCCTCGCAGCTCAATCCGCTGGCTGACCACCTGTTGCCGGAGCAACGGGGCACCATCAACGGCGGCTGGTTTCTGGCGCAATACATGTTCACGCCCGAGGACACCGACCGGGTCGACCTCGGGCCGCACAACCGCCCCTATGCCGGTTGGCTCGGCGGCTGCGTGTGGCTGCGCGAAGGCAGTCAGGAGCACTCCCGTTCCATCGGGCTCGCCCTCGGCATGGTGGGGCCGAGTTCTCTGGCCGAACAGACGCAACATGCCGTGCACAGCATGTTGGGCGGCACCAAATACCCGTGGAACGACCAGTTGCACGACGAGCCCACGCTCAACCTCTTCCTGCGCGACCGGCGGGAGCTGACCTCGGGCGAAGCGCTCGGCTTCATGCCCTACTCCCTGCACCTCGAGCTCGGCGCCGACGCGGGCAACATCCGCAGTGCCCTGCTCAGCCGCGCGCTCTTGCGCTTCGGCCAATACAGCGGCGTCTACCACTTCCCCACCGAACGTTTCGGGCCGGGGCCGGAAATCCTCGAAGAGTCGGTCGACGAAGGCAAATTCCGCCTGGCCGGCTTTGTCGGCGTAGAAGGCACCGCCACCGCCAACGACATCTTCCTCGACGGCAACACATGGCGCGACAGTCACAGCGTCGACCGCAACACCTACGTCGGCACGCTGGTCTGGGGCTTTGATCTGCGCTGGAAAAACTGGGGTCTGGCCTACGCCTTCCTGCACCAGACGGAGGAATTCAAGGGCCAGAACGGCGTGCATTCATGGGGTTCGCTCGTGCTCGGGATCAGCTTCTGACGCGCCCCAGCTGCAATCAATTGCAGCCCTCCAGGCCGGAAGCTGAGCGGTTTCCGACGTCGAGCTGGGTTGTGGCCTTGCAAGCGCGCAAATCCCGGTCATCGTGATGGGACAGGCCCGGCCTCGCCATGGAAACGGTTCCCTTTATCACCCCCGAATACAGCGACAGCACCGACCGCCAGCACATCTACGAGATGCTGATGCGGCCCTTGGTCGGTTTGGAAAAGCGCCCCAGCGAAGAGGAAGTCGCCGAGTTGATCGACCTGCTCTTCATGGCCAGCCTGATGCGTGAAGAAGGCCAGGCGGTGCAGGTGCGCCTCGTGCTGGCCCCGCCCGGCGTCTTCAATAGCGACGAAGGCCCGCCCAGCGGCTGGCACGTGCATACCTTCGACGTCTCCCGCCGCCTCACCGCCGACGAACTGCGCCGCCTCAGCCCCGCCGCCGGCTTCTTCCATTCCCTGCTCGGTGTCTGGCGCGAAAAGGACCAATATCACATCTGGGGCATCATCAACAGCGGCACCAACTGGATGAATACCGTGCACGGCGGCCGCCGCCTGGGCCAGACCAAGCACCGCTACCCCATCCTGCACCTGCGCGACCCCGGGCGCATCACCTTTTACCTGGACGACCAGCAGGTGGCCGAAGTCTTCGGGCACCACACCTCGATGGGGGGCCTGGATGTGTTTCAGGCCAACTGGCTGGGCACCCGCTTCGCCCGCAGCCGCAGCGGCCTGATCGGCGAGATCCGCGAGCGCTACGGCTTTGCCGCGTGGAGCAATTACACCCTCGCCGTCATCATCCGCCGTCTGGCCCAGCAGTTCGTGCGGCGCATGATCAGCCTCATCCGCATCAGCTCGCACGGCGGCACCCTGCTCTTCCTGCCTTCCGGCGAGCCCGGAGAGGCCATCGCGCAACAGTGGCTGGAGCCCAAATACAGCCTGACGCCCAGCGGATCGGACCTGCGCTTTCGCCGCATCGTCTCCCAGATCGTGACGCGCCTCGGCCAATTGGCCGGCCCCAAGGACCAACTGGAGGACATCTGGCGCATCTACCGCGAAAGTCGCGACGGCGGCCTGGAAGAGCTGGAGGAATCGTTCTTCGAGCTGGCCCGCTTTTACGCCGACTTCATGCGCGTGGACGGCGCGCTGGTGCTCACCCGACGCTTTGAAACCCTCAGCTTCGGCACCGAGATCCGCGTGCCGCATAACCTGATCGAAGTGATGGAGGCCATGGACCTCGAGGGTCAGCGGCTGGAGCCGCGCGACCCCCGGGCCGACGGCACCCGACACCGCTCCGTCTACCGCCTCGTGCTGGCCGAACCGGAAGCCCTCGGCATCGTCATCTCGCAGGACTCCAGCGTGCGCTTCATCGCCTACCACAACGATCACGTGACCTACTGGCCGCACAACGCCGGTTGAGCCCCTCCCCACCCTTTCGCCATGTCCGACGAACGCCTTCCGAGCATCGAAATCCACTTCTGCCCCGGCTGCCGCTGGTGGCTGCGCGCCGGCTACACCGCGCAGGAGCTGTTTGCCACCTTCGGCTACGAAATCGGCGAGATCCGCCTCATCCCCGGGCCCAAGGGCATCTACGTGATCAAGGTCAACGGCGAGACCATCTGGGACCGCCACGTGGACGGCGGCTTTCCGGAAATCCCGGACCTCAAGCGTCGTTTCCGTGACCTGACCGACCCCGCCCGCGAACTCGGGCACCTCGAAAAGCCCCAGCAGGACTGAGCCCCCGATCGCTTTTACCCCCAGAGGGAAGCGCAATAATACTTATAGGCACGGACCGTTTGGGTAATTCTACGGGCACTACTTGATCTTTAGGTAAAGCGGCGACTCATTACAGCATGTACTCGTTTTTGCGCGCTCTCTTGCTCGTGGGTCTCGCGTGCAATGCCAGTGCTCGGGTCTGGTATGTCAACCAGGCGGCCGACCCGGGCGGCGACGGCTCGTCCTGGACGCTGGCCTACCGCTACCTGCCCGATGTGCTCTCCCAGGTGGCGGCAGGAGATGAGGTATGGGTCGCCCAAGGCACCTACTACCCCGACATGGGGGCCGGCCTCGCCAACAACGACCCCACCCTCCGTTTTCGCGTCACCCAGCCCGTCATCCTGCGCGGCGGCTTCACCGGCAGCGAGACGAGCGCCGACGAGCGCCCGGCCCAGGGCGCCGCCACCATCCTGAGCGGGGATATCGGGGGCGACGCATTGAGCGAACACGTCGTCCAGATCCTCTACAGCGGCTATCAGCGTGAGACGACGCTCGACCGCTTCCGCTTCGGGCCCTCCGCGACCAGTCACGCCGGCGCCCTGGTCTACACCCAGGCCAATACCCACCTGATCGACTGCACCGTCGCCGGCGTCACCACCAGCAGCCAGCCCTTTGCCGCCGAGCAAGGCTCCTTTTTCCTCGAAGACTGCCAGTTTACCAATATCAACGCCGAGCGCAGCGACACCGAGCTCTTCGTTAACCTGACGACCCCGACCTACTCGGCCATGCAGGCCCAGGACAGCCGCTTCAGCCAAGGCTCCGGTCGCCTGCAAGTGGCCGGCGTGCTGCATGACAGTTGGCTGGAAGGCGCGCTCGACGTCGTCCTGCACGGCAGCGACCAGATCGTCATCACCAGTGTCGGCAGCGCCACGCCGCACGTCGAGGTAGGCTATTATCCGACGATCAGCCGCACCCTCATCCAGGACGCCACCTTCGACCCCGCCACCGGGCGAGCCGACTCCACTACCCCCACCCTCTCGCAGGTCCTCTTTTACCGCACGACCTTTCTCAACGCGATCACCAGCGAGACATTTGCCGCCAACAGCCTGTTCTACCAGCCGCGCTTGCCCGACGGCGACCACTGGCTCTTTGCCGGGGCGCCCACGCGCAACTCCATCGTGATCCCCGGCGACCTGGGCTCGGACCGCCTGTTCGACCCCAACACCCCGCTGCCCTCCACCGTGCACCCGGTCATGATCTCCGGCTACACCGGCACCCGCAGCGAGGTGATCGTCGCCACGCCTACGTTTCAGGATGCGACCCGACCACTCGGCGCCGACGGCACCCTGGGCACGCTCGATGACGGCTTCCGCTACGTCAGCGGCTCCGTCGGCATCGATCAGGGCGTCAACAGCCTGCTGCCCGCCGACACAATGGACCTGGACGGGGACGGCGACACCACTGAGCGCCTGGCCCGCGACATGTCCGACTTTCGGCGCATCCAGAACGACACGGTCGACTTCGGCCCCTACGAAGATGGCGACGCGCTGGAGCTACTGCACACCGTTACGATCACCATCGCGCCCACCAACTCAGGCAAGGTGATCGGCAACCTCGAAGTCGAGCACAACAAGACCACCATCCTCACCGCCCAACCGATCCAAGGCTACATCTTCAGCTCGTGGGGCGGCGATACCAGCAGCACCCTCAACCCCTTTACGCTGCGGGTGGAGCAGGACATGGCGGTAACCGCACGTTTTTCGCCCGACCTGACCGACGCCGACGGCGACGGCCTGACCGCCTACGAAGAGTACGTGCTCTATGGCACCTCCGACACCAAGGCGGACACCGACGACGACACCCTCAGCGACAAGGCCGAAGTCGACGCCGGTCTGGACCCGACCCACAGCGACCTCGCTTTCATCCAGGCGATCCAGCAAAACCCGTCCCTGCTCGGGCTGCACAGCCAGGCCGACGTGGATGCCGCCCGCACCGCCGGCCGCAACGACGTCGTCAACGACCCCACGAGCTACAACCTCTACACCCAGGCCACCGTCGACAACGCCCGCATAGCCGGGCGCAACGACGTGACGAGCGACCCGTCGGCGTATGGGCTCTACACGGAGCAGACGCTCCTGCACGTCACCTTTGGCGATCTCAGCATCGACGTGCCGGGACAGACGCTGCAGGCCGAGCTGCTGCTGCGGGAGGGAGACGCCGGCTGGTCGGTCGCCGATGCGTTACAGTTCGACCTCGTGCCTGCCGACTCCGCAGCGCAACTCTACCGCGTGGAACTGAAGGCGCCGTAGAAATCACGGTCGGGCGGTAAAAAACTCACCGTTGCTCCCTCAGCCATTCACGGATGGGGTAGAGGATCTCGCTGGCGGCCTGCAACGTTTCCAGCCCGACAGCCTCGCGCATCTCGGCCAGAAAGGGCTGGATCGCCATGACGGACTCCCGATGGGCCTCCAACCCTGCCGAGGTGATACTCACGACCTTGCTGCGGCCATCCTTCTCGTTCTTCTTGAGCGCCACAAACCCCTTCTTCGCCAGCTTGTCCAAAGCTTCTCCGACACTGGCCTTACTCAGTAAAAAATGGTTGGCCAGTTCCAGCGGGGTCTTTTCCACCCCCGGACGCCGGTACAGGTGGTGCAAAATGCTGAACTGGGCCATCGATAGATCACGCGGCAACACGCGGACGAATTGAGTCGTTACGTGGTTGTGGATCATGCTGATCTTCGCAAACAGCTGAAAAATCTCTTCTGGGTCTTGGGGAATTTCGTCAGGCATAGCACCTTTTTTACTTGTTTATTTAGTTTGGATCCTTACTAAATTCGGTCGAACTCAGCCTGTCTATACAATTGCTCTACGAAAAGGATCTACAATGTTCAGCGGCTCCAAGCAAAGACGAACCCTACTCCCTTTGGTGCTCGTCCACCTGACCTCTCTTCTCCACGCCGAGACGGGAGACACCTTCAACGGATTCATCGCGGTCGGCATCGCGACGGTCCCCCAATATGAGGGGTCCGACGACCAAAAGATCTCACCTCTGGTGGTCGCCCAGCTGGAGTATCGCAGCTATTCGCTCGAGATTCTGGGCAACGATTTGCGCGCCGAAGTGTCGCCGTTTTCCTGGATCGAATTCGGGCCGACCCTCTCCTTCCGCAGCGGCCGCGACAACAGCGACATCGACAACGTGGTGGTGCGTGAGATGCGCGAAATCGACGATGCCTTCGAAGGCGGCGCCTTCGTCCAGTTTCCCTTTCGCGGCGTGCTGAGCCCTCGCGATCGCCTTTCACTCGGCGCCGATATCTCGTTCGACCTCTCGGACACCTACGACGGCTATGTGTTTTCCTTTGGCGCGAGCTACAACCTGCAGGTGACGGATGCCCTCACCGTCGGCCTTTCCCTGGGCTCCACTTACGCCAGCGAGGACTACAACCAGACCTATTTCGGGATCGACGCCGACAATGCGGAGCGGAGTGGTCTACCCCTCTATGAAGCCGACGCCGGCCTGAAGGACATCGGCCTCACCTTCAGGGCCCAATACATGATCACCGAGGACTGGGGCGTTCTGGGCGTAGCGCGCTTCAAGAACCTGTTGGGTGACGCCGCCGACAGCCCGATGGTGGATCAGGAAGGGAACGCCAGTCAGTTCCTGGGAGGGGTCGGCATCCTCTATGAGTTCTAAGGCCAGGCAGTCGAAGGCCACCAGCCGCCCCATCGACTGGATCCTCGAAAGCAAATACCTCTGGATTGCCGCCCGTTTGTTGTTGGCCCTGCCACTCGTCGATTTTGCCTTCATGGTGCAGACGGCGGAAGTCGGCGGCCATCCCGCACTGCCAGCGGTCCAGTGCTTTCAGCTGGCCATGGCCCTGGTTCTGCTCGGCGCCGCCGCCCTGCTGCTGTTCGACCGCGGCATCTGGCTGGTGTTTGCCGCCGTCGGCATCGGTTACGCCTGCTGCCTCACCCTGCATCTCGACCTTGGCCAGGGCCTGCTACCGGTCGACCATAGCACCCTGTCGCGCCTCGCCATCGGCGGGGGCCTGTTGAGCGCAGCCGTCGCCAGTCGGTTCCATCACCTGTTGCAGAAATGGTGAAAGCGGGTATCGGCTGCTCGCCTAAGCCCTACGCTAAGCGCCTACCTCGAACTGGCGCAGGGCCTCGTAAGTCGCGATGGCGGTGGCCGAGGCCAGGTTGAGGGAGCGCAAGGGCTTTGCGCTGTAGCGTGGCACCGTCAACCGCTGGGCCTCCCCGACTTCCTCGTGCAACCAGTCGGGCGCGCCGTGGCCTTCGTTGCCGAACAACAAGCCGTCGCCCGGCTCGAACTTCGCGCCCCAAAAGCTCCGCGTGGCGTGCTTGGTGAAAAGCCAGAGTCGCCGCGGGGCCGCCGGGCTGGTGCGAAACGCCGCCCAATCCTCGTGGATGTGCAGGTCCAGCTCGTACCAGTAGTCCATGCCGCTGCGCTTGAGGTGGCGGTCGCTGATCTTGAACCCGAGGGGCTTGATCAGGTGCAGGCGGCAATCGGTATAGGCGCAGAGGCGCCCGATGTTGCCCGTGTTTTGCGGGATCTCGGGGTTGAAAAGCACCAGGTGCAGGCGCGGCTCGGCATTTTCCATAACGTCTCTAACGCAGCGCGGCCTTCATCGCGCGGTCCATCTCGCGGCGGTCGACCGCCTCCTTCAGGTCCTCGCGCTTGTCGTATTCCTTCTTGCCCCGGCAGAGCCCCAGCTGGACCTTCACCATGCCCTTCTTGAAATACATCTTGATCGGGATGATGGCGCGGTTGCCCGACTTCATCTCCTGCTCCCACTTCAGGATCTCCCGACGGTTGAGCAGCAGCTTGCGCGGCCGGTAGGGGTTGTGGTTCTGGAAGTTGGCGAAGCTGTATTCCGGGATGTTGGCGTGGTAGAGCACGGGCGCACCCTTGTCGATGCGCACAAACGACTCACTGATCTGCGCGCCGCCTGCCCGAATGCTCTTCACCTCCGTGCCCGTCAATACGAGCCCAGCCTCGAGCGTCTCATCGACGAAGAAATCGCGATAAGCCTTGCTGTTGCGGATCTCGCGATACCGCTCGTCGGACTTTTTGTTCTTACGGGCCATAGGGATCAATTATAGCGCAAAAAGGGCGAGGGTGCCGCCTGCACGCTCGCCCTGCTTCCAGGAGCACCGGACTGGCCTCGCCTAGAGGCGGGGAGCGGATTCCTCCTGCTCCTCCTCGGCCTCGGGGTCAAAGAGTTCGTAGGTAATCTTGCCCTCGATGACTTCGCGCAGGGCGATATCTTCCGGGCTGAGACGCTCCAGCGACTCTACCAGCGGGCGCTGGCCGAATTTGAGTTGCTTCACCCGGCGCGACACCACGTTGATGAGGATGTTCGGGTCCGGGATGACTTTCTGGGCGGCTTTGATGTATTCGTCTCTCACGGCAGATGGGAAGATGAGAAAATTCCTAAACCAGACACTGTGCGACAAGCGTCAGTCAAGAGCAAGTAAAACTGTCAACGAATTTCGATCACCTGATCCGCGCATGCTGCAAGATGCCCCCCTTGCCATAGAGGGCACCCTGCACCGCCCAGGGGGTGCACCTCCCTCTTCACACCAGCGTAACGTTTCACTAAGGCCTTTTACTCTCGGGGCTTAGGACGTTCGAACCTCCAGTTTGGCATGGGGTGTGGATGTAAAAAACCACGCTCCGCACGACGCGGAACCTAAATTCGACACACACACCTGAATCTCTGAAGCACTATGCGCACGCAACTCGCCCTCTCTACCTTGGCGCTCCTCGCCGCAATCCCACTTTCCGCCGCCGTCTCCATCGATAGTGGCGACTTTGCCTACTACGACAACTTCGACGACTTCTCTTCGCTCGACGATGTGAGCGAATGGTCGATCTACGGCTCCGGTGACAGCCGCTTCCCGGTCTTCCAGGGCCAATCCGACGGCACCGGCATGACCGGCGGCACCTACAGCTATGGTTCCAACGGCGACTACTCCCTCGGGTTCCTGGCCAACGAGGGTTACTCCGCCAGCATGCAGATCAGCTTTACCAACAATACCTCGTCGGTCATCAACGAGTTTTACGTCAGCTACGACGCCGAACAGTGGCACAGCAACAACGGCGGCCAACTGACCGAAATCAAGTTCAACTACCTCTCGGACACCGAAGCCAACCGCAATTACAGCGATCTGGGCTACGTCTCCTCGGAAATGTACTCCAGCGGCGCGGGTGGCGATGCTCCGTTCGAGACCGTGAGCAACAGCTTGCTGATCTCCGACCGCCCGATCGACCCGGGCGAAACCTTCTCCCTGGAATTCTACTTCCCGGAACAGACCGATAATTTCGACGCCCAGGGCATTTCGTTCGACAACTTCAGCTTTGCGCTCTCCGAAGTGGGCGGCGAATCCGTCTCCTTCGAAGACAATCTGCAGGATGCCCAGATGGCGGCCGTGCCGGAACCGGCTACCTACGCCGCCGGTCTCGGCCTCGCAGCCCTCGCGTTCGTCGGCTACCGCCGTCGTCGCCAGAGCTAACGCGGCGCAATCTGTTCCGCTATAGACACACCTGACACTCACGCCGGACGGGATAGCCTCCCGCCCGGTTTTTTTATGGACCGACTCGGAGGTTGAGCGCCTCAAACGGAAGGGGCTCTCTATGGCACCTCTTCAAGGTGCTACCGACGGAGTACACGGGATCCGGTGGTGTCGCCCGCGCTGGCGGGCTCAACCACCGGCTACGTTATGGCAAGCCTTCAGCTTGCGCGCCGGACGGCCCGCCGACCCCGGAGGCGCGATGCAGCCCACCGACCGACCGCAATCGCTCGCCGCCACCGCCAGCGTTCATGCCCGGACGGCCAATCCGTCCAACAACATACGCACCCTCGCCGAGTGCCGGCGCCACAAGACGCCGGCCCAACCGCTTCCGCCCATCGGCACGCACCAA
>WOUP01000025.1 GCA_009772895.1 Puniceicoccaceae bacterium 5H | reverse complement strand
CATCTTGTGGGTGTTAAAGACGGGAGCGCGTTGGCGTGATCTGCCCAAAGAGTATCCGAGTGCCTCGACCTGCTGGCGCCGCTTGCATGATTGGGAGGAGCTGGAGGTGTGGGAAACGATTTGGGAAGCTTTTCTGCAGGAACTAGATACGCAGGGCTTGGTCGACTGGGAGGAGGCCTTCGTGGATGCCAGCTTCTTCCCGGCGAAAAAGGGGGCGACGGAGTCGGCAAAACCAAACGCGGCAAAGGAACGAAGTGCATGGTGGGTGGCAGACGGCCAGGGTCTTCCTCTTTCATGTCAGCTCACGAGCGCCAGCCCACTCGAAGTCACGCTGCTCGAAGACGCCGTCGACCATCTCAAAATCCGCCGACCTTGGGGTCTCAAGCTGATCGCGGATCGCGCCTACGATAGCGATAAGCATGGCAAGAAACTCAAGCATAAGGGCTTCGACCTCACCGTGCCTCATCGTAAAGGCCGCGTGCAGCCAAAAAACCAAGACGGCCGAAAGCTACGCCGCTACAAACACCGCTGGAAGATCGAGCGCACCTTCGCCTGGTTCGGCAGCTTCCGGCGACGGCTTGTGCGCCATGAGCACCACCTCACTCTCTACCATGCCTTCTTCATCATTGCCTGCATTATGCAACCATGCGCAGGATGACGTTTTGAAACCGCTTCTGGAAGAAGGCCTGCCCAGGGTGACTCTCGGGCAGGCCCCTTTTTTTGATATGTGGCTGTAGCCTAGTGTGCGGCTGCTGCCGTCTTTTCGATCGTATCGATCACTGCGTGCAGGGCGACGGCATCCTGAAAAGAGGGGGCTGTGCGCGTGCCATTTTGGATGTCATCAGCGACTTTCGCATACATCCGGGCCACGTTACGGGGGATGGTTTCTTCCGGCCAGCCGGCATAGGCCGAGTCCGGCGGGGTGAGGGGTTGCAGTTCGTTGGCATCGCCCTGTGCGCCCAAAATCCGCAGTTGCGTCATTTGCGCATGGCCGATGTCTCCGATCACCTGGATGTCGCCCTCGGTGCCGTTGATCTCCCAAAGCAGATTGGTGCCGCGCGACATGCCGCCGCGGTAGTGGACGGACAGGGCGGCCCCGTTCGCCAGCGTGCCGTGCACCATGATCTGGTCTGCGGCGGTCTTTGGCAAGGTCTCGCCGGTGTCGGTCACCTTGACCTTGTCGTAGCGGCTGACGAAGCGGCCGGAGAGGTCGTCGAAATCGCCCAGCACATCCTTCATCGCCGCCAGGGTGTGGGCGAGGGGGATGGAGAGCATGGTCGCGCCGTTGGCCGCATCAAAGAGGTAGGCGAGGTCGGAATCGGTTTGGCCGGCCCAGTTGCCGCCCGAGCCCACGAGCGTCGTAGAGAGCACGGTGCCCACATAGCCGTCGGCGATGAGACTGGCGAGGTAGCCGACTTCGACCGCCGCGCGGGCCTGGGTCCCGGCCACGGCGACTACGCCCTTGGCCTCCGCGAGGGCGGCCAGCTGGCGGGCTTCTTCCAGGCCGTTGCCAAGGGGCCACTCGCTGTAGACGTGCTTGCCGGCTTCCAGTGCGGCGGTGACGAGCTTCAGGTGGTGGGGGACTTTGACCGTCACGACTACCAGATCGATCTCCGGAGAGGCGACCAGTTCCTGCGCATCGGCGAACGCATGCGGCAGTTCGAGGGCCTGGGCCGTGCGCTGGGCGCTTTCGGGCGTGGAGTTGGCGACGCCGACGATTTCAAAGCGGTCGGAAAGCGCTTTGAGCGCGGGCAGGTGGGCCATCGCGGCCCAGTGAGAATCGGGATTGAGGCCGATGAAGCCAACACGGATTTTTTCGTGGTTCATAATTGGTAAGTGGCGGTTCGCAAAAGGTGTTTGTGCACGCGGGCCGGGGGGAGGGGCTTGAAGCGCCGCACTGGCAGACGCCCTTGGTGGATGTGAGCAGTATACGATTCTCCCGGATTTCAGAGGTAGACCGATTTTTCGGAATCATTGCCTAAAACTTCGGGAGCTGCCCCGGCCAGCGTTCACGGCTCTTTGATGCTGCCTCGCCTTGGAGCACCAGAAACGACGTGGACCAGAGGGATCTTACCATCAGGGCACGTGAAGCGCGTGCCGCAGGCACGGGGGATGTTATTGCAGGATTCCACGATACAGGCTGGCTTCCGACGCTCCGTTCGCCTAGGTTCCGCAACATGGGAGTAACTGCACAGCTCGACACCATCTGCCCGCAGGGTGGTTCCTTGTGTGAGGTGAGTGAACGGGAGGAAGTCCGCTTGAGGCTCCTGAACTTTATCCTGCGCTCACTGGGCGGACGCTCCGAAAAGGTGAGCCCGATCCCCGGCGTGGCCTTTCATCGCTGGACGGAGCCGAGCCCGCCGCTCAGCTGTGTGATGCCGCCCAGCGTCTGCATGATTGTGCAAGGCTCCAAGCGCGTGATTCTGGGCGAAGAAAGCTACGTTTACGATGAAACGTCCTTTCTGGTTACCTCGGTCGACCTCCCTCTGGTCGTGCAGGTCATGGAAGCCAGTGAAGCGCGTCCATACGTGGGCATGACCCTGGAACTGAATCCTGAGATCCTCGCGCAGCTGATCATCGACGACAAGATTCCCTCGAGCGCGAAGGGCGACAATCGGCGCGGAATCGCGGTGGATTCGCTGGGATTGCCGTTGCTCAGGGCCTTGAGTCGCCTGCTGGAGCTGGAGGACGAGCCGGAAAGCGTTTCCGCTCTCGCCCCGGTTTTCCATACGGAGATTCTCTACCGGCTGATGCAGACCAAGCCCGGCCCGCGCATCCGGCAAATCGGGGCGATGGGCAGCCACCATCACCAGATTTCCGGCGCGATCAAGTGGATCAAGGAGCATTTGAACGAGCGGTTGAGCGTGCCGGAGCTAGCCCAGCGCACGGGCATGAGCAGTACGACGCTGCACCAGCATTTCAAGGCGCTGACGGCCCTGAGCCCGCTGCAATTTCAGAAACGCCTGCGCTTGAACGAGGCCCGGCGGTTGATGATGGTCGAGCACGTCGACGCGGCCACGGCCGCCTTCCGGGTTGGCTACGAAAGCCCCTCTCAGTTCAGCCGCGAATACCGGCGGCTCTTTGGTGCACCGCCCCGGCAGGACATCAAGGACGCCACCTTGCCCGAGCCGTCGTCCAACGGGCGGGGCTAGCGCGATCAGTGGCGGAAATGGGGCGGGGCAGGGCTGGGGATGCGTCGATACGCCTCGAAGTGAAAACGGCGGAGATTTTCCGGCATGCTGAAGAATTAGGCAATCCTTCGGAAGGAATAGGTATTATCCAGAGACACGCAAAATGGTAAGATCAAGGTTTTCCAGAATACCGAAATTCTTCCGGAGATCCTATGACCGATCAGAAACCCGAGACTTATTCACTCACCGCTTACGCCACGGAGGCGCCGAGCAATCCCTTGACCCCGGCCACGATTGACCGCCGTGAGCCGACCGATCTGGACGTCCAGATCGAGATCCTCTACTGCGGGGTCTGCCACTCCGACATCCACTTCGCGCGCAACGAGTGGGGCTTCACCCAATACCCCGCCGTGCCCGGACACGAAATCGTCGGGCGCGTCACCCAGGTTGGTTCGAAAGTCACGAAGTTCAAGGTGGGCGACCTCGCCGGCGTCGGCTGCATGGTGGGCGCCGATATGAGCTGCCCGCACTGCAAGGCGGGCAATGAGCAGTATTCTCCGACCATGGTCGGCACCTATGGTTCGACTGAGCCGTTTATCGGGGGGCCGACTTTCGGCGGCTACTCCGAGAATATCGTCGTCAACGAGCACTTTGCCCTGCGCGTGCCGGAAAACCTCGACCTGGCGGGCGTCGCGCCGCTGCTGTGCGCCGGCATCACCACCTATTCGCCGCTGCGCTACTGGCAGGTGGGGCCGGGCCAAAAGGTGGGCGTCGTGGGCCTGGGCGGCCTCGGCCATATGGCGGTCAAGTTTGCCCGCGCCTTCGGGGCGCACGTCGTGGTCTTCACCACGTCTCCTTCGAAAAAGGAGGACGCCATGCGGTTGGGTGCGCACGAAGTGATCGTCTCGCGCAACGAGGAGGAGATGCAGGCCCACACCGGCACGTTCGACTTTATTCTCGATTGCGTTTCGGCCGAGCACGACCTCAACGCCTATCTCGCCATGCTCACGGTAGAGGGCAAGATGGCCATTGTGGGCGCGCCCGACAAACCGCTGCCCGTCGCGGTCTTCAGCCTTATCATGGGGCGCAAGACGCTGGGCGGTTCGATGATCGGCAGCATCGGTGAGACGCAGGAGATGCTCGATTTCTGCGGCCAGCACGGGATTACCTCCGATATCGAAATGATCCGGATGGATCAGATCAACGAGGCCTATGAGCGCATGCTCAAGAGCGATGTGAAGTATCGCTTCGTCATCGATATGGCGACCCTCAAGGCGTAACCGTCGCTTTTGCCGCTTGGGGTGGCTTGCCTGTCACCTCAGGCGGTTTGCTTTCCTTTGCCGCAGGATACGTTCGTTCGTTCATTAAGATCAAGTAATCGAACGAAGGTAAGTGGTATAAACAAGGGGCAATCGTATTAGGAAAATCCAGACATCGAGCGCGTTGACGTGATGTTTATGCGTAGCTCAAGCGTCCGGTTTGTTTGATGTTGTACGGTTCGAAATAGAGGATGATGCTGGGATTAGCAGGGTAATGTGAGGGGCGCTTTTTTGTTTATTAAGCGATTGATTGTCAAAAGTAAGCGTGCGGCGGGTAGTCGTTGTCCTTATGGCGCTAGCGAGGCATTTTTGTGGGGAAGCGTTTGCAGGATCGGGAAATCTGAAAACCTTGTGGGCAGTGCGGTTCCCGTAGTCGAAGTGATCTCGCCAGTTTGATTTGATTACGGTGCCCTTGAAGGAAAAGAACGTTCAGGATCGGCTTCGGCACGGAATCATGCACAGCCCTTTACCTACGCATAAATTGAAAAACGAAGTAGAAAATAATATGATCACCCAAGAGACCTACACCCTTTCGAATGACGTGAAAATCCCGAAGCTGGGCCTCGGAACCTGGTTTATCGAAGACAAGGATGTCGTACAAGTGGTGAAGGATGCCGTGGACCTCGGCTATCGCCACATCGACACCGCCCAGGCCTACCAGAATGAGCGCGGCGTCGGCGAAGCGATCCGGGCGTGCGGAGTCCCGCGCGAAGAGCTCTTCGTGACGTCCAAGCTCGCCGCTGAAGTGAAGAACTACCCGGACGCGGTCGCCTCGATCGACAAATCTCTCGAAACGATGGGCTTGGATTATCTCGATATGATGATTATTCACAGCCCGCAGCCGTGGAAGGAGTTTCGCGGCGACGACAAATACTACGAGGGCAATCGCGCAGCCTGGAAGGCGCTGGAAGAAGCCTATCAGGCCGGCAAGCTCCGCGCCATCGGCGTGTCGAATTTCCTGCAGGCCGACCTCGAGAACATCCTGCAATCCTGCACGGTAAAGCCGATGGTCAACCAGATCCTCGCGCACATCAGCCACATGCCGACGGACCTGATCCGGTTTTCGCAATCGCACGACATCCTCGTCGAAGGCTACTCGCCGGTGGCCCACGGCGGCTTGATGAAGCACGACAAGGTGGTCGAGATCGCCAAGGCCTACGACGTCTCGGTGCCGCAACTCGCCGTGCGCTACCTCCTGCAGAAGGGCCTGCTGCCGCTGCCGAAGAGCGCCAAGAAGGCGCACATCCAGAACAATGCGGATGTTGATTTCGAAATCTCGGAGCAGGATATGGCGACCCTGGATCAGGCGGAGCGCGTCAAGGACTACGGAGACGCCAATCAGATGCCGGTCTTTCAGGAGTAGATGCGTCGGCGGCAGGCGAGGCGATTCCGCCCGCCGAACTGCTATATTGATCTACGATTCTCAACGGAGGATCGGTGCCCCGAGCAGGGAGGCCGACCTCCGTTTTCTCCTTTGGATGCACCTGCCGCCGCTCTGGCGGTTGCGTCTTCTTAAAGCATAACTTCTATCGCGTAATTTTATGAGCAAGATTTTCATGGTTGGCGTCACCGGTGGTGTCGGTTCACGGCTCGCGCCAAAATTGATCGAGGCCGGCCACGCCGTGTCTGGGCTCTATCGTCAGCCCGAGCAGGAAGCGGGTCTACGCCAGGCGGGCATCACGCCCGTTTTCGGCGACTTGATGGAGTTGTCGACGGACGATCTCACCGCGGCAACTCAAGGCCACGACATCATCGTGTTTTCCGCTGGGGCCGCCGGCAGCGGCTTGGAGCGGACGACGGCGATCGACTACGAGACGCCGGTCAAACTCATAGCTGCGGCCCGGGCGAACGGCATTTCGCGGCTCTATCTGGTCTCGGCCTTCATGGATGCAGGACGTGACCGCCCGCGGCGCGATGGCTTTGAGCACTACATGAACATGAAGCGGCAGGCCGACAATGCTGTGGTTGCCTCGGGCCTGGACTGGGTGATCGTGCGGCCCGGTGTGCTGGTCTCGGAGGCAGGAGAGGGACGGGTGCACCTCGACCGGGCGATCCCCTACGGCCAAGTGGCGCGGGGCAATGTCGCTGGCGTCCTGGCCAAGTTGATCGAGACGCCTACGCTCAAGCAGGAGATTCTCGAGCTGACCGACGGTGATACGCCGATCGACCAGGCGGTGGCCGCCCTCCACCGCTGAGCGAAAGGGCGGGCCGGGCTCGTGAACCTCATCCTCTGGATGCGTGCAATTCGGTTTCACGCAACCAGAGGACAGGTCGAGCAAGATGTGGCGCGCAGCCGATGAAGGATGCCGCTATCATAGGCTCCATCGCGCACGTCGAAGGGCGGAAGCGATCCGGCGCAATTCCCGCTGGAACCGGATGACCGGTCAGCCGGTTCCGCCGCAAACAATAGACACCACAGAGGAGAAGCAGATCCATGAAGCATCCGCTGGACTATACAGACAAGGTTGCCCTCGTCACGGGGGCGGCTTCCGGCATGGGCCGGGCCACCGCCAAGGCTTTTGCCGAAGCAGGCGCCTCGGTGCTCGTCGCCGATTACAAACAGGACGCGATCGCCGCACTGGCGGAAGAGCTGTCCGCCGCAGGCTATCCGGTCCGTTGGATCGGGTGCGATGTGGCGGATGAGGCCCAGGTAAAAGCCATGGTGGACTACGCGGTGGCCGAGTTTGGGCGGATCGATGCCGCCTTTAACAACGCCGGCGTGATGTCGAAGCTTGCGCCCACAGCCGAGAGTTCGCGTGAAGAATGGGAGCGGATCATCGGCGTGAATCTACGCGGCGTGTGGGCTTGTATGAAATACGAGTTGCAGCACATGCAGCCGCAGGGCAGCGGGGCGGTCGTCAACACGGGCTCACTCGGTGCGTTGACGGGCCATCCCGGCATCCCCTCTTACATTGCGTCAAAGCATGGTGTGATCGGCCTTACGCGCACGGCGGCACTTGAAGCCATCTCCTATGGCGTTCGCGTGAATGCGATCAACCCGGGGGTGATCGATACCCAGGTGGCGCGGGATGTGGTCGGCGGCGATGAAGACGCCTACGCCAGGATGCTGGAGAGCATTCCGATTCGGCGAGCCGGTCGCCCGGAGGAAATCGCATCCGTCGTGCTCTGGCTTTGTAGCCCGGCGGCAAGCTATGTCGTAGGGCATGCCTTGACTGTAGATGGAGGCGTCACCGCGGCGTAAGCGCACTTGCAACGGCACTTGCCTCATCGTTTGGGCTCCTTTCGCGTCACTCCGTAGAAGGGGCCTCTGCTGGCGGTGGAGCGGGTGCGGATTCAGATACCCAAGCACAATATGGATCAGCAGTCTGCCAGTTCGCCGCCGCCCGCATTTACTCTGGTGGCAGCGCTCCTCGGTTTTTTTGTCATCACCCTCGATGCGGTCGTCGTCAACGTGGCGCTGCCCACCATCGGCCGGGAGTTGGGGGCTGAGATGTCTGGCCTGCAGTGGGTGGTCGACAGCTATACGATGGTGTTCGCCGCGCTACTCCTGTCTGCCGGGGTGATAACCGACCGCATCGGCGCCCGCAACGCATTCGGCCTCGGCGTGGCGATCTTCATGAGCGCATCGGTGGTGTGCGGGCTGGCTCCCGACACGCTGACGTTGATCCTCGCCCGCTTGCTGCAAGGAGCGGGGGCCGCGATCATGATGCCGTCTTCCATGGCGCTGATCCGGCACGCCTATCACGATCCGGTCAAGCGGGGCCGGGCGGTCGCCTATTGGGCCATGGGCGGTTCCGTCGCCGCGACATCCGGCCCCGTGGTCGGGGGACTCTTGATCCTGCTTAGCTGGCGTTGGATCTTCTTCGTCAACCTGCCGGTCTGCCTGTTGACCTTTGCGCTGCTGACCCGGGTCGAGCCCACGGAAAAGCGGGTCACGCGCTTCGACCTCTGGGGGCAAATCACGGCGGTGGCCGCGATGGGGCTGCTCATTTTCAGCGCGATCGAAGGAGGCGAAATCGGCTGGGGACGTCCGCAGGTCTGGGGTAGCCTGCTGTTGGGCGCTTGCGCGGTCGTCGCTTTCGTCATCGGCCAACGCCGGGTCCGCCATCCCATGGTGCCGCCCGAGCTCTTTCGGGTCCGCAACGCGGTGATTGCGCTGGCGGTCGGCTTTACCTTCATGATGGGCTACTTTGGCCTGCCCTTTGTCATGAGCTTGTATCTGCAGCAGTTGCGCGGGCTCAGCCCCCTGCAGACGGGCCTGTCCTTCTTGCCCATGATGTTGATCGGCCTGTTCCTCACCCCCTTCAGTGCGCGCATCGTGGAGCGCTTCGGGGCGCGGGCGGTCATCTTCAGTGGCCTGGTCTCAATGGTGCTCGGGCTGTTCTGTATGGCGCTGCTGGCCGATGGTCTGCCCATTGCGGGCATCTCTGTTCTGATGGGACTGGTCGGACTGGCGGGCCCCTTGATTGCGCCGCCTATCGCCGAGGTGCTGCTGGGCAGTGTGCCTGCGCCCCTGGCGGGAACGGCCAGTGGCGCTTTCAACACCAGTCGGCAGGTCGGGGGTGCTCTTGCCGTGGCGGTCTTTGGCGCGCTGCTCGCTCAGCCCTTCGGCTTTGTGAACGGGATGCGGGTGAGTCTGCTGCTCGCCACTGTGGTAGCCCTGCTCACCGCCTGGTGCAGCCTCAGCCTGCGACCGGTCAGCGCTCCGGCTTGAGGGGGAGATTTCTAACCCACCTTCGCCTTTTCGCAGTTGCGCTGGTCTTCCCAGAGGGCGCGGAGCTGGGGGCTGAGGCCGACCTTGTAGGGGTGGGGGTTCTCGAAGCGGCGGTGTTCCGGCGGGAGTTGGGCCAGTCGCCGGTGGGTCTGGTCCGCCAGCGTCCGGATCGGCGCCGGTTCGGCCAGAGGCTCACCGTGCTGCATGACGGGCTGCAGCAGACCATCGCCTCCATACGGCGCCAGCGGTAACTGGCGGTGCGGCTCAAAGGGGTGGATCATGCGCTCGGGCGCCGTTTCATCCGCGAGGACTACGGCATCCGCGGCAAGCTCCTGAGCTTCGTCCGTGTAGCGGATGACGTTTTTGCGGCCGGGCAGGGTGCTCTTGGCCAGGGTTTCGGAGAGCTTGACGCGGGGCTCTCCGTCGATCGTCGACAGTTTGTAGACCCCGTCCAATGCTCCGTCCGACGCGCCGGTGGCCAGCGCGGTGCCGACGCCGAAAATATCGATGGGCGCGTCCTGCAAAATCAGGCTGCGGATCAGGTATTCGTCGAGCTGGTTGGAGGCCACGATCTGGACCTCCGGCAGCCCGGCGGCATCGAGCCCACGGCGGACTTTGCGGCTGAGGTAGGCAAGGTCGCCGCTGTCGAGTCGGACGCCCGCCAGTTGCTGCCCGCGCGCCCGCATTTCCTGGGCCACGGTAATGGCGTTGGGCAGGCCGGAGCGCACGGTGTCGAAGGTGTCGAGCAGCAGCACGGTCGACGAGCCGTGGATCTCGGCAAAGGCGCGAAAGGCGGCCAGCTCGTCGCCGTAGGCCTGCACAAACGCGTGGGCCATGGTCCCGGCTGCGGGCAGGTTGTAATGCTGCGCCGCGATGACGTTGGAAGTCGAGGTGCAACCGCCGATGCAGGCCGCGCGGGCGGCCCAGAGACTGCCGAGCCCCTGGGCCCGGCGCAGGCCGAACTCGCTCACGACGCGTCCTTGGCCCGCCTGCACGCAGCGGGCGGCTTTGGTTGCGATCAGCGTCTGGAAATTCAGCACGTTGAGCAACAGGGTTTCGATCAGTTGCAGCTCCAGCAGCGTGCCTTCGGCGCGCACCACGGGCTCCAGTGGGAAGACGGGTTCGCCTTCGGTTGGCGCCCACAGTGAGCCGCGGAAGCGGAACTGGCGCAGATAGTGGAGAAAGGCCTCATCAAAGCCGTCCGCACGCAGGAACTCGATTGCCTCTGCATCGTAGCGAAACTGCGGCAGCAACTCCAGCAGCGTACCCAGCCCGGCGAAGACGGCGTAGCCGCCCCCGAAAGGCAGCGTGCGAAAGAAGTAGTCATACACCGCCGGCTTGTCGGCCATCCCGTCGTGCCAATAGCTGCGCGCCATCGCGAGTTCGTAGCGGTCGGTATAGAGGCCGAGCCCATGCGCCAAGTCGATCATGCCCACACCCTACGTAATGACGCCTGCTTTATAAACCAAATTGCCGATTTGGCCCTGTTGTCCGTTGCTTTCAGGTGTAATCGTGATGGGCCGCCAGACCATTTCTTTCATGACATAAGCCCGTTCAACGAGGGAAGGCCCATTCACGATTGGAAGAGTGCGGCGTAACGCGTTGTTCGAGGGGTGACGTCGAGCATGGGATGAACCGCCGGGTTAGGGATGATGCACGTCTTGGGGCTACGTTTCGCTTATTTCACGGGAGTCAACTTGACGAGAACGACGCCATGCGGAGGCACCTTGGTTTCGAATCGCTCCTTGAAGATACCGAGATTTTCCTGCCTCCAGAGGTCGCGCACGACAAATTCGGCCCCTGCATCAGGGGTGGCAAGCGTCCCCCATGGTCCCCACTTGACTCCGACGGTTGCTTCGGATTCGCCACGGTTGAAGAGCCCGATCGCATAGGTGCCATCTTCGAGGGTTTTTGCATAAACCGTTTTATCGTTGGCATTACTGATCTGGGTGGCTTGGCGACCAAGCGAGTCCTGATTGATCGCGAGCACTTCGTCGTTGGTGAGCAAGCTGAGCGTGAACGCGTCCAATTGGGCCAAATCGCAGCCAAGGATCAGGGGAGCCGAAAGCAGACACCAAAGACTTATGTGCGAGTATTGCTCGTTTGGTGTCAACCGAGTCGAGTGCAGGTTCGGGCCCCAGCCGACTTGGCCCAGGACCAGCATGTCCGGGTCACTCCAATGCCCTGGACCTGTATAGGCGGCCCAGCGGTCCTGAGCAAAGCCGATGCGGCTCACGCTTTCCCAGGTGTCAACGATATCGCCCGTCGTTCGCCACAGGTTGGCATGCTCTACGTAGCCGGGGGCATTGTCGTAAATCCCTGTATTTGAGAGGCTGTAGACGATATCGCGGTCGCCGTTACGCAAGGCACTGGCCATTTCCTTGACGTGCGGCAGGTCGTTGGGAAACCAGTCGTATTTCAGGTAATCGACGCCCCAATCCATCCACTGCTGGGCATCTGGCGCTGCAAAAGAGTATTGGCCGAATTGCCAGTGCACCCAGGTGGGCTTGCCCTCTTTGGGGCTGTCCGGTCCTCGACCAAAGCGATAATTTACATCGTGATCGTGTTCTATGATCCAGTCGTAGCTGCCGTCCGCATGGTCGGACGAACCACCGACATAGCCTGCATATGTCCCGCGCCACGGGCTTGAGTAGATGCCGAATTTTAGGCCTAGTTGATGGATTTCATCCGCAAGCGCCTTCATATCGGGGAACTTTTCGTTTGGCTGGATCGCGTTATGTTCACCTCCCCGCGGCCCCTGCCATCCGTCGTCGATATTGATGTAGGTCCAACCATGCTGGCGCAGGCCTTTTGCCTTCATCGCGCGAGCGGAACTGAGCACCTTGTCCTGGCTGACGGCGTCGCCCCAGCAATTCCAACTGCTCCAGCCCATAGGCGGCGTAAGTGCGATCTTTTCCCCCACCACGATACGAAACACCTTTTCATCGGAACCGAGCTCGTTTTTGGCCCGCAGCGTTACGGTATATTCGCCCGGTTCGGCCAGTGTGCCTTCAATGTGACCCGTTTCAGAGTCCACATGCAGCCCTTCGGGCAGGTTCAAGACGTGAAACTCCATCGGACGCTTGCCGGTAGCGGGGATGGCATAGAGGAACTTCGAACCGGAGCGGACGCCGAAAATTGAGGGGCCGTTGATGCGCGGGCTGGGCGGTGCGGGAGGGGTTAAAATCTCGCCGGCGGTGTCGGGTGCAGGAGAACTCGAGTTGGCTTCCAGCACGGTTGCGGTGAAGATAGGACACACCGCGAGGGCCAAGCAAGTTAGTCGCTTCATGTTTTAATTTTCAGGGGGTTGAAGACTGTTTCACCTTCAGCGGGGTTGGGTTGTAGCATGGAGAGGGGAGGATGCTGCCGGTGATGACAAAAAATCGCTGCGGGCAACTCCATTTTCTGCCCTTATCACCTTCTGCCCAGATCAGAGGATGCCAAGCCACGGAGACACGAAGCAGAAAATGGGCAGGGTATCATGAGGGGAAAAGGCGATTGAAGGTAACGTGCCCTGTTGAACATAGGGGGGAGGGCAACCTGGGGTGCTGATGAAAATGCCATGTCTCCCTCTTTATCTTCAAGGCATCAAAGGTTTCGTTTCTGGTATGACTAAAGATATAGAGCTGATCGCAGGCCCCATTGGGGACAAGAAGTCCTACGCGGCGGGAGAGAATCTCTTCAACTCCGGCAGTGGTTTCAGGATTTGCTATAAGGTGCAGGCTCGGGGCTGATCCATTTCGATTTTGAGAAAGGATTCCGTGTCAAACTGATAGCCGGCTATCGTTACGTCCGAACTTGCGGGCAGAAATGGGACGCTCCCCACGGGGTGGCGCAGAACCCTTGATGACCGCACGTTGCTTTCCGTCGAGGAATCCCCTTCCGGCTGCGATTACGCTCTGGCTCTTTACAGTGAGGACTTGCCGAAGCAATAAGGATGAGGGGCAGGGTGTATGCAAAACAGAAGCCATACTTGCGAAAGGCTGCCACATCCTGACGGCTACTGATACGAAACCAAAAAAGCCGAGGCGAATGGCCTCGGCTTTGGCAAATGAAGGGATGGACGCGGTGCGCGCTTAGTTGACGTTGCGGATGACGTAGACATCCGAGTATTGGCCGCCCTTGCGCTTCACCTGGGAGACGTCGTCGACTTGTTCGGCCTGATCCAGGGTATTCATGTCGATGTTAAAGGTCACTTCTTCGCCGTCGCGGCTGGAGAAGGCACCCATGGGAACGGCCACGATGTCGTTGGGGTAGGAGCGGACAAATACCTGCTCTTCATCGACGAGGATGTAGGCGACTTCGCCCTTTTCCACGTTGATCAGCGCATCGCGCACGCGGGCGACCTGGTCGCTGTCGCTGGCGGAGAGCATTTCCGACTCGGCGAGGTCGGAGTAAAGAATGTGCGTCTGCTCGGTGATTTCGAGGTCGCTGGACGAGCCCCACTGGCTGGAGCGATTCTGCGTGCGGCTGCGATCCATCTTGTCCTGAGACGCCATCTGGTTGCCTTGCATGCGATCCATGTTGTCCTGCATGCGATCGTGCATCTGGTCCATCTTGGTGTCGCGGTCCCAATCCTTGTTTTCCATCGCGACATCTTCGCCCTGACGGCGTTGCTGTTCGGCCATCTGCTGTTCTTGGTTACGGTCCTGCTCGGAGCGCATGCCGGTTTGCTGATGGTCGCGGTCGCGGCTCCAGCTGCTGCTGGCCTGCATGTTGTTGGCCGCATCGGCGTAGGCGCTCTTCAGGCTGCGCTTCACGTCTTTCGCGATGTCGTTGAGATCGCCGCCCTCGAAGGTCGGGGTCTTCATGAAGGCCGACTTGGTGAGGCTGAGCTGGAAGCGGTCGCCGTTGCGGCTAATGGCGCTGGCGGGCACGATGCGATTTTCGCCCGTCAGGCCCTGGCTGAACCAGTTGCCGCTGGAAACGATCACGTGGCTGATGCTGCCGTCTTTGAGGTTGACGACAAAATCCGTGATGTCGCCGACCTTGTGGCCCTGGGAGTCAAACACGTCGTAGCCCATGAGTTCGCTGCCCTGGGTGACGCGGAGGGAGTCGTCGCGGGAGCTGTCGGAGCGATTGCTGGACTGGTGGTCCTTGGAGCCCATGCGGTCCTGGTGGCTCTTGTTGTCCTTCCAGTCCTTGTTGTTGCTGTTGTAATCCTTGTTATAGTCGTCCGACATCTGGGTTGTGGGAGTCGCCATGTCGTCCGTGGAATTATGGCCGCTCGTGGAAGTATTCTGGCCGAGCAGGGTGGGGCCAAAAGCAATCAGGGCGGTGAGAGTCGTAATGGGGATAATCTTGTTCATAGCAGCCTACGTGTCGCATAAGCCATACCAGCCTGGGGACAGGGGCCTGGGGGAGCGTGACCTGTGGGCCGACGTTGGCAAAATGCACCTCCAAATCAGCCGAACTCATGCGGAGTAAATCAGATTGGATTGTCCTTTCCCTTGAATCTTCAGCTGGAGCGGAGTAGGTAGATGCGAATGAGTGATGCTAATCTGGGGGAGCATGTAGGCCGCAAGCGCTACAGTTTGCCGGAGTTATTCCGGGCAAGATACAGTGATACACAGCGCTACCTCATCATCTGGATCATTACCGGTGTGGCCTGCGGCCTGGCAGCGGTGGCTTTTCACCATTCCATCCAGTTTCTCTTCAGTGGGATCTTGGGACTGGCGCGGCATTTCGGCGGCGGCAGCCCCATCATCCTCGGGGCGATTCTGGTGGCGGCTCCCACCCTGGGCGGTCTGGTCAGCGGTCTGATCCTCACTTACCTGGCGCCGGATGCCGCCGGTTCGGGCATTCCGCAAACCAAGACCCGCTACTACCGAGACTTCGGCATCTTTCGTCTCTCGGAAGTGGCCTGGCGCTTTATCATCGGGGTGGTCTCGGTCGGTTCGGGCATCAGCCTGGGCCGCGAGGGCCCGACGGTGCACTTGTGCTCGGCCCTGGCCTCCAATATCGGGCAATTTTTCGGCCTGGCCAAGAAGCGGGTGCAGGCAATGGTGCCGCTGGGCATGGGCGCGGGCATCGCGGCGGCCTTTAACTCGCCCATGGCGGCGCTCTTCTTCGTGTTTGAGGAGCTGCTGGGCGACTTCTCCGGCAAGAGCTACTTTGGTATCATCATCTCGGTGGTGATCGCGTCGGCCGTGCAGCGCCTCATGACGGGGGAGCACCCGGCCTTCGACCTGCATCTGGGCGAGTTGACGACGGCGCCGTGGATGCTGCTGGCGATCCCGCTGGGCATCCTCGCGGCTTTCGTGGGCAAGGCCTACGTTGAAGCCATCCTGCGCATTCGCGCTCGCGTGACGCTGCAGTCCAAGATGCCGAAATGGATCAAGCCCGCGCTCGGCGGTCTGATCATCGGCCTCGTGGGCGTCTCGGTCATGTTCCTGAGCGAAGGCCATCTCGGCATTTTCGGCATCGGGTACGACGATGTGACCTCGATGCTCAACGGCCACCTCAACCTCTTCACCGTGGCGTTGATGCTGTTTGCGGGCAAGTTCATCGCCTCCAGCGTCGCCTACGGTTTTGGCGGCAGTGGCGGCCTGTTTGCTCCCACGCTCTTTATTGGTGCCATGCTGGGCGGCATGATGGGCATCATCGGCCAGCATCTGGTCGGCTACGACAACGAGATTATCGGTGCAATGGCCATGCTCGGGATGGGCGCGTTCTTCGCCGGCGTCATTCGCTGCCCGATGACGAGTATCGTGATCATCTGGGAAATGACGCGTCAGGATTCGCTGATCCTGCCGCTCATGGCCGGTAACATCCTGGCCTGGTTGATTTCCAGCCGCCTGCAATCGGTGCCGCTCTACGACTCGCTGCTGCTGCAAGACAAGATCTCCCTGCGCAAGATGCCCGACTATCAGGGCGACCAGGACTGGCGCAACTTGCCGGTGAGCACCATCATGACCTTCGAGCCGGCGACCATCCAGGGCGCGAAGACGCTCAAGGAAAACCTGGAGGAGCTGAAGAAGCTCGGCCTGAAGCACCACGCCTACCCGGTGGTGGATGCCGACGCCCGCCTGATCGGCATGATCACGCACCACGAAATGCAGGAGCACTTACTGGAAGATGCGGACAAGCCGACTTCGGAGATCATGAGCGACCGCGAGATCATCTCGTTGCGCCCCGAGTCGTCCATCCGCGACGTGGCGCAGATCCTGGTGGTCGAAGACGTCATGCAGGCTCCGGTGGTCAGCGCGACGGACCCGCAGAAGATCCTCGGCATCGTGACGCTGCACGACATCGCGCGGCAGCAGAATCAGATCGACCAGGCCCTCGGGCGCTAGGGAGGTCCGGAGACGAAAAAGGCCGCCCGGATTTCGGGTGGCCTGCCTTGATCGCGGGGCGTTAAACGGGCTTATCGCCGGGGGGCTTCGTCGAAGTCTTCCAGGCCGATGTCTCCCCAGCTGTCCAAGCCGTCGTCTTCGGGCGCGCTGGGCGCACGCTGGCCGTTCTCCAGCGCCGTGAAGGTCTCCTCCCGATGGGCGAGTTCGGTCTCCCGCTCATAAAGCTCCTGAGCGCGCTGCATGAGGCGTTCTTCGCTTTCCTCGATGTAGGCCAGGCGTTCCGCCAGGGCTTCGTTGTCGGCCTCCGCGGCCTCGGCGTCTACCTCGGCAGAGGCGGGGCCCTGTTGCTCGAGCTGCTCGATGCGTCCTTGCATGGCATTCATGACCTGCTGGATGCGGGAGATCTCGGCCTCGCGCTCCTGCAGCATGCGTTGCAAGCGCTGGGCTTGCTGGACCAGCTTGGCGTTTTCCTGATCTTTCTGGTCGAACTGCTCGCGCAGCTGATCGATCAGGGCGTAAGCGCTCTCCAGTTCGAGGCGCACATCCTCGATGTCGTCGGTCGTCTCCGTCTCCACCTCATCGAAGTCGGGCAGGGGTGCAGGGCTGCTGCCCGCTGCGGCCTTCGGGCCGTTGTGGACCCATTCCACGGCTTCGGAGAGATAGCGGGCCAGCAACAGCGGCTCGATCGGTTTGGTCACGACCGAGACGTTGGCGGCTTTCTCCATGCCGTTGACGCGCTCCCGCTTGCCCGGGTCCGCCAGCAGAATGATGGGCGTGTGGGGGTGCGAAGTGCGCATCCGCTTGGCCATAGTCAAACCGTTGACGGCCTGATCATTGATCTCCGCCACGACGATTTCGACCGGGCGTTGCTGATAAAAGCCGAGGGCTTCGGCCCCGGAGAGAAAGTGAAAGCTCTTGATCTGCAGGTCGCGACACAAGCAGTGAACCAGCTGGTGGACCTCGCGGTCACCGTCGTAGACAAGCGCACTGATGGCAGAACTGGAATACTGCGTAGACACCTTTATGACAATTCGGTTGGGCGGATAAGGAATTTACTCCAAATGCAGACGAACAGCAGAAGCGTACAAAGCCCAAGCTTTGCAGTTAATGTCTATACACGCAAAGTAACGTAGCGGAAAGAAGAATCTTCATTTTGTGCAAACTAGATCAGTCCCGCGTCGTAAAAGCTGTAATAGCCCAACTGTCTGGGATCGATCCCGGGGTGGCCCAGAATGACGTGATCGACCAACGTTAG
Organism: Puniceicoccaceae bacterium 5H; assembly: GCA_009772895.1. Taxonomy (GTDB): domain Bacteria; phylum Verrucomicrobiota; class Verrucomicrobiia; order Opitutales; family Oceanipulchritudinaceae; genus WOUP01. The sequence goes on along the minus strand of WOUP01000025.1, from coordinate 28,951 downwards.
ATCCAGCACACGTGCGGATTCGCGCAGCAAGCGGGTGCTCTGGATGTCGGGGGTGCTGGGGCTGGGATCGCCGCTGGGATGGTTATGCGCCACGGCGACGGCGGCTGCGTTGGCGCGTACTGCCTCACGGAATACTTCGCGCGGATGGATGAGGGAGGCATTGGCGATGCCCGAGGTGATCATGCGACACTCGATGAGGCGGTGTTTCGAGTCGAGGGAGGCGACCCACACCTTTTCGACGTTGAGGCCCTCCGCCCTGGGCCGCAGGTAGTTGTAGATGTCGGCCCCGGATTTGAGGCAGGGCTTGAGGTCGGCGTTCTGGTTGAGGATGCGGCGCGACATCTCCATGACGGTGAGCAACTGCAGGGCCTTGACCTTGCCGATGCCGCGCCAACGCAGGAAGTCGGGCAGCCCCCAGCGCAAGAGTCCCGAAAGCGAGGCCGCTTCCGTGATGATTTGCGAGGACAGCGACAACACGTCCAGCTCGCGGCTGCCGCTGCGCAGGATCATGGCCAGCAGTTCGCTATCGCTCAAGGCCTCCGGGCCGAGGCGTTCCAGTCGCTCCTGGGGGCGTTCGGTGGCGACCATCTCACGGAGGCTCAGTCTATTGGCGCTATGATCCATCCGGAAACGATCATGCAGAACCCGGATGGACACAATCCCAAAAGGCGTTACCTCCTTAACGTATAGGGCCTAAGGTAAATCCGCTAGGCTTTGGCGGCAACCTCGTTGGCGCTGCAGCCTTTTTCCTCGAAATCGCGTATGTTTTGCAACGTCGTATCGGCGATATTGCGGATCGCGTTGTCGGTAAAGAACGCCTGGTGCCCGGTAATGAGCACGTTGGGGAAGGTGGTGAGCCGCATGAACAGGTCGTCCTGGATGATGCGCTGGCTGTGGTCGGTGAAGAACAGGCCCGCCTCTTCCTCATAGACGTCGAGCCCGAGCAGGCCGACCTTGCCGGACTTGAGGGCGCGATAGACCGCCTGGGTGTCGATCAGGCCGCCGCGGCTGGTATTGATGATGCAGACGCCGTCCTTCATTTGTGCGAGGGAGGTGCCGTCGATCAGGTGTTGCGTAGCGGGTACGAGCGGGCAGTGCAGCGAGATGATGTCGCTCTCGCGGAAGAGCTGCCCCAGCTTGACGTATTCGATACCGGCCTCGAGCACCTCGGGATTTTCCTGCACGTCGTAGGCCAGCACGCGGCAGCCGAAGGCCTGGAAGAGCTTGGCTGTGATGACGCCGATCTTGCCGGTGCCGACGATGCCGACCGTCTTGCCGTAGATGTCGAAGCCCAGCAGCCCCTCGAGGTTGAAGTTGCCTTCGCGCACGCGGTTGTAGGCGCGGTGCGTCTTGCGGTTGAGCGTCAGCAGCAGGGCCAGCACGTGCTCGGCGACCGCGTGGGGCGAATAGGCCGGCACGCGCACGAGCTTCAGCCCGGTGTCCTTCAGCGCATCGAGGTCGACGTTGTTGAAGCCGGCGCAGCGCATGGCGATCAGGCGGGTCTTGCCCTCGGCCAGGGTCTCGAGGGTCTGGGCGCTCAAGTCGTCGTTCACGAAGGCGCAGATGGCCTCATAGTCGCGCGCCACACGGGCCATCTTGGGGCCCAGCCCGACTTCAAAGAAGGTCAGCTCGTGGCCGAAGTCCTGATTGGCGGCCTCGAAGGAGTCCTGATCGTAGCTTTTGGTGGAGAAGACGGCGACTTGCATACGCGTCACGATGGGCAGGACCGGCAGCGGGGCAACTGGTTTTGCCGGTTTTGCGGCCACAAAAAAACCCGCCGGCAGGGGCGGGGTAAAAGAGCGGGCGTGGAAGAATGGAAGTCTTAGTAGTAGCGCACGTAGGCGTCGCGGCGCAGGCGATCGAGCCAGGCTTCCTGAGCCTGGCGGGCCAGCTGCCCGGCCAGGATTTCTTCAATGCGGTCGCGGACTTCGGCCAGCGGCAGGATGCCTTCCGGGCGGTAATCTTCGACGTAGAGGATGAAGGTCTGGTTGGCGATCTTGACTGGGTCGCTGTGTTCGCCCGGCTTGAGGTCGAAGGCGACCTTGGCCAGCTCGTCCTTCAGGTCCGTGCGCTTCAGCCAGCCCCAGTCGCCACCGGATTCGCGGCGGGAGTCCTGGCTGTATTTGCGCGCGACGTCGGAGAAGTCTTTACCGTCGTCGAGCTCGGAGAGGACCTTTTCGACCGATTGCTGCATCAGGTCGGCATTTTCATCGGCCAGCGGGCGCAGCATGATGATGCGCAGCTTGACGGATTCCTCCTGATAGAAGGCGACCTTGTTTTCGTTGTAAAAGGCTTCGATACGCTCGGGGCTGACCTGCGATTCGCTCTTGCGCTTTTCACTGCGCATGGCGGAGACGATGATCTTGTCACGCAGGTCGCGGCGAAACTCGCGCACGTTCTGGCCCTGTTCCTTGAGGTATTCGAGAAATTCCGCCCGGTCGCCGCCAAAGTCTTCCGCCAGGATGCGGTCGTACTCGTTTTCGATGTAGGATTGCGGCAGGTTGAATTCCTTCTCGCCGAACTCGTCGACGATGAGGACGCGGTCGATCAGGTTTTGCAGCACCTCGAAGTAGAGGTTTTCCATCTTCTGATTGAACTCCTGCCGATTGCGCGCCGATTCGCGAATACGCGGGATCAGGGGGCCCATTTCCCGGCGGAGGTCTTCAAACGTGATGATCTCACCTTCGACTTCCGCGGCAATGCCCTGCTTGTAGGGGGGATCCCAGATGTTGTGCGCTTTTTGTGCCGTAAGGAGAATGGGGGCCGTCAGAAACGCCCCCAGGATGGCCAATCGCCAGTAAATAAATGCCATAGCTGTCAGTTTTGACCCACTCTTTTTAGGTATTGTTCAATTTCGCGTAACCTTAGGAGTGGGTCGGGTCGGGTCAAGCGGGGAAAACGGGGTCCAACCTTCACAAAGTCGTCACGCTTACCGGATGCCCGCAATAATTTCAACCGATCACCCGCCGTTTCGACGGAGGCGAAGCCGTAGGCCTCGGCCAGGGTGCGCAGGCGAGTGACCAAAACGAGGAAATTGGCGGGCTCGGGCAGATCGCCGAAACGGTCTTTCAATTCCGCCTCGATCGCGTCTACCTCCGATGGCTCCACGGCTAAGGCGAGGCGGCGATACAGGTCAATACGCAACCGTGCCTCGTTGACGTATTCGGCGGGCAGGTAGGCTTCGACTACCTCCTGCTGGCGACCGTTGGCGTTTTCCTCGTCGTCGAGCACGTCGACCGGCTTCAGCGTGCGGCCTTCGACGCCGCCGGTGCCCTGGCGCACGAAATCGAGGTTGACGCTGGCGCGGATCTGGCGGGCGACGGATTCGCCGCGCAAGCGCCCGATGCTCTGGCGCAGCAGCTGGCAGTAGAGCTCAAAGCCGACGTTGGCGATGTGACCGCTCTGTTGCGAGCCGAGCAGATTGCCCGCGCCACGCAGCTCCAGGTCGCGCATGGCGATCTTGAAGCCCGCGCCCAGCTGGGTGTATTGGCGCATCGCGGTCAGACGCTTGCGGGCCACATCCAGCATATGGGCGTGGCGGTGCAGCAGCAGGTAGGCGTAGGCCTGCCGGTGGTAGCGCCCCACGCGGCCCCGCAGCTGGTAGAGCTGAGACAGCCCGAAGCGGTCCGCGCCCTCGATGATCATCGTATTGCAGTTGGGGATATCGAGACCATTTTCGATGATCGTGGTGCAGACGAGCACGTCGTATTCGCCCGCGACGAACCGGGTCATGACCTTCTCCAGCGTAGCCTCCGCCATCTGCCCGTGGCCGACGCCCACCTTGGCCTGAGGCACGAGCTCTTCGATCTTCTTCGCGACGGACTCGATCGTCTGGACGCGGTTGTGCAAGTAGAAGACCTGGCCGCCGCGTTCGAGCTCTTCGCTAATGGCCTTTTTGACGAGGTTGAGGTCGTAGCCTTTGACGATGGTCTGCACGGGCAGGCGGTCCGCCGGCGGGGTCTCGATCACGCTGAGGTCGCGCACGCCCATCAGCGCCAGGTAGAGGGTGCGTGGAATGGGGGTGGCGCTCATCGCAAACACGTCCACCTCCGTCTTGAACTGCTTGAGCTTTTCCTTGTGGCGCACGCCGAAGCGGTGTTCCTCGTCGATCACGAGCAGCCCGAGGTCCTTGAACGTGACGTCGCCGGTGAGCAGGCGGTGGGTGCCGATGAGGATGTCGATCTGGCCGCCCGCGACCTCGCTCAGGATCTTGTCCTGCTGCTTTTTCTGGCGAAAGCGGCTGATCATTTCCACCGTCACGGGGAAGTCGGCCATGCGCTCGCGAAAGGTATTGTAATGCTGCTGAGCGAGGATGGTCGTAGGCACGAGCACGGCCACCTGCTTGCCGCTCATCACCGCCTTGAACGCCGCCCGCATCGCCACCTCGGTCTTGCCGAAGCCCACGTCGCCGCACAACAGGCGGTCCATGGGGTGGGGGCGCTCCATGTCGTGCTTGGCGTCTTCGATCGAGCGCAGCTGGTCGTTGGTCTCGTGGTGGGGGAAGGAGCCCTCGAACTCGCGCTGCCACTCCGAGTCGGGCAGGAAGGCAAAGCCTTCGCCCTGTTCGCGCTGCGCCTGCAGCTGGATGAGCTGGGCGGCGAAGTCCACCGTGGCCTTTTCGGCGGCGCGGCGGTTTTTCTCCCAGGTGTTGCTGCCCAGGCGCGCGAGCTTGGGCACGGTCTTGGTCAGGCCGACGTAGCGGGTCAGCAGGTGAGATTCCTGCAAGGGCAGGTGCAGGGTCAGCTTGTCCGCAAATTCGACCGAGATGACCTCCTCCTCGCGCCCCTTCAGCTCCATCTTGCGCAGGCCGCGGTAGAGGCAGATGCCGTGCGCGAGGTGGACCAGTGCGTCGCCGTCGGCCAGCTCGCTGAAGTCGAGCATCTGGTCGATCGGGCGGCGCTGGAGCAGCTTGCGTTGCTTGTGACGACGCGGTGGCGCCTGACGGCGTGAAAAGAGATCGCTGGCCCCGACTACGGTCCACCCGCGCCGCTTTTGCAGGCTGGGCAGTTGTTCGGTGAGCGGTTGATCCTGCGCCTGCAGCTCCCAACGGAAGCCCCGGGCGATGTCGCCACGCTGGTAGACGGGCTTGAAGCCTTCCAGCCCCGAGGTCTCGGCGATGATCTCCTCCCAGCGCTTCTGGTCGGCATCGGTAGGGGCGAGCAGCCACACAACCTCGCCCGCCTGCTGCCAGTCCCGCAATTGACGCAGGAATTTGTCCCGCGACTCCTTCTCGGCCTGCACGCGTTCCTGCCCGACGGAGGCATCCAGCGCGTGCTGGCGGAAGGGCTCCAGACCGGTGGCGCGAAACGCCTTGCGCGGGCTCTCGAGGGACAGTACGTGCTCGATCTCGTCGAATTCCGTGATGCCGAGAAAGGCGTCGCGGCCCTCCGGTCGCTGCTCCCAGATCCAGCCGACGTGCGGCTTTGGGTTTTTCAGGTTCTCGAACGTCTCGAAGGCCCCCGTGTGGGCGTCGAGCAGGCGGTCGGGCTCGGCAAAGACCCAGCTGACGCAGTCCGGCAGGTAATCGAAGAGCGTGCTGCTGCCCTCCTGGTCGGCGAGCGGCTGCTGGGTGCGCGGTGCGATGACCACCTCCGGCTGGGTGTCGATTGTGCGCTGGGTGGTGGGGTCGAAGCTGCGGATGCTGTCGATCTCGTCCCCAAAAAAGTCGATGCGCAGCGGGTGGGTCTCGTTCAGCGGGTAGACGTCGATCAGGCCGCCGCGGATCGCAAACTGGCCAGGGTGCTCGCAGACGGGCTCGAAGTCGTAGTCGAGGTCCTCGCTCAACTGGCGCTGCAGGTCGCGGAAGCTGCGTTCCTCGCCGACTTTGAGGCGGATGCTGTTTTGCTGCATCTCCTGCATCGGCGGGGCCGCCGCAATCAAGGCCGGGGGCGTGGTCAGCACGACCAGCGGTCGGGAATCGCTCCCCTGCTTCAGCTCCTGCAGGCGCGTAAAGACGGCCATGCGGTCCAGCTGGCTCTCGGCATTACGGGCTTGTTCGGTATCGACATCCGGCGGCGGGGGCAGCAACCAGATCTCCGACCGGCGTTGGGCGCTGAACGCCAGCCCCTGCAGCGTTTCGAGCAACGCCGCCCAGCGTTCGGCCTCCGCCCCGTTCTTGACCTGGATGATCGTGACCGGGCAGGCCTGCTCTTGACGCCACAGCTCGGTGACCCACGGGGCGGCCTCATGCGCCACCCCGAGGAAACGCATCTGGGGGAGGGTATCGGGCAGCCTTACACGCTTCATCGCAGAAAAATCCTCACTATGAGCGCATTCCGCCGCTTCTGCAAGTTGGGGAAGCCCCAAATTGCGGGGGTGGAGCAAATTAAATGAGGCACAAAGGCAGCACGTGCATGGTGGTCGCAGACGGCCAAGGTCTTCCTTTTTCATGGCGACTCGCGAGCGCCAGCCCGGCCGAAATAACGCTGCTCGGAAATGCGGGCCTCAAAGCCCGGCGGTGGTGTCAGAAGAATATTGGAGGGTTTTAGGGTAAAAATTCCTGGATTGGCTAGCGATTATGCCTTAACTCTAGCTGGGGAGGCTTATGGAGCGCATAAGTCTCATTTGGGCCTTAGATCTCACCCATACCGCACACACCATATGTTCTGTCTTAAAAAACAACTCGTTTCCCGCCTGTTTTCGCTCGGTGCGGCCATCGTTCTGCCGGCTATTGTAGCGCAAGCGGTAGACTTCTCTTTCACGATCAGCTTCGATGCGGACCCGACCGGGACGTTTGTGCTCGGCGACTCCTATGAATTGACGTTCTCGCTAAACGATGATCTGGATTCGGAGATTAGTTTGTATTCAAGTGGCAACAATCTGTTTTACTACGTTGAGACGGTGCCGCAAGGTCCGCTGTGGAACGATATTTCCCTGAATGGTCTAGGAGGTAGCTACGCCTTCCCGACTCTGTTGGAGTGGTACCCTTACGATATTGCTAATGCGTATTTCGATTCTGGCCGTTTGCAGATGTTTGCGAGCAACAATGGCGGATACGGTCTTGGGCTGGATGCATCGGGCAGCATCATAAATAGCTTCAATCTAGACGCCACATTTGCAGGGCTGACGTTGGCGGATCCAGGCGCCTTGATCTCTCCGGGCGAATACTATGCAGATTATTTCGGAACGTATGCCTTGGAGAGTCAAAACAGTAGCTATTTCTCTTCTAGTGCGGGAGATTCTCAATTTACGATTTCGAGCCTGACGATCAGTCCGACGGCTGCCGTGCCGGAACCTGCCACCAGCGCCCTGGCCTTGGGTGCGCTTGCCCTGGCATGCGTGGGTTACCGCCGCATGCGGCGGTAGCGTCGAGCCCAGGCGTTATGCCAGGCTGGCAAGGCTTTAAGTGTCCGTAATTTGTTTCTTTTCAGCCGCTCTCCACCACGAGAAGCGGCTTTTTGGGGTGCTTACAGGATTGCTCGGCGCTTCCCCTCAAGCGCCGTTGCCGCGGGCTTCGGCCTGGGGCAGGGCCTGGCGGGCGGCTTCTTCTTCGGCGGCCTTTTTGCTGGAGCCGAGGCCGCGGCCCCATTCCTCGCCGTTGACGACGACCCGGGCCTCGAACTTCTTGGCGTGATCGGGGCCGTGGGCGCCGACCATCTCGTAGTGGATGGCGTTGTTGCCCATGTGGGGCTGCAGCAGCTCTTGCAGGCGCCCTTTGGGGTTGTGGCGGTCGAGCAGGTTTTCGACCGTGCTCTGGATGTCGCCATACCAGGGCAACACCACGCGGCGCGCGGTCTCGTAGTCGCTGTCGAGGTAGATGGCGCCGATGACGGCCTCGAAGGCGTCCTCGACGATGGAATCGCGCTCGCGGCCGCCGTTCTGCTGTTCGGCGTCACTCAGGCGCAAAAACTCGGGCAGGCCGATGCGGCGGGCGAGGCTGGAGAGGTGCGCGCCTTTGGCCAGGGCCGCCCGGTTACGGGTGAGGATGCCCTCGCGCTTGCGCGGCAGGATGGCATACAGCTTTTCGGCCAGCATGAGCGAGAGCACGGCATCGCCGAGGAACTCCAGGCGCTGGTTGTTTTCGCCTTCCTCGGGGTGCTGCTGGATGTAAGAGGGGTGCGTCAGCGCCCGGACGAGCAGGCTGCGATCCTCGAACGTATAACCGATGCGGCTTTCAAACTCCGCCAAAACGTCGTCCGCCATGACTACAGCGAATACTTCTCGATCAGCTCTTTGGCCAGCTTCTTGTAAGCCCGGGCACCCGGGTTCCAGCGATCGTATTCCAAGATCGTCTGGCCGAAGCTCGGGGCCTCGGCGAGGCGCACGGAGCGCGGGATCATGGTCTTGAAGACGCTGTCCGGCAGATGCTCCTTCACCTGGGCCACCACTTCCTGGCTCAGGCGCATGCGTTTGTCATACATCGTCATCAGCACGCCGGCGAGCTCCAGGTGGTCGTTCACGCCCGCCTCGCGCAACTGGTCGAGCACGCTGAGGATCTGGCCGAGGCCCTCCATGGCGAGGTATTCGGTCTGCAGCGTGATGAGCAGGCTGTCGGCCGCGCCCAGGCAGTTCATGGAGATGAGGCCGAGGGCCGGGGGGCAGTCGATGATGATCATGCCCAGGTGAAACGGGTCGGTCTCGCGCAACGGTCCCAGCACCTGCTTCATCTGGCGCAGGTAATTGTCGCGGCGGGCCATCTCGGTCTCGAGCGCGGCGAGGTCGACCTCGGCCGGGATCATCCAGAGGCCCTTGCGCCCGGTCTCGATGATCTTGTCCCGCGCGATGCCTTCACCGTTCATGGGCCCGTACAGGCTGGCGCCGTCGGTGCGTTCGAGCCCGAGCATACTGGTCGCGTTACCCTGCGGATCCATATCGATCAGGAGGGTCGGGACTTTTGCTTCCGCGAGTGCGGCCGCGAGATTGACGGCCGTCGTCGTTTTACCGACACCGCCCTTCTGATTTGCAATCGCCAATACCTGCGCAGACATGACGCCGCATCTTCGGGAGGTCGGCCCCTCAAGTCTAGCTTGAAAACTTCGAATATTGAGTTGACGGGCCGGGAGCTGTCCCTCAATTTCTTCTCTTTCGTTCAGTGAAGGCTGGACCTAAAGGCGCGGTAGCCAAGTGGTAAGGCCGGGGACTGCAAATCCTCTATCGGCGGTTCGATTCCGCCCCGCGCCTCCAATTTTTTCTCCGATGCACACCCGCAGTTTTCCCGCTGCGGGTTTTTTGTGGCCCCCAGGGTAGGGCGACCTGCCCGCCGCCACGGCCCGACCCCCCTCAAACAAAATGCACGATCTTGATTGCCTAAAATGACAACATTTGCATAAATGGGTGAAGCGGCCGACGGTGTGTGTCGTCGCGCGGCAGCGTTCTTTACGTTTGGATAAAGCAAAACCCCTTTGTTTGCGGTGAATTGAGGCGGCGTAATAGCAACGTATACGGGTCGATTCGGAAAGGTCTCGCCAGCGTTGTTTAAAGGTCGCTTGCAATCCGTTTGCAAAACTCCTGAACCCCCATGAAGTATCCCCTTACTGCTCTCGCCATGAGTGCCCTTTTTGCCACTTCGGCGTTGTCCCAATCCTTTTACGACCGTCACGTGCTCTTCGCCAACAGCGCAGCCGACGACGGGGCCGAATACAGCTACAGTATGCGGGTCGAACCCAGTTCGCTGGAGACGGCCGACGGCAAGTTTCCGGTCGAACACGAGCATTTCGTCACCCCGCCCAATGCGTTGCGGCTGCAATGGACGTCGGCCTTCGGTGGCGACTGGCAGATCACGACCGAAATCCCGCGCCGCTACGCCCGCCAGTTCAAGTTCGAGGGCGACGCGCTCAGCTTCTGGGTCTACTCGGACCAGGAGATCACGCGCTTGAACTCGCCGCTGGTCTTCCTGCGCGACCGCGACGGCAATGGCACGGGCACGCTGCGTCTGGTGAAGGATGGCGAGACGCTGCCGGCGGAGCAATGGACGCGCGTGACGCTGCCCCTGGCGGCGTTTCACGAGGGGCTCTACCACGGCACGGACGACCCGAAGTTCCGCTCCGAAGACATGGTCAGCGTCACCTTCATGCAGGGGTTGGACGATGGGGAGCCGCACACGCTGTATCTCGACGACTTTCAGGTCCACGATCTAGGCAACCACGACACGACACCGCCCCCTGTGCCCGCGCATTTGGAGGCGCAGGGGGCGGACCGTCATGTCGACATCGCGTGGCAGCCGAGCGAGGCCGACGACTTGTTGTATTACAAGGTCTACCGCTCCCGGGATGGCGAGGACTTCGAGCCTCTGGGCATCCAGCAGGGGCACGTGACGCGCTTTGAGGACTTTTTGGGCGAGTCGGACCAGACGGCATACTATCGCGTGAGCGCGGTCGATCTCGCGGGCAACGAATCGGAGGTCTCCGAGACGATCGCGGCGACGACCCACGAGATGAGCGACGACGAGCTGCTGACGATGGTGCAGCGTGCGTGCTTCCGCTACTATTGGGAGGCTGCGCATCCGAGTTCGGGCCTCGCTCCGGAGGTGTGGCCCGGCGATTCGCGTCTGGTGGCGCTGGGCGGCAACGGCTTTGGCGTGATGGCCCTGTTGGTCGCGGCGGAGCGGGGCTTTGTAACGCGCGACGAGGCGATCGGCCGGATGCAGACGATTCTCGATTTCCTCGATCGGGCGGAGCGCTTCCACGGCGTCTGGCCGCACTTCATCAATGCCGAGACGGGCAAAGCGGTCGCCTTTTTCGGCAAATACGACAACGGCGGCGACCTGGTCGAGACGGCCTTCATGATCCAGGGTCTGCTCGCGGCGCGCCAGTATTTCGATCGCGGCAGCGCCGAAGAGCAGCAGATCCGCGAGACGATCACGCGCTTTTGGGAAGAGGTGGAGTGGGACTGGTATCGCAAGAGCGAAGACAGCGACTTCATCTACTGGCACTGGTCGCCCGACCACGGCTTCCACATCAGCCACCCGCTGATCGGCTGGAACGAGACGATGATCATCTACCTGCTGGCCATCGCCTCGCCCACACATCCCGTGCCAGCCAGCCTCTACCATACGGGCTTTGCGGGCACCTCCGAAGAAGCGGTGCACTACCGGCAGAACTGGAGCCGCACGACCGCAGGCGACCACTATGTGAACGGCAACCGCTACTACGGCATCAAGCTGGATGTGGGCTGCGGCAGCGGCTCGGACCTGTTCTTCACGCACTTTTCCTACATGGGTTTCGACCCGCGCGGCAAACGCGATCGCTACACAAACTACTTTGAGAACAACCGGGCGATCGCGCTGATCAGCCAGGCCTACGCCATGGACAACCCCCGTGACTTCAAGGGCTACGGCGAGGATTGCTGGGGCCTTTCGGCCGGGATCAACACCGGCGGCGGGCGGGCGGTGCCGCGCGACGACAACGGCACGATCAACGTCATGGCCTCGCTGGCCTCCATGCCCTACACGCCGGAGGCGTCGATGAAGGCGCTGAAGCACTTCTACCGCGACCTCGGCGACAAGGTGTGGGGCGTCTACGGCTTTCACGACGGCTTCAACGAGAGCCAGGGCTGGTACGAAGAAGTTTACATGGCGTTGAACCAGGCCCCGATTACGGTCATGATTGAAAATCACCGCACCGGTCTGATCTGGGACCTCTTTATGTCCAACCCCGAGATCCAGCCTGCGCTCGACGCGATCGGCTTCGAGCCCGACGCCGAATAACCCCCGCTTCGCCTTTACCCCACGATGAACATGTTGCCTTTACGTCCGCGCTCACTCGCGCTCGCCCTCAGTGTCGGCTTTGCGCTCACCGCGCCCGCTGTCGCCCAGTCTTTCGTCGACCGCGAGGTCGGCTACTCCGGCCTGATCGGTGACGCTATTGCGCTGTTTCTGCCCGAAGACCTGTCGCTGGAGGCGATGCCGTATTCGCACGCCCTGGTGGAACGTCCGGAGCCGAGCGGCAAGCTGCCTACGGGCTGGCAAATCCGTCCACAATACGCCCTGGGCGTGGAGCAGACGCAGGCGACGATTGCCGTGCCGGAGGGCACCAGTCTCTACGGCACGGGAGAGGTGACGGGGCCCCTGGAGCGCTCGGGTCGGGAGGTTACGCTCTGGAACCGTGACAACTACGGTTACCGCGATAACGACGGTCACCAGCTCTACCAGTCCCACCCATGGGTGCTGGGGGTGCGCCCCGACGGCACGGCTTTTGGCGTGCTGGCCGATTCCACCTGGCGCATTCACCTTGCGCTGGAGGACCGCATCGAATTCACGAGCGACGGCCCGTGGTTCCCGGTGGTGGTGATCGAGCGGGATTCGCCGCAGGCGGTGATGCAGGCCCTGGCCGACCTGACCGGTCACATGCCGTTGCCGCCGAAGTGGGCGCTGGGCTACCAGCAAAGCCGCTGGTCCTACTATCCGGACGACCGCGTAAAGGAGATTGCCGACGGCTTTCGCGAGCACGAGATCCCCTGCGACGTCATCTGGATGGACATCGACTACATGGACGGCTTTCGCGTCTTCACCTTCGACCCCGAGGGCTTCCCGGAGCCGGAAGCCGTCAATGATTACCTGCACGAGCACAACTTCAAGGCCGTGTGGATGATCGACCCCGGCATCAAGACCGACCCGGATTACTTCGTCTACGAAAGCGGCAACGCCGAGGACGTATGGGTGCACGACGCCTTCGGGCAGCCCTTTCACGGGAATGTCTGGCCGGGGGATTGCGTGTTTCCGGACTATACGCGGCCTGAGACCCGGGAATGGTGGGCCGACCTGTACGCGGACTTCATGGCCACCGGCATCGACGGCGTCTGGAACGACATGAACGAGCCGGCGGTGATGAACGTGCCGAGCAAGACGATGCCGCTGCACAACTGGCACCGTGGTGGCGGTGAGCTGCCGGCGGGTCCGCATGCCCAGTATCACAACGTCTACGGCATGTTGATGGTCGAGGCGACGCGCGAGGGCGTCCTCGACGTCAATCCCGACAAGCGCCCCTTTGTGCTGACGCGCGCCAACTACATCGGCGGGCAGCGCTACGCGGCGACCTGGACGGGCGACAACCTTTCCACCTGGGAGCACCTGCGCTGGTCGATCCCCATGACGCTCAACCTGGGCCTCTCGGGGCAGCCGTTCAACGGCCCGGACCTCGGCGGCTTCGGCAACGATGCGGAGGCCGACCTGTGGGCCAACTGGGTTGCGGTGGGCAGCTTCTTCCCCTTTGCCCGCGGGCATGCCACCAAGGATTCCAACGCCAAGGAGCCCTGGGCGTTCGGGCCGGAGGTGACCGACGTGGCCCGCACGGCCCTGCAGCGTCGCTACCGGCTGCTGCCGTATTACTACACGCTCTTTCGCGAAAGCTCGGTCGACGGCCTGCCGGTGATGCGTCCGGTCTTCTTTGCCGATCCGCAAGACCAGCGCCTGCGCGAGGAAGATCAGGCGTTCCTCGTCGGCGCAGACCTGCTGGTGGTGCCGCAATGGGCGGAGGACCCGGCCTTGCCGCAGGGCACGTGGCGCTCGATCTCGTTGCTGGAGGGTGACGTGGAAGCGGACGGCTATCAAGCCGAGCTCAAGCTGCGGGGTGGGGCGATCCTGCCGGTCGGCAAGGTCATCCAGAGCACGGCGGAACCATCGCTCGATCCGCTGACGCTGATGGTGTCGCTGGACGAAGACGGTCAGGCCCGCGGCACGCTCTATGAGGATGACGGTGACGGCTTCGATTACCGCGAGGGCGACTACCTGCTGACGACCTATGAGGCGGTGCGCCAGGGTGACGAAGTGACCGTGCGGGTGGTCTCGACCGAGGGCGACCGGCCCCGCCCGGAGCGTCCCGTCGTGGTCGAAATCGTGGGCGACCATGGCGTCTCGCGCGGCGAGGGTGTGGACGGCCAGCCTGTCGTGGTACGCCTCGAGCATTGATTTTATAGGCAGCCTCCCCTAAGGGTAAACGTTGGCGTCCGCTAGAGTCGGGCGGCGACCCTTGCGTCGTGCCCGTTCTTTCGCCACCGTAACGTCCGTTTTAACGCCCGCATGGCCCGTTCATCCTCCAAGTCTTCCAAAATCGACAAACCCGGAATCCTGTCGATTGCCGCCGAGCTCGGCATCTCGGCTTCCACGGTCTCCCGGGCCCTGCGACAGGAGACGGCCCACTTGGTGAGCGCGGAGCGCCGCAAGGCCATCCTCGATCTGGCGGAGCGGCGCGGCTTTTCACCCAACCCGGGCGCGCGTATGTTGCGCCGGGGCGTCAATGCCACGTTGACGGTGATCGTGCCGATGGACGAGAGCATCTTTTTCTCGGAGTTTTATGGCCGCTTCCTCGCTGGCACCCTGCACTCGGCGGCCGCGCGCGACTGGGATGTGCAGATCCGCACCCTCAACCGCAAAAAGGGGGAGGACTTCCGCGAGGCGATCCAGCACGTGGGGCTCGAGAGCTCGGGCGTGATCTACCTGGCGGAGCCGCTGTCGCGGGAAGACGTGGAGCAGCTGCGCGGCTACCGGCGCCCATTGGTGCTGACCAAGGCCGCCCTGCCGCGCGACATCGACACGCGGTCGCTGGACATGCCGGTGGTGGGCGTGAACAACGCCGATGGGGCTCGCTCGGCTATGCGACTGCTGCACCAGCTCGGTCACACGCAAGTCGGCCTGCTGCTCGGCCCCGCGGAATCGCGGGACGCCTATGAGCGCAATAGCGGCTATCGGGAGACGATCGAGGAGTTGAAGCTACAGACGCGCCCCGAATGGATCCTCGAGGGCGGCTTCAACTTTGAAGGGGGCCGGGGCGCGATGGAACGTTTGCTGGAGTGCCGGGAACGCCCGACCGCCCTGTGCTGCGCGAGCGACGAAATCGCCTTTGGCGCCATAACGGCCCTGCAAACTGCCGGCCTGAGCTGCCCCGGCGACATTTCTGTGGTAGGCTTTGACGATGGACCGTGGGCTACCATGGCGCGTCCCGCGCTCACGACAATACGCCAGCCCCTGGCCGCCATGGCCGAGCGGGCGGTCGTCGCCATTGTAGAGGCGGCCAATGCCAAGGGGCAGGTCCATTCGCCCCAGTTGGCCGACCTGGCGGCATCACTCGTCATTCGCGACTCCACCCGCGTCGCGTAGGTTGCTTACCCGCGCCTTCCAGGCGTTTACGGATCCGTGTAGTGATCGCGTGAATGCAAACGTTGTCATTCATTTTGCGCTGTGGGCCTTGTTACGGCTGAAGCACGCAATATTGAGTCATTTAGCTGCATAATTCGGGATAAAAAAGTGCAAGAAAGGTGTGTTTTGCATTTGCATTGCAAATGTTTTCATTCTTTATTGAGGCAAGATGCCACCCCCAGTACGCGGCGTCTGCTCCCTTTACCCTGAAATGATCCGCCGAGCTGACGAAGCCGGCATGACTGCAGCCACCCTGCTGCGGCAACTCCCCCTCCTTTCAGGCTGAGAAATCCCCAAGTCAGCTGAAATAACCTCAACACGACTACCCCAATGAAGCCTGTTTCGCATCAGAAACTGCTCTGGTCCAGCCTCAGTCTGCTGGCCCTCGGTTTGCCCCTCGCTCTGTCGGCGCAGACCACGACGACCCCCGCCGAAAGCGGCGACGACTCCCCCGACCCCGAACAAGTTTTTGAACTGGCGTCCTTTGAAGTGAATACGGGCGGCGACGTCGGCTATGTGGCCGTCGACTCCCTCGCGGGCGGCCGCATCAACACCCCGCTCAAGCTCACCCCGTCGTCCGTCTCCGCACTGACCTCGACCTTTATCGAAGACCTGGGCATCCAGGACGTGCGCGGCGCGCTGAAGTGGGCGCCCAACGTCGTGGCGGCCGATCCTAACGCTGGCCGCGGCCAAGGCGGTGCGGCGTTCCAGGACTGGTCGTTCAACTACCGCAGTGCGGGCCCGGGCCAGCAAGGCGGCCCCGGCCCGACGCGTAACTATTTCTCCTTCTACCAGAATCCGGACAGCTACAACATCGACCGGATCGAGTTCCTGCGCGGCCCCAACTCGCTGGTCTTCGGCCTCGGCACGGTGGGCGGCACGCTCGCCGTCTACACCAAGCGGCCACGCCTCGACGACACCTTCGCCACGACCACGGCAACCCTGGACAGCAACGGCGGCGCCCGCTTCGAGCTGGACGCCAATCAGGTCGCGACCGACACCGTGGCCGTGCGCCTCAACGCCGTGGCCGACGACTTCAAGGGCTGGCAGGAAAACGACAACGGCGAATTTCGCGCCGCGACGCTGGCCGTCCTTTACCGTCCGTCTCCCCAGACCTCGGTGACCTTCGAGGCGGAATACGCGGACAAGGAGCGCACGCTCTTCGGCACCAACATCATCGACAAGGTTTCCGGTTGGGACGGTGAGACGGCCTCCGAGACCTGGGGTGCGGCCCCGACCGGCCCGGGCGCCGACAATACCCAGCCCATCCAGAATGCGGGCGGCTGGGGCGACTGGCTGACGAAATACCCCGTGCTGATTCCCGGGCTGGGCGAGGATGCCCAGTTGCAGGAATGGGCCGGCGGCTATGCCTCCAATACCAGCCTGCCCAACAACACGCCGTTGAACTACCAGCCGCGTGCGGGCTTCTACCCGGACGAGATCCGGCTGGGGGCAGACGGCGAGCTCTTTTCGACCGCCGGCATTCCCGTCTTGCCGGACGATGACTGGACCTATGGCAGCGGGGTGTCCGACACCGAATACAAGGACTTCACGCTGACGGTGAACCACAAGTTCAACGAGAACTTCGAGGCCACCGCGTCGGCTTACCGCTACGAAGACAACCAGTCGGCCCAGGCCTATGAGTCGACCGGGGGTGCGGCCATCGACATCAACCGCGAGTTGCCTAACGGCCAGCCCAATCCGAACTTCGGTCAGGCTTACGCCGACTTCTTCCTCAGCCAGCAGACGCAGAGCCGCACGGTGAGCGAGGCGCGGGTGCAGATTAACTACAATCTGGACTACCGGCTGTTCGACATGCCGGCGCACCAGCTCTTCAGCGCGTCGACTTCCTACAAGAAACTCGAGATCTCCGCGCGCCAGTATCTGGGGCAGACGGTGGATCCCTCGACCTTGGACAACCCGGCGGACTGGGTGCAGAACATGGTCTGGGGCCGTCTTTACCTGGATCAGCCCAACCAGCAGCTTGAACTTCCAGAGAGCGTGATCTGGGCCCCGAAGGCGGACGGCTATTGGTTCGACTTCGACGATACCTTCAAGCTGAAGGACTTCGCCGTGCTCTCGCACTCGCGCTTCTTCGACGACTCGCTGAGCATTCTGGCCGGCATGCGCGTCGACAGCTACGACGAGCACATCGAGGAGTTGCGCCGCGGCCAAAACCTCTCGACGGCGATCACGGACGAGAGCGACACCCACACCACCTACTCGCTGGGCGGTATCTATTACTTCCACTGGCTGGGCGTGTTCGCCAACTACTCGCAAAACATCCAGCCGCCGAATCCGGGGTCCCAGCCGTTGCTCAACGGTGAACGCCCCGGCCCGGAAGAGGGCAGTGGGGTCGACTACGGCATCCGGATCTCGACCGACGACAACAAGTATTACGTGACGCTGACCCGCTACGACACCAAGTCCGAGGGGCACCTCGTCGAAAACCCGGTCGGCCTGCGCGGCATCTGGGAGCGTTATTACGACGCCAACCCGCAGCTGGAGCGCGATACCGCCCGCACGGGGCTGGCTTACTCCGACACGACCGACCGCGATATCGAGGGCTGGGAGTTTGAAGTGACGGCCAACCCGACGGAAAACATCCGCCTGCAGGCCAGCTACGCCAAGCCGACCTCCGAAGTGGTGAACTACTACCCGGACTCGCGCTCCTACTTCGACCAATACATCGACACGTGGGAAGCCGGCGTCGATACCGCCGACACCCAGGACGATGCCGACGCGCTGCGCAACCAGATCGAAACGGTGCGCGACAAGCTGGCCCAATCCGTTCCGGGCACGACGGTCGCAGGCTCGGTCAAATACACGGCCAGTTTCTTCGGCACCTACTCGTTCCTCGAAGACAGCGTGCTCGACGGTCTGTCCATCGGGGCCGGGATTTCCAAGACGGGGCGTCGCTATGCCAACGTCTACGATGGCGAGGAATACTGGGGCTCGGACATCACCACGACCAACCTCCTGCTCGCCTACGAGATGGAGATCCACAACTTGCCGGTGCGCTTTGCGCTGAACGTGGACAACGTGTTTGATGACAACGACCCGATCATCACCGACTACCACTACGCCTATCAGGATGCCGACGGCCGCCATGTGCCCAACTCCTGGTATATACAGTCTCCGCGCACCTTCCGGTTTACCGCCAAGGTGACTTTCTAAGCGCACGCTTTTGTGCCCGGCAGCGCCCTCCTCGCGGGCGGCGCTGCCTTTGCTCTTTCACGTTCCACCTTATCGAGCGGCATGGTGCACGCCGTGCCGCCCCTCCCGTTTTCATGCAAAAAGTCACCGCCTCCAGCCCCGCTACCGCCGAGCTCGGTTCGGTTACGCTGCGCCACGCTTCGCCGCTGACGCTGCAGCTCTCGACCGACGGTGTGCCCAGCGCTCTGCGCCATGACGCGATTCTCATCAATCAGTTGATCCCCGACCCGTATGCGGAGGGCCTGTTTCGCCTGTTTATGCGCGAGCGCCGGGGCGAAGCCGTCCTGACGGCGCGCTCGCTGGTCAAACCCGGTGCGGCTTTCGGCACCGAGGGGGGAGACGCCGCGGCCTGGCAGACCGATGAGGACGAGCTGACGGCGGTCGCCCAGGTGCAACTGCACCCCCGCGAGGCGGCCTGGGCCTGGACCGTCGAGGTGACGAATCGCAGCGAACGCGTCCGCACGGTAGACTTCCAGTTCGCGCAAGACCTCGGCCTGGCAGACGAAGCGGCGGTGCGCGGCAATGAGGCGTTTACGTCTCACTACATCGATTTGAATCCGGTGGAGGACGAAGACCTCGGCTGGTTGATCCTGGCGCGGCAAAACCAGGCGGCTTCCGAGGGGCGGCATCCGCTGCTGCTGGCCGCCTGTCTGGAGGGCGCGACCGCCTTTTGCACCGACGGCTGGCAATTCTTCGGCGCCGATCATCGCTTTACGAGCGTGCCCAAGGCCGTGATGGAGGCCAGCCTGCCGAGCGAAAAGCTGCAGTATGAGTGTGCGATGGCCTGCCTGCAGAGTGCGCCGCTCGAGATCGAGCCCGGCCAGAGCCGCCGCATCACCTTCCTGTTGCGCTTCCTGCCCGACCACCCAGAGGCTTCTTCGGCGGAAGATGTGCGCTACCTGCGTGCGCTGTTGCCGACCGACTGGGTGCGCCCGCTGGTGGCGGAAGACCTGCCCGCGCCCGACCTGCCGCCTTCGCTCTTCCAACGGGCTCCCTGGCTGCACGGCGGGGAATTGAGCGAGGCGGAATGGGGCCAATGGTTCCCCGGTGAACGCCGCCACGAAGAGCGCGACACCAAGGGCCGACTGCTCTCGTTTTTCCAGGACGGCGCGACGCACGTGGTCGCACGGGCCAAGGAGGCTACGATTTTACGCCCGCACGGGCACATCCTGCGCAGTGGCGACTATACCCGGGTCGACCCGGGGCACATGGGCCTCACGTGCTACGCTGCAGGGATCTTTGGAGCTCAATCCTACCTGGGTAACACCAACCTCGCCCGGTTGTTACCGGTGGTGCGCAACGCCCTGGGGGTGACGCGTTCGAGCGGCCAGCGCATCTTCGTCGAGATCGACGGGGTGTGGCTGCAACTCGGCATCCCCTCGGCGTTCACCATCACGCCGGGCGAGGTGCGGTGGCTTTATCGGCTCGAGGGCCTCACGATCGAAGTGCAGGCCGCCTGCAGCGAATACCTGCCGGCCTCCTTCCTGCGCATCCGCGTGCGACAGGGCGACCCTTGCCGTTTACTCGTCTCGCATCGCGTGATGGCGGGGGACTCCGAGGGCGATACGGCTGCGACGGTCGAGTTCGAGCCCGAGCAGGGGATGGCGATGGTCGTCCCGTCGGGGGAGAGCCTTTTTGCCCAGCAAGAGCCGGATACCCTTTTCGGTCTCGGCTTCGGAGACCCGGGCACACTGGACGCTTTAGAGGGGACTGCCGGTATCCAGCCCGGCGCAAATCAGGGTAACGCGGCCTACGTCGTCTTCCGCTCCCTTCCCACCCGCCGCTGCGACGTTGTTCTGGCGGGGGTGCGCGAGGGAGAAGAGGCCTTGCGGGAAGTGATCCATGAGGCCCGCACGGCCTTGGCAGGCGACGTAGTGCCCGCGGCTCCCCCGCCGGTGCCGCTGCACCTCTACGGGGGCGAAGACGCTGGAGTGGGGCGGGTCGACGAGATTCTGCCCTGGTATCACCACAACGCGTCGATCCACTTCTCCGCTCCCCACGGGCTGGAGCAATACGGCGGGGCGGCCTGGGGCGTGCGCGACGTCTGCCAGGGCTCACTGGAGTGGCTGCTGGCGGTGGACCGGCTCGATGTGGCGCGCGCGGTCTTGCGCACGGTCTTCGGGCAGCAATACGCCCGCGAGGGCGGCTGGCCGCAGTGGTTCATGCACGCGCCCTTTCAGTTCATCCAGCAACACGAGTCCCACGGCGATGTCTGCTTCTGGCCGGTCAAGGCGCTCTGCGACTACCTGGCGCGCAGCAACGACTTGAGCCTGCTCGACGAGCGTGTGGAATACACCGAGCCCGGCACGTTTCGTCAGGTCGGCCCGGCGGAGACGATCCTGCGCCATTGCGACCGCGTAATCGCGTTGCTCGAGTCGCGCCTGGTCGGCGATACCGCGCTCGTCAACTACGGCGACGGCGACTGGGACGATACGCTGCAACCGGCCGATCCCAAGTTGCGGACGCGCATGATCAGCGCCTGGACGGTCGGCCTGGCCTACCACACGTTGCGGCTGTTCCGTGAGGTGTGTGCGCGTCGCGAAGACGCGGGCCGGGTGGCGCAGCTCGACGATTTACTGGCCCGCATGCGCCGCGACTTCCACGCCCAGCTGGTGGTGGACGACGTGGTGGCGGGCTTCCTCATCCGGGATGAGGACGGCGACAAGCTGCTCCTGCACCCCAACGACAGCTCCACCGGCATCCGTTACCGCCTGCTGCCCATGACGCGTTCCATCCTGGCCGAGCTGTTCGAGCCGGAGGAAGCGGCGCGGCATCTGGAGATCGTGCGCCGCGAGATGCTCTTTGACGACGGCGTGCGCCTGATGAGTGAGCCGGTGCGCTACCGGGGTGGGGTGGAGCACTACTTCAAGCGGGCGGAGACGGCGGCCAATATCGGGCGCGAAGTCGGCCTGATGTATGTGCACGCCCATATCCGCTACGCCGAGGCGCTGGCCAAGGTGGGCGATGCCGAGGGCTTCTGGCGCGCGCTGCAACTGGTCAACCCCGTGGGCCTGCAGGCGATCCTGCCGCAGGCGGTGGCGCGTCAAGCCAATGTCTTTTTCTCCAGCTCCGATGCTGATTTTGCCGATCGCGAAGACGCTTCCGCGCGTTGGGACGAATTGCGGGCGGGCAAAGTAGCGGTGCGGGGCGGCTGGCGGCTCTACTCGAGCGGCCCCGGCCTGTTCCTCAACCTCGTCAAGTCGTGCCTGCTGGGGGTGCGCCCGTCGTTCGGCGATGTGGTGCTCGACCCGGTGCTGCCGCCCAGCCTCGACGGGCTGGTGGCGGAGGTGCGCTTGTTCGACCACCCGGTGTCGATCACCTACCGGGTGCGCGGTCGCGGCTTCGGCCCCGAAGCGGTGCAAATAAACGGCACGCGGCTTGCGCCCTCCCGCCGGGAGGAGAACCCGTATAGGACGGGCGGCCTCATCCTGGAGGCTTCCGAGGTCACGCCTCTGCTCGTCCCAGACCAGAACCGGATCACGATCGAAGTGTAATGAACCAAACGTTATTCCGCATGACCATGGCTTTTGCCGCGAGCGTAGGCCTCTCCATCACGGGGGCGGCCCAGGCGAACTCCAACCCCTCCACCTCCGCGGGCGATACCGAGAAGGCGGCCTTTATCGACAACCTGATCTCCGAGATGAACCTCGAGGAGAAGTTCGGGCAGTTGACGCAGGCCCCCGGCGCCTGGAACGATACCGGCCCGGCCGTGCCCGAAACGGGCTCCGACGACATCCGCGACGGCAAGATCGGCTCGTTTCTCAGCGTCTACGGGGCGGAAGTCACCCACGAGATGCAGCGCATCGCGGTCGAGGAATCGCGGCTGGGCATCCCGCTGCTGTTTGCGCACGACGTGATCCACGGCTTCCGCACGATCTTTCCGGTGCCGTTGGCCGAGTCGGCCAGCTGGGACCCGGAGGCGGCGGAAAAGTCCTCGCGCGTGGCCGCGATCGAAGCCACGGCCCACGGCGTGCACTGGACCTATGCCCCGATGGTCGACGTGACGCGTGAGCCGCGTTGGGGCCGCGTGGTCGAAGGTGCGGGCGAAGACCCGTATCTGGGCTCGGTCATGGCGGCGGCGCGGGTGCGCGGCTTCCAGGGCGACGATATGACCGCGACGGACACGATCCTGGCCTGCGCAAAACACTTTGCCGCTTACGGCGGTGCCGAGGGAGGGCGCGACTACAACACGGTCGACATCTCCGAGCGCACGCTGCGGGAGGTCTATCTGCCCCCGTTCAAGGCGGCGGCCGCTGCGGGCGTCGCGACCTTTATGGCGGCGTTCAACGACATCAATGGGGTGCCCTCGCACGCCAATCCCTTCCTCTACCGCGAAGTGCTGCGCGGCGAGTGGGACTGGGACGGCCTGGTCGTGAGCGACTACACCGGCATCTGGGAGTTGATGGACCACGGCGTCGCCGCCACGCGTGAAGACGCCGGCGTGATGGCGCTGGAGGCGGGCGTGGATGTGGACATGCTCAGCAAGATCTACGAAGAGCTGCCCGCGGCCGTACGTTCGGGGCGACTCGACGAAACCGTGGTGGATGCCGCCGTGCGCCGCGTGCTGGAGCTGAAATACGATTTGGGCCTCTTCGACGATCCCTACCGCTACAGCGATGTGGAGCGCGAAAAGGCCAACACGCTCACGCCGGAGTTCCGCCAGACCGCGCGCGAAGTGGCGCACGAGTCGATGGTGTTGCTCAAGAACGACCGCAAGACCCTGCCGCTTTCCAAGGACCTGCAATCCCTGGCGATCATCGGGCCCCTGGCCGACGACCCGCACTCCTGCCTGGGCAACTGGGCCGCCGCAGGTCGTCCGGAAGACGCCATCACGGTGCTCGAAGGCATCCGCGAGGCCATGCCCGAGACGGAGATCCATTACGCGCAGGGCTGTCACGTCTCCGACCACGATACGAGCGGCTTCGAGCAGGCGGTGGAAGCCGCCCGCGCCGCCGATGCCGTGGTGCTGGTGCTGGGCGAACACCGCGACATGAGCGCCGAGGCCAAGAGCCGTAGCTCGCTGAACCTGCCGGGTGTGCAGCGCGAGCTGGCCGAGGCGGTGCTCGGCACGGGCAAGCCCATCGTCGTCGTCCTGATGAACGGGCGTCCCCTGAGCATTCCGTGGCTCGACGAAAACATCCCGGCGATCCTCGAAGCGTGGTTCCTGGGCGTGGAGACCGGCCCCGCCGTGGCCGACGTGCTCTTTGGCGACGTGAACCCGAGCGGCAAGCTGCCGATCACCTTCCCCCGCAACGTCGGGCAGGTGCCGATCTACTACAACCACCGTAACACCGGTCGCCCGGCGGATCCGGACGACATGTATACCTCCAAGTATATCGATGCGCCCTGGACGCCGCTCTATCCCTTCGGCTACGGCCTGAGCTACACCGAGTTTTCCTACAGCGGCCTGCAGTTGAGCTCCGAAGTGATCGGCCCCGACGATTCGCTGGAGGTGCAAGTGGAGCTGACCAACGCCGGCGAGCGCCCGGGCACCGAAGTCGTGCAACTCTATATCCAGGACCTCGTGGGCAGCACCGCCCGTCCGGTGCGCGAGCTGCGCCGCTTTGAGCGCGTGCCGCTGGAGCCCGGCGAATCCAAGGTGCTGACCTTTACCCTGCAACCGGAAGACCTGGCCTGCCTCGACCGCAACCTGCAGCCCACCGTCGAGCCCGGCGACTTCAAGGTCTACGTTGGCGGCAGCTCCGTCGCCACGCTCTCGGCCCCCTTTACCGTCCAATCTGCCAACAATCCCTAAGATACTCCCCCCGATAATGTTCCAACGTACCCGCCGCGTCCTCCTCGCGCTCGCCTTCACCACCGGCCTCCTGGCTCCGCCCATGACTGCCCAGCAGATTCCCGCCGATCAAGACGCCTTCCTGGCCGACATCCAGGAACGCACCTTCGACTGGTTCTGGGACTGGACGAACCCGGACAACGGTCTGGTGCCCGACCGCGCGCCCACGCCCTCATTTTCCAGCGTCGCCGCCGTCGGCTTTGGGCTCACCGCCTGGCCGATCGGGATCGAGCGCGGCTACATCTCACGCAAGCAGGGCGTGGATCGGGTGCTGAACACCCTGCGCTTCTTCGCCGATGCGCCCCAGGGAGACGTGCCGGTCGGCATGACGGGCTACCGTGGGTTTTACTACCACTTTCTGGACATGGAGAACGGCAAGCGTTACCTGCAGGTCGAGTTGTCGACCATCGACACGGCGCTGTTGATGATGGGCGTGCTCTTTTGCCAGAGCTATTTCGACGGCCCGGGTGAGCAGGAGGCCGAGATTCGCGAGTTGGCCGAGATGCTCTACCGCCGCGTGGAGTGGGACTGGGCCGAGATCCGCCCCAACCTCATGTGCATGGGCTGGCTGCCGGAGATCGGCTTCCTCGATTCGGACTACGAGGGCTATGACGAGGCGATGTTCCTCTACCTGCTGGCCCTCGGTTCGCCCACGCACCCGATCTCGTCCGACGCCTGGGACGCCTTTGTGTGGTCCTACCGCTGGGACCCCTTCCAGCAGCAGGAGCACATCGCCTTTGCGCCGATGTTCGGGCACCAGTATGCGCAGTCGTGGATCGACCTGCGCGGGGTGCAGGACGCCTTCATGGCGGAGAAGGGCATCGACTACTTCGAGAACTCCCGTCGCGCCGCTTACGCCCAGCGGGCCTACGCTATCCGCAACCCCTTGGGCTGGGAGGACTACGGTGAGAACATCTGGGGCCTGACCGCCTGCGACGGCCCGATCGACATGCGCCGCGAATACAAGGGCCGCATGCGCGAATTCTTCACCTACCGGGCCCGTGGAGCCGGTGCTGACTACATCACCGACGACGGCACGATCGCCCCCACCGCGGCGGCTGCTTCGCTGCCCTTCGCCCCGGAGATCGTGATCCCGGCGCTCCAGGAGATGCGGCGACGCTACGGGGATGATCTCTACAACCAGCACGGCTTCGTCGACGCCTTCAACCCCTCCTACACCTATACCGACATCGACGTGCCCAACGGCGAGGTGGTGCCCGGCAAGGGCTGGTTCGGCAAGGATCACCTGGGCATCGACCAGGGCCCGATCCTGCTCATGATCGAGAACTTCCGCTCCGGCTTCGTCTGGGACGTGATGAAGCGCAACCCGCACATCGTGCGTGGCCTCGAGCGCGCGGGCTTCTCCGGCGGCTGGCTCGAAGATGTGGCCGGGCAGGGGGCCGTGGTCGACGATCAGGCCGGCACCGAAGCCGCCAACGAAGCCACCGCGTCCATGCCTTGATCCCCTTTCCGCTTCCCGCTCCCGTTTCCATACTCCCGAACCCTCCCCGGCGGTCGCCTGTAGCCGACCGCCACTCCCCACATGGCCCATCACTCTACCGCGCCGCGAGACCGGATCCCCATGGCCGAGAAGATCGCCTTCGGCCTCGGCATGGCGATCCCCATCGCCTTCATCAACTCGGTCGCCCAGCTGACCAACCTGATCTTCAACCTCGGGTTGGGGGTCAGCCTCATCTGGCTGGGCGTGGTGCAGATGATCCCCCGCCTCTGGGACGCCATCTCGGATCCCCTTACCGGCTACCTGTCGGACAACACCCGCACGCGCTGGGGCCGTCGCCGCCCGTATATCATCTTCGGGGGCATCGTCACGGCCTTCACCTACGTGCTCATCTGGTGGGCCCCGCGCGGCTGGGAGGAGGGACCGCTGCTGGCCTATTACCTGGTGGTGAGCCTTTGTTTCTATACTGCCACGACGGTCTTTTCGGTGCCGTTGACGGCCCTCGGCTACGAGATGAGCCGCGACTACCACGAGAAGACGCGCCTCTTTGCCATCGGCAGCTTCCTCGGCAACACCTTTGCCATCGTCACGCCCTGGATGTACAAGCTGGCCAACCTCGACTTCTTCGAGAGCGAGGTGGAGGGCATGCGCTGGATCGCCGTCATCGTGGGCGGGGTCGTGCTGATCACGGCACTGCTGCCGGGCATCATCTGCAAGGAGCGGCGTCAGGTCGACGTGGCGCACCAGGCGCACGTCAAGTTCTGGCCCAGCATGAAGAGCACCCTGCGCGACTCGGTCTTTCTGCGCGTGGTGGGCGTGGTCTTCCTCGTCACCTGCGGCTTCAACTTCGTCAACAACTTCACCAACTACATCGTCATCTTTTACGTCTACGGTGGCGACCGCGCGGCGGCGTCGACCATGCTCGGCTGGAACGGCACCGTCTGGGCCATCACCGGCCTGCTGGCGGTCCTGCCCATGACGTGGACCAGCGAGCGGCTGGGCAAGGCGCGCACGGTGCAGATCTTCGTCGGCCTGATGATGGGCGGCAGTTTCCTCAAGATCCTGTGCTATAACCCGGCGCTGCCATGGCTCACGCTCATCCCCACGGTCTTTATCTCGGCAGGTATGCTGGCGCTCTACACCATGGCGGTCTCGATGGTGGCCGACGTCTCCAATCTGGACGAGCTCAAGAGCGGCTTCCGGCGCGAAGGCAGCTACTCGGCCGTCTACAGCTGGTGGCTCAAGGTGGCCGTCTCGACCGGGTTCCTCGTCTCGGGCTTCCTGCTCGATTCGACCGGCTTCGACGATCAGGTGGTCGAGCAGGCCGGATCGACCCTCTTCTGGATGCGCTTCTGGGAGATCGGTCTGCCGGGCGTGCTCTGCCTCATCGCGGTTTTCGTGCTCCAGAGCTACCCGCTGACCGAGGCCCGCGCCTACGAGATCAAGGCCCAGCTGGACGCCCGTTCCCCGGAAGACCGCCCGGTCGAGTCCGAAGCGTAAGGCGGCGTTCAGCTCGCGTCGGCGGCGGGCTTGTTGGGAGAGGTCTGGCGGGCGAGCTCGCGCAGGTCGGCCACATCGTCGGCCTCGTCCATGATCTCGTGCCCGATCAGCGACTCCACCACGTCTTCGAGCGTCAACACGCCGGCAAAGCTGCCAAACTCGTCCACCACCACGGCCAGGTGCTCCCGTTGCCGCAAAAAGAGGGATAGCGCGCGCTTCAGCGTCATCTGCTCCGGCACGATTAGCACCTTGCGCATGAGGTCCTGCACCGTGCGCTCCCATTCATCGTTGGCCGCCGCCGTCAACAGATCGCTCTTCAGCACGTAGCCGACCACCTGCTCGCCCTCGGCCATGACCGGATAGCGGGAGTAGGTGAGCTCGTCGACCGCATCCATCACCTCCCGGATGGTGCTCGTCGCCTTCAGGCTGGTTGCGACGGTGCGGGGCGTCAGCACGTCTTGCACGCGGATGGATTGAAACTCGATCACGCTGCGCAGCGCCGCCGCATCTTCCCGGTCGATCACCCCCTCCTGACGTCCCAGGTCGGCCATCGCCGAGATCTCGTCGCGGCTGATGCTCGAGCCCCTGTTTTTGGGCGTCAGCAGGCTGGAGATCCCCTGCGAAAGCACCACCAGCGGCCAGAGCAGCACCGTCAGCCCCTGCGTAATGTAGGCCGTCGGCACCGCGAACTGACGCCAATAAGTCGCGCCCAGGGTCTTGGGGATGATCTCCGAAAAGACGAGGATCATCAGGGTCAGCGCGCCCGAAATGACCGTGACGGGCACGCTCTCGAACACGATTTGCGCCTGCGCCCCGACCCCCGCCGCGCCGACGGTGTGGGCGATGGTGTTGAGGCTCAGGATCGCCGCCAGCGGCCGGTCCACGTTGCGCTTCAACCGGTCCAGCATCGCGCCGGAACGGTGTCCGGCTTCCTTGGCGGCATTGATGAACGAAGGGGTAAGGGAGAGCAGCACGGCCTCGAGGATCGAACAGAGGAACGACACCGCGATGGCAAGCGCCAGGTAAACGACCAGTAATGTCATTGGTGGAAGCACAACCTACGGCACTCCGCCCGATTCTCAAGGATAGCCCACCCATCTGCCCCTCCAACGCTCAACCGGCGGCCCGCGCCCGACTGCATCCCGTCAGGTGCGCCTCGAGAGGGGGCGTTCCGGTGGTGTCGGGGTCCCAAGGCCGCCTCAACCACCGGCTACAAGCTGTGACCCCCTCTGGGGTCGGCGCGAGACGGGGTAGGCCGCAGCGTCCACGCAAGCTATCGAACGTCCAACGCGCTCGTGGGCATCCCCTGCAAGCTGAAGGCTTGCCAGCCTCTAGCCGGTGGTTGAGCACGCGCAGCGGGCGACACCACCGGTCAGCCGTCCCCTCACGCGGGCACCTTGAAGAGGTGCCAGCAACGGGCCATTCCCACCCGCCACGGTGGCACGCCCTTCGGGGTGCATTCGCGAGAGGGAGGCGTTCCGGTGGTGTCGGCGACCCAAGGCCGCCTCAACCACCGGCTATAGGCTGTGACCCCTCCGGGGTCCGCGGATCAGGGTAGGGCGTAGCGTCCACGAGCTATCGAACATCCAACGCGCTTGCGGAGTGCGGCGCTAAACGCACGCTCCCGACCTCCGGTCTGCGTCGGGAAAGCGGTGGGATGCGCTTTAGGCCAAAACGCGTTGGGCGGTCCACCCGTGTCTCTTGGCGGCTTCGCGGCTTGGCGTTCGCCCATCTGCACGGCCCACCATGCTGGCACTCCACGGCTGGTCCAGAGACTGCGCCCTACCTGAAGCATCCCGGCGGGATGCCAGCCTCTAGAGCATTTTCCATCTATTCTGGGGCATATTTGGCATGCTTGAAGAGGTTCTGACAGAGTTGCCCTGAAGAATGTTGGAGGATCTGTGCGGTCGCG
>WOUP01000024.1 GCA_009772895.1 Puniceicoccaceae bacterium 5H | reverse complement strand
GCGCCATGAGCACCACTTCAATATCTACCATGCGTTCTTCATGATCGCCTGCGTTATGCTAACGATGCGCAGGATGAAGTTTTGAAACGGCCTCTAGAGTCGGTGGGCAACTAGTTGACCGGCTGCCATTGGGCGTTGGTGCTGGTCGTGCTGCCGGAGTATTGGGCGGCCGTGTCGCCGTCGGTGGTGCGACCGTAGCCGTCGAGCTTCATACCGGTGTTGACGTTCTGCAGGTAGTAATAGCCGCTGCCGGCCGACTGGAGCGTCCACTGGGTGTTGGGGTGCTGCGAGCCCGCTGTATAGAGGGCCGCGGCGTCGCCGTTGGTGGTGCGACCATAGCCGTCGAGTTTCATGCCGGTGCCCTGGTTGACCACGTAGTAGTTGGAACCGACGGGGACCAGACCCCAAGTGGCGTGGATGCTCGAGGTGTTGGACCACTGGGCGGCGTCGGCCCCGTTGGAGGTGCGGCCCATGCCGTCGAGATACATGCCCGTAGCGCGGTTCTGGAGCCGCTTGATGCCGAAGCTGCCCAGGTTGGAGGTCGTGTTGGAGGAGCTGCCGGATCCGCTGACCGAGGTGCCGGAGTTGTTGGCGCCGTAGTCGACGGTGCAGTTGTCCACGTCTTCGAGCCAGATGCCGATGTCGCTCGTATCGGCGATGTAGACGTTCTTGACCCAGATGTCGTGGCTGCCGGTCAGGATGAAGAGGCCGCGCCCGCACTCGATGGAGGTGGCGTTTTCGACCTCGAAGTAGCCGCAGTCGTTGGCGAAGCGCAGGCCGGCGTAGCCCCCGCCGTAGCAGCAGCGGTAGGCGTAGACCGACCACACGTGGCCGTTGACGCTCTTGTTGAAGAGCACGCCGCACTCGCCGCAGTTGGTCGCGACGATGCCGGAGACGTTGTTGCCGTCCACGCCGTAGGTTTCGAGGCCGTGGCTGCTGCAGTTGTCGAAGCTGCAGTCCTGCACGTTGAGGTTGTAGACCCAGCGCCCGTCTTCATAGGGGCGGCTCGGGTGGCTGTCGACGCGGATGCCGATGCTGCCGCCGACGATGTGCACGTTGCGGATGTCGATATCGCTGGCACGGCTGGTGCGGATGCCCATGCCGGAGCCGCGCGGGGCGGTCAGTGTAAGGTCGAAGATCCCGATGGGGCCCGAGCCGTCGCGGAAGAAGCCGTAGCCGCCGTGGGTTTTGTCGAACGTGTTGTTGTGACCGTAGATGTTCAGGCCCGGCTGCAGGTCGACCTGCGAATGCAGGCTGCCGCCGACCAGGATGTGGAGATCGCGGTTGCCGGAGCCGATCGCATTGTTGATGGCGGTGGCCAGGTCGCTGGATTGCCCCTGTTCGACGTTGTTGTTCGTCCAGCGGTAGTAGCCGTTGCGCCAGAATACCTCATTGGCGTAGCCGTGGAGGGCGCTGGCACCGAGGGCAAGGAAGGCAAGGAGGAGTAGGGCGAAGGAGAGGGGGTGAGGGATTCCAGACAAGAAGCTTCGGGGCTGGGAACCCGTTGCTGCTGCGTACTTCATTTTGGGTGTTCCTATCATGATGGGGTATATGGGGTTTTACTGCGGCCTCTCGGCCACGAGTAGTCTTTCGGTTAGTTCGTTGTTTTGAAGGCCATGCCTTCAAAGCGCTCGCAGGTGGGGCTGGATGCGAGGAACTCGATTGCGGGGAGGCAACCGAACGAACGTTCCTGAGGCAGGCGTGCGGCGTCCGCAAATCGTCCCAGAACCGGGACGCAAAACACGCCTATACGAACATGCGCGTTCTCATCCGCAATCCCGCCAAAAAAACGCGCTTTTTTTTACGGTTTGCAGACATGTAACGGCGTAATGGCTGAAAGCCAACGCTTTATGGTAAACCGGGCAGCAGATCGACGGAGACGCAATATTGTCCGTCAATGGCTGGATCCCGGCGCTGTTTCGGTTCAGCATTCTCCGGGTCACCTTTTCACTGCCATGGCTTCCGATTCCACCCCAGCATCCGCCTTGCAACGCCTGATCCGCGACCGGATCGAGGCGGACCTGCCGGCGCTCGAAACCCTCTATCGCGACCTTCACGCCCATCCGGAGCTTTCGGGGCAGGAACAGCGAACCGCGAGCATCGTGGCCGAGTCGTTTCGCGCCGCGGGTCTCGACGTGACCGAGCACTTCGGCGGTCACGGGGTGGTCGGAGTGCTGCGCAACGGCGAGGGCCCCACCGTGCTGCTGCGGGGAGATATGGATGCGCTGCCGCTGCCGGAAGAAACGGGCTTGCCCTACGCAAGCCAGGTCGTCGCCACCAGCCGGCAGGGCGAGCGCGTGCCCGTGATGCACGCCTGCGGTCACGACGTGCACACCACGGTGCTGCAGGGTGCGGCGCAGCAGCTGGCGCGACTCCGCGATCGTTGGCAAGGCACCCTGGTGTGTGTCGCGCAACCGGCGGAGGAGATCCTCGAGGGCGCCCTGGGCATGCTCGAAGCGGGGCTGTATGAGCGCTTCGGGCGCCCGGATACCGCCATCGCCCTGCACGTGACCAACTTGCAGCCGGCGGGCACGGTCGCCTTGTCGGAAGGCTTCGGCATGGCCAACGCGGACTATGCGGATGTCCGGGTGCGCGGGATCGGCGGGCACGGTTCCGCTCCCCACCAGACCCGGGACCCTATCGTGCTCGCGAGCCGTATCGTGCTGGCGCTGCAGACGGTGGTCAGCCGCGAAGTCGATCCGCAGGAACCGGCGGTGATCTCGGTCGGCTCCATCCGGGGCGGCAACACGGGCAATGTGATCCCCAACGAGGTGAATCTCCAGGTAACGCTGCGCTCCTTCAGCGAGGCAGTGCGGGGGCAGCTCTGGGCCGCGCTCGAGCGCACCGTGCGCGGCGAGGCGGTGGCCGCGGGCTTTCCGGATTACTTGATGCCGGAGGTTACGCGCTTGAACGGCGTGCGCTCGGTCTACAACGAGCCGGCGCTGACGCAGACCGTGGCTCGACAGTTCCGCGCCTGGCTGGGGGCGGAACACGTGCAGCCGTGGCAGCCTGTGCTGGCGGGCGAGGATTTTACGGCTTACGCTGGCCCGGACCGCTCGATCCCGATCTGCCTCTTTTGGCTCGGGGCGATGCAGCCGGAGCGGTTTGAACAGGCCACGCGGGAAGGCCGCTTGCTGCCGGGGCTGCACCACACGCAATTCGCGCCCGATCCGGCCCCGACGCTCCGAACGGGTATCTTTGCGCTGACGGCCGCCGCACTGGCGTTGCTACCAGCGGGGTGAGCTCAGCGCTTGAGATCCAGAAACCCCAGGTCGAAGACGTAGGCACCGTCGAGGTGCGCACTGTGCCAGGTCGCTCCAAAGTCCTCGGTGTAGAAGGTGCCCTCTTCAAACGTGGAGGCCCAGAGGCGGTGGCGATGAACCGGGTCGAAGGTCATGGCCGTGATATTGGCCGAGGGCAGGGCGGTGGCCGCTGGTTGCCACTTGTCGCCCCCATCCCGGGAAAACCACACCCCGGTGGTCCAGCCGCCCGCGGCCAGCAGATCGGCATCGTGCGGCGCGACGGCGACGGCGTAGACGTTGGCCTGGGCGAGAGCGGGCGCGCATGGGCTCCACGTGTGGCCGTTGTCGCGCGAGCGCCAGACTCCACGTCCTTCGGTGCCGACCAGCCACCGGTCCAGATCGGTTTCCGATTGGCAGATGCGTAAGGCCGCCACCTCTGGGAAGCCGTCTACGCGTCGCCAGACTGCGCCGCAGTTGGTGCTCTCGAAAAGCCCCGTGGTAGTGGCGAGCAGCAGTCGGGCGGGGTTGCGCGGGTCGATGGCAATGCCTTTGGCCAGGCGTTCCGCCGGCAATCCCTCGCTGGCGTCCCTCCAGCTCTCGCCGCCGTCGTGGGAGACGAGTACGCCCCAGGCCGTGGCCGCGTAGACGTTTTCGCGCGACTGGGGGTCGACGACGATCTGGAGCACGTCGGCCTCGCGCCAGCCGGTTACCATCCGCCAAGTCTCTCCACCGTCGCGCGAACGCACGATGCCGTTGCCGCAGGCGAGGAAAATGTGTGCCGGATCATGGGGATCGACGGTAGCGCTGCTGACCAATTGGATCTCGGGCCCCAGGCGGCTCCACGCGCCCTTGGGGGCGCGCCACAACACGCCGCTGCTGGTGGGGACGGCGCTCGCCTGCTGTTGCTTCGTCATGATCATGGCGGCAAACAGCTCCGGCGTGGGCGGCTCTGCGGCGTAGGCGGCGGGACAGGCTGTCAGGAGGGCGATGATCCAATAGGGGGCTAGGCGCTTCATTGTTGCGAGGGGGTAGAGCTGCTGCGGGTCAAGTCGGTGAAGTCGAGCTGGTAGCGCGCTTCGTCGTAGCGCATTTCCAGGTGTTCGCTGCCGCGCTCGGCGTGACCGAAGGGACCGTCGAACAGGGGCCAGTCCGCGTAGTCGACGGGTGCGCCGTTGACTTCGGGTGGTTGGCCGTAGGTGGCGGTGAGCTGGGTGCCGTCTAGCGTGGTGAATCGCACCGAGGGGGTGCCTTGCAGCGAGAACTTCAGCGGCAGGGCTTCGACGGCCTTCTGAAATTGGGCGAAAGAGGCAAAATCGCGTTGGGAAGCCACCTGCAGGACGTAGCCGTTTTGGCGGGCCTCGCTGTGGTAGAGTTCGCTCTTTCCGGCCAACTCGGCGAAGTTGCTACTGACCCAGCCGCCGGCGCCGCCGTGCAGCAGGCCCGTCCAGTCGACCGGTCGCCATTCGCCCGGGGCGAAGGGCCGATAAGCGAGGTAGATCGGACCGCCCTGGGCGAAGATCCAGCCCGAAGGCGCTTCGGTGCGGGCGGTGAGGTCTTCGGAGAAAAAGGTATGGATGTGTGGGAAACGGCTGTCCTCGGGGATGTCGTAGAGGGCGATTAAGGTACCCTCATGCTGGAAGATCTGTTCGTAGGGCGACCCGCCTTCCAGCTTGTCCGGCGCCGTGTAATCCACTTTGGACCGGGCGATGAGGTCGGTCACCGTATCCCAGTCCGTCACGAAAAAGCGCGTGCCTTCCTCCGGTGAGGCGTGGGGCTGGACGGCAAACATGGTGTTGGAGATGCCGCGCGGTCGGTCTTCCCGCCAGATGAGGCTCCAGGTCTGCTGCTGGATGGGCTGCAGCGTGCCGCCCTGGCAACAACCGAGAACGAAGTCGGGGTGCACGTAGCTGTATTTGTAGACGGGTGCCGTGACGCGTCCGTCGATCTCGAAGGTTTCCGGGCCCATGTGCCGGAGCCGCCAACGGGTGCGTTTCAGTTCACGCTGCACATAGGGCGTTTCGCGGTCGCGGGCGATGCGGTCGAGGATGGCGGGTGGGGTGTAGCCGCTCAAGGCGAGCATCAGGCAGCCGGCGGTCGATTGGTATTCACCCTGCCCGAAGAGCAACCAGGCGTGGGAGGCGGCGGGTGTCAGGGCCGGTTCCAGGGTATAGCGGGGATAAATGCGGCTGTGGGCGCCGCCGTAGAGCCCGTTGAGGTCTTCCACCGCAAAGTCGAAGAGGATGTAGTCGAGCATCATGCGCCCGATCTGCCGCACTTCGGGGTCCTGAGCCCAACCGGCGAGCAGCGAGAGTGGGCGCACGTATTCCTCGATGTAGTTGGGCGAATCGAACTCGCCTTGACCGTAGGAGGTGGTGACCCGCACCCAGTCGCGCAAGTAGTCCCTGGCTTCCTCCATGTTTTCGACCGAGCTCTTGCCGTTGTACCACGCTTCGCCGCCGGCTTCAGGGAACATCTCGCAGACCAGATACAGGCTCGCGTAATACATCAGCCAATGGTTTTCCGTATCCCCACGGTAGGGGAAGTAGGTCCGCCACAGCTCGCGGAAGTAGGCCCAGTCGTCCTCGTTCCAGGAGTCGCGGCCCGCATACATCGCGAGCACCATCGGGTGCATCCAGAACATTGCGCCCGATGGCGGATCGTTCAGCGCGCGGATGCGTTGACGGGCCCAGTCGAGGTTTTCGCCCCGCGAGACCGTCGCCGCGATGTCGAACAGGCTGCCTTTGGACGGGTCTTGCGGGTCGATGCGCGCAATCGCCTCGTCGATGACGCGTTCGCGCCGCTGTTCCAGTGCGGCCAGGCGTTCGGCTTCGGCCGGCCACACACTTTCAGCCGCGAGGGCTTGGGTCCAGGCGATCCAGCAGGCCAAGCACAGCCAGGGAACGCGGGTGAGGGTTCGTCGACTCAGGCGAATGGATGCGAAGAAGGCACACACGATAGGTCGGATGTTGTGGTCGGTCGGCGGAGAGGCACGCCAAGGGGTGGTTTATCGTAAGACCGGCGGGATGTGGCGCATTGTAGGGCGAAATGGTGGGCTCGGCGACCATGAAAGCTGGACTTGTTTCCATTACCTTCCGGGCGTTGTCCCCTGAACGCATCATCGAAGCGGTGGCGGATGCCGGGCTGCGCGGCATCGAGTGGGGCGGGGAAGTGCATGTGCCCACGGGCCAACTGGGCACGGCGGAAGTAATTGCGCGCCGCACGCGCGAAGCCGGTCTGGAGGTCGTCTCGTTTGGCTCGTACTACAAGTTTTGCGAGTGTCTGGTGGGCGATCCCAAGGTGGCGTCGCCGTCCTACGATGCGGTGCTGGATACGGCCGAAGCCCTCGGCGCGCCTGCAATTCGCATCTGGGCCGGCAAACAAAGCCCCGAGGCGGTGGAAGACATCGTTTTTTTCCGCATCGTGGAGCAGGCACAACGCTTTGCTGCGGCAGCGCGCGAGCGGGGGTTGCGTCTGGACTTCGAGTTCCACGGGCGGACGCTGACCGAGACGGCGACGTCCACCGCACGGTTGCTGGACGCCATCGACCGGCCCAATGTGCGCACGCTGTGGCAGCCTCCGCTGCAGACTTCGCCCGAAGTTCGATTGGCCGGCTTGCGCCAATTGGAGCCGCGGGTGACGAACCTGCACTGCTTTCATTTCGGCCAAAACCCGTGGCCCCACATCCGGCCTTTGCAGGAGGGAGAGGATGAGTGGAAGCGCTACCTCGCCGCGTTGGAACCCGTGCGCAATCTGGGCCGCTGGGCATTGATCGAGCATGTGCGCGAGGCTTCGCTGGAGGCATTCCGGGAAGACGCGGCGGCGCTGAAGACCTGGCTGACGGCGGTGAGCTGAGGCGGTTTTCAGTAAAACACGCACCCCCTTGTCTGAAATGGCTACCCGAGAAAGATCGACCGCATGACCACCGTCAACTCCTCCTTGCCGCTGCCTTGTTCGATGAATGAGGTGGACTCGTTTCTCGCCCAGCCCAAGGCGGGCACCCTGGAGACGCTCGCCTCGCTCGAGGGGGATGTCATCGTATTGGGCGCCGGCGGCAAAATGGGCTTTCATCTCAGCTGGATGTTGAAAGAGGGCTTCCGTCAGCTGGGCAAGGACAACACGGTCTACGCCGCCTCGCGCTTTCGCACCCTGGCCGGTCGCGAAGCCTACGAGCGGGTGGGGGTAAAGACGCTGGTGGGCGATTTTCGCGACGCGGCTTTTGTGCGCAGCCTGCCGGAGTGCCCGACCGTCTTTTACCTCGTCGGCGCGAAGTTCGGCACGGCGGACAACCCGGGCCTGTTGCAACAGATGAACGTGGACGTCGCGGCGGAGTTGGCGGAGCGCTACGCGATCTCCCGGATCGTCGCGCTTTCCACCGGTTGTGTCTACGCCTACGTCCCGCCCGACTCGGGCGGATCGACGGAAGACGCGCCGCGTCAGCCCGTGGGTGCCTACGCGTTTTCCTGCCTGGGCCGCGAGCGCGCCTTCGAGGCGGTTTCGCTGCGCTGCGGCACCCCCGTCACGCTCATCCGCCTCAATTACGCGGTCGAATTTCGCTACGGCGTGCCCGTCGATATTGCGCTCAAAGTCATGAACGGCGAGCCGGTCGACGTGACGATGGGCTACGTGAACATCATCTGGCAAAACGACGCGCTCAACCAGATCGTGCAGGCCTTGAGCGTGGCGGCTTCCCCTCCGCGCCCCCTCAACATTACGGGTGCGGACATCTTGTCGGTGCGCGATCTGGCGTGCTGCTTCGGCACGTTGCTCGGCCGCAAACCCAGGTTTGTGGGCGAAGAAGCACCCACGGCATGGTTGAGCGACGCCTCCGCCTCGCACCGGCTCTTCGGCCCGCCGGAAGTCTCGGTCGAAACGATGATGCGCTGGATCGCCGCCTGGATTCAACGCGATGGCTCCACCTTCCACAAGCCGACGGGCTTTGAGCGCCGCGACGGGAATTTCTAATCCGATCCATGTCCGCCCATACCTTACCTCTTCCTGTGCGCGAGCGTCTGTTTCAGGGGGTCGCCATTCCCGCTCATCCTTTGGCCCTGACCGCCCGACGCCGCTTCGACGAGCGCCGCCAGCGTGCCCTGACGCGCTACTATCTGGCCTCGGGCGCGGGCGGTCTCGCCGTGGGTGTGCACACCACGCAATTCGAGATCCGCGAGCCGTCGGTGGGGCTTTACGAGCCCGTGCTGGCGCTGGCGGCGGAGACGATGGATGCCGCCGAGGCGGGCACCACGCTGGTCCGCGTGGCCGGGATCGCCGGTCCGACCGCCCAGGCGGTGCAGGAGGCGGAAATTGCCGCCGGGCTGGGCTACCACCTCGGGTTAGTGAGCCTGGCCGCCTTTGCGGGCGCCTCCGACGCGGCGATGGTCGCGCACCTGCGGGCGGTGGCCGAAGTGATGCCGGTGTTCGGCTTTTACCTGCAACCCTCCGTGGGCGGGCGGGCATTGTCTTACGCCTTCTGGCGGCAGGCGGCCGAGATCGAGAACCTGGTGGCGATCAAGCTCGCGCCCTTCAACCGCTATGCGTCGCTCGACGTGGCGCGGGCCGTGGTGGATGCCGGCCGGGCAGACTCCCTCGCCCTCTACACCGGCAACGACGACAACATCCTGCTCGACCTGCTGACGACCTACCGCTTCGGCCCTGGCCCGGGGCAGAGCATCCCGATCCGGGGTGGCCTGTTGGGCCAATGGGCGGTGTGGACCCAGCGCGCGGTGGAGGATTTTCAACGCATTCGCCGCCTCCGGGCGGACGGCCTGCCGCTGTCCGCCGAGTGGATGACGCGCGCCCAGCAATGGGTGGATGTGAATGCCGTCGTCTTCGATGTGGCGCACGGCTTTCGGGGCTGCATCACCGGGATTCACGAGATCCTCCGGCGTCAGGGCCTGCTGGAAGGCATCTGGACGCTCAATCCCGAGGAGGGGCTTTCGCCGGGGCAGGCTGAAGCGATCGACCGGATTTACCGCACCTACCCAGAGTTGAACGACGACGCTTTTATCCAGAGCCACCTCGATGCCTGGCTCCGGTAGCCTGCTTTTCGTTTGGGGACAGTTATCATCGCTTGAACGGCAAAAGAGAAACGCCCGGCTATCGTAGCCGGGCGTTTACAGTTTGTAGTGGGGCGCTGTCGCTACGCTACACCAGATCCCGCACGCAGATGGCCATGGCTTCGAGCGTCTGCTCGATGTCGGCCCGGGTGTGGGCATAGGTGATGAACCATTGCTCATTCGCAAAGATGCCCCGCTCGTAGAGGCGCGTGAAGAGTTGCCGGTGCAGCTTCTCCGCCGCATCTCCGGCGGGGGCGAAGTCGATCACCGCGCCGGGGTCGACCCCGATGGTCGTGGCCGGGAAGCCGTGCTCCAGAAAGATGGCCTCGAAGCCGCTGCGCAGCTCGGCCCCGAGCTGGAACAGATGGGCGTGCACAGGTTCACGGCGGAAGATTTCCATCACCTTCAGAGAGGCGGCGAGGGAGAGCGTCTCGCCGGCGTAGGTGGTGGTGAGGATCATCTGGTTGAGCGTCTCCATCCATGCGCGCTTGCCCGCGTAGGCCGAGAGGGGATAGCCGTTGGCCATGCCCTTGGCAAACGCGGCCAGGTCGGGCGTGACGCCAAAGTATCCCGCCGCTCCCGTCGTCCCAAGGCGGAAGCCGGTGAGGATTTCGTCGAAGACGAGCGCGACGCCGTAATGGTTGCAGAGTTCGCGCAGGCGCTGCAGGTAGGCCGGGGAGGGCTCGAGGTGCCATTCCAGCGGTACGACGACCGCGGCGGCCAGTTCCGGGCCGTACTCGGCAAATACGCGCTCCATCGCCGGTATGTCGTCGTAGGCGATTTCGTGCACCAGTTGTTCCAGCAGGTGCGGGACGCCGTGGTTGGGCCAGCCGAGGGCAAACCAGTCGTGGTAGCCATGATACCCGCTGACCAGAACGTGGTCGCGTTGCGTATGGCTGCGGGCGATCCTCAGACAGCAGGCGCAGACGTCGGCGCCCGTCTTCATGAAGCGGATCTGGTCCGCCCAGCCGAGGGTGTTCAGGATGGCTTCGGCGGCCTCGACTTCAAGCGGGCTGGCCATGCTGAAGAGGGTGCCGCGCTCCATCTGACGGCGCACGGCGGTGTCGACCTCTTCGTGGCAATAGCCGAGCACGATCGGGCCGAGGGCCGCCCGGTAGTCAATATACTCGCGCCCGTCGAGGTCCCACATGCGGCAGCCGCGGGCGCGCTCGATAAAGGGTGGACGAGAGGGAATGTGGTCGCGGTCGACCCGCTTGGCGTTGGTCTGGGTGCCCCACGGGATGCTGCGCAGCGCGCGGGTCAGCATGGCGTCATTTTTTGCGCTCATGATCGGGATGCAGGAGGTTGGGTTTAGAGAAGGGTGATCTCCGGACTGTGGCTGGTCGTGCGGATCTCGGCCCGCAGGTCTCCGGCCCGGATTTTCCAGCGGTCCCCGTCCCGTTCGACCCGCATCGGGGGCGCGGCTCGATCCGCCCCCGGGGTGGCCGCAAGCACGGTGATCAGGTGGTGACGCAGCGCCGGCGGTGCATGGACTTCGACGCAGGCAAACAGGGGCGTCGCCATGGGAAGGTCGAGTTGCGTGAGCCGAGGCGCGGCCTGCACGTCGGAGGCGACCAGCCCATGTAATCGGGCATGGGGACGCGTGAGGGTAAAGCGGTCGTCCTCGACCTCGAGACGGGCCTGGCCATCGGCATTGTCGGGGTAGAAGCGCGCGTCGACGGAGAACGGTCGATAGCGGAAATGCACCTGATCAACCACAACGAGCACGCCCGGTTTGGCGAAGAGGACCGTGCGCAGCACCTGCTGCAGGTGGTAGTTCTTCGGGCGATAGGCTGCCGTGGCGTCGCTGGTCCACCAGACGCGTTCGCCGTGGTCCTCGTATTGCAGGATGGTGGCGTAGGCGTCGCTCTCGTTGACGCCTTCATGCCCGTCGACGTAGATCTGCCCCTGGCCGTCGATCAGGACGGCGTTGTGGGCTTCCGTTTGCCGGAGCTTCCAGGCTGGCTCCCGGTAATCGTAGGAGGCGCCGACGTGGTCGTTGAGCAGGCGCTCGCCGAAGGCCTTGAAAGTGATGTGGTTGCGGTCGGCGTGCTCGTGGTTGGCGGGGCCGCCGCTGCGAAAGGCGATGACCGCGTCGTCCGCCCCCCAACCGGAGCGGCAGACGATCCAGTTCAGGTCGTTGCGCATGTTCTTGAGCCGGGGCGGCGGCGGTTCGCTCGGGGCTTCCGGGCGATACCAGAGGAAGTCGTAAAACCAGGTGGGATCGCCGGCGTATTGAGCGGCGAAGCCGGCGAGTGGATTGCCCGTATAGGCTCCGAGCAGGGAGACGGCCCCGGGGAAGATGCTGCGACGGGCGTCGCTGAAGTTCACGATGTCTGGGCTGCCGTCGGCATGTTTGCCCAACTGCATGTACAGGACGTAGTCCAGCGTGCCGTCCCAATTGACCTCGCTCAGCCAGTCGACGTCGCCGATGAGCCGGCGGTGGGCGTCAATGAAGGGCAGGGCGGTGCGCAGTGAATATTCGAGGTAGCTCAGGCCCTCGAAATAGCTGCCGTCGGGGGAGAAACCGCGCAGGAACTGGTGGAAGCTGCCGACGGCCATTTCGAGCCATTCCTCTGCGCGCGGATCGCGACCCCGCAGGGCCAGCGCCCCGAGCCCCAGCGCGCCGGTGGGGGCTGAACGCAGGTTGTGCCCACCCAGGATCGTCGGCCAGCGCCGCATGTCGATGTCCATGAAATCCGCGTGGATCGTGTCGAAGCTCCAGCCGCGCACGGTCTCGGGGTGGTCCATGTCATAGAGGGTGCGGGCGCACTCCGCGCAGCCGATGTCGGCCACGGCCTGCATGAGCTTGCGTTCGAGCTCTGGAGGCAGATCGTCGCCGAGGGCTTCGCGGGCGAAGAGGAAGCGCACCGTGACCATGGAGGCCCGTTGGATCCCGAGCACTTCGGTGCCGCCGTCGCGGAAGTAGTCCCAGTAGGGCAGGCTGGCAATCTGGGTGATCGTATCGCAAAGCGCCTTCGTGCGCACCGGATCGGGTTGCACGAGGTGCAGCACGCAATCGTGCTCGAACTGCATCATGACAGCCGAAAAGTCCCGCACCCGATCCTGCGTCTCGGCAAATTTCTCCAGCAGCGGATACAGGGCGTCGGGAGCTGCTTGCGCCCAGGTCTCGAACAGGGGGCGCAGCAGGGGCGTGCGCACGTTGGCACGGAGGCGGCTCAGGTTGTCGGGCGTCAGGAAAAGCGGTTGTGCGCCGGCATCTGCGCCGGAAGCAGCGGCGGCCAGGGGCGAGCCGAGCATGGTATAGAGCAGGGAGGCGCCGCCAAGGCGCAGCATATCGCGTCGGGTCATTGTTCGGAGGGGCTCGTATCGTGGAGAGGCAACTGGCGTTCGTATTTACGCACCGACCAGAGGATGAAGGCGCCGATCGTCATGGAGATGGTGCCAGTGAGGGCGTTCAACCAGCCGCCCTGGTGCAATACCGGCAGGGTGAAAAGCGCGAGCACGACCCCTAGAAAGACGGCGACCCAGCCCATGAGGCGGTAGGCTTTGAGGCCCTCAGGGCGCACCCGGTCGTCGGTGTTGGCGTAGGCGGGCGTGCTCAGGTCGGCCTCGAGTGCTTCGATACGCTCCTTGAAGTCTCCCTCGCGTCGGTTGAAGAGCGCCGAAAGCCAGAATACCGTCGTGCTCAGCACGATGCCGGCGAGCGCATTGCACTCGTAGCGCGTCAGGTCGAAGCCGAGCACCGTCACCTCGAGATCGGCGAACAGGACGTTGAAGCCCGTCAGCGGCAAATGGCCCTGCAGGGCCGCCGCGATGCCCACCATCAGCACGCCGATGACCCCGGCTGAGACCGAGGCGATGGCCGACCAGGCAGGAGTGCGCGTGTAGAGTAGGCCGAAAAAGACGGGGATGAAGAGCGCCACCTTGTAGAGGGATTCGGCCTTCATATATACATCGAACGCGCCGCCGAAGCGCTTGACGTTGAAGGCGATCCAGATGGCCAGAATACCCAGCAGCGCCACCGAAAGGCGACCGATCCACAGCTGGGTGTGATCCGAGGGCTCCTCGCCGGTGATGGATTGGGCGATGGGCACATAGACGTCTTTGGTCAGCACCGCGCCCAGCCAGTTGAAAAGGGTATCCGTCGAGCTCATGGTGGCCGCGAGGATAGCGGCCGTCAGCAGACCCAGCATGCCGTTGGGCAACACCGCCATCGCCAGCGTGATGAAGGACGCTTCGTTGGGCTGGGCGAGGTTGGGCCAGAGGCTGGCCATGTCGGGGAACAGGATGGG
Organism: Puniceicoccaceae bacterium 5H; assembly: GCA_009772895.1. GTDB lineage: Bacteria > Verrucomicrobiota > Verrucomicrobiia > Opitutales > Oceanipulchritudinaceae > WOUP01. Next base: position 33,718 of record WOUP01000024.1, on the reverse strand, counting down.
CACCGTGAAAAGCGGCACGATCCACAGCACCGGCAACACGGTGGACAAGAGGCCGCAGCTCAGGGCCATCTTGCGCGTGTCCCGCTCGTCCGCGACGCTGTAGTAGCGCTGGGCGATGTGCCAGTTCACGTTGTAGCCCAACATGATGTAGATCACCCACATCGGCCAGAACAGCAGCGGTTTGCCCTCGAGGTTGACCGCGAAGTAGCCGGGCGGCGCTTCCGTGATGACGCGTTGGATGCCGTGGACGAGGTCGCCGCCGAGGTAGATGTAGGCCACCGGTGTCAGCACCAGGGTGATCAGCAGGATGATGAGAAACTGGATGCCGTCCGTGACCATGACCGCCCAGAGGCCGCCGCAAGTCGAATAGATCATGATCACCAGGCCGGTCGCCAACATCGACAGCTCAAAGCCGTCCATCGAGATGGGGCCCAGGTGAAACGTCTGCTCCGAGATCCCCAGCGCGGTGGAGAGAAAGATGCAGAGCGTGTAGATCATGATGCCGAGCACGAGCGTGTTGGGTAGCACGGCCAGCAGGGTGTAGAAATACGTGGTGCGTCGGGAGAACCGCCGGGTGAGAAATTGCAGGGGCGATTCGAGGCGCGTGCGCCGCCAGAGCGGCCCGAAGATCCAGTAGCCGAGCAGGTAGGCCGGCAGCGCGAGGTTGAACAGCACCATGGCCCCGCCGCCGCTGCTGTAGGTGACCCCGGCCGCACCGACGAACATGAAGGCAGAGAAGCCCGAGACGAACAGGGAGAGCATCGAGAGCTTCCACGGGATGTGGCCGCCGCCCTTGAAGTAGTCCGCCGTCTCGCGGTTGAAGCGGGAGACGTAGAAACCGACCCCGAGCACGATGAGCATGTAGATGCCCAGGATGCTGTAATCCAGGCTGTTGAGGAAATTGAGTTTTGGCATTGGGTGCAGGGCGAATGGACGGGGCGCTTCTGCGTCGGCCCATCGGGGAGGTGGACATCATCCGGGTGCGTGCGAACGCTATTAAGGGGGCGTTGCCCTGCGCGGGGCACCTTGGCGGCGTTTTATGGTAAACTGTGCCCGGCCCTCTACAGGCGGAAGAAGGTGCGCGCGTTTTCCCGCCCGATCTGGGCGCGGATTGCTTCCGGAATCGGGGCCAGTTCGAGCTTCAGCGTGGCGGCTCGAGTGACGAACAAAGGGGTGTGCGAACCGAAAAGGAGTTGCTCCGGGCGTAGCCTCGTCAGCAGTTGATTGATCAGGTCGTGCCAGTCGGCAAAGGAAAGGTCGGTGCGGAAGTCCACACATCGGTCGGCCAATTCGAGGATTTCCGGTCGATACAGGCCGGTGCAGAGAAACGGGAAGTCTGCGTGCCGTTCCGCGAAACCGGCGAGGTGCTTGACCTTTACCCCGGGGATCTTGAGCCCGGTATAACCGTTGCGCTCGTCGAACATGCGGATGTTGACGATCAGGCGCGTTCCGGTGTCGCGGAGGATGCGGACGAGATCCCGGCAGGCGCGTGACGAGAGCGGGTAGTGGTGGAAGTTGGGGTAGAGCTTCACCGCCTTCAGGTCTGTCTGCTGCTGGTAGGCCTCCAGATTTTCCCGCCAATCGGGCATGCCGAGGTGCAGAACGGGCACCGGCACGAGGTGCGGGCACGCGCGGCAGCCTGCGAGCAGTTCCCGGTTACTGGGATCGGGGTCGGCCAGAAAGAGCGGCTCGATCGGAGACACCAGTGCGCGCTCGATCCCCTCGCTCACCAGATGGGCTTCGAGTTCGGGCAAGGTGCGTCGCGGCAGGCGGTCGAAGGGCCAGTGCCCGTGAGAAGCGTTTACGTCGATCCACATCTTCAGATCCCTCCGAGGAGTTCGCAGGCGTTTTGAAACAGGACTTTGTGCTTGGCGGCCTCGCTGATGGCCGCCCCGGACACGCGCCCGATGCACTGGCCCAACTCCCGGATGGGCAGGTCGGAGCCGTAGAGCAGGCGGTCGTCGCCCAATTGCTCGATCGCGCACTCCACGAGACCGGCGACGGGCAGGCAACTGGAGGTGTCGATATAGAGGTTGGGCAGGTGCTTGGCTTCCAGGATGCCGCGGACGCCGATCCCGTAGAGGTGGGCCATGATGACCTTCACGTTGGGGTGGCGGCGGGCCAGCAACGCGGTGTCGGACGAATCGCTGTGCTGCTGGCGCATGGCCTTGCCCTTGGTGTCCCAGGTATGTTGCAGCACCGGCACCCCGAAGTCCTCGGCGGCCTTCATCAGCGGTTTCATCACGCGGTCGCGGGCATTGTTGGAGATCTCCAGTTTGATGCCGCGAAAGCCGTGCGCCACGCAGCGCTCCAGCTCGGCCCGCACGGGCGGCTCGCCCCACAAGGGGTTGAGCCCGCAAAACCCGATGAAGAAGTGGGGATACCACTGCATCAGCTGATGGGTGGTGTCGTTGATCTCCGCCATCTGTTCGGGCGTCGGGGTGGGGCCGTGATAGAGCACGTCTCCCAGCGCCACCATGCGCTCGATCCCGAGGCTGCGGGCATACCGGACGAGTTTGTCGACCTGCTCCCGCTGGGCGCCGTCTCCGAAAAAGACGGGGTGGGTGTGGATGTCGATGATGCGCATGGGCGGTCGAAGGGCGAGCCGGGTCGGCTGGGTGATGACGCGATTACAAACGATTCTTGCGGGCCTGCAGAGGGGCGGCCCGTTGTATGGTAAAGCGCGGGACCGGCTTTAGCTGTCGAGCAGTCGCCGCGCGGTATCCTCGCCCAGTTCCTCGAATCCGGTGATGGGTTCGCGCAGCGCGCGCGCCTGCTCGCGAAAGCCCTCGCGCTGGGCCGGATCGGCAAAGTCGAAGCCGACCAGGGCCCGCGCCACCCGCTCGCCGGTAAACTGGTAGTTGAAGTAGCAGAGGCGCGCATAGGGTGCCATGAGGGCGACAAACTCGCGGATGGTGCCCGGCTTTTCGTTGAGTTCCACGCGGGCGAAGATCGGATATTGCAGCAAACGTGGGTCGAAGCGGATCACGCGAAAGCGCACGTCCGTCCGTCCGCTGACGTCTTCATAGGGGAAGCCGTGGGCGGTCAGTTCGCGGCCCACGATCTGCGCTTCGGCCTCGGTCGCCTCGAAGGTGATGATGTGGTGGGCCACCTGGGGGTGGATCTGACCGTATTGAAAGTCGACCACGTTGAGCTGTCCGAAGCAGGAGCCGAGCAACCGGTCCAGCTCACCCTGTTGTTCGCCCAGCCGGATGCGCCACGCCCGGCGGGTTGGGTCGCCAAAAGGGGCGCGCCCGGCGATCAGGGCGAGCTTCTGGAAGTCGATGTTGGAGCCGCAGATGATGACGAGCACGCGCTTGCCGCGCCAGCGGTCGAGTTGGCGCCGCAGCCCGGCGAAACCCATCGCGCCGGAGGGCTCGGGCAGGCAGCGGGCCCGGTTCCAGAGCTCCTGGATGGCGGTGCAGACCTCGTCGTTGGAGACCTGGAGGTAGTCGTCGAGGATGTCCCTGAGGATGGGGAAGGTGAAGTCGCCCACGCGGGGCACCGCCGTGCCGTCGCAAAAGATGTCGACCCGTTCCAGGGTACGGGGGGCGTGGTGCCGGCGGGCCAGGTCAAAGCTCGCCTGTCCCTCGCCCTCCACCCCGATAAGGCGGATGTCGGGAAAGTGCTCCTTGAGCCACAGGCCGATCCCTGCCGCCAGACCGCCGCCCCCGATCTGGAGAAAAGCCGCATCGAAGGGGCCCTGGCCGCTGATCGCGATCTCGTCCGCGATGGTGCCCTGGCCGCCGATGACGTGCGGGTGGTCGTAGGCGCTGATAAAGATGCGTCCGCTGGCGTCGCGGTCCTCCATCGCCGCCGCGACCGCATCGCCGAAGCTGTTGCCGATCAGGACGACTTCAACGGCTTCACCCCCGTGTCGGCGCACGGCGTCCTGCTTGGTCCACGGCGTCGTCTGCGGCATATAGATCCGAGCAGAGATGCCCAAGAGGCGGGCCGAGAGAGCGATGCCTTGTGCGTGGTTGCCGGCGGAGGCAGTGATGACTCCCAGGGCGGCGTCGCCGGGCGAGAGCTGGGCAAGGCAGTTGTAGGCGCCCCGCCACTTATAGGAGTGGATGGGCGAGAGGTCTTCGCGCTTGAGGAAGAGCTGCACGCCCTCCGGCAGGTCGTAGGCCTCGAGCGGGGTCGGCGCGGCGACGCGGTAAATGCGTTGCCGCGCCCGAATGATTTCGAGCTTCAGCGTCTCCGCAAGACAGGTGGGGGCGGACATGGTGAAGAAAAGCGGTTGAGGTGAGCCTCGGGCGAACCGGCAGGACCGGCGCGGTTATGCCCGGTAACCCAAGGCATGCGCCTTACCGGCCAACGACGGAACCCCTGCCCGGATTTACGGTATAGCACCCTGTTCCGTTGCTCGGCCCGGGTCGTTGGCGGATCGTGGCGCCACTTGTTCGGCGGGCTATCCCCCGTTTTCAATCCCACCCCTTTTGAGATCGCCGACCTTTGGGACTTCTCTTATGACTCTGGCCGGCGCCTCCCTTATCCTGTGCAACTGTTCGGTCTACACTTGCTCGATTGCTTCGTCGTGCTGGCCTACTTCCTGATCATTCTCTGGATCGGCAAGAAGGCGGGCGAAGTCGGTCACGACACCAATGACTTTTTCCTGGCGGGGCGCTCCCTGGGCCGCTTCTACCAGTTTTTCCTCAACTTCGGCGCCTCGACCAACGCAGACCAGGCGGTGGCGGTGACGCGGGAGACCTATCGCCAGGGCATCGGCGGCATGTGGATTCAGTTCCTCGTCTTGTTCGTGACGCCGTTTTACTGGTTTTCGACCCTGCTGTTTCGGCGTGCTCGGGTGACGACGCTGGGCGACTACTTTCACGAGCGCTTTCGCAGTCCCTTTCTGGGCGGGTGCTACGCCTTCTTTACCCTCCTGATCGCCTTCGCGGCATGTGGGGTGGGGTATATGGTGGCGGCCAAGACCATGATGGCCCTGACGCCGAAGACCTACGAGCAGATGTCGACGGAAGAACAGGCCAGCGTCGATGCCTATGCGGATTACCAGCGCCTCGCCAGTGTCGACCCCGCCGAACTCAGCGTCGCGGAACTCGAGACGTATTCGGTGCTGCAACAAAGGTATCTGCACGGTGAGCTGAAGGCCTTTTATTCCTTCGTCGACCCGGTGCCCTTCTACTTTGCCTACGGCCTGATCGTGGCCGCCTACACCATGATGGGCGGCTTTCGGGCGGCGGCGATCACGGACGCGATCCAGGGCCTCTTGATCATCGTTTTTTCGATCATTCTGATCCCGATGGGACTGCACAAGCTGGGCGGTTTCGAGGGGCTGCACGACACGGTCCCTGCCTTCTACTTCCAGCTCTTCGGCTCCGTTTCGATGAGCGATTACAGCGCGGCTGGGATTGTGGCGATGTTCCTCTCCAACCTCGTGGCGATTATCGCCGTAGCCCAGAACATCATGACGGCCGGCTCGGCTACCGATGAGAATGCGGCGCGGTTTGGCATGATCGGCGGCATGTTTCTCAAACGCTTCCTCATGCTGCTGTGGGCGCTGGCCGGGCTGATTGCGATCGGGCTCTATGCGGGCCAGCTGCAAGACCCGGACCTGGTCTGGGGCATCATGACGCGCGACTTTCTGGCGCCGGGAGCAGTGGGGCTGATGCTGGTGGGCATTCTCGCCGCCAACATGTCCACGCTCGACGCGAGTTCGGTGTCCATCTCGGCCCTCTTTATCCGCAACATCTACCAGCCGCTGCGACCCGGGCGAACTGAAGCCCACTACCTGTGGGTCGGGCGCGCGGTGATCGGGGTGACGCTGCTGGGCGGGATCGGGACTGCGCTCTACGTGGACAACCTGCTCGAGCTCTTCAAGTACTTCATTTCCGTGCCCGCTGTGTTCGGCGCGCCGATCTGGCTCGGGTTCATCTGGCGACGCCTCACGCGGGTGGCCGTGATCGTGGAGATCTTCATCTGTTTCGCGATCTTTGCCGTCATTCCAAACGTGTTTCAGTCGCTCGACTGGGCGCGCACCCGACCGGAATTCCTGGTGCAGACGGAAGCGCATTCCGTGGTGAGCACGGCGCCCGCGACCCAGGAAGACATCGTAGCCGGTCGGGCGACGGCGCTCGGAGATCCGGTGGAGAAGGATTTTCTGATCGAACCCACCGGCATCTTCTTCGAGCGGGTGGCGCGGCTCGATCCGGAGGATCCCGACTCGCCGTTGGTGGGCCTGGGGCGCTTCGAAGCCGAGCTGTGGGTCATGAGCCTGGTGGGCGTGGATTTCACGCACTGTCAGAAATCCCAACTGGTGGCCGCCCGCTTCTTTTTCACCGCCATCACGCCTTTCGTCCTGCTGATCCTGTTGTCGTTGGTGACGAAGCCCGTGGACCCGAAGCACCTGGATTATTTCTTCGGCAAGATCTACACGCCGGTCCGGCGAACGGAAGCAGCCGATGCGGAGGCGGTGGCCTATTCGGCGGCGCACCCGGAGTCTCTGGCGCACCGCAAGCTGCTGCCGGGCACGAATTGGGAGATCGCGCGCCCGTTGAAGCTGGACGTGCTGGGCCTCGGCGCCAGTTGGCTGGTGGTCGGCCTGGTCTTGCTGGCACTGTGGGGTATGCTGCGCCTCGGCGCGTAACCGGCGACGGCGTCTCAGGCCACGGCCGATGGTTGGGAAATGCTCGCGCCGTCGATCCAGTTGCCGCGAATCAGCGTGACGGCCGGGTTGTCGGTGGGGCCGATGCGCTCGTTGGCCAGACGCGTCTTGAGGATGTCGATCGCGGTGGCGCCGATCTTGCGATAGCCAATATCGACCCGCGCAATGCCCTGGGCCTTTTCATCGGCCGGTCCGAGCGCCACAAAACCCAGATCGTCGGGCACGCGCCAACCCCCTTCGAGCAGCCATTGGTAGTGTGCACTCTGGGTGCTGTAGACCACGTCGGGTTGGTGCCGCTGCACCCAATCGAGCAGGTCTTCCCGGCTGATCTGCGAGCCCATCAAGGGCGGGATCCGGTCGTTGGCGGGGATGCTTTGCTGATACCAGGTGAGGTAGCAGTTGAAGAGGTGGTTGGAGCGTTCGTCCTCGGCATCGCTGATGCAGAAGCCGATGCGCTTGAAGCCGCGGTCCACGAGCGCCGAGATGCCCACGTGCATCGCCTGGTAAAAGTGCGGGTGGACCTGGTTGAACCCGAGCTTGGCCGCCACGGCGCAGGTGGCGACCCCCACGAAGTTTTCCTGCGGCAGGGAAAACACGTCGCGCAGGGTCTCGACCGGTAGCACGACGACGCCGCGGATGCCGCGTGTTTCGAGGATCTGGACCATGCGTTTGACGCGCATCCCGGGGGCGTGCAGCCAAAAATCCTCCGTCTTGAAGCCCAGCTTTTGCGCCTGTTCGATGGCGCCTTGACGGATGAGCAAAGCTTCTTCGCTGAACTCCCGCAAGGGGCGCCGCCTGCCGTTCAGGAGTGCAATCACGGGTTCGTCCTTGCTCACATCGCGCTTGCGCAGGTAGCGCATCAGTTCCGTGAGGTTCGGGTCGGGGGTGTAGCCCTGTCGGGCGGCGATGGCCTTGATGCGTTCACGGGTCTCCGGCGCGATGCGCGGGTGATCCCGGAGGGCCATGGAGACCGTCATACGGCTGACCTGGGCCTCTGCGGCGATCGTTTTGCAGGATGGGCGTTCGTTCATGGCGATCGAAGGGGGCGAATCCAGTGAAATCGGTTGGTTACGGCTAGGGCGAGAGGCTGCAGAAAATCCAGTAATCTCTGGGTGGATACGTCAGTCAAGACCGATAGACGTTCAGCAAGCCGCGACGCAATGAGAGTAGCATGTCTTGCGCCTTGAGTGGGGTAACATGATGCTATGGATACTATTTTGCTTAAGCGAGTAAAATTGCGCCCGAGCCTCCATGTCGTGGTGGTTTATTTTATACGCCCGGTTTCTGGTTATGCATGGAAAGACGTTTGCTCTGAATGGACGGCAAGGAAAAGGAAAGTGCGCGGTTCCGAGCTTGGGTGATGGACGTATAGCGAGGGTAACTCAACGTTGATTGACTATGTATTCCCACTTTTATTCTAATTCATAAAATCGCTGGTGGGAGACTGCCTGTGCTTTACGGTAAATCAGGCGGTTGGAGCGGGGGGAGACTCCCCGGGGCGGTGTTTGGCCATTGGCCGAAAAGGGAGGAGGCGCCTTGCTTGTCGACGTCTGATGGGGTTTGCCTCGACGCGCGCCCAAGAGATTGGGTCAGGCTTTATTGTAAACCGTCAAAAATATAGATTTGAATTCGGGATAAACTTAAATCCTGCGGCATCGCCGGGGACATTTCACTGCAAGTCTGGTGCATCCTGATCTTACTGATTGGACAGGGCTATGTTGGCTCGCTTCAGGGCCATGGATACGTAGTGAATGTTCAGGCGATGTCTCAAGATCCTAAGTTTAACCCAAGTACTCACTGCTATGAAATTGGCCCGCTTCAGTCTCTGCTGGCTCAGTGCGTTTTCCACTGTGGCGCTTTGCGCACAGACTCCGACCAATGCTCCAGAAGATGAAGACATTTACGAGTTATCGCCGTTTACGGTCGATGCCTCGGGCGATGTGGGGTATTACGCTTCAGAAACCCTGGCCGGGACCCGCATCCGGTCGGACCTCAAAGACCTGGCGACCTCGATTTCGGTCGTCACGGAAGACTTCATGGCAGACACCAACTCGGTGAACATTGCCGACGTGCTCCTGTTTCAGGCCAACTCCGAAGTGAGTGGCCTCTCGGGTAATTTCTCCGGTTCGCAGGGCGTGACGCCAGGGGATCCGATTGGAGAGCTGGCCCGCGATAACAATTCCGGCGGCGTGACGCGTTTGCGCGGTCTGGCCGAGGCGGATTTGACGCGCGAGTTCTTCAAGACGCAGATTCCCTTCGACGCCTACAATACGAGCCGTATTGAAGTGCAGCGTGGGGCCAACGCCGCCCTTTTCGGCCTGGGCAGCGCCGCTGGTATCGTCAACAATTCGCTGATCAAGGCCGAGATGGCCGGAAACTTCGGCAATGCCCGTCTCAAGGTCGACCAGTATGGCAGCACGCGGGAGGAGTTCCGCTACAACGTGGAGGCGATCGAAGATGTGTTGGCGGTTCGCGTCGCGCTGTTGGCGGACAACGCAAACTATGAACAGGAAGAGGCTTACGACGACCAACACCGCGTCTTCCTCACCACGACGATCCACCCCTTCGGCGACCAGACCTTTACCGTCCGCGCGAGCGGGGAATGGGGCAAGCGAGATGCTTCGCCGCCTCGCACCATGCCGCCGGCAGACCTGATCTCCGGCTATTACGCGTTGCGCGACGCCGGGCTGCCGATCTTTAACGATGCGCTCGAAGCCGGCACGTGGTATTCCCAGTCGGGGGGAATCTATCCGGAGTTGAATCAGCCGAACAATCGCTGGGTTTACCCGATGCTCGGCGGTGCGGACGGGCCGACGGTCTTCTGGCTCGACCCCAACAGCAGTGAGCCCGATCCGTTGGGCGCGCGCACCATTCAGTATGCCAATGAGCTGGGCTCGAGCGCCGCGTATTCCACGACGCACCGGATGATGCTCTCGTTGCGCAACTACAACAACTCAATCTCACTCAGTGGCGCCTACCCGGATACGGGCGAGCCCATTGCGGTCGCCGGCAGCGGGGCGATGTGGGATACGCGTACGGACCGCCAAATTACGGACCGCAGCATCTTCGATTACCGCAAGCATTTGCTCGACGGCGGCCTCAGCACCGACTTCGCGCGCTTTGAGGACTACATCGTAGAGGTCGAAAAGCTGTTCTGGGATAACCGCCTGGGCCTGAACTACGCCTATCACCACGAGTCGTTCCGCGAAGGCCAACTCAACCAGTTGCGCGGAGACCCGGGCGGCGAGTCGATCATGATCGACTTCAATCCCTACCTCGGCACGACGGAGTCTTCTCTGGGCGGCGAGGTGCGTGTAAACCCCAACTACGGTGGGGTTGCCGTGGCGAGTCGCGCCGAAAACTCGATCAGCCGCAACGAGCGGGAATCGCATCGCCTGACGGCTTTCCTCAGCCTGGAAGCGAATCAGGTGTTGGATGACGGCTCGTTGTGGGAACGCCTGCTCGGCAACGTGGACCTGACCGGTCTCTACCAGACGCGCGACAGCAATTACTACCTGATCTACACCCGCGACACGACTTCGCCGGACGACATCTACGAGCAATTGCTGGGTGACGATCCCGAGACGTCATTCCACACCAAGACCTTTTACCTGGGGCAATATCACGCGCTGGATTACTCCGGCCGCAGCAGCGGGGTGAACCTGCTCGACTTCGATAGCGCGGAGGACCTGAAGGGCCTGAACATCCAGCCCATCAACAGTGGGCAGACGGTGCCGGACCAACTCACGTTCTCCATGCTCAACCTGACGACTCAGTCGTATGAGGACGTCATGCTGACGCTCTACCAGGCGACGGACAACGGTGGCTATCCGGCCACTTATTCGGGGACGAAGGGCATCGAAACGATCGACTCCTACGTGCTCAACGGCACCTGGCACCTGCTCGACGATATTGCCGTCTTCCAGTACGCCTGGCGGCGAGACGAATGGAATTCGTCGACCATGAGCGCGCCTCAAGTGATCTACCCCAACGGCAATCCTGGGCGTTCCGACTTGCATGATCCGGACTTCCTGGCCGGGCCGGAATATGACTCCACCCTTGAAAAGGAGTTCGAGAACCGCAATTGGGGCATCGTGCTGCACACGCCGCACTTCATCGAGCGGCATATGCCGGCGGGGCTCAATCTGAGCCTGCACTACGGCAAAGGGCAAAACTACCAGCCCGGTGGTGGCGGCCTCGATGCCATCGGCGACAGCATCCCGAACGCGTCGGGTGAAACCGAGGAATGGGGCTTCACGGTGAGTGGCCTGGACAACAAGATCAGTGCCCGGGTCAACTTCTTCGAGACGGGGGTCTACAACGGCAGCTTCTACACCGACGCCGTGGCCGCTCCGCAGTCCATCATGCGCAATCTGGCCTATCAGCTCGATAATCCGGCCAATATTGCTCAAGGCTACACGGCGGCAGACGTCCAGGCGGTCCTGCCTTCAGATGCGGTCATTGCGCTCCATGGCGTGGAATTCGACTGGGATACGCCCGACAATACCACGACCAACCCGAATCCGAATCGCAGTGCGACACAGGATTTTGTTTCGGAAGGGGTCGAAATCGAAATTCTGCTGAATCCGATCCGCAAGTGGACGACCTTGCTCAAGATCTCGCGTCAGGAGACCACGACCGACAATACCGCGCCGGTTCTCCGTCGCTGGTACAACGATTTCGTCGTGCCGAACTGGATTGAAAGCGATTTTGCCCAGCACTACGTCATGGATGACACGTCGGGCATCACGCTGGCCAAATACACGCAGGACTTGATGGGCACGCCGCTGCTGCTGGCGGCGGCCCAGGACGGTTATCCCACGGTCGAGCAACGGGAATGGCGCTACGTCGTGACCTCCAAGTATCGCTTTGAAGACATCTTTGAGCGCTTCCACATCGACGGCCTCGAGATCGGCGGTACCTACCGTTATGAAGACGAAGCCGGCATCGGCTTCCCTGCCATGATCGACGAAGAGACCGGGTCCGTGGCGCCGGACATCGAGCACCCCTACATGGCGCCCTCGATGAACTTCTTCGACGTCTTCGTGAATGTGGATACGCAGATCGGCGGCCTCGAAACGACGTTCCAGGTCTATGTCTCCGACCTGACGAACCACGACGGCCTGGTGCCGATCCACGCCAACCCGGACGAGACCTATACCTACCGCATTCTCGAAGGTCGGGTCATTTCCTTCACGGCATCGGTTAGATTCTAGAGAGCCATTCAGTCTCTGCATCAGTAGCCTGCATCGCTGTCACAATAAGCAACCACCTCCGTCGGGCGACGGAGGTGGTCTTTTCATCTAGGATTGCCGTGTTATGGGTTCTGAGCGGGGTTCTGCCGGCCCCGCCAAATCGCGCGTCACGCCCCCGTAGCGTTCCAGGGCGACACCCAGGACGCCGAACTGGTCCGTCAGCAAGCCCTCGTAGCCACAGGGGCGGTCGTCCCAGTAGCGCCAGTCGCGACCGCTCTTGCAACCGCCGAAGACCGAGGCGTCGGCGAGGCCGCTGCACAGTTGCTCCAGCAGGCGGTCCGCCTCTATTTCCAGCCCGGCCCGATAGAGGCCGCGTACAAAGTGGCGGGCCTGTCCATGTGTGCGCCCACCGTTTTGATAGTAGCCGAAGGGATAGCCCTGGATGATGTCGGCAAGGTCTGCATCCGGGATGGGCCACAGGTTGGCCGGCAGGCCGAGGCGGGGAGAGGGCAGGGCTACGCGCTTCATTTCCTGCAGCAGGCGCTTCAGGAGGGTGTGCCCTTCCGCGGGCGCGACCAGGCCGGCGGCGACGGCGGCCCCGTTGGGCGGCAGAAACGCGTGGTCGTGGCGTTTGCCCTCCGGGCAGACCCAGCCGGCATACCAGCCCGTCTGGGGATTCAGAAACGTGGGGGTGAAGGCCTGCTGCATTAGCGTCCGCCAATCGACTATTCGGGAGCGCCAGTCCTCCAGACCGCACGGCTCGAGGGCCCGCAGCATTATGCCCAAGGCCTCGTAGAGGATGGCGTTGGAAAACGCGTCTTTCCAGCCAAACGAAATCACGTCGAACCAGCAGGTGCTCCATTGGCCCGTGCCCGAGGTGCCGGTGCGGTTGCGGCTCTCGATCAGGCCATCGCCGTCGAGGTCGCGCGCGAGCATCGCCTCCAGTTTGCGGCGGATCTCGGGCTCGAAGCGCTGACCCCAACCGGGTGGCGCGGCCTGCGTCAAATATTCGGCCAAGCCAAACAGGGCCGCCGTGCCCGTCATGAGGTAGTCGTCTTCCGCCGGGTGCACGCCCGCCGGGGAGAGCAGGTTACCGGCGGCATAGCCGGGCCCCCCGGTCAACCACCGCTCGAGGGAGGTCCGCAGCATCTCGTGGGCGGGCAGGCCAGGCAGTAAGGGGCCCATGCGCACGCATTGGGCGCTCCAGGTGTCCATCGAGATCGGGCAATGCATGGAGGCCCCGTTGTTGCTGAGGGTGGCGGTATCGGGGCGATAGTTGAGGCCGGTATGGCCGGCGCGGCGCAAGGCGGCCCGGACAGCCAGCGGGGCACTCGATTTGAGGGGAAATTCGGGCACGGTCAAATGCAGGTGCCAGGCGGCCTGGTGACGCCCGGCCGGCAGGTGCCAATGGCCCTCCGGCGTCGCGGCCTCACCGATCTTGAACTCGAATTCCAGCCGATCCTGAGGACGGTTCACGTCCATGCGCAGGCAACCCGATCCCTCCTGGGTCAGGGCGAGGCTGCCGAAGCGGGGCGCGTGCAGGATCGCGGGCGTGGCGACGGCTCCGGTCTGTCCGGCGGGAAGCAGGCGGCCGAGCAGGTGACAGGCGGCTACCCTCGGGTTCAGGCTGATCTTCCAGGCCGCACTGTGCCAGGCGGTGTGTGCGTGGGCCTGGGTCCGCATCCCGCGAAATTCCAGGTGCTGATCGTAGACGCTCCAGACCAGCTCATAGCCCATGTCCAGCGCGTCCTCGCGCAGATGGTAGCGGATGGTGTTGCCCTTGACGGTGACGCGACCCGTAAAGCTGAAGCGCACGGCGGGATCGGCATTGGGCGGCTGGCCCACGAGGTTGAGCATCGGGCCTTGATGGAAAGAACCGGGGCCGACGCAGAGTAGATTTTCACCGGTATCGCAGTTGCCGTCCTGGTCGAGGGCGAGGTAGGTCAAGCCCGGGCGGCTGAGGCAGAAGCCCACCTCCAGCCAGCGGGAACGAAAACGCAACTCGCCATCGAGGCGTTGGGCTTCGAGTCCGCGCGGCAGGTGAGCGAGTTCGACCGGCCCGAGCGAGAGCAGGCGCTCGCGACGCGAGGCGAGCGGCGCCTCGAGTTGACCCTCCACCACAAAGGCCTCGGCGGCGAGGTTCCAGGGCGTCCACCAGCCGTCGATCCCGCACCGCCGGATCTCCAGGCAAAGGCCGTAGGTGGTGAGCTCCTCGAGGTCCAGCCAGGTGTAAGGGGCGTCGTCGGATGCCCGGGGCAGGTCCCGCACGTAGTGTAGCACCCGCCAGGACGCGTCCGGCGCATCCAGGGTGAGGATGCGCAGGTCCACGATCCAGTCGGTCAGCTGGTGGCTACCGCACTTGTGATACCCCTGGGCGTTGCGCCAGCCGATCCGGCGGACGCGGGCCGGGCCCGTGGGGGTAAAGGCGCGCTGGTGGATGATGCGTGAGGGCGGCGCCCCCGGTTCTTCAGGCAACGGCGCGGTCCAGATCGCGCGGCATTCGGACAACATGCGGTGTTGCGCCAAATCGCCCATGGGGGCTTCCAGATCGGGCAGGTCGAGCAGGTTGGTGGGGGCGTGCATGACAAGGAGTGTGACGGTTAGGAACGCTCGGTGTTGAGCAAGACATCGGTGGCCTGCCGCAGGGCCTTCCAACGCCGGAGGTTCTCCCGGGTGGAAGGCAGCAGGGGCAGGACGTGGGTTTCGAGGGTCACGTGATCGACCGGTCGATCCCGGCGCAGCGCGGCGAGCTGGCCCCACCAGTTGACTCCGCCGTCTCCGAGCAGGCGGTTGGCCCAGGTTCCGTCCAGCAGGGGGATGGCATCCTTGACGTGCACGTTTTGCAACCAGGGCCGCACGCGCTCGTAGCCCACGGGGTAGGCCGCCTCACCCGCCACGACCGCGTTGGCCGGGTCCCAGTTGATCCCGAGATTGGCCTCGCCGATGGTGGCGACGATCTCCGCAGTGCGCGCGCCGGTGTCGCAGTAGGCGCCCGGCTCGTTTTCGATCGCGAGCTTGAGGCCGAAGGCGGCGGCGACCTGAGCGGCTTCGCGCAGGCGGGCGATCACCTCGACCGGATGAGCGAGGCTCGAACGGAGGAAGCCAAAAACGATGACGCAAGGAGCCCCGAGTTCGCGCGCCCATTCGCAAGTCGCCGGCAGGGTTTGCTCCAGCTCGGCCTTGAGCTGCGACAAGTTCTCCGGTCGTAGCTTGAAGAGCCCGGGCGACAAGGCGGTGATGGCGAGTTCTCCCTGCTGCACCCACGCCTGCAGTTGTTCGCGGCGGCAGGGTTTGAGGTCGGGCACGCGCTGCTCATAGGTGTCCACGCATCTGAGCTCGTAGCGACGGATACCGAGGGCCTTGCCCGCCAGGATCGCCGCCTCCAGATCGAGGCTCAATTCGTCGGTCAGGATCGCCAGATCCAGGTCTTCAAAGGTGGTTTGCGTGCTCACGGGCGGTGATGTTTTCACCCCTCAGGGTGCGGCGCTGGAGCGCGCTTCCGAGGGCTCAGACGCTTTTCCGTAAAACAAAACTCACGTTGCGAACCCGCCCGGGGCGACCCCTACTCAGCGCATCCTTCGGTGGAAGGCGAGCGCTGCTCTCCCGCCCTGCTGATCTATGTGGTTGGCGGCGTTCGTCCGTTTTTTTCATCTCCGCAGCTTCACCCCCTCTGTTTCACATCCATGAGACTCTCGAGCTATCCGTTCTCACTTCGTCACTTCTTCAACCTCTGCCTGGTCTGCCTTTTCGCGGCGGCCGTGCACGCGCAGGATCAGGATGCCCTCCGAGCCGAAGACTGGGACGGTAACTGGATCCTGATCCCGTCCGAAAGCACCACGATCGACATCTTCGACACCGTTTCGCTGGAGTTCAGCACGGTATCCGAGGGGCACGTGGCGTTGACCCAGCGCTGGGGCACCCGGCGGACCCTCGAGGATCAACTGGATTTGACGGTGGGCGGTCAGGTCAACCGGACGAAGATCGACGACAAGGTCTTTGCGACCAACGCCTTTATGGGCCTGCGGCGCGAAGAAGGCGCGACCCGCGAGCTGGTGGCCAAATGGCTGGAGCCCTACGCGACCCTGCAGATCGAGGACACCTATCCACTGCTGTCCTCGCAGGGCCGCCACCCCTTTGTTTCCCGCTCGACCTTCAGCATGGAACCCGGCGGCAATGTGCTCACCTGGATCATCGAGCGCTCGACGCGTCCGGCGGATGAGCCCATCGTCTACCGCCTCAAGCGCGAGGGCTACCGGGACGCCTACTACATGCACATGTCGGACGACTGGGCAATCAAGGGGCAGTTGCCCGAACAGGCGGCTCTGATCACGCTGCAAGGGATCGTGAACCAGGATGCCCCGCTGCTTTACTTCATCTACGGGGAAGAGTGGGACTTCCGCTTTACCGACGAGATCTTCGACTACTACAAGGCGAAGAAGCAGTTCACCTTTACGGAGCTCAAGGGCTTCCGCCAGGCGTTGACGACGTTTCGCGACAAGCTCGACACCTACATCGTGTGGGACAAAAACGTGCGCACGTCCCTGATCGTGGCGTTTACCCTGGCTGGGCTGGAGGACGCCATCGTGGTCTCCGAAGACGAGATTCCGCTGATGGAGGAACTGGGCCTGCGCCGGATCGAAGACTTCCGCGGCAAGTTTACCGATATGTCCGACGTCGAGATCTACCGCTGGGCCTACGACGCCTACTGGGATCGCTGCAGCAAGGATTACATCGTCTGGATGGGCGGTGATGCCGGCCCGCGCATGCGCCCCGGCGTGGCCGATTTCGGCATGTATCACCAGTGCTTCTTCACCGATCTCTCCACCGACGACGACGACCCCAAGGAGCAGGAGGAATACGCGCTGGCGGACCGCCTGTTCTCGGAGATGAACCCGATGGGCGTCTGCTTCGGCTGGCATTCCTACGGCAAGGATCTGGAGCGGGATCACGTCAAGCTCGCTTCCTCGCACGTCATCCGCGTCTCCGGGCTGCACACCTTGCCCAACATGAGTTTCAACACGCAGGTGCCGCTGTCTCCTGGCTTCAAGTTCCGCAATCACCACAACGTGGACGACGGCCAGGTCTACAAGCCGGAGCGTAAGGTCTACATCGCCGCCGTGCAGACGGATGCACTGGGCATCGGCGCCTGGACGCGCCCCGGGCGCGGCACGATCCCGTACGCGTGGCAGGTGACGCCCAACTGGCTCTGGATGGGGCCGTCGATGTTGGAGATGTTCTACGATCAGGCCACAGACAACGACCTCTTCATCGGCGGGCTCTCGGGGCCGGGCTACATGTATGCCAAGGCCATCCCGCAGGATGCGTTGCCGCAGGTGCTGCAGGAGAGCCGTCGCGTGATGGAGATCCTGGACCTGAACGTCTTCGAGATCATGGATTATTCCGAGGGTAACTCCATCGACGGCAATCCCGACCTGCCGCAGTCGGTCGTGGACACTTATTTCAAGGAGCTACCCAACGCCATCGGCTTCCTCAACGGCTACGCGCCTGCCTATACCTTTGTGGCGCAAGATGGGCGGGCGATGCTCTCCTACGACTATTACCTGTCGCCGGAGCGCAAAGAGGCCGAGGTGGTGGCCGACCTGCGCGAGCTGGCGGCGATCAACGATCAACGGCCCTACTTCCTGCTCCTGCACGTGCGGCAGTGGAGCGACATCACGCGGGTGAAGGGCATCCTCGACGAGCTCGGGCCGGCCTTTGAAGTCGTGCCGCTCGACGTGTTCCTCAAGTTCGCCGCCGCGAATCCCACTTTCGAAACCTATACCCGCCCCGAATAAGGCCGGTTCTTCTCCTACTTGCCGCTCATGGAAAGCTCAGCCTCCAGCGCCCCTTGTTTCCTGCCTCCACCCATCCGCGTCGGCCTCGTCGGCGTGACCGGCTACGCCCAGGCCTACTTCGAGAGCTTGCGCAAGCTGGAAGCCGCGGGTCGGATCCAATGGGGAGCCGTAACCATCATCAACCGTGAACAAGCGCGCGAACAGGTGCGCTACTTCGAGGCGCGCAAGGTGCCGATCTACGATGGCTACGAGGCGATGCTGGCGCAGGAGCATCATCGGTTGGACTGGATGTGCATCCCCACCGCCATCGGCTGGCACACGCGCATGACGATCGACAGTTTGCGGCACGGGTTGCCGGTGCTCGTCGAAAAGCCGCTGGCCGCCACGCTGCAGGAGGTCGATGCGATCCAGGTCGTCGAACGCGAAACGGGGCTGCTGGTCGTGGTGGGCTTTCAGCACACCTATCTGCCGGGCACCTGGGAGATCAAGCAGCGGCTGTTGGCGGGCGAAATCGGCGAGATTTACCGCATCGACAGCATCGGTCTCTGGCCTCGTGGCGAGTCGTATTACCAACGCAATTACTGGGCCGGACGCCTGCACGACGGCGCCTCCTGGGTGCTGGATTCACCGTTGCAGAACGCGCTTTCCCATGCGGTCAACCTGATCCTGTTCTTTGCCGGTGCGCGCCTGACCGAGCGGGCGGAGCTGGTGGAGGTGGCGGCGGAGCTCTACCGTTCCAAGCGGATTGAAAGCTACGACACAATTCGCACCGAAGCCCAGCTCTCGAGCGGCGCGCGCGCCTCCATCGTGCTCTCGCACAGCTCCGAGCAAAGCGTCGATCCGGAGATCCGTTTTCTGGGGACGCAGGGCACCTTCACCTGGCGTTTTTCGGGCGAGCACGTTTTCGAGGTGGACGGCCGGACCGACATCCTGCGCACCTGCGATCATATCCCCATGCGCGAGCTGATGTTCGAGACCATCGTGCGGCACTTGCAGGGGGAGGAGACGCAGTATCTATGCACCACCGAGCTGGCGAAGGGCGAGGTGAAGTGGGTCAATGCGGTGCACGATACCGCCATGATTTACGATATTCCGGGGCGCTTCCGCCGCCGCCGGGTGGACCGCGAGGGCGAAATCTTCGACTTCGTGGACCAGCTCGATACCTATGCGCAGCGGGCTTACGAGCGGCGGTGCTGGCTGGCCACGGCCGGCGCGCCCTGGGCCGTCTCGCCCGGTCGGCGCGACCTCTGCGACTATCGGGCGTTCGAGGGCAAGTTCCTGGAGCCGCCGCCTCCGCAGGACCGGCGTCGCGCCACGCGCGATTGAGGGCGCGGGCTAGACGGTCAGGCGCCAGCCCAGGGCCAGCAGGCCGCAGAGCATGAAGCCGAGCACGGTCGGCATGACCGCCGCCCAGGTCGTCCACTTCACGCTGCCCGTCTCCTTGTAGATCGTGTAGAGCGTGGTGGAGCAGGGGTTGTGGCAGAGGCTGAAGAGCATCAGGCACACTGCTGTCAAGGTCGTCCAGCCGCCCGCGTGCAGCAGGGGCAGGAGCACCCCGGCGTCGCCCGTCTCGAACAGTACGCCCGAGCCGGCATAGCCGCTCACCGCATGGCCCGTCATCTGCACGGTCAGCATCAGCACCGTGGGGATGACGATTTCGTTGGCCGGGATGGCGATGACGTAGGCCAGCAGGATGACGCCGTTGAGGCCCACCAGTGTGCCTACGGGGTCCAGACCGTGCACGGCCCATGCGGCCAGGCTTTGCCCCTCGATCCCCACGTTGGCGATCAGCCAGATGACGATCCCCGCCGGGGCGGCAAAGACCATCGCCCGCCACAGCACAAACAGGGTGCGGTCAATCAGCGAGGTGTAGAGGGTGCGCAGCACGTTCGGCGGACGGAAGGGCGGCAATTCGAGGCTGAACGCGGCGGCTTCGCCCTTCAGCAGCGTGCGCGAAAGCACCCACGAGGAAATGAAGGTGAGCAGCACGCCCAGGCCGGCCACGCCAAACACGGCAGCGGTGGCGGTGAGGCCCGCGTAGGCCGGTGCCACGAGCCCGCCGAGAAAGACGCTGGCGATGAGGATCTGCGTCGGCCAGCGGCCGTTACAAAGCGCGAAATTGTTGGTCAGGATAGCGATCAGGCGCTCGCGCGGGCTCTCGATGATGCGAGTCGCGATCACCCCGGCGGCATTGCAGCCGTAGCCCATCGCCATGGTCAGGGCCTGCTTGCCATGCGCTCCCGAACGCTGGAAGAGCGGGTCGAGGTTGAAGGCGACGCGCGGCAGGTAGCCAAAGTCTTCCAGCAGGGTGAAGAGCGGAAAGAAAATTGCCATCGGTGGCAGCATCACGCTCACCACCCAGGCCAGCGTGAGATACGCGCCGTCCACCACCACACCGGTCAGCCAGGCGGGACTGCCGAGCGCGGCAAAGGCCTGTTGCAGCCAGGGGTGCAACTTGTCGATCAGCAGTTCGGCCAGCATGCCCGACGGCACGTTCGCGCCCTCGATGGTCAACCACAGCACGCCGGCCATGATCAGGGCCATGAGGGGGAAGCCTGTGGCGGGGTGGGTCAGCCAGTAATCGAGCCGGTCCTGCCAGCGCCGCTGGTCTTTGCCCACCGCCTGCACATGCTTTTGCGCCAGACGGCTCGCCTCTTCGTGGTAGCGCTGGGCGATTTCCTCTTCGCCGGCGATCTGCAGCGGGTGACATTCCAGGCGCCCGGAAGCAACCTCCAGCACGGCCTCCTTCAATGATTTCAAGCCCTCGCCGCGGCGCGCCGCGATCGGCACCACTGGCACCCCCAAGTCACGCGAGAGGCCCCGGGCGTCGATCGAGAGGCCACGCGCCCGCGCTTCGTCCATCAGGTTGAGCGCCACCACGCAGCGGGGCATGCGGTTGAGCACCTGCAGCAGAAAGGCCAGGTTGCGCTCCAGCACTGTCGCATCGAGCACCACCAGCGCGACATCCGCGTTACCATGCTCCAGAAAGTCGGCCGTCACGCCTTCGTCGCGGGAGACGCCCAGCAGCGAATAGGCGCCCGGCAGGTCCACGAGCTTGAAGCGCTGGCCGTCCTGGCGGAACAAGCCTTCGGCGCGCGAGACCGTCTTGCCCGGCCAGTTGCCCGTGTGCTGGCGCAGCCCGGTGAGGGCGTTAAAGACGGTGCTCTTACCGGTGTTGGGGTTGCCGGCCAGGGCGACGAGGTAGTCCCAATCGCCCTCCTTGATCCCAAAGCCCGCCGCTTCGGCCGCCTGGTGGGCCGGGCAGGATTGGCAGGCAGAAGGCGGGCAGTGACTCATGCCACCTCCTCGACGAGGATCCGCTGCGCCTGTTGCTGGCGCAAGCCGATGATCGCCCCCCGCAGGCCATAGGCCCGCAAGCCGCCAAAGGCCGCGGCCCCACGCACCTGGACTTCCGTGCCGGGCACGGCGCCGAGGTCAATCAACCGCTGGCGCTCGTAGGGCGCAAAGTCGTCCTGCAGCGCACGGATGCGCGCCTTCTTCATCGGCGCGACGTCGGCGAGTGTCATTGAAGCGGTTGTGGTCGAATCTTTGGACATGGCGATCTTCCTTTTTTGATATATCAAAATACCGTCTTGGCTAAAATGCAAGTCCGGTTTGTGAATATCGCAATCGCGCTTAGGGCCCGACGCACGCAAGCCCTTCCGGTTGAGCCGGCACGTGATCCGCCGCTTTTTTTCGCTGTGATTGCAGCGGTAAAAAGGTTGACGCACCGGCAGCTCCCATCCAGTTAAGAGGGTATTAAAGCATTAAAGCCTTTAAGCGTTAAATAGATTGAAGCTGAAGGCCGTGCTGGCCAAACCTGCAAGGAGGGACGACATGAAACGAAGTTACTGGAAACTCTGGCTGGGCTTTTTCGCCGTGGTGGTGGGCTCCTTTGCCGTGCTCGGCTACTACGGGACGGAGATCTACCGCAAGGCGCCGCCTTACCCCGATAAAGTGGTGACCGAGGACGGCGAGACGCTGTTCACGGGGGACGAGATCCTGAAAGGGCAGGCCGTCTGGCAATCCATCGGCGGTCAGGAGCTGGGCAGCATCTGGGGCCACGGTTCCTACGTTGCGCCGGACTGGTCTTCGGACTGGCTGCACCGCGAGATCCTCTACGTGGCCGAGCAGTGGTCGCAGGCGCGCTACGGGCTGCCGTTTGCCGAACTGCAGGGCGAACAGCTGGCGGCGATCAAGGCGCGGCTGAAGCACGCGTTTCGCACCAATCGCTACGACGCGGCTACCGATACGCTGACGCTCTCCGTCGATCGCGCCCGGGCGGTCGACGCCATGGCGCGCTACTATGCGGCCATCTTCGGCGACGCCGAGCAGTTCGACCCGGATATCCGTTTTCTGGCCGACGGCGGCATGACGCCGCCCGAGTTGCGCGACGCCTACGCCATCCCGGCCCACACGATCAAGCACGTGGACCGGCAGGACGCGATGAACGCCTTCTTTTTCTGGGCGGCCTGGGCCTGCGGCACCGAGCGTCCGACCGATGGCGCTGCGACCACGGCGGAAGACCAGGTGACGGACCTCGTGCCTGCGATCACCTATACCAATAACTGGCCGCCGGAGCCGCTGATCGACAATCGCCCCTCGGGCGCGGTCGTCGTGTGGTCGGTGCTCAGCTTTGTGCTGCTGCTGGCCGGGGTGGGGGCGCTGGCCTGGTTTTACGCCGTCGAGAAGCACCATGAAGAGCCCACGGGAGAACTGCCCGAGGTAGACCCGCTGATGGCGCTGCGCCCGACGCCCAGTATGCGCGCCACGTTGAAATACTTCTGGGTGGTCGCGGCGTTGATCGTCGTGCAGGTGATCCTCGGGGCGGTCACGGCCCACTATGGTGTGGAGGGCGAGGCCTTTTACGGCATCCCGTTGGCGGAATGGCTGCCCTACGCGGTCACTCGCACCTGGCACACCCAGCTCGGTATTTTCTGGATCGCGACGGCCTGGCTGGCCACGGGGCTCTACATGGCGCCCGCCGTCTCCGGCTACGAGCCGAAGTTTCAGCGGCTGGGGGTCAACGTGCTCTTCGGCTGCCTGCTGGTGATCGTGATCGGCACGCTCTTCGGCACCTGGTATTCGACGCGGCAGGAGATGGGGTTGACGGCCAGCTACTGGTTTGGCCACCAGGGCCTCGAATACGTCGACCTCGGGCGCTTCTGGCAGTGGTTTCTCTTCGTCGGCCTGTTTGTGTGGCTGGGCCTGATGACGCGCGCGATGTGGCCGGCCTTTCGGCAACCGGGCGAACACAAGAGCCTGCTCGGGCTGTTCCTCCTCAGCTCGCTCGCGATCGCGGGCTTCTACGGTGCGGGCCTGATGTATGGCCAGGGCAGTCACTATGCGCTGATCGAATACTGGCGCTGGTGGGTGGTGCACCTCTGGGTCGAGGGCTTCTTTGAAGTATTCGCCACGGTCGTGATCGCCTTCCTGTTTACCCGCATGGGCCTGCTCAAGACGGGCACGGCGACGGCCTCGGTGCTCTTCAGCTGCACGATCTTCCTGTTCGGCGGCATCATCGGCACCTTCCACCACCTGTATTTCACGGGCACGCCGACGGCGGTGCTGGCCCTGGGCTCGGTCTTCAGCGCGCTGGAGGTGGTGCCGCTGGTGCTGATCGGCTTCGAAGCCTACGAAAACCTCTCGCTCTCGCGCGCCAAGCGGTGGGTCTCGGCCTACAAGTGGCCGATCTACTTCTTTGTCGCGGTGGCGTTCTGGAACCTCGTGGGCGCAGGCCTCTTCGGCTTCCTCATCAATCCCCCCGTTGCGCTCTACTACATGCAGGGGCTCAACACCACGCCGGTGCACGGCCACACCGCACTGTTTGGGGTCTACGGCATGCTCGGTATCGGTCTGACGCTCTTCTGCCTCAAGGGCCTCACGCACCACCGCGAATGGAAGTCCGGCGCGCTCAAGCTGGCGTTCTGGACGATCAACCTCGGCCTTGCCTTGATGGTGCTGATCAGCGTGTTGCCGGTCGGCCTGCTGCAGACGGTCGCCAGCGTGGAACACGGCATGTGGTATGCGCGTTCGGCGGAGTTCCTCCAGGGCGACGGTATGGACACCCTGCGCTGGCTGCGCGTGATCGGCGACACGATCTTTGCGGTCGGCATCCTCGCGCTCGGCTGGTTCATCGCGGGCCTGCACTTCGGGTGGTCGACTCGTGCCAGCGAAGACGCTGCCGTCTCGGCGGAGTAGGGCCGCCTGGTTTTTTAGAAGCTACCGTCTATTCATCGCATCAGGCGCCTGTCGATTTATGGCCGACCGGCGCCTTTTTTGCGTACGGGCACAGAGCGGTAGTGCGTATCCGATTCGGGCGCAGAGATTTGCGTTTCGTGGGGTGCAGCTTTGCCTGGGGTTGATCTAGGTCAAGGAATCGAGACGCGGTTTCAAATACTATGAGCCGCATGAAACAAACCCTGCGATTCCTTCCCGTCACTTTCATAGCCGCCAGCGCGGTCGCCTTCCTCGCCGGTTGCGGCGGAGAAAAGGCGAGCGCTTCGACGGCGGCGAACTCCGACGGCGCCGTGGCTGCCCAGGAACAGCCTACGTTGACGCCCGACCGCTTCATCAACGTCACCGCCAACGACCAGATGAAGTTCAACCGCAACGAGATCAAGGCCAAGGCCGGTCAAGTGCTGTCGGTCACCCTGACGAACGAAGGCACGATGCCCAAGTTCTCCATGGGGCACAACTTTGTGGTGCTGCAGCAAGACACGGATCAGGAGCAGTTCCTCGAGGCCGCCATGACGCAGGCCGGTAACGACTACCTGCCCAAGGAATTCCAGTCGTCGATCATCGCGGCGACCAAGCTGCTCGGCGGCGGCGAGTCCGACACCATCGTTTTCCAGCTGCCGGAAAAGCCCGGCAAGTATCCCTTCCTCTGCTCCTTCCCCGGCCGCTATCAGGTGGGGATGAGCGGCGTGATCGTTGTTGAATAACGTAACCCCCAAACTCGCTGACCACCCGATGAAGTTTGCACCCATCCAACTCTCCTTTGCGGCGTTTCTGACCGCCGGCCTCGCCCTCGCGGGCTGTTCCCGGGACGACGGCTCGTCGGCCGCCACCGCCGACGGCAACCACATGTCGGCCGCCGAACAGACCTACGTGGCGCCGGGCGAAAAGGACGAATACTACCTGTTTTACTCCGGCGGCCACTCCGGGCAGGTCTTCGTGGCCGGCATCCCCTCGATGCGCCACATCTCCACCATCCCGGTCTTTTCGCCCTATCCGGGCACGGGCTACGGCTTTGACGAAGAGACCAAGGAAATGCTGGGCGAATACACCTGGGGCGACGTGCACCACCCGGCGCTTTCCAAGACCGGGGGAAATTACGACGGCCGCTGGCTCTTCGTGAACGACAACGCCAACAACCGTATCGCCCGTATCGATCTGCGCGATTTCAAGACCAAGCAGATCCTCGGGCCGATCCCGAATTCATCGGGCAACCACGGCTCGTCGTTTGTGACCGAAGACAGTGAATACGTGCTGGTGGCCACGCGCTTTTCGGTGCCGCTGCCCAAGGGCCGCTACGCCAACCCCGACAACTATGCCGACGAGTTTAACGGCATGGTCAGCGGGATCGCGATCGACCCGGAAGACGGCACCATGTCCGTCGGCTGGCAGATCCTCACGCCGCCTTTCAACTGGGACCTCGGCTCCACCGGCAAGGGTCCGAGCCATGACTGGGCGTTCTGGACCTCCTACAATACCGAGATGGCCTCATCGGTCATGGAAGTGAATGCCAGCCAGCGCGACCGCGACCTCGCGGCCTTCGTCAACTGGCGCAAGGCAGAGGAAGCCGTGCGCAATGGGCAGGTGACGGTCGAGGACGGCGTGCCGATGATCGACCCCTCCAAGACACCCGGCGTGCTCTACTATGTGGAGGTCGGCAAGTCCCCGCACGGCATCGACACCGACCCGACAGGCCACTGGGTCATCGCTTCGGGCAAGCTCCAGCCGACGACCACCGTCTTCAATTTCGACAAGGTGCTGGCGGCGATCGAAGCGGAGGACTTCACCGGCGAGTTCCGCGGCGTGCCGATCATCAATTACGACGCCATCGTCGAGGGCGAGGTGCCGGTCGGCCTGGGGCCGTTGCACACGCAGTTTGACGGCAAGGGCAACGCCTACACCTCCCTCTATATCGAGTCTGCCGTGGCGCAGTGGAAGATGCCGCCCTGGACGGACGAGGAGAAGGCCGACCTCAACTCGGTCGTGTTGGACAAGATGCCCGTGCACTTCAACATCGGCCACCTGGTCGTGGGCGGCAGCGATACCCGCGAGCCCTACGGCGATTGGCTGGTGGCGATGAACAAGCTCTCCAAGGGCCGCCACCTCTCCGTCGGGCCGTCCCAACCGGAATCCAGCCAGCTGATCAGCCTCAAGGGTGACAAGATGGAAATGGTCTACGAGGCCTACACCGAGCCGGAGCCCCACTTCGCCCAGATCATCAAGGCCGACACGCTTCAGCCGATCGAAGTCTACCCCAAAGCCGAAAACAAGGACCCCAACGCGGTCTGGAGCCTCGACGAGGCCGAAGTGGAGCGCAAGGGCGACGTGGTCGAAGCCAAGGTCGTGGCCGTGCGCAGCCGCTTTGGGCCCGACCGGATCGAGGCCAAGGTGGGCGACACGCTCGTGCTGCACATCACCAACATCGAGCAGACGACGGACATGATCCACGGCTTCGGCTTGGCCGAGCACAACCTCAACGTGGTGATCGACCCGGGCGAGACCAAGACGGTGCGCGTCAAGCTCGAGAAGCCCGGCGTCTTCCCCTTCTACTGCACCAACTTCTGTTCCGCGCTCCACCAGGAGATGCAAGGCTACCTCACGGTGCGCCCGGCCTCCGGCGAAGTAGCGCAGCAATAACGCCCCTATAGCTCAAGCCGGCCAGTGGGTCCAAACCCCGCGCGCCCGGCGCTTCCCCCAACCCTCTTTTTGCCATGACTTCCTTCCTCCGCGCCGAATTCCGCTTCCTCGAAAAGCCCCTCAACGGCGTCTCCCGCCTGTGGCTGATCCTCGCGGTCGCCGCGCTGGTAGGGGCCACCGTGCTGCCCTTGTGGAAGATCCACCTCGTGGCGCCGCAATACCAGGAAGGCCTGCAGTTGACCGTTTACGCCTGGAAACTGGTGGGCGGCAACGGCGGCCAGGACCTGGTCGAGATCAACAACCTCAACCACTACATCGGGATGAAGGCGATCCATGCGGCCGACTTCATCGAGATGAAGTGGATCCCCTTTGCCTTCGGGCTGTTCGCCATGCTCTCTTTCCGCGCCGCCGTGCACGGCAAGATGAGCCAGGTCGTGGACCTGATGGCGCTGTTCGTCTACTTCGGGCTTTTCTCGATGGGCAGCTTTGCCTACCGCATGCACCAATACGGGCACGACCTCGATCCGAAGGCACCCGTCACGATCGAGCCCTTTACGCCCACCATCCTGGGCACGCAGCAGATTGCCAACTTTGTGCAGACCAGCCTGCCCATGATCGGCTCGCTTTTCCTGTTCGCGTTCTTCGCCTGCCTCGTGCTTGCGATCTGGTGCTCACGTCGGGAGGCCGCCTGATGAAACGCCTTTTTCTTTGCCTCGCCCTGCTGGCGACCGCGCTGCCGCTGACGGCGGCGACCTTGCAGGAGCGCATCGATGCTGCCGCACCGGGCGATGTGATCGAGGTGGCGCCGGGCACCTACGCCGGCCCGCTTGTCATCCGCCAGGCGCTGACCCTGCGGGGCCATGACTGGCCTCTGATCGAGGGCGACGGCCAGAGCAGCGTGATCCACATCGTGGGCACGGGGGTGACGATCGAAGGCTTTCGCATCGAGCACTCCGGCCTCAGCCTCAGTGACGACGAGGCGGGCGTCTTCATCGAGGGCGATCGGGCAACCGTCCGCGACAACCGCATCCAGCGTGTGCTGCACGGCATCTACGTCAAAGGCGCCTCCTACGCGCGGCTGGAAGAGAACGTGATCGACGGCCTCATCTACCTGCCGCCCGCGCACGCCGACGTCCTGCAGCAGGGCTGGAGCAGCCGCCCGACCGAGCTTTGCACCGTCGCGCTCGACACCGCCCGCCGCGGCAACGGCATCCACCTCTGGAACAGTGAGGGCCACCAGATCCGCGGCAACACCATCCGCAATACCCGCGACGGCATCTACTTTTCCTTCACCCACCACACCTGGGTCTACCGCAATACCGTCGAACGCGTGCGCTACGGGCTGCACTACATGTATAGCGACGGCAACACCTTTGAAGAGAACGACTTCACGCAAAACGCGGCGGGCGCTGCCATCATGTATTCCGAGGGCATCCGCGCCGACCGCAACCGCTTTTTCAACAACCGCGGCCAACGCGCCTATGGCCTGTTGCTGCAGTCGGTCGACGATTCGAGCTTTACCCGCAACGCGGTGACGGGCAACACGATCGGTCTCTACCTCGAGAACAGCCAGCGCAACTTGCTGGAGGGCAACGACGTGGCCCGCAACTACGTGGGCGTGCGCTTTTCCGCCACCTCGGCCGACAACCGGCTGACGGCCAACCGCTTCGAGCGCAACCTGCATCCGGTGGAGCTGGATCAGGGCGAGCGCCTCAACCAGTGGTCCGTCGACGGCGTCGGCAACGTGTGGGGCACCGCCGGTTCGCCCGATCTCGACGGCGACGGGGTGGGGGACTGGCCACACTACGAGAGCGACATCCTCGGCCCCAAGCGCCGCGAGCACGCCCTCGTCGGTCTCGTCTCCGGCTCCGCCTTCACCGATCTGCTGCGCTTTGTCGCCAGCCGCTGCCGGGTCTCCGGCCTGCCGGTGATCGAAGACCCGCACCCCGTGCAAACCAACCCCTGAACGCCTTTTTTCCGATGCTTGAGGTATCCCAATTGAGCAAACGCTATGGCCGCCACGCCGTGCTGGACGCGGTCGAGCTCTCCCTGGCCCCCGGCTCGCTCAACGTGCTGGTAGGGCCCAACGGGGCCGGCAAGTCGACCCTGTTGCGCTTGCTGGCCCAGCTCGAGCGCCCCACCGGCGGGCGTATCCTGCTCGACGGCCAACGCCTCCGCGCAGAACAGGTTGGCTATCTGCCGCAAGACCTGCGCTTTCATCCGCTGCTCAGCGTGCGCCGGGTGCTCCGGTTTTACGCCGACGTGTGGCGTCAATCGCCCGAAGCCGTGCAGGCCGCGCTCGTGCGCTGGGGCCTTGAAGCCCATGCCGACAAGCGCACCCGCGAGCTTTCCGGCGGTTTGCGGCAACGCCTGGGGCTGGCGGCCCTTTCCCTGCGCCCCGTGCAGCTGCTCTTGCTCGATGAGCCGGGGCTGAGCCTCGACCCCCACTGGCGGATACAGTTGCGGAGCTGGCTGCGCCAGATGACCCGTGAGGGCGCTATCGCGCTGGTGACGACCCACCTTTTGCCCGAATGGGGCGACTCCATGGACCGCTTGCTGAACTGCGCCGATGGCAAGGTCGGCGAGGCGGAGACCGAGAACCCTTTTGAACTGAAGGAGGCCCACGATGGCTGATGCTCATATATTCTGGCCGCTTTTGCAGCGGGAAGCCTACGCGCTGACGCGCCACCGCGCGCTGCAGGTCGGTTGGGCGGCCGCCTTGGCCGGCGGCATTGCCGTCGCCGCGACGGGTGACCCGCAAAGCCGTGTCTGGCTGCTGTTTCAAATCGTCTACTACCTGCTGCCGCTGCTCGCACTGCTCGGCACGGTGATGCTGGTGCGGCAAGACCTGGGCGAGGCACCGCTGATGGCCCTCCTGCCGGGAGCGTCGCAGGCACGGGTGGCGGCCAAGGCCACGGTCTCGACCGCCTACCTGCTGGGCCTGCTCCTGCTGCTGGTGCTGCCGTCGGCCTTTGGCGGCAACGCGGGCGATTTTCTGTTGCTGGCCGTCGGCGGCGCGCTGGTGGTGCTGGTCTGCGCCTGTCTGGGCGTGTGGCGCGGCTTTTGCGCGGGCACGGAGGTGCGGGCCTACTTCGGCGCGCTCGGCTGGTGGTGCCTGTTGTTGTTCGGCTCTGGCGCGCTGGCCTTTGCGGCGCACCAATGGCTGGCTCCGAGCGCCACGCCGGTCGCGACCCTGGCTACCCTGATGAGCAATCCGCTCGAGTCGTTCCGCATCTTCGTCTTTTTCGGCCTCAACGCGGTGCCGATGAACCCGCAGACGAGCAACGGCCTGGCCCTGTGGTGGATGGCGCACCCGCTGGTGTGGCTCGCGGCCATCTCCCTGCCGTTCGCGTCCCTGCCGCTGCTGCGTGCCGGTTGGGGGCTGCGTTACCGCGCCCACGGCGCGGAGTAGACGGGGCATAACCCACCTATTTCCAAAAAGCGCGCCGGGCTGATCCCCCGGCGTTTTTTGTCGCCGCTATTCGGCGGCTTCGAGGATGGCGCGCAAGGCACCCGGCTGCAGGACCTGGATGCGCGGGCCGTCGACTTCGATCCAGCCGGCCTCGCGGAAGCGCGCGAAGGCCCGCGAGAGGGTTTCGCTGGCGACGCCCAGACGGTTGGCGAGCAGCTTCTTGGAGGTGTCGAGGCGCACTTCGCCGGGAGCGTCCGTGGCCGGATCGTCCAGATGGCGCAGCAGCCAGTGGGAGAGGCGGCTCTCGATGTCCTTGAACTTCTGGTCTTCGAGCATCTGCACGAGGTGCCGGAAGTGGTTGCTCATCGACGAGATGATGTGGAAGGCGATGTCGGGGTTGCGCTGGATCAGCTCCCGCAAGGGGCGGCGTTGCACCAGGAGGACCTGCGAGGCCTGGATCGCCATGGCGTGCACGGGGTAGTGCTCGGCGGCGGACAGCGCGATCTCGGCGAAGGACGAGTAGGGGCGGAACACCCGAATGACCTGTTCGCGGCCGTCGGGCGAGATGCGGTGCACGTTGATAGCGCCGGTCTGGACCACGAAAAAGCCTTCGGCGGGATCGCCCTCATGGAAGAGGAATTCGCCCTTTTCGAGCCCGCGCAGGCTGCAGGTCGCGGCGACTTCCGCCAGCGCGCTGTCGTCGAGCGCGCTGAAGAGGGGGCACTGCTTCAGGGTGGCCTGCAAGACCGTGGCCCGGATCGAACTCGCGTTGGTCGCCATGTGCGGAGTTTCGCGGCGGGCTTGACCGGCGTCAAGGCACAGGCGGCTCGCTTTCGCTAAAGTGGCCCCATGAACCAACTGGAATCGGAACTGGATCTGGGGGCGATGCTCCAGCAGGGGCAAAGCCCGCTGCCGGTGGTGCATGAGCGCGTGACGGCGATGCAGCCCGGCGAGACAATCGTCCTGCATGTGCCGTTCGAGCCCGTGCCGCTCTACGAGCAGCTGCGCGTGTGGGGCGCGGACTACACGGTCGTGCCGGAGGCGGGCGGTTTTTGCATCACGGTGGAAAAGCTGGATACGCCGGCGGTGAACGTGCCGTTGTTCCTCGACTTGCGCCGCCTGCCGCCGCCCGAGCCCATGCAGCGCACGCTGGAGACCTATGCGGGCCTGCCCGTGGGCGGCAGTATGGTCGTGCACGTGCCGCATCGGCCCGGCCCGTTGCTGGCCCAGCTCGCGGCCCGGGGCATCCCTTGGGAGGAAGAACCCCAACCGGACAGCAGCTACCACATCTACCTGCTCAAGGAGGCGGAATGAAGACCGCGCGCCCCAATCTGCTTTCCGTCGGCGGCACCTTCGCCTTTTTCGTCCTTGCGACGCTCTTTACGGCGGTCGGTCTGGTGGCGTTTGGCCAGTCCTGGCAGGCCACGGGCAGCTTTGCGCCCGCGCACCCGGCGTTTCTGGCCGGGGTGCACGCCTTGCTGCTGGGCGGCTTGCTTTCGGTGTATCTCGGGGCGGCGCATCAGCTTTGCCCGGTGATCAGTGAACGCCGGATCCAGGGGGGCGGCGTGATCGCCATGGTCCACGCCGCCCTCCACCTGGCGGGCACCGCCCTGATGGTCGCCGGCTTCTGGCTGGCGCGCGACCACCTGCTCGTGATCGGCGGCAGTCTCGTGACGGCGGGCTTGCTGCTGTTTGCGCTGCTGGCACTCTCGGCGCTCGAGCGTCGCCGCTCCTGGGAGCCCGAATCCGTGGGGCTTTACGCCGGGCTGTGGTGGCTGCTGGCAGCGGTTGCGCTGGGGCTGTGGATGGCCAGTTTTCGCGCGGGCTGGGCCTCGCTTCCCGTCGGGTTGGAGCAGGTGCGCGGTCTGCACCTGCGGGTGGCCTTTGGCGGCTTTTTCCTGCAAGTATTGCTGGGCCTGTCCCACCGTCTCGTGCCGATGTTTCTGGTCTCGCGCCGCACGGGCAAGACCGCGGCGGGGCTGGCGCTGCTGTGCCTCAACCTCGGCCTGTTGCTCGATACGGTGGGGCTGCTGGGCGAACTGCCGCGCCTGGTGACCGCGGGCGATACGCTGCTCGGGCTGGCGATCTTGCCGCACCTCGTGGCGACTGCCTGCCAACTCCTTTCCCGCCTGCGACCGTTGGGCGGCTCGTTCTGGAGCTACAGCCTCGGCACACTCGGGCTCACCGCCTGCGCCGTGCTCTGGTTGCTGCAGGTCTGGACACCCGAGACGTTGACCCTCCACGCCGAATGGCTCGCCCTGGCCGCCGCGCTGCCGCTGGCACTGATCCCGATCGCCTTCGCCGTCTCCGCCCGCGTGATCCCGTTCCTCGTCTGGCAAGTCGCCTGCGCGCCGCTCATCGGTCGCCAAAAGCTGCCGACCGTGCAGCAACTGTGGTCCGAGCGCCTGCTCTGGGTCGAATTTGGCTGGGTCGTGGCCGTCGTCGGGACGTGGGGCTTCGCGCTGTTTGCCCCGCAACCGGCCGGCCTCGTCGCGGCAATGGTGGCCACCGCCGGCCTGTTCGCCACCCGCGCCCTCAACTGCTGCCAGCTCTGGCGGCGCCTGCGTTCCTTTACCCCCGTCGCATCATGAACGATACCATCGCCGAATCCCCGACCGTCGCCACGGTCGTCGAAGCCCTGCGCACGATCGAAGACCCCGAAGTGGGACTCAACATCGTGGATCTGGGCCTGATCGAAGAAATTCGCCTTCCGTGCGCCGGCACCGTCGAAGTCGACCTGATCGTCACCTCGCCCGGCTGCCCGCTCAAGGACACGCTGGAAGAAGGCACGCGCTCCGTCGTAGCCGGCTTGCCGGGTGTGCAGACGGCCCTCGTGCGCGTGTTGGACGACATCCGTTGGACGCCTGACCGCATCAGCGACCTTACGATGCTGCAATAGTTTTGAGGGGAAACGAAACACCCGCCCTCCGCGCCCCCGCGTGCGGAGGGCCTTTTTGTGTCCGCCCGCCACCGACCCGGGGAGGGCTCAGCCATCAGTTGCGTGGCGCGTCTACGCGGCTCCGTTGGCGGTTCGATGGCTGGTGCGGACGCTGCGCCCTGCCTTGACAACGTCCCCTCGCGCGGACCCCGAAGGGGTCGTAGCTTGTAGCCGGTGGTTGGGGGGAGACCGCAGGGCGCCCCGACACCACCGGAACGTCCCCCTTCTCGCGTTTGCATCCTGAAGGGATGCCACGGGAGGGGTGAGGGCGCCTGTGGCTGGCACCTCTTCAAGGTGCTCCCGTGGGGGAACGAGCAACCGGTGGTGTCGCTCGCTGCGCGCGCTCAACCACCGGCTATAGGCTGGCATCCCTCCTGGATGCCGGGAAACGCCGTTTACAGACCGCCGTTGGTGAACCCCAAAAAACGTCAAGATGAGAAGGAGGCATGAGCGGACCGGCTAGTGCGTTTTGGAGTGCAGCGCATCCCGCCGCTTTTCTGACGTTGTCGGAGCTCAACGAGACCTCTTTTGGATGGCAGTGGGCGAGCTCCAGGCGGCGGCTGGCGCGGACGCTGCGCCCTGCCTTGACAACGTCCCCTCGCGCGGACCCCGAAGGGGTCGTAGCTTGTAGCCGGTGGTTGAGGGGGAGACCGTAGGGCGCCCCGACACCACCGGAACGTCCCCCTTCTCGCGCGAATGCACCCCGAAGGGCGTGCCACGGGTGCGGTGAGGGCGCCCGTTGCTGGCACCTCTTCAAGGTGCTCCCGTGGGGGAACGGGCAACCGGTGGTGTCGCTCGCTGCGCGCGCTCAACCACCGGCTATAGGCTGGCATCCCTCCAGGATGCCG
Source organism: Puniceicoccaceae bacterium 5H (assembly GCA_009772895.1). Lineage (GTDB taxonomy): Bacteria > Verrucomicrobiota > Verrucomicrobiia > Opitutales > Oceanipulchritudinaceae > WOUP01. The sequence continues at coordinate 28 of WOUP01000024.1, read as the reverse complement.
GGGAAATAGGCAGGGCGACGTCTCCAGA
>WOUP01000006.1 GCA_009772895.1 Puniceicoccaceae bacterium 5H | reverse complement strand
CGACACCGGATAGCCTTTGACGACTTTGAGCGGAAGCACGGCGCCCACTTCGGGCAACACCCGCGTGTCCACGGCTGTGTCTTGAGCAAACGCAACCGTAGGAATGGACGGCGCCAACAGCGCACACGTGACGAAAACTGACCAAACTCTCATTTGCATGATGAGCCAACGCTAACCGTTGGGAATCTGAATACAAACCCTTAGGCGCTTTCCGGTGCAAAAACGTTGGTCTTTGAGGTTCGCTGTGCGTGAAGATAAGCCCCCCTACTGCGCTTCGAGGAGGGGCCAGGTGTTGGAGGGGGTGCGCATCTGCTGCATCCAGGTGAGGCCCTGTTGCACGCGCTCGGGTTCTTCGGCGGCGAGGTCGTGCTGCTCGGCGGGGTCGTCGGCCAGATTATAGAGCTCGCGGCGGCCTTCGTCGAAGAAATCGATCAGCTTCCAGTCGCCAAAGCGCACGGCGCGGGCCTTGGGGTTTTCGTGCGCCTCCCAGTAGAGCGGGCGGTCGTAGGCTGGGGACGGGTTGTGCCAGAGTGGCAGCGGCGCACCATCGCGCAGGTCGCCTTCCTGACCGGTCATCGCGTGGAAGGTCGACCAGAAGTCCCAGGCGGCGACGGGCGTGTCGTCGACACGGCCTTCGTCTACGCCCGCGCCCCAGACGATCAGCGGCACGCGGATGCCGCCTTCGTAGAGGTCGCGCTTGAAGCCGCGAAACGGGCCGTTGCTGTCGAAAAACGTCGGATCGTTGCCGCCCTCGCGATGGGGTCCGTTGTCGCTGGTAAAGATCACGAGCGTGCGGTCCGCCAGTCCCGAGGTCTCCAGCTGGTCCAGCAACTGACCGACTTGCGCATCCAGGCGCGTTACCATCGCCGCGTAATCGCGTTGCACCTGCGGCCAGTCGCGGTCGCTGTAGGGGGCGTCGTCGGGCACCTCCAGCCCATTCTGCCCCGCTTCGTTGTTGGCGTGGGGGATGGTGGGCGTCCAGACGAGGAAAAACGGGCGATTTTCGTCCGCCGCGACGAATTTCCGGGCAGCTTCGGCAATCAGGTCGGGAGAATACTGTTCGCGCTGGGTGGCGACGCTGCCGGGGTGTTCGGAATAGCCGACCTCGACCGTGCGTACTTCGTTGTGCAGCGGCACCTGCTGGTCGTTCCACCAGAGAAAGGCGGGCCAGTAGTTGTGGGCCGCCACAAAGTTGTCGTAGCCAAAGAAGTGCCCGAAGCCCTGCTGATTGGGCGCGCCGCTGGTGCCGACGGGGCCGAGGTCCCACTTGCCGACGAGGCCGGTGGCATAGCCGCTCTGCTGCATGAGGTTGCCGAGCGTGCCGATGCCTTCGGGCAGGGGCTGCAGGCCGTAGTTGCCGCGCACGACCGCGTGCCCGAGGTGGCGTCCGGTAAAGAGCGCGCAGCGGGCGGGGGCGCAGACGCTGCTGCCCGCATAGGCCTGGGTGAAGCGCACGCCCTGGGCGGCCAGTCGGTCGAGATTGGGCGTTTGGATCTGCGCCTGCCCGTAGCTGCCCAGGTCGCCGTAGCCGAGGTCGTCGGCCACGATCAGCACCACGTTGGTATTGGGCGGCGGTCCCGCCTCTTTGCCACAACCGACAAGGCCGAGCAGTAGTCCGGCCACGGTGAAAACGAGGGCCACCCGGCGGCGGCTTGCGGCTATCGATCCTGGCGTTCGCACGGAGCGATCAAAGCACCTGGGCGCCAGATGGCAATGGCAACGCGCTAGATCTTCAAAGGCTGCTTCTCGGGCGGCGGCAGGGAACGCTTTTGCTCCAACCGCTGGTAAGACTGGCGCTGCTCCAACTCGGTCAGGATGATTTCGACCGCCTTGGCGTAGCAGCCCAGGCGACCTGTCTGGTGACTTCCGAGGTTGTAGATCGAATGCTGAGTCTCGAACTCGAAGTCGAGAGCGATGCTCTCAAATATGACTCCACGATAGCGGAAGTCAGCCTGGCCGGTCACATGGAAGGTCACCCCCACGGGCAGGAGACCCACTGAGCTGTCACCCAGCAGTACTTTGGCTCCATTGGCCACATCGCTGCCGATCAACTCGGAATAGAGCGAGATTTCCAGCAGGTAGTCCGCGTAGGGGCTGTTGACCTCGACGTCTTCAAAGAGGTGAGTCTTTTTCAGTGAATCGACCAGCGCGTGGCGGTTGCTCAGATGCTGCAGCTGCTCGTTTTGGGCCAACACGCAGATCGTGGGATAGATCGCGGTGCCCCCCGGGTTGAACTGCGTGAGGTCGGCCTGATTGGGCGTGCTGCAGCCGGGCAGACCGAGCGCGAGTGGGAGGGCGAGCGCAAGCAGGCGTTTCATGCCTAAATCTCAACCGGGGTCCCCGCCGGGCTCGGTGGCTCGATGGGCTGAGGTTCACGCCGCTGCACCTCGTCCAGCAAACGCGGCACGGACTGGCGTGCTTCCAATTCGGTGAGGATCGCTTCGATCGACTTACGCACGGCTCCGCGCAATCCGGCGTCTTCGGAGTTCATGCTCGCAATGGTCAATAGGCTCGAGAACTCCGTTTCGTAGGGAAACTCTTCGAAGACAATGCCTTGATAGCGCAGGCGCACGTTGCCGGACATCCGGTAGGTAAACTTGGTTGGCACCAGCCCCAGGGTCATGCCCGTGACCGCCACCTTACCCAGGTCGGCCGCTGGACCGCCATCGCTGCTGAGGTCCATCGAGATTTCCATCGTGAGGTCGGTATTGCCGCTGGGCGTCACGTACTCGAACAGGTTGGCGTCGGCGATACCCTGCATCAGCGCCTCCTTCAAGATCTGGAGGTCGAGCTGTTCGCTCACCGCTACCACGGTGACGGGTGGGTAGGGCGCCTCGTCGGAAGGGTTGAATTGCATGAGGTCGGGCTTTGGCGTGGTGCTGCAGCCCGTCAGACCGATGACGCACAGGAGCAAAAATGCAGGCAGGGTTTTCATGAGGATCGTAGCCGTGACCGGGGCGTTGGGCCCACGGCGTGGTTCAAGAAAAAGAAACGTCGACAAACCGATGCAAGTAAAACCTGCACGAACTGGTAAGCCGCACCCTGCCCGGATCCAGGGCGACCCTCAAAACGGTGACCGTGCGTCTGCAGCACAAGGTGAGCAATGTTATTATTGACAGTACGTTGCCATTAAATCCGGATAAGGGCGAAACGAATCCGCCACGGAGCGGAAAAGATGAGACAAAAAATGACATAATCGATTCATGAACAAATCCTTATACTGTTCATTAGGGAGCTTGCTCGCTGCCTCCGCCTTGGTCTCAGATGCTCATGCCCAAGCGGCCGACGAGGGTCGAGTGGTCGATCTCGCGCCGGTGGTGGTGACGGGGACGCGCACGGCACGCGTCATCACTGAAGCGCCGGTAGCGACGGAGTTGATCCTGCAGAGCGACTTCGACGACTACCACGTGACGACTTTCAAGGACGCCCTGAAGCTGATCCCCTCGGCGCGCTTCGAGAGTGATTGTCAAAACTGTGGGCTGAACCAGATTCAGTTACTGGGCCTGAGCACGGATTACACCTCGATCCTCTTCGACGGCGCGCCGCTCTACTCCGGGCTGGCCAAGGTCTACGGGGCCGATCTCTTTCCGGCGATCTTCGTCGATCGCATCGAGGTGGTGAAGGGCGGCAGCTCGGTGCTTTACGGACCGGAGGCGATTGCGGGCGTCGTCAACCTGCTCACGACCGAGCCGGCCGTAACGGGCTACGAGGCGCGTACGTCGCTCGAAAGCCTCAAGGGCGAGGCCACCCAGTGGGAAAGCTCGTTCATGGCCGACTACGTGCAGTCGGAGCGAGCCTACAGCATCAGCGCGTATGGATTCTATCAGGACCGCGAGGCGCTCGACCTGACGACCGACGGCTTCAGTGAACTGCCGGAATTCGAAAACAAGGTCGTAGGCCTGCAGAGTTGGCTCCATCCGGTTGAGAACGGCACTTTCAAGCTGACCTACCAGTATCTCGATCAGGCCCACCGCGGCGGTGACCAACTGGACCTGCCGGAGGAACAGGCCCGCGTGGCGGAGTCACTGGCCCACGAAATCCATATGGCGCATGCGGACTGGCACCATCTCTTTACGGACAATTTCGACTACAACCTGCGTACGAGCTACCTTTACATCGAGCGCACGAGCTTTTACGGCGCGCGGGCGACCAGCGAACAGCGCGCCTATGAGGAGGCTGGCTACTCCGGCGCGGTGACGGATGCCTTTATCGACAGCCATCAGGCGGAGATCGACGCCATGGCGCGCCGCACCTGGGGCTTGACCGAAAACGCCGTCTATTACCTCGACAGCCAGTTCAACCACTACTGGGGCAAGCATACGGTCAGCTACGGTGTGCAATACCTGTATGAGGATCTGAAGGACGGCTCACTCTACGACGATGAGGTGCCGGAGACGGAAGACGACTTCAGCAATCGCAGCGCGTTCCTGCAGGACCAGTGGATGTTGACGCCAACCTTTGAACTCGTGCCAGGTGTGCGGGTGGACGATCACGACAACGTGGAAGACCTGGTGGTGTCCCCCCGCGTGGCGGCCCGCTGGTCGGCGTCGGACGAAGTGACAGTGCGCGCTTCGTGGTCGACGGGCTTCAATGCTCCCGGCGCCTTCAACGAAGACAAGCACATCGGGGTCAACAACGGCGGCGCGATCTACCTCGTCAACGAGCCCGGCCTGCAGGAAGAGAGCTCGCAGACCTGGAGCATGGGAGCCGAATACCAGCCCAACGCGCTCGACCGCCAGCTGATCCTGCATTCGCAAGTTCACTACACGCAGCTGAAGGATACCTTTGAGATCGACGATACGGGCGAAACCAGTGGTGACCCGAGTCTCTGGCTGCGCGTGAACGGTCCGGACTCCACGGTCTTCGTCTGGGAAAACAACGTGAACTGGCAGTTGCACGAGCGCGTGCGGCTGGACGTGGGCTTTTCGTATATCCGTTCGCGTTACGACGAAGAAATCGCGCGCGTGACGGGGCTCACCACGGACGAATACCTGAAGCAGCCGGAGTGGACGGCGAGCGTGGGCCTTTCATACGAAAACCACGATCTGGTGGACGCTCATGCCATGCTCACTTACACGGGCGAAATGCTTGCGGTGGGCGAGGATGCAGACATCTGGCGCGAGACCCCTGACTTTTACGTGCTCGACCTTGGGATCTCGAAGGATTTTCACCTCCTGCCGGACGATGGCGAGGTCAGGGTCGGGATCGGCGTCGACAACCTTTTCGACGAGCGCCAGAAGGACCTGCAGGACAACGGGGAGGATCGTGACCCGACCTACCTCTATGGGCCGGTGCAGCCCCGCACGTGGTATGTGAAGCTGACGGCGGCCTGGTAGCGCTCCCGCTACGTCAGGTCACGCGGATTGATGCCATGCACTGGCGGAAGGCGCGGGCGAAGTGGCTGGCGTTGGCGTAACCGACTGCGCCGGCGACTTCGAGCACCGAGCGGTCGTTGGTTTGCAGCAAGGTGTGCGCGTGCTCCATGCGTTTCTGGCGCAGGTAGCCGAAGACGGTCATGCCGTAGTGGGCGCGGAAGAGCTTCTTGAGCTTGAATTCGTTCAGACCATGACGGCGGCTGAGCGCGCTCAGGCTGTGGTCCTGATCCAGATTGGCCGTCAAATAAGATGCGACGCCTTCAATCGCCTGCAGGTCGCGCGGTGGGCAGTGCGTATGACTGCAGCCGGGGCTGGCCCATTGCGGCTGCTGCAGGATGCGCGCAAGCAGTTCGTGGCCATGCGCTGTGCGCATCAACTCGGGCGTGAAACTGGGGCCGCCCTCCTGGGCAAGGGCTCGCGTCAACTCATCGATGCGGCCCGTGCTGTTGCCTTGGGCGCAAAATGCGGCATCTCGGCGCGGGCAGGTGAGACAGCTCAGTTTCGCCGGCAGCTCCTGGAGCCGTTCGAGCAAGGCAAAGGGATAGCCGACCGCCATACCCGAGCTGCCGGGCTGCAATTGCAGGTGTGAGCATGCCGTATGGTCGGACAGCAGCACCCATTGCCCGCATTCGGCCAGGCGCGAGCCCAGCTCCGGGATCTGGAGCCGCAATTGCCCCTCCAGGACCACGGCCACCCAGACGCTGCCGGTATCCAGGGAGGTAGGCAGTAGCTGCAGAGGCAATACGCGTATGTTTCCCCAGCAGGTGGCTTCGCGCGCCGATTGCGCATGATCTCGGGTGATGGCCATATTCTGAGACTGAATCCCGAAATCATGGCAGGCCGAAGTCAAGGGCTTGTGTGGTGGCTCATGCAAGCAGCGAAACCCCTGTGGTTAGGTATTAGCGGTCTTGTACCACAAAAAGGCCCCGCAGAAACTGCGGGGCCTCGGAAAAGCATAAAGCGGGTCGCTCGACTAGTTGCGACCGGCTGCGCGGGAGGGCTGGCGCGGGCCGCCGCGACCGTAGGACTTGCTGCCGCCGTTGTTACCGCGACGCTGGCCGTAGCCGCCCTTGCGGAAGCCGCCACCCTTGCCGCCTTTGCGAGCACCGCCGGTGCGGTTGGAGCGCGGGGCGGGGCGGGAAGCACGGTCGGCGGTGTCGTGGTCGTGATAGGCGTGGGATTCGTCCACCGGCACGTCTTGCTTGATCAGGCGCTGCACGGCGCGCAGCAGGTCGATCTCGTCCTTGGTGCAGAAGCTGACGGCGCGACCGCTTTCGCCCGCACGGGCGGTGCGGCCGATCCGGTGCACGTAGGCGTCGGCTTCCATCGGCAGGTCGTAGTTGACCACGAGGGTGATGTTGCGCACGTCGATCCCGCGGGCTGCCACGTCGGTCGCCACGAGCACGTCGGTGCGGCCGTCGCGGAAGCGGTCGAGCGTCTTCTGGCGAGCCGCCTGAGACTTGTCGCCGTGAATGTCGTCGGCACGAATGCCGGCGCGGTTGAGCTTGTCCGCCAGCTTGCGAGCGCCGAACTTCGTCTTGCTGAAGACGATGCTCAGCTCGCCCTGGTTTTCGTCGTGGTGCGAACGCAACAGGTCGAAGAGCAGGTCTTGCTTGTCGTGACGGTTCACGAAGAGCACGCGCTGGTCGATCTTCTCGGCCGTAGTGTGCTGCGGGGCGATGCGGATTTCCTCCGGATTGCGCAGCAGGCTGGCGGCGAGGGAGGTGATCTCCGGCGCCATCGTGGCGGAGAAGAGCAGCGTCTGGCGCTCTTCCGGCAGCTGTTCGGCGATCTTACGGATGTCGTGGATGAAGCCCATGTCGAGCATGCGGTCGGCTTCATCGAGCACGAAGCACATCACCTGCGAGAGGTCGACGTGGCCCTGATTGTAAAGGTCGAGCAGACGGCCCGGGGTGGCGACGCAGACGTCGAGGCCACGTTGCAGCCCGCGAATCTGCGGGTAGGCGGAAACGCCGCCATGGATGAGGCCGATGCTGAAGCGCACGTTGCGGCCATATTCGCGGAAGCTGTCGGCCACCTGCACCGCGAGCTCGCGGGTCGGGGCGAGCACGAGGGTGCGCACTTCGTTGCGGCGCGGCTTCTTGCGGATCTGGGAGATGCCGTGCAGGATCGGGAGGGCAAACGCCGCCGTCTTGCCGGTGCCCGTCTGGGCGCAGGCGAGCAGGTCGCGACCTTCCAGCAAAACCGGAATGGATTGGGCCTGGATGGGGGAGGGCGTCGTGTAGCCCTTTTCCGTGAGGGCCTGTTGAATGGGCGCAGCCAAAGGCAGCGCTTCGAAGCTAATGTCTGACATATATGATGGGTGCGCCCGCAGTAATTCTATTCGTGGGCGCGGCGATCGATGAGCACTAGTAGTTGCATTTGCCCGAAACCGTCGCTCATCGAATCACAGACCGCATCAGGGCAGGTGTTCGGCCATGACGTTCGCTTGCCGAACGTATGTTGGATGCCGAAGGGACCCGGTTAAAGCAGACCAACATGCCACGTGCAGCTGGTCTGGCAAGTACAATTCTTACGTTTCCGTTAAATCGCCCTTATGGCGTGACCAATCCCGGATCGAGGCGGATGTGGGTCGGGGCGTCGCGGTCGGTGGTCAGCCAGCCGTCCTCAAATTTGAGTTCGCTGACCTGGATCGAGCTGCGGCGCTTCTGATAGCCGTCCGGGATATCGGGGTCTTCCTGCCCGGCGTGGGTAAAGTAAAAGATATACGCGCGGTCGCCCTCGACCACCACGTCGGGGTGTTGGCCCTTCACGCGATCGTCTTCGCCGGTCCCGGGCTGTTGCAGCAGGTTGTCGCCCGGCATGCGCTCCCAGTTTTCGCTGTCGCTGGAGCGGTAGACGCCGAGGCCGCGCCAGACGTCGGTGATCATCCAGTAATAGCCGTGCCAGCGGAAGACGGTCGGGCCTTCACCCGAGCGGTCGCCCACGGTCTTGCCGTGATCGCTCCAGTGATGCAGGTCCCAGCTGTCGGCGTAGTAGATGGATTTGGCATCGCGCTCGTTGTTGTACCACATGCGCCAGCGGCCATCGTCCATGCGCAGGATGCAGGCGTCGATCACGCGGTCGCTGGCCAGCTGCAGGGCCTCGGCGTGAGACCAGTGGCGCAGATCGGTGCTGGTGAGGTGCACGATGTCGCGCGGGTGGTGCCAGTCCTCGAACACGCCGGGCACGACGGTGAGCAGCATGTGGTGCAGCCCGTCTTCATCGGTAAAGACTTCGGGGGCCCAGTGGGTGGCGTCGTCGCCGCCCAGTTCTTCCGGCAAGTCGATATCTGCGGTGCCGACGTAGCTCCAGGTGGCGCCGCCGTCGCAGGATTCCGCGATGCCGAGGCGTGTGCCGTGTACCCAGGTGACGCCGGTCAGCCCTTCGGCCTTGGCCCGGCGGTTGGTGTAAAACATCCACCAGCGCGCGCGTTCCGGGTTCCAGATAATGAGCGGATCGGCGGCGCCGTCGTAGATCGGGTCGCGGAAGAGCGGCTTGTCCGCCACCTTGCCCTCGGCTTCGGGCGCGGGCTCGCCAAACTCGGGGGTGCCGTCTTCGTTCCAGCCAAAGGGCTGCACGCGGGCGTGGCGGTTGGGGTCTTCGAGCGGATCGCGGTGGATGTCGCGGTAGTTCCGGGCGTGGTAGACCAGTAGGTCTTCGCCGTCCGGCCCAGTGGTAAAGCCGTTGTGGCCGGGACCGTAGATGCCGTTCTTTTCGGAGGTCTGGAAGACGGGCTCCGGCGACTTGTGCCAGCTCTGCGGGTCGAGCAGGTCGGCGTCTGCGTCGGCCGCCAGCAGGCCCATGCAATAGTTGGCGTCGGTGCCGCTGGCGGAGTAGCTGATGAAGATGCGTCCGTTGCGCTTGATCACGGCCGGGCCTTCATTGACCTTGTAGAGCTGCTTCTCCCAGTCGTAATCGGGCTTGGAGATCATGACCTGTTCGCCGGCGAGGGTCCACGGGTTCTTCAGCGGCGCGATCCAGATGTAGGAGTTCATGCCCGAATCGGGCTCCTGCTGAGCCCAGACGAGGTAGCGCGTGCCCTGGTGCTCAAAGGTCGTGGCATCGAGCGAAAAACTGTCCCAGCGGGTCTGAATCTGGCCGCGCTCGGTCCACTCGCCCTCCATCGGGTCGTCGCTGGCATTCTCGAGCACATACATGCGGATATCCCAGATGGCGTTGGCTCGGCCGGCGGCGAAGTAGAGATACCACTTGCCGTCGATGCGGTGCAGCTCGGGCGCCCAGATATGCCAGCTCATCGGCCCGCTTTCGTGGCGGCGCCAGACAGTCTTGGGCTCGGCGCAGGCCAGGCCTGCCACGCTGTCGGCTGCGCGCAACTCGATGCGGTCATAGTCCGGTACCGTGCCGGTAAAGTAATAACGGTCGCCTTCGCGGTGGATCCAGGGATCCGCCCGCTGAAAGATCAGGGGAGTCAAGGTATGTTCAGCCACGAGGGAAAGGGGGAACAGGAGGATCAGAAGGAGGCGCAGCGCCGAGGTCATACCGTCAGAAGGTGGGCATGTTGAGAACAGCTACAAGTCGAGATTGGCTTGACGGTCAGATTTGTGTTTTCGTCGCCCCATGCGCCTGCTTCCGATCGTGATGAGTCTCTTCTGTTGCGTTCCCTTTACTGCCGCTTTTCAGGCGGTGGTCAGCCCGCCCGGTCGTGGTGTCTGGAGTGAAAGGGCGGGGACGAGATGGGAGGAGTCGTTCATCAGTGGCAACGGGCGCATGGGCGTGATGGATCAGGGGCGGGCAGGCGATGAAACGCTGGTGGTGACGCACGCCAAGCTGTTCCTGCCGATCAACGATGTGCCGGTGATCCCGGAGCTGGGGGACGATCTGCCTGAGGTCCGCCGCATCATCCGCGAAGAGGGCTACCGGGCCGCTACCGAGTACATGGTGCAGCAGGCGCGCCCTCAGGGCTATCAGGGCCTGATTTTCACCAACCCCTTCCATGTCGGCTTTGAACTGCGGCTCGATGCCGGAGAGGCCAGCGAAGGGCCGGGTTACGCCCGTTCGGAAAATTTCGAAAACGGCGAGATCATCGCACAGTGGCAGACCGAGGGCACCGTCTGGCAGCGCCGGGTCTTCATCTCCCGCGCGGACAACGTGTTGGTGGCGTCCTTGACCGCCCGGGATGCCGAGACCGGCGAGCGCAAACCAGTCGATGCCACGGTGGGCATCCCGCCGGTGCCAGACACGGTCGTGTGGGCGTACAACGCCAACCGGCAAACTTCGGAAACGTTGCCGGGTTCGGCGGCCAACCAGCTGATCGACGAAGAGGTAAAAGCCAAAAACGGCGGCCTCTTGCTCAGCGCAGCCTACACGTTTCAAGAGGGCAGCCCGTTGCGGGGCTACGACGCCGCGGTGCGGGTGCTGGCGCCGGGCGGTGAGGTCAAGGGGACGGATCACGAGCTGGAGGTCCACGGGGCCGACCGGGTGCTGATCCTCGCCCGGCTGCAGCCCGCGCCTTCGGGCACGGAAGATCGTTCCCGCGAGCTGCTGCGCGATCTGGAAGCGCTGGAGGCGGACTACGACGCATTGCTGGCCCGACACGCCAAGGTCCACGAGGCGTTGATGGACCGCGTGAAGGTGGATTTCGGGGGCAAGGCGGCGCAACGTCAGTTACCCTCCGAAGTGCTCTTTGCCCAGGTAAAGGCGGAAAACACGATCCCGCCCGCGCTGCTGGAAAAGATCTACGACGGCAGCCGCTACACCATTATCAGCAGCAGTGGCGTGCGTCCGCCGAATCTGCAAGGTATCTGGACCGGCACCTGGGAGCCGGCGTGGTCGGGCGATTACACGACTGACACCAATCTGCAACTGGCCATCTCGCACCTGCTCAGCTGCAACACACCTGAGCTGCTCGACGGCTACTTCGACCTGATCGACGCCTCGCTCGACGACTGGCGGCTCAACGCCCGCCACCTCTATGGCGTACGTGGCCTTCACGCCCCGAGCAGACAGTCGGACAACGCGCGCATGTTTCACTGGAACGTCGACTGGCCCCTGCACTTCTGGACGCCCGGCGCGGCTTGGCTGCTCCATTGGCACTACCAGTACTACCTCTACACCGGGGACAAGGCCTTCCTGCGTGAGCGCGCGCTGCCCCTGATGGAGGAGGCGGCACTGTTTTATGAAGATTTCCTCTTCCTCGACGACTCGGGGCACTACCGCTTCAGCCCGTCCTACTCGGCAGAAAACGGCCCGGGAGACAATTCGACGCAGGACATTTCGATTGTGCGCGAGCTGCTGACCAACCTCATCGACGGCTATACCGTCTTGGGCGTCGAACACCCGAAACTGCCGGTGTGGCGCAAGATGCTCGACCAGTTGCCGCCTTACGTCATCGCGGACAATGGCGAGCTGCAGGAGTGGGCGGTGGAGGGCCACCCCAATCACAACAACCACCGTCACATGATGCACCTCTACGGCTTGTTTCAGGATCACGAGTTCGATCCCGAGCGCACACCCCGGCTCTGGGCTGCCGCCGAGCAGGCCTACGAGGGGCGCTTCAACGCGTGGTTCCGCAATCCGGAAAACGTCGGTTCGCGCAAGAACAGCGAGACGTCGTCCCACGGGCGCATGCACCTGGCCCTGTGTGCCGCGCGCCTCGGCCGGGGCGACGATATTTGGGAGATCCTCACGCGCATGGCCGCCTATGGCGCGATCTATGATAGCATGGCCTCCGCCCACTACGAGCATGGCGGCATCTTCAACATGGATGCCAACGGCGGCATCCCAGAGATCCTCAACCGCGTGCTGGTGGATTCCCTCCCGGGCGAACTGACGCTGCTGCAAGGTCTGCCCGAGGCCATGGAGCAGGGCGAGGTCAAGGGCCTGGCCGCTCGTGGTCAGATCCTCGTCGAACGTATCGCCTGGACCCCGGACGCGGTGGAATTGGTGCTGCGCTCAGCGATAGACCAGCACGTGGACGTGCACCTCGGCGACGAGACCCACCCGGTGGCCCTTGAGGCCGGCAAGCCGCAAACGCTGCAATTGGAGCGGTAGGCGGTGGCTTGGATGGCGCGCCGGCCTACGCAAGCCGTGGGGTTTCGCGCGAAACATCTCCGCCGCGGCTTGCGTGGAGCGTGCGCCCAACCATGCTCCTAGGATCGCCGACCCCGGAGGGGACGACACCACCGGAATGCGTCCCCCCGCGAATCCGCACCCCGAAGGGCGTGCCACCGTAGCGGGTGAGAATTGGCCTTTGCTGGCACCTCTTCAAGGTGCTTCCGTCGGCGGGTTGGCCCCCGGTGGTGTCGCCCGCTGCGCGTGCTCAACCACCGGCTAGCGGCTGGCAAGCCTTCAGCTTGCGGGGGAATAGGGCAGCGTATCCACGCACGCGTTGGTCCCTCGGCGCATCTCTGGAGCCGGTGCCCTATCGCACTGTCGCCGCGCCGACTTTGGCGCGGACGGTTTTGCCGTCCATCCAGGAGCTGTCGATCAGGCTGGAGCGGGGAAAGTCGGGCAGGCCGAGCTGATCGCGGTGCAGCATCCCGATGACCATGTCGACCGCTACCTCGCCTACGATGTCGTTGTGCTGGTTCATGCCCGCCCAGTGGGGACGAGAGGCACGCCATTCGAGCTGAATCAGGCCGATCTCTTCCGGCACGCGCCAACCGGCGTCGTCGAGCCAGTGCGCCACGGAGTTGTAGAGCGTAAAGAGCACGTCCGGCTGGTGACGATGCAGCCAATCGTAAAAGAGCGCCGGATCGTGCTTGGCGTTTTCCACCGCAAAAAACGGCGGGATGCGGTGAGAGGGCGCGACATCCTGTAGCCCCGCAAAGTAGCCGCCCGAGAACCGGTGATCGACCAGCCCGTCGATGGTCGCATCGAGCACCAGCCCTGGGCGCCGATAGCCGAGCGCCAAGGCCTTTTCGACCGCCCGCAGGCCCAGCGCATGGTGGTCCACCGCCGCAAAAGAGAGGGTGGGCTGGCGGGTGCGCACGCCCGTGACCACGCAGGCGGTCGCTTCGGTTACCGGCAAAAAGTGGTCGGGCAGGCGATTTTCCTTCATCAGCCCCACGATGACGAGACCCCGGATGTTGCGGTGCCGCAGGATGCGCAGTAGCGTCTGCCCCCGGATCTCTGGATCGTGCAACCAGAAGCCGTCGAGGCGATACCCGTGCTCATGGGCCCGGCGCCGCACGCCCTCGATGTAGACGGGGATGGTCGGGTGCTTGTGCGGGGCCTCGCGGTCCTGATTGGCGTGGATCAGGCCGAGGGTCGCCTGGTAGCGCGGCTCCTGCTCGCGGCGCAGGCGCGACATGAGTTCGCTGACCGTGGCGTTGCGCACGTAGCCCATTTCTTCGGCCACGGCAACGATGCGCTCACGGGTTTGTTTGGGGATGGAAGGATCGCTCTTGAGCGCCAGAGAGACGGCGTTTTTGGAGACGCCGGCCTTCCGGGCCACGTCGAGCATGGTGACGCGGGGCATGCAGGCTTGACTGTCAAGTGGTGGTCCCCTTGGCGAGTTTAAAATGCCGTGGCAGTATCCATCACATGAGCGTTACCCTAGGTCTCGATTACGGGACTAACTCCGTGCGCGCTTTGCTTGTCCGCTGTCGGGATGGAAAAGAACTCGGTTCCGGCGTTGTGACTTACCCCTCAGGCGAAGCGGGCGTATTACTGGATCGACGGCAGAGCCACCTGGCGCGGCAGCACCCGGGTGACTACCTCGAAGCCATGAAGCAGGCGGTGGCCGAAGCCTTGCGTCAGGCAAAGCTGAGCGACCCCTCGTTTGAAGCCGCGCAGGTCATCGGCATGGGCGTCGATACGACCGGTTCGAGCCCCATGCCCGTCAATGCGCAGAACGAAGCGCTGGGCATGTTGCCGGAGTTTCGGGACGACCTGGACGCGCAGTGCTGGTTGTGGAAGGACCACACGAGTCACGAAGAAGCGGCCCAGATCACGGCCCTGGCGCGCGAGCACCGCCCGCATTTCGTCGCCAAGTGCGGCAATACCTACTCCTCGGAGTGGTTCTGGAGCAAGATCTGGCACTGCCAGAAGGTCGCCCCAAAGGTCTTTGCCGCCGCCCACTCGTGGGTGGAAATCGCCGACTGGATCCCCTCCGTGCTCGCTGGCGCCCAGCGCCCGGAAGACATCGTGCGCGGGGTCTGCGCCGCCGGCCACAAGGCGCTCTATCACGACAGTTGGGGCGGTCTGCCCGATAAGGAATTTTTGACCCTGCTCGACCCGGCCCTCGCGGACTTGCGGGACCGCCTCTATGCGCAGGCCTACGACGCCTCTACGCCCGCGGGCAACCTCTGTGAAGCGTGGGCCCGGCAGTTGGGCCTGCCAGTCGGCATCCCCATCGCTATTGGCGAGTTCGACGTGCACTACGGCGCGATCGGTTGCGGGGTCGATGAAGGCACACTGGTCAAGGTCATCGGCACGTCCACCTGCGATTGCGTGGTCGTGCCCGTCGATAAGGAAACTGCCGACATCCCAGGAATTTGCGGCATCGTGAAGGGCTCCATTCTGCCCGGTTACGATGCGATCGAAGCCGGCCAATCGGCCGTCGGAGACATCTTCAAGTGGTGGGTGGAGGGCGTTTGCAGCGAAAGCCCCGAGGCGCATGCCCGCCTCACCCAGGAAGCCGCCGCGCTACGTCCCGGTGAGAGTGGCCTGCTGGCCCTCGACTGGAACAACGGCAACCGGACGGTGCTGGTGGACCAGCGCTTGACGGGGCTTTTGCTGGGCCAGACGCTCTCCACCACTGCTGCGGAGATCTACCGCGCGCTGATCGAGGCCACGGCCTTCGGCGCCCGCGCCATCCTCGAGCGCATCGAGTCCTACGGCGTCAAGATCGAGCGCATCGTCTGCGCCGGCGGCATCGCGGAAAAGAACCCGATGCTGATGCAGATCTACGCCGACGTGACCGGTCGCGAAATGCTCGTGGCCCAATCCAGCCAGGCTTGCGCCCTCGGTGCCGCCGTTGCGGCCTCCGTGCTCGCCGGCCCGGACAAGGGCGGCCATGCGAGCTTCAAGGCGGCGCAGGATGCCATGACGGGCATCCAGGATGTCTCCTACACGCGCAATCCGGAGTCCGGGCGCGTCTACGACCAGCTTTATACGCTCTACGGGCAGTTGCACGACCAGTTTGGCGACGTGGGCAATCCCCCGCTCGGCCACGTCATGAAAGAGCTCCTTACCCTGAAAGAACAGCAACGCAATTTGGCATGAAACTCCTTCCCAAAGCCCAGGAATTCTGGTTCATCACCGGTAGTCAGCACCTCTACGGTCCCGAAACGCTGCGTCAGGTCTCGCACCATTCGCAGCAGATTATCGAGGGCCTCAACAACGGCGGGCGGCTGCCAGTCAACCTGGTCTTCAAGGCCCTGCTGACGACGCCGGATGCCATTCGCGAGCTGGTGCGCGAAGCCAACAACAACCCGCAGTGCGCGGGTCTGGTGGCGTGGATGCACACCTTCTCGCCCGCCAAGATGTGGATCGGGGGGCTCACGCACCTGCAAAAGCCGATGCTGCACCTGCACACGCAGTTCAATCGCGACCTGCCGTGGGATACGATCGACATGGACTTTATGAACCTGAACCAGGCCGCCCACGGCGACCGCGAGTTCGGTTTTATGAACGCCCGCCTGCGCCGCCCTCAAGCGGTGGTGGCCGGCCACTGGGAAAACGCGGAGACGCAGACCCGGCTCGCGGGCTGGATGCGCGCCGCGACCGCCTGGCAGGAATGGAAGGGCGCCCGCTTTGCGCGCTTTGGCGACAACATGCGGCAAGTCGCCGTAACCGAGGGGGATAAAGTTGCCGCCGAAGCGCGCTTTGGCTTTACCGTCGACGGCTATGGCGTCGGCGACCTCGTGGAGGTGGTCAACCAGGTGGCAGACGCCGAGGTGGATCGCATCTGCGCGGAATACGAGGAACTGTACAACGTGGTGCCGGCCCTGCGCAAAGGAGGAGATCGTCACGCCTCGCTACGCACCGAAGCACGCGTCGAGGCCGGCATCCGCCAGTTCCTCCAGTCCGGTAACTACAGCGGCTTCACCACCACCTTCGAAGACCTGCACGGCCTCGATCAGCTGCCGGGCCTTGCGCCGCAGCGCCTGATGGCTGAAGGCTACGGCTTTGCCGCCGAGGGCGATTGGAAGACCGCCGCCCTGCTACGCGCGATGAAGGTGATGGCCCACGGCCTGCCGGAAGGCGTGTCGTTTATGGAGGACTACACCTACCACATGGAGCCGGGTAACGAGATGGTGCTGGGATCGCACATGTTGGAGATCTGCCCCTCCATCGCCAAGGGCAAGCCCTCCCTCGAAATCCATCCGCTGGGCATCGGCGGCAAGAGCGACCCGGTGCGCCTCGTCTTCGAATCTCCGGCGGGCCGCGGCCTCAACGCTTCGCTGGTCGACATGGGCAACCGCTTCCGCCTGCTCGTGAATGCCGTCGATGCGGTCGAGACGCCGGCCCCGCTGCCCAATCTGCCGGTGGCCAGTGCCGTCTGGAAGCCGCTGCCCGACTTCCGCACCGGCCTCGAAGCCTGGATCCTCGCCGGTGGCGCCCACCACACGGGCTATACCCGCGCGATCGATCCGACCGTGCTCGAGCACTTCGCCGAAATGGCCGGGATCGAATACCTGCTCATCGGCGAAGACACCAGGCTGGCCGAGTTCCGCGACAAGACGCGCTGGAACGACCTCTACTACACGCTCTCTTCCCGAGGCCACTAATGGATCCGCGTTTTCAAGCCATTCGCGAGGAGTGCTGCGAGGCCAACCGCCAGCTCCCCAAGACGGGGCTGGTGGACCTGACCTTCGGCAATGTCAGTGTGCTCGACCGCGACGCGCGCGTGTTTGCGATCAAGCCCAGCGGCGTGCCCTACGGCGAGCTGCGGCCCGAGCACATGGTGCTGGTCGATCTCGAGGGCAAGGTCGTCGAAGGCGACTTGCGCCCCTCGTCGGACACGCCCACCCACCGCTGCCTCTTTCGCTCCTTCGGCAATATCCGCTCCGTGGTGCACACGCACTCGCGCTACGCGGTGTCGTTTGCCCAGGCGCAAAAGCCCATTCCCTGCCTCGGCACGACGCACGCCGACCACTTTTACGGTCCCGTGCCGGTCACGCGTCTGCTGACGCCCGAGGAAGTCGAATCGGCCTACGAGTGGGAGACCGGCGTAGTCATCGCCGAGCTCTTCCGCCAGCTCGATCCCGATGCGGTGCCCGGCGTGCTGGTGGCCCAACACGGCCCGTTCGCGTGGGGTCCCTCCGGTCCCAAGGCGGTCGAGAACGCTCAGGCGCTCGAGATCGTGGCGCAGATGGCCCTGCAGGCCCTCCAGATCGAGGCCGCCGCCTCCATCCTGCCCGACCACATCCTCAACAAGCACTACTCTCGCAAGCACGGCCCCGCTGCCTACTACGGGCAAAAGTAGCAGCCTGAGATCAGGACCCTTGGTTCGTTTTGGCCCTGCCGTTGGTGAAAATTAGATTGTCACTGCGGACAGGGCCGTTTTGTTGAAAAGTTTAGCCGTGTTGCTCCGCAGAGCTGCGCACCCATCCATTGTCGCCCCGCAAAATGAATCGAGAGGAAATTGCAGCTGGAATCGAGGCGCTTAAGCCCTGGTTCCACCGGATTGAATTGCCCGAGGGGCTTGTGACCAAGGCCCAGGGCAACTTTGGCGAAGACGACGACCACCCACTGCCGACCTGGCAGAAGGTAAAACAGGTCTTGCCTGCAGCCCTGAACGGTAAGAGTGTGCTCGATGTCGGGTGCAATGCGGGTTTTTACAGCATCGAAGCCCGCAAGCGCGGAGCCGAACGCGTGCTGGGCGTCGATGCGACCTCGTGGCACATCCGTCAGGCCCGCTTTGTCACGGGTGCGCTCGGCCTGGGCCAGACGCGGTTCCTCCGTAAGTCGGTCTACGAATTGGATGCGCAGGAGCTGGGCAAGTTCGACGTTGTGCTGGCCTTGGGCCTGATCTACCATTTGAAACATCTTTATGCTGGCATGGAAGCCCTCTACCATATCACCGGCGACCTGCTGATCCTCGAGACGGCGATCGCGCCGGATACCTTCCGGCTGCCGTCGAATCTTCCGCTGTATGGGGCGGACGAGCGCAGGGTCCACTCCGTGGCCTTGGTTGAGAACGAGCCGAACGTGACCGAGCCGGATCGCAACTGGTTCCTGCCTACGGCCGAAGCCACTGCCGCCATGCTGCGGACGGTCGGCTTCATCGACGTGAAGATTACGGACGAGTCGCCCACCCGTGCGGTGCTGACAGCGCGCAAAAATCCAGACGCCATCGACGACAGCCGCCGCGCGACCTGGCTGCGGGCGGACTTGCAGGTCGAGGGATTGCCGGAGACGGCTCGGCCGGGCCAGAACATGTCGTTGATGGTCGTAGCCCATAACATAGGTCCCTCCACTTGGCGCACAGCACAGGAGCAACCAGAGGCAGGCCACGTGTGCTTGGGCGGCCAGCTGATGGCCAAGGACAATCCGCTCTGGGCGCGCCCCGTCGATTGGCGCGGGCTCAGCGAACCGGTTGCGAGTGGGGAGGAGGTGCGCTTCGAGTTGAGTCTGGTCGCGCCCGACGAGCCTGGGACCTACGAGCTGGAGCTTGATCTGGTGTCGATCAACGTGACGTGGTTCCAGGAAAGCGGTTCGCAGCCCTACTTCGGGACCTTCACCGTAGTACCGTAGCTTCGTCCTACAGCGCCTTTTCGATCGCCTCGATGTAGCGGGCGAGTTGGGGGCTGGCGGAGAGGCTTTGGGCCTTGCGCAAGTGGGTGAGCGCGGTGGAAAAGTCGCCGCGTTCGACTTCCATCCGTCCGAGCGCGATGAGCGCTTCCCGTTGGAAATCGGGCAGGGACTGCGCGCGCTCGAGGTAAAACGCGGCCTTGGGCCAGTCCTTTTCGTCCTGATACGTCCGGGCGAGCAACAGCAGGGCCTTTCCGGCCAGCGGATCGGCTTCGACCACGGGCTCGAGCAGTGTCCGTGCGCGCTCGGGCTTGCCCTGTTCGACCGCGATGCCGGCTTCGGTCACGGCCAGGCGGCGGCGCACCTCCGGCGGCAGATCGGCGGGCAGCGCGTCACGCAGCCGCTCCAGGTAGCCCCCGGCTTCGTCGTAGAGGCCCTGATTGGCCAGATAGTCGAGCGGTTGCAGCGCGGCTTCGAGATCGTCGGCCCCAAACTGGGCCAGCGCCTCCGTATAGGCGTCGATCGCGAGCCGGTGGTTGCCCTGGCGCAGGTAGAGGTTGCCGAGCAGGCGCAAGCTGGACGCGGTGGAGGCATCCAGATCGCGCACGACCTCGAGGTTGGCGATCGCGTCGTCGAACCGCTCGAGCTCGAGGTAGGCGTTGGCCTGCAGCAGCCAGAAATCGTGCGTCTCAGGGGCTTCGGCGATCAACTCGTCGAACAGAGCCGCGGCCCGCTTCACCTCACCCACTGCGAGCAGGCATTGGGCCTCGCCCCGGCGGAAATCCCGGCTGTCGGGGCGAAACATACGGGCATGCTGGTAGGCGACGAGCGCGCTCTGGTAGTGCTCCTGCGAGAGGTGGGCGTAGGCGACGAGTCCGTAGCTCTGGGCGTCGCCGCCACCGAGCTCGATCACCTTCAGCCAGGTGGCCAGCGCCGCGTCGTAGCGTTCCTGCTCGATCTGGATCAGGCCCAGGGTGCGGTAGGCGCGGCGAAAGCTCGGGAACTTGCGCAGGGCCTCGTGCAGCGCGCTTTCCGCCTGTGCGTAATCCTTGAGCTGATACAGCAGGTTGCCGCGCAGGAAGTCGAAGGCGGCGTTGGTCTCCGGGCCAATGGCGTTCTCGACCTTCACCAGGGCCGCGCGCGGCTGGTCACGCAGCAGCGGCGCGATCTCGCGGTAGAGCGCGTGCTCGTCCGGACCCAGCTTCGGCTCGATCTCGGCATTCACTCCGTAGGAGGCGAGAAAGCGGGCCTCGAAGTCGTCGGCAGCGGGGCCGGAGTCCGACAGGTCGAAGGGTTGCGCGGAGGCGGTGGCGCTGAGGGCCAATAAAATCAAGGCGGATAGACGCATGATCGAAAAGGGTTAGTCGCCGAGCACGAGTGGAAAGTTGCCCACTACGGTCTGCGCCTGGCCGTCGACCTTGGGTGGCGTGAAGCGGGCGCGCGCGATGATTTGGCGGACGACGGGCTCGAGGGCGGCGTGGCTGATGGAGACGACGTTGAGCAGCTCGGCGCTGCCGTCGGGTAAAATCTTGATCCGCACCATTACGCGGCCCTGGTGCACGCCCTGGCGCTGCAGCGAGCTGGGGAACCGGTAGGGCGGGGCGTTGAGCAGGCGCGGGGCATCGGGCAGGTCTTCGAAGGTGAAGACCTTTTCGATCTGGGAGACGGCGTCCATCTGCGTGTCGAGCGACGGCGGCGCGACGCCCATGGCAATGGCGTCGCCCGCGCCCGCGTTGAGGGAGACGTCGAGCGGCTGGAGGTCGACGTTGGGCGCTTCGGGCGTCATCTCCGGCGGTGGCGGTTTGGGCTGGGGCGGCGTGGATTCCGGCGGCGGCGGAGTCGAGCGCGGCGGCGCGGCCGACACGACGACTTCGCGGAAAGTCACCGTTTCCTGGTCCACCGGGCTGAATTCCTGGGTCAGCAGCAGGCAGCAGAAGAGCAGGGCCGCGAGCAGCAATGCACCGCCCACCGCGACCAGCGGCGTCCACCGCCAGCGTGCCTCTGGGAAAACCTGCGCCATGCCCTACGGGTTGGTCGTGGCGAGGTTGATGTGCTGCGCACCGGCCAGGGCGGCCTCGTCGTGCACCTGCGTGTAGCGTTCGACCGACACCGCCTTGTCCGCCTGAATGATCACCGGCCGGTCTTCTTCCTTCACTAGACGGCGCACGATCCCGCGCACCCCGTTGACGCCGATCTCGCGTCCGCCGTAGACGACGTTGCCTTCGGCGGTGATGGCGATGAGGATCGCGTTTTTCTCCAGATCGTGGGCGGAAGCGGCGCGCGGACGCTGGACCTCCACCCCGGTCTCTTCGACGAACACGGTGGTGACGATGAAGAAGATCAGCAGGATGAAGACGATGTCGATGAGCGGGGAGACGTTGACCTCCTCCGTTTTTGCGTCGTTGTCGTAGAGCAGGCGACGTTCTCTCATGACACGGATACGGTTTGCGGTTGGGCCTGACGGGCAGGGCGCTTGACCGGGCAGCCCGAGCGCAGGGCCAGCTGGGCGTTGAGGCGTTCCAGTCGGGCGATGGCGTGGACCAGGTCGTTGCGGCGCTGCACGATCAGCGAAAGGATGATGAGGGCCGGAATTGCGATCAGCAGGCCCATCTGGGTCGTGATCAAGGCTTCTGAGATGCCCGTGACGATGCTGTCGAAGCGATCGCCGGTCGCATGCACCATGCCGTCGAAGGTCGAGAGCATACCGGTGACGGTGCCCAGCAGGCCGAGTAGCGGCCCGGCGGTGATGATGATGCCGAGGAAGCGGATCCGGCGGTTGACGGCGGGCAGGTATTCGTTGCGCACCTCCTGGAAGTGGCGGCGCACCTCGGCCATCGAGCTGGCTTGCGTGAGCAGCAATTGGCGGGCGAGCCCGAGGTGGCGGGTTTTCGCGGCGGTGATCTCCGGCAGCTTGCGCTGGTGCACCTTGGCCCGTAGCAGGAAGTGGAAATGCACGCGGCAGTAGAGTTCGATCGCGGTGTAGTAGATAAAGCACGTCAGCGCCAACAGCGGCACCATCAGCCAGCCGCCGCTCGTCCAGATCTGGACGAGTGCTTCGTGCCACGATGAGACACCGGTGTTCATGCTCAGGAGGCCTTCTGGTTGAGGGACTTGCGCGAAAGGCCGTTGAGGAACGCCACGGAGGCCTTCTCCAGCCGCGCCATGACACCCGCGACCTTGCGGGAAAGCATGGCGTGCAATACCAGCGCGGGGATCGCGAGCACGAGGCCCAGCTCGGTCGTGATGAGGGCTTCCGAAATGCCCGAGATGAGCGGTTTGGGATCGCCCGCGCCAAAGACGGTCATGAGGCGGAAGGTCTTGATGATGCCGGTGACGGTGCCGAGCAGGCCCAGCAGCGGTGCGGCGGAGGCGGTGACGGCAATGACGTTGAGGAAGCGTTCGAGGCGCGGCTGCGTGCTGAGCATCGACTCGTACATGACCTCTTCGACCATCTCCACCGATTCGTCCGAATGCTCGACCGCGGCGACCAGCATCTCGCGGGCGGGCTCCGGCTGGCTGCGCGCCAGGCGCATGGCCTCGTCCCGCTGGCCGGCGCGGAGGGCCTTCACGATATCGTGGATCGCCATCGGCTGCGGGTGCCGGATGCGGTAGACCTGGAAGATCTTGAGGATCGCAACCAGCGTGGCGGCCAGAGCGAAGAGCAGGATGGGATAGACCCAGATGCCGCCCTTCTCGAGGTGCTCCGTCAGGCTGTCGCGTGTCTGCTCGATGGCCAGAGCGTTGCCGAGACTCGGGTCGACCGGTAGCGTGCCGCGCCCGGCCTGAGCGACCTCGACGATGTGGGCGTTCTGACTCGTGCTGAGGGGCGTGACGGTGGCGTTGAGCGCGGTCGTTTCTTCCGCCAGACCGGCCAGCTCACCCTGATCGGCGGCAAAGTAGAGCAGGGGACCCGTCTGCACGAAGCGACCGGAGATGACGCGCCCCTCTGGATCGAGCGCCTCCCCGGCGTAGCGCTTGCCACCCAGGCGAGACTCCAGCTGCGCCCAGGAATCCCGTAGCAGGGCGAGGCTGTGCTGCAGGCGGTCCGTCTCGCTGGTATCGGGCTTTTCGAGAAAGAGGTTGTACTGGCGCACGTCCTCGCCTGCCGTGGCGCGTTCCCCGGCGGAGAGTGAGGCGTCGTAATTGGCGAAGTATTCGGGCAGGAGCGTGCGGGAAATGTAGTCGAGCTCTCGCTGGCGGTCGCTTACGCGTTGGCGCAGCGTATCCAGCTCCACGCTCTGATTGTCGCGGATGCGCTGGCGCCGCTCGACCTCGCGTTGGCGCTCGCGAATTTGCGCGTCCAGGTCCTGCAGGCGCTGTGCGAGCGGGATCTGCTGGGCCTCGATGTCGTTTCGCAGCGTGCGCAGGCGCTCCAGCGCGTCGGCCAACTGGGCTTCGCGGCGTTGCGCCACCTCCTGGAGGGAGGCTGCGTCGTCCTGGGCCTGGGCGATCCCGCCGAGGCAGGCCACCGAGAGAAAAAGGCAAAAGAAACGGCGTAGCTTCATCGGTCGGCCTCCGTGGCGGTCAGGTTCACGGGCAGGGCAATGAAGTCGAGGTCGTCGCTGGTGCCGTCGACGATCTCCATCGCGGCCGCAATCGCGTCGGCCAGCTCCGGCTGCGACTGCCATTGCCAGCCGTCGCGCGTCATGCGGCCAAAGCCGGCGTCTTCCGGTGCGATGTAGTAGGCCTGCCCCAGCCCCAAGTAGAGGGTGCGTACCGCGGCGGGGCGGTCTTGCCCGGGCAGGGTCTGCACGGCCTCGTGGACCCGCACCGTATCGTCGAAGGCGCGGATGCGCTCGATCAGGTTGACGACCGTCTGCATGCGTTCGCCCAGGCCCAGAGACGTTTCGGCTTCGGCGCCGGGCAGCCGTTGGAAGTCACGTGCCAGCTCCTCCTGTAAGGGCGGGGGTAAGTGCGGCTGCAAGGCGCGCAGGTCGGCCTCGAGGGTCGCCAGGGCACGGCGCACCAGGTCGGCCTGCTGTTCCAGCGCGTCCTGCTGGTCGAGCAGTTCGGCGCGCGCCTGTTCGGCCGTGGAGAGGTCGCCTTCGGTTTCCTGCAGTGTCGCGTCTAGCTGGGCCAGACGCTGCTCGGAGACGCCGAGCAGGTCGTTCAGCAGGGTCTGCTTGCGCTGCCAGGCGGCGGACTCGCGGGAAAGGGTGTCTTCTACGCCCACCCATTGCTTGATGGTGCTACGGGCGTCGTCCAGCGCCGCTCGCTCTGGGCTGGGCGCGGCCGCGAGCGGCAGGGCGAGGAGGCTGCAGAGGTAAAGCGGCTTAAACATGGGTCGCAACGGGTTCCTTGGATTCCTGCTTTTGCGGCTGAGCGGCGGCTTTGGCGCGCTGCTGGGCCTTGCGCTTTTTCAGGGTGCGCTTGCGGTGCCACCAGATCCAGGTGCCGGAGCCGGCGAGAATGGCGGGGAACAGACCGGCGAGGCACCAGAGCAGCTTGCTCACGATGCCGCCGAAGTTGCCAAAGTGCAGCGGCTCGAAGGCGTCCTTCACGCGGTTCCAGAGCCCGGCGGTGCGCAGGTCGCGCGTGTAGGTCACTTCGCCGCTCTCGTAGTTGATCCAGATGTAGGTGCCGTAGGGGCTGCGGAAGGGGTGGCCTTCGGGCGTCTGCCCATAGAGGTAGACGTTGGCGTCCTCGCCGGTGGGCAGGTAGACGTAATTGAGCGTGTAGTCCGGGATGGTTTCCTGGGCCGTCGCCAGCACCGAACCGAGGTGGGCCGTCACATCGCCCTCGTAGGGCACGGGCACCTCCGCGTGATCGTGGTGCTCCAGCATCTCGTGCGCGATGTGGTCGATATTCCAGTAGGCCCCGGTGACGCCGAAGATGAAATTGAAGGGGATGGACGCAATACCGACCATTTTGTGCAGGTCGGAGGTAAAGATGCGTGCGCTTTGCCGCCAGCGCAGGCGGAAGAGCGACTTCCAGAAATTGCGGTAAATGTAGACGCCCGTGACGCTCAGACCGAGGAAGCCGAGGGCGAAGAGGGCCGTCAGCGCCATGCCCCAGTGATCGGTGAAAAGCGTGTAGTGCAGCGTGACGAACCAGCCGTAGAAGGTGTGCTCGGTCGAGACCGGTTCGGCTACAGATTCGCCCGTGTACGGGTCGACGTAGGCCATGAACCAGTCGTCCGTCCCGCGCTTGGTCATGTACGCATTGTCGCGGGCTTCCGAGCCGTAGCGCGGCAGCCAGCCCCGCATCCAGTATTCGGGGAACTTGGCATCCGTCTCTGCGATCAGCTGGGGCAGGGGTAGCCGTTCTTCCGCCGTGGGCGTTTCATCGGAGACCAGCGTATTTTCCGGCCACAGCGCGTGGGCGATCTCGCGGTGAAAGACGAGCACGCTTCCCGTTACGCCGAGCACGATCAGGCCGAGGGCGCAGAACAGCCCGAGCACGGAGTGGATTCTCCAGATGGTTTTGGTTTTCACGAAGTGGAAGAGGCGAACGGTTCAACTAGATGCAAAGGCCCCGGAGCCGGTTTCGGGAAGGTCTCCCGGGGCTCCGAGGCAGTTTTGCGGACTGACGGTAGGCTTGTTAGAAATGATACTTGGCCGTCAGCACCACGGAGCGGCGCTGGCCGTAGTAGGCGCGGCCGTCGGTGGAGGCGACGTATTCCTTGTCCTCGAGATTGCGGGCGTTGAGCTGCACACTGAAGGGCTCGAAGTCGTAGCCGATCATGGCATCGACCAGCAGCACATCGTCGGTCGAGGCGGCGTCGGCACCGTCCCAGGTCTCGCCGGTATAGCGCAGGCCGGCACCGGCCTTGAAGTTCGCGAGCGGCCCCGTGCTGGGCTTGTAGCTTACCCAGGTTGAGGCGGCGTGCTTCGGGATGGTCACCAGCTGGTGGCCGTTGACGTCTTCGGCTTCGAGGTAGGTGTAACCGGCGGTGAAGTACCAGTCGTCGAGATTGGTCTGCGCGGCCAGCTCGATGCCCTGGATATCGGTGGAGGTCTGCTCGACCACGAGACCGTTCTGCACCGGACGGTTCGTTTCTTCGATGTCGTAGAGGGCGACGGTGAAGAGTGCGTTGATGTTCTGCGGCTGGTATTTGAGGCCCACCTCGTATTGGCGGCCTTCCTTGGGGTCGAGCTGGATCTGCGAGCCGTCGAAGCCCTCGGTCTTGCCCTGCGCTTCGAAGGACTCGGCCCAGCTGCCGTAGACGGACAGGCCGAAGTCGAAGATATACATCAGGCCCACGTCGCCGGTGGTGGCCCATTGGTCGATGGACGGCTCGTCCGTGCCAGCGTCCTGGGTCTCCACGCTGTCACGGCGGATGCCGGCGGAGAGGAGCCAGTTGCCGTAAGAGATGCGGTCACGAGCGTAAGCACCAAAGACGGTGTTGTCGGTCTCCGGCATGTCGGCGATGGGGTCGGTTACCACCTCCTGACCATAGACCGGGTCGTAGATGTTGATCGTGCTGGAGCCGTAGGCGTAGTCGCTGTCGGTCGTCACATCCTGCCAGTCCAAACCGGCGGACACCTGGTGGCTGACCATGCCCGTATCGAAATCTGCATGGCCGATGGCGTTGCCGACAAAGGTGCGGGTCCAGTTCCGGGCGTCGTAGGCGGTGCGGATGATGTTGCCGTCGTCGTCAATCAAGTCCCCGCCCGTGTAGGCGACCCAGTGGGCGCGGTAGATGGCGTCACTTTCGAGGTAGCGGCTGTTGACCTCGAAGGAAAACACGTCGTTGAACGTGTGATCGAAGAAGAGGGAGTAGGACTGGTGCTCGGTGTCGTAGCGATCCCAGTCCGGCTCGCCGATAAAGGTGTCGCTGGGGATGTGGCGGCCCGGCTCGAGCGTGCCTTCGGTCGGCAGGAACTGCAGGGACTGGCCGCGGTGGTTTTCCTGCAGGCTCACCAGCAGCGTCAACTCGGTGGCATCGGTCGGCGCCCAGGTGAAGGACGGCATGATGGCCTTGGAGTCGTTGGAAACGTAGTCGACATCGGTATCGCTGTCGCGGAACAGGCCGACCACACGGTAGAGGAACTGGCCCTGCTCGTCGATCGGGCCGGTGACGTCCGCCGCGATCTGCTTGCGCTCGTTGTTGCCGTATTGGACCTCCAGCAGGCCTTGCTGCTCGGCCTTGGGCGTCTTGGAGACGGAGTTGACGATGCCGCCGAGCGCGCTCTGGCCGTAGAGCACGGAAGAGGGGCCCTTCACGACTTCGACGCGCTCCAGCATGAAGACGTCGATGCGCGGGCTGTTGTACCACTTGAAGATGGACTGGAAGCCATCGAGGTAGGCCAGCGGCGACACCCCGCGGATCTGGGCCGAGTCGAGGCGGGAGTCAAAACCGTAACCGCCGGTGCGCACGCCTGGGGTGTAGTCGAGGGCGTCCTGGATCGACAGCGCGCCGCGCTCCTCGATCTGGCCCATCGTGATCACGCTGACTGAACGTGGGGTTTCGAGCAGAGAACCTCCCAGTTTGCTCGAAGACGACACGGCGTCCGCGATCAGGGCGGAGTCGTCCATATAGTCCTGCGTGGCCTGCAGCGAGACTTCTTCGAGCTCGACGACACGATCGTCGTCTTGCGCGTAGAGGCTGCCGTTCAAGGCGAGGCCCAAGGTTAAGAGGGTGGAAGTGGTGCGATACATGGGAAAGCAGAGCTGAACTGCAAGAGCCGCCCGCCACAAAGGACGGGACGAGATGCGAATAAGTCTCAGATACAGGTCCTCTCTGTTTGAAATGGCAAGAGGAAATTGAGACCCAGTCGCCATTTGATGCCTTGTCTGCCTGCATCTCAGAGACTTATGAGCACGCCGCGGAAGTTGGGTGGATTGTGTTGCCAGCCGCTCGGGTCCGGGCACCATCGGTTCCGTTGTTGCGTGTCGGCAAAGTGCTGTTTGCGGTCGGTCTGTGGGCGATGCTTACCGGGGTGCACCTCGACGTGCTTCAGATTGTCGCCTGGACACGCATGCTCTCGGAGAATGCGCAGGAGATGTCCATGACGGATGCCGTGGAGCGCACCTTCGCCAAAGAAGGCATGTGCAGCCTCTGCCATGCCCTGGCGGAGACCAAGGAAGCGGAGCGCAAGGATCCGTTGGCGAACGAACGTATCACGCGCCGTGAATTGCTCTGTTTCCAGCGCTTGGGCTACGTCGTATTGCCGCGCCCGACCGAAACGCGAATGCAGCGCACGGAACATGAAACGTCCATGGCAGGTTGGCGGGCGACGCCGCCGACGCCGCCTCCCCGCGGGTGGGTGGCCTGAGGTTTGAAGTGAGGCATTGCCGGGCGCTGAGAAAAGGCCCGGTGGTGCGAACCTGCACCTGCTGAGCCGGAGCCCAAGGGTTCCCGGTTTGCCCGTGCCACCCGGTCCCGCGGCGCTCTGCTATGCGCCACGAGGCCAACCTACCTGCAAAGTTTCTCCATGGACCAATGTTTTGTGCGTCCTCGTTGGACGCTTCTCTTTTCGTGCCTGCTCACCGGCTCCCTGGCCTGCGGGCAGTCCGATGATACCACGGCTAACCCGCCGGACGACCCGGTGCCGCTGCGGCCCGAAGTCGTGACCGCTGCCAGTGCCGGACGCCCGCTCGAACTGGTGCTCGATGCCAAGGCCCCTGTGCAACCCATCCCCGCCCAGGACGGCGCGGACTACCTCAAGAGCGTGCCCGGCTTCTCGGTCATCCGCAAAGGCGGCACCGACGGTGATCCGGTGTTGCGTGGCATGGCGGGTTCGCGGCTGCGCATTTCGCTCGACGGGCAGACGGTGCTCGGGGGCTGCAACATGCGGATGGATCCGCCGACGGCCTACGTCTTCCCGGCCGCCTACGACCGCTTGCGCGTGCTCAAGGGCCCGCAGACGGTGCTTTACGGTCCGGGCAATTCCGCCGGTGTCGTGGTCTTCGAATCCGACCCGCCGGATTTTGTCCAGGCCGGTTACGAAGGCCACAGCAGCGCCACGGTGGGCAGCTTCGGGCGCCTCGACCTCGCGGCGGATGTCACCGCGGGCAGCCCGGAGGGCTTCGCCCGCACCTCCGTCGTGCGCAGCGAATCCGAAGACTACGAAGACGGCGGCGGCCACGAAGTCCACGCCGGGCATATGCGCTGGAGCGCTAACGCCGCTGTCGGTTGGACGCCGGACACCGATACCGTGCTGCAGTTCACTGCCACGGTCAGCGATGGCGAAGCCGCCTACGCCGACCGCATGATGGACGGGGCGTCCTTCGACCGCGAAAGCTATTCGCTGAACTTCCGGCGCGAAAACCTGTCGCCGTGGATCGACGCGGTCGAGGTGGAGGCCGGCTACAACTACGTCGATCACGTGATGGACAATTACAGCCTGCGCTCGTTTGCCCCCACTATGATGATGCCCAACCCCATGGCCACGAACACTGACCGTCGCACCGTTGGAGGCAAGGCGCTGCTGGAGTTGAGCCCGCTCGAGCCGCTGGGTGTGACGCTGGGCATGGATCACCAGCAGGACCGTCATCGCTCGCGCTCCAGCATGAACGCCGAGCTGATGTCTTACGAAGGCATGGCTTGGCAACGGGATGCCGACTTCTCCCAGTGGGGCCTCTTCGGTGAAGCAGCCTATGCCCTGACGGACACCCAGCGGGTCGTCGTCGGAGCGCGGGTGGACCGTTGGGAGGCAGAAGACCATCGCGACGAAGTCCGTGCGGGCATGATGAGTACGCTGCCGAACCCGACCGCTGGGGCCGAGCGTGACGACGCGCTCATCAGCGGCTTCGCCCGCTACGAACTCGAGCTGCCGGATAGCCCTACCACCTTCTACGCCGGCTTGGGCCACACCGAGCGCTTCCTCGACTACTGGGAGCTGTTCTCGAACGAGAGCACCATGTCAGTCAGCGCCTTTGATCTCGATCCCGAGAAAACGACCCAGCTCGACCTCGGTGCGACGCACCAACTTGGGCCGGTCGCGCTGAATGTCTCGGCCTTTTACAGCCAGATCGACGATTTTGCCCTGGTCGAGAACGGCTTCGAGAAGGCCGGTGTGATGGGCACGCGTGCGGCTGTGGTGACCCGCAATGTCGACGCCCACACCTGGGGCGGCGAGGCCGGGGCGGCGTGGAAGATCGACGCGCATTGGCTGGTGGATGCCAGCCTGGCCTACGTGCGTGGGACCAACGAGACCGACGACCGCCCGTTGGGGCAGATCCCGCCGCTGGAGTCTCGCCTCAGGGTTACCTACCGGCAGGACACGTGGTCGCTGGGGACCTTGCTGCGCGGCGTGGCCGAGCAGGACCGCGTGGCCGTAGGGCAGGGTAACATCGTGGGTCAGGACATCGGCGAATCCCCCGGCTTCGTGGTGTTGTCCGTGCACGGTGCGTGGCGCCTGACGGATTTCGCGCGCCTGACCGCCGGCATCGACAACCTGACCGACGCCACCTACGCGGAGCACATCAGCCGCGCGGGCGCCGCCGTGGCCGGCTATCCCCAGACGACGCGCGTTAACGAGCCCGGACGCACCCTCTGGGCGCGCTTCGATTTTTCGTTCTGACCTGGGGCTATCGGACAGAACGAGATACAGAGAAAGCGGCCCTCTCGGTAAACTGCCGGGAGGGCCTACTGGTGCGCGCCGACCGCCGCGCGGCAAAAGTGCTCGAAAACCCGCAGGGCATCACTCCGGTATTTTTGGCGGTGCTGGACGAAGGTCAGCTGGCGGCGCAGCGATAGTTGCGGCGTTTCGACCGCGTGCAGGTAGCCCAGCTCGAGTTCGCGGCGCACGGCGAGCCGTGACAGGCAGCCGAGCCCCAGGCCGGCTTCGACCGCTTGCTTGATCGCCTCGGTATGGCCGAGCTCCAGACGCAACTGGATGGGCAGGCCAGCGGCGCGCATGGCCTGCTCGAACACCTCACGCGTGCCCGAGCCCGGTTCGCGCATGATCCATTGGGCCTCCTCCAGCCTGTCGGGCGCGCCCTGACCGCCGTGGCAGACGACCAGCTCGTCTTCGGTCCACGGCGCTTCGACCAGGTCCGGGTGGCTGACGGGCCCCTCCACCACGGCGAGGTCGATGGCGTGTTCCAGCAAGCGGCGGACGATCACCTGCGTATTGCCCACCTCGAGGTTGACGACCAGCGCCGGACGCTCCTGGGCCAGCGCACCGAGGATGCCGGGCAGCAGGTAGTTGCCCACCGTGGTGCTGGCGCCGATGTGCAGGTGCCCGGCTGGCTCACCCCGGGCGGACGTTTCCTCGATCTCGCGGGCGCGATCGAGCAGGGCCTGCGCTTTGGGCAAGAGCGCGCGCCCCTGTTCATTGAGCTGGATGCGGCGCGCTACGCGGTCGAAAAGCGGATAGCCGAGCACGTTTTCCAGCTCTGCCAGCGCCATACTGGCGGCAGATTGCGAGACGCGGAGGGCTTCCGCGGCGCGGCCCACGTGCTGGTAACTGGCCACGGCGGCGAAGATCTCCAGTTGGCGCAGGGTGATGTTCATCAGCAAAATCGAATGTTATATGAAATAAGATATATTTTACTGATCAAGACTGTCCAGCTAGAATGGCGCCCTCAACCGCACGCCATGGACATCGCAATCCCACCTCGACCGAAGACTCACCTGCTGCCCGGGCTGTTGCTCGCGGGCGCCGTTGCCGCGCT
This sequence comes from Puniceicoccaceae bacterium 5H, assembly GCA_009772895.1. GTDB lineage: Bacteria > Verrucomicrobiota > Verrucomicrobiia > Opitutales > Oceanipulchritudinaceae > WOUP01. The sequence goes on along the minus strand of WOUP01000006.1, from coordinate 164,289 downwards.
GGGCTTTGCCCTTGCGCAGATCCCCGCGCTGGCGGCGCTCAGCCTCTCTCCCCTGGTGCTGGCGATCGTCGTGGGCATGCTCTTCGGCAACCTCAGCGGTCGCCATTTTCCGGCCGCTGCGCACCCCGGCATCGGCCTTTGCCAACGCCAGATCCTGCGACTTGCGATCGTGTTCTTCGGGTTTCGCGTCACCTTCCAGCAAATTGCCGGGGTGGGCCTCGCCGGGTTGCTGGCCGATGTCGTCATGCTCAGCTCGACCTTTCTGCTCGGCCTCTGGCTGGGGCGCCGCGTGTTCGGGCTCGACCGCGATACGGCCGTGCTGTGTGCCGCCGGCAGCTCGATCTGCGGGGCGGCGGCGGTGCTCGCGACCGAGCCGGTGCTGAAGGCTGCGCCGCACAAAGTGACGGTCGCGGTGGGCACGGTGGTACTCTTCGGCACGCTGGCCATGTTTGGCTATCCGCTGGCGTTCCAGTGGCTGGGACTGGATGCGCACTGGTTCGGCATCTATGCCGGCTCGACGGTGCATGAGGTCGCGCAGGTCGTCGCCGTAGGCGGCGCAGTGGGGCAGGGCATCGCCGAGACGGCGGTCATCGTGAAGCTCGCCCGGGTGATGCTGCTCGCGCCGTTTCTACTGCTGCTGAGTGCCTGGACGCGGGGCGAAACCGAGGCCGGTGGCGTGCGGGCGATCCGCATCCCGTGGTTTGCGGTCTGGTTTGTGGCCATGGCGGGCGTGCACTCGCTGGGCGTCGTGCCGGAGCGTATCGTGGCCGGCATCAACCTGATCGACACGGTGCTGCTGACGCTCTCGATGGCGGCGCTCGGGCTGGACTCGCGCGTCAGTCGCTTCAAGGGCGTCGGGGCAGGTCCGATCTATTGTGCGCTGGCTATGTTTGCCTGGCTGGCGGTCGGCGGGTATGGCGTCAACCGCCTGCTCGGGTTGATCTTTGGCTAGACGAGGCCGCCGTTGGCGCGCACGGTCTGGCCGTTGACCCAGCCGCCTTCGGGGCCAACGAGGAAGGCAATCAGGTTGGCGATGTCTTCTGCTTTGCCGAGGCGTTCCAGTGGCGCGGCTTTGGCCATGCGGTCGATCTGCTCTTCGGTCTTGTGGTCGAGGAACATGCTGGTGGCGGTCGGTCCGGGGGCGACGGTGTTGACCGTGATTTGCCGGCCGCGCAGTTCCTTGGCGAGAATGCGCGTCAGCATCTCCACCGCGGCTTTGGTTGCGGCGTAGACCGAATAGCCCGGCAGCGCCATGCCGACGACGCTGGTGGAAAAGGTGACGATGCGCCCGCCGTTGCGCAGGCGGGTGGCGGCGAGACGGAGGGTGTTGAACGTGCCGTTGAGGTTGGTCGAGACGATGCGGTGGTAGAGCGCGTCGTCGGTGTCCTTGAGGTCGACCATGCCCGGCTGCATGACCCCGGCGCTGTTGACCAATACGTCGGCGCCGCCGAAGTGTTGCTCCGCAGTGTCAAAAAGCTTGGCGGCGTCTTCCGTCTTGGCCACGTCGGCCTGGACGGCTACGGCCTGACCGCCCGCGTCCTGGATCTGCCGGACGACCTGTTCGGCAGCGCTGGCGCTATGGGCGTAGTTGATCACGAGCGCGAAGCCATCCTGGGCCAGGCGCAAGGCGGTTTCGGCGCCAATACCCCGGGAAGAACCGGTGACGATGGCGACGCGAGTGGGGGTGGATGAGGTGCTCATGCCGCTACTATTCCACAGGCTGCCGCCGCAGGAAAGAAACCCGGGTAATTGCGCAACAGCTTGAGCGGATCGGGCAAGTCGGCTCTAGGACGGTTACTGTAAGGGTTTGGGCTCAAGCAGGTTGGCTATTTGGGCTTAGGAATGCTTTTTCTCGGAATAAGGCCTCCTGATGCTGCTCCTGCTCAGCGTGTTCCCGACTGCCCGGGAGCGCACAATGTTGAACTACCTATCTACTCCATGAAGCATCCACTCACAGTCTCTCTGCTCGCGGCGTCGCTCGGCGTCTGCTCTGTCGCGCACGGCGTGCTCGTGCGCATCGACATCGAAAATCTCTTGCCCGCCAACAGCTACGCGCACTCGCCGGTCTTCCTGGCCGCCCACGATGGCACCTTCGATCTCTGGGACGCCGGCACGACGGCCGGGGCGGAAATCGAAGCCATCGCCGAGTTGGGGGACTCGGGGCCGGCGACCACGCTGTTTAATGGCTCGTCTGCCGGGATGAACGGCGGGCTCGCCACCACCGTTGCGGCTTCCAGCGGCGGCTTCGGGCCCGGTATTTACCTGCCGGGGGCCATGGGCTCTGTGACGCTCGATCTCGACCCGGTGATGAACCGCTACCTGTCGTTCGGCGCGATGGTTGTGCCCAGTAACGACGCCTTTATCGGCAATGACGATCCGATGGCGATCGAGCTGTTCGACAGCATGGGCAACTTCAGTTTCACCAGCCTCACGGTCAGCGTCGGCCAGGTCTGGGACGCCGGCACCGAAGTCGACGCGCCGATGGGCGACGGTGCGGCTTTCATCAACGGGCACACCGCCACCAATAGTGACCCGGAGGGCGGCATGATTAGTCTCGATCCCAATCTCGACGCCTATTTGGGCTCCGATACACCGGCGGGCTATACGGTATCCGTGCTGCCCAGCGGCTCCGAAGGACTCGTGCGCTTCAATGCCGTGGTCGTGCCCGAGCCGCGGACTTATGCCGCCCTCGCCGGGCTGCTCGCGCTGGGCCTGGTCGGCTGGCGGCGCCGCCGATAGCCTCACGTTCTGTTTGTCTCGCTCTCACGCCAGCCTCCTGCCAGAGGCTGGCGTTTTTTGGTGGCGTGTTCCCGCTTGGGGCTTGCCATCCCCGTTGCAGCTTTGGCCCAGGCCGATTTGGGGCGCACGCGCTGGATCCTGGGGGGCGAGGTGGCTGCTTTCGCCTTGGTCACCGTGGGGCTGACCGTCATGAACTCGTCTATCTTGAGCCGCGAGAAATAGGCGCGCCTACTCCTGCGTCTGCTCGTCGAGGAATGCGCGGTAGGGTGGGAAGAAGCGGTCGAAGGCCTCGATGTGGGGCAGGTGCCCGAGGCCCTGCAGTTCGACCAGCTCGGAATCGGGGATGGCATTGTGCGCGGCGCGGCCGAGGGCGGGGTAGTTGCCCAGTTTCGCCCGCTTTTCCTCCGAGACCTGGTCCTTGCCCAGCGCCGTCTTGTCGCGTTGGCCGATGATGAGCAGGGTCGGCTCCTGGAGCTGAGAAAATTCGTAGACCACCGGCTGGGTATAGATCATGTCGTAGGCGAGCGCCTGGTTCCAGGCCATGCGCGGGTAGTCCGGGCTGTCGAGAAAGGCGGCCAATTGCTCCACCCACGGATCGTAGCGCGGCTTCCACTCGCCGTCGTAGTAGGACGCCCGCATGTAGGCCTTGATCTTCTCCGGCGTCTTCTCGAGCTCGCCCTGATACCAGGCGTCGACGGTGCGGTAGGGCACGCCCTTGGCCTTCCAGTCCTCGAGGCCGATCGGGTTGAGCAAGGTCAGCGACGCCGTCATGTCGGGATACATCAGGGCAAAGCGCGTGGCGACCATGCCGCCCATGGAGTGCCCGAGCACATGGGCGTGCTGCACGCCAAGGGATTCCAGCAAGTCGTGTGTGTTTTTCGCCAGCTGGTGAAAGGTGTAGTGGTAGTGTTCGGGCTTGGTCGATTTGCCGAAGCCGATCTGGTCGGGCATGATGACGCGGTAACCGGCCTTCACCAGCGCCTGGGCCGTTTGCTCGAAATAGGAGCCGGAGAAGTTCTTGCCGTGGAGGAGCACCACGGTGCCGCGTGGCGAGCGGTCGGGCGAGACGTCCATGTAGGCCATCTCGAGCGATTGTCGCTGGCTGTCGAAGGCATACGTTTCGACCGAAAACGGGTAGTCGACGTCTTCCAGCCGGATGCCGGCGAAGGTGGCGGCATGCACGAGGAGCACGAGGGCGAAGCTGAGCAGGGTGCGGCGCATGTTATACCGGTAGGGGAGGTGCCCCTGCGCGCAACCGTGGAGGGCACTTTTTGCAGTCGGGCAACAATCCGGTGACGAAAGCACTGCGGGATTGCCCTGTCGCCGGCAGCGGCTTACGGGAGCCTCATGCTGCGCGCGCTGAAATGGTTTTTCGTTACGTTACTGGTGCTGGTGGTCGTTTTTGTGGCGACGTGCTACCTCATCACCTATCACCCGGATGCGGTCGAGACGGTGGAGGTGCATGGCTCGGGCGGCGAGCCGCTGCAGCGGGGGCAACCGCTGAAGGTGCTGAGCTGGAATGTGCAATACATGGCTGGCAAGAACTACGTGTTTTATTACGACCTGCCCGACAGCTCCGGCCCGGACACCAAGCCTTCGCAGGAGGACACCTTCAAGACGCTCGACGAGGTGGCGCGCGTGATCCGGGAAGAAGACCCCGACGTGGTGCTGCTGCAGGAGGTGGACGTCGACAGCGCGCACACCTATCACGAAGACCAGGTGGCGCTCTTGCGCGAGCGCTTGCCGGAGGCCTACCGCTACCACGCGTGGACCTATTACCACCGTGCGCTCTACGTGCCGCACCCGAAGATCATGGGCAGCGCGGGCATGGCCCTGCTGGTAATTTCCAAGCATCCGATCGAGTCGGCGACCCGTTACCAGTTGCCGCTGCAGCCCAACGATCCGCTGACGACGCTGTTTTACTTCAAGCGCTGCGTGCTGGAGTGCCGGCTGTCGCTGGCCGATGGCGGTTCGCTGGCGGTGCTGGATACGCACCTCGACGCCTTTGCGCAGGGCAGCGACACCATGCAGCGGCAAGTGGCCTTGATTCACGCCCGCCTGGAGGAGCTGGATGCCGAGGGCACGCCCTGGATCATCGGAGGCGACTTCAATCTGTTGCCGCCCGGCCAGCGCGAACTGATCACGCCTTCGCGCCAGGTCTCCTACCAGAAGCAGAGCGAGCTGGCGGCGTTGACGCGCGAGTGGTCGGTCATCCCCCGGGTGGAAGATGCGGTGGGTCCGGACCGCGCGCGATGGCTGACCCACTTTCCTAATGATCCCGAGATCGACGCGCCGGACCGCACGATCGACTACCTCTTCTATTCGGATCGTCTCAATCCATCCGAGGCGCGCGTGCGCCAGGGCGATACGTGGACGATTTCCGACCACCTGCCGTTGATCGCAACCTTTGAGTTCAAGCCAGTGCCGCAACGATAGAGGCGTTTCTTCTGGGGCGGGGCAGTTCCTGCTTATAGGGATTCGCAGGAGTGCTACTGTTACGTATTGGTGAGGAATCAGACGGTCTGGTTCCGATTGTAAATGCTTTGCTTCCAGTAGCTAGGATAACTTGACGCAGTCGCTGGGGGGAGGGAGAAGGCTGCTCATCCACAGGTGTTTCTCTCAATTGCTGCCTGTGGCTTTTCCCAATCCCAAGGCATCATGAAAGCACGCTTCTTTGCTCGCCGGAATCGCTTCTCCGCCCAAATCCGCTCCTGCGCCCTGCTGACTGCCCTCGCGGCGGGTGGGGCCAGGATCGCCGCACAAGACACGGCTGCGGCAGACGAGGAACCCGTCTACACGCTCGAACCAATCGTGGTCACCGCGCAAAAGCGCGAACAGGCAGCGATTGAAGTCCCGATCTCCATGAGCGTCTATGACGGCGCGCTGATGGACCAGTTGCAGATCCAGGACATGGCGGAGCTCTCCGCCTATGTCCCGGGCTTCGAGGCGCAACTGCAGAGCCCCAACAACCCCGGCTTCGCCATCCGCGGCATTACGACCGACAGTGGGGATGCCTACGAAGAGCCGCGCGTCTCCGTTTTCCTCGACGGCGTCTCGATCTCCAAGAGCCGGGGTTCCGCGGTGGAGCTGTTCGACATGGAGCGCATCGAAGTGCTGAAGGGGCCGCAGAGCACACTGTTCGGGCGTGGGGCTTCCAGCGGCGCGTTCAGCCTCATCACCCACAAGCCGCAAAATGAGACCAGCGCGAAGCTCACGATCGGCGGCGGCAACCTGACCCAGTATCACGCTGACGGCTATTACAATACGCCCCTGGTGGAGGAGACGGTGCTGCTGCGCGTAGCCGCCAGCTACCGCCACCGCGACGGTTTTATCGATAACCTCGAGCCCGGGGCGGACGATGACCTCAACGGCGTGGAGACGATCGCGGTCCGGCCTTCGCTGCGTTACCTGCTGGGCGGCGGCGGCACTTTCGACCTGTCCGTCAACTACCAGTACGACGACTATACGGGCACTTCCTTCCTGCAAAAAGTCTATGCGCCGGAAGGCCGCAGCCAGCCGGATGTCTTTGCATACGGACAGCTCAACCGGGGCGACGACCTCGGCGTCGAGCGCACGGTCTGGGGGGCCACCGGTACCTTCACGCAACCGCTGGGCGCGAACTTCGAGCTGACGTCCATCACGGCCTATCGCGAGTTCGATGCCTATGAGGAATTCGACGCCGACGGCACCCAGGCCTACCTCTTCGAATTTGCGGAGGACGCCCGCTCAAAGCAGTGGAGCCAGGAACTGCGCGTGAACTGGGAAGCAGGCTCGCAATGGGAGGGCTTCTTTGGCGGTAACTTCTTCTATCAGGACGCCGAGACCCGCGTGCCGCTACGCACGGACGAGCGCATCCTCTTCGCGCAGGTCAGCCCCTCGGTCGCGGCTTCGGTCAACCCTTCGATCCAGGCGCTCAACGCTCAGCTCGCGCCCCTGGGCGTGAATCTGCCGCTGGTCGAGGCGCAGCCCGCCATCATTGACGGTCAGCCCAACCTCAGCAACACCACGCTGCCCTACGGCATGTGGGCCGCGCTCTCCATCCAGGCACAACTGGCGGCAGGTGTGCCTCCGACGTCATTGCAGCTGCCGACGCCGGATCAGGTGCCGGTTCTGGACGCCTACCACGAGGAGAGCTACGAAAACTTCGGCGAGCAAAGCGCCTACGAGCTCTTTGGCGACACGACCTGGAAGATTACCGACCAGTTCAGCCTGACCGGCGGCCTGCGCTTCACCTACGAAGACATCGAGTCGGGCTATCGGGTCGATCCGGCGGACCCGACCTACATGGCGATGATCCTGCGCGAAGCGGCGGAGCCCGGCAACCTGCAGTTTGCGGCGACCGACGGCAAGATGACGGCGTCCGAAAGCTATACCTCGGTCGTGGGGCGCCTCGTGGCGGCCTATCAGGTGACGCCCGACTTCAACACCTACGCCAGCTACTCGCGTGGGCGCCGCCCGGCCGTGATCACGATCACCGATACCGCCAGCGATCCCCACTTCGAAGAACTCGATGCCGAGACGCTCAACAGCTACGAAATCGGCTTCAAGAGCTTCCTGCTGGAGCGCCGCGTGCAGCTGGAATCAGCGCTGTTTTACTACCAGTACAACGACTTCGCGACCTCGGTCATCCGCGATGGGGCGGTGGTGACGGAGAGCGCGGGTGATGCCGATGCGCTGGGGGCTGAAGTGTCCTTCAACGCGCTGTTGATGCCCGGCTGCACTCTGTTCGGCAACTACGGCTGGATCGACGGGCAGTTCAACGGCGAGGACACTGTCTACGAGGGCAACACTTTCCGCCTGACCCCGCGCAATTCTTTCGCCCTGGGCCTTCATTACCAGGTGAACACCGAGTATGGGTCGGTTTTCGTCGCGCCCTCCTACACCTGGAAAAGCCGCATCTACTTCACCGACGATCCCAACGAGAAGGATCTTTCGCAAGACAGCTACGGGCTGCTCAACCTGCGGGCCGGCCTGACGCGCCCGAACTGGCAGCTGGCCTTCTACGTGAAGAACGCGCTCGACGAGGCATATCTGATCGACGCCGGCAATACCGGTCGCAGCCTTGGCCTGCCGACTTATATCGCGGGAACGCCGCGGCTCTACGGGCTGGAGTTGACCATTCGCCTGTAAACCATTGACTGGCGGGGGTCGTTTATTGGCTTCCCGCCTTTTTTGTATCATGATCTCTCAAATCGTCTCTCGCTGGGCACTTGCCTGCCTTCAACTCGGCTGTGCCGCCGCTCTCATGGCCAAGCCCCTCATCATCGCCCACCGCGGCGCCAGCGGCTACCTGCCGGAGCATACGCTGGCGGCCAAGGCCTATGCCCATGCCGTGGGGGCCGATTACCTGGAGCAGGACGTCGTCCTGACCCAGGACGGGGTGCCGATCATCCTGCACGACATCCACCTCGACGGGACCACGGACGTGCAAGAGCGTTTCCCGGATCGTGCCCGTGAAGACGGCCATTTTTACGCCATCGATTTTACGCTGGACGAGATTCGGCAGCTGCACGCCCACGAGCGGGTGAGCGAACAGACGGGCGAGGTGGTCTTTCCCGACCGGTTTGGCCTGAGCAGCCAGCCTCTGGCGGTGCAGACCCTGGAAGAGGAGATCGACTTTATCCAGCGCCTGAACCGTTCGACGGGGCGCACCGCCGGCCTTTATGTGGAGCTCAAGCAACCGCACTTCCACCGTGCGGAAGGGCAGGACATCACTCGCATCGTGTTCGATCTGCTCTCGCGCTACGGCTATACCGAGCGGGACGACCTGTGCTTCATCCAGTGCTTCGAATCGGCCCCGCTCAAGCGGCTGCAGGACGAGATGGGCTGCAAACTGCAGCTGGTGCAACTGATTGGCAATCCGGGCAGCGAGGGCGATCCGGAGGACGATTATGCGGCGATGCAGACGCCCGAAGGGCTGAAGGAGATCGCGAGCTACGCGGACGGCATCGGGCCTTCGCTCGCGCAGGTGATCAACCGGGACGCGCGCGGCTTGCCCAAAGTGCTGCCGCTGACGGCCGACGCGCACCGCCAGGGCCTGGTGGTGCACCCCTACACCTTCCGTCGTGAGTATTTGCCGGCCGGTGTGACGGAGCAGATGCTGCTTTCGATGCTGTTCGAGCAGGTGGGCATCGACGGGCTCTTTACGGACTTCCCAGACAGCGCGGTCGCCTTTGTGAAGGCGCATGAAGACGCTGAAGAGGCGCACTGAGGGGGCAACAGGTTTATTGGGCAAATCCATTGCTTTGCCCGCACAGCGGGTCCATAGTCCCGGTGTGTCTTGCATCTCTCCACCCCCCGCGCAAGCCGATTTCGGACCCGACTGGACCCCTACGTTTACGGTCGTGGGCATCGGCGCCTCCGCTGGAGGCCTGCGTGCCTTGAGCGAGCTGCTGAGGAAACTGCCTGGCGACACGGGTATGGCCTATGTGGTGGTGATGCACCTTTCGCCGGATTACCCGAGTGCGCTGCCGGAGATCCTGCAGCGCGAGACGCCGATGCAGGTCCACCAAGTGACCGATGGCATCAAGGTCGATCCAGACAATGTGTATGTCATCCCGCCCAACCGTAACCTGAAGAGCATCGACTCACACCTGCACCTGGAGGGGTTGGAAGAGCGCCGTCGCGATCGCGCCCAGATCGACTTCTTTTTCCGCACGCTTTCGGACTCGCATCAGGAGAAGGCGGTCGGGGTGCTGCTTTCCGGCACAGGGACCGATGGCACGGTCGGGATGGGCTACATCCGGGAGCGCGGCGGCATTTGCCTCGTGCAGGAGCCGATGGATGCGGAGCATGGCGACATGCCCCAGAGTGCGATTGCCCACGGCGTGACGGATCGTGCGCTGCCGGTGGGCGAGATGGCCGAGCACTTGGCGCGCATCGCCCAGTCGCGCACGCAAATCGAGCTGCCGGAGGATGTAAACGAGCTATCGGCCGACGCACAGCGCCTGCTGCAGAAGATCCATGCTCAGGTCCGGGTGCGCACGAGCCGTGACTTCACCCGCTACAAGGGCTCGACCATCATCCGGCGGATTCGCCGGCGGATGCAGCTAAGCAATCAGCCGTCGCTGGAAGGCTATGTGCAATACCTGCGCGAGGAGCCGGAAGAAGTCGCGCGGCTGGCGGACGACATGCTGATCACGGTCACGAATTTCTTCCGCGATGCGGCGGTGTTTCGTTACCTCGAAGAAGAGGTGTTGCCTGGGATCCTCGCCCAGAAGAGCAATGCAGAGAATATCCGCGTCTGGTCGGTCGGCTGTGCCAGTGGCGAGGAGGCCTATTCGCTGGCCATGCTGCTGCTGGAGGCGAGCGACAAGCTGGATCATCCGCCTGTGTTCCAGGTGTTCGCCAGCGACCTGCACGACGCTTCGCTCGCGCGGGGGCGAGATGGTTTCTATCCCGAATCGATCGAATCGGACGTGTCTCCCGAGCGCCTGCGTCGCTTCTTCCGCCAGGAGAGCGGGGGCTACCGCATCCGCAACGAGGTGCGCGAGTTGGTGGTATTTGCGCCGCACAACCTGCTGAAGGATCCACCCTTTTCCAGGATCGATCTGGTCTGTTGCCGTAATTTGCTGATCTACCTGCAGCGCGACGTGCAGCAAGACATTATCGAGCTCTTCCACTATGCCTTGCGCGCGGAGGGCATGATGCTGCTCGGCTCTTCGGAGACGGTGGATGATGCGGAGCTGTTCCACTGCGTGCACAAAGAGCACAAGGTCTACGCGCGCCGTAACTCCAGGGCGACGGAGCCGCGCATGCCGCTGCCCAGTTTCAGCCAACTGGTGCAGCGCCGGGGCAGGGAGAACAACCGGGAAGCCGGTCGCACCTCTTACGGCACGCTGCATCAGAAGATGGTCGAGCGCTATGGCCCCCCGAGCGTATTGATCAACCGCGAGCACAATATTGTGCACTATTCGGCCAATGCCGGTCGTTATATGGTGCAGCCGGGCGGCGATCCGACCAACAACATTTTCAAGCGCGTGGTTGAGGAGCTTCGGGTTGAGCTACGCTCGGCGGTCTATGCCGCGGAGCAGGGCGAGAACGAGGTGCGCACGCGTGCCATTCAGATCAAGAACGAATCCCCGGAAGGCGGGAAGAGCGTGGTTGCGCGGGTGCAGGCGCCCCAGGATGCGGAGCTGGAGGGCTATATCCTGATCTTGTTTGACGAGAGCCACCTGCAGCCTCTTCCGCCCCAAAAGCCCCAGCTGGACCGGCGTAACGCCAGTGTGCAGGAACTCGAAGGTGAGCTGGACCTCACCCAGCGGCGCCTGCAGATGGTGATCCAGGAGTACGAATCGACGCAGGATCAGATGCGCGCTTCCAACGAAGAGCTGCAATCAGCCAATGAGGAGCTGCGCTCGACGATGGAAGAGCTGGAGACGAGCAAGGAAGAGCTGCAGTCGATGAACGAAGAGCTCATCACCGTCAACCAGGAGAACCGCCATAAGGTCGATGAACTGTCGATGCTCACCAGCGATTTGCAGAACCTGCTGGCTTCGACCGACATTGCCACGCTCTTCCTCGATCGCGAGCTGCGCATCCTGCGCTACACGCCGCGCGTCTCCGAACTCTTTTCCGTGCGTGCCTCCGATCGCGGACGCCCCTTGCGCGACTTTACCCACCGGTTGGGCTACGACGGCCTGCACCAGGATGCCGCCAAAGTGCTCGAGACGCTGCAACCAATCCAGAGAGAGGTCGCCTCGGATGACGGTGTCTGGTACCTGCTGCGCATCTTGCCCTACCGCACCGCGGAAGATCGCGTGGAGGGAGTTGTGATCACGCTGGTGGAGATTTCGCTGCTCAAGGAGACCGAGCTGCGCCTGCGCAAGCGCGAACAGGAGCTGGAGCAGGTGACCGCTACGCTGGAGGAGCGGGTGGAGGAGGCAACGGCGACTGTCCGCCGTCTCGCTTCCAATCTGGCTCTGGCGGAGCAGCAGGAGCGCGACCGGATCGCGCGGATCCTGCACGATGACTTGCAACAAATGCTCGCGAGTGTGCAAATGCGCCTGCATATCCTCGAGTCTCACCACAACTTGCCAGAGGAAAATACCCGCGAGCTCGTCGACGAGTTGCGCACGGCGATCGACATGACGCGCTGCCTGACGGTCGACCTCAGTCCGCCCATCCTCCATCAGGAGGGCTTTCCTGAAGTGCTGCGCTGGATGAGCAGTCGGATTGAGGAGCAACACGGGCTGAGCGTCAGGCTGGAAATCGCCGAGGGATTTTCTCCGCTGCGCCGTGAGGCACAGGTACTGCTTTTTCAGGTCGTGCGAGAATTGCTCTTCAATGTGGTAAAGCACGCCAATACCGACGAGGCTTGCGTCGCGCTCTCCTCCGAAGATAGCTGGCTCCGCATCGAAGTCGCCGACGAAGGTGACGGTTTCGAGGCAGACGAGGCGGTCGAAGACGGCACCGGCTTCGGCCTGGGCTCCGTCCGCGAGCGCATCCAGCTCTTTGGCGGCGAAGTTGCCGTCTACAGCCGCCCGGGCGACGGCACGCGCGTCACGATCATTTTGCCGCTCGAAAGCACCACCTAAAATTCTAGCTCCCCCCACTCGATGGCCGAAACAACGACCCAATCCAGCGATACCGAATCCTTCAGCATTTTCATCGTGGAGGATCACGATAACCTGCGCAAAGTGCTCGGCGTCTTTCTCGACATGCAGGACGACATGTACTTTTGCGGCAGCGCCAGCTCGGCGGAAGAGGCCTTGCCTCAGCTGACGGAAGTGAAGCCCGATGTACTGATGGTGGACCTCTCGCTGCCCGGCATGAACGGGATCGACCTCGTGCGCCGGGTGCGTGCAGAGCTGCCCGAAACCAAGTGCGTGATCCTCTCCGGTCACAATCAGCGCAGCTATGCCAGTCAGGCGATCGAAGCCGGGGCCGTCGGCTACCTGATCAAGGGAGATCCCGTGCAGGTAGGCAAAGACCTCCGCCGCTGCGCCCACGGCGAGACGGTAGTAGCCCAGCAGCTGTAGCCTAAAACTCCTTGCGGCTGGAGAAGCCCTTGATGGCCGGCTCGGTGCCGAATACGACCAGCTCGTCGCCTTCCTGAAAGACGAGCTCGGGCGGCGGCACCCCGATGACTTCGTGGCTGTCGCCCTTCTGGCGCTTCACCGTGACGAGATTGACGGAGAAGCGGCGGCGCAGGTCACTCTCGACCAGGTTCTTGCCGATGAGGAAGTCCGGCACGTGCAGCTCCACGATGCCGAAGTCCTTGGAGAGGTCGAAGTGGCGGGTGGCTCCGCGGATGCCCATGCGCTTGGCCAGTTGGCGGGCGGCCAACAGCTCGGCCTGTACGATGTGTTCCACCTTCATCAGGTTGAGCAGGCGCTCGTGGACGGGGTTGACCGCGCGGCAGTAGATGTGCTCCACGCCCAGCTCCTGCAGGTGCCCGGTGATGAGCAGCGAGGCCGCAAAGTCTTCCCCGATTGCCACACACACGCGGTCGAAGTCGGTCAGCCCCAGCTCGTCCAGCACCTTGGCGTCCTGGGCGTCGGCGATCACGGCGTGCGCAACCTGGTCCTTGATGGCGTCGACGGTCTTTTCTTCCACGTCGATGGCGACGACTTCGTGCTTTTCCTCCGCGAGGGCGAGGGCGAGCTGAAAGCCGAACTGGCCGAGTCCGATGACGGCAATTTTCATGGTCTAGTCGATGATGATGCGTTCGCGCGGGAGGCGCAAACGGCGTTCACGCGGCGGCACGATGAGCAGTGAGAAGAAGAAGTTCATCACGCCGATCCGGCCCACAAACATGGTGACGATGATGATGACTTTGGAGGCTTGCGACAAATCGCCCGTGATGCCCCGCGTCAGCCCGACGGTGGAAAAGGCGCTCACCGTCTCGAACAACGTGTCGAGCAGGGTAAATTCGGGCTGCAGAAACAGGATGAGCGTCGTCGCGCTGAAGATCCAGAAAAACGAGAGCAGCAGCACGGCAAAGGCGCGGTTACACAGCACCTCGTCGATCCGGCGCCCAAACAGCTCCACGTCCTTGCGGGCGAGCAGGATGCGGCGCAGGTTGAGCATCGCCAGGGCGAAGGTGGTGGTCTTGATGCCGCCCGCAAATCCGCCCGGGCTGCCGCCGATGAACATCAGCAGGATGATGATGGCTGTGGCGGCGGAGGAGAGCAGCCCCATGTCCGTGATGTTGAAGCCCGCCGTGCGCGCGGTCACCGCGTTGAAGAGCGAAACCCAGGCCGGGGCCGCCGCGCCCGTGGGCGTCGCCTGGACTTCGCTCAAGTAAAGCAGCAGCGTGCCGCCGACGAGCAGGATCAGCGTCGTGCCCACCACGAGGCGGAAGTGCACGCTGAAGCGTTTTTTGGCGCCCTTGAAGCCCTTGCGCGCCCGGTTGATGAACTCCATCATCACGGGGAAGCCGATCCCGCCCAGCACGATCAGCACCATGATGATCGCCTGCACCGGGTAGTGTGTCGCGGCGCGCGGGTCGGCCAGTCCGGCGGAAAAGAGGGAAAAGCCCGCGTTGCAGAAGGCCGAGATGGAGTGGAAGAGGGCGACCCACCACAGGTTTTCGATCGGCAGGCCGGGCTGCGCCCAAACCTGCGCGAGCGCAATGCACCCGATGCCTTCGATCGCAAAGGTCAGCGTGATCAGGAAAAAGAGCGACCAGCCCAGGTTGCGCAGGTTCTCGAGGTTCAGCACGTCCTTGAGGAAGACCCGGCTCGCCACGCTGAACCCTTGCCCGGTGACGACCGCGAGGAAGAACGTCAGCGTCACGATCCCGAAGGCCCCGAGCTGGATCAGCAACAGGATGATCGCCTGGCCCAGGGGAGTGAAGGCCGTCGCCGTGTCCACCACGATCAGGCCCGTCACGCAGACGGCGCTGGTGCTCGTGAAAAGGGCGTCGAGCCACGAAATCGCCCCCGTGGTGGCGTTGGGCAGCTTCAGCAGCAGGGTGCCGAAGAGGATTAGCAGCAAAAAGGTGGAAAAGAGGATCGTGCCCGGGTTGAGGCGCCGCAGAAACGACTTCTCGAAGACGGGAATCCAGGTGGCGAAGCGCAGGGCGAAGGCCAGCAGCTGTTGCAGCGTCGCCAGCACGAGCAGCACCAGGCGGACGGAGAGCTGGTGCACCTCCCCATGCACCCAATGGGAGACGGTCCCCTCGAGCAAGGAACTCAGCACGATCAGTACGGCCAGGCTGGGGAAGATCCAGCGCTGCAGCGGCTCGGTCTCCGGCGCGCGCTCGCTCAGCGCCCAATGCGCGAGAAACAGCACCCCGTAGAGCAGCGCGATCCCTCGGGTGAGGGTGATCATGAAGCTCTCGACCTGCGTCGTATGCGGCCAGCCGATCAGATAGACGACCGCGAGCAGCCCAAGCACCGGCAGCGTCGTGACGATCGGAGCCAGGAAGCGGCGGATCCGCTCTTTGCCTGTGCGCCCCGGGGCGGTGTCGCCCGAACCTTGGGTCTCCTGCATACGGAGGCCTTACGATCGTCAATTTCCGGAGCTTGCCAACACCTTTTTGTGGCCGCCCTTACTCTGTAACGCTCTCAGGGGGAGGGCGGTAGCCGATGTGCTCGGGGTCGGTCAGCGGCACGGCCGGGAAGATATCGTCGTCCGTGCCCGGCTGCAGGTCCGGTCCCGAAGAGACAGATAAAAGTGCTGCCCGTCGTCGAACACGCCGTAGTTGTAGGGCTTGGGCTGCAGATTATCGAGGCGCACGAAAGGCTCCGTGATGAAGGCGGGCTGCGGTGTCGCTTCGGGATCTTGCGGTTGGAGCTCCCGCAACGACTCCGGGTAGTGCCCGTGCAGGGTCTTGTAGTACTCGATCTTGGGCGGCAGCTCCGTGAGGGTGGTTTGAGCCATCTTTGCCTTCAGAGAGTCGTAGACGCCGCCTTTTTGCACAAAGCCGAAATAGAAGAGGCCGCTGTAGAGGGCGACGGTGCACAGGATGCCGAGCAGGCCGAGCAGGGCCGCCCACTTGGCGCCACGCTTGGAGGAGCACATGCCGATGATGATCGACGCCAGCCCGAAGGGTACCCCGACGAGCGGGATAAACGAAACGCCGCCCAGCGCGTAGAGACAGCCGAGGGATTCCTGTTCTTCCTCGACCGGTTGGGCCTGAGGTAGGGGAGGTGGCACGGTACGCATGTTACAGCAGGAGGCTCAGGTTGAGGCGCATCTTGATCAGGTTGATCCTGCCGTTGGTTAAGGCAAGCCCTTCATGGGGCGCAAGAAAAAGAGCCGGTGGGAAAACCGGCTCCTGGGAAGAGGAAAGCGTTGCCGCGACGGCTTAACCGGCCTTGCTGAGGCGGAACATCAGCACATCGTGCGGGGCGATGCGGATCTCGTATTTGCGGTCCGTTCGGCCGATGTCCTCGTGCTGCCAGAGATCGCGCACGGTGTAGATGGCGTCTTCATCGAGGAAGGTGTAGTGAGCCCAGTTGAAGCGCTGGGTGTAGGGCTCGTCGCCGTCGTTGAAGATGCAGATCGCCCAATCGCCGTCGCTGAGTTCCTTGACCCAGATCTGCTTGCTGGGGTGCTGCATGAAGAGGTAACCCTGCTTGCCCAGCGGGTCCTGATCGACGGCAATGGCCTCCTTGTTGGTCAGGATCTGGAGGATTTCGGGCGTCATCTCGCGCAGGTCGTTGCCCGCCATCAAGGGAGCGGCCAGCATGCACCAGAGGCTGAAGTGCGCCTTGGAATCGGTGAGCGAAAGGCCGGGATTGCCCACTTCGAGCATGTCGGGATCGTTCCAGTGGCCGGGGCCGGCATAGGAGGAGAGGCCCACTTGCAGGCCCAGGACAAACTTCCAGCCCATATCGTATTCGCCCTGACAATCGTAGCAATCGGTGATGTCGCCCGTGGTGCGCCAGAGGTGGCCGACGTCTTCGGCCCATTTCCACGGCTCGCTGTCGCCCCACTCGCAGAGGCTGAAGACGACGGGGCGACCGGCGGCGTAAAGTGCGTCGCGCATGGTGGAGTAGGTCTCGTGCGCGTCGGCCGTGCCGTGTTCGCACCAGTCGTACTTGAGGTAGTCGACGCCCCAGCTGGCGTAGAGGCGCGCATCTTCGTATTCGTGCCCGCGACCCCCGGGGAAGCCGTTGCAGGTCAGGTTGCCCGCGCAGTTGTGGATGCCGAACTTGAGGCCCTTGGAGTGCACGTAGTCGGCGAGGGCCTTCATGCCGCTGGGGAACTTCTCGGGGTCGGGCACCAACTGGCCGTTTTCGTCGCGCTCGAGGGCTTCCCAGCCATCGTCGACCACGATGTAGTTATAGCCGGCGTCCTTCATGCCGCTCTCGACGAGGATGTCGGCCATCTCGCGGATCATGTCTTCGTGGATGTCGACCTCGAAGGTGTTCCAGCTGTTCCAGCCCATGGGCGGGGTTTCGGCGAGGCCGTCAAATTTCTGGGCCGTGAGTGCGCCGGCGGCACCCAGCAGCAGGCCAAGCGGTAGCAATAGCTTCTTCATGCTTCGGTAAGGTAGGTTGGGGGATGGAGGGTGGAGGGGGAAGCCTGACAATCGCTGACGGGGTACCGGCTATGTGCGAGCGATAGCCTGCTTCTTCTCCTTGATCAACCGTTTTTACTGAGCGCCGGCTTCATCATGCGATGCAGGTTGGTGAGGTGCATCGGGCTCCAGGCGGGTTGATAGGGCTTGCCGAAGCGCTCGAACCCGTGGCGGACGAAGATCCGCTCGGCTCCATTGAGCCCGGCGGTGGCGATGATTTCCTCCACTTCCAGTTCCGCGCAACGCTCCACACAGGTGCGCAGCATCCAGTCACCCCAAGTGCTGGTCGTGCTCTCCAGGCGCCGCCTACGGTAGTCCGGCAGCAGGGCGACGCCCGTGATCGTGGCGGTTACGGTGAGGGCGTCCCCATAGCTGGGCGGAAACAATTCGGCGTGGGGGAACGCGGAGTCGAGGCGGGAATAGCGCAGCCCGCCCACCAGTTTGCCCTCCCAGGTGAGCCCGAGGAAGCTGCTGCCTTCATCAAAGCAATCTTGCAGCACGATCTGTTGGTCCGGATCCACCAACAGCCCCGTCCAGCCGTTCTCTTCATAGAAGACGGCGAACTTGAGGCGCTGGAACTCCGTGAAGATGTCGGTGTCAGTGCAGTTGAAGGTAACCAGTTGGGGCATCATAAGGGTAAGTTATCCGAGCCTCCAGCGCCAGCGGCGTGTCTCGCCGGCGCGGAGGTGCGGACATAGCGGCGACTCCTGCGATGAAGCGGGTGGGGGTTTCGATCATGGCAGTGAAGTGCCGCCTGAATAACTATTTATAGTATGGAATAACGGGGTGAGTGCCAACTGGTTTGTCAGGATTAAGTAATATTAATGAGAGAGGCCGGTGGAGAGTGGATATCCTGATGCGGACCGGGGGCGAACCCGGTCTATTCATCCACCGGATAGCCTGCCATTTTCCAGGCCTTCATGCTACCCGGGACGCTGTGGACGTCTTCGAAGCCCAGCCGTTGGAGCATGCTGGCCGCGATGTTGGCGCGAAAGCCACTGCCGCAATAGGTGACGGTGGGCTTGGAGCGGTAGAGCTGAGACGCCTTTTCGGGGAGCTCGGGCACGAAGATGTGTTGGGCGCCGGGGATGTGCCCCTGTTGCCACTCACCGGGAGCGCGAACGTCCAGCAGTTGCGCATCCCCATAGTCGTAGCGCAGCTCGTGCACCGTCAGCTGCGGCAGCTCCTGCAGCGGATAGGCGGCCGTTTCCCAGGCCGTCATGCCCCCCCCCAGATAGCCGGCAAAGTTGTCATGGCCGGTGCGCCAGAGCAATTTGACGATCTCGTCCAGCCGCTCTTCGTCGGACACGACCAGCAGGAGAGAGGCGTCGAAATCGAGTAGCCGCCCGGCCCAGACGGACATCTCCGGCTGCCCGGCGATGTTGAGCGCGCCGGGAATGTGGCCGCCGCCAAAGCTCAGGATGTCACGGGTGTCGAGCAGCACATGCTGGCCGCTGTCGACAGCCTGTTTGAAGGACGGTGCCGGCAGAGCGGGGACCGGGGGCAGGTGCCCGAACGTGCGCGGGCCGCCGGCGTTGAGCTTTTTCATGGGCCGGTAGTGTTCGGGCTCGTCTGGTGCGTTGGCGAGAATCTTGTCGATGAAGGCGTCCCGATCTTCGAAGCCGAAGTAGGGATTGTAGGCACGTTCATAGCCGATGGTGCTGCTCATACGGTCGCCGATGTCGGGACCGCAGGCCGAGCCCGCGCCGTGGCCGGGATAGAGGATCACGCCGTCGTGGAGCTTTTCGTAAAAGTTGTGGATGCTGTCGTGGAGCTGCTCGGCCAGTTGGCGCGTCTGGTCTTCGCCGAGCAGGTCGGGGCGGCCCACGGAGTCCACGAACAGCGTATCGCCCGAGAAGACGGCAAAGGGCTGCCCGCGATCGGTCTCGCAAGCGAGATAAGATACGTGCTCGGGCGTGTGGCCGGGGGTATGCCGGGCGGTGAGGGTCACGCCGCCGAAGGTGTAATCGGCGCCATCTTGCACGGCTTCGGTTGAGAACCCGTATTCAGCCCCGCCCAGATGGCTGGCATAGATCGGCACGTCGCCCAGTCGCAGGCTCAGCTCGCGGGCGCCGCTGAGAAAGTCCGCGTGGATGTGCGTTTCAAAGATGTGGGTGATCGCCACCCCGTGTTGGCGTGCCAGCTGCAAGTAGATTTCGCAATCTGGGCGCGGGTCGATGACGGCGGCGGTCCCGGCGCTGCTGTCGCCCACGAGGTAAGACATTTGGGCGGTGCCCGGGGTGTGGATGCTTTCGAGAATCAAGGCCATGGTATTGCTGCGGTTGAGATTATTGCGGCGCTCGGCCACTGGTTCATCTCTACGCGCATCACGTGTACCAGGTCTTGATGCCGCGACGGCGGCGTTCTGAACTTGCGCCGGTTCAGAGCCTTGTGCCGGGCCGGCATCAGACACCGTCATCCGGGGTGCTTGCGCCCGGCGCAACGTGCAGGACGTTACATCAACGCCGTGGTGTTATCTGCAGCGTTAGACTCAAGATGCCCATTCCTGGGCCTCGAGGAAGACCGCTTCCGAGCCCTTGAAGAGGAAGATCTTGCCGCCTCCGGCCGTCAGCGGCCCGAGCGAATATTCGTAATCCGCCGCGATAATGCTCGTCTCGTAGCGCTGCCGCTCCTTGTTGAAAACGCGGGCCTGGCCGCCCAGGAGTAAGGTTTTGACGGCACGCTGGGCACGCTTGAGCAGGGGAGCCTCGAGTTGGGACAGATCGAAGTCGCCTTCCATCGCTTCGATTCGCTGGGCCAGTTCGGCATCTGCCGTCAGGTGCGGGTTGGCCTCGGCCTGGGAACGCACCTGCTGCCGGAGATCGTCGAGGGAGACTTCAATGCGTGCCTGTTCCTCATCCTGTTGGCAGACGGGGCGCTCGGCCGCGATCTGGCGGCAGGGCACCTCGCGGTGATTGCTCGAGGTGTCGAGGGCCAGCGTCTCCCAGTTGATGTTCTGGCGGTCCTCGGAGGTGGCGACTTCAGCCGTGCCGGTGTAGCCGCAAAACATCACTGAAAGGCCGAGCAAAGGCGAGCTCGCCTTCTTGATCATGGAGCCCAAAGGATGACGGATTCTCGAAGGCATATAGCATTCTTATGATCTCCTCCTTTGGTGCGAATGCAACCTCATTTCCTGGGGCTAGCGGCGTTGCTGACCGTGAGGAATGAAAAAATCCCGGACAAACGTCCGGGATGCGGTTAAGGTAAAAGCTCTACGTTCTTAATCACCGGCAACCCAGGCCCAGGCGCCGTCATTCTGGACCTGGCTTTCGGGCAGCCAGATCCAGTGCTGCAAGGGCGCGTCCCAGATCCAGTCGGAGTCGTCTCCCACCCAGATGTTGCCGAGGAAGTCTCCGGTATCGACCCAGAGGTTTGCGTCGATCGCGTAACCGGCCCACGTGTCTTTGGAGACGCCGGCGGGTAGCTCGCTGCGCACGATCACGGCGTCTGACTGGTAGACACCAGCCAGGTAGGCATCGTCAACGGCATCCGGGCCATACTGGCCGCCGGTCCAGCTCTGGAAGTAGAGCCACCAGACGCCGAGGGCCTGCATGGGCTCGATATCCGGAATGCCGCCAAACTCGGTCAGGGCGATCATCTTGCGGCCATCAAAGCGGTCGAGCATGGCCTGCCAGCTCGAGGAGAGGGTGGCGGTCATGTCCTCGGGGTAGGCGTCGACGCCCACAATGTCGACATACGCATCGCCGGGATACCAGTCGGGATCTTCACTGGTGAGGACCCAGATGAGGTTGTGCAGGCCGTGGTAGTTGACGAGCCGATCGTAGAGCAGTTGCCACAGCTCCTTGAACGCATCGGGCCCCTGCGCGCCCCACCAGAACCAGCCGCCTTCGGACTCGTGCAAGGGCCGCCAGAGCACGGGGATATTGGCATCTTCGAGCTTCTGCAATTGCGCGGCGATCGCATCGATGTCGCGCAGCATCAGCGCATAGTCCTCACCTTGGGGATCGGCCAGGGCTTCGGCGAAGTTAAAGGTCGTCGCTTCGGTGTAGAACCCGCGCCACCAGGGCTGCTCGGTGGTATCCAGCAGGTCGGTCGGCGCATTCCAGTGCCAGCAGAGGGTCAGGATGGTGCCATTGTCGACCAGCGGAATCAACGACTCGGTCAGGCCGCTGGGGTCAGACCCGTGTTCGATGCGGCTGGGCGAGTATTCGATCAGGTCTTCGGCCAGGATCGCGGGATAGACGCCCACACGGCTCTGGATCGAAGCCGCGTCGGTCCGGGTCTGCTGGCCACTGAGGGTGTTCTGCCCGTAGACCGAGGCGAAATACGCCAGCAGCTCACGCACTTCGGCGGAGGCATCGGGATCTACGGGGGTGGGGTCGACGGCTTGCGGCCCGGCGGGTGCTTCGGCGGGCGTGAACTCGAGGTAGTCGATCTCGTAGTAGTTCCAGTTGCCGCCGATCCAGGCGGTATTGGTGCCATCCTGCAAGTTGACGAGGCCCAGGTCGAAGGTCGCGAAGGCATTCGTGTCGTCGAACATGCCGGAGATGCCGCTGCCGTTGATCGCGCCGCTGAAGCCCTTCTCGCCGTTGGGCGTGCGGAAACCGATCGTGGCACGGTAGAGGCCGGCATCGGCCTGGAAGCTCCACGAGACCCGGTCGTCGGCCGCATCGAAGCCGGTGACGTAGCCCGTGCCGGAATAACCGGTGGCCTCGGTGGTGGCGGAGACGCCGGTCAGGCTGCCGTCCTCGGCCTCCAGGCGGATCGCCTGGGCGCTGACGGCGGAGAGGGTGGATACAAAAAGGGCTGCGCCGGCGAGCCGGTACAGCCACTTGAAAGAGAGGGAGGGTAACGTGTGGTGCTTGAACATGGGGATAGGAGTAGACAAGCGTTTGCTCAAGCCTCCAAAGCGGCGCGGCAAACGCATGCCGGCTGTGCCTGCAGTAGGGGTGGCAGGCACTGAGCATCATACTCCCAAACGTCGGTCCCGACTATGAGTTTGGGACGCTAAAAACAGAGCTTCTTTGCCTGATCTTTCATGTGTTCAAGCTCTAAGCCATCACCCGCTAGGACTGCTTGCCCTGTGCAGCTTGCTGCTCTTCTTCCTTTGGCTTGTTGTAAGCAAAGGGCATGCGGACCAGCACGGCGGTGGGCTTGCCGTCGATGCGCGGCTCGGTGAAGTGCACCCCGCGCAGGGTCATGACGGCGGCCTCCGTGATGTGAGGGTCGTCGCTTTTGACGGCTCGGGGCACGCGCACGGTGCCATCGCGATCCACAAAGAATTCCACCACGGCGCTGCCGAAGATGCGTTCGCCTTCTTCATTGGAGGGCACGTAGGTCTGGCCCTGTTCGACGGCCTTCAGCGGCTGGTCGAGATTCTTGGGGTTGGAGATCGCGTATTGCGGCTCCTCGATCGCCTTGCCGTCCTGCGTGCCGCCCTGGACGGGCAGCTTCACCTCGAGCAGAGCGGGCATGGGCGTGCCATCGTTTTCGCCAGGCGTGAAACTGGCCTCTTGCACGGCGGCTTCCGCCGGCTCCAGTAGCTCGGCGCTCGGCGCGCTCAGGGTCACGAAATCAGCGACTTGGCCGTCCTTGCCGATCAGGAGCAACATGTCCACGTGGGCGTCTTGCAGATTCGCATCTTGCATCGAATCCGGTGCCTGAACGGTGATCTTCTCCTTGGCCTTCGGTTCCGTCTTTTCAGCCTGCACGGCGGCGGCGGCGAGCAGCGGGACGAGGGCCATCAGGGCCGTGCGCTTGAAGGTCGTGAGTGGGGAGGGGAACTTGTTCATTGGGGTTGAAGAATAGGTTCTGTTTTCTGTGCTCAAGGGGAGCACTGTAAGGGAATCTGGGACTCAGCACAAGGAGCGGGCCGGGAATGACTTTGAGAATAATTGCGTTGGGGCAAAGAAAATCCCCGTCCGGAGGGGAACGGGGATCGGTGGCTCAAAGGGTGAAAAGCGCTGTATTCTAGAACGACCAGGCCGCGGAAGCGATGAAGGTCCGTGGCGCGCCTACCGTGAGGTAGCCGGTGCCGGGATAGCCGCCGGCGGAGGCCCAGTAGTCTTCGTCGGCGACGTTTTCGACGCGCAGGCGCAGGGTCACCAACTGGTCGGCGATCGGCAGGGTGTAGCGGGCGCCGAGGTCGAAGCGCGTCCAGCTGGGCACCCGCTGGGTGTTGGCGGCGTCGGCGTATTGCGAGCTGGTGTAGAGGGCGCGGGCGTCGAGGGAGAGTCCGTCCACGACCGGCACCAGCCAGTCGAAGCCCACATTCGCCTGTGTGGTCGGGGCGCCGATGGCGTCGTGGTCGTCGACCTCCGTCTGGATGAAGCTGACGCCGCCGAGCACCTTGAAGCCTTCGACTGCCTCCCCGTAGGCCGAAATTTCGAGGCCCAGGTTGTCCTGGTTGTTGGCTTCGCGGAAGACCTGATCCACCACCTCATAGTTGGGCTTTTCGCTCTGGAAGACGCTGATCGCACCGCCCACCCGCTCAGTGTCGAACTTCAGGCCCAGCTCATACTGCTCCGTCTTGTAGGGGTCCATCACCTCGCCCGCATTCTCGACCGGCGCGTTGTTGGACGTCTCGGGGGCCACATCCCCCTTGGTCAGACCCTGGATGTAGTTGGCGTAGACGGAGAGGCGCGGCGTGAGCTTGAAAAGGATGCCACCCACCGGCGTGACCGCACTCTCCGAGTAAGACGAGAGCTTGTCGCCGGTATTGTAGTCGAAGCTGTTGTTTTCGATCTTCTGGTAGCGGGCCCCCGCCGTCACGATCAGGCGCTCCTCCAGGAAGGACAGCTGATCGGCCAGGGCAAAGCTCGAGGTCTCCACGCGTTCGGTCTCGAGCGGATCGCCCATGTCGCCGCCGACGAAATAATCTGCGGCGGGCGCGGCGACATCCTCCGGCTCGTAGAGGTTGCTCTGGACCATGTTCTCGGGCGTGAAAAAGTCCGACATCGCGTAGGCGTTCTTGGACTTCGATTGGAAGGCGGCGGCCGAGGCGCTGATGCGGTGACCCACGGGGCCGGTCGTGAAGGCCGAGCGCAAGCCGACTTCACCCGTCTTGACTTCGTCTTCGCGCACGTTGTCGAAGCGGTAGGCGCTCATGTTGCCCGCGGCGTCGTTGACCGTTGGGTTCGCGAACGAGGCGGACTCTTCGCTTTCGCGGAAGCCACCGGCGATCCAGGCGGTCACGTAGTCGCTCAGGTCGTATTCGGTCCGCAACGTGCCGAAGGTATCCCGCTCATTGGAATAGGTCCACGGCTGGGCGACGGTGGTATCGGCGTCGGGTGCGTCGGGGATGTCGAGGCCGGCGGCGATTGTGATGCTGGGCATCGAGGCGTCGGTCTGGTGGTCCTGATAGCCCAGGTCGGCTGAGACGCGCAGGTTTTCGCCATAAAAATCAACGCCAGTGGCCACCAGCCCGAGGTAGCTGGACGCCCCATCGACCGCGGTATCGCCGTCGCGCTGGACCGCGTTGAAGCGCACGCCCACCTGTTCGTCCAGGAAGCGCTGGCCGTAGTCGAACGCGCCGTAGGATTGCCCGCCGGACTGGACGCCAGCGGTCAATTCAGTCAACCGGTCGTTCGGGGCGCGCTTGGGCATGACATTCACCGCACCACCAAGGCCGCTGCCGCCCGGGGCCGCGCCGTTGAGAAAGGCGTTCGCGCCCCGCAGCACCTCCACGCGTTCGATCAGCTCGGTGGCGAGGTATTGGCGGGGCAGCAGGCCGTAGAGGCCGTTGTAAGCCATGTCGTCGGAGTAAACCGGCAGGCCGCGCACCATGTAGAGCTGCTGGAAATTGCCGAAGCCGCGCGCTACCCGGACGGCAGGGTCGTTGAGCAACACGTCGCCCACGCTGGCGGCCTGCTGGTTTTCGATCAGCTGCTGGGTGTAGCTCGTGAGGTTGAACGGCGTGTTGAGATAATCCTGCGTGCCCAGCAGGCCGATGCGGCCACCTCGGGCGACCTGGCCGCCGGAGTAGGGCAGGGAAAGGCCTTCGGCGGAAGCGTCGGCGCTGGCGGAGACCTCGTAGGCCCCCAGTTCAAACGTCGGCGAATCTTCGGCCACGTCTTCGGTTTGCGCCTGGAGCGCGGTGGCCCAGCCAGCAGTGAGCGCCAGCGAGGTGGCGGTGAGCTTCGAGAGGTTGCGGTTCATGGTTGCAGCAATGGATGCGTTCCACCGCTGGCTTTACCGGAAACCTGGCGGTGAAATTTTCGGAAACTGAGACCTGATCTCGCGGCGCTCCGTCTGGGTTGTCAAGCGCAACTTGGATTCAGTCTCAATTAACGATTCCGTGCTTTGGCCGGCCCGTGAAGGCCCCCGCAACCGGGGTGGCGTGCGCTCATTTGCGAGGGGCTGTGCTACCGGCGAGGCGGAATTTCTCCACCTGCGGATCGCTCAGGGCGATCCGTTCTCCGTCGACAAAAACCGCGGCCCGCAGGCCTTTTGCTCCCCTGATCGGCCCCTCATAGCGCCTGGAACGTCGGGTGGGCTCGCTGCCGTCGTCCGTCCAGCGGACCTCGTAGGCCGGCAGCTTGCCGCGCAGGGCGAGGCCGTGGTGCAGCACCCGTGTCTGTTGGCCGTCGGAGACGACTGCGAGGGCAAAGAGAGCCGCCTGCGGTCGAGTGGCCTCCGTCTGCACGAGGATGCTGGCAATGCCCGCGCTGGAGGAGAAGGGGTTGGCCCCGACGAGTTCCACCGGCCCCGTTGCCCCAAAGAAGACGTTTTCCCACGCATCGGCGACGGTGGTGCCCTGGGCATCCCGCAGCGTGGCATGGGCGATCACCACGTCCTTGCCCGCCACCGCAAAAGGTTCACCCCTGAGGTCTACGCTCACCTCCAATTGCTCCGGTTGGCCGGGGGTGCGCACGGTGTGGCGCGCAACTTCCTGCCCGCGCAGGTAGGCCACCGCTTCCAGCTCGCCGGACGCGAATTGGGGCAAATGGAAGGTGAAGGGCGGGTGAGCGAGGTGGCTCGAGATGCGGTCGTCGTCCGGCGAGCGGCGCTCGATCAACTTGCCGTTGAGGCGCAGCGCCACCTCATCGCCATTGCTGAAGACACGCACCTCTCGGGTGGAGTCGGGCTGCCAGTAGTTGGCGATAAAGACCATCGGCCCGGTCTCGGCCTGGGCGCAGTGTTCGTCGGCATCGCGCTGGCTGCGGTAGAAATAGTAGGCGAACTTGGGCAACCGGAAGAGATCCATACAGCCCGAGGATTCGATGTCGGGTGCATAGCCCCGGTTGTAGTCAAACATCACCCAGAGGCCGTCGGCGAAGGCGATGGTCTTGAGGTTGTCGTTGTGTGCCTCCTGGAAGTTGGTGGCCTGTTGCAGCATGGCCTTTTCGCCATGCCAGCGCAATTGGCGACTGTTGGCGTCGTCGGGGGCCAGATCGGCCCAGGCGCCCTGATCGAGCCCGGCGTTTTGGGCGTAATACTCCCAGTCGCCGTATTCGCTCACCACACAGGGCCGGTCGGTGACTTCGCGACACCCGCCGTGCTGGCGCGCCTGGATAAAGACGTCGTAGCCATCCGTCCACCCGCAGGTGTAGCACTGGTCGCCGGGAAATTCGTCGTGGGCGAGGGCCTGGGTGTGGCGGATGAATTCCTCCGGCATGCGCGTCTCGTTCAGGGACACCTCCCAGAGGATCACGCATGGGTGGTTGCGGTCGCGGCGGATCATCTGGCGGCTGTTCCAGTACTGCAGCTGGGCAAACTCCGGGTCTTTGGTGTTGAAATACTGCCAGCCGGGAATGCAGTTCATCACCACCAGCCCCAGCTCGTCGCAAGCGTCCATAAACGCGGGCGAATGGGGGTAGTGCGAGAGGCGGATGTAGTCGAACCCGGCCTCCTTGATGTGGCGCGCATCCCGGTATTGGGCGGCGTCGCTCAGGGCGTAGCCGACATACGGATACTCCTGGTGGCGGTTGGTGCCCCGCAGGAACATCGGCTCGCCGTTGATCTTGAAGCCGTCCCTGGACATCTCGATCCGGCGGATCCCGACGCGCGTGCTCTGGGTGTCGACCGCCTGGCCGTCGCGCAAGACCGTGACGTGCAAGGTGTGCAAATGCGGGTGCTTCGGACTCCAGAGTGCGGGCTTTTCGACTTTGAGGGTCTGCAAAACCTCCGTATCGCGCCCGCCCGCGAGCTTGAGCGGCTCGGAGACGACCTTGGCCACCGTCTCGCCCCCGGGGGCCTCCAGCACCGCCCGCACGCGAAAGTCGCGGGTCTCGAGGTAGGCGTTGGCCACATGGGTCTGCACGCAGACCTGGGCGGCTTCGGGCGTGACCTCCGGGAAGCGCACGAACAGGCCGCCGCTGGCCACCTTGTCCGCGTGCAGGGGATCGGTGATGTGCAGGCGGTCCTTGAGGATCAGCTGCACGTCGCGGTAGAGCCCGCCGTAGGTGTTGAAATCGAGACGGTCGAGCGGCTTGGGGCCGGTGACGGGATTGTCCGTGTTGTCGAGCCGCACGGCCAGCACGTTCTCTTCGCCCGGGCGCAGTCGCTCGGTGACATCGAAGGTAAAGGGCAGGAAGCCGCCTTGGTGGCGCCCGAGGTAGGCACCGTTGAGCCAGACGTCCGCGACGTTCATGGCCCCCTCAAACTTCAGCAGCGCGTGCTGCTTCCGGGCCGCTGCGTCGACATTGAAGTGCTTGCGATACCAGCAGACGCCTTGCCATTGGGCGGTGTCGCTGCCGGGCGCCCCGGTCACGGCAGCCTCGACTTGGGCGGTGTGGGGCAGGGTGACCTGTTGCCAGGCGCCATCATCGAACAGCGCCCCCTTGGCTTGCTCGACGGGTTCGCGTATGAAGCGCCAGCCGCGGTTGAAGGCCTTGTCGTTCCGGGGGCGTGAGAGTTCCTCACCCATCTCCCGCGCAAACGCCGGCAGGTTGGAGAGCAGGCTGACCCCGGCGACACCTGCCGCCGACCACTTCAAGAATGCGCGTCGATCCATTGCCCTGGACGGTAAGCCAGTTGTGCAGGCTATGGGAAGCGCGAAACGCCTGCCCCACGATTACAGCCTGACCTTAACCCGGCTAGCCATAGAGCACTTTTTGCGGGTAGCATGCGTGGCCCGTCTGCAAATATCCCGTAAGGGATCTGTAAGCGGAGTGTTAAAAATCCGGCGAGGCTGCGGTTCGAATGAACGGATTCGAGGTCGTTTGAGGCTAGAGATTGCACCGTGAAGTTGTCTTGGCATGTTACTGAACCAAGGGCGGAATGAGGTCTGGAACTTGAAACGAGTTGGGTTGATAGGCCTAGATGAAGCACGAAGTCTAAAGACGCTTATCAGGGTCTTTTAAGATGATTAACGTTTTGTATTCCAGTATTTTAAACATGATGCCCCTTGCGGTTCTGCATGCTATTGCATATGTTTGCATTCCATAGCGCCTTGATGTGTACAGCACTGGCGGAAATTGTTTTTACACTTTGTCATTCTGGGGGCGCTCGCCACTACGTGCAAAAAGACGGCCTCAAGATTTTCTTTTGATTTGATTTCGGTTTTTGCTAGGGTCGTAAACAATACAGGTTATTAGCGCCGCCACTAGGGTAATTCCGTCTCTCCCCTTCGCTTCTGACTGCCGCCCGCGATTGGTTAGCTTCGGCCTGTTTTTGACTGCAAATCACCGCAGCAGAGGTTCTCGCTCCTCTGCCAGCTAACGTTTCCTCTTTTGTCTTTCGTCTCGAAGAACTGTCTAACCATGATGTCTTCCGGTGTCTCCGCGACCCTTCGCGCCGGTATGCTCTACGCCTGCGGCCTGCTTTCCCTGGCCGGCACCGCTGTAGCGCAGGAAGCCGCGCGATCCCTCTCCTACAGTGTCCCCCAAGGCGACCAGGCCGTTCTGGGGACGGCGCTGGATTTCGACCCTGCCACCGATCGGGAGCAGGCGGCCAACGCCACCCTGCATGTAACGTGGGTCGGGGGCGAGGCGGAGATCCCGCTGGATGTGCAATCGCTGGCCCATGATGGCCGGGTGGCCTTTGATGTGCCGCTCGCCGGGGCGAGCGGCAATGGGCAGGTGCGTTGGCAGGTCGAGGGCCTCGAGGGCGAGACCGCCGAGGCGGAGATCGATTACGTGACGGAGGTGCAGGGCGCCCGTTTTGCGCTGGAAGTGGCGACCACGGGGGCGAGCCGCGGGGGCCGGATCGTGTTGCACAGCTCGCGGCCCCTGGCAGAGCTGCCGCTCGCGCGCGACTTCCGCCTGCTGCCCTCGGATGGCAGTCGGGTGCCCCACGTGAATGTGCGCCAGTTGGACGCATATCGCCTGGAGATCGTCACAGCCGAGGCCGTGGCCGAAGACCTAGGCTATACCCTGGTGTTCAACGGTGGCGGCGAGGACGTGTTTGGGCTTGCGTTGCCGCGCTTTCAGCTGCCCCTCGAATACTGGGACGAAGCGGACGCCACGGAGGTTGCGCCCGAGACGCTGGCCGCGACCGGTCCGATCGCAGCGGCGGAGGTCACCATCCCCCTTTCTCTGACGGAAACACCGGCCAACAGCGGCATCCTGACGGCTTTCGCGACTGGCAGCTTCAACTCCGGCGGGAAGGACGAAGCGCGCAACTACCAGATCGAACTCGAGGCCGGCGATCAGCTGAGCGTCTATACCAACGCGATCGAGGCCTCGCCGCCGACGGCACGTCTGCAGCTTTACGACCCGAGTGGCGATCAGCTGCTGGGGGGCTATAACGGCTCGCCCGATCCGATCCAGCGCTATGCGATCACCACTCCGGGTACCTACCGCGTGCGCTTCTGGATGGGCGCCGCGACCGATTTTGAGTTCCGCGTGGATGTCGGGCGCGGTGAGAGCCTGGAAGCGGAGCAGAACAACGGCATCGGCCAGGCCAATACCTTGCGTTTCAGTTCGATTTCCGGCGGCTATCAGGCCCAGATCGCCGGTGCCTTGGCCAACCTCGATTCGAACCCCTGGTTCTCGGGCTCCAACGACACGCATGGCGACTTTTTCAGCCTCGGCACGATCAATGCCGGCAACTCGATCGACGTCACCTACGCCTTTCCGATGGACTCCACGCTCGCGACCGGCGATGTGGAGTTGTCGCTCTTTCGGAGCGGGCAGACAGAGCCGGTCACGGTCTCGACGACGGGTAGCGGCCTGAGCTTTACCGCCACGGCCGACGATGCCTATTACCTGCAGGTCGGCATCAACGACAACCTCGACGGCACCAGCCTTTCCTTCAGCGGCGGTAGCGATCGCGCGGATCTGCCAGCGGCAGTGCTCAACGGTCGCAATACCATGACGATCGAGTTCTGGATGCGCGGCGTCGCCGATGGCCGATCCGTGCTCAGCGCCGCCCAGTCGAGCCAATACAACGAGGTACTCTTCTGGATCCAGAACGGGGATACCTTTCAGATCACCGACCGCGGCTCATCCCACAATTTCACGGTGCCGGAGATCGACGGAGCGACCTGGCGGCACTACGCCATCGTGCGCGATGCGAGTGCCGGTACGCTCGAGCTGTTCGTCGATGGCGTTTCGATGGGCAGCCAGTCCGTCAGCCTGAGCCCACTCACAGTCGAGAGCCTCGTGCTGGGGCAGGAGCAGGACGCCGTGGCCGGTGGCTATGATCCGAACCAGGCCCATATCGGCGACATCGACGACTTGAGGGTCTGGTCGGTGGCGCGTACGGCGACCGAGATCGCCGACAACCAGAAGGTCGTGCTCGATGGTGATGAGCCGGGCCTGATCGGCTACTGGCGTTTCAACGAAGGCAGCGGCACCACGATTTACGACGAGACGGCCAATAACTACGACGGTACCCTTAGCGGCGCCGTCTTTGCGGGCGACACCAGCGCTGCCGGCTTCAACCCCGCCAAGCTGGGCCTGCACGCCCAGTATGTCTCCACCTTTACGGTCTCCGATACCATCGCGCCCAGCGTGGTCGGCACCTCGCTGCCGGACCCGAGCAACAGCGATTACTACGTGTCATTCACGGTCGACTTCAGTGAAGATATGGCGCCGCTGACGGTGGAGGACGCGGCCCACTACACGCTGGTCGAGGCGGGAGAAGACGACACGTTCGGCACGGCGGACGACGCCCCTTACGCGATCGCGGTCTCCCCCTATTCCAACGGCACCCAGGCCACGCTGCTCTTGACCGATGGCCCGCTGCAACCGGGTCGTTATCGCTTTGAAGCCGACAGTGGGCTGACTGACCGCGCCGGCAATGCCCTGACGCCTTTCGCCCAGGAATTTACGGTCACGCAACTGGGAGACTTCTTCATCGAGAGCCGCTCGAACGGCAGCTTTGCGAGCGCCACGCCGCTGGCCGACCCGATCGACCCAGCCCACGACGGCTCATTCAGCGAAAGCAGCTCGATCCCTGGCGGCAATGCCGAGGCGCTCGAACTCATCGACCTGAACGAGGACGGCCACCTGGATGTGCTGCTCCTCGATTCCGCGCCCGACGTGATCCGCGTCTTCCTGAGTGACGGTGCGGGCACGCTGACGGAAGACGCCACCTACTCCACGGCGGACGAGCCCTATTACAGCACGCTGGGCGACTTCAACGATGATGGCCGCATGGATATCGCGGTCAGCGTGCGGGACGACGATGTGGTGCACGTGTACCTCAACCAGGGAGACGGCACGCTGGCCGATGCCGGTACGACCGCGGTAGGGGATGGCCCGTTGCAGCTCGTGGCGGATGATTTCGACGGCGATACGGTGGACGACCTCGCGGTGGCCAACAACTATGCGGGCACGCTCACGATTTTGCTCAACGACGGCAGCGGCACGTTCAGCAGCCAGGAGATTGCGGGCCTGGGCAGTGGCACGGAGCCCTTTGGCATCGCCAGCGGCCTGTTCGATGGCGACAGCCAGGTCGACCTCGCCTTTACGGATTACGAAAACGATCGCCTGGGCATCCTCTCCGGCCACGGCGACGGCACGTTTGCCGCGGTCACGTATCAAGCACTCGATCCGGACCGAGGAAGCGTAGAGGCGCTACGTGCGGCGGATTTGGACGGCGACGGCTCGACCGATCTGGTGGCGACGTTCTATAACGGCTATTCCGAGGGCCCCAGCGGCATTTTCTTCAGCCAGGGCGACGGCACTTTTGCCGCGCCTTACGATCTCAACAGCGGCTCCTACCAGAAGTCGCTCGAGCTGGCCGACATCAACGGCGACGGGCACCTCGATTTCCTGATCGGCAGCCGCTACAACTTCCGCTACTACGTTGGCACGGGCGATCGCACCGCTCCGGTAGCTGGCAGCGTGGTCTACGAAGCCTATGACGACGCCTATGCCATGGGCGCAACCGATGTAAACGGAGACGGTCGCACGGACCTGCTCCTGGCGCGGCAGGACGACGACAGGCTCTACACCCTGGCCGGCAATCCCTCGATCACGCCCTTGGCCGATACGGGCATCGGCGGGCTGCGTCAGGCCTTGGGGCGCGGCAATGTGAGCGACGAAGACGATGAGGACTACTTTGTCTTCAGTGCCGAGGCGGGAGACCGCTTGAGTGTCGTCGTCGACAGCATGATCGACAACGGCAACGACACCGGCCTGCGTTACGAGATTTACGACGTCAGCGGTAATCAGAAAGAACGCGTTTACGGCGACCGCTACACGGGCCGCGGCCAGTCTGCGCCCGTCTACCTTGGCGCCGGCGGCACGTTTTACGTGCACGTTTACGACTACTACGATTACTACGACGAGTATCGCTTCCGGTTGTCGCTGGCGGATGAGGCCTTTCAGCTCGAATCGGAGAACAACGATTCGATCAACAACGCCGACGCGCTGAACCTTTCCATCGACAACGGCGCGCTGCGGGCAAAGGTGCTCGGCCAGGCCACGGTGGATGACGATGACGGCGACTATTTTTCGCTGGGCAACTATGCCGATGGCGCCACGATCACCCTGACCTTTACCAACGGCGAGGATAGTTCGCTGAATCCCAAGCTCTGGATCTACACGAGCGACGATGTCGTCCGCAAGGAAGGCGCGGTCGGCGAGACCACCATCAGCTACACCGTTACCTCCGGCACGGAGGGCGCTTACTACGCCCGGGTGCGCGGCGAAGACGGCACGCGCGATTTCTTTGGCGAATACCAGCTCGAGGTGGCAGTGAGCGACTCCGAGCCGCTGCAGATTACCGGCGATACGCTGCCGACCGAGGGCACGACGGTCTCGACCATGATCAACGGCTTCAACCTGACGGTATCCGAAGACCTCGAGCCCTCGACCGTCAACGACGTGGCGCACTACGACGTGCGTTCCAGCGGACCCGATGGTTCCTTCGGCACGGCAGACGATGCGGTCTATGCGGTCCAGAACCCCGGCTACAGCTCGGGCAACACCATTGCGGTGAACCTGGTCGACGGTCCGATCCAGGCCGGCGACATCCGCGTGACGATCCCTGCTGGTTCGTTGGCCGACCGCTTTGGCAACGGGCTGGTCGACAACTACATCCGCACCTTTACCATCACCGGCCTCGATCCGTATGTGACCGAGAGTCGTTCCAACGACACCCTGACGACGGCCGATTCGCTCAGTCCGAATCCCAATGCCGACCACGCGGGCAGCTTTACCGCGCTGGCCAGCGGCACGATCGACGCGGGCAACGATGCTCGTCGCATGGCGCAGGGCGATTTCAATGGCGACAATCACGTAGACCTCGCGGTTGCGTCCAGTGATCCTCAGGCGCTGCTCATCTTCCTGGGCAACGGCGACGGCTCCTTTGCGGCCCCGGTCAGCTACCCGTTTGCGAACAATCCGTTCGACGTGCAGGTGGCCGACTTCAACGGAGACAACGAGCCCGACCTCGCCGTGTCGCTCTACGACACCGATAGCAGCACCACGGAAACGGTCGCAGTATTGCTCAACGATGGCAGCGGCGGCTTTGCGGACCAGACCCAATACGACGCGGGCGACAGCGTGCGCAGCCTGACGATCGGCGACTGGAACGACGATACGCATCCGGACATCGCGGTAGCCAACTACGGCTACTACAGCTCGACCATCGGCAGCGTCACGCTGCTGCTCAACGATGGCAGCGGCGCGTTTACCGGCTCGACCATCGGGGCGAGTGCGGGCGCCAAGCCTTTTGGGATCGTCAGCGGCGATTTCGATGGTGACGGCGTGGACGACCTTGCCTTTGGCGACCGCTACGAGGAGCGCCTAGGTGTGTGGATCAACGAGGGAGCGGGCGCCTTTACCAACGCCATCACGTGGTTTGCGTTGCCGGACGAGCCGCTGGACCTGGACGCGGGCGATCTGGATGCCGACGGCTCGCTGGACCTGGTCGTGGGGCTCGAGAACAACGACCAGGTGGCGTTCTTCCGCGGCGACGGGGCCGGCGATTTTGCCGACTACGCGTCCATCAACCTCAACAACAGCGACGCCTGGGTCGTGCGCCTGGCGGATGTCAACGACGACGGCAGCCTCGACATCGTCACTGGCGGCAACGAGGGCCTGTCTTACCGCGCCGCGCACCCGGATGGTAGCGGTTCGCTGGGCCTCGAAGGGCGGGCGCAGTTTGATCCGGATACCGGGGACACGATTTACGGGCTGGCCTTTGCCGATTTTAACGAAGACGGGCGTTCGGACATCGCCGCCAGCGATTTAAGCGATGGCAAGTTCTACCTCTACCTGGGGGACTCCAGCCAGCCGCTGCCGGAGGTGAATCCAATCAGTGGTTTGCGCGAAGCCTACTTCCGGGGGCGCGGGCCCACGGATGAGGACGAGGACTATTTTGTCTTCACGGCCGAGGCGGGTGACAATGTCACGATTTCCGGCATCAACCTCGATCCGGCCTACTACAGCCACTACATCTACCTTTACAACTTTGCGGGCGACTCGCTGGAGAGCGTGAGCCTCTACTATGGCGATGGGGAGCTATCCTACAATTCGCTGCCTTATACCGGGCGCTACTATGTGCGCGTGCGGGCCAACAACGGGCATACGGACGAATACCGCATCCGGCTGAGTCTGTTGCCGCACGATCTTCCGATCGAGAGCGAGTCCAACAGCGGATACAGCAGCTCCGACCCGCTGACGTTTACTGAACAGCCGGGGGTGCGCGAAGCTCAGATCTTCGCCAATTACGGCGACTCCGACAATAGCGACTACTTCGAGATCGGCAATCTGGCCGCAGGTGCGACGGTGACGCTCGAGCTGCAGCAACCGGATGACAGCCCGCTGACGCCCACGCTCAAGCTCTATGGTGAGAACGAGCGCGCGACGAAAACCTCCGGCGCGGAAGGCGAGACGACGCTCAGCTATACGCTGGTCGAAGGGGAGGAAGACCTCTACCACGCCGTGGTCGAAGGCGATTCCTCCAGCAAGGATTTGTTCTCGCGCTATAAGCTGACGGTGACGGTTTCGGACACGGTTTCTCCTGAGATCACGAGTATTTCCCTCGCGGACGAAGGCGAAACGACCGGTCGCTTCATCGTGGGCATCGACCTCGGTTTCAGCGAAGACCTCGACTCTTCGACCGTGACCGATCCGACCGCCTACGATCTGCGTTCCGCCGGCCCGGATACGGACTTCGGGACGGCCGACGACACCGTCTATTCGTTCCTGGCCCCCAGCTATACCTCCGGTCCGGAGGCCTACCTGCCGATCGTGGAAGAGCCGCTGCCGGAGGGGCACTACCGCTTTACCATTGCGGCCGACAATCTGAAGGACCTCTTCGGCAACCCGCTGGAGCAGGACTTTGTACGCACCTTCCATGTGGAGGGCGTGCAGGACATGTTCAGCGAGTCGGGCTCCAACGACACGATCGAAGAGGCCGACCTGCTGGCCGACTCCAGCTCGGAGTCGCCGGATGGCTCCTACACCCTGGTGACCAGTATTGCCGCTGGGGCGAATGTGGATGCGGTGGCCCTGCTGGACGCCGACGACGATGGCGATCTGGACCTCGTCGGTGGCCGCGGAAGCAGCACGACGCCGCTCGGTCTCTGGCTCAACGATGGCGGCGGCAACTTCAGTGGCCCGACGGCCATTGCGACTTTCAACTCGTCCAACGAGGTGCGTGAAATCGTGACCGGCCTGTTCGACGACGATGCGCTGACCGACTTTGCCGTGAGCCTCAACGGCAGCGATACGGTGCGGGTCTACGGCAACAACGGTGACGGCACCTTCACTGAACTGGCGCGTCTCAGCGAAGGCGATCCCGACGAGTTGGCGGTGGCCGACCTGGATGACGATGGCGACCTCGACCTCGTGGCGGAGTTGAATACTGCGCCGGACGCGGTGGGGGTGTGGCTCAACGATGGCGCCGGTGGCTTTAGCGGCGGCAAGCTCGAGGGCTTCCCGACCAACACCTCTTTGCAGGGGGTCGCGCTGGCCCGGGTCGACGGCGATGCCTACCCGGACTTGCTGACGGTCGACGATTACAACGAGACGCTGCAGCTGCGCCTGGGCGACGGGGCCGGTGGTTTTGCCGCCGCGACGACTTTTGCGCTTTCCGACACGGATGCCTCGACCGTCGCTGCGGGAGATTTCAACGCCGATGGGGCGGCAGACGTCGTGGTCGGCTTTGACTACAATACCTTGGCCGACCTTTTCGTGGGGGCCGGGGATGGCACCTTCACGCGTCGCGGTCTCGACGTGGCGGGCGGTGAATACGTGCAGAACTTCCTCGTGACGGATGTC
Source organism: Puniceicoccaceae bacterium 5H (assembly GCA_009772895.1). Classification (GTDB taxonomy): domain Bacteria; phylum Verrucomicrobiota; class Verrucomicrobiia; order Opitutales; family Oceanipulchritudinaceae; genus WOUP01. The sequence continues at coordinate 127,494 of WOUP01000006.1, read as the reverse complement.
GATGGCGATGGGGTGGACGACCTCGTGGCGAGCACCTCCCGCTACTACGGCTTCCTGCTTTACTACGGCCTCACTTACGGCAACGAGATCCTGACCGAGGCCGCAGCCTACGAACAGGCCGAGGACGCCCGCGCCACTGCCGTCGGCGATCTGGATGGGGATGGCTACGCCGAAATCGTGGTGGCCGACAGCGATGAAGATCGTTTTGCGATCTTCGAAGGCCGCCGCAGCGTCACCCTGCAGAACGACAGCGAGGTGCCGGGGCTGCGCTACGCGATGGCGCGCGGTACCTCCCGCACGGGTGACGGCACCAGCGACGACGATTTCTGGACGTTCTCCGCGCTCCCGGGCGACCGCTACTTCGTCTCCGCCCAGAATACCGATCCGAGTCCCTACTACACGGATGCCAACTACTACCTCTTTGGGCCGGGTGGGGTTCAGCTGGACTACTTTGGCACCCGCCACTACGGCGGGGAAGGGCAGAACGACCCCTATACGATCGGCAGCCGCGGGCGTTTCTTCGTGCAGGTTTCGGACAGCAATCCGGACGGCGATGAATACCGTTTTGTGCTCAATTTGCTGCCCGCCCCGGTGCAGACGGAAGACGAGAGCAACGACTCGACCTCCAACGCCATGGCACCGACCTTTGCGGCTGAAGCCGGCAGCAAAACGGCTACCGTCTTCGGCAACGTCGACCGCGACGACGATCAGGATTACTACCTGCTTGGCAACCTCGCCCCCGGCACGCAGATCAAGGTGGCGCTGACGCTGCCCAATTACAGCTTGCTCGACCCGAGAATGATGATCTACCGGGAGGGCGAAGCGGCGCTGGTGACGAGCGATCAGGGCGATACGCTCCTGCAGGCGACCGTGCCGGCGGGGGAAGGCGGCGCCTACTACGTCAACGTGATGGCAGGCGGCGACACCGGCAGCTTCCGATCCACCTATCTGGCCGAGCTGGAGCTGCTCGACAACGCGGCGCCGGAAATCCTGGGCACGACATTGCCCAGCTCGGGCGACGGCTTTATCTCGACCTTCGACCTGACCCTGAGCGAAGACTTCGACCCCGAGGCGGTCAACGATGTCGACACCTACGACCTGCGTTATGCGGGCACGGATGGCACCTTCGACACGGCCGACGATGTCGAGCTGGCCCTGGAAGTGGAATCCTACAGCTCTGGCGCCACTGTTACGCTCAACATTCTCGACGAGCCGCTGCGTCCGGGGCTCTATCGCTTCCGCGCGGGCGGCGACCTGCAGGACCTCTACGGCAATCCGCTGCCGGCAGCCTATGAAGAGACCTTTACGGTGGACCAGGTATCCGGCTTCACGACGGAGGCCCCGAACAACGGCACCGCGGCTACCGCTACGGCCATCGGCCTGGCGGCTGGTGATGCAGGGCACGTTTCGGGCGGCCTGCGTGGGCGCATCTCGGATTCCGGCGATGTGGACTACTGGCAGTTCGACGCGTCGACCGGTCAGACGCTGATCGTCGATGTCGACCATCCGGGCAGCCCGAACTATTCCGAACTCGATATCACGATCGACCATCCGGACGGGTCGACGCTCTACAGTTTCCGCAGCCCCAATGACGGCACGTTTGCCACCAGTGGGCCGCAAACGCTGTCCCAAACCGGCACCTACACCATTCGTGTCGACGCCTACGACAGCTATTACGACGAATACCGCCTGCGCGTCACCTTGCTGGACAGCGGCCGTGCGTTCGAGCAGGAGGCCAACAACTCGGTCAACACGGCGAATGCGCTGAATCTCGCCAGCGACGGCAGCTCGCGCTCCGGCACGATCTTCGGTCTGGTGAAGGACAGTGCGGACCTCGACTATTTTTCCCTCGGTACCGTCAATTCCGGCGAAAGCATCTTCCTCACCGCCAACACGCCGGCTTCCAGTTCGCTGGTGCCCTCGGTCGCTGTCTACGACAGCAACGGCGTCTTTGTGGGCGAGATCAGCGGCGGCCGCTCCGGCGATGCCGTCGCCCAGGTGGATGTGACCACCACGGGCGACTATTTTGCCTTGGTGCGGGCTTCGGCGCAGACCGGCGGCCTGATGTCCGAATACGCCTTGCAAGCCGAAGTGGCACCCTCGGACACCACTCCCTACGCCAACCTGCAGGTCGAGAGCGTCACCATCCCCGGCGCTTCCGGCATCCTCAGTGGCGATACGGTCAACTTCAGCTTTTCGGTGCGCAACCTCGGCAATTCGGAGGCTTCCACGCCGCCGTGGCGCGACCGGGTCGTCATCTCCCAGAACGCCGTTTTCGGCGATGGCGACGACCGCGAGCTGGCCGCTTTCGACCGCGCGACAGGCCTCACCGCCGGCACGAACTACTCCGTTAGCGGCAGCGCCGAACTGCCCGACGGCATCCAGGGCGATTTCTTCCTCATCGTGAAGACCGACGTGGCCGACGCCGTGGATGAATTCGTCTTCGAGGGCGACAACGTTACCGCCTCGAGCAGTGCCTTCCATGTCGATCGCGCGGATTATCCCGACCTCGAGGTGCAGAGCCTCGCCGTCTCGATCGCCAGCCCCGGCGCAGCCCCTGAAGTCACCTGGACGACGGCCAATGTCGGCAACGCGGACGCCATCGGGGGCTTGAGTGAGCGCATCCAGGTCTTTGACCGCGACTCGGGCAACCTCGTGCAGGACGCGTCGCTCATGATCAACCAGGACCTGAGCGCCGGCGGCAGCGTGTCCCGTTCGTTCACGCTCGATGCGCCGGCCCAGGGCCACTACCGCGTCTACGTCACGACCGATGCCGACGACGATTTCTACGAATACGGTTCTGCCGATCACGCGACGGCGGAGGACAACGTGGCCGACGCCGACTTTACCGTCTACCGCTACTTCCACCTCGATGTGGCGGCCCAGCCGACGGACGGCGGTTCGGTGACGGGCGCAGGCACTTACCGCGAGGGTGAATCCGTATCGCTCGACGCGACGCCGGACACCAGCTCACTGCCTTACACCTTCTCCCGCTGGACCAAGGTGACGGGCGAGCTGCTGAGCACGCGCCCCGATTACACCTTTACGCCGACGCAAGACCTGAGCCTCGTGGCGCACTTCACCCTGCCGAGCTATGCCGTGACGGTGAGCAAGACACTGCCCGAGGGCGGGGTGGTGACCGGCGGCGGCAGCTACAGCCACGGCTCGACCGCGACGCTGACGGCCGCACCCAAGCCCGGCTACCTCTTCAGTGGCTGGCAGGAAAACGGTTCCGGCATCGGTTCGGCGACGACGCTCGACCTGACCGTGACGGGCACCCGCAGCATCACTGCGGTGTTCGAGGAAGAGAACCCGACGCACGACGTGACGGTGAACACGCAGCCCGGCGGCATCGTCAGCCTCGGGGGCAGCGGCACCTACAGCAACGGGGACACCTTGAACCTCAGCGCACCGGCTACCGAAGTCGACGGCGAGACGGAATACCTCTTCCAGCAGTGGAACCTGAATGGCGTGCGCTATAGCACCTCGGGCACGGCCAGCGATACCTTTACGACGCTCGACGATGCGACGTTGACTTACACGGCGGTCTACAGCTCCCGCAGCTTCCTGCCCGTCGTCTCGGATGCAACCCCGTCAGTTGATACGACCACTCCGGTCACCGCGGGCGACGACTTCCGCGTCACCCTGGTCTTCGATCGCGCGATGGACACCGGCACCGCTCCGGTCGTCTCGCTTTCCAGCAGCGATGCCGCCGCCGTACCGAGTTTCCCGACCGGCGGCAGCTGGACGGCCGACCATACCTGGCAGAGCGCAGTGCTGAACTTCGGCCCCGACCATACCGGCACCTATACCCTCAGCGTCAGCGCCGCGACCGATACTCAGGGCCGCACGATGGACCCGGCGGACGTGCTGACTTTCCAGGTCGATACGGCGCCACCAGCGGCCCCGAATCCCACGCTCGGCACGACGACCGAGAGCAGTGCGCAGTTGCTTTGGGATAGCTATACGGCTCCGGCGGACCTGCAGGGCTTCCGGCTCTACCTCGACACGAGCGACTTCAGCACGGTCGATCCTGCCGATGCGGCGACGGCGGTCGGTTCGGGCGTCAGCGCGCACATCTTTACCGGGCTCGAGCTCGATACGCCTTACTACGCGGCGGTCGTTGCGGTCGACCAGGCGGGCAATTTCGGTCCTGCCGTGTCCACCGTCAGCTTCACGCTGGCCAGCGATGTGCCGCCGCCGGTCACCGTGACGACGAGCGACTATACGCCCGACGGCTTCACGCTCGACTGGAGCGGTTACGACACCAGTGCGCTTTTCGGTTTTGCCGGCTTCCACGTTTACCGCGCGGAAAGCGATTTCTCCGACGTTTCGGCCCTGACGCCGGTGGCCACTCTGGCTCCCGGTGAGGATAGCTATACCGTGAGCGGCCTCGATCGCACGCAGGACTTCTACTTCGCGGTGGTCGGCTTTAACCGCCTCGACGAGCAGAACCCGAACGTCACCACCGTTTCCTGGAGCGATCCGCTCTCGGGCGCGGTGACGGCCGACCGCAGCTTTGGCGGCGCCGGGGTGACGGTCGAGGTCCTGCAGCCGGTGACAGTGCAGAACGGTGCGACCCTGACCATCGAGCCGGGCACGACCCTCTACTTCGCGCCGGGCGCGGGCATCGCGGTGCAGGATGGCGTGCTCGACGCCGCCGGCACGGCCCTGCAACCCATTGTCTTGACCTCGGCCCATGATCGGGATGGCGCCTCCACTCCGGCCCAGCCCGGTGACTGGACGGGCGTGCAGTTGCAGGATGCGGGGCAGGCTTCGAATCTTTCCTACGTCTGGATCGCCTACGGTGAGGGCCTGCGCATCACCGGCGCTGCGCCGACGACCGGACCGCTGGCTCTGGTGCGCAACGCCGGGGCCGGACTCTCGGTCGCGAACGGCGCGGCGCTCACCGCCAGCGACGTCTACCTCGCCTTCAATGATGTGGGGCTGACGGTCGACGGTTCGGGCTCCAGCGCCACGCTCAGCAACTCGGTGTTGAAGAACAACGGCACCGCGGCGGCCACGGCCAACGGCGGCGGCACGCTCACCGCCCAAGGCAACTGGTGGGGCACCAGCGACCCGTCGGCAATCGCTTCGATGACCGGTGGGATGGTCGATGCCGGCAGCCCGCTGGCGGAAGAGCCGCTACTCGGGACCGGTTTTGGCCTGAAAGACGGCATCACCCAGACCACCAACGGCACGGTGACGCTCCGGATCGCCTCCTTCAACGCCTCGGCCTACCGCACGAGCGAAGACTCGACCTTTACCGATGTGCTTTACGAAGACGTCCGGGCGGCGGATGCGGTCGATCCCTACAGCCCGCAACCGTGGGAGCAGAGCTTTACGCTCTCCGCCGGCGCGGGCCGGAAAACCCTCCATCTGGAGCTGCTCAGCCCGACCGGCGGCGCGACCGATACGGCTAGCGTGTCGCTCGACGTGCTCGGCGACGGGCCGACGATCCAGGGCTTCAGCCTGAGTGAAGGCGACGTGCTGCACCGTCCGGTCATCGTCACGGCCACCACGACGGCGCCGTTGGGGGTGGATTCGGTCACGTTTTACGTCGACGATGCCGTGCAGGCGCAGATCTCCGGCTCGGCCCTGTCCGAACGCTGGAACATATCCGCACTCACCTCGGGCATCTATCGCGTGCGCCTCGAGGCCCGTGACGCCGAGGGCAACCTCGCGGTGCGCGAGCTGAACGTGACCGTCGATCCGCAACCGGCACCGGCTCCGACCATTACCGCGCCCACGGATGGCACGGGTCTGACGGTCGATACCGTCGACGTTTCCGGCACGGCCGAGCCGATGGTGGGCGTGCGCCTGCTGCGCAATGGGGCGGTGGTCGCCACGGGTGCGGCCGATGCGTCCGGCGATTTCACCTTTGCCGATGTGCCGCTCAGTGAGGGTAACAACAACCTTGTCGCGGTGGCCTTCGATGCTGCCGGCAGCGCCAGTTCTTCCACCGTGCAGGTGGTCAGCGATACGATGGGCCCCGTCGCGGTCGAGATCGAGGAACCGGTCTACGATCCCGACACCGGCCTGCTGATCCAGTGGCGCTATACGGACGAGGAGGGCGAGCGCCCGGTGCGTTACGAGGTCTTCTGGGATACCAATCCGTTTGCCGATGTGGCCGATGCGGCCAATTCCAGCGGCATCCTGGAGGAGATGAGCTTCTCCCTCGAGAACCGCCCGGACCAGCATTACTACTTCCGCGTGGTGGGCTACGATGCCGCGGGCAACGCCAGCACGCCGACCGCGGCGGTCGAGGCGACGCTCGACGAAACCGCGCCGGTGATCAAGGTCTTCTACGATGCAGCCATGCCGGTCGGCCCCGGCGGTCTCGGCCTGACCATCCGCAGCAACGAGCCGTTGATGGAGACGCCGACGCTGACCATCCAGCCGAAGGACATGCGCAGCCCCATCTCGGTGCCGCTCACGGCCGACGGCGGCCAGGCCTACACGGGGACTTTCCCGGTCAACGATGCCTCGACCAACTCCGGCGACGCCCGGGTGGTCGTGTCGGCGCGCGACCTCGAGGGCAACCGCTTTACCGGTGCGCCGACGGGCGAGACACTGGCCTTCGATGTCACCCGGCCCAAGGGCGAGCTGCGCCTGAACATGGAGCAGCCCATCCAGGTGCTCTCGACCCAGGTCGTGCAATTGACGCTCGAGCTGAGCGAAATCGCCGAGACGGGCACAGTCCCGAGCCTGAGCTATTCACCGCCGAGCGGGGCGGATGTGGACATCGCGCTGACCGACAGCGGCGATGGTCGCATCTTCACCGGCCAGTTGACCCTCTTCCCGTCGATGGGCCGGGGCGAAGGCCTCTTCCTGATGGAAGTCGACGACGCCCAGGGCAATACCGGCACGGTGCTGACGACCGGCGAAACCCTGGAGATTTACAACACCCAGCTGCCGACCGCGCCCTCGGTGCCGCAGGCTCTGGTGGGGCAGACCCTCTCCGGTGGGCGCATCCGCCTGGTTTGGCCGGAAACGGAAAAGGCGCGCACCTACAGCCTCTACCGCGTGCCCGCCAGCCAATCGGGCGTGCCGAACCAGTTGGTGGCCGAAGGCATCACCGAGACCGAATACACCGACTTGCCGCCGACGGATGGGAGCTATCGCTATGCGGTCACCGCCCTGCGTCTGGGTGCGGAAAGCGGTGCTTCGCCCACGGCCTCGGCCCTTTCGGACCGCACCGCCCCGGCGGCCCCGCAGAACGCCCAGGCCACCCTCGGCTATTCCGGGGTCGAAATCACCTTCGACGCGCCGGCCGGCGAGCCCGCGCCGCACCACTGGGTGCTCTACCGCAACGGCGACGTGATCAAGTCGTTCTCGCCCGCGCTGCGTTCGATCACCGATACGCCGCCGCGCGGCCAGATGGCCTATCAGATCGCGGCCTCCGACGCTTACGAAAACCACGCGTTGAGCAATACCGCTACGATCGAGATGTATGTGGGGGCGGTGCGCGACCTGGCGGCCGACGTTTCCCAGCAGGGTGCGGTTTCCCTCAGCTGGACGAATACCGACAACGAGGCCACGGGCTACAACGTCTACCGCAACGGTGTGTTGCAGACGGAAACGCCGATCACGAGCGCCTCCTACGCCGATCCGCTCTCGCTGCCCGACCGCGCGGTGACCTATGCCGTCACGGCGGTGAACGACGAAAACCGCGAGAGCGTGGCGCGTCAGCTCGTGGTGCAGCCGCTCTCCCTTGCCCTGACGGTCAATCCGGACAGCGCGGGCGAAGAACAGAGCTCCTACGTCGGTTTCTTCGACAACTACCGGATCGCTTTCGACAACGCGGGCGGCAATGCGGCGCTCGACTTCAGCGAGGTGCGGGTGCGCCGCGATGTGGGCGGCAACGTCCTGATCCAGACCTGCCCGCTGAGCCAGAACGTGGCTTCCGGCGCGGCGGAACAGGCCGATGTGGCGGTCCCGGCTCCGGGTGCGAGCCAATCGGCCCAGGATATCCGTCTGCGCCTGAAGACCGAACCGGCCGAGGATGGCAGCTACCTGAGCTATCAGCTCAACCACACGGTCGATCTGCCGATCCAGCGGGCCCAGAACGCAATCGAGCTGAACCCCTCGAGCCGTCCGCTCGCGGGTGGTTTGACCGACTTCGAGCTGACGGTGAAGAACCTCGGCTACGCCACGGCCCAATTCCTTCTGGTGCGCGACAACGGCGCGAAGCCGGGCGATCTGGAGATCTCGGTGCGCACCGACGCGGGCCAGGAAGTCAGTGCGACGGAGTTCCGCCAGCTGGTGCCGGGCCTGACCTTCAATGGCGCTAAGGAAGGCCTGTTGGTGCTCGATCCGGGCGAGTCGAAGACCTTTACCTTCGAAGACGTTTTCGTGCCGGCTTCGCTGGCCGATGCGAGCAGCGCCCGCTTCGTGGCCGAGATCGATCCGATCTGGAATAGCCGTGGCGCGACCGGCGAACGGGCGTCGGGGCCGATCCGGGGTTCCACGACGGCGACCCCGCGCGAAACGCCCTACTACGGCACGGCCTCGACGGCGCGCGCGATCTACAGCGACGACGAGACGATCACCATCACGGGGCAGGCGCTGGACCGAAATACCGACCAGCCCATGCCGAACACCGCGCTGCGTATCGGCTTCAACGTCCAGGGTTTCGTCTTCTATGAGGACGTGACGACCGACGCTTCCGGCGATTACAGCTTCGATTACGAGGCGACGCCGGGCGTGGCGGGCGCGATCAAGATCTGGGCTGCGCACCCCGAAGTGGTCGACGAGCTCGAGCAGGCTTCGGTCATGCTCTACCGCAGTTTCCTCTCACCGGCGCGCGGAGACATCCGCATGTCCAAGAGCGATACGCTGGACTTCCAGATCACGTTGATCAACCCCGGCGATGTGCCGCTCGAAAATGTGACGATGAGCACCCGCGCCTACGTCGTGAACGAGGATGATTCCGAGACGGACATTACGAGCCTCGACGCGATCCTGCGCGAGCCCCTGCCGACGCGCATCCCGGCCTCCGGCCGCGTGCCGGTCAAGCTGCAGCTGCAGTCGACCCTCGACGCGCCGGACGATGCCGTGATCGAGATCACGCTGACTTCGGCCGAGGGCGCGTCCTCCACCTTTACCGGTTACGTGAGCCTCTTGCCGGCCATCCCGATCCTGTCGGTCCAGAAGCCCGATGTCGGCTACGTGGATCTGACGGTAGACCGCGGCGACCTGAAAAGCCGCCAGGTGACGATCGTGAACGAGGGCCTGCGCCCGCTCGAGGATGTGGTGCTCACACCCCCGCAAAACCTCGACTGGATGCACGTTAACCTGCCGGTCAACGATCAGGGCAAGGCCGAGCTGGAAGACATTCCGGTCGGCGGCAAGTTCACCTTCACCGTGGTTTACACCCCGCCGTCCGACGTCGAGATCGGCTATCACGACGACGTGGTTACGATCAGCGGCAGCAACGCGGTCTCGGACTTCGAGCTCGGGCTCTACGCCCAGGTGAGTTCGAGCGAAACGGGCAGCGTGCGTTTCTCGATCGACAATACGCTGGTGCAGCCGCTGCCCAACGCCACCGTGCGCCTGCGCAACCTCGCACTGGGCCTCAACAAGGGCCCCTACAAGACCGACGCCAATGGCGAGGTGCTCGTCGAGGACCTGCAGGAGGGCAAGTGGACCTGGCAGGTCAGCGCGCCGTCGCACAACACCACGGGCGGCACCGTGGAGGTGATTCCCGACCAGACGGTGTTGGTGGATCAGCGCCTCTACAAGAGTCTCGTCTCGGTGAAGTTCAGCGTGGTGCCCAAGCCCTTTACGGACCGCTACGAAATCAAGATCGAGCAGACCTTCGAGACGCGGGTGCCCGCGCCGGTGCTCTACCTCGACCCGCCGCAATACAGCTTCGACAACCCGCCGGACGGCTTTGAAACGACGGTGATCTTCACCCTGCACAACGACGGCCTCATCAGCGTCTTCGATGTGACGGTGGAGGGCATGCAGATGGACTGGGGCCGTCTCGAGCCACTGGTCACCTACCTGCCGGAGCTAGGCGCACAAGAGAGCGTGCAGCTGCCCTTCCGCTTCAAGATCTACGATGGCGACGAAGCGAGTCCAGCCCGGGCCCTCATGCGGGCCTCGGCCATCCGGGCGAGCGGCGCCAGCGACTTTGCTTCCTGCTTCCTCGGCATTCCGATGTCGGCGGACGAGGATCTGGCCCGCGGCATGGCCGCGCTGGTGAAAGCCGGCTGGGAATGTGCGGATGGCGATACCGCCGCGCACGCCCTCAGTGCCATGATCCTGGCCAATTCGATCCTCAACGCGCCGGTCCACGTGGCGGATGCGCCCTTTGCCTACCTCGCCCGCGCCCTCGGCTGCGCCGCCAACTTCTTCAGCAATGGCGGCGGCGGCGGTGGAGGCGGCGGCAGCGGGCCGTCGACTTCGGGCGGCTCGTCTTACGCCACCCAGGGCTCCGGCTGTTTCCTGCCGGATACGCCGGTGCGGATGGCCGACGGCTCCGCGCGACCGATTGGCAACATCGCCATCGGGGACCGCGTCGCCAGCGGCCCGGGTACGGACGCCGAGGTGCTGGACGTCATCGAACTGCGCAAGGACGACGTCTACGCCATCACCTACCAGGGTGAAGACGGGCGCGCCGGGCAGCTCTTGGCCACCGCCGAGCACAATATCTGGGTCGACGGCAAGGACTGGGTGGCCGTGGCCTCCCTCGAGACCGGGGACTGGCTGCACCGGGCGGACGGCGCGCTCGTGCGCATCACGTCCATCGAGCCGGTCGACGGCGAACATACCGTCTACACCCTGCTGCTCGACGAAGACAGCGCGTTCTACGCCAACGACATCCTCGTGCAGGACTCCTGCGGCAACTACAGCCAATTGAATCAAGCCGCCCTTCAGGAAGGAGGGCTGACCGAATGAGCTTCCCCGTGACACAGTCTGGACGATCCAAACTCACGGCCTTTCTGGCCCCGCTTCTGGCGCTCATGCTGGCCGTGCCCTCGGCCCTGGCGCAACAGCAGTTCCAAGGTTGGTGCGCCCGCGTCAAAATCGAGATTGCGCAGGAGCTGACGACCGAGCGCGTCGGCTTCGAGGCCACGCTCGAGGTGACCAACAATACCGGCGAAGACCCGATTACGGACTTTGCCGCGCAGCTCACCTTCGAGAATCCGCAGACCGGCGAGGACGCCTCCGACCTGTTCTTCGTGCAGCCGCCCGAGATCGAGCATACCAATGCGGTTGACGGCTCCGGCGTCATCGGGCCGACCAAGACCGCCGTGGTGCGCTGGTTCATCATCCCCAAGCCGACCGCCGGCGGGACCGATCCCAGCGGCATCGAATACAGCGTGGGCTGCGAACTCTCCGGCAAGCTCGCCGGGGTGGAGATTCCCGCGGAGTCGATGCTGGTCATCCCGGAGGTCATCACGGTGGAGCCGGAGGCGCTGCTCGACATCACCTACTTTCAGCCCCGCGACGTGCAGGGCGACGATCCCTTCACGCCCGAGGTCGAGAGCCCGATCCCGTTCACCCTGGGCGTGATGGTGACCAATAACGGTTACAGCACCGCCGAAGACGTGGTGATCGAGTCCGAACAGCCCCGCATCGTCGAAAACAAGCAGGGCCTCTTGCTCATCGCCCGCCTGCTCGGGGCACGCGTGATGGACGAGCAGGTGCCGGATGCTTCGCTGACGGTCAATCTGGGCGACATCCCGCCGGGCCAGTCGCGCAAGGGGGCGTGGGACATGATCACGTCGCTCTCGGGCGAGTTCGTGGAGTTCAAGGCTTCCTACACCCACGCGGACGAACTGGGCGGCGAGGAGACCTCGATCATCGAGAGCATCGACGCGCACTTCATCGCCCACGAGGTGCTCAACGACGAGCCGGGGCGGGACGACATCCTGGACTTTCTCGCCGACACCGACCGGGACGAGCAGAGGCTGCCCGACGCGCTCTACGAGACCAACGGCAACGTCCTGCCGGTCAATCACCTCGACGACGCTGCCATCGGCGACCCGCTGGTGGGCCGCACCTTCACCGTCGACCTCTCTGCCGACACGGAGGGGTGGGGCTACCTGCGCCTCGACGACCCCGGCCAGGCACGTTACGGCATCGAAAGTGTCGTGCGCAGCGACGGCAAGGAGCTGGATCCGCACAATTTCTGGACGAACGTCCGCTACGATCCGAACGACAACCACAAGATCACCTATCTCAACATCCTCGACCGGGTGGAGATCGGGTCCTACAGCTACACGGTGGTCTACGAGCCGCCGCCGGACGATGACGATCCACCGGTCACGACCCTGCGCTTCTCCGGCGACGTGACGGAGGCGGGGCAGACCTATTACATCACCCGCGACACGCAGATGTATTTCACGTCGGAGGATGTGAACGCGGTCAGCATCCGGTACAAGGTCAATAACGGCGCCTTCAAGCCCGGTCTGCCCTTCTCCTTCGACGAGCCGGGCTCCTACGAGATCATCTACTACGCCGAAGACGCCGCTGGTAACGCCGAGACGGAATCCTACGCCCAACTGATCATCCCGGGCTCCGGCCCGACGGTGGACAGCCTGGCGGTGGACAACGATACACTCTTCCTGCACGGCGATGCGCTCTCGGTTCGCCCCGGCAGCACCCGGATTTCCCTCGGCATCGGCGCCAGCCCGACCGACGTCGACGCCCAGGTGGACATCTTCAGCGGCGTGAAGGCCTTCCCGGTGATCAACGGCCAGCCCGTTTCGCCGACGGCCGCCAGCGATGCCTCGCTCGAGGTTGCGGGCGACTATGTGGACTTCTATCGCTACCGCGTGAACGGCGGCAGCTGGTCGACGGAAGCCGCCGCGGCCGACCTCATCGAACTGACCGGCCTCAGCGGTAGCGTCGAGGTAGAGGTGATGGCGCGCTCGGCCCACGGCGATTACCCGGACCCATCCGAAGCCGTCAGCGTCGTCTGGAATGTCGCCGGCTCCGACACGATCGAGCTGGACGGCATCTCGAGCAATCTGGTGCAGACGCAGTCGCTGACTGTCACGGTGGCGAATCAGCCGCACTTCCGCTGGAAGCTCGACGACGGCTACCTGCACGCGCCTTTGGCCCAGGGCGAGACCTTTACGCTCGAAGACCTCGAGCCAGGCGAGCATACCCTGCACTTCCAGCTCGCCAACGATGCGAGCTCGGAGGACATCGACGGTTCGTACACCTTTACGGTGGACCCGCTATACGGTTCCGATCTGGCCCCGCTGCCGCTGGTCTACAACGAGTTGCACGAGGCGGTCCAGGGCTCTACGCTCGAGCTGGATTGGGACGGCTCCGACGGCAGCGGCGTCTTGCAGACGCCCGGTTGGTACACGGTGCGCCTCAGCCTGGCGGACCCGCTGGGACAACAGGCGGTGCAGACGCGTCTGGTGCGGATCGACGACCTCGCGGGCACGCAGGATTACCTGGCGCCGGCATCCACCGGACCGGCCAACGTCACGGGGCGTGGATCCTGGGCGGTGTGGCAGGCCCGCGCTTCAGGCAACTGGGACGTCTACGCCCGCGACTTTGCCAACGGCGGCAGCACGTTGCAGCTCACCAGCAGTCCGACCGACCAGCGCCTGCCGTCGACCGACGGCCAGTACGCCGTGTGGCAGACGCGCCGGGAAAACGGCAACACGGACATCCAACTGGTGGACCTCGCCAACCCGGGCAGTGTGACGAACGTCACCCACACGCTCGACACCGACGAGATCCGCGCGGTGGTGGATTGGCCGTGGGTCGTCTACCAGGCGCGCCCGCTGGGCAATGCCGATGCGCCGTGGCAGCTCTACGCCTGGAATGCCGACACCGGCACCACGACGCCGGTCGATGCGACGACGGCGGACCAGGAATACCCGTCGCTGCACGAAGGCCGCGTCGTCTGGCAGGACGCACGTCATCCCGGCTCGGGCGAGATCTACTTTGCCGACCTGCGCACGGGTGAGCGCCGCCGCCTGACGGACGATCTCTACGGCCAGTATTTCCCGCAGATCCGGGGGCAGAACATCGTCTGGCAGGACAACCGCAACGGCCAGGTGGAGCTCTACGTCTACCCTCTGCTGCGCGGCAGTGCCCGCCGCCTGACGGACACGCCTTACAACGAGGCGCACCCCTACGTTTCCGGTCGCTTCGTGGTCTACGAGGAAGATTCGCTGGGCGCGAACACCGCCAACCTGCGGCTGCTCGATATCGACAGCGGCGTCTCGGCCACGCTCACGCGCAGCCATCAGCTGAACACCTTTGGCGCGACGGTCGGCGGCGAAGTCGTCTGGCAGCGCCAGGACGATTACGCAGACAACACACCCGAGCTGTTGCGCTCGCCGCTGCCCGCGGTACAGGTGGCCGAGCGTGACTACAACGCCATCCCGGTCACGGCCGCGCTCGCCAGCAGCGTCTCCGACGCTTTCGCGTTGCTCGAGGCCTGGCACACTTCGGCCGGAGTGACGGAGGTGACGCGCTTTACCCAGCTCTCGCCGACGCCGGAAACGGAATCGGTGACGTGGGACGACGGTGCCGGCGCGCCTGCGGGCACGAACTTCACCTTGCAAGCGGGCGACTTCCTCTGGGTGCGCTTCGGGTCTGCCACGGCGCTCGACCTCGGGGAACGGCCCGACGGTCCGCTCGACCTGCCCAGCGGCGAGAGCGTGATGTCTTACGCCAACTTCCCGGACGAATACTCCGCCTACGCCTTCATCGACAGCCTGGGCGAGCAAAAGGTCAACGCCGTGCGCATGCTCGATGCCAGCACCGGCCTCTGGCGCGCGGTTTCGATCGAAAACGGTGAGCGGGTGGGAGCGGACTTCCGCATCCCGCCTGTAGCCGTGTTGCTGCTCGACCTGGAACAACCCGTAACCGGCTGGACCACCCAACCGTGAAGACCATGAAATCTACGCATCAACGCTTTCTGCTGCTCGCGGCGCTCGCCTCGACGGCGACTGTCGGCCGGGCGGCCACGGTAGAAGAGCTGGCCGACGCCATCGTCGCGGGTGACGCTCCGGTCCTGATCGACCTGCGGCCTACGAGTGCCTATCAGCGCGGTCACATCCCCGGGGCAATCAGTGTGCCGCTGGCGGGGTTGGCCGATCGCAAGTTGCCGCCACTGGGGGCGGTACTCGTCTATGGTGACGGGTTTGGCCGCCAGAATACCGCTCAGGCCGTGGAGGTGCTGGCGCAAAAAGACGGCATCCAGCCCGACGCGTTGGAGGGCGGTTACGCCGCCTGGGAGACGCGCTCGGGCGTGACGACCGCCGGAGCGGGTATGGAGCCGGAGCGCCCGCCCATGATTTCCTATCAGGAGCTGCAGGCCGCGAACGCCGGAGAGGTCGTGATCTACGACCTGCGCCAGGGCGAGCCGCAGCCAGAAGCCGAGGACGGGCCGCTGCGGGCCGTGGCCCAGGTCCGCGAGCCGGAGTCCATTACGGCGCACTTCCCCGGCGCGACCGTGCGCCAGGGCAACCCGCTCGAGTCGCTCGGCAGCGCCCGCCAACCCCGCAGTGCCGCGCTCTCCTCCCGTGAGGGCACGCCCACCCGAGCTTCCGCCGAGGGCGGTAACCCGCTGCTCAAGCAGGCCGGCCCAGGCAACGAACAGATGATCGTGCTGATCGACGACGACCACCACACGGCGGAGGATACCGCCCGCAAGCTGCGCGCGGCCGGGCACAAGCGGGTGGTGGTGCTGGCCGGCGGCGAGACGATTCTCGAGCACGACGGTCGTGCGGGCAGCGAACGCATGGGCGGCGGCACGCTCGATGAAAACATGCCCCAATCGGAGGACTCCGCCGACTAATCCAGTCACCCAATCGCCGAACATGAATTTTCTGTTACCACGTCCGCGAATGTTCCCAAGAATGGCGGTCTGCTTCCTCTGGTTGCTGTCGGCTGTCGGCGTGCACGCCCAGGTTGCGGTGAGCGATTTCGAGGCGGGCAACGTCAGCACGCGGCAGTTCGACGTCGTCTGGCGCGTCTCGGACCCCGGCTTCACGCCCGGCATCCATGTTTACAGCGATGCCGCCGGCACTACACCCATTACCGCCGACCTGAAGATCGAGTTCTTTCCGGTCAAGGCGGGCAATCCGGAGGTGACCGGCAACGGCGATATGGCCGAGCGGCAGGCCGCGCAAAGCGCCATCGCCAGTCAAAGCCTCGTATGGGTACGCGTCAGTGGCCTCGAGCCCGACACCACCTACTACGTCGCACCGGACTCCCTCGACAACGGCAGTTCCAACCTCAGCGGTGATCCGGGGCTGCTGGAGGTCACGACGCCTGCCTCGGTCGGCTTTGTCAGCGAACTGCGGCAGGTGCAGGTTGCCTTTTCGTCTTATAATCCGGCGGAAGTGGACGGGGTGCTGGTGCGCCTCCAAGCAGCCGACGGCGGCTCTCCCTTGTTTGCTGCGCTGGGGGACGGTGCGCCCGACGATGCGGCTTACTTCAACCTCGCGCATCTGTTGGACGCCGCAGGCATGACCAATCGCGATCCGGCGGCTCCGCTCGACCTGAACCTTTCCCTGCTGGGCGCGGATGCCCCCGGCGGTGCGCAGGGCCTGACGGTCGCGTTTGACGGCACCTACACGGTGGCGGCGGCCCAGATGGTGGCATTCGAGGGCACAGTGGGCAATGTAGCGTCTTTCGTCTTCGATCCCATCGACGACCAGCGCGAGCACGTGCCGTTTGTCGTCTCCATCACGGCGGTGGACGAAAACGGTGCGCGCGTGACGGACTTTACCGGCACAGTGGAGCTGACCGGCACGGCGACGTTCGAACAGGGTGGGGGCGAGACGGAAGCTTTCTCCAATGGCGAGCTGTTGGTGCACACGGTGGAATTGTCCGGCGAGGGTGAGCAGACGCTGACCGCCTCGAACAGTGGCGGTGCGGTGACGGGCACGAGCGACCCCTTCCAGCTGTTGCCGGCGGACACTTATGCCGATTGGCAGCAGGACGCCTTTGGCAGCCAGTCCGGCGATCCCAACGTCAGCGGCATGGGGCAAGACCCGGATGGAGACGGCCTTTCCAACCTGCTGGAATTTGCCTACGGGCTCGATCCGCTGGCCTCCGACATGGGCGGGCGCGGGCTCTCGGGTGAAGCCGATCAGCTAGCCGATGAAGTCGTCTTCAGCTACCATCGCCGCAAGGACCGCCTGGGCATCACTTATACGGTGCAACAGGCGACCAACCCGCGCGGACCCTGGACGACCGTGACGCCGGAGGAGAGCACTCAGACGGTGACCGATGTCGATGAAAACCGCGAGCGGGTGGACGTGCACGTGGCGGCTCCGTCCAGCGGTCAACGCCTCTTCATGCGCCTTAGAGTGGCCACCGAATAAACGACCATGGACGCCTCCTTTACTTACGATCTACCGCAACGCACGGTGCTGGCGGGTTCCAGCACCGGCAGCCCGGCGGATTCGCCGACGATGCGCCTCGATACCCAGGGCGCGGCCTCGCCCTATAACTTCGTGGGCGCCCTGCAGGTCAGCAGCGGCACGCAGATCTATTACGGCTCGGCCAGCGCGATCTCGCCCCACTGGGTACTGACGGCGGCGCACAACGTGGATTACGACGACGATGGCGCCGCGGATGCAGGCCTGTCGGTCCAGTTCAAGCTGCCGGATTACGGCTCGTTTACCGCAACGAGCACGGTGGTGCACCCAGACTTCTCCGGCTTTGGCAACCCGACGGTCAACGACGACCTCGCGCTGCTCTACTTCGCCTCGCCGTTGCCGGAGACGCTCATCCTGCCCCGCCTGGGCATCCTCGGCATCGGTGACACGGCAACGATGGTCGGCTTTGGGCGTTCCGGCTACGGCGATCTCGGCTACACCACCGCAGCCACGACTACGCAACGCCGCGTCGGCCAAAACGTGATCGATACCTTCCGGGCCGACGACGAGGGCAGCGGTCGCAGTGAACTTTTCGAATACGACTTCGACGACGTCAGCACCGTCGGGCTGATGGACGGCAGCCTAGGCAACGATCTGGAGTCCCTCATCGGCCCGGGCGATTCGGGTGGCCCCTTGCTGGCGTTGCACGACGGTTCCTACGAGATCGTCGGCATCAATACCTACCTGATGGGCAGCAGCGGTACGTTTGGCACAATCGGGGGCGGCATCTTGACAAAACCGTATGAAGATTGGATCAGTGGCGTCACCGGTTTGGCCTTCATCCCAGAAGCTCATTTCTCTCCTGCTATTTTTCTAGCGGCGTTTGCTTGCATAGTGTGGCGCCGTTTCACATTGTTCTCCCGTTAAATTTCTTCGGCTCCCTAACAAGATGAAGCTTTCTCTCTCTCAAGGCATTTGCATCGCTGCATGGACTGCGGCGGCCGTGCTTGCCAGCGCGGCCCAGGAATATTCAGAACCGATCGGCGCTTTGCGGGTAACGCTCAAAGGCGGGTCGGACACGCGCGTGGGGCTGCCCCTGGATCGTCAGCCGGTCTATCAAGGGCAGGTGGCCTCCATTTCGGGCAGCACGCTTACCCTCTCGGGCACGCCGGGCTGGACGAATGGCCAATGGGTGTCCGGGGCGCCGGCCAGCGGCGACACCTATCAACTGCTGTTTATGAGCGGCACCGAAGAGGGCATGGCCCTGACCATTACCGGCAATGACGCCGATACCGTAGCGGTCGAGCTTGGAAACGAGACGCTCGCCGAGGTGTCGACCGACGCGATGGACGGCACCGGCGATCAGGTCCGCATCGTGCCGTGTGCTACACCGCAGAGCCTCTTCAGCAATGCAGCGTTGCCCGACCAGACGATCCTCTACCTCTACGATCAGGACGCGCCCGAAATCAACAAGGCGCCCAAGGACATCCTGACGTATTTCGATGGCTACGGTTGGTATACGGCGGACTATCAGGAGGCCAGCTACCGCCCGCTCGAGCGCGGCACCTCTTTTCTCGTGCGCCTGCCCAAGGACAGTGCCGATGTCGACCTCGTGCTGCAAGGGCATGTGCCGATGACGGTCGACCGCAAGCGCATCCCCGCCGTGGCCGGCCAACCGGTGGACTACCCGCTTTCCGTCAGCGATCCGATGGGCGTCTCGGTCGGCGAGTCGGGCCTGGGCCTGACCAACCAGACGGTGCTCTACGCCTACGACGAGACGGAAGCCGGCTTCGACCCCTCGCCCAACAAGATCCTGACCTACTACGAGGGCTACGGCTGGTATGACACCTCGTTCAATCTCGTGAGCGATTCGTTTATGCTGGAACCGGGCACGGGTTATGTCTTACGGGTACCGAGTGCGGAGCAGACGGCCGACTATGTTATTTCCCGCCTGCCCAACTACCTCCAGCCCTGATCCTTTCTCTTTCGTCGCTTTTACACCTCTACCATTCTACCTCTCATGCAGATTTTAACTAAAGCTCTTGCCTTTGCCGCGTCGCTGGCGGCTGCCGCCAGCCTTCAGGCCAGTCTCACCATCACCTTCAACATGCCCGGCTTCGGCGATGAAACGGGCACGCCGACGGACGGCATGTACTACGCGATCATCGCGGACACCGCAGGGGACGGCTTCGATTTCAGCCACTATTCGACCTTCGACATTACGCAGAACGAGCAGTTCCTGCCGACGCTGGAGGGGGTGACGGACGATCTCTATCTCTTCGGCTCCGATGGGTTGACCCAAACCTTGTTTGCCCCGCCGCTGCAGGCCCACGGCGTCGTTTCCTCGATCGCCACCATTCCGTACAATACCTCGCTGCTCAGCCCCAACGATGAGTTTGGGTTAATCTGGTTTGCGGACAACGCCGCCGAGGAGGGCAATGCTTATGGCTTCGTCCGCGGCAGCGACTGGCTGATCGGCAGCAATGGCGACGCGATTTCCGGCCTGGAAACCGTTAGTCCAGGCGCCGCCAGCTATACCATCGTGCCGGAACCGGGAGCCTATGCCGCTGCCCTGGGGGCTCTGGCGCTCGGCTTTGTCGGCTGGCGCCGCCGCCGCAAATAGCGGCGATTGTTTTCCATCCCTTCTTTCAAGGCCTCCGGTTTAACTCGGGGGCCTTTTTACGTACGTAAAAGATGCGCAGCCTGGTTTTATAGGGAGTAACGCTTGTTAAATTGATTTAGCTGTAATATTTACCGTAAGGATTTACCCTATTCGACAGAACGTCATTTGACATAGGAACGCTAGGGGCCGACCCTGTAGTGCAGATTAGATTTTTGGTTATTTCTCAAAGGGCCAATTCGCTGCGTGGCCCACTTTACAGGAACAATATGACGTCGTCTTCCCATAGCTCGCAACCTGACATATACACCGATCCCCCGAGCCGTGAAGATATACGGAGCTTGATGTTCTCAGACCAGTGGCAGGATACGAACTTGGGCTCACGAGATAAGTGGCCCGCGATATTGAGATATACCACTGAGTTGATTCTGAGCAGTCGATTGCCGATGCTCGTGCTGTGGGGAGCCGACAATTGGCTGCTGTATAACGACGCCTGCCGGGAGGTCTTGGGAGACAAGCACCCTCTGTCTCTGGGGTGCTCCGCCACCGAGGTTTTTGCCGAAGCCTGGGATCGTCTTTGGCCGCTGGTGGAGCGAGTGAAGGAGACGGGCGAAGCCGCCGAGGCTCAGGAGCGTTACCTGCCTGAAGGGCAGGATGGTCAAGCGAAAGACATTTGGCTCAATTTCAGTTTCAGCCCCGTCAGGGACGAAGACGGCAGGATAGAGGGCGTGCTCGCTGTCGCCCAGGATGTGACGGAGCAGGTCAAGGCGCGTCGCGAATTGCAGCGTAACGAGAACCGTCTGCGCCTGCTGATCGATTCCATTCAGGAGGGTTTTTGCCTGCTCGAGATCATCTCGGATGTCGAGGGAAAGCCCTGTGATTACCTGATCCAGAGGGTCAATCCTGCCTTTGAGGCACACGTCGGGGTGCGAGGGGCGGAAGGCAAGCGCCAGAGCGAGCTGGCGGAGCACTTGGGGGGCGAGTGGATCCAGGCCTTTTCCGGGGTGGCGGAGACGCGCCAAGCCAAGCGCATGACGGCCCGCTGCCAGCAGACGGGCCATTGGCTGGACGTGCGGGTGTTTCCCGTCCCGGGGGAGCGACGCGGGCGCGTCGTCGTTTTGTGCTTCGACATCACGCCGCAGCGAGCGAGCCAGGATGCGCTGCGGGAGAGTGAAGAACGTTTTCGGCTATTGGTGGAGTCCACCGCCCAGGCCGTCTGGGAAACCGACGCGGACGGCAGGGTGGTGCAAGACTCGCCCAGCTGGCGCGAATATACGGGGCAGTCGGTCGAGGAGTGGCTGGGGCAGGGCTGGCTCAATGCAGTGCACCCCGAGGAGCGGGAGCGTTGCTTGAAGAATTGGCAGCGGGCGCTGCACCACGGCGAAAAGCTCGATGCCGAATACCGCCTTTGGCGCAAGGGCGAAGGCTGGACATGGACGCAGGTGCAGGCGGCTCCATTGCGAGATGGCGACGGCCACATCCTGAAATGGGTGGGCATGAACCATGACGTGACCTACCGGAAGCGGGTGGAGGAATCGCTGCGGGAAAACGATCGGCGCAAAAACGAATTTCTGGCGACGCTCGCCCACGAGCTACGCAACCCGCTGGCCCCCATCCGTAGCGGCCTGGCGGCGATGAAGCAAAACCCGACCGACAGGGAGCTGCAGGAAGAAGTCTGCGATATGATGGAGCGGCAGGTCGATCAGATGGTGCACCTGATCGACGACCTGCTAGACGTCTCGCGCATCACCCGGGGCAAGCTACAGCTGCGCAAGGAACGCCTGCGGCTGGGCGAGGTAATCGATCGTGCGGTCGAGGCATCCCGTCCTATTGTGGAGGAAGCATCCCATTCCCTGCAGGTATCGCTGCCCGAAGAAAATCCCACGATCGAAGTCGATCCCACGCGTCTGGCCCAGGTCCTGGCCAATCTGTTGGTCAATGCGGCCAAGTACACGCCGGCGGGCGGCAAGATCCAGCTGCGCGCGGCGGTGGAGGGGCAGACGGTGCGCCTGGAAGTCGAGGACGACGGGGTGGGGATCTCGCCCGAAATGCTCGAGCGTATCTTCGAGATGTTCGTTCAGATCGACATGCCGCACCATCAGGACACGCGCGGGTTGGGGATCGGCCTGACTCTGGTCAAATCCATCGTGGAGATGCATGGCGGAACGATCCGCGTGCATAGCGACGGCCCCGACAAAGGCAGCCTGTTTACCGTACAGCTCCCGGTGGTGGCGAGGGAGGCGAAAACGGCGGTCGACCATCGCGAGGCGTCGGCGGCAGATGAGCAGGGGCACGGTCAGCGCATCCTGGTGGTCGACGACAATGCTTCGGCCGCGCGGATGATGTCGATCGTCTTGGGCAACCTGGGTTATACCGTGCGTTCGGCTGGTGATGGCTTCGAAGCCTTGCAGGTCGCCGAGCAGTTTCGCCCGCAGATTATTTTGATGGATCTCGGGATGCCGGAGATGGACGGTTACGAAGCGGCGCGCCAACTGCGCGAGATGGACTGGGGGCAAGAGGTCTATCTGTTGGCCTTGACGGGCTGGGGGCAGGAAGAGGACCGCCAGCGCACGCGGGAGGCGGGCTTTGACGGGCACCTGATCAAGCCGGTGAAATCCGCGGATTTGCGGGCTGCCCTCGCCGAAATCCAGGAGAGCCATGAGCGATGATTTGCGCGACCCAACCCCGCGGGCATCGGAGATCAAGGCGCTGCGGCACGATATGCGCACGTGCTTGATGATTGTCGAAACGGGGCTGGAGGCGCTCGAGATCGTGAAAGACAGGCCGGACCAGATTGAAGAGATCCTGCAGGACATGCGCACAGATGGGCTGCGACCGCTGGAGCGGCAGATAGATGCCTTGATGGACTTGATTCTTCCGCCAAACGATGAAGTTTAGTAGGAAGAAGCCATTGTTCATCATGTTCTTGTAGATGATTCGGATTGCGTTATGCCTCATCTGTTCACCAACCGCCCCCGCAAATTCAACCTCTCGAGCAAGGCGCCCGCCGGGCATCGGCACTTCAGCTGGGAAGTGGTCAACTCGGCCATCTATCTGATTGGCGGCGCCACGTTCTTCGCCGGCAGCATCTTTTTCTTTCCCCAGTTCGAGCAATACGCTGACTGGGGCGCCTGGATCTTTTTTGTCGGCTCACTCCTCTACCTGATCGTGACGCTGCACGATATGGGTGAGGCGCTGCTCTACAAGCGCACGCAACACAAGTTTACGCGCTACTACGGTCTGGAGCTGAGTGCGGCCGTCGCCTACATCATCGGCACCCTGCTCTTTGCCGTCGGCAGTCTGCTGTTTTTGTCGATGATCGGCATGGAGGCCGCCGGTGGGTGGTGCTTCATCATTGGCAGCGGGTTGTTCCTGATGGGCGCATTCGTCAACGTCACACAGATTATCGACGAGACGTCCAAGCTGAGCCTGCAGTTGGTCAACGCTACCGCCATCTCGTTCGCACTGGGCTCGATCATTTTTCTCTTTGCGTCGGTGCCGTATCTGTGGCCGGCCTTTACAAAGCAGGACGCGCGCAAACTCTTCGAGTTCGTGGCCTGGCAGTTCACGGTGGGCAGCGTTCTCTTCATGGCCGGTGGCGTGTTCAACGCCTGGCGCTCCTATTCGGCGATGCGGTACCATCGGGCGCACCGCTCCGCCAGTGAAAGCTGATGGCGCAGTCTGCATGGCTGGTAGCCTGCTGGATCGTCATGAGCCGCGTAAGTGACTGATCTGCGGCGCACGTTGCGGGGCTGGTACGGGCTTTGCGCCTCTCGCGGGTATGATGCGACCACGTTCACTCCTCCTCACCCTGCCCCTGTGCCTTGGGGCGACGCTCGCGGCCCAGCAGCCGGTCTTTTCCTCCCACGACGAAGTTGAATCCGTGCTGACGGAAGCGGGGCCGGTCTCGGTCAAGCAGATCACCGACGGGCTCAACCATCCCTGGGGCATCGAATTTCTGCCCGATGGTCGCATGTTGGTGACCGAGCGGGAAGGGCAGCTGCGCATCCTCGACCGCAACGGCAAGCTGTCGCGGCCGATCCAGGGCACGCCGCGCGTCTTCCACCACGGGCAAGGCGGTCTGCTGGATGTGGCGCTGGATCCGGATTACGCACAAAACGGCTGGATCTATCTTTCGTTCTCCGAGCCGGGACAGGGTGGGGCCTCTACCGCTTTGGGGCGCGGCAAGCTGCAGGACGGCCGCCTGGAGGACTTCGAGGTGATCTTCAGCCAGGAGCCCAAGATCGACGGCCCGAACCACTTCGGCGGTCGCATCGTCTTCGACGGGGAGGGCAACCTCTTCCTCACGCTGGGGGAACGCTTTCAGTTCGATCCCGCCCAGGATCTTTCCAATCACCTCGGTGCGCTGATTCGCATCCACCCCGATGGCTCCGTGCCGGAGGATAATCCCTTCGTCGATGATGCAGACGCGCGGGACGAGATCTGGTCCTACGGGCACCGCAATGTCGAATCTGCCGCACTGCATCCCGACACGGGCGACCTCTGGATTGCGGAGATGGGTCCGCTGGGCGGTGACGAGCTCAATCAGCCCGAAAAGGGGCACAACTACGGTTGGCCGGTCGTGAGCTGGGGCTACCATTACAACGGCAGTAAAATTGCCGAACCGCCGACGCATCCGGAGTTCACCGACGCCGTGAAGCATTATTCGCCCGTCATCTCGCCCTCCGGCATGGTCTACTACACCGGCCAGGGCTTTCCGGAGTGGCAGGACAGCTTTTTTATCGGCAGCCTCTCCGGGCGCCAGCTCGTGCGCGTGGAGGTCGACGGTCATGAAGTCGCCCACGAGGAGCGCATCCCGTTGCCCGACCGCATCCGCGACGTGGAACAGGGGCCGGATGGTTACCTGTATGTGATCACGGACAAAGAAAACGGTGCCATCTGGCGGCTCGAGCCTTTGCTGCCGCCGCAACAAGGATAGCCTCAGCCCCGGCCCTTGGGGGCATGGCGCGAGATTCGCCATCCCCTTCTGCCTGTCTGGAGCGCCCTTTTGGGGCGCTCACGGCAAAAAGGGCCAAGGACCTTTGAGCCTCGAGCGTTGAGGTACCAGGGGCCGCTGCATCAGCCAGCAAGGCGCCCATTCTATGGCTTGTTTTTCCGTCCGGCATGAAAAAAGTCTCCAATTTTAACTTGAACTAAAACGGTTTAGTTGTCTTGCTGGCCGCATACTCCTGTTTAGCCCCTTTTCTCTTCTGCTCCATGTCTTCCGGTTGTTTTTGCCCCTTGAACCCCTTGCCGACTGTCGGCTTCCGGCCTTTGGTGGGCCGCGGTAAGCGCGTAATTTGCCTGCTCCCGGCGAATAAACGCAGTCGTTCGCGCCGAAGCCGCTAGGTGGGGCACCGGGCTCATCCTGAAAACAGTTCGAACTGGCTGTTTTAGAATCTTGCCGCACCTGCCTAACATTTATTCCTGAAAACTAAATCGTTTTAGTATCTGAATTTCCCCATCCTGGTCCTGCACAAGACCTCCCAAAAAAGTGACGCTCCGGCGCCACATCTCCTCCTCAAACCACCCCAACTACTGAACTACATGAAAAAGAAGGCTTCCAAGCGTTCGCAACGAAGAGCTGCCAACGCTGTCAGCAAGAATCTGCTCGTGCTTTTCTTTGCGGCCCATTCGGTCATGGCGCAAGACGCTGCCGACGAAGAGGTGTTCGAGCTGTCCCCGTTTGAAGTCAGCACCAGCGAAAGCAGCGGCTACATGGCGACCTCGACCCTCGCGGGCAGCCGCCTCAACACCGAACTGCGCGACGTCTCCTCCGCCATTTCCGTCGTCACGCCCGAGTTTATGCAGGACACGGGCTCGGACGACCTCCAGGATATCCTCGTCTACACGACCAATACGGAAGTGGCTGGCCTCGGTGGCAACTTCTACGGCGGTGGGGCAGGCGATACCGGCTACATCAACAAGATCGCCGAACGTCCGCAGTCCGCCACCCGTGTGCGCGGCCTCAACGAGGCGGACCTGACGCGCAATTACTTCCTGACCGAGATCGGCATGGACGCGTATAACACGAGCCGTATCGACATCCAGCGCGGGCCCAATTCGATCCTCTTCGGCCTCGGCAGTCCGGCGGGCATCATCAACAGCACGCTCAAGACGCCCAACATGGTGACCGATCAGAACATGGTCGAAATGAAGGTCGACCAATACGGCACGCTGCGCGGGGTAATCGACGCGGACCAGACGCTGATCAAGAACACACTCGGTGTGCGTGTCGCCCTGCTGGATGAAAAGCAGAAGTTCCGCCAGGACGACAAGTTCGAAGATGACAAGCGTGCATACGTGGTCGGCCGTTGGACGCCGAAGATCGCCGACGGGATTTATACGCAGTTCCAGGTGTCTTTCGAAAAGGGCGAGATCGACGCCAACCGCCCGCGCGCCACGCCGCCGATGGACATGATGTCGCCGTGGTTTGACTACACGGGGCAGTGGACTTTCTCCGAGCTGATCCCGCGCGAGGTGCCTGCAGACGTCGAGCCCTACCTGAACAACGGGGTGGGGGGCAAGTGGTACGACGAAGTCGGCGTGATGTTCGTCGATCCCAACTCCGGTGCGGCGGGCGGCCCGAATACCCCCGTAGCGATGCGCCAGCGCGGCGGTCCCCAGTCGGCCTGGAGCGGTTGGTACGGCACGGACGGCCTTAGCGGCAACCTGAACAACCCGCTGCACGTCCTCAACCAGAAGAGCTATTACGAAGGAACGCCGACCGAGCAGATCATCGCGGATTACGAGGCACAGGGGCATACGTTCTCCGGCTTTGGTAGCGCTCTCTGGCCGGGACAGTCGATCACCGACGACAGTATCTTCGACTTTTACGAAGATACGCTCAGCGGCCCCAACGACCGGCAGTTCGAGAACTTCGATGCCCTCAACCTCGCTTTTGCGCAGACCTACCTGAACAAGCGCGTGGGGATCGACGTCCAGTACGATCGACAGAACTACGAATCGGGGCATGAAAGCCTGATCAACGAGTCGACCTACATCGCGGTCGACATCAACGAGAAGCTGCGCGACGGCACCGACAATCCCAATCTGGGCCGCCCCTACGTGGCCTCGACCGCGGCCGGCGGTCGCAGCGAAGTCGAGCGCGAAGCCTTTCGCGCGACCGCGTTTGCCACCTTCCGGTTCGACGATGTGTTGCAGGAGGGCGTGCTGACCAAGATCCTGGGCGAGCACACTTTCACTGGCGTCTTCTCCAACCAACGCGCCGAAACCTTTTCGCGCTCCTACGATCTCTACCGCACGGACGCCGAATATTACGACCGCTACCGGGACGGCATCGGCTATGAGTCGCTGATCCTGATGCACTACCTGGGGGATAGCGTCTTGGGCCGCGACAGCCTCTCTGGTACTCACATCTCCGGCGTGGATGCGCGCCAGGCACCGCCTTCCTCTTTCACGGCTCTGGTGCACGACCCGGACAGCACCGATCCGGTAACCAACGGCTGGACCTACGCCGACATGGGGGTGGTGCAATTCGGGCAGGACGGCGTCAATCTCTACACCGGCGCCACCGAGGGCTACGATGTGACCGAGAGCAAGTCGTTCATCTGGCAAAGTCGTTTCTGGGAAGGCACCGTGGTCGGCCTCTGGGGCTGGCGCACGGATGACTACGAGCGTTACAACAAGTCGAACAACCTGCCGCGCGATGAGTACAACATGGTGCTGCCGTATTCTTCGGAGTGGAATTACGATGGCGTCACTCCCGTTACGGCCAGCGAGCAGCGCGTCAGCTGGGGCGTGGTGGTTCACACGCCGGAAGAGCTCAAGCAATACCTGCCCAGCGTCATCAACGACGTCAGTGTGTTCTACAACAAGTCGAACAACTTCCGCCCATCGGAAGTGGCGATGGACGTCTACGGCAACCAGCTGGCCGCCCCGAGCGGCGAGACGGACGAATACGGCTTTGCCTTCGCGATGCTGGACGAGCGCGTGAACGTGCGGGCGACCTGGTATGAGACGCTGCAAAAGAACACCGGCTATTCCGGCGTGGCCCCCAACTTTTACTGGGTGCGCAACGCCATCACCCGGACGCTCAACGGCATGATGGTGGAGAGCTGGACCGGCCACGATCGCGAACAGCGCATGCCCTCCTCGTATGTCAACGACTGGATGTTCGGCGAGGGGAACTGGGACGAGACTATCGCCTCGCAGCCGGTCCCGGAAAACTGGGAAGATATCCCAGGCATTCTCGATCAGCCGCTGCGGATGCGTGCATCGCTCGACCCGGATTCACCGACCTACGTCGCGCCTTATCAGGAAGATCCGGTCAATAACAGTACCATTGCCCCGCACATTACTGAGGCCGAGCGCAACTACCGCGACGCCTGGTTCAAGGCCCGCTCCGACGACGAGTGGTTTCGCCCGATCGACCCGCGCCTGCGGGAGTCCATGGACTGGCAACGCAATGAGCAGGGCGGCTCCGGGATCTGGCAGGAAGTGGGAGCCCCGTCTTCCATGCGCTTCGTCAACGACCTGTCTTCCGAGGGCTTCGAACTCGAAGTGGTCGTGAATCCGACGGACAACTGGCGCATCGCCTTCAACATGGCGCAGCAAAAGGCCTCGCGCTCCAATGTGATGAACGACTTCGAGGACTTCATCAACGTGAACCTGCCGCTGTGGCAAGATGGTTACTCGCCGGACGACACCTACGACAGCCTCTGGGACTTCAATGGTTATGCCGATATCGGCCACTGGGGTGGCGATGTGCCGCAGACCTTGGGCACGCACTCGATCGACTACGTCTATCTGCCGTACCTCAACGCCAAGCAGACCGAAGGCAAATCGGTGGACGAAATGCGCGAATGGCGCTGGAACCTCGTCACTAACTATACCTTTGTCGACGGCATGTTCGACGGCGTGAACCTCGGTGGCGCCGCCCGCTGGCAGGATGAGGGCATCATCGGCTACTACCCGCGCTATTACGAGGATGCGGGTGTCTGGATCAACGATCTGGACAACCCGATCAAGAGCGATGCCGAGCTGAACATCGACTTCTGGATCGGCTACACCCGCGAGCTGTTCGACAAGGTGGACTGGACGATCCAGCTGAACGTGCGCAACGCCTTTGCGGACGACGACCTCATCCCGATCCGTGCCAATCCCGACGGGTCGGTGGCGGAGGTCCGTATCCCGCAGGAGCGCCTCTGGTCCCTCTCTTCCACCTTCCGTTTTTAGACTAGGGGCAGGATCGGGCGGTCGCTATATTCCACGACCCGGCGGCCGCCCTTCCTCCACGTTTCTACTGGGGACTAGACCAATGGGCAGCGCAGAACTTGCTGCGCTGCCCTTTATTTTGACTGACCACATCCTTTTTTTGAGCAGACGCTGATGAAGCTATTCAAATATCTGACACTTTCGATGCTCCTGGCGGGCACCTTGTCGCTGCACGCCGCGATTGAGCGGACGCATGCGCCGCGCGAGCCGATCGAGCAATATCACAAGGCCGAGTGGAACGTGCAGCTTACGGCCGATTGGGAGGATCCCTATCGCACGCCCGACGTGAGCCTCGATATGGAGATCCGGGCTCCGTCGGGGCGCGAGCTGGTGCTGCCGTGCTTCTACGTTTCCGGCGAGAGCGGCGCTCTTTCCCGCTGGCAGGCGCGCTTCGCTCCGATGGAGCCGGGCGGCTATCGATACCGGTTTGTATTGCACGACGATGCTGCGGCCGATTCCTCCACCGCGTGGCAAAGCTTTTCCGCCGCTGTTTCGGACGAGCCGGGCTTCTTGCGCCTGAACAACCGCTGGAGCTTTCGCTACGACAATGGCAAACCCTTCCGCGGGGTGGGGGAGAACCTGGGCTGGGAAGCCCGAGCGCATGACGACTCCAAGTTCTTCAAGGGCCTGCACGAGGATCCGCGTTTTAACTACGACGATATGCTGGCCGCCCTGCATGCCAACGAAGGCACGTTCTTCCGCACCTGGATGATCTACTGGAACCTGCCCGTCGACTGGAAGATCGTCCACAACACCTACCGCTACGAGGATACGGAGGCACGGTTCAACCCGAGTGGGATCGAGCGCCTCGACCACCTCGTGGAGCTGGCCGACCGGTTTGACGTGCACTTCATGCTGACGCTGGAAAGTCATGTGGGCCTGTTGGGCGACGGCTGGGAGCGGAGCACTTACAACGCCCGCAACGGTGGTTGGGCCGAGACGCCGGCAGAGTTCTTTACCGACGCCGAGACGCGCAGCCACTACAAGGACAAGCTGCGTTACATGATCGCGCGCTGGGGCTACAGTCCGTCCATCGCCGTCTGGGAACTCTTCAACGAGGTCGACAACGCGATGTATCCCGGTCATCAGGAGCAGACGATCCCTGACGCAGCCGTGCGCGACTGGCACCGTGAGATGAGCGCCTACCTCAAGGCGCACGACCCCTATGGACACCTCGTCAGCACCAGCGTCTCACACCGCGAGGTGAAAGGTCTCTACGATGTCGAGACGCTCGACTTCTGCCAGAAGCACATGTATCGCGCGACTGCGGCGATCCCCGAAGCACTGCGCCAGGACGCCGATCACTTTGATAAGCCGTGCGTTATCGGCGAATTCAGCCGGGAGTGGGACTGGTCGAAGAATTTCGACGACATGTATGGAGAGATGCAGGGCGACTTCCGCCGAGGGCTCTGGTACGGGCTGTTTTCGCCCACGCCCGTTCTGCCGCTCAGTTGGTGGTGGGAATACTTCGACGCGCACGGCGACACCGCCTACTTCGCCCATGTCCAGGAGATCAATCGCCACATGCTGCAGGCAGGGCTGGGCAGCTTCGTCGAGCTGGACCTCCAGGTGGCGCAGCCGCTGCAAGTCCTCGGGGTCCGCTGTGGCGAACTACGCTATGTTTACGTCTTCAATCAGGGTGACGAGTCCCTGCCACTGACGGTCGAAGGATTGCGGAATGGCGCCTGCACCGTCGATCTCTACGATTGCGCTGAGGGCACCTACCGTGCGCTGGGTCCGCAACAGGTGGGTTCCGGCCGGTTGCAACTGTCGTCGGAAGCGCTCGCCCCCGGCGCAGATGTCGTCCTGATCCTGCACCCAGCCCGGTAGCGCAGCTGCTTTTCAACCGTTTTTCATTTTCGATGCCCACGCTTGCATGAGCGTGGGCATGCGTTTGTACATCCCCAAAGGGGGAGAGGACGACCGGGACAAAAGCTGGCAGTAGCCCTTCATCATAGGCGAGAGCCGCTCGGGTTGGGAAAAAAGCCCGGACAATTGTGTTCTATTGTTAGAAAGTTGAGGCTCTTTAGCGTGAGGCACAGTTTGTCATAGTTTTCCTATAGCCACGGGCATAGGGCGTAGACTCCTCATTCTACACTCTCTGCTGCACAATCCCCTCAAGTAATTGTCCCCCCTACTCCGTAAGCCCAGCCATTCTGAAGGTGGCAACAAGGGCTGTGCCTACGAAGTACTCTCCAAACTACTCCACATGAAGATCCCACGATCCGCGTTCTGGCGAGCCCTCGTGCTGGCCCTCCCCGCGCTCAGCTATTCGATGTTGACTGCGCAGGATAATGAAAGTGAAAGCAACGAGGTCTTTGAACTGCCTCCCTTTTCCGTTACGACGGACGAAGACATTGGCTATATGGCGGCCAATACCCTGTCCGGGACCCGTCTGCGCACCGACTTGAAGGACGTCGGTTCTGCGGTTTCCGTCTATACTGAAGAATTTTTGAATGACGTTGGTGCGACCGACAGCCAGAGCCTTTTGACTTATGCGGTCGGCGTTGAAGTTGGTGGCACTTTCAGTACCTACACCGAAGGCGGTGGCGGCTCTACGATCGACGAAGGTGCGCGCCTGCCCAACCCGAATACCTCCACTCGCGTGCGTGGTCTGGCCGCAGCCGATAATGCGCGCGATTACTTCATCAGCCGCATCCCGTGGGATGGTTTCAACATCGCGCGTGTGGATATCAACCGCGGCGCCAATTCCATCCTGTTTGGTCTCGGCAGCCCGGCCGGTATTATTAATTATACCGTAATCGAGCCGCAGTTCAACGACCTCGGCAAGATCTCGGCACGCGTCGGCTCCTACGGCTCTACCCGCATGGAGTTGGACCTGAACAAGGAGCTCATCGACAACGAACTGGCGGTGCGCTTTGCTGCGGTTTCCGACAAGGAGAAATTCCGTCAGGATCCGGCGTACGAAGACGACCAACGTTGGTTTGGCGCCATCAAATATCAGCCCGACTGGTTCAAGAATCTGGGCGGCGTCACGCAGATCAAGGCCAACGTGGAACGGGGCGATGTGACCGCCAACCGTCCGCGCACGGTCACGCCGGTGGACTACATCACCCCCTGGTTCAACGATCCGTTGTCGGACGCCGAACTGGAGCAGATCGCCAACGCGACGTCGATTGACGACCTGCCGCGCCCGCTCAATCAGCTGATGGGCCTCGGCCAGCAGACCTACACGCCGTTCCAGCTCGAAGATGACTACTCGGAGCTGCCGAACCGCGGCCAGCGCCGGGCGACCTACACCAGCGGCGATCCGAACCCGTATTACAACCCCGCGATCGGCAACTTCGCCCAGGTCTTCGGTGGTCCTATTGCGATCTTCCCGGACCACACCTCCGGTGAAGTCTCCCGCTACTACATGAGCGAAATGCACAATGTGCGCGGGATCGGTGAAGATGGTGAAATCGATGGCGGAGTGGGCTTCCCTTATAATCGTTTGGGTGGTGTCGCTGAGTATCGCAATTTTGCGACCCAGATCGGTCTGCCTTACGCCGAATACGGCCAGTACAAGAACTTCCACCTGCAGGATCCGTCGATCTTCAACTTCTACGACAATCTGATCGACGGCCCGAACAAGCAGGAAAAGCAGGACTGGACGGCCTATAACCTGAGCCTCGCCCAGACCTTCTTTAACAACAAGATCGGCTTCGAGCTCTCCTACGACAGCCAGGACTACTACGAAGAGCGGTGGTCCATGTTGGCCGACCAGCGCGTCGCGCTCTACATCGACATCAATTCGGAATTGTCGGACGGCAACCCGAACCCGAACGCCGGTCGCCCCTTTGTGAGCGACAACGGGCAATACGGTACCTACTCGCTGGACGAATCGCGCGATGTGATGCGCGCCACCGCCTTCGGTGAATTCGAGTTCAACGACGTGATGGAAGATGGTTGGCTGACGAAGCTGTTGGGCCGCCACGTCATCACCGGTCTGTTTACCCGCGATGAGTTCGAGAACGACCGCCGCAGCTGGCTGCTCTATGGCACCGACGCGGCCTACGACAGCTACGTCTCGGCTGAAGGCGAATACTTCAACGGAAACGACAACGTGCGTCTGCCGAATGCCGTGGTCTATCTCGGCGATGCGCTCTACGACCGTAGCACCGCGTCCGGCGCGCACGTCCCGAATCCCTCCGCGTGGATGACGATGGGCTCGGGCCAGCTCTACAACTTCGACTCTACCTGGAATGCGACGGGCGTCGACCCGGCGGCCTACTGGCAAAACACCTGGAACGGTGATGACAGCACTCAGTCGGAGAACCCGGCCAACTACGTCGGCTGGAGCAACTACGACTTCACGCCGCTCTACTCCGAGCGGGATGGCCGCACGGACCTGACCACCTCTGCCGACCTGACCGAGCGTCAGATCGACTCCAAGGCGGGCGTCTGGCAAGGCTACTTCTGGGACGGTGCGGTCGTGACCACCCTCGGCTACCGCGAAGACACCGTGAAGACGCGTGGCTTCCGGCCTGCTTATCGGTACGATGAGGAAACGGGAGACGTTGATGAGCCCTGGCTGAACCAGATCCGCGACGTGCGGTCGGAAACCTACACGCTGGATGGCGCGGAGTGGGATCCGAGCATTACGGACGACAGCCTGACCAAGGGCGTAGTCGTGCACATCAACGATCTGCTCAACGGTGCGTTGCCGATCAACGTCAGCCTCTCCTACCTCGATTCGGAGAATTTCAACCCGTCACAGGCCCGCACGAATATCTATGGCGAGGCGATTCCCTTCCAGTCGGGTGGTACTGAAGACTACGGTCTTTGGCTCTCGACCAAGGACAACCGCTTCTCCTTCCGTGTGACGAAGTTTGAGACGACGCTGCAAAATGCCAGTAGCACGGCCATCACCGGCAACTGGTTCCTCGGCGCCGTTATGGCCTGGGGCGGCAACTGGGCGAACGTCTTCGAATACAACATCGACGGCAACGGCAACACCTTCCCGGACGATACGGAACCGGGTCGCTACAACTATTCGCCGGCGGCCGGAGAAACCCAGGAGCAGGCTGCGGCTCGTGAGCAGGCTGCCATTGCGGGCTTCCGGGCCTTGCAGGATGCCGTCGACCCCCGCTACTGGGATGCGTGGAGTCTGGACAAGAACGCCACGGGCCAAAACCAGGCCGCGAGCGCCCCGCAGAACTTCAGCATCACCGAGGATTCGGTTTCGGAAGGCTATGAGTTTGAGTTTGTAGCCAACCCGGTCCCGAACTGGCGCGTCTCGCTGACGGCTTCCAAGACCGAAGCGACCCGCTACAACGTGGGCGGCACGGCACTGGTCGACTTTGTCGAGACCGTCGATACGGCGCTCAACGAAACTCCGGCGGGCGACCTGCGCATCTGGTGGGGTGGGGCTGGCAACACCACGACCCTGCGCGAGTGGAACGCCAACTTCATGGGTAACTACAACCTGAAGAAGTTGCAGGAAGGCACGTCGACGCCAGACATCCGCCAGTGGCGCTTTACCCTCGTGAGCAATTACAGCTTCGACGAAGGCTTCCTGGAAGGCTTCAACGTCGGTGGCAGCTACCGCTGGGAAGACGAAGTGGCGATCGGCTACCCGCTGATGGAAGATGCCGACGGCAACATCACCTATGATATCGACAGCCCCTACTACGGGCCGTCCGAGGACTTCATCGACTTGTGGGTAGGCTACAAGCGCATGCTGACGGACTCCATCGAATGGAGCATCCAGGTGAACGTGCGCAACGCCTTCGAGGACGAGGGCCTGATCCCGATCTCGGTGCAGCCCGATGGCAAGACCTGGGCCGCCGTGCGCACCAAGCCGGAGCAGACCTGGTTCGTCACCAACACCTTCTCGTTCTAGGCAAGTCTTAATCTACAGCATACCCTGTCATTCAAGGGTCTTTTTGGGGAGCCCCGCAGTACCAGCTGCGGGGCTTTTTGGTGCAAACAGGCCCAGTGGGATGCTCTGGATCTGTGAAAATGCGTTGCTTTCCGCCGTGCAAGATACGCCCAATCCTGAAAGACCTGAACAAATCTTAGGTCTGTGTGGCATCTGCTTGAGATAAGAATGTTTGAGACGTAGGTTCCCTCTAGCCTCGGTTAGGCGTTCAATCCGCCGCCCGTTTTTTACAGTTTTCCCTCCTGTTTGGTGTCCTTTCCTGCGCTCATCTGCTCCTGAAAAGGACGATATACCCCGTGCGGACCTGGTTCCGCCATCCCGCTCCCCAACTGTCTACTCCCCCAATCCCCCGTCCCCATGCAGAGTCAAAACGGTGATGACAATATCCTGAAATTCCGCCGCCGCTTTTCCGAAAAAAACCGTGCCGAGATGCATGCCATCCTGGATCAGTGCATCCAGAAGGCCATGCGCGGTGCCGCCCGCCTCAAGGTCGCCCAGGTCAAAGGCACCTACGAGAAGCACCCGCAAATGCACTATCACTTCAACCCCGAGATCTTCATCCAGCTGGAAGGATCGACGGAGTTTGCCTTCCCCCGCGAGCAGCTGACCCTGCAGCCCGGCGAGATCTGCATTGTGCCCAGCGGCGTGCCGCACCGCGAGCAGGTTGCGGCTCGTGGAGGCCGTTTCCGCAACCTGGTGATCGCCTGCTACGAAAACGCCGTCAGCGTGCACTTTGCGACTGAGGTTGCGCCGGGCAAGCCCGACATTGAGGCGATCGAGACCTTCAATGCCCCCGACATCCACCAGATCGAAGATCTGGCCAACCTGTTGATCCAAGCCTTTCATTCGGCGACTCCGGCGCGCGATTCCGCGGTGCGCGGTCTGCTGATCGCCTACTTTTCCATCGTGCGCAATCTGGTGGATATGGGCAACGAGGTCTACAGCTCCGAGTCCGGTAAGGTGTTCCAGGCCAAGTGCCTCGTTCGAGAACAGATTTCGAACTCCGAGCTGAGCGTGAAGACGCTGGCGGAAAAGCTGCAATGCTCCGCTGACTACCTTTCTCACCTCTTTCATCGGGAGACGGGCGAAAAGCTCATCCAGTACATCCAGCGCACCCGCATCGAGAGCGCGCGCCTCGCGCTGGAAGCGACGTCCTTGTACATTTCCGAGATCGCGTGGTCGAGCGGCTTTGCCGATCCGGCCTATTTCGCGCGGGTCTTCCGCAAATTCACCGGCGAGAGCCCGCAGTCCTACCGCGACAAGCTCGAGCAGGCGCGTCAGGAGACCGATCGGCGCCCCAAGACGGTCTATCACGATCGCGAAGATTTCACCCGCGGCCGCCCGCGTCAGGTAGCCGCTGCGCTGTAAGGCGTCCGCGCATAAGAATCGTCCTCGGGAGCGCGGCTCTGTCCTCGGCTCCGTTCGTGCCGCCCGGTAGCGGAGTGGCTTAGGGTCGCGGCATCGTTTCAACCCCTATCTATTCACGATCATGAAGCCCCTCCTGCCGCTTACCTTTGCCCTCGTCGCCAGCCTCTCGGCTCCGGCAGCGCTCCAGGCGCAAGTCCCGACGCCCGACCGCCTGTATTGGCACACTGAAGCCCGCGAAACGCCCGAATGGGCGCAGACGCAGGTCATCTACGAGGTCAACGTGCGCCAATACTCGCAAGAGGGCACCTTTGCCGCGGTGGAGCGTGATCTCGACCGCATCGAAGATCTCGGCGTGACGACGCTCTGGCTGATGCCGATCCACCCGATCGGTGAAGTGGAGCGCAAGGGGCCGCTGGGTAGCTACTATTCGGTCCAGGATTACTACGGCGTGAACCCGGAGTTTGGCGACAAGGAGGACCTGCATTCCCTCATCGACGCCGCCCACCAGCGCGGGTTCAAGGTGATCCTCGACTGGGTCGCCAACCACTCGGCCTGGGATAATGCCTTGATCGAGCAGCACCCGGATTTCTACTTCCAGAACGACGCGGGCGAGCCGATTTCGCCTCCGGGCTGGGACTGGACCGACGTCGTGCAGTTCGACTTCGAGAATCCGGCGGTGATGGAATACATGACCGATGCCATGCGCTACTGGGTGAAGGATTTCGCGGTCGACGGCTTCCGCTGCGACTACGCCAAGGGCGCGCCGACGGAGCAGTGGGAGCGCACGCTGGCGGAGCTGCGTGAGGTGGAGCCGGATCTCTTCATTTTGGCCGAGGGCGCGGAGCAGGATCATCAGTTGCAGGCCTTCGATGCGGGGTACGGCTGGGACCTCATGCACACCTTCAACGAGATCGCTCAGGGCGAGGCCGACGCCAAGCAGATCGATGCGGTGCTGACGCGCCGCGAGCTGATGTATCCGCAGGGCGCACGCTTCATGCTCATGACGAGCAACCACGATGAAAACAGCTGGGCGGGTACAGTGTTCGAGCGGCTGGGCGGGGGCGTGCAGACATTTGCGGTGCTCTCGTTCACGATGGACGGTATCCCCTTGATCTACAATGGCCAGGAAGCGGGTTTGGACAAGCGCCTGGAGTTCTTCGAGCGCGATCCCATCGAATGGAAGTCGTCGCCTTTGACCCCCTTTTACCGCACGCTGACGGAGCTGAAGCGCACCTCTCCGGCCCTTGGCACGGAGGCCCCAACCACCCGCATTCCTTCAACTGCCGACGAGCAGGTCTACAGCTTTATCCGTGGCGAAGCGGGAGGCCCGGAAGTGTTGGTGATCGCCAACCTCAAGGCCCGCGATGTGTTGTTCTTCCTTGGCTCGGAGCGGATTGCCGGCGCGTGGACGGACGCCTTTTCGGGGCAGACGGTCGAATTGGACGACAGCCAGTCGTTCGAGCTGCGGAGTTGGGATTACAAGGTTCTATATCGGTAGGGCAGGCTAAAAGATTTGTCCCATAATTCCGGCTTATCTGCAAAATTGCAGGGCCGGAATTTTCTTTGGTCTGTGATGAAAAGATGTGCGGCCTACAAAGCCATAAAGGCCGCATGGAGCCGCTTTTGGTGCGGGTTTTGGCCTGAAACGGACTGCGCAGGTATCGCCTAAGAAATTTCCGCACGATGTCGGATTAGTGCAAGCTAACACATTGGGAATAGCGGCTAAGATGTGTCAGCGTGAAAGACAACAACAGGTAACTACTCCCCAATAACCCAAAGAGCAAACTCATGAAATCCAAGGTAACCCGGGCCAGCACGCTTGCGCGCCTGCTGAGCCTCTCCTCGCTCCCCTTACTCTCCCTCGGCTTGGTGTCCCAGGCCTTCGCTCAGGATTCCGATACCAATACCGACGAAACGCAAAGCGACCAGGTCTTTGAGCTCGACGCTTTTGTGGTGCGCGGTGGCTACGCCGGCAGCCTGGCCGAAGCCGCCCAGAAAAAGCAAATGGCCCCGGTGGTGATCGAAGTGGTCGCGGCCGAAGACATTGGCAAGCTGCCTGACACCAGTATCGCCGAATCCCTGGCCCGCCTGCCGGGCGTCGCGACCCAGCGCGTGAACGGTCGCGCTCAGATCGTCAGCATTCGCGGCCTGAACGAAGACTTTGTCGGCGCCACACTCAACGGTCGTGAGCAGGTCTCGACCGGCAGCGTGCGCGCGATCGAGTTCGACCAGTATCCTTCGGAAGTGCTCACGGGGGCGGTGGTCTACAAGACGGGCGACGCGTCCATCGTGGCCGGCGGCATTGGCGGCGTGGTGGACCTGCGTTCGGCGCGCCCGCTGGATTACCGCGAGCGCAAGATCGTGACCAGTGGCTACTATGAGTGGACCGAGTTCGATGCGCTCAACGCCGGCTCGGAGCGCGACGGCTATCGCTACAACCTGTCGTACATCGACCAGTTCGACGACGACAAGTGGGGCATCGCTTTCGGTTATGCCTACACGGACAAGCCCGGCCAGGGTAAGCAGTGGAACTCCTGGGGCTACCCGAATGTCAGCACGGATGTGGATGCTTCCGAGCCCAATGTGATTGGCGGGGCCAAGCCGTTTATTCGTTCCAGCACGCTCAAGCGCCACGGCCTGCTCGGCACGATCGAGTATCAGCCGAACGACCGTGTGCGTTCGTCGGTCGACGTCTACTACACCAATTTCAAGGAAGACCAGCTGCTGCGCGGCATCGAGTTTCCGCTCTACTGGGGCGGCCTGAACCCGGAGCCGGGCTTCACGGTCGAGAACGGTCTGATCACCGAAGGCGTGTTCGATGGCGTGAAGGGCGTCATGCGCAACGACATCGCCACCTCCGAATCCGACATCATCTCGGTGGGCTGGAACCTGAAGGTGGACGAGGTGCTGGGTTGGGATCTCGAGTTCGACCTCAGTCACTCCTATATCGACCGCGAGGGCACGGTGCTGGAAACCTACTCGGGCACCGGCACGGCGGGTCAAGGCGCGACCGATACCCTCGGCTTTCGCCTGATGGGCGATACCGGTGCGGTCTTCTCGCCCTCGATCGACTACACGGACCGGAGCATGATCGTGCTCACCAGCCCGCAAGGGTGGGGCAGTGACGTGGTGCCGGGCGGCCAGCTCGGTTACCTGAAAACACCGACGAGCGAGGACAAGCTCACGCAGATCAAGCTGGTCGGCAAGCGCGACATCAATCTCCTGGGCTTCCTGAACACCGCCGAGTGGGGCGCCAACCTGACTTCCCGGGAGAAGTTCGACAAGGAACAGGGCTATTACCTCGCCGGGGCCGATGGCGCGACCGAGTTGCCGCTGCCGGAGAATACCGGCGTGAGCGACCTGAGCTTTATCGGCGTGCCGGGGCAGATCAGTTACGATCCGATCGCGGTGCTCAACAGCGGCGTCTATGAGCGCATCGAAAACCCCAACGCCGACGTGCAGGCGGGCGACTGGAACGTCGAAGAAGACGTGACCACGCTCTACGGCAAGCTGGGGCTCGACACGACGCTCTTCGGCATGCCGTTGACGGGCTCCATCGGCACCCAATTCGTCTATGCCACCCAGACATCGACCGGCACCGCCGCCGATGGCGTGGGCGACGACGTGGTCAGCATGCCGGTGGAAGGCACGAGCAGCTACTGGGATTTCGTGCCCAGCCTCAACCTCGTCTACCAGATCGGCGAGAGCCGCTACCTCCGTTTCAGCGCCGCCCGTCAGCTCTCCCGTCAGCGCATGGACGACATGCGTGCGGGGATCGACTTTGGCTTCAACCCGGCGCTGGCCAATTCGACCGATGTGACCGAGAGCCCCTGGAGCGGCGAGGGCGGCAATCCGGAGCTCGAGCCCTGGCGCTCCAACTCCCTCGACCTTTCGCTGGAGCAATACTTTGCCGACAATATGGGCTATGTGGCCATTACCGGCTACTACAAGAAGCTGCTCAACTACACCTATAACCTCAACACGTTGAAGGACTTCACCGGCTTCCCGACCGAGGGCGTCGATCCGGTCCTGCATGAGGGCTACGTCTCCAAGCCGGTGAACGGCCCCGGCGGCGAGATCAAGGGGGTTGAGGCGACGCTGTCGCTGCCCTTCGAGCTCTTCTCCGATACCCTCACCGGCTTTGGCGTCGTGCTGAGCGGTTCGTGGACGGATAGCACCGTGCGTCAGGATCTGGACAATCCGGCGACGCCGATGCCCGGCCTCTCCGAAGAAGTCTGGACGGCCACCCTCTACTACGAGCGCGCTGGTTTCTCTGCCCGCGTCAGCACCCGCTACCGCTCGGAATACCTCGCCAATGTCGACACCTTTGGGCCGCGCGGCCGCACCTTCCGCACGATCAACGACGAGACGGTGGTCGACGCTCAAGTCGGCTACGATTTTGCCGACGGCTCGATGCTCGAAGGACTGGGGATCTTCGTCCAAGGCTACAACCTGACCAACGAGCCGCTGTCGAGCTACTCCAATGGCGATTCGCGTCAGGTGATCGACTACCAGGAATACGGCGCCTCCTACGCGGTCGGCGCGTCCTACAGCTTCTAGTCGGCGCACCGACCTAGACACCCACATTGTCTGAGAATTCGTGGTCACCCGCCCTTGCTGGGTGGGTGGCCACTGCTTTTTCCCTCCTACCCCCGCATCCCATGAAAGCGCTTTTCACGACCCTTTTGGCCGCCAGCCTGTGGCACTCCTTGCCTGCGGCTGAGGTCCGCTCGCCCGACGGCCAGTTGCAGATCTCCTGCGATGTCGACGCCCAGGGCGTGCCGCACTACGCCGTCGACTTCCAGGGCGAGCCAGTGGTGCTGCCCTCGACGCTCGGCTTCACCTTTGTCGATCAGGAACCCTTGCAGGGAGGCCTGGCCATCACCGACACGCAAACCCGCGACTTTGACGAGACGTGGGAGATGCCCTGGGGTGAGCGCCGCGAGGTGGAAAATCGCTTCCATGAGCTGCGGCTGACCTTTACCGAAGACCACGGCGCGCACCGCACGTTCGACGTGGTCTTCCGCGCCTACGACGACGGCATTGCCTTCCGCTACGTCTTTCCAGAGCAGGACGGCTGGCCGGAGGCCAAGATCGCGGAAGAACACACGCAGTTTCGCCTCGATACCGACCCCATGTGCTGGTGGATCCCGGGCGACTGGGACAGCTACGAGCACCTTTACAATCAGTCGCGACTGAGCGAGATCGACGCGTTCAAGGCCCACGAAAACGCCGCCATCATGCGCAGCATCGTGCCCCACAACGCGGTCAACACACCCGTCACGGTGCAGACCGACGCCGGCGTCTACCTGAGCTTCCACGAGGCAGCGCTGACGGATTACGCGGGCATGACCTTGCGGGTCGACCCGCAGGGGCTGGCGCTGGAGAGCTGCCTCGTCGGCTCCGAGCGCACGGATTACAAGGTGCGGCGTCAGTTGCCGTTCGAGACGCCGTGGCGCACGATCCAGATCGCAGACAACGCGCCGGCGCTGATCGACTCCAGCCTGATCGTGAACTTGAACGAGCCCAGCCGCATCGGCGAGGTGACGGACTACTTCCAGCCGATGAAATACGTCGGCATCTGGTGGGACATGCACATCCGCACCAAGACCTGGGCCTACGAGGGTGGCCAGCACGGTGCCACCACCGCCTACGCCAAGGAGCTGATCGACTTTGCCGCGGCCAACAACCTCCACGGTATCCTCGTCGAGGGCTGGAATACCGGTTGGGAAAACTGGATGGACGCCAAGAGCCGCGAAGGTATTTTCGACTTTACCACCGCCTATCCCGACTACGACCTCGCCGAGGTCGTGCGCTATGGAAAGAGCAAGGGCGTGGAGCTGATCATGCACCACGAAACCTCGGCTGCCGTGACGACTTACAACGACCGGATCGATGCAGCGTTCGGCCTGATGAAAGACCTCGGCATCCACGCGGTGAAGACCGGCTATGTGGGCGACATCTACCCGCAGGGCGAATACCACCACGGCCAGTGGATGGTAAACCATTACCGTAGCGTGCTCGAGCAGGGCGCGGCCCATCAGGTCGCGATCAACGCACACGAGCCCATCAAGCCCACCGGCATCCGCCGCACTTACCCCAACGCCATCGCTCGCGAGGGCGTGCGCGGGCAGGAGTTCGATGCGTGGTCGCCCGGCGGCAATCCGCCCAACCACGTGCCGACGGTCGCTTTTACGCGCATGCTGGCCGGGCCGATCGACTACACGCCAGGCATTTTCAACGTCAAGCTTGCGCCCTACCAGCCCGATTATCAGGTCAACAGCACGCTGGCGAAGCAACTGGCGATGTACGTCGTGGTCTACAGCCCGATCCAGATGGTGCCCGACCTGATGGAAGCCTACACGGGCGAGCCAGCCTTTCAGTTTATCCGCGATGTGGCGGTGGATTGGGAGCAGAGCCACACCCTCAACGGCGAGATCGGCGCTTACGTGACGATCGCCCGGCAGGAGCGCGGCGGTGACCGCTGGTTTATCGGCAGCCTGACCAACGAGGAGCCGCGTGCGCTCGAGGTGAAGCTGGACTTTCTCGATCCAGACCGGACGTACCGGGCCGTCATTTACGGCGACGCCTCCGACGCGCACTGGGACAAAAACCCGACCGCCTACACGATTTCGCGCCGCACCGTCACCCGCGACGACGTGCTCGAACTGAAATTGGCTCCCGGAGGCGGCGCGGCGGTGGCCCTCACGCCCCTAAATCGTTAAAGTAAGCGTAACAAAGGTCCCCCATGAAATTTACCTCCCTACTCCTGGCCGCGACGCTGAGCAGCTTCGGCGCGACGGTCTCGGCCGCATTGACCCACCTCGAGCCGGCCAACTGGTGGGTTGGCATGGAATACCCCCGGCTACAGATCCTCGTGCACGCGCCGGACATTGGAGAGACGCGACCGGAGCTCGACTACCCGGGTGTGACGCTGGAGGAAGTCGTGCACGTCGAGAATCCGAATTATCTCTTCCTCTACCT
Organism: Puniceicoccaceae bacterium 5H; assembly: GCA_009772895.1. Taxonomy (GTDB): domain Bacteria; phylum Verrucomicrobiota; class Verrucomicrobiia; order Opitutales; family Oceanipulchritudinaceae; genus WOUP01. Next base: position 84,086 of record WOUP01000006.1, on the reverse strand, counting down.
CGAGATCGCTCCGCACACGGAGGCCGGCTCCTTTCCGATCGAATTTCACCGCGACGGTCAGGTGGTCGAACGCTACGACTACGCGCTGCAGGCGCGGGATTCCGGCTCGGCCGAGCGCGAGAGCTTCGGCCCGTCGGATGCGATCTACCTGTTGATGCCCGACCGCTTTGCCAACGGCGATCCCTCGAACGACTCCGTGGCGGGGATGCGCGAGCAGGGCGTGGACCGCGATGAGCCGTATGCCCGCCACGGCGGCGACTTACGCGGCATCATCAACCACCTGACCTACATCGAGCAGATGGGCTTTACCGCGCTATGGATCAATCCGGTGCTGGAGAACGACCAGTCCAATCAGTCCTATCACGGTTACGCCATCACCGACTTTTACCGGGTGGACCCGCGCATGGGCACGCTGGCGGACTATCGCGAGCTGGCGGATACGGCTTCGGATCGCGACCTCAAGCTGATCATGGACGTGATCCTCAACCACATCGGCTCGGAGCACTGGTGGATGCACGACTTGCCGATGCGGAGCTGGATCAACGATTATCCGGACTACGAGATCACCAACCACCGGCGCACGACCAACCAAGACCCACATGCCGCGCCGTCGGACACCGAGCGCATGGTCGAGGGATGGTTCGTGCCCTCCATGCCCGATCTCAACACCCGCAACCCGCTGCTCGCGGATTACCTGATCCAGAACAGCATCTGGTGGATCGAAACGCTGGGGCTCAGCGGTCTCCGCATCGACACCTATCCGTATCCGGGCAAGACCTTTGCCGCCGAGTGGTGCCAGCGCGTGCTGCAGGAGTATCCGAGCCTGAACCTCGTCGGCGAGGAGTGGAGCTACAACCCGCTGGTGATCGCCTATTGGCAGCGTGGCAAGGACAATGCCGACGGCTACGAGGGTCACCTGCCGTCCCTCTTCGACTTCCCCACCCAGCAGGCGGTGCTCGACGCGCTCAACCACGAGGAGAGCATGAACACCGGCCTGGTCGAGCTTTACGAGGCGCTGGCCAACGACTTCGTCTATGCCGACGCCCATAACCTCAGCGTGTTTCTCGGCAACCACGATACTTCCCGCTACTTTGTCGAGCTGGGGGAAGACGTGGGGCTGGCGAAAAACGCCGTGGCCTGGCTCGCGACGACGCGCGGTATCCCGCAGTTTTACTCCGGGGACGAAATCCTGATGACGCATCCGGAGGACGGCGGGCACGGCCTCATCCGCAAAGACTTCCCCGGCGGCTGGGAGGGCGATACGACCAACGCCTTCGCCGCGGAAAAGATGACCGAGGAGGCGCGCGAGTTTCAGGAATACGTCAAGATCCTTTTCAACTGGCGTCAGGCGCAGACTGCGGTCCACCATGGTCGCCTGACCCACTACGCGCCGGAGCACGGCACCTACGTCTACTTCCGCCACGATGACGAGCAGACCGTGATGGTGGTCCTGAACAAAAACCCCACGCCCTACGACCTCGATCTGAGCCGCTTCGACGCCTTCCTGCGGGGGCATACGCGGGCCCGCGACGTGGTGGGCGACACCGAAATCGAGCTGGGCGATACGCTCACCCTGCAGCCCAAAACTCCTTTGATTCTAGAGCTATGGTAGACGCATCGTTGCGTGATTTTTCGACTGCCAGCTGGTTGCAAACGCGGCAAAGCGGCGTGCTGGCGCATATTTCGTCCCTGCCGGGCGAGTTCGGCATCGGCAATCTGGGGCCGGGTGCGCGCGCGTTTGTGGACTTTCTGGCCGCCAGCGGTTTCGCCTATTGGCAGATCTGCCCGGTCGGGCCGACTGGCTACGGCGATTCGCCCTACCAGTCCTTCTCCTCGTATGCGGGCAATCCCTACTTTATCGATCTGCAGGAGCTGATCGAGCAGGGCTTGCTGACTGGGCAGGAGGTGGAGCCGCTGATGGAGCTCGACCGCGAGCGGGCGGACTACGGCCAGCTGTACGAGCGCTTCTGGCGCGTGCTGGAGCTGGCGAGCGATCGCTTTGAGCGGCACCGGGACACCAATGGTCAGCGCCTGGGCTGGGAGACGTTCTGCAACACCTGCGGGCATTGGTTGGAGCCCTACACGCTGTTCATGGGACTCAAGCGCTACCACGGCGGGCAGAGCTGGATACACTGGGCCCCGGAGTTCCGCCGCTATCAGGACCTCGACCGCGCGGGCCTGCCTGAAGAGGTGCTGGTGGAGGCGCAACGCCACCTCGTCTACCAATACTGGTTCTTCAACCAGTGGCAGCGCCTGCGGGCCTACGCGCACGAGCAGGGTGTCGAAATCGTGGGCGATGTGCCGATCTTCGTCGCCCACGACAGCGCGGACGTCTGGAGCCATCCCGAAGTCTTTCGCCTGCACGCAGACGGCAGCCTGAAGGTTTCCGCTGGGGTGCCGCCGGATTACTTTTCGGAGCTCGGCCAGTTTTGGGGCAATCCGCTTTACGACTGGGACTACTTGCAGCGCACGGGCTACCGATGGTGGATCGAGCGCCTGGCCGGGGCGTTCACGCTCTACGACGTCGTGCGGCTCGACCACTTCCGCGCCTTTTCGACCTACTGGGAGATCCCGGGTGATGCGCCCGACGCGCGTAGCGGGCGCTGGCGACAGGGCCCGGGACTGGACTTTTTCCAGGCGGTTTACGACAAGTTGCCGCAGCCGCGCATCATTGCCGAAGATCTCGGCTACATCGATCGCGACGTCTACGATCTGCGCCAGGCGGCGGGCCTGCCTGGCATGAAGATCCTGCAGTTCGGCTTCGGGCACGATGCCAACAGCGTGAACCTGCCGCATCACTATCCGCCCAACAGCGTGGTCTACACCGGCACGCACGACAACGATACCACGGTTGGTTGGTTGCGACACCTGACGGGTGACCAGCGCGACGATGTCTATGACTATTTCCAGCTGCAGAGCGACCAGACGGCGTGGCCGTTGATCCGTGCGGCTTTCCTGTCCGTCTCGCGACTGGCGGTGATTACGATGCAGGACCTGCTCGACCTCGGGGCGAGCGCGCGCATGAACATCCCCGGCACCGCCAGCGGCAACTGGCAGTGGCGCTTCACCGGCTCACAGCTGGAGCGCCTGCGCCGCGAACGCGAGCCCGACCTCCGCCGCCTGCACGTCCTCAGCGGTCGCACCGGCGACAGCCTGCAGCACGACTACAGCGCACCGCCGGAAACCCCCTCCGATTTGCATACCCCTCACCTGGAAGCCCCTGCCGAAGCCAATCCGCGCGCGTCTTCCTAACCCTCCTTCTCCATGATTCCCGTCCCGCAAAAGAACCTTACGTTCTGGCAAATCTGGAACATGAGCTTCGGCTTTCTGGGCATCCAGTTTGGCTGGGGCCTGCAGATGGCCAACATGAGCGCCATCTACCAATACCTCGGGGCCGAAGAGAGCGCGATCCCGTTGCTCTGGCTCGCCGCACCGGTCACCGGCCTGCTGATCCAGCCGATCATCGGTTATTACAGCGACCGCACCTGGGGTCGCCTGGGCCGTCGCCGCCCGTATTTCCTGACGGGGGCGATTCTCGCCAGCCTGGCGCTGATCGCGATGCCCAACTCGTCCGCGCTGTGGATGGCCGCCGGCCTGCTCTGGATCCTCGACGCCTCGGTCAACGTGAGCATGGAGCCGTTTCGCGCCTTCGTGGGCGATCTGTTGCCGCCGCCACAACGCAAGGTGGGCTTCGCGATGCAGAGCCTGCTGATCGGCGCGGGCGCGGTTTTGTCGTCGTCCATGCCGTGGATCCTGACGAACGTCTTTGGCGTGACGGGTAACGGCGAGGGCAGCGCGATTCCGCGCAGCGTGCACCTGTCGTTTTATCTTGGAGCGGTGGTGTTTATGGTCGCCGTGCTCTACACGATCTTCACGACGAGGGAACACCCGCCGGAAGATCTGGAAGCGTTCGAGCGGGAGAAAGCGGCCTCCGCCGGGCCGGCCCGCGCGTTGAAGGAGATTTTTACCGGCATCACCAGCATGCCCAAGACGATGCGGCAACTGGCGGCGGTGCAGTTCTTCACCTGGCTGGGGCTCTTTTGCCTGTGGCTGTATTTCGCGCCCGCGGTGGCCAAAGGCATCTTTGGCGGCCTGCCCGGCACTCCGGCCTATCAGGCAGGCGTGGAGTGGGGCGGGGTCTGCTTCTCGGTCTACAACGGCGTGGCGCTGGCCTTCTCGTTTGTGCTGTTGCGGCTCGTGCACCACTTTTCCGCCCGGGCGATTCATACCGCCTGCCTCGTCTGTTGCGGCCTCGGCTTTCTCAGCGTGCTGGTGGTGCCCAACCAGTATCTGTTGCTCGTCTCGATGGTGGCCATAGGGGTGGGCTGGGCCAGCATTCTCTCCATGCCCTACGCGATGCTCTCCAACGCCATTTCTCCGGCCAGGATGGGCTTCTATATGGGCGTCTTCAATTTCTTCATCGTGCTGCCGCAGATCGTGGTAGCGCTGGGATTGGGAACTCTGATGGAACACGTATTGGGGAATAACGCCCTCTTCGCGATGGGCCTCGGCGGCGCCTCCATGCTGCTGGCGGCCTTCCTGTTGCGCTTCGTGCAGCAGACCGAAGGGGAGCGCGTGTTGCCAGAGTCCGAACAGGTGGCGGCGTAGGGGGGCGTCCGTCCCTTATTTGCCCGGCAGCTTTCGCAAGGCGTCCTTCATGCGCAGCGGGGGCTGGCCGGGTTTTTCGCGTCGGCGCTCGGCGCGGATGCGCTTCCAGGCCTGCCAGCTCTTCCAGAGCGCGACGGGGGAGGGCACCAGCGGCATGAAGGCCAGCTCCCACGTGGCGCCCAGCGGCGGATCGCGGAAAAATACCGCGTAGTAGCCCGGCGCGTAATGGGGATAGGCGGCCGGTGCGTCGATGACCTCCAGGCTCTCCGTTTGTAAGAATGAGGTGTAAAAGGGGTCGATCTCTTTCGGACTGCGGGCGGCCAGGGCGAGGTGGTTCAGCCCCGGCTGGTAGCGCTCGCCCCGCAGGTCATGGCCGGCGTCCGTCTGGGCAGGCTGGATGCCGATGTAGCTGTGGGGATAATGGGGTAGCCCGCCCGCGACGTAGTAGGTCGAGCGGTATTCGATATCGAGCGTCCAGAAGCTCTTGTAGCCGAGCCAGCCAAACATGCGGTCGTAGAACGCGATGGCCTCTTCGTAATGAGGCACCGTCAGCTCGATGTGGTGGACGCCGCGGCAACGCATGTCGGCAGCAGCCTACATGGCCGCCGCTACCGATGCAAGCAGGCTCCGGCGCGAGTCGCTTTGGTTAACCTGACGTTAAAGCACGGCAATAGGGATAAATTCCTAAAGGCTCAGTAGGATACACCGATACTGCGATAAGGTATTCTTCTGTGCTCGTCTCGTGCGCTTGATGGGAACTCTCCTCCGTCGAGCGCTGCCTGGTCGACCTGTGGCGTCAGCTTTCGCGTTTTCGCCAAACCCCTTGGGTGGATGAGGTGCGTAGGCGGCTCAGGCTGGCAAATCCTGCCGGCAGTGCCTGAGCCGGGGCACTATGCCGCTGCGTTGGGCTTGTGCGTGCTGGGCTTCATCGCTTATCGCCGGCGCCACTGACCAAAAGAACCGCCCAACGGTCAGGTCGGGCGGCTACGGGTAGTCTGTCGGTGATTCGATTTTTCCAAGCCTAGCGCACCCGTTCCCAGCGTTGTGTCCGCGTGTTGTAAACCAAGGGATAGAGGTCCGGTTCGGTGTAGAACCAGGTCCATTTGAGGCCCGTGTCGTGGGCCCAGATCCAGACGCCGTCGCTGTCCTCGTCTGCTTTGGCGTAGATCCAGCCCATCTTCGGGCTGAAGTAGGCATTGTCGACGCCCGGCAGCGGCCAGTACCACTTGAACCACTCGGAGTAATACCAGCCGAGATCGCCGTAGGGTTCGCCGCCGAAAAGGTCCCCGGTCGGGGCGGCTTCCACCGTCGCGCGAATGGCGACGTTGTCGAGCAGCGGGATGTAGCCCAGCTGGGTGGAGATGGTGCCTAGCGTACCGCGAATGTAGACCTCCGAGGCTCCGTCGAGCTCGCCGAGATCGTCGGCGGTCAGTTCATAGCGGGTATCGACGGTAGTGAGGGTATGGGTGATGCCCATATCGGTGTAGCTGCTGCCGTCGGTCGAATAGGACCAGGAAATGGTCGTGGAACCTCCAGCCAGCATTTTGCCGGCGTAGCTGAAGGTCCAGCCGTTGCCGATTTCGGCGGCGTCCTCACCCAGATTGGCTGCGAAGACAAAGCTCTGGCCGCTCAATTCAGCAACAAACTGGACGCTGTAGGCATTGACGGTCGCTTGGCCCTCCGACGTCAGCAAAGATCGTTTGGCCGTGCTGTTGAAGGTGCCTCCTTCGTAATACGGGTTGGCCGCGGCCTCGTCGTTGGAGGTGAGATCGCCAGTAGCCGCCCAAAAAACCGCAAAGGGCGAGGCGGTATCGATCATCTGGCTGGAGCCATACTGGCCATTGTAGTAAAAGGTGCCGAAGTGGTAGTCGTTCGGCCCGCAGAAGCCGTTGGTCGTGCCGAGCGTGTCGATGCCGCTGAAATTGGCCCAGAGCGTATCGACCCCGGTATAATCGTTGCCGACCGCAGAATAACCGGCGCGGTACGGAGAAAAGTCCCAGCCAGCGATCAGGTTGTCCTGAGCGTGGAGAGCAGCAGAAATAGATACGAGGGCAGCAAGTGCGCCGAAGAACTGCAGTGTTTTCATGAGTGATGCCTTCAAGGTAAGAGAGGTTTGTTGCGAGGTTTGGATCCCGCTTCGGGTGAAGCGATGACCCACTCGAAGGTCGCCACTGGTGGGGAAATCTACCAATCAAACCTGTCACGATCAGGTTAAACAATGGGGCGTTTGGAATGGGTGGGAATGCCCTTGTGTCTACGTGTGTTCACCTCGGTTTTTATTCCGGCACCACAAAAAAGCCGCCCGATGGCAAATCGGGCGACTTCCAGGACTGTTGGTCGGTGGTTCGATTCTCTTACGCTTGGGGTTGCCCCCAAACCCAGCTGCTGGAGCCGGTGTTGTAAATCCAGGGGTAGTAAGCCGATTCAGTATAGAACCAGGTCCAGGTGCTGTTTGCCGTATCCTCGGCCCAGAGCCAGAAACCGGCTTCGTCTTCGCTCACTTCGGGGTAGACCCAGCCCATCCAATCGCTGTAATACCAATTGCTGTCGTCCGGTTGGGGCCAATACCATTGGAACCAATCGGAGTAATACCAGCCGTCTTCGCCTTCTTCCGTGCCATTAAAGGGATCAGCCGCCATACTGCCGCCCACGGTGGCCCGGATCGCGACGTTGTCGATCAGCGGGATATAGCCGAGGGGCTCGGCGACGATGGTGCCCAAGGTGCCGCGGATGTAGATTTGCGAAGCACCGTCGAGCTCGCTTAAATCCTCCGCCGACAAGGCGTAGCGGGTATCCGTGGTCGTAAAGGTATGGGTGACACCGGTGTCGGTGTAGCTACTGCCATCGGTCGAATAAGCCCAGGAGATGGTGGTAGAACCGCCGGATGCCATCTTGCCCGCATAGCTAAAAGTCCAGCCGGTGGCCGTTTCCGTAGCATTTTCGCCCAGGTTGGCTTCAAAGACGAAGCTTTCGCCGCTCAACTCGGCAACAAACTGGACGCTGTAGGGGTTGATGGTTTCCTGGCCTTCCGTCGTCAGATACTGATTTTTGAGGGTGCCGTTAAAGGTGCTGCCGTAGTAGGGATTGGTTGCAGCGCCGTCGTTGGATGCCAGGTTGCCGGAGTTGGCCCAATAGGTTGTATAGGGCGAGGCGGCATCGATCATCTGGCTGGAGCCATATTGGCCGTCGTAATAGAAGGTGCCAAAGTGGTAGTCGTTGGGGCCGGAGAAGCCGTCGGCATTGCCGAGGGTGTCGAGGCCGCTGAAATTGGCCCAGAGCGTATTGACCCCGATATAGTCTGTGCCGACGGCGGAATAGCCAGCCCGGTATTGAGAAAAATCCCAACCCGCGATCAGGGTTTCCTGCGCGTGGAGCGAGACTGAAAAGGATGCGAGTGCAGCCAGTGTGCCGAGGAATTGCAATTTTTTCATGAGTGCGTTGGAGGAAAAGAGAAGCCTGTAGCGTAAGTGTGCGCTCCCGTTTGGAAACAAACGGGAATGTCATACGCGATGGTCGCCGATCGTGGTGAAACCTACTAATCTGATTTGGTTACAAGTGTGTTAAAGGGTTCGAGCGGGCCATTATGGAGGACATAAAGGGGCGCGGAAGGTTCCGCGCCCCTTTGCTTATCGAACAGCGATGCTCTATCGCTCTGTAGCCTATATCGCGGCAACGCCTGCGACTGACTTGCTGCTTTCCCGGTGCTCTCTCTACAGCCGGGCTGTCTTGCGTGAATCGCGGCAGGAGGCTGACGGTTCCTATCTGCGATTCTTGAATGAGGCGTCGACGCTGGCGTTGCCAAAATGGATGAAGCCAGGACCGCCTTAGGCCTGACGACGGCGCCGCCAGAATACGAGTGCACCCGCGAACAGGCCGCCTAGCGCGGCGTAGGTGGAGGGTTCCGGCACGGCGACGGATGCGACCTCGCCCGCCGTGATGGCGACGTTGTCGAGCAGCGGGATTTCGCCCAGCGTGGATGAAATCGTACCCAGGGTGCCGCGGAAATAGACTTCGTCCGCACCGTCGAGCGCCACAAGGTCGGCGAGGCTGAGATCGAAGGCAGAGTCGGTGGTCGTAAAGGTGTGGGTAATGCCGGTGGACATGTAGTTGGTGCCATCGAGCGAATATTCCCAGGAGAGCGTAGTCGTGCCGCCGGAGGCCATCTTGCCTGCGTAGCTCAAGCCCCAGCCGTTGCCGATGTAGCCGTCGCCGACATTCGCCTCGAAGACGAAGCTTTCGCCGCTAAAATCCGAAACAAACTGAACGCTGTAGGGATTGATCGTTTCCTGGCCTTCATCGGTAAGATATTGGTTTTTGAGGGTGCCGTTGAAGGTGCTCCCGTAGTAGGGATTGGTTGCGGCGCCGTCGTTGGATGTCAGGTTGCCGGAGTTGGCCCAATACGTTGTAAAGGGGGAGGCGGCATCGATCATCTGGCTGGAGCCATATTGGCCGCCGTAGTAAAACGTGCCGAAGTGGTAGTCGTTGGGGCCGGAGAATCCGTTGGCATTACCGAGGGTGTCGAGGCCGCTGAAATTGGCCCAGAGGCTGTCTACACCCGTATAGCCTGTGCCGACGGCTGAATAGCCGGCGCGGTATTGGGAGAAATCCCAGCCGGCGACAAGGATCTGGCCCGAGAGGGCGGAGGCGGAAGCTCCTGCCAGGGCGATAAGAGCGCTGAAGCGTTTTGCGTGGTGCATGAGATGAAGGCTGTAAGGTTGTTGAATCTGGAGAGCAGACAGATCGGAAAACGATTGTCCGACCAGCGACCGACAGACTGCCGCTGGATACTGAAGGACGTGTAGCGGCGAGAAATCTACCAAGTCGCTTTGTGACAGGTTTGTGAAAACGGAGGGCCGAGGCCAAAAAGAGGCGGGCGGCCTGATTCGGCCGCCCGCTAGCTTGTGAGTCGATCTGTGAGCTGACCTTAAGCTGAGGCTAGTTGGCGAGGAAGCCGCGCGCGTTGGCCGCCGTCCAGCCAGTGGTCCAGAGCGGGGTGCTCGTGTTGCTGTCGAACGCACCGCGATACTCCACCGTTTCGATGAAGCCGCCACCGATGAAGGGGGCCGGATTGGTGTAGTTGGTCGGGATGCCGGTCGGGCGCGGATTCAGGGTAGCCGAACCGTTGAAGTTCTGGTCTTCGCCGAGCAGGCTGAAGGTGGCCGGGTTGACGAGGTTTCCACCGCCGTTGGCCAGCGCCGTTTCTTCGGCCGAGCTGGCGGCCGGGAAGCCGGAGGGCACATCGCCGAAGGTCACACCGGCGAGGCCGAGCGTGCCAGCCGCGGCATTGTCCGTGGCGTTGTAGCCCGGGGCACCGTCGGCATTGCTGACGGACAGCGGGTTGGTCGAACCGGTGTTGACGATGATGGAGTTCGCCACCCAGCCGTTGAAGCCGTTGCGCATCAGGATGCGGCCCAGGTCGCTGTTGCTGTGGGTCGCGGCGGAGGTCGAGGGCAGATCCGAGCCCACCACGGTCATGTTATACACGAAGGGGTAGGAGAACGGAACCGGACGGCCGTCGGCGTTCAGGGTCACGTCGTTGCTACGCAGGTCCCAGTCGTCGCCATCCCATTCGCCGGCTTCGTCACCGCTGCTGGAGCCATAATCACCGCTCGCGGCAGTGAAGTAGGGCATGACGACAAAGAGGAACTGCGCTTGACCGGTGTAGCCTTCGTCGAAGTCGAAGTGGTCGTCGCCCACAAAGATGGCGGCGAGGTGATCCACATTGACGGTGCCGCCGAAGAATTCGAAGCCGTCGTCCCAGTTGCAGTAGACTTCGATGTGGTCGACCGTGGTGCCGGAGCCGACGCCGCCGAGGGTCAGGCCGTTGATTTCGTTGGCATCTTCGATCACGTCACCGCCGTGGCGGATGGAGATGTAGCGCAGGATACCGGAGTCGTCGCTCGGATTGAAACCACCGAACTTGGTCTCGTTGGTCTGCGGATCGATGCCTTCGATGTTGCCGATGCCGGCTTCGGCATCACCGCCGGGGCCCGTGCCGATCCCGAGGTTGGTCGGTGCGTTGCCGAGCACCACGACGCCGCCCCAGAGTTGCAGGTTGGGCTCGCCCGCGGTGTTGAGGGGGGCCAGCGGGGTGTTGGCCGGATCTTCGTCGAGGAAGTCGTTTTCGTCGTGGATGCTGTCGTCGAAGCGCGTGTAGGCATTGACGCTGCCGTCGGCGTTGCCGTCATTGTTCACGTCGACCGCAGCGGTGGTGAAGATGATCGGATTGGTGGAGGTGCCTTCAGCTTCGATGCGACCGGTCCGGGCGACGAGCAGGGAGCCCGCGACGGCGGTGCCGTTGCGCGGTTGGCCGCGAACGACTACGCCGGGCTGGATCGTCAGCGTGGCGCCGTCTTGCACGAAGATGGGCTCTTCGAGGATGTAGGGAGCGCCGGTCGTCGTCCAAGTGGTGTCGGAAGTGATGTCGGAGGAAACGACCGTGAGGCCGAAAGCCGAGGAGACGGCCATCGAAAGGGCCGTAAAGCCCAGGAGGAGAGATTGCTTTTTCATGATGTGGTAGCGTAGTGCCGCCATCAGCGGCAGGGGTTGAGTCGGGTTAGAGTGCGAAGGCCGCCACTGTGGGTGGAATGTCCTTCGGGGTAAGGACGAAAAACCAACCCGAAATCTACCAACTGTTTTAGTGACGGTTATGATACACTCATGTGTCGCACCGGCTTTGTGAAATATATTGGTTAAGATGAGGCGCTTGCATCATCTTGGCGGGGCGTTTTGTGACAATTGTCGCACTTCTTAACGCAAGGCGGATTGAAGGCCCCAAGCCCGGCGTCGATCTCTACGTATCACGGTTTGCCGTGAAGCCCATGCTCCGTTCCAGAAATAAAGAAGCCCGAAAGGCGGCAAAACCTTTCGGGCCATAGCATAGCGGATGTTTACAGGTTTCCTTCGGCCGTGTCAGAGGCCTAAAAGCTGTAGCTGAGCGAAATCGAGTAGTCGCGGCCGACGCGGTAGCGACGTTGGTAGATGTCTTTGGACGTAGCGTATGGATCGTATTGCAGGCTGCGCAGGCTGTCGGTGAGATTCTTGATACTCAGGCTGAGTTGAAGTCCGTCGAGAAGGCGTTGGCGGGCGGTGAAGTCGACCCGGTAGTAATCGTTGAGGTAGAGGTCCATGGTGGGGGAGGCGGCGGCACTCGCGTCGAGAATCTCGCTGATGGCATAGTAGGCAATGGTGAGGCGTGTGCCGGACTCCTCGTGTTCGTATGTCAGGTCGGTATTGACGATCCATTCCGGTTGATCGAACAGACGGCGCTCCTGGCTGCTGCCGGTAAAAAGAGCATCTTCGGGGATGTCTACAAAGTAGGGATCCCAGTTGCCGACTTCGCGCTCGTAGATCGGCGAAACCTCTTTCACCACTGCATCGATATAGGTGTAATTGCCGCCGATGCTGAAGTCTGACCAAAAGTCTCCGAGGAACCCCAGGTGCTTGCGAAACTCCAGCTCGAGGCCGTTGAGGTAAGCGGTGTGGTCGTTATTTACCCAAACATAGTATTCACCATAATTGGTGCTATCCATCTGAACCTTTTCGATGGGGCGGTCTACTTCCTTATAGAAAAGGCTCATCGCAGCGAGGTCGCCTTGGGCGCCCCATACGTACTCGGTCCGAAAGTCGGTACTGCGGACATCGGAGGTCTCCAACTGCGGATTGCCGAGGTTCTGCTCCAGGGAGTCCGGTGTGAAGGCCATATAGGCGGTATACTCCCGAAAGGAGGGGCGCGCGACGGTCTCTCCGTAGTTGAGGCGGACGGAAAGTCCTTCGATCGGGCGGTAGGCCGCACCGAGCGAAGGCAGCAGAAAGACCCGGTCCAGCGTGCCTGCCCAGTAGGTGCCATCGTCGCCCGGGCCCAGGTCGAAAACGGGGCCGATCCCGAGCGATTCATGGGTGAAGAGCGAGGTGATGCTGGCGAGCTTGCGATCAATGTAGATGGCTTGACTCGTCATCTCGAGGCTTTCCGCCCGAGCACCTGCGATTAGATCGACCTTGTCGAAGAGCGTGAAGACTCCCGAGACATATGCCGCCTTGATTTCGCGAAGCGAATGGGCGGTTACGTCGCGATTACTGGTCTTGGGGATAAACGCGGTGGCGGACCCATTGGCACTGAAAAGCTCTTCGGCGTCTTCGTCTCGTCCGCTTACGACGAATAGACTACGCCCCTGCAACACGTCACGGGTTGATTCATCGTAAGAGGCGCCTCCGCTCAAATCCAAAGTGGAAATGGTGTTGAAAATGAATTCGTATTCGAGATCGGTGCGCGCAAAGTCCTGTTCCTCGTCGATGAAGCGCCAACTTCGATAGTTGCTGCTGCCTTCGTCGCGCGAAGTGTCTGAGCCGAAAACGCCCTCGGAGGGGACATAATAGTATTCGAGATACCGTGCATCCGGTTCTTCCGTCGAGGTGGTGTTGTGGCTTAGCGCCCACTCGGCTTTAAGGGGCGTGGCACCTACATTGTTGAAATAGTGCCGACCTAGTAATTGGAGGCTGCTGAGGGTGCGTTCCTCATAATAGATGATGTCGCGGTAATACAGGTCGTCTATCGCTCCTTCGACATTGGCCAGACGTGATTTCAAAAGGCCGCTCCCAACGGGCCTTTGTGGCCCCTCAAGGCTATAGGCTCCCTCGAAGTAGGATGGCGTCGGTTCGTATTCAAAGCGCCCATCTTCAAATTTGAAGACGGTATCTTCTCCCACTCTGGAGTGAAAGCCGGTGAGCGTGATTTGGTGATTGCCTCTTGGATCCAGGTCGAATTGAAGCGCGGCAAGGGCCGTAATATCGATTTCAGCCTGCGAATGAATATAGTTGAACTGCGGATCGTGGGACGGCAGTAGGCCGTAGGCTATCGAAGGGACCGTCAAAAACGGATTGAGGAAGGTATAGCTTGAGGTCCAGCGCTTCTGATATGACCCGTCTTCCGTCTTGTAGGAGCTGTCATAGGCCACGGTAGTGAGGATGCGAAACTGACGGTCGAAAAGCCCGAAGCCGCCCCCGGCGCTCGCGGTAAAACCCAGGCCGAGAGGTGGGCTCTCATGTTGCCCAACCAAATCCACCCCCTCCGGCAGGGTGTAGTTCGCACCGTCCTGAGCCCAAGGGCGCTCAGGGCTATAATCGGAAACGTGCGCGTAACGGTAGACGCCAGTCCCATCGTAGCCGAAGACCTGGGTGATGCGGTCGTTGGTGCCCATGGCCCAGGAGTCGCTGCGGCCGGCGTTGGTGTAAGTCACGTAGTCGCGCTGGGCGCGGTCGTTGAACTTGGTGCCGAAGCTGATGTCCGCGAAGGGCTCGTTGGGGATGCGGGTCGTGACGATGTTGATGAAGCCGCCGGCGGCGTTGCCCGGCCCGTCGGGAGAGAAGGTCTTGGAGACTTCGAGGCGGCTGACGATGTCGGTGGAAAAGAGGTCGAGGTGCACGCCCTGCTTTTCGGGGTCGGCGCTGGGCACGGGGATGCCGTTGACGAGGGTGGCGCTGTAGCGCTCGGAGAGGCCGCGGATGACGGCGAAGCGCCCTTCGGCGACATTGACGCCGGCGATACGGCCGATGGCCTCGCTCATGTCGCCTGCGGCGTAACGCGACATGTCGTCGGCCGAGAGCATGTTCTGGAACTTCACATCCTGCATGCGCAGCTCCAGCGTCTCCATCTTTTCGTTGTACTCGCCCTCGACGGCAAAGGCTTCCAACTCGAAGGTCTCGAGATCGGGCTGGGAGCGACGGCCTTCCTGCGCATTGCGGGGGGCATCGTCTCTCAAGGGGCGCAGCGTGTCGCCTTCGGCAAAGAAGCGCACGGCGATCTGCCGATTCACGCGCTCGAAGACGATGCTCTTGCGGCTGGAAATGGCCCAGAAGGCTTGCGCGAGCGAGAGCGGGCTCTCGCTCTGCGGCAGGCTCAGTGCGGCGTCCAGCGGCAGGTTGTCCGTGCGGTAGGCGAAGGAAAAGTCGGTCTGCTGCTCGCAGGCGGCGATGAACTGGCGCAGAGTCAGCGCGTTCTCGCTCTCGGGCAGCGTGACCTGGGTTTGCATCAGCGGCTGGTCGTGCCCGTAGTCAAAGGTCTCGGCAGCGAGGGACGCGGTCAGACTCAGTGCGCAGAGTAGCGCACCGCCCCGGGCCAACTGGGCGAGCCAGCCCTGGCGCCGGACGAGAGAGCGGATGAACGCGGAAGAAGAAGAAGAGATCGGTCTCACGAGTATCTGTCGGATTGGGTTCAGCACAGACCGCTGGCGTGGCGACCGCTCCACGTCAGGCTATCTCCAGCCCGTCAATGCACAGCGACAGAACGACCACTGCCAGTGGTTCCGCCGATGGACGAACGATCGCCCCCAAATCTACCAATCTCGTTGCGTGACGTTTTGGTGACACCTGCTGCGGCTAATGCATCAGCTCCTTGAGCCGCTCCAGCAATTTCGCCGCACACGGATGCCAGCTTCACCTTCGTCCGTCCCGGAGCGTCGAAAATCCCTTTGTGGTCGACGCCGGCGGGCTGCACACCAGTCGCACTTCTTAACGCAAGGCGAGTTGAAGGCCTCAGGTTCGATATCGGGATCTACGTATCACGGTTTGCCGTGAAGCCCATGCTCCGTTCCAGAAATAAAGAAGCCCGAAAGGCGGCGAAAACCTTTCGGGCCATGGCATAGCGGATGTTTGCAGGTTTCCTTCGGCCGTGTCAGAGGCCTAAAAGCTGTAGCTGAGCGAAATCGAGTAGTCGCGGCCGACGCGGTAGCGACGCTGGTAGTAATCCTGCGTTGTCAGATACGGGTCGTACTGCACGCCGCGGATGCTGTCGGTTAGGTTTTTGACGCTGAAGCTGAGATGGCAGCCTTCGAAGAGTTGCTGACGTGCAGTAAAGTCGATGCTATAGAAGTTGTCGCTATACTCATCATGCGTCACGCTCGACGACGCAATGCCTCCAGAGGTCAGGATCTCGCTGATGGCGTAGTAGGCTAGGGTCAGGCGCGAACCCATATCTGCGTTGTCATAAGTCAGGTCGGCGTTGACAATCCACTGGGGCTGGTTATAGAGACGGCGTTCCGTGCGCGGGCCCTCAAAGATGATGTCGTCTGGGCGAGGTAAATTTGGGCGCGGATCCCAAGAGCCTCCAGGCCTGGTTTGCTTTTCGATGAGTGCGTCTGATACTGCCACGACGGCGTCGATGTAGGTGTAGTTGCCGCCAATGCTGAAGTCATTCCAAAAGTCGCCGCCCAGCCAGTGGGGTATGAAGGTGAGGTATTGGCGAAACTCTAGTTCGAGCCCTGTGAGGTAGGCGGTATTAGGATTATTGACCCAGGTGTGATACTCGCCGACCGAGGTGCTCGGCACCTTGACCCGCTCAATGGGGTGGTCGACTTCTTTGTAAAAGAGGCTGATGGCGGCCAAATTGCCTTCATCGCCCCACAGATACTCGGTGCGAAAGTCGGTACTGCGCACATCGGAGGTTTCGAGTTGCGGGTTGCCGAGTGTCTGACTTAGCGAATCCGGTAGAAAGGCTAAGTATGCGGTGTATTCGCGGAAAGAGGGTCGGGCAACCGTTTCGGTATAGTTGAGGCGCAGCTTCAGGTTGTCGGTAGGCCGATAGGCCAGCCCGACCGAAGGCAACAGAAACACGCGATCAAGCGTGCCATTGATGAAGGAGCCATCTTCTCCAGGGCCAAAACCGAAAATATTAGTCAGGCTGAGATCCGTTTCGCCGCCAATGAGGGATTCCACACTCTTCGTTTTGCGGTCGGACGGATACTCGGTAAAGCTGCTCATCTCAAGGCTCTCGGCGCGCGCCCCTGCGATGACATCAATGCGGTCGAAAAAGGTAAAGACACCGGAGAGATAACCCGCCTTAAGTTCGCGGCGGGCTTCGGACGTCACGTCGCGGGCGCCTCCAGACGAATAGTAGCGCGCATCGTCGGCGCTGAACAGTTCCTGTGCGGTGGTCTGAGTTGAAGCTAGGCGAAAGGTGGTACGCCCTTGCAGGACATCGCGATCGGAGTCGTCGTAAGAAGCGCCGGAAGAGAAGATCGCGCTGAAGTTACGGCCGAAGATCGATTCGTACTCGAAATCCAAACGGGCGAAATCCTGAGCTTCGTCAATGAAGCGCCAACTGCGGTAGTTGTTGCCGGCCAAGTCTCGGTTGGTTGAAGAATCGTAGACGCCTTGGGAAGTAAGATAGACATACTCGGCCGAGCGCGCGTCTGGTTCTTCGGTTGAGGTGGTGTTGTGGCTTGCGGCCCAGTTGACCTTGAGCGGCGTCTCTCCCGGGATATCAAAGAAGTGATCCCCCAGTAGTTGCAGGCTGTAGAGGCTGCGTTCCTCGTAAAAAAGCAGGTCCCAGTAATAGTAGTCATCGACCGCACTCGAATCATCGCTTACGCGCGTTTTCAGTAATCCTCCCCAAGGTCGCTCACTCGAGAAATAGACTTCACCTTCACGCTCATATTCAAATTCGCCATCATCGAACTTCAGAACGGTGTCTTCCCCCACTTTGGACATGAAGGCGTTGAAGGTCAGCGTGTGGTTGCCTTTGGCATCGAGATCGTACTGCAGAGCCGCCAGTCCCGTCAGACTTACGGTCGCGACCGATTGGGTGTAATCGTAGAGCGGTCCGTGGGAGGTCATGGTGCCATACCAAAGGTCACTCACCATGGTATAACCACTGCCTTCGTTGATGAGCGTTATGTTGGTTGGCCATCGATCCTCATAAAAGCCGTCTGCCGTTTTGTAAGAGCTGTCGTAGCTGACGGTGGTCAAGATGCGAAAGCGCCGCCCGAGCAGTTCGGAGCCACCGCCGCCACTCGCGGTGAAGCTGAGCCCCTGGGGCGGGCTTTCGTGCTGGGCCACCATGTCGATACCCTCCGGCAGGGTGTAACGAGCCCCATCTTTTACCCACGGCAGTTCCGGGCTGAAGTCACCCGTGCTTACGAACTTGTAGTTACCATTAGCATCGTAGCCGAAGACCTGGGTGATGCGGTCGTTGGTGCCCATGGCCCAGGAGTCGCTGCGGCCGGCGTTGGTGTAGGTCACGTAGTCGCGCTGGGCGCGGTCGTTGAACTTGGCGCCGAAGCTGATGTTGGCGAAAGGCTCGTTGGGGATGCGGGTCGTGACGATGTTGATGAAGCCGCCGGCGGCGTTGCCCGGCCCGTCGGGAGAGAAGGTTTTGGAGACTTCGAGGCGGCTGACGATGTCGGTGGAAAAGAGGTCGAGGTGCACGCCCTGCTTTTCGGGGTCGGCGCTGGGCACGGGAATGCCGTTGACGAGGGTGGCGCTGTAGCGCTCGGAGAGGCCGCGGATGACGGCGAAGCGCCCTTCGGCGACATTGACGCCGGCGATGCGGCCGATGGCCTCGCTCATGTCGCCTGCGGCATAGCGCGACATGTCGTCGGCCGAGAGCATGTTCTGGAACTTCACATCCTGCATGCGCAGTTCCAGCGTCTCCATCTTTTCGTTGTACTCACCTTCGACTGCAAAGGCTTCCAGTTCGAAGGTCTCGAGATCGGGCTGGGAGCGACGGCCTTCCTGCGCATTGCGGGGCGCATCGTCTTCCAGGGGGCGCAGCGTGTCGCCTTCAGCAAAGAAGCGCACGGCGATCTGCCGATTCACGCGCTCGAAGACGATGCCCTTGCGGCTGGAGATGGCCCAGAAGGCTTGCGCGAGCGAGAGCGGGCTCTCGGTTTGCGGCAGGTTCAGCTCGGCGTCCAGCGGCAGGTTGTCCGTGCGGTAGGCGAAGGCAAAGTCGGTCTGCTCTTCGCAGGCGGCGATGAACTGGCGCAGGGTTAGCGCGTCCTCGCTCTCGGGCAGCGTGACCTGGGTTTGCATCAGCGGCTGGTCGTGCCCGTAGTCAAAGGTCTCGGCCGCGAGGGACGCGGTCAGGCCCAGTGCGCAGAGTAGCGCACCGTCCCGGGCCAACTGGGCGAGCCAGCCCTGGCGCCGGACGAGAGAGCGGATGAACGCGGAAGAAGAAGAGATCGGTCTCACAAGAATCTGTCGGATTGGGTTAAGCATAGACCGCTGGCGTGGCGACCGCTCCACGTCAGGCTATCTCCAGCCCGTCAATGCACAGCGACAGAACGACCACTGCCAGTGGTTCCGCCGATGGGACGAACGATCATCCCAAAATCTACCAATGTCTTTGCGTGACGTTTTGGTGACAGTGTTTCGTGGCTAACGTATCAGCTCCTTCAGTCGGTCCAACTCTGGCGCTAGCTGTTTCATCGCCAATACCATATGGTTTTGGACCGTCCGCTCCGAGATGCCGAGAATCTCGGCGATCTGCCGATAGCGCATGCCTTCAAAGCGATTGAGCCGAAAGACCAGGCGACGCTGGGGTGGCAGCGCTTGTATCAGGGTATCGACTTCGCGGCGGACCTCTTCATACTGGTTGGAGTTCCGCTTGGGTGCTTCCGAAGGCAATTCATGAGTCCCGACACTGTCGATGGCCGAGACGGGCTCGCGGCGGCAGAAGCGCACCAGATCCACCGATTGGTTCTTCACCGCGATGAAGAGGTACGTCTGCAGGTTTTTGCGGATCGTGAGGATGCGATGGCGTGCCCAGAGCGTTTGGAAAACGTTTGCAACCGCTTCCTCTGCCAGATCCTTGCGCTGGACGATGGTATAGGAAAACCGGCAGAGACGTTCGTAGTAGCGGAGGAAAATATGGCGCAGGGCTGCTTCGTCGCCCCGTCGTAAAAGGTCCATCAACACATCGTCAGACATCGACGCGTTTGCTTTTGGAGAGGAGCTCGGATCTTCGTGCATACCGGTTTTCAGGGCTTTTCGCAGGCGAGGCTTCGAACAGACGTAGCCAGGCAAGAGCCCGCGAAGGGGTGACGTTCCGATGTCGATAGGAGAGGTCGGGACGCTGAGCCGGTCAACTCCAAAAGTTTTGTTCATACAATTGTCACCAGAGAAAAAATTGTCACGCTGCTTGGTAGATTTAGGCTCTAATGGCCGACCGTAAGATGAGCGAAGTATGAAAGAAGATGCCCACAGTGACGCGTTTACGGCCTTGTGCCTGCGCTATCTTTCCGGCGAGGCGGGGAGCGAGGATCGCCGTCAACTCGTTGCGGCACTTCAGGATCCGCAAAAGAAGGCCCACTTCGCCGCGTTGGAGAAGCAGTGGAACGGCGTCGGCCCCGCGTCTGTTACGGAACCGAGTTTTGAGGCAGAGGCGGCCTTCGAGCAATTTCGCCGCACACGGATGCCAGCTTCACCTCCGTCCGTCCCGCAGCGTCGAAAAGGGGGGCGGCGACCGGGGCTCAACCTGCCGCTATTCTTTTTTGCGGGCTGCCTGGCAGTGGCCATTGCGGCGTATTTCTGGAACACCACGCAGGTCGACGGTCCGGCACCGGAAAAGTGGGTCGAGCGTTTGAGCCCGCCCGGCCAGAGCTCGGTTTTGACGTTGTCCGATGGCACGCGCATCTACCTCAACGCCGACAGCCATCTCTACATTCCGACCGCGTTTGGCGCCACCGATCGCCGTGTGCGTTTGGAGGGGGAGGCGTTCTTTGAGGTCACGCACGATCCGGAGCACCCCTTCGTGGTCGACGCCGGCGGGCTGCGCACCACCGTGCTGGGCACGAAGTTCAACCTCAAGGCATACGACGACAGCCCGGTACAAGCGGTGTCGCTGGTCGAGGGCCGGGTGGCGGTCACGCCCCCCGCCGGCACGGCGGGCGTCGTCGAGCCGGTGGTCTTGAAGCCCGGCTCGGCGTTCGAGCTGGACCGTGAGACCCGTCAATCCAGCACTCACCCCTTTGATCTGAGCAAGGCGGCCACCTGGCGCTTCAACCGGCTGACTTTTGACGATACACCTTTGCCAGAGGCAGCTCGCATGCTGGGGCGGCGCTTTGGGGTGCCGGTCGAGGTCCAGGGAACCAAGGCCGCGCAACACCATCTTACGGCGGAGTTTGAGCACGAATCGTTGGAAGAAATCCTCGACGTGCTGGGCAAGACGGAAGGCCTCCACTCCCGCGTTGTCCGTAATAGCACTTATCTTGAGAAGGTGATTTTCGAGGTTGACGCCGAGGCGGACATACCATGAGGGATATAGGCGACCTTTCTCTCGCATGAAGCCGTTTTCGATACTGGCGCTCTGGTTTGCTGTGGTCGGCGTATCCGCTGCGGATCAACTGTCGCAGACCCGTCAGTTGATCGACCGGTGGGTGGAGACCGAGCGTCTCATCGCCCAGGAAAAGGTCGAGGCCGAGCAGGATATAGCGATGCTGCAATCGACTCGCGACCTGCTCCAGCAGCGGATCGAGGCCGTTCGAGCAGAGATTGACCACCTCGAGTCGGCTCAAGACGTTTCCGGTGAGCAGCGCGTGGAATTGCGTGAGGCCCAGGCACAGCAACAGGAGATGAGCGATGCGCTGGTGGAGGCTTTGGCGAGCTACGAGTTGCAGTTGAAAAATCGCTACAGCGCGTTGCCATCACCCTTGCAGGAGCGTCTGCGGGCTCAGTTTCGCCAGTTGCCCAATGATCCTGCTCATACGAGGGCAACCGCCGGGGAACGCCTGCAGACCGTGCTGTCGATCCTGGAGGAGGTGGCCCGGTTCAACGAAACCATCACGGTGGCACACGAGATTCGCACCCGTTCCGATGGCACGCGGATTCAGGCTGACACGGTCTACTGGGGCTTGGCGTTCGCGCTTTCGGCTTCGGTCGCCAATGACGAAGCCTACCTTGGGCGGCCGCAAGCAAATGGGCCTTGGCAATTCGAGCCTCTGGAGGGGCGGGCGGCTGCGCACGCCTTCGAATTGGTGCGCATGGCCGACGGGTCGAACGGCGATGTCCATTACGTGTCTTTTCCCGTCCCAGTGCCGATCCCCGAAAAGAGCGAGGGTCAGCCATGAGCCGACAGGCGGGGTGGGGGCTGCTACTGGCAGTGGTGTTGGCAACCTGTCGCCTCGCCGCTCAGGCGCCATCGCCTCAGGCGGTGGCGGAAGCCAGGCTGCAAACCAGTCTGGAGGAGCTGGCGCAGGTGCGGCAGGAAAATACGGCACGTATCGCCCCCCTTTCCCAGGAAGTGGGCGCCCTGCAGGAACAGCTGGCTGCGCTGGAAGACCGGGAAAGAGAGCTGCGACTGATCCAGGATCAACGGGCGCAGGATCTGGCAGCGCTGGAAGCCGCAGTTACCTCTGCACAGGAACAGCACGACGCTATTTACCGCCAATTGGAGAGCTTCGCCGCCGATTTTTCATCCTGGATCCGTTACAGCGAAATTCCCGCATATGAGGACCTGATCGCGGCCGCGGAAACCGCGCGGGAGCATCCGGATCTACAGCCCCGTGAACGGCTTGAGCGGCAGTTGGCGTTGATCGACGAATCATTGATCCGGTGGCGGCAGCAGGAGGGAGGCCGCGCCTACTACAGTGAGGCCTTGGGCACGGATGGTGTGCTCCGAGTCGGGGTGTGTTATACGTTGGGCCCAGCGGTGTATTTTGAAAGTTACGACGGGACGTTGTCGGGCTGGGTGGAGAAACGCCCCAATTCAAACTTTGCGACCGTGGTGTCGATCCCGGGGTATGAGCGTCTGGAGCTACACGATGCGGCGGAAGGGACACCGGCCTGGCTGCCGCTGGATCCCTCCAATGGGCAGGCCTTGCAGGTCGTCGAGTCAGCGCGCCGGCTGGAGGATTACTTGCGGGACGGAGGCCCGATCGGTTACGTGATCCTTGCGCTGGGGGCGACGGCCTTTGCATTGGCACTGTTGAAGTTGTACTGGTTTTTTAACTTCAAAACCGCTTCATCGTCTGATGTTGCCGCCATTTTACGGCACCTGCAGGAGGGGCACCCGCGAGCGGCACTGGATTGCGCGGAAAAGCTGGAGACGGTCGACCGCGAACTGCTGATGACCGGCGCGCGCCATTACATGGAGCCGAGAGCTGCGCTGGAAGAAATGATGTACGAGCGCATCGTGCTGATCCGTCCAGAGCTCGAGCGCTACCTGCCCTTTCTTTCCCTGACGGTGGCCGCGGCGCCCTTGCTCGGCCTGTTGGGCACGGTGGTCGGCATGATCAAGACCTTCAACCTCATCACGATTTTTGGCACGGGAGACGCAAAAAGCCTTTCGGGCGGCATCTCGGAGGCGCTGATCACAACCGCGCTCGGGCTGATCGTGGCCATCCCCGTGCTGTTGCTGCATGGCGTCATGTCGCGACTGGCGCGCCAACGCGTGGCCCGGCTGGAACAGACGGCGATCGCGTTTCTGAACGGGCTGGACCTGATGCGGCCCGACCCAAACCCCATCCTGACCGGAACGGCTCCGAAGCATGGCTCTTGTTGAACAGCTCTGGGCGCTGGGCCAAAGCGGCGGGTGGGTCATGAGCGCGCTCGCCCTGCTCTCGGTGTCGCTCTATACCTACGGGTTCTGGGTTTTGTTCGGCGCCCGTGCCTGCCAGATTGAAGGCGCGTCGGGAACGGAATGGCCGTTGTGGATTGCGTTTCCCCGGACCGCGCCAGAGGGCTTCACGCGCAACGTCTTGACCTGCGTCCTGAGCGGGGGAGGCAATCAGGTGCCTCCGGTGGTGCGCCAGCGCTTTGCCGAAGTGCGCTCGGCCACGGTCGGGACACTGGAGCAAAAGATCCGGTTGCTGGATACCCTGATCGCGGCGGCTCCTCTGCTCGGCTTGCTGGGCACCGTGCTGGGATTGCTGGCCACCTTCACGGGGCTGTCGGATGCCCACGGTGGCAACGAATCGCTGGACGACGTGGCGCGGGGGATCCGCCTGGCGCTCGTTACCACCGCCAGTGGGTTGGTGATTGCGCTGCCGGGGCTGTATCTGTCGATGTCGATCCGGCGTCACCACCAACGTTTCTCCCTGCAGCTGCAGCAATTGGAATGCGCGGTTCTGGCGTCGCTCGAGCAGCTTGGCGCCGCGCCGCCTCTGGATACCCCACCGGGCGGCACCTCCATTTATCGATTCCCGGGCGCATGAAGTCCCACCGAAGTCAGTATCTGGAAGAGGGCGGCGAGGATGGGGCCAAGGTCGATCTGTCGCCGATGATCGACTGTATTTTCATTCTCCTCATCTTTTTCGTCGTGACCACGGTATTTCTGGATGAGCGCGGACTGCAGATGCACCAGCAACCGGAAGCGGGCGATGATGTTTCGGGGGCCGTGCAACAACTGGTGGTCGAGATCGCGGCCGACGACTCGGTGGCGTTCCAGGGTGCGCCGATTCCGTTGTCTCACTTGAGCAACCGCCTGCAGTTGGCCCGCCAACAGGGGCGGGAGGCACGGCTCACCATCCAGGTCGCGGGGCAATCGCGCCACCAGATGCTGGTGGCCGTCTGGGATGCCGCCCGGCTCGCCGGGATCGACCAGATCACCTTTTCCACGGAGGATTGACCGGGTGAGGCGCGATCGACTGCAGACGCAAACGGACGAAACGGTAGGCATCAACCTGTCGCCGATGATCGACTGCATCTTCATCCTGCTGATCTTCTTTGTCGTGACGACGGTGTTTGTGGAGACACCGCAGGTGCAGATCATCGAACCGGCCGCCTTGAGCGATGAAGCGCTGCAGGACAGCAGCATCATCGTGGGGATCACCGAACGGGACGAGATCGTCTACGCAGGGCGGGCGGTCGAACTGGCGGGGTTGCGCTTGCGGCTGCGCCAGCTGTTGCAGGACCGGGATTACCCGGTCGTCATCCAGGCCGACCGCAATTGCAGCCATGCGGCCTTTTCCCGCGTGTGGACGACGGCCGAGGACGCCGGGGCCAAGCGGATTCGGGTCGCCACCAAGGACGAAGCCGAGTGATGGAAGGCCGTTTTACACCGCCGGTAGCACGCCGGCAGGGATCGATTGCGTGGTTGTTGGGCGTTGCGACCACGGTGGTGCTGTTTTTGTTGATCCTGTCGGCTCTTTCGCTGGGCCCGCATGAACGCAAGCCGGTGGCGATCGAGGTGCGCCCCTTGGCGTCGGCTCCGCCGGCAGCGTCGCCGCCTCCAGGAGACACGCTCCCCAGCTCAGCCGCTCCCAGCCTGCCAGCGCCCCGCCTGGAGCCGGCACAGGCCGAAGCCGGCGCTGAGCCGGTCCCGCTGGCCTCGGAAAATGTGGAGGTGCTGCAGGGCCTCGGCTCCGGCGGCCTGGCGCAACGGTCGACCGACTTCGACCCTGCTGGGCCCCCCGGAGCCGAGGGGGCGGAGGTGCTCGATCGCCGGCCTCAGATGCTCGACCGCAGCCCTCTGGTCCTGCCGGCGCAGATCTTGCGCAGTTACCAGGGCACCCGTGGGTTCTTACGCGTGCACTTGCTGCTGGACGAGCAAGGTCATGTCCTCGAGGCCTGGGCGGAGCAATCGGCGTTACCGGAGCCGGTTCAGACGGCCATTCTGGCGGAGCTGCGCGCACGACGCTTTACCCAACCCACGCGTGGCGGCGAGCCCGTCCGCGCCAATGTGATCCTGCCGATCCCCGTCTCGCTCAAATGAAGTTGCTGCCCTTCTCATTGCTCCTGCTCTTGACGCCCTGGCTGGCCGCGGGGGCGGCGTCGGCGCTGCCTGAACGGATGCTGCACGATCCGGATTGGCGGGCAGGCTTCCTGGGCAGCTACCGGGTGTTGCCAGATGTCGAGCCGGAGGTGTCGCCGCAGGATCAGCGTGATTTGAGGCGAGCGCTCGAGTTGCTGGAGACGGACGAGCACCAGGCCATCGGCTTTTTGCAGGCGGCGCTGGAAGACGGGGGCGGGGCTGCGCTCAACCTCGTGCTGGCCAACCTGTATTTTCAGCAGGGAGAGCTGGAGGCTGCGGCGGCGCAATACGAGGCGGCCCTCGAGCGTTTCCCAAGCTTTCGACGGGCACAGGAAAATCTTGGTCTGCTCGAGGCCCAGCGGGGTCATTACGCTGCTGCGGTCGCGCACCTCGGCAAAGCCATCGAGCTGGGCGCGCGGGAGGGCAGGGTGTATGGCGCCCTCGGCTACAGCCTGCTGAAGTCTGGAGACGCAGTCGGGGCCGAAGCCGCTTACCGCCAGGCGCATTTAATGGATACGGAGGCGCTGGATTGGCAAATCGGCCTGGCCCAGGCCCTCAACGACCAAAGGGACTATCGGGCGGCCATTGCGTTAGTCGAGTCGCTGGTGGACCGTTGGCCGGAGAACGCGCAGTTGTGGCGTTTACTGGCTCAAGCTCACCTGGCGCTGGAAGAACCCGTCGACGCGGCCAAGGCACTCGAGGCCGGGCGTCTCTACACCGGGTTGGATACGCATTCCCTCACCTTGCTGGGGGATATTTATTACAACGCGCAGATGTTCGGGAGAGCGGCGGATCTCTATCGCGAGGCGGTGGAGCAGGGGCAGACGGCAAGGGCTCTCGACCCGGCCCTGCGCATGGTAGAGTTGCTCTTGCGTCAGGATCGTCTCGAACAGGCGGAGCGTCTGGTAGGTCTGCTGGAGGGGCGAACCCGGGACATGAGCCACTCACAACAGTTGCAGGTGCTCGGCCTGAGGGCCAAGCTGCTGCGCCGACAGGGCAAGGTGGATGAAGCAACCGAAACGTGGCGCCGTCTCGTCGACCTCGATGGGACCGACGGCGAGGCCTTGCTCGAGCTGGCGGCGTGTCTGTGGCAGCAAGGCGAACCGGTTTTGGCCATGGAGCGATTGAAGCAGGCCGAACGGCTGGACGCATCCCGTTATGATGCCCTCTTGCAACATGCACAGTATCTCGTGGTAAAAGAACGTTATGCAAAGGCCGTCGATTTGTTGCGGCAGGCATGGGAGTTGAGGCAGGAGCCACGCGTCGCTCGCTATCTCGATCAGGTCCAGGCGGTGGCGGAAGCGGTGGATCGTTCCGCCAGATAAACGGTTTTTTCGGCTTGATTAACCAGGATCTCTAATAGGCATCATTCCGCGGCTTAACGCGCGATCCGATGGTTTGTCCGACGTGAAAGATGCTGGCAGTAAGACGCTTGCGGCATACCCCTACGGCGCATGAGCAGTGCTATCATCGTGAGCTTGGTATTCAGCGACGGAGTGGCAGGGTATTAGGGATTAAATAAACGGTAGGGTTTAACCCCTGAAAAACGTTGTCATTAGTAAAGTTTCGGATCAAGATTCCGACACTAATTGCCTAAGCATCCTGCGGCTGCAGGCCGCTGCGTCAGGTACTCCGTCTTTCTCTAATGAAATTTTTACCTCCCGCTATCTCTCAAAGTCGTCTGACCATGAAGCTGGCTAACGTTTTGTTGTTTGCATTTACGGGCTCGGTCATAGCTGTGAATCAAGCATCGGCCCAGATGGGACCTCCTTCGCGCGAACAAGCTGAACGCCTGCGCCAGGCGGAAGAAGCCGCTCGCGAAACACCTCCTGAAGTTTCGGTGGATCAAGAACAGCCGGCCGAATTGAGCAGTGACAACGCCTCTACGGTGTTCATCCGCCAGATCGAGCTGAACGGCAACACCGAGTTTACCGATGCGGAGCTGAGCTCCGTGCTGCCCGCTGTGGGGCGCGAGATGAGCCTGCCGGAATTGCGCCAGGTCGCGCAGCAAATCGAAGCCTACTACCACGAGCGCGGTTTTGCCCTGACGAAGGTGATGATCCCGCAGCAGGATGTGCCGGCCCAGGACGGCGTCGTGCGCATGCAGGTACTCGAAGGCACGCTCGGCAAGATCGTCGTGCAGGGCAATCGACGTTTTTCGACCGACCACGTGATGGGCTATCTGGGGGGGGCTGCCCCAAGGCCAGGCCCTGCGCCTGGACCCGGTTGCCAATGCCCTCTACGGGATGAACGACCTCTCGGGCCTCAGCTTCAAGGCGACGTTGCAGCCCGGCACGCAGGTCGGCGGCACAGACCTCGTGGTCAACGTCAAGGAAGACAAGCGGGTCATTTCGGAACTCGAGCTGAATAACTTCGGCACCGAAAATACGGGCGAATACCGTTTCATCCCCAGCGTCACCCTCCCGAACTTCAGCGGGCGCGGCGACGAACTCGGCGTGGCAGTCGTCTCTGCCTTCGACGCCAACGAAACCCTTTACGGCACGGGCCACTACAGTCGCCCGGTCGGCTACAACGGCCTGGCGCTGAACGGCTACGTCTCCGCCGGTCGCTACGAGATCGGGGAGGAGTTTGCGTTCCTCGGCTCGGAGGGGGAGAACTTTTCCTTCGGCGTCGGGGCCAGCTACCCCATCTTCAAGACGACCGAGCGCTCGCTGATGGTCGACGGCTGGTTCAGCTGGCTCGACTCACAACAGGACGCCGCCGGTCAGACGATTTTCGAGGACAACATCCGCAAGCTGCAGCTCGGCCTTTCCTTTGACGACAAGGACTCGAGCGGGCGCACGATGGCCTCGGCCAAGATCCACCAGGGTCTCGGTGAGGTACTCGGCGGCATGGAAAGCGATTCGACCGACTCCAGCCGCGGCGATGCGAGGGCCGACAACGTCTTTACCAAGCTCAGCTTCGACGTCGCCCGCCTCCAGCGCATCAACGACCGCATGTATCTGATCGCCCGGTTCTCCGGCCAGATCGCGGCCAACACGCTGGTGGCCTCGGAAGAGTGGTCCATCGGCGGCGCCAACTCGGTGCGTGGCTTCCCACAGGGCATCCACCTGGGCGACCACGGCTACACCGCAAACCTCGAGTCGCGTTACACTGTCTTCAAGAGCACCAACGATTACCAGTTGGTGGCTTTTGTGGATCAGGGCGCGGTCTATTTGAAGAATCCGCTCCAGCACCAGGCGGACAGTTATTCCATCGGCGGCGCGGGGGTCGGCACCCGGGTGGCCATTGGCGAACATGCCAGCATCCGCGCGGATGTGGCGGTGCCCTTCGGCGAGGAAGCCGAAGATGACGTCTCACTTTACCTGCAAGGTCGTTTCACTTTCTAACCTGTTTTTCTCATGAGCAAAGCTCGCACCAACCTTTTGGCAGGCCTCAGCTCCTTTGCCTGCATCACCTCCGGTATGTTTGCTGCCACCGGGGGCGACATCGTTCACGGTGATGGCTCCATCAACACCGAGGGCAACACCACGACGATCAACCAGTTGACCGACAAGATGGTCATCAACTGGGACGATTTCGACATCGCGGCGGACGAACTCGTCCAGTTCCAGCAAAACAGCAACTCCTCCGTGGCGCTGAACCGCGTCACGGCCGGCGGCCCCACCGAGATCTACGGTGAGCTGACCGCCAACGGACGCATCTTTATCCTCAATTCCGCCGGCATCCTTTTTGGCAAGGACGCTTCGGTGGACGTCGGGGGCCTGCTCGCCACGACGCTGAGCATCCGCGACGAAGACTTTCTCGGCGACAACTTCCAGTTTGAGCTCGATGACACCGCGGCGCTCTCCTACGTCGTCAACAAGGGCAAGCTGGAGGCGCGCGAAGACGGCTTCATCCACCTCGTAGCGCCGGGCGTCCAGAACTCCGGTCTCATCGTAGCCAACGTCGGCGACGTGGTCCTGGCCTCGGGTGACAAGTATGCGGTCGACTTCTCGGGCGATGGCCTGGTCAGCTTTGAGGTCTCGGGCGAAGTCCTGTCCTCGGTCACCGGCCCGGACGGCGAATCCCTCGAGGCGGCCGTCAGCAACACCGGCACGGTCCAGAGCAAAGGCGGCCGTGTGGTGATGAGCGGCGATGCGGCGCGCGACATCATGTCTTCCGTCGTCAACAACGGCGGTATCGTCGAAGCGACCTCGCTCGACGGCAAGGGCGGCTCGATCGAAATGACCGGCCGCGGCGCCGGCCAGGTGGTCAATACCGGCACCCTGGATGCCTCGGGCCAGACCCAGGGCGGCAATATTTCTATGACCGGTGAGTTGGTCGGCCAGTTTGGCCGCGCCAGCGCCGACGCCGAAAACGGCACCGCTGGCAAGATCAACCTGTATGCGAGCGACACCGTCGCGTTGACCGACGGCAGCGAAACCACCGCCAGCGCCTTGAATGAAGGGCAGGGTGGCGAAATCCTCGCGATCGGCGAAAAGGGCCTCCTGCTCGGGAGCGATGCCAGCGTGGCGGCCAAGGGCGGTGCCCAGGGTGGCGACGGCGGTTTTATCGAGACCAGCGGCTATGAAGGCTTCCAGATCGGCACGACAGCAGACGTCTCTGCCGCCGCCGGTAACGCGGGTACTTGGCTGATCGACCCGAACGACATCGAGATCGTGGCGGGTAATGGCGCGACGCGGATCAATGCGGCCAACCCCTTTGCCAGCACGGCGGACAACGCGCAGCTCGGCGTCGACCTCATCCTGACGGCCCTCAACTCCGGCAATGTCTCGATCACGACCCAGGACCAGGTCGGCAGCGGCGAACGGGGCGATATCACCCTGTCGACCGATCTGCTGTATGGCAATAGCGCCGACCGGACGCTGACGCTCAATGCGGCCAACGATGTTATCATCAACAATAGCATCCAGGCGACCGGGGGTAAGCTGAGTGTGACGCTCAACGCCAACTCCGGCGCGTCGGCCAGCGGCTCGGGCATGGTCGAGATCAATGGTTCGATCACGACCAACGGCGGCAATTTCAACGCCACGGGCATCGACTTTACGTCCACCACCGGCGGCGGGATCCAGACCAACGGGGGCAGCGCCACCATCGGCAATACCGGTGATGTGACGCTCGGGGGCACCCTGAATGCCGGGGCCGGGCAAATCTCGGTCTCCAACTCGGCCAACCTCGCGATCAACAGCTCTCTTACCAGCATCGGGCTGGTCGACCTTTACAGCTTTGGCGACATCACGGCCAACGCCGACGGTTCCGTGACGGCTACGACGGTCAACCTCACCACCCAGGCCAACGGGGGCGTGCGTGGGGGCTCCATCGGGGCCAACGGAGCAGCGATCAAGATCGCGGCCACTGGTACCGTCAGTGCAACGGCTGACGATGGCGATGTTTACCTGCAGAGCACGGGCCCGTCCCTCAAACTCGGCAACGTTTACGCCCGCAACGCGGGTCTCGTCGCGACCGAAGTGGGCGGTACCATCGCCAACCAGAACCGCACGATCGACATTTCCGCGCAGGGTGACGTGACCCTGACCGGTCAGGTCGCGGCTTCCGACGTCGTCACCATCGATACGACCGGCGCGATCATCGAGAGCACGAGCGGAGTCGACTTCGTCGCCACGACGCTCAACCTTTCCGGCACGGCGATCGGCACCAGCGGCAATGCGCTGGAGACCTCCGTCGGCACGCTCAACGCCACGGCCACGACCGGCGGCGTGTTTGCCAAGGAAACCGATACCCTGACGACCGGTGACATCTCCGCGCAGGGCAATGTCGGCCTGACCACCGACTCCAACGGGATCGCCCTCGGCGGGACCACCGGCATCGACTCCGAGGGCTCCGTCACGCTGACCAGCGCCGGCGCCATCACCGACGCCAACGGCAATGCCAACAACATCGACGCCAAGACCGTCACGCTGACCGCCCAACAAGGTATCGGCGCCGGCGACGCGCTCGAGTTGTCCAACGTGTCCTCCAAGCTCAAGGCGACCGCTGACAATGGCGACATCGCCCTCTCGCACACGGGCGACCTGACCCTCGGCGAAGTTATCGCCAAGGATGCGGGCACGGTGCCGCTGGAGATCGAAGGCGAGATCGAGAACCCGACCCACAACGTCACGATCGATTCCACCGGCAAGGTGACGTTGACCGCGGGCGTCACGGCTTCGGATACCGTTACGCTCCACACCGCTGGCGAGATCGTGGAAGACACCGCGGGCGTGGACTTCACGGCGACGACGCTCGACCTCTCCGCTTCCTCGATCGGCACCAGCGAGAACCCGCTGGAAACCTTCATCGCCAACCTGAATGCGGTGACGACCAACGGCAGCCTCTGGGTGACCGAGGCCGACCGCGTCCGCACCGGCAATATCAGCGTCACGGGCGGCGACTTTGGCCTGACGACCAACCTCAACGGCATCCAGCTCGGCGGTAGCGGTATCGTAAGCGACGGCAGCGTCGAGATTACGGCCGATACCGACATCACCGACGACAACGGCAGCGCGACCAACATCGACGCAGGGACGGTCGTGCTGGACGCCGGTGGGCACATCGGTGGCGCCGACAGCCTCGAGCTCGCCAACACCACCGACCTGAAGGCCACTACGGATGGCGAAATCGGTGACATCGGCATCACCGACACCGGCTCGCTGACCAAGCTCGAAGCCTGGACCGAGGACAATGCCGTCTCCATCACCCACGCGGGCGGTGCCTTCAACTTTGACGGCACGACCAAGCGCCTGACGCTGACCTCGACGGGCACGCCGCTCGAGTCCCTCATTTTTGAAAACAGCGCCGGCAACATCGAAGTCGCCGGCCTCGACCTGACGGGCGGCGACGTTTCCCTCGGTGCCGACGGTGCCATCACGCAGAGCGGCACCAACGCGATCATCGCGGATTCGATCGAGATGGCTGGCACCAGCCTCGGCGCTGCGGGCAATGCCATCCGCACGGATGCCGCCCACCTCGACGCCACCGGCACCGCCGGCAGCGTCTACCTGCGCAACGCCCAGTCGCTCACCCTTTCCGCCGCTGCGATCGGCGACGGCCACGACCTGGAAGTCGTCAACAGCGGTGACTTGACGGTTGAGCTCGCCAGCGGCGGCAACGCAGTCGATCTCACGGCCAACGGCGGTTCCATCCTCGACGGCAACCCGGGCATGTCGAGTGTGGTGGCCACTGCCGGCGCCAAGCTGACCGCCACCGGTGGCAGCATCGGTACCAGCAGCCAGTCCCTGGGCACCGCTATTACGGGCGATCTGGAAGCTTCCAGTTCGGCGGACGGTGTTTATCTCCAGAATGCCGGCTCCCTGGATTCGGCCTCCATCACCGCGACTGGCGGTGACATCAAGCTGGAGAATACGGGTAACGTCGGCCTCGGCTCCCTGGATGCCGACGGCAACGTGACCCTGGATGTGCTGGGCGATGTGACCGACGCCGCCGATGACGACAGCGGCACCCCGTCGATCGACATCAAGGGTCAGGACCTGACCGTCAATGCGACCTCTTTTGGCGCGGACACCGACCACAAGATCGAAACGGACGTCTCCGGCGAGGCGCGCATCACCACGCTCAACGGCGGCATCTACCTCAAGCAGCTGAACGCTGGGCAGGTGCTCGACCTGGTCACGGCCAATGCCGGCGGCTCAGGCAGCGACATCGAGGTGACGGCCAACGGCACGATCAACCTGGGCAAAATCACCGCGCAGGCCGACCGCGTCGTCCTGATCTCCGAAGACGGCCAGATCACCGATGCTCACACCACGAGCGGTGAAGCGGCGGTGACGGCGAAAGAACTGCTGCTCGATGCGGCGGACGGGGTGACCGGTTCCAACGGCGGCGACATCATCCTCAACGTCAGCGTGCTCTCCGCCAGCGGCGGTAGCGGCGATGTGGCGGCCTCCAACCAGGGGCCGGTCTTCCTCTTCTCCTCGACGCTCAGCGGCAAGGGCAACGTCTCCATCGCGGCGACGGACATCATCATCGTCGACAGCTCGGTGGCAGCCAACGCCAACAATGGCGCGTTGCTCAGCCAGAGCGCGGGCAGTGTGGTGACGGTGGGCAGCGGCGGTCTGAACCTGAAGGCTACGGGCGGCGATATCGTCTTCCTCAACCAGAACGACACGCTCGCGACCACTGGCTCCGGTGACATCAACCTCACCGCCCAGCTCGGCACGGACAACCTCGGCGTCAGCTCCGGCGGTCACATTATCGCCGGCAACCTGAAGACCGCGGGCGGCGATATCAAGCTGGAGGCTGATCGCGATGTGACGATCGGCAAGCTCGATGCCGTCTACGGCGGCGGTGACGTTTCGATCATCGTGCCCAACGGCATCATCATCGATGGCAACGGCACGGCGGAAAACCTGATCGGCAACAAGGTCTCCATCGTCGTCCAGAAGCAGGACACGGTGGAGAACACGCTGCGTCAGACGCTGGCCATCGCCGATTTCTCGGGCAAGACCTCCGACGTCAATACATCCAATCTCGTTCTCACCATCGAGAACAACAACCTCGCGGCCGAAACGAACCAGGCAGCGGTCGCGGCCTCGAATTACCAGAGCAAGCTCTCGAACTACAATTCGAAGAACCGCACGGCGGTTCGCGAAAATACGACGCTGAGCATTTATCAGACGATGAGCAACACCTTGGCGACGGCCGTCAAGGTGGCTCAGCTGGCAAAGAACGTCATCGCCATTCCTTCCGGCGGCGCTCAGGCGATCCCGCTCAGCGGTGACGGTGGCGCGGAAACGGGGGATGCCATTGCGGAAGTGGCCCTCGGCGTCGCAGACTTGGCGCTCGACAGCTATGACCGCTACGTGCTCGGGCCGCAGGCGACCAAGGCTGAAAACGCCAGCAATGCCCTGGCGACCGCCGAGGCTGAACTGACGGCAGCCACGCTGGACAACCAGGCGGCGGTCAGCGAGCTCAATTCGGCCCGGGACGACCAACAGGTCGCACAGGAATCCTTTAACACCGCGCTGCTGATGCAGGCGGCCAGCGCCAAGCTGCTGCAGCAGAGCTACGCCGTGCTTGCGACGGACAACCCCGTTGGCACTTCGACTCAACCACTCGGCGTCTCGGCCTCGCGCGTCGATGTCTCGACACTGGGCCAGCTGGATACCTACGTCTCCCTCGAGTCCAAGGGCGCCAACCCGCTCGGCCTTGGCGACATCAGCACCATCGGCACGAGCGATATCGACGTCACCGCGCTCAACGACATCATCGTCAAGGGCCAGGTGGGCAACTCCTCCACGCAGGACGTGCGCCTCACCTCCAGCAACGGTGAGATCGACGGCACGGCCAATACGACTGACGACACCGTCATCGCGGAGAACCTGACGCTGAAGGCCGCCACCGGCATTGGCACGGATTCTTCGATCAACACCAAGGTCGATAACATCGCCGCGCAGAACACGACCGGCGATGTCTCCGTCATCAACACCAATACCACCAACGCCCTCACGATCGCAGATCTCAACGGCGTCAACGGGGTGTCTTCCGACGGTGACATCGATATTACCACCAGCGGTGACCTGCGCCTGTCCCACGTCATCAAGGACACCAACCTCGCGACCGACCACACGATCACGTTGGTCAGCGGTGGGTCCATCATCGACACTCAGGGCGGCGACACGACCAACCTCAACGCGGCAGGCGTCGCGTTGACGGCTGATACCGGCATCGCCAGCACCGACAATTTCCTCGAAATCGAAGCCCAGAACCTCGAGGCAACCAGCGCCACCGGCGGCCTCTACGTGGTCGACAACACCGGCAGCCTGAACCTCGGTAGCGTCAACCCGACGGCCGGCAATGCGCTCTCGGGCGTCAGCACCACGACCTCCGGCGACGCGATCGTCATCGTCAAGGACGGCAGCCTCACCACGAGCGAGGCCAGCAACGTCATCGACGACATCCGCCTCGAGTCCCGCGAAGCCGCCGAAGGCACCATCGCCAACATCGGGCTCAACGGCAGTGTCACCTCGCAAAAGGGCAACGTCAGCCTGATCTCGACCGACAGCATCAGCCAGGGCGTGAACGGCGACGTCTTCACCCAGGAAGAGGGCAAGACGATCGACCTGAAGGCCAGCGATGCAATCTCGATGGTCAATGGCGCGCTGACGCAGAGCAACAACGGCGTCATCCGCTATGAAGCGGGTTCGGGCAACATCACCGTGGGCGAAATCGCTACGGGTGCGGCCGGCACGACGACGGGCAAGGTCGGTCTTTTCGCGGGTGGCAATATCCTCGATCTGGCCGGCGACAACGCGACTGACATCACGTCGCAGGACCTCATTCTACAGGCGGGCGGTTCGATTGGGCAGGGCACCAATCACCTCGATACGCAGGTGGCCAACCTCAGCGCCCAGGCCACCAATGGCGCAGCCTTCATCACGGAAGCGGACGATCTGACCGTGACCAACCTCACCACGCAGGTGAACCGCGTGCAGGTCGACGGTAGCCTCGTCCCGACCACGGTCGATACCCAGGAAGACCTCAGCACTGCGGGCGACCTCGTGGTCAGCACGGGGGACGGCAGCCTGACGGTCAACGGCGGCACCGACGCTTCCGGCGTCAGCGCGGGCGACGACCTGCGCCTGAGTGCGGGTGAAACGGCTGAAGTCACCACGGCGGACCTGACGCTCAACGCCGATGTGCGCGCAGCGGGCAACATTTCTCTGCAGGCGGCCGACGACGTTACGCAAAATGCCGACGGCGACCTCAGCACCACGACCGACGGCAAGACGATCGATGTAGCCGCCGACCACGCCATTACGATGGTGGACGGCGCACTGACGCAGAGCGTCAACGGCGCGATCCGTTACGAAGCGACCACGGGTGACATCACCCTGGGCGAGTTGAAGACGGGCGAGGCGGGTACCACCACCGGCAAGGTGGGCGTCTTCGCGACCAATGGCAGCATCCTCGACCGTGCGGACGATACTTCCGCCGAGGACATCACCGCCCAGGATCTGATTCTGAATGCGGGCACCGCCATCGGCGAGAGTGACAATCACCTCGATACGCAGGTGGACGTGATCAGCACGGCCTCGGGCACGGGCAGCACCTTCGTTACCGAAGCCGACAGCGTGACGGTGGACGATCTCGGTATGAGCATCAACCGCGTCCAGCTCGACGGCAGCCTGGTAAACGTGAGCAATGGCCAGGAAGACCTGACCAGCGGCGCGGACCTCGTGCTCAACACGGTGGACGGAAGCATCACGGTCAACGGCGGTACGGATGCCGCGGGCATCGTGGCGACGGACGACCTCCTGCTCAATGCGGGTGAAACCGACGAAACGACCGACGCGGACATCACGCTGAACGCCACGGTGACTTCGACCGCCGGCAACGTCTCGATCGTTTCCGAGGACAGCATCACGCAAAATGTCCACGGTGACGTCTTCGCGACGGCGGCAGACAAGGCGATCGACTTGAAGGCCGACGATGCGATCACGATGGTCGACGGCGCCCTCAGCCAGGCCGCCAACGGCAACATCCGCTACGAAGCGGGCACCGGCGACATCACGCTGGGTGAATTGCAGGCGTTTGATACGATCGGCGTGTTCGCCACCGACGGCAGCATCCTCGACCTCGCGACCGATACGTCAACGCAGGACCTCACCGCCCAGAACCTGATTCTGGATGCGGGCACCGCCATCGGTGAGCCCACCAACCACCTCGAAACGCAGGTGGACGTGATCAGCACGGCTTCCGGCACGGGCAGCACCTTCATCACCGAAGCCGACGGCGTGACGGTGGACGACCTCAGCATGAGCGTCGATCGCGTGCAGCTCGACGGCTCGCTGGTGGAAGTCGACGATGCGCAGGAAGATCTGACCAGTGGCGCAGACCTGGTGCTACGCACGGTTGATGGCAGCATCACCGTCAACGGCGGGGCCGATATCGCAGGCATCGAAGCGGCGGAAGACATTCTGCTGGTTGCCAACGAGTCGAGCGAAGTGACGGATGCGGACATTACGCTGAATGCCTCGGTCACATCGACGGGCGGTAACATCAGCATGAGGTCCTACGACGATGTGACGCAAAACGCCGACGGCGACATTTTTGCCCAAGGCGAAGGCAAGTCCATCTATGTGGGGGCTTACGACAACATCGCCATGGTGGACGATGCACTGACGCAGAGCACCAACGGCACCATCGTCTACAGCGCCTACATGGGCAATGTCACGCTGGGTGAGTTGAAGACCGGCGAAGCGGGCACCACCACCGGCCAGGTTTGGGTCGAAGCCGGCAACGACATCCTCGATCTCGCGGTCGACAGCTCCGTGCGAGACATCACCGCGCACGACCTCGTTTTGGATGCCGGTCGCGGCATTGGTGAGCCCACCAATCACATCGACACGCAGGTCGAGGTGATCAGCACGGCTTCCGGCACGGGCAGCACCTTCATCACCGAGGCCGACGACATCACCGTGGATGCGCTCAGCATGAGCATCAACGGCGTCCAGACCGATGGCACTACGCAGGTGCAGAGTGACGATCAGGAAGACCTTTCCAGCGGCGCTGATCTCGTGCTGCAGACGCTCGACGGCAGCATCACCGTCAACGGAGGAAGCGACGACGCGGGCATTTTGGCGACGGACGACATCCTGCTCAGCGCGGGTGAAACCGACGAAGCCACGACGGCCAACGTCAAGGCCGACGCTACGATTACCTCGACCGACGGCAACGTCTCGCTCATCGCCAAGGACAGCGTCGAGCAGACCGCCAAGGGCGATGTCTTCACCCAGACCGACGGCCAGACGATCGACGTGAAGGCCGCCGACGCCATCACGATGCAGGACGGCGCGTTGACGCAGAGCGTCAACGGCGCGATCCGCTACGAGGCGACGACGGGTGACATCACCCTGGGCGAGCTCAAGACAGGCGACGCGGGCCTCACCACCGGCAAGGTGGGCGTGTTCGCGACCGCCGGCAGCATCCTCGACCGCGCCGACGATACCTCCGCGCAGGACATCACCGCACGTGATCTGATCCTCAATGCGGGTACGGACATCGGCCAGGGCAACGACCACCTCGATACTCAGGTGGAAGTGGTCACGACCGATTCGGGCACGGGCAGCACCTTCATCGATGAGGCTGACGCGCTCACGGTGAACGATCTCAGCATGAGCATCGACCGCGTGCAGTCCGACGGCAGTCTGGTCAATGTCGACAACACCCAGGAAGACTTGACCGCGGGCACCGACATCGTGGTGCGCACGCTCGATGGCAGCCTGGTGGTCAATGGTGGCACGGACGATGCCGGCATCGAAGCGGGTGAAGACATCCTGCTCGAGTCCGGTGAGTCGGTGGAAGCCACGAACGCCAACCAGACGCTGAATGCCACGGTCACGTCGACCGGCGGCAACATCTCCCTGGTCACACAGGACAGCATCACGCAAAACGTCCACGGCGATATCTTTAACCAGCACGACGGCGGCTCGATCGATCTCAAGGCCGATCACGCCATCTCGATGGTCGACGGTGCGCTGACCCAGAGCACGAACGGCGAAATCCGTTACGAAGCGACCACGGGCGACATCACCCTGGGCGAGCTCAAGACGGGCGACGCGGGCACCACCACCGGCAAGGTGGGCGTGTTTGCGACGGCGGGCGATATCCTCGACCTGGCCCTCGACAGCTCCGCGCAGGACATCACGGCGCACGACCTGATCCTGAGCGCCGGCAGCGATATTGCGCAGGCCACCAACCACCTCGAAACGCAGGTGGATGTGATCAGCACGGACTCGGGCACGGGCAGCACCTTCATCACCGAAGCCGACAGCGTGACAGTGGACGACCTCAGCATGAGCGTCGACCGCGTCCAGCGCGACGGCAGCGTCGAAGCCGTCGCCAACGCCCAGGAAGATCTGACCAGCGGCGCGGACCTCGTGCTCCAGACGGTGGACGGCAGCATCACGGTCAACGGCGGCACGGATGACGAGGGCGTGGTCGCGACGGACGACATCCTGCTCAGCGCCGGTGAAACGGCCGAAGGGACCATCTCCAACGTCAAGACCGACGCCACGGTCACCTCGACCGCCGGCAACGTCTCCATGATTGCCAAGGACAGCGTCGAACAGACCGCCACGGGCGACGTCTTTACCCAGACCGACGGCAAGACGATCGACGTGAAGGCCGACGACGCCATCACGATGCAGGACGGCGCGCTGACGCAGAGCGTCAACGGTGCGATCCGTTACGAGGCCACCACGGGCGACATCACCCTGGGCGAGCTGAAGACGGGCGACGCCAACGTGACCACCGGCAAGGTGGGCGTGTTCGCGACCGCCGGCAGCATCCTCGATCGCGCGGACGATACCTCCGTGCAGGACATCACGGCGCACGACCTGATCCTCAACGCCGGCACGGCGATTGGCGAAGGCGATAACCACCTCGACACCCAAGTCGAAATCATCACGACCGCTTCCGGCACCGGCAGCACGTTTGTGACCGAGGCCGACGATGTGACGGTGGACGACCTGAGCATGACGATCGACCGCGTGCAGGCAGACGGCAGCCTCGTCACCACCGCCCCGGATGTGCAGGAAGACTTGCGCTCTGGCGCCGATCTGGTGCTCCAGACCTCCGAAGGCAATCTGGTCGTCAACGGCGGCACGGACAGCACCGGCGTGGTCGCGACGGACGATATCCTGCTGCGTGCGGGTGAATCGACCGAGGTCACGGGTGCCGATCTGACGGTGAACGCCACGGTCACTTCGACCGACGGCAACGCCACCCTGCTCGCCGACGACAGCATCACGCAAAATGTGGACGGCGACGTCTACACGCTGGCCGACGGCAAGACGATCGACGTGCAGGCTTCCGACGCCATTTCGATGGTCAACGGTGCGCTGACCGAGAGCAACAACGGCGCGATCCGCTACGAGGCGACCACGGGTGACATCACCCTGGGCGAGCTGAAGACGGGCGACGCCGGCACCACTACCGGCAAGGTGGGTGTGTTTGCCACCCAGGGCAGCATCCTCGATCTCGCGGTCGACAGCTCCGCGCAGGACATCACGGCTGAAGACTTGATCCTGAGCGCCGGCAGCGACATCGCGCAGGCCACCAACCACCTCGAAACGCAGGTGGAAGTGATCAGCACGCATTCGGGCACCGGCAGTACCTTCATTACCGAAGCCGACAGTGTGACGGTGGACGACCTCAGCATGAGCGTTGACCGCGTGAACACCGACGGCACCACCCGCGTCATCTCCAACACCCAGGAAGACCTGAGCAGCGGCGCGGACCTCGTGCTCAACACGGTGGACGGCAGCATCACGGTCAACGGCGGCACGGACGACGCGGGCGTGGTCGCGACGGACGACATCCTGCTCAACGCCGGTGAAACGGCCGAAATTACGGATGCCGACCTGACGGTGAACGCTACGGTCACCTCGACCGCTGGCAACGTCTCGGTCATCTCTCAGGATAGCATCGAGCAGACGGCGACGGGCGATGTCTTCACCCAGACCGACGGCAAGACGATCGACGTGAAGGCTGATGACGCCATCACGATGCAGGACGGCGCGCTGACGCAAAGCACCAACGGTGCGATCCGTTACGAGGCGACCACGGGCGACATCACCCTGGGCGAGCTGAAGACGGGCGACGCCGGTGTGACCACCGGCAAGGTGGGCGTGTTTGCCACCAACGGCAGCATCCTCGATCGTGCGGACGATACTTCCGCCGAGGACATCACTGCCCAGGACCTCATCCTGAGCGCCGGCACCGCGATCGGCGAGCCCACCAACCACCTCGATACGCAAGTCGAAGTGATCAGCACGCATTCCGGCACGGGCAGCACCTTCATCACCGAAGCCGACGGCGTGACGGTGGACGATCTCAGCATGAGCATCGACCGCGTCCAGCTCGACGGCGGCCTGGTGAATGTGGCCAATGGCCAGGAAGACCTGACCAGTGGCGCGGACCTTGTGCTCAACACGGTGGACGGCAGCATCACGGTCAACGGGGGCACGGACGCCGCGGGCATCGTGGCGACAGACGACATCTTGCTCAACGCGGGTGAAACCGACGAAGTCACGGATGCCGACATCACGCTGAACGCCACGGTCACTTCGACCGCCGGCAATATCTCGATCGTTTCGGACGACAGCATCACGCAAAACGTCGACGGTGACGTCTTCGCGGAAGCTGATGGCAAGACGATCGACGTGAAGGCCGACGACGCTATCAGGATGGTGGACGGCGCGTTGACCCAAAGCACCAATGGCGCGATCCGCTACGAAGCGACCACGGGCGACATCACCCTGGGCGAGCTCAAGACGGGTGACGCCAATGTGACCACCGGCAAGGTGGGCGTGTTTGCCACCAACGGCAGCATCCTCGATCGTGCGGACGATACTTCCGCCGAGGACATTACGGCCCACGACCTGATCCTGAGCGCCGGCACCGCGATCGGCCAGGCCAACAACCACCTCGATACGCAGGTGGAAGTGGTGACGACCGATTCGGGCACGGGTAGCACCTTCATTACGGAAGCCGACGGCGTGACGGTGGACGATCTCAGCATGAGCATCGACCGCGTCCAGCTCGACGGCAGCGTCGAGGCCGTCTCCAACACCCAGGAAGATTTGACTAGCGGCGCGGACCTCGTGCTCAACACGGTGGACGGCAGCATCACGGTCAACGGTGGCACGGACGCCGCGGGCATCGTGGCGACGGACGACATCCTGCTCAACGCCGGGGAAACCGACGAAGTGACGGATGCCGACATCACGCTGAACGCCACGGTCACCTCGACCGCCGGCAATATCTCGATCATCTCCAAGGACAGCATCACGCAAAACGTCGACGGTGACGTCTTCGCGGAAGCTGATGGCAAGACGATCGACGTGAAGGCCGACGACGCCATCACGATGGTGGACGGGGCGTTGACCCAGAGCACCAATGGCGCGATCCGCTACGAAGCGACCACGGGCGACATCACCCTGGGCGAGCTCAAGACGGGCGATGCCAACGTGACCACCGGTAAGGTGGGTGTGTTTGCCACCCAGGGCAGCATCCTCGATCGTGCGGACGATACTTCCGCCGAGGACATCACGGCCCAGGACCTCATCCTGAGCGCCGGCACCGCGATCGGCGAGCCCACCAACCACCTCGATACGCAAGTCGAAGTGATCAGCACGCACTCCGGCACGGGCAGCACCTTCATCACGGAAGCCGACGGCGTGACGGTGGACGATCTCAGCATGAGCATCGACCGCGTCCAGCTCGACGGCAGCGTCGAGGCCGTCTCCAACACCCAGGAAGACCTGACCAGCGGCGCGGATCTCGTGCTCAACACGGTCAACGGCAGCCTCTACGTCAACGGCGGCACGGACAATACCGGCGTCGTGGCGACGGACGACATCCTGCTCAACGCCGGGGAAACGGCCGAAGCCACCAACGCGAACCTGACGGTCAACGCCACGGTGACGTCGACGGATGGCAATGTGTCCATCGCCTCGAACGACAGCATTGAGCAGACGAGCACGGGCGACGTGTTCACGGAAGCCGAGGGCAAGACCATTGACGTGAAGGCGGACGACGCCATCACGATGAACAATGGTGCGCTGACCCAGAGCACCAACGGCGCGATCCGTTATGAAGCCACCACGGGCGACATCACCCTGGGCGAGCTGAAGACGGGCGACGCCAACGTGACCACCGGCAAGGTGGGCGTGTTCGCGACGGAAGGCAGCATCCTGGATCTCGCCGCCGACAGCTCCGCGCAGGACATCACGGCGCACGACCTGATCCTGAGCGCCGGCACCGCGATCGGCCAGGCCAACAACCACGTGGATACGCAAGTCGAGGTGATCAGCACGCACTCCGGCACGGGCAGCACCTTTGTCACGGAAGCTGATAGCGTGACGGTGGACGACCTCAGCATGACGGTCGACCGCGTCCAGCTCGACGGCAGCCTCGTGACGACCGCCGCCGATGTGCAGGAAGACCTGACCAGCGGCGCGGACCTCGTGCTCAGCACGGTCAACGGCAGCCTCTACGTCAACGGTGGTACGGACAACGCGGGCGTGGTCGCGACGGACGACATCCTGCTCAACGCCGGTGAAACGACCGAAGCCACCAACGCGAACCTGACGGTCAACGCCACGGTGACGTCGACGGATGGCAACGTTTCCATCGCTTCGAACGACAGCATTACGCAAACGAGCACCGGCGACGTGTTCACGGAAGCCGAGGGCAAGA
Source organism: Puniceicoccaceae bacterium 5H (assembly GCA_009772895.1). Taxonomy (GTDB): domain Bacteria; phylum Verrucomicrobiota; class Verrucomicrobiia; order Opitutales; family Oceanipulchritudinaceae; genus WOUP01. Next base: position 40,828 of record WOUP01000006.1, on the reverse strand, counting down.
CCATTGACGTGAAGGCGGACGACGCCATCACGATGAACAATGGTGCGCTGACCGAGAGCACCAACGGCGCGATCCGCTACGAAGCGACCACGGGTGACATCACCGTGGGCGAGCTGAAGACGGGTGACGCCGGCACCACCACCGGCAAGGTGGGCGTGTTCGCGACGGAAGGCAGCATCCTCGACCTCGCGGTGGACAGCTCCACGCAGGACATCACGGCACAGGACCTGATCCTGAATGCCGGCACCGCGATCGCTGAAGCCAACAACCACCTCGAAACACAGGTGGAAGTGGTCACGACCGGTTCGGGCACGGGCAGCACCTTCATCACGGAAGCCGACAGCGTGACGGTGGACGACCTCAGCATGACGGTCGACCGCGTCCAGCAAGACGGCAGCCTCGAAGCCGTTGCCAACACCCAGGAAGACCTGACCAGCGGCGCGGACCTCGTGCTCAACACGGTGGACGGCAGCCTGACGGTTGACGGCGGCACCGATGACCGCGGCGTTGTGGCGACGGATGATATCCTGCTCAGCGCCGGCGAACTCGCCGAAGGCACCAGCGCCGACCTCAAGGTGAACGCGGCCGTGACTTCGACCAGCGGGAACGTGTCGCTGACTTCCGTGGACAGCATCGAGCAAACCGCTACGGGCGACGTCTCCACTGAGACCGACGGCAAGACCATCGACGTGCTCGCCCAACAAGGCGACATCGTCATGGCCGATGGCGCGGTCACGGAAAGCGTCGACGGCGCGATCCGCTACGAAGCCCGGGACGGCGACATCACCCTCGGACAGATCCGCACCGGTGACGCCGGCACCACGACCGGCAAGGTGGCCCTGATCGCCAACGACGGCAGCGTCCTGGACCGCGCGGACGACACGTCCGTCGTGGACGTCGTCGCCGGAGGTTTGATCGTCCAGGCGGGCGACCAGATCGGCACGGAGACCAACTCTGTCGAAACCAATGTGGACACGCTCGCTGCTGCGGCCGGGACCAACGCCTACCTCACGGAACTCGATGGCGTGACAGTGGACGACCTGAGCCTTACGGTAGACCGCGTCAACACCGACGGCAGCGTCACCACGACGACCGCCGATGCGCTGGAAGATCTCACCGCAGGCAACGACCTGGTGCTCCGGGTCTCGGCGGGCGACCTGACGGTCAACGGCGGCACCGATACGGCTGGTATCTACGCTGGCAACAATCTAAAGCTGGATGTCGACCAGGGCGACTTGACCCTCAACGGCACTTCGGAAGTCCTCGGCGATGCGCTCGTCAACGCCGACCGCGGCGACCTGACGGTCAATGCCGCGATCGACACGACGGGCGACGCCACGCTGAACGCGACGCAGGGTAATCTGACCACCAACGCAGTCGTCACTACCGGCGGCAACGCCGAGCTGAATGCGGCTGCGGGCGACCTCACGGTCAACGACGATGTCGTCACGACGGGCAACCTCGAGGTTAACGCCGACCTCGGTGACATCGTCACCAACGGCCAACTGACCACGGAAGGCAATGCACGGGTGAACGCTGGTGCCGGTAACCTGACGGTCAACGGCGATGTGGACACGACCGGTAACCTCGAAGTCAACGCCGGGCAGGGCGACCTGCTGGTGGAAGGCGACGTCGTGACGGGCGGGAACACCTTGGTGACGGCGGGTGAAGGCACGCTGACGACCAACGGCACGATCGATACGACCGGCAACGCCGAGATCAACGCGGGCTTGGGTAATGTGGCCGTCAACGGCGACGTCACTACCGGCGGCGATCTGGACGTGCTCGCTGGTGCGGGCAACCTGACGGTCAACGGCAACGTCGACACCGAGGGTGAAACGCTGGTTAAGGCCGATGCCGGTAACCTGACGGTCAACGGCGATGTGGACACGACCGGCAACCTCGAAGTCAACGCCGGGCAGGGCGACCTGCTGGTGGAAGGCGACGTGGTGACGGGCGGGAACACCTCGGTGACGGCGGGCGAAGGCACGCTGACGACCAACGGCACGATCGATACGACCGGCAACGCCGAGATCAACGCGGGCTTGGGTAATGTGGCCGTCAACGGCGACGTCACCACCGGCGGCGATCTGAACGTGCTCGCCGGTGCGGGCAACCTGACGGTCAACGGCAACGTCGACACCGAGGGTGAAACGCTGGTCAAGGCCGATGCGGGCGATGTGACCACTACGGGCCGTATGCTCAGCCAAGGGAATCTTGAGATCAACGCCCTCAAGGGCGATGTGCGGGTGGCTGGCCCTTATCAGTCCAGTGAGCAGGATCTGAAGGTGCTCGCCGGGGAAGGCGACATCACCATCGACGGCGACATGTTTGCCGTTGGGCAGCTCACGCTGAAGGCCGATGCGGGTGACATCACCACCAATGCAGAGATTGGCAGCTACGGTCTGGCCTTGCTCGAGGCTGAGGGCAACCTCACGACCAACGGGCAGGTCAATTCGGGCGGTGATATCCAGATGCGCACCCACTCGGGCGATCTCACGGTCAATGCGGCGGTTTCGACTGATTTCGCGACGCACCTGAGTTCCGACACGGGCAATATCGTAACGAATGCCTCGGTTTACGGCTCTGCCGGGCTGGACCTTTCGGCGGGCACGGGTGACATCACCCTGAATGCCACCGCTGGCAGCGGCCAGACCGACATCAACGTCACGGCGGGCGGCAACATCACGCAGACGGCGGCGGGCGATATCCATGCCTCTGCCGCTGGCAAGGCCATCAATGTCACCGCTGGTGGTGACATCACCATGGCCGACGGTGCGACTGCCATGACCGACAACGGCGTGATCGACTACAGCGCGGGCGGCAACGTCGTCCTCGGCGGACTCGACGCTGGCACCAGCAACGTGAACGTCACGGCGACCGCCGGAGCGATCACCGATGGCGGCGACACCGACCTCGAGGTGGTGGCCAGTGAGCTGAACCTCACCGCGGGTGCAGGGGTGGCTCCGGACAGCAACGCTCTCGAGACCTCGCTGGATCGCCTGAGCGCGAACGTCGCGAACGGCAACCTGAGCGTGAACGAAGCCGATGCCCTCACCCTCGACGGCATCACGATGGGCAGCGGCGACCTGAACGTCTCCGTGGCCGACGGTTCGATCACGCTGGGCACCGTCACGACCGACGGCGATGCGACCCTTACGGCCGCGGCTGGCTCGATCTTCGACGATAACGTCAACAGCACGTTACTGACGGCCGATACGGCGAATCTGGTAGCCCGCGATGGCATCGGCACCGAGGGCGCACTGGAAACCCGGGCGATCGACACCCAGGTCAACACGCTCAATGCGACGGTCACCGGCGCAGGCGAGATCTACATCAACGAAGTCGACGGCATGACCGTGGGCGCCGTGGAAACCCTCGACGGCGACATCAACCTCGTGACCCAGTCGGGCGACATGACGGTCGACGCGATCACGGCGGGCGGCGAAGACGATACGGTCACGCTTGTGGCTGAAACCGGCTCCGTGCTCGGTGGGGCGGAAGGCGCCAACGTCAACGCCACCAACCTCGCGGTCTCGGCCGGTAACGGGGTCGGCAACGACACCAACGTGCTCGACCTCAACGTCGACAACTTCGTGGCCGATGGCGGCAACGGTGGCGTCCACGTCTCCAGCCAAAACCCCGACGGCCTCAACATCGGCGGTGTCACTCCGGGCATGGGCCTCGAAGACATCGAAGGCGTGAGCACCGACGGTGGCGACATCAGCATCCAGGCTGATACGCAGGTGACAGTGGCGGAGACGATCCGCAACGAAAACGGTGGCAACATCCGCCTGGATACGGACGGCGACATCCAACAGGACACGGACATCCTCGGCAGCGGCGAGGTCATCCTCAACGCGGGTGGCAGCATCACGATGGCCAATGACACGACGACCTCCAATACCGACGGAGACATCGTGCTGCGGGCCGGCAACGAGGTCGAGTTGAGCAGTGTGGTCGGCACGATCGACAGCACGATCACGATCATCTCGCCGACGCTCTCGACCCAGGAAGGTGCCCACCTTTACGCCGGTGAAGTCGACGTCTACTCCGTGATTGATCCGATTGAGCTGCTTGAAGTGTTCGACGACCAAATCCCGATCATCCGTCACAACGACCGGATCATCGGCGGGGTCGTGGTCCAGAATGCGGTCTTCAACGCCGAGGCGGTGGCCTTCCAGGATTCGGAGACCCAGTTCGCCTCCAGCGAGCCTGCCTACAGCACGGTGGCGTCGAACTTCCTCAACGCGGGCCTCTGGGAAATCAACGCCTTCCAGTTCGACGCCGATTCCGGCTACTGGACGCTCTCCTTCGGCGACGTCGAGTAAAGCGCCTCTTCTTTAATGCCAAGGGCCGGGTTGTGAAAACCCGGCCCTTGTTCTTTTTTAAAGCTCGTTGGCGGCGGAAGCGGTGCTCAGGCTTGCGGCTTTTCCTGAGGATTGTCGCTGGCGGCGTGCAGGCGCGTGAAGGCCTCGTTGAGGCGCTGGATGCGGGCGGCCACCTTGCCGGCGGCGGCATCGAGGGTGTAGCCTTCGTCCAGCAGTTCCTTGATCAGCAGGATGCGCTTGATGTTGAGGTAATCGAACTTGCGCACCGTGCAGTCCGGGTTGACGGGCTGGATGATGCCCTTCTGCTGCCAATAGCGCAGTTGACGCTGCGGGACGCCGGAAATCTCCGAGACTTCGCGGATCCCCACCACCAGCCGGCGCATCAGGTCCAGCTCGGCAGTCCATTCGGTCGGGTCGATTCGGTCGGGCATGGGGTTTGTGGAGTAATGTTACAATAATTGTCGTCGATTGACAATTGTTGTCGCTGCATGCATTCACAACTCGGGGAACACTACATGCAAGACCAATCCAATACCGACGCAAAGCCCGTCTTGACGCGGGGGCTTCTGTTGCTGCTGGCGGCGGGGACTGGGGTGGGTGTCTCGACGCTCTACCTCAGCCAGCCCATCCTGCACCTGCTGGGGGAGAGCCTGCATGCGGGCACGCAAGGCATGGGCGTCGTCACGATGGTGACGCAGCTGGGCTACGCGCTGGGCATCTTCTTTCTGCTGCCGCTGGGCGACGTATTGCTCAAGCGCCGCCTGATCCTCGTCAAATTGCTGATCATGGTCGCTTCGCTGGCGGCGGTGGGCCTGGTACAAAACCATCTGCAACTGGTCGCGACGAGCCTCTTCCTCGGCGTCTGCGCGTCGGTGGCGCAAGACTTCGTGCCGCTGGCGGCGGAGCTGGCCGAGCCCAGACGTCGTGGGGCCGCGATCGGCACCGTCATGAGCGGTCTGCTGCTCGGCATCCTGCTCTCGCGCACGTTCAGCGGCGTCATTGCCGACTTTGCGGGCTGGCGTATGGTCTTCTTCGCCGGGGCGGCAGCCGCGCTGGTGCTGACCGTGCTCACCTATTTTTATCTGCCGGTGACGCCGCGTAAACTTCAGGCGTCCTACGGCAGCCTCCTGCGCTCGATGGGCGGCCTTTTGCAGCGCTACCCAGAGATCGCCCTGAGCACGGTGGGGCAGGGTTTCCTCGGGCTGGTTTTCAGCGCCTTCTGGACGGTCCTGGCCTTCCACCTCAGCGGTCCGCCGTTCAACCTCTCAGCCTCGGCCATCGGGCTGTTCGCGATCATCGGGGCGGGCGGCACGATCTTCGCGCCCATCGTGGGGCGCCTGGCCGACCGCTACGGACCGCTCTTCAACATCCGCTGCGGCATCGGGCTGATCAGCCTCTCCTTCCTCAGCCTCTTTGCCTGGCCCTACTCGATGCCGGTGCTGATCGCCGCCACCGTGCTGTTCGATCTGGGGCTGCAACTGGGCATGATTTCGCACCAGACGATCGTGTATTCGCTGGACGACAATGCGCGGAGCCGGATCAACGCGATCTTCATCAGCGGCATCTTTCTGTTTTTTGCCGTGGGCTCGATTACGGCCAGCACGCTCTATGAGCTGGCCGGTTGGCGCGGCGTCGTCGGCCTCTGCCTCGCCAGCTGCGCCTGCGCTACCGTCCTGCACGTGCTGTTGACCCGCCAACTGAGCGGCGGAGAGGGCGCCGGGGTGACATGCGCGGAGGCAAACAGCGGGGCATGATTCGACAATGCCGCCCAGCGGCGCTAGGATGCAGGAACGGACCGGGTGAACCGGTCGCGTGCAAAACACCCCGTAGCTATGGCCATGTTTGACGATCAATTGAAGAAGGTTCGCGAAGGAAGCGGTTTTATCGCCGCGCTGGACCAGAGCGGAGGCTCGACGCCCAAGGCGCTGCGTGAATACGGCATCCCGGACGACGCCTACGACGACGAGGCCACCATGTTCGACCTCGTGCACCAGATGCGCAGCCGCATCATTTCCAACCCCGCGTTCGACCACCGCATCCTCGGCGCCATCCTCTTTGAGGCCACGATGGAGCGTCAGGTCGAGGGCATGCAAACGGCCGCCTACCTGTGGAAGCAGAAGCAGATCGTGCCCTTTTTGAAGGTCGACCAAGGCATGGAAAAAGAGCGCGACGGCGTGCAACTGATGAAGGAGATGGACCGCCTGGAGCACCTGCTGAAGCGCGCCAACGAAGAAGGCGTTTTCGGCACCAAGATGCGCTCAGTGGTCAAGGAAGCAAATCCGGCCGGGATCAAGGCCATCGTTTCGCAACAGTTCGACTATGCGCACCGTATTTGCGCGGCCGGGCTGGTCCCGATCATCGAGCCGGAGGTCGACATCAATTCGCCGACCAAGGGCGAGGCCGAAAAGCTCCTGCGGGACGAGATCCTGAGCCACCTGGACGGCCTGGATGAAAAGGAACTCGTGATGCTGAAGCTTTCGTTGCCCAACGAGCCTGGCTTCTACGAGCCCTGCCGTATCCACAAAAACGTCGTGCGCGTGGTCGCCCTCTCGGGGGGTTACGACCGCCATGAGGCGAACGTGCTGCTGGCAAAGAATCCGAAGATCATCGCCAGCTTCTCCCGCGCCTTGCTGGAAGGCCTCACCGCCCAGCAGAGCGATGAGGAATTTACCGCTGTGCTCAACGATTCGATCGAGAGCATCTATCAGGCTTCCGTTACTTGAGTCCGCTCGACAGCGCATTTTCACCGGCGTGACCAAGGCTTTCTTGTCACGCTTTTTTACGTCAGTATCTGGAGCAGCTGCGCCCGCGATTGCCCGGTAGCCGCACCTCCCTTATAGATTGAAGCCCCCGTCGATCCGGGGCGTTTGGCATGAATACGGATTACAAGCCCACCATTCGCAGCGTGCTGCCCTGGCTCGTCGCGATTGCCTTCTTTATCGAGACGCTCGACGCCACGATCCTGAACACGGCGGCGCCGACGATCGCCGACAGCCTGCAGGTTGCACCGTTGAGCCTCAAGGCAGCGTTGACGAGCTATGCGCTGAGCCTGGCCGTGTTCATCCCGGTGAGTGGCTGGGTGGCCGATCGGCTCGGCACGCGGCTGACCTTCAGCAGTGCGATGGCCCTCTTTGGGCTGGGTTCGCTGCTCTGCGGCCTGGCGCTCAACCTGCCGATGCTCGTGGCCTCCCGGATCCTGCAAGGCATGGGGGGCTCGCTGATGATCCCCGTGGGCCGCATTGCGATGGTGCGCACCTACCCGCGTTCGCAACTCATCCGCGCGCTCAACTTCGTCATCATCCCCGGTCTGCTGGGGCCGTTGCTGGGGCCGCTTGCGGGTGGCCTGATTGTCGAATGGTTCCCCTGGCGTTTCATCTTCTGGGTCAATTTGCCGTTCTGCCTCGCCGGGGTGCTGATGGCGCGGCGTCACATGCCCGATTACCGCGAGGAGGATTCGCCGCCGCTGGACTGGCGGGGCTTCCTGCTCTTCGGCAGTGGGGTGGGGCTGCTGGCTTATGCTCTGGAGGTGCTGGGCGAGCATATGCTGCCGCGGTGGGCGGTGGGCGTCATCGTGGTGCTCGCGGTCGCGCTGATCTCGGCCTACCTGCTGACGGCGCGGCGCAAGGAGCGTCCCCTGCTGGCGCTGGACCTCTTCAAGGTGCGCACATTCCGCATTTCGGTGGTGGGAGCGTTTCTGACGCGCCTCAGCGTGGGCGGTATGACCTTTTTGCTGCCTCTGCTCTACCAGATCGGTCTCGGCTTCCCGCCCTGGAAGGCCGGCCTGCTGATGATGCCGACCCCGGCAGCGGCGATCTGCATGAAGTTCATGACCGGGCCGATCCTGCAACGCATCGGGCACCTCAACGCGCTGCGGTGGAACACCCTTCTGCTTGGGGGCGTCGTGGCTGCGTATTCGCTGATCAGTCCGGGGAGGCCGCTAGTGCTGATCGTCTGTCTGGCCTTCATGCACGGGTTTTTCATGTCGCTGCAGTTCACGAGCGTGAACTCGCTCGCCTACGCGGACATCCCCAACGAACGCACCAGCGGCGCCTCGACCATCACCAGCACGGCCCAGCAGATGTCGCTCAGCTTCGGCATTGCGACGGCCTCGTTTCTGGCGATCCTCTTTCTCGGCGGGATCCATGATGCCGAGCCGGGAGTGTTTGCGTGGGGGCTGCACCGCACGTTCTGGATTCTGGGTGGGCTTACGGCGCTGTCGTCGGCGGTGTTCCTCGGGCTGCGGCAGGACGACGGCAACAACGTGAGCAATCGCGACAACCGAGTGCGCGAGCCCGCGACCAGCGCGCAGGAGGCGACTTTGCGCACGCACAGCCGTCGCGGATAGCGCGGCTGGCGCCTCTTCTTGTTGTCGCAACTGGTACTGCGGATGCAGCAGGAGCAGGGCATGACAGCGATCCCCGATTGGTTACATACATTATCGCTCATCTGGGTCTGCCTCGGCTTCGTCTGTGCCGTTGTCGTGGCGCTCGATGAGTTTCGCCGTCCACAGAAAATGTGGATCATGAACATTGTTTGGCCCGCGACGGCGCTCTACGGCACGTTTCTCACGCTTTGGGCCTACTTCCAGTACGGCACGCTCGGCACCAAGCGGGCCGCCATGGAAGCCCAGCAAAAGGGCGAGGATCCGCCCAACATGCGCTTCACCCCGTTCCCGGTCATGGTGGGCAAGGGGGCATCGCACTGCGGTGCAGGTTGCACGCTGGGGGACATCATCGCTGAGTGGAGTGCGTTTTTGCTGCCCGCGATTGCCGTGTGGTTTGGCTACCATTCGCTTTTTCAGGAGAAGATTTTCGCGATCTGGATCTTCGATTACATCATCGCCTGGCTGATCGGCGTGGCCTTCCAGTATTTCACGATCAAGCCCATGCGCAACCTGTCGCCGGGGCAGGGCCTGTTGCAGGCCATGAAGGCCGATACGGCTTCGATCACGTCCTGGCAGGTCGGCATGTATGGCTGGATGGCCATCGCCCATTTTGCGATCTTCAAGCACCTCTGGGGCGTCAAGCTGGAGGTCAACTCGTGGGAATTCTGGTTCATGATGCAGATCGCGATGCATTGCGGCTTCCTCACTGCTTACCCGGTCAACTGGCTGCTGGTGCGCAAGGGCGTGAAAGAGAAGATGTAGCGCCCGTGGATTCGGCCGCGTCTCAAGGGAGATCGCCTTTGAAGCGCATTGCCCTTGACGCGGTCGGATTGGTTGCCTAACACGTGTTAGGCAACGCGCCCCACGTATGTGCCCCGACCCCTCCAAACCCGTTTTCCGCTCCACTGGTGACCTTGCGGCTCACCTGGGGATTTCGCGCTGGGCGGTATCGCGGGTGTTGAACGGGCAACCGGGCGTCAGCGAGTCGACCCGCCAACGCGTAGAAGCACTGGTGGCGGAGAGCGGCTTCCAGCCCAACCGAATGGCGCGCGGCCTGCGCGGCGGCACGACCGGCCTCGTCGGCGTGCTGTTCCAGGAGCTCGAGTCCCCGGCGTTGGCCCGCAAGGCCGCCCAATTGCAGCAGCGCCTGCGCGATGCCGGTTTTCGCGCGCTGATCGAGCTCAGCGCCGCGGATCAACGCTGGGAGGAAGAGACGCTACGGCACTTCATGTCCCTGCGGGTGGATGGGGTGGTCTTGGTGGGCACCACTTTGCCGGTAGACCACACGCTGTTGCGGCAACTGGCGCGGCAGGCGATCCCGGCGGTGGTGGTCGATCCGGCCCAGGCCTTGTCGATGACCACCGTGCAGCTCGACCGGGCCGAAGCGATCGCCGAGGCGGTGCGGCATCTTCACGGGCTGGGCCACCGCAAGTTTGCGCTGCTGGGCATCGAAAGCGACCCCATCCTCGGCCCGCAGCGCCTGCGCGGCATCGCGCGGGCTCAGGTGGAGCTGGGGCTGGACCCGCAGGGCGATTTCAAGAGCTTTCACCTGCCCGAGCGCAGCCTGCAGGACTACTTTTACGGAGCCGATCTCGGGCGTCTCTGGCTGGAGCAGGCCCGCCAACACACCGGCATCATCGCCAACAACGACCGTTTGGCGATCGGGGCCATGCGGGCGCTGCGCGAGGCTGGGCTGCAGGTGCCGCGCGATTACTCGTTGATCGGCTTCGACAACACCGACGTCTCGGCCTGGGTGGAGCCCGCGCTCACCACCATCGACCAGCAAATCGAGACGATGATGGCCCGGGCGGTTGAGCGCCTCGTCTCGGCCATTCATAAAGAACCCGCCGAAGCCCCTGAAGTCGAACGCATTGAGGCCCAAATGGTGTTGCGCGACACCACCGGACCTGTTCCCGCCGCTTGATAATCGCCCTTTACCACATCCCCTGTAACTCATCTCCTTAACTCTGACCATCCCCCTTGAAACGATGCGCGTACTGCTGACCACCACCTCCTTCCAGGATACGCCTGGGAGCCATCACGACCTCCTGGCCGAGACCGGCTGGGAAATCGTCACCGCCCGCGGCCCGCTGAGCGAAGAGCAGATGCTCGACCTCGTGGGCGACTTCGATGCCTTTATCTGCGGCGACGATGCCATCACCGAAAAGGTGATCGACAAGGCCTTGCCGCGCCTGCGCTGCATCAGCAAATACGGCATTGGCGTGGACAAGATCGACGTCAAGGCCGCTACCGCGCGTGAAATCCCCCTCTGCTTTACGCCGGGCGTCAACCACACCACGGTGGCCGAGCACTGTTTTGCGCTGCTGCTGGGCCTGTTCAAGAACCTCGTCGAAGAGGTCACCTACACCCGCTCCGGCCAATGGAAGCGCCTCGTCGGCCACGAGATCATGGGTCGCACGCTCGGCATCGTCGGCCTGGGCCGCATCGGCAAGGAGCTGGCCATCCGCGCCCGCGCCTTCGCCCTGGATGTCGTCGCCTACGACGTCTATTGGGACGAAGACTTTGCGCGTCACCACGACATCCGCCGCGCTCACAGCCTCGACGAGCTGCTGCCGCAGTGCGACATCCTTTCGCTGCACACCTTCCTCAGTGAGGAGACGCGGGAGATGATCAATGCCCAGTCGCTCCAGCAGTTGAAAAAGGGCGCGATCCTGATCAACTGCGCCCGTGGCGAACTGGTCAACACCGGCGACATCGTCGACGCGCTCAAGAGCGGCCAGCTCGGCGGCTACGGCACCGACGTGCTCGACGAAGAGCCGCCGCCCGCCGATCACCCGCTGCTGCACGAGCCCAACTGCTACGTGTCGCCGCACATCGGCTCCCGCACCTACGAGAGCGTCGTGCGCCAGGCCACCAAGTCGATCGAAAACCTCAAGCGCGTGCTCGACGGCCAGAAGCCGCTCGCGCAGGTCAACCCCGAGGTGAAGATCAAGGGCTAGCCGCGCCTCATCCCCCTTTAGCCCCGTATCCCATGGAAACGTTTTACATCGTCCCCGAAGAGCAGCACAACGCGCTGGTCTCGACCGCCTACCGGCACCGCGGCTTCACCGCCGACGAGGCCCACGACGCCGCGCGTTTTGCCGCCTTCGCCTCCCGGCACGGCATCCGCACGCACAACGCGCTCAAGGCCCTGCACCTCGACCACCTGTTTGGCAGTGGCGCCAAGGGCTGCGTGCCCGGCGCCCAGATCGAGAAGCTCTCCCACCGCTTCTCGGCCTGTGAAGTCTGGAATGCCAACCGCAAGCTCGGCCAGTCCACGGCATACGCCGCCCTGGAGCGCGCAATCGAGCTGGCCGAGCAATACGGCATCGGTCAGGTCGCCGTCGACAACGCCTTCCACTACCTCTGGGGTGGGGGCTATGTGATGGAGGCGGCCAAGCGCGGTTACATCGCCTACACCAACTGCACGGCCGCGCTGGCCGAAGTGGTGCCCTTTGGCGGCAAATACCCGACGCTCGGCACCAACCCGCACAGCTGGGGCTTCCCGACCGCAGACGCCGTGGGCTTCCCCATCGTGATCGACTGGGCCACCTCCGTCGTCGCCATGGGGCGCGTGCAGCAGCTCAAGCGCGAGGGCAAGCAACTGCCGCCCAATGCCGCGGTGGACAAGGACGGCGACATCACGACCAACCCGGACGAGGTGTACGCGCTCACCACCTTCGGCGCGCACAAGGGCTACGGCCTCAGCCTGATCAACGAGCTGGTCGGGGGCCTCATCGGCGGTTCGCTGCCCACGTTGCGTAGCCGTTGGAGCGAACAGCCGGAGGAGAAACACACCCCGTCGTTCTACTTCCAGGTCATCCACCCGGATGCGCTCAGCGGAGGGGACTTCGCACTGGGCCGCAACCAGTCCCAGAACCTCCAGGCCGTGATCGAGGACGTGCTGGGCCACGGCAACGAGGGCTGCATGTTGCCGGGCCAGCCGGAAGCCACTTTTGCCCGCAAGAGCGACGCCGCCGGAGGCTTGCTCTTCAGCGCCGCCGAAGTCAACGCGTTCAATGAACTGGCCGCCGAATGCGACGTGGCCCAGTGGGACGTGAAGAACTTCAAGACTACCGAATAACCGCTCTGTCATCGCCAATCTCAACTGACTCCAATCATGCCTTTAGACATCAAGTCTGCCGACTCCTGCCAATACGATTGCATCTCGCTCGGCGAGGTGATGCTGCGCCTCGATCCCGGTGAGGGCCGCGTGCGCACCGCCCGCGAGTTCCGCGCCTGGGAAGGTGGCGGCGAATACAACGTGAGCCGTGGCCTGCGCCGCTGCTTCGGCTGGCGCACGGGCGTCGTGACCGCTTTTGCCGATAACGACGTGGGCCGCCTGATCGAGGACTTCATCCTGCAGGGCGGCGTCGATACGCGCTTCATCCAGTGGAAGCCTTACGACGGCATCGGCCGCGAAGTGCGCAACGGCCTCAACTTCACCGAGCGCGGCTTCGGCATTCGCGGCGCCGTCGGCGTGCCCGATCGTGCCAACACCGCCGCCAGCCAACTCAAGCCCGGCGATGTGGATTGGGGTTACATCTTCGGCCAATGCGGCAGCCGCTGGTTCCATACGGGCGGCATCTTCGCCGCGCTCAGCGAATCCGCCGCCGAGGTGACGATCGAAGCGGTCAAGGCCGCCAAGAAGCACGGCACCGTCGTCTCCTACGACCTCAATTACCGTCCGAGCCTCTGGAAGAGCATCGGCGGCCACGCCAAGGCCCAGGAGGTCAACCGCGAGATCGCGAAGTATGTCGATGTGATGATCGGTAACGAAGAAGACTTCACCGCCTGCCTCGGCTTCGAGGTCGAGGGGGTGGACGAAAACCTGAAGGATCTGCCGATCGAGGCATTCAAGGCCATGATCGCCCAGGCCACCAAGGCCTTCCCCAACTTCAAGGCCACCGCCACTACGCTGCGCGGCGTCAAGACCGCTACGGTCAACGACTGGGGTGCGATGGCGTGGATGGACGGCGAGTTCCACTTCAGCCGCGAATACCCGGCGCTCGAGATTATGGACCGCGTGGGCGGGGGCGACAGCTTTGCCAGCGGCTTTATCTATGGCCTCGTCACCACCGGCAGCGCGGCGGAAGCCGTCGAATACGGTGCGGCCCACGGCGCGCTGGCCATGACCACCCCGGGCGATACCTCGATGGCCAACCTCAAGGAAGTGGAGAAGATCCGCTCCGGCGGCGGTGCCCGCGTCGTGCGCTAATCCCAACCCCCACGGATACATGTCAGATTATTTGGACAAGCTCTTTGGCCTGCAGGGCCAGGTGGCCGTCGTCATCGGCGGCACCGGCGAACTGTGCGGCGCCATGGCCGAAGGCCTCGCGTCTGCGGGCGCCACGACCGTGCTGGTCGGCCGCAGCCAGGCCAAGGCCGACGCTCGCCTCGCCCGGATCAAGGACGCCGGGGGCGAAGCGCACTTCGTCGCGGCCGACGTCTCCTCGCGACAGAACATCGAGAACCTGCTGGCGGAGGTGCTCAAGCAGTTCGGCCAGGTGGATATCGTCGTCAACGGTGCGGGCATCAACTCGCCCACGCCCTTCTTCGAGGTGAGCGAGGAAGAGCTGGAGCGCATCATGTCGGTCAACTTCAAGGCGCTCTACCAGAGCTGCCAGGTGTTCGGCCAATACCTCGTGCAACGCGGTCAGGGTGGCAGCATCATCAATCTCGGTTCGATGAGCGGCGTCATCCCCCTCTCGCGCGTCTTTACTTACAGCGCGTCGAAGGCCGCCGTGCATAACCTCTCGAAGAACCTCGCTCGCGAGTGGGCTCCCCAGGGTGTGCGCGTCAATACCCTCGTGCCGGGCTTCTTCCCGGCAGAGCAGAACCGCAAGGTGCTGACCGAAGACCGCGTGGCCTCCATCATGGGGCATACGCCGATGAAGCGCTTCGGCGAGGCCGACGAGTTGGTGGGTGCAACCCTGCTGCTCGCCAGCGGCAAGGCCGGCAGCTTCATCACGGGCCTGGAACTGATCGTCGACGGCGGTTACGCCAGTATGACGATCTAGCGACTGCCGCCAAAAATTCCAACGGATTGAGGACCGACGGGCTTGTGCTCGTCGGTCCGTTTGTCTGAATCGAGCTCATGCCTCTTCTCGATCTACCCCTCGAGCAACTGAAGACGTATCAGGGCCGCAACCCGCGGCCGGACGATTTCGACGCGTTCTGGCAGCAGTCGCTGGACGAGCTGGCGGCGGTGCCGGCGGAGCCCGAACTGCGCCCGGCGGATTTCACGAGCCCGTTGGCTACGTGTCACAACCTGTATTTCACCAGCACGCACGGCGCCCGGATCCACGCCAAGTTGCTCCAGCCCAAGCGCGGAGAGGGGCGGACGCCGATTCTGCTGCACTTCCACGGCTATACCGGCAACTCAGGCGACTGGATCAACCTGCTGCACTACGCGGCCTCCGGCTTTACGGTGGCAGCGATGGATTGTCGCGGGCAGGGCGGTCTCTCGGAAGACATCTCCCCGACCCGCGGCGGCACGCTTTACGGCCATGTGGTCAAGGGGGTATCCGACACGCCGGACAAGCTCTACTACCGCAACGTCTTTCTCGATACGCGCCGACTGGCGGAAGTGGTGTGCGATCTCGAGGGCGTGAATCCCGACCGGGTGGCCAGCTTTGGCGGTAGTCAGGGTGGGGGGTTGGCGCTGGCCTGTGCGGCCCTCAGCCCCGACATCGTCTCCCGGACGGTGGCGCAGCACCCGTTTCTGTGTGATTATCAGCGCGTGTGGGAGATGGATTTGGCCAAGGGGGCCTATATCGGCCTCTGCGACTACTTCCGCCGCTTCGATCCCCGCCATGAGCAGGAGGCCGAAACCTTCCGCCGCCTCGGTTATGTCGACGTGCAGCACCTCGCTTCGCGGATCAAGGCCAATGTGCTGATGGCCACCGGGCTGATGGACGACATCTGCCCGCCCTCCACCCAGTATGCCGCCTACAACAAGCTGCAGACGCAAAAGGAGATGGTGCTGTATCCGGACTTCCGTCACGAGCTATTGCCGGGCTTCTACGACCGCGCCTACGGCTTCCTTTGTCAGGGTTGGGTGCCCGGCGCCTAGAATTCCCGCGTATAGAGGTCACGACTGTTCTCGAGCGGACCACTGGCTCCCTGACGGATCAGGTTTGCGAGGGCAGGCAAGCGCCCCGCCTCCCATAATGGCTGGGCAATCTGCCAGTCTGCGGCGTCCCAGCCGACCAGGATGAGCTTGCGTGCATGCATGGCTGTTGCCTAGCGGCTACAGAAGGAATGACGAGCGGAAAGTCGTGCAGAATGACGATCAGGGAGTCGCGCGCTGACGGCAGTTGCGGATGTGTTGAGCAAGTTTAGTCGACCGTTTGAGTTGAGAAGATTTATTTATTGAGAGCGCTTTATTACTATTAGGTGCGTTAATAACTGCGTTAATTGCTTGGTTTGTACGTTGCGTATAGGTGAGATGTTTCACCTAAGTAGGGTCTTTCGCTGTCGATTTTTACATTTAAGGCTTTATAAAATGCGCGTAAATACCTCTACATCCTACCTGCGCTGCTTGCTGTTTTTCATCTGTATCTGCCCTGGCGTGCTTTGTGGGCAGAGCGGACAAGGTGTGTCTGATTCGCCGCTCAGCATCGAGATGAACGCTTTTCTCGTTGTGCAAGAAGCAGATGGACATGTGGAAGAGGTCGCGGCCGACGAGGCTTCGCCTGGAGACGTCATCGTTTATCGCGCTACTTTCAGCAATCACGGCGAGAGCCCGCTCTCTGGGCTGCGCCCGCAGATCCCCATTCCGTCTCAAATGGTCTATCTGTCGGGCTCGGCCAAGCCGACGGCTGATGCCATCCTGCTCCAGGACGGCACCGCAATTCCTTACACCACCCAAGACCAGCCAGATGCCCCGGAGCTGAGCGCCTACCGGGGTTTGCGCTGGAATGTAGGGACTTTGGAGCCCGGCCAGACCTTCGAGGCCGAACTGAAAGTCCGCCTGCCGGAAGAGTAAGGCGCCTTTTCCTTTTCTTGATCACCGTCTACTTACTGCCTCTTTTGCGACTTTCTGCGTAGGGCGTTTGGCTCAAACACCCGTCGGAAAAGGGTTTATCCACCAATAACTATGAGCTCGTTTACTCGCATGCTGCGTCGTTCCCGCTATACTCTCGGCGGGCTCGGTGCATTCGCGCTGCTGGGCACTTCTGTCGCCTCTGCAGCTGCTCCCCTCGTTGGGACCAACATCGGGAACCAGGCTTCTGCTACCTATACGGACCAGTCGAACACCCAACGGACCACCACGTCCAATACGGTGACGACGGTCGTCTTGCAGCAGCCCGGTCTCGCCCTCACCCAGAACAACAGTCGCTCGGTATCTGCCGGGGGTAACCTGTTCTTCCCGCACACGCTGACCAATACGGGGAATGGCACGGACTCGTTCGACCTGTATCTCGATACGGTCGACAACTCCAGCCTGGATGGCTCCCTCAGCCTGCTGCAGGTCTACGCCGACACCAATCAGGACGGCCAACCGGACGATATTACCACCCCGATCACCAACACGGGTGAACTCGACCCGGGCGAGTCCTTCTACTTTGTGGTAGGCATCGTTGTGCCGGGCACCGCGGATGACGGGGACACGGCTTCCCTCCACATCAACGGCCGTTCCGACTTTTCCGAAAGCGGTACGCCTTTGACCGCCAACAATACCGCCAACAATACCGACACCGTTACGGTCTCCGGTAATGCGGTCGTGACCGTTACGAAGTCGATCGACACCGCCCAGGGCAAGCCCGGCACCACGCCGATCACCTACACCCTCACTTACACCAATACGGGTAACACCGCCGCGACGGATCTCGAGATCATCGACAACATCCCGGCGAACATGACCTACGTGGCCAGCTCGGGCCGTTCCAGTCTCACCGGCTCGACCGTGCTGACGGACGACGACTCCGACCCGGCACAAGGTAGCGGCTCCAACACCGTCGATTACCAGTACGATACGTCCAACGATCGTCTGACGGTGACGCTCGGTAACGTCAACCCGGGCCAATCCGGCAGCATCACTTTCCAGGTGTCGGTGGACAGCGATGTAGCGCCGCAGCGCATCCTCAACGTCGCCAACTACACCTACGACCCGGGCACGGGCGTGACGGAAGGCCCCTACAATACCAACCAGCCGCCTTTCGACGTGCTGGCGGAGCCGGGGGTGAGTCTCTTGGGTGACACCGTGGCCAGTGCGCGCCCGGGCGAAACGGTGACCTTTACCAACGTGCTGACCAACACGGGCACGACCACCGACACCTTCGACATGACGGTGTTGACGGCCGGTAACAACTTCCCGACGGGCACGACCTTCAAGTTCTTCCAGCAAGACGGCAAGACGCCGATGGTGGACAGCAACAACAACGGTATCCCGGATACGGGCCCGGTGAACAGCCGCCTCGCCGGTGGCAACACCTACAACGTGGTGATCCAGGCGACCTTGCCGACCAGCATCAATACCACGACCTTCCCGGCTCCCTATCAGCTGACCAAGCAGGCTCGGGGCACCGTGGTCGATTCCGACACCGGCAATCCAGCCAGCGCGACCGCCGTGGACGAAGTGACCACGATCATCCCGCCCTCCGTCGACTTGACCAACGCCACGAGTGCGCAGGATCCGGACGACGGCGCCGGTGACGGCGTGGGCGTGACCGATGGCGACGACTTCACGACCGACCCCGGCCAGAAGGTTGTCATCCCGCTGACGGTGGAGAACGAAGGTGCGATCGTCGACACCTACAATCTCAAGGTTGCCAGCGCGATCCCGAGCGGTTGGTCCGTGGTGCTGCGCCGCGTTGCCGGCGGTGCCGTCGTGACCAATACGGGCACTCTGCTGCCGCCGAGCGGCGATGACGGTGGTTCCTACAGCTACGTCGCCGAAGTGACCGTCCCGGCTGGTCAGACCCCGGGCAACTACGACATCACCTTCTCCGCCGTCTCCACGGTTTCGGCCGCCAGCGATACGCTGATCAACACCATCGTCGTCAACACCTACCGTGAGCTTTCACTCGTGAGCGACAACTCCGGCCAGGTCTTCCCGGGTGGTTCCGTGGTCTACTCGCACTTGCTGACCAACCTCGGCAACGTGCCGGAAGCGGTGGCCAGCACCAGCGACATCGCGATCTCGCTCGCCGACTCCGGTGCCGCCCTCGGCTTCACCTCCGTGGTGATCTACGACGCGAACGACAACGGCACGGCCGACGCGAGCGACCCGATCATCTCCAGCCTGCCGCACGTCGATGCCCCCGGCTTCGTCCAGCTCGACAAGACCGGCGGCGCCAACGATCAGGTGCGCCTCTTCGTGAAGGTCTTCGCGCCGTTCGGCACCCCGAACAGCTCGATCAACATCACGACGCTCACCGCCACGCCTTCAGGCACGATCAGCGGTGTGGCCGCCCCGTCGCCGCTCATCAACACCGACACCTCGACCGTCGTCCTCGGTGACCTGGCGATCCTGAAGGAACAGGCCCTCGACGCCGACAACGACGGCAATGCCGATGGCGCCTTCACGCAGCTCGACCTCGAAGCGCATCCGGGTGAGTCGATCCTCTACCGCATCACGGTGACCAATACCGGTTCCGCCGATGCCACCGACATCAAGATCTTCGACACCACGCCGGTCGGCACGAACTACGCCGGTGCCAATGGCAACGCCGCGGTGGCCCAGGTCAGCGGTGGCGATGTCGATACGGTCGATGCCAGCCCAGCCAACGGCGCCAAGGGCTCGTTTGAGTTCAATGTGGGCACGCTGGCCCCGGGTAATGCCGCCGTCGTCCGCTTCGGCGTGACGATCGACGAGTAGACGCGCCCGCTCAGGTTATTGGTTTTGTCTGCCGCCGGGTCCCATCCCCCGCGGCAGACTCCAACGGCCTTGTTTTCTTCCTGCTTTTTCCTGCTTTCGGAGTGGCGCGGGGTGCCTGATCAGCATCTCGCGGCCCCGGAATGAACTTCCTGTGAATTTTACGGTGCTGAGTCAATTTGCGCGGAGTCTGCGTTGCTGGTGCTACCTGCTGCTGAGCTGCATGCTGGCCAGTGGTAGTGCATTCGCTACTACGTTGAGCCCCGGCTCGCGCATCGCCAACCAGGCGGAGGCCTTCGGCTTCCGGCCCGACGTTTCGCGCGAAATCAATCTGGTCTCCAACAAGGTCGTCGTGACCGTGGTGGAGGACCCTCGCCTGACGCTGGCCCCCAACCGGTCGGCCGAACTCGCACCGGGTGAACAGGCCACTTTCAATCATTTGCTGACCAACGTCGGCAACGTCCGCAGCACCTATACGCTCCATTATGCCAACCACGACGGAGACGACTACGACCTCGGCACGCTCAACCTGATCCACGACAGCAACGGCAATGGGGTGATCGACCCGGGCGAGCCGTCGATTGCCGATGGCGGTGAGCTTTCCCTGGCTCCCCTCGAGTCGGCCTCGCTCATCTTCTGCGGCGTGCTGCCGACCAATCTCCGCGGCGGCGACATCTCCCGCGCGGGCGTGACTGCTACCGTAGAGGGCACTGCCATTTCCGCCTCCATTACGGACGACGTCACCGTCGGCGCCGACGAAGTAAGGCTGACCAAGAGCGTCGATCGCAGCGAAGCGCTGCCGGGCGACCCGATCGTCTTTACGCTCACGGCCATCAACGGCTATACGCAGCTGTCGCCGATCGTGGCGACGGTCGACGGTCAGACCGCGGCAGCCATCATCGTGCGCGACGAGATCCCGCGCAACACGACCCTTTCCCGCATCATTTCTTCACCGGGCGCCCAGCCGCTCTACCACTTGCGTTCCTTTGCCAGCGACCACCGCTACACCAGCACGGCCCCCGTCAATCTGGAGGAGGTCGATGCCGTCGCCTTTGCGATGCCGCGGATGAACGCGCACCAGGTCATGACCGCCCAGTTTGAGGTGGTGATGAACGAGTTGGCCAGCGGCGACATCGTCAACCTGGCCTACCTCTATCACCGGGTGGGGGATCAGCCGGTCAAGATCGTGCCTTCCAACGAGGTGCAGATTTCGATCCCGATCGCCTGTCCGGTGATCACGGTCTACTCCGACGAGACGTTTACGCTGCCCACGGAGGTGGCTTCGGTGGGCAAGCCGGTCTTCGTCGAGATCGAGGCGGGCTTCCTCAACGTCCTGCCGACGGTGCGCGACGAGTTGCCGTTTACGGTGACATCGGAGCAGACGGGGGACGTGATGAACGCCACCTTTATCGAAACCGGTCCGAATACCGGCATTTTCCGACGCAAGACCAGTGCGGACAACGATTCGCTTGGCATCCAGACCGAGGCCAACACCACGGCGAATCCCCATGACCAGATCCTGCAAACGGCGCCGCGCGACGTGTTGACCGCGTTGGTGCACAACGGCTGCCTCGACGCCGTCACGCAGATCCAGATCCTGATCGACCCGGCAGGCATCGTGTTCGACAGCCGCACCGGCGAGCGCGTGGCCGGGGCCACCGTGACGCTGATCGACGTCGATGGCTCCGGTAACGGCGGCCATCCGGGCGGCGAAGCGGTCGTGTTTGCCGCCGACGGCACGACGCCGATGCCCAGCTCCGTCGTGACCGGTGCGGATGGGGCCTTTGAGTTCCCACGCGTCGCCACGAGCCGCTACCGCCTCCAGATCGAGCTACCGGAAGAGCAGACCTACCCGAGTGAAGTGCCCGCCGGCCTGTTGCCGATGATTTTGAACCCGGAAGCCCGCCCGCGCATTGAGGACGAAGGCTCTTATTCCCGGGCGTTCGTAGTCGACGAGACGACGGGTGCGGTTTTCCTCGACGTGCCGGTCGATACGACGCAGCCCACTGGCTTCGTGCTGGAAAAGACGGTGAACCAGGAAGAGGTGGAGATCGGCGATTCGGTGCAATACACGCTGCGCCTGCAAAACCAGACCGAGGCGGACTTTTACGGGACCTACATTCAGGACGTGCTGCCCGACGCGGTGACCTACATCGCTGGTTCGGCACGTCTGGACGGCGAGGCGACCACCGATCCGGTTGGCGGCAAGGGGCCGGACTTACGCTTCCAGGTCGGCCACCTCAAGGCGGGCGACACGGCGGAGCTGACCTACCGGGCGCGGGTCGGCTTCGGCGCGGAGCGTGGCGACGGCATCAACCGTGCCCGGGCCACCAGTCTGGGGCCGCCGGCCGTCCGCAGTAATCTGGCGGAGGCCAAAATCAAGGTGGAGCAGGGCGTCTTCACCGACGACGGCATCATTTTCGGTAAGGTCTTCGTCGACCTCAACGACAACCGCATCCAAGACTCCTTCGTCGATCAAGCGACGGGCGAAGAAGTGACCGAGCCGGGCGTGCCGGGCGTGCGCGTCTTCCTCGAAGACGGCACCTATGCCGTGACGGATGTCGAAGGTAAATACAGCATTTACGGCCAGCGCGCCATCACCCACGTGGTGAAGGTCGACCGCTATACCCTGCCCGCGGGCGCCGAACTCGGCGTGATCGACAGTCTCAACGCCGGCGATCCCGACAGCCGCTTTGCCGACGTGCGCAAGGGCGAGCTGCACAAGGCCAATTTCCGCATTGTCGCACCCTCGTCCGAGCTGCTCGAGCGCGTGGCAGAGCGCCGTGCGGCCCAGGCCGTGGTAACGCCCGAGATCGAGCGCACCCTGCAGCGCCGCTTCTCCTACGACGGCCAGGGCATCGTGCGCGAACGCACTAGCGGGCCCGCCAGCGGCACCGTCGCCCAGGGCGAAAGCGCGCCGGCGTTCTTTGCCCCCACCTTGCCGGAACGCACGCTGACGGAGGGCAACTCCAACCTGCCGGAGCGTCCGGTGGCCGTCGTGCCGCACGTGCAGATGGAGCAGGAGCTGGCAGCCGTCGAGGACAACGAGCCGGGCTTCGTGGGCCTGAACGACGGCGATACACTGCCGCTGCCGCAATTGCGCCTGCGCGTGAAGGGCCGCATGGGCACGAAGCTCGTGGTGACGGTCAACGACACGCCGCTGGGCCCGGAGCGACGCGGCAAGCTGGTCGAAGACCCGGAGCGCGAACTGCAGGCGGCGGAATACGTGGCTGTGGCCCTGCTGCCGGGCGAAAACACGTTGACCGTCACGCAGTACGACCCGTTCGGCAATCCCCGCGGTTCCAAGACGATTACGGTGCGGGCGCCCGACAGCCTGTCGCAGCTCAACATCGCCTTTTCCAACTCCGAGCCGCCGGCTGACGGCACGACGCCGGTCGAAGTCCACGTGCGCCTTGAAGACGCCCACGGGACGCTCGTCTCGGCCCGCACGCCGCTGACGCTGCAAAGCACCCTCGGCACCTGGCAAGTCACGGACGTCAACGAGATGGAGCCGGGCACGCAAGTCTTCCTCACCGGCGGTGAAGGGACCTTTACGCTCCAGCCTCCGGCGGAGCCCGGCCTGGCCGACATCCGTATCAGCAGCGGGGTGATCGAGGCGGACGCGCAACTGCCCTTCCTGCCCGATCTGCGCCCGCTGGTCGCTTCCGGCGTGTTGCAGGGGCGCCTGAACCTCAACAGTCGCAACGGCGGCGGGATCATGCCCGTCTATGGCAACAGTGGTTTTGAGGAAGAGCTGCGTGCGTTCGCGAATTCCGGCGAAGGCAACGCCGCCGAGGGCCGCGCCGCCTTCTTCCTCAAAGGCCAGGTCAAAGGCGAGTGGTTGCTGACGGCGGCTTACGACTCCGACAAGCGCGACGACGCCGAGCTCTTCCGCGACATCGAGCCGGACAAGTATTACCCCGTCTACGGCGACTCGTCCGTGCGCGGTTACGATGCGCAGTCTTCCGGCAACCTGTATGTGCGCCTCGACCACAAGCGCACCTACCTGCTGTGGGGCGACTTCCTGACGCGGACGACCAATGAGGCGCGCGACTTCGGCAATTACAACCGCAGCCTCAACGGCTTTCAGGCCCACTACGAAAACGCCCGCACGGCGGCGAACGCCTTCGTCAGTCGCGGCACCTCGCGGCAGGTGGTGGTCGAGATCCCGGCCAACGGCACTTCCGGCCCCTATAATTTCAGCGCGCGCAACGGCTTGCTCAATTCGGAGCAGATCGAGATCATCACGCGCGACCGCAACCAGCCGTCCGTCATCCTCGAGCGCGAGATGATGAATCGCTACGAGGACTACGAGTTTGAGCCTTTTACCGGGCGTGTGCTCTTCCGCCGCCCCGTGCCGACGCTGGATACCAACCTCAACCCGCAGTACATCCGCATCACCTACGAAGTGGATCAGGGCGGGCCGGCCTTCTGGACCTACGGCGGCGATGCGCAATACAAGCTGACGGATCGCCTCGAAGTCGGCGGCTCCTACGTGCGCGACGAAAACCCTGAAGACGCCTACGAGTTGACCAGCGGCAACGTCACGGTCAAGCTGACCGAGCAGACCTATGTCGTCGGCGAAGTCGCCCAGAGCGACAGCATGGACAAGGGGCAGGGCATGGCCGGTCGCGTGGAATTGCTTTCGCAGGGCGGCAATACAGAAAGTCGCATTTTCTACGGCCAGACCGAAGAGACCTTCGAGAATCCGAGCGCCACGCTGACCTCCGGCCGCATCGAGGGCGGGGCCGAGATCACCCATCGCCTCTCGCCGCAGACGGACCTGCACACACAGGCGGTCTATACCGAGGATGCGGTCACGGACGGCAACCGCAAGGGCGTGCGGGTCGATTTGATCCACCGTTTCGACAACGACGTGGAGGTTGAAGTGGGCGGGCGCGTTTCCAACGAGACCGAGACGGCAGCCAACCCGCTCGCAAACAACTTTACGCCCAACGAAGTCCGCAGCGTGCGCACCAAGGCCACCACCCGGATGCCTTATCTGCCGGATGCCCGCGTCTCCGCCGAGGTGGAACAGGACGTGGTGAAGACGGATCAGCGCCGCGTGGCCCTGGGGGCGGATTACCAGGTATCCAGCCGCTCGCGCGTCTATGCCATCCACGAGTTCATCAACTCGCTGGGCGGCGAGTTCGAGCTGACGGAGTCGCAGCAAAATTACCGCACGCTCTTCGGCGTCGAGTCGGAGGTGCTGCAAAACACGCGTAGCTACAATGAATACCGGGTGCGCGACGCCCTCGACGGTCGCCAGTCGGAGGCCTCTGTGGGCCTGCGCAATGAGTGGCAGGTGGACCGCGGCGTGAAGCTGCAAACGACCTTCGAGCGCATCACGCCTTTCACCGGCACGCAGACGACCGAATCTACCGCCGTAACCGAAGCGATCGAGGTCACGGGGGCCGACAACTGGAAGGCGACCGCGCGCGGCGAAGTCCGCATGGCGACCGATCAGGATACCTACCTGCACACGCTGGGCTACGCCCGCAAGCTGGACCAGGACTGGACCTTCCTCGGGCGCACGCTCTTCAATTACCAGGACAACAAGCGCGAGGATTCCCAGGATCTGCGGCAAAATCGCTTTCAGGTGGGTTTCGCCTGGCGTCAGGTGGATCAGGATGTCTGGAACGCGCTGTTTCTCTACGAATACCGCACCGAGTCTGGCGTCACGATGTATGACGATCTGGGCACGAAGCGCCAGGTGCACCTGCTTTCGACCAACCTGAATTACCAACCCAATGAAGATTGGATATGGACGAACCGCCTCGCCGCGAAGTGGGTGCACGAAGAGCTGGATCCCTTCTCCGACGACTTTTCCGCCTATCAGGACAACGGGCGTATCCTGCGCAAGTTCGAGGACCGCTGGGACGTGGGCCTCAACTACGCGCTGATGTGGACGGGCGATCAGGATGAATTCAACTACGGGCTCGGGCCGGAGATCGGCTTCTGGTGGAAGCGCCAGATGCGTTTCGGTGTGGGCTACAACTTCTGGGGGTATGTCGACCGCGATTTCGATACCTCCGGCGAGACCCAAAAGGGCCTCTTTATCTCCTTCAGTATGAAGTTTGACGAAGACAACCTGCGTTTCGGCCGAAAGGAAGAACCACTGCCATGATGCGCTGGATTTGCCTTTTCTCCCAGTTGCTCCTGCTCGCTGCCGCGCAGGCTGCTACCATCGACTCTTCGGTCGACTTCACGCCCGCCGACTCGAGCCGCGACACCCCGACGGCTTCGACGCCCTACATGGACCGCGCCGGCGTCTGGAACGGCAGCAGCGACGTGCGTAACAGCACCGGCGATACCTTTTCGCTCACGCTGAGCAACAGCGGCGCGACGGCCTACGATCTGGGGGTGACGGTCACGCTGCCCGCCGGCTTTACCTACGTGCCGGGCACGGCCAGCGCGTCCGGTGCTTCAGTCAGCGCTTCGCAAAGCGGTACGACGCTCACGATCTCCCTCGATAGCGGCGAATACGATCTCGCCAACGGCAGCAGCATTACGATCGACTACGGGCTGCGGGCCGAGGCTTCGGTCGCCGCCGGCACCTATTCCCTCGGCTATCAGTGGAGCTATGGCGATGCCGAGACGCCGACCTCGACCACGACGGGCTCGACCGCGCAGAACGCTCTGGTGTTCGCCGGTGCTTCGGTCCTGGAGAAGTTTCCCGCCAGTCAGACCGTCGGGGTGGGGGAAACCGCCACCTGGACCGTCACGGTGACCAATTCCGGTTACGGCGGCCTCTTTGATGTGGAGATCGACGAGCGCGACCTGCTGGGCAACAGCTCGTTCGGCACGGTCTCGATCAGCCAGACGTCGCCCGCCACCACGGCGACCCAAAGCCCCACCGGCCTCTACACGCTGCCTTACCTGGCGCCGGGCGAAGACTTTACGCTCGAAGTCACGGCGGTCGTCGTCGGTTGCGACAACCTCGGCAACACGGCTTCCACCACCGACCGCACGGGCCTCACCGCGGCCAGCCGCGAAGGCTCGGTAGTGCTCGACTTCGACTTGCCGATCGTGGACCTCACCACGAACGCGATTTCCCTCGATTTTCTCACGCCCACCAGCGTCTCCATACCCATCAGTAATGTGGCGGGCACGGGCCCGGCGGTGGGATTCGTGCTGGATTCCAACCTGAACAACCTCGGGGTGGTGGTCTCGAATGTGGGGGGCGGGTTCTCCTACAATGCCAGCAACGGCCAGTTTACCTACACGGCCAATGGCGGCAATATCGACGCAGCCACCACGGCGACGCTGACCTTCGACGTGGTCTCATCGGATGTGTGTGCGGGCACCGGTGGCGGCACGATCGTCTGGCAGGCCTTTTACGACAACGAGTGCGGCGACCCCTATGCGGTGCCGTTCGACATCAGCAGCATCAGCGCGCCGGCGAACAATCCTTCGGTGAGCGTAAGCGCCTCCGACGGGGGCGAATCGCGCCTGAGCAACAACGAGACGGGCACCTTTACCGTCGTCGCCA
Source organism: Puniceicoccaceae bacterium 5H (assembly GCA_009772895.1). Taxonomy (GTDB): domain Bacteria; phylum Verrucomicrobiota; class Verrucomicrobiia; order Opitutales; family Oceanipulchritudinaceae; genus WOUP01. The sequence goes on along the minus strand of WOUP01000006.1, from coordinate 13,799 downwards.
GCGGCACGGAGCTCAGCAGTATCGCGAGCGACCCGGTCACGGTCGATATCGAGGTCAACGGCTACGTGAGCATCACGTCGGCTCCCGGCCTGTCGGCGGGCTCGGTCGCGGACAACGGGGACGGCACCTACACCTGGAGCTTCCCGCGCTCGAGCCTGAGCAGCAACCCGACGGCGACGCTCGCCTATCAGGTCGACTCGGATCCCTGTCTGGGCGGCACCCATGCCGGTATCGTCGCCACAATCGAAGTGGATACGGTGAATTCTGCCAGTGGCGCGCCCTGTACGATCTCCGACAGCGCTTCCGATTCGTTTACGATCACGAACAACCCGGGCGCACAGATCCAGCAGTATTACAACATCACGGGCAATGTCTTCGAGACGGGCGCCGCCTCGGCGGACGACACCCGGGATAGCGGGGAGGGCGAATTCATCCCGCACACCGCCATCTACAGCTTCGATGCGAGCTACCCGGGCGAGTGGATCGGCAGTACCTATACGGACGACTTCGGTGGCGACGCCAACCAGACCCTCGTCCCGGGCTCGCTGATGGTGACCTTCTCGGACGGCACGACCACTTCCGGTCCGGTGCCGGTGCCGACGGATGCGGCGACGCTCGCGCAATCGACGGGCGAACTGCGCATCAACCTGGATTTTCTCGCGGGCGACAGCTATATCGGCCGCAACGCGGTCGGCGACGCCATGGTGACGTTCGACTACGAGACGACGGTGCCCGACGCCTCCCTCGGCAGCGGCAGCTCCGCCGGCTATACCAATCTGGTGGTGTTGCGCCTGCAGGCGCCGACGACCGGGGTGGGGGCTTGTGCGAGCATGGGCGACTCGATCTTTACCCAGGTCGACAGCTACAGCGTGCAACGGGCGGCGGCGAGCCTGTCCGTCAACCTGCCGAACCAGCTGGAAGTCTGCGAGGAGTTCGATGCGGTCATCACGGTGGGCAATGCCAACAACCAGGAGATCTCTCGCGTCCTCACCACGCTGCTGACCAGCAACCCCGACTACACCTACATCACGGGGCAAACGCCGGTCTACGGCGGCGCTTTCGACTCCGGCAACATCGTCTATAGCGAAAACGGCGGCAGCAACCCGACCTTCCGCTACACGGGCACCGAGTTGTCCGGCAGCGGCACCATCACGGTGCGGATGCTCCGTTCCGCCAGCTCGGGCACGGACACGTCCAGCCTGTCCGCTCGCGTCGCCTACGATGACGAGCAGACTTACCCGACCACGAGTCGCGACTTCTCCACGACGGCGGCGGGCAGCCCCGGTTTCGTCTTTACGGCCGAACTGGCCGCCACCGTCACGCCCAATCCTCGCATCCAGCTTTCCGACACACGCGCGCAGTGGTCGATCATCGTGCAAAACCTGCAGCCGGGCACGGCCTACGACGCCCAGGCCGTCAACCAGCTGCCGCCCTATTTCCAGATCGACTCATCGGCGACCGCCGCAGCCAACAGCGTCGGCTTTACCGTCTCCGGCAGTTCGACCAGCGGCCAGACGATTACCTTCGACCTGGGTGACGTCGCGGGCGGCGATGCCGAAACCCTCACCGTGGTCGCCGATCTCGTGCCCGGCTCGAGCTGTGCGATCCCCGACGATCAGAATACGGTCACGGTGACCTGGGGCTGCGGCACGGCGGCACAGACGATCAACAAGCTGGCCCCGAACTTCCGCCTCGGCTCCGGCGATCTGCAGGTGGTGCATAATACGACCAACAGCGTGGCCCGTCTTTGCAGTAACGGCGAGGTCGAGATCCTCGTGCGCAATTCCGGCAGCGGCGCGATCTACAATGTGGTAGCGCTGGAAGAGATGGACGCCTCCATCACCGGTTTGAGCATCATCCCGGGTTCCGTGAGCTATGCGACGGACAACAACCCCGGCAGCTTTACGACGGTCGGCGGTCTGCCGACCGGCACGGGCAGCTCCAGCAATCCCTACCGTTTCGATTCGAGCCTCATTCCGGAGCTGGATCACCTCGTGGCGGTGCATGACGACGATGGCAGCACCGTCAACTCCCTCACGATCCGGTTCCTGATCGAAGCGAGCGATCCGAACGTGTTCGCCGGCAACAACCCGGGCCCGAGCCTGACGGCGGAGGGTAGCGCGGAGCTGTTTTGCGGCAGCAACGTGCCGTCTCCCGGCATCCCGTTTGTGATCCCGACGGAAAAGCCCGACATCAGCACTTCGCTGACGATCGAGAATACCGAGGTCAACGACGGCTACGGCGAGGTGGAATATGGCGTGCCGGGCGATGTCGTCGCGTGGCGCTTCGTGATCTCCAACGACGGGGTCGCCGCGGCGGAAAACGTGCGGGTGCGCATCCCCCTCTCCGGCAGCAACGGCAGCGCGGTGCTTTCGGGTGATGTGACTTCGCCGGGCGCCACATATTCCGGTGGCTGGTTTGCCGCCGATACCGTCCTGCCGGGCAGCTCCATCGAAGTGACGGTGCTCGAGACCCTGGGCAGCGATTGCGCAGACAAGCTCTCGACGGCCGAAGTCACCTGGGGTTGCGATACGCCCAGCGCGAACTCCCCGAACCTGGTTTCGCAGCCCAGCGACAACGACGATACGGCGCAGATCATCATGCTGCCGAACTTCGTCGACAACGGCGGCACCATGACGGCCAGTTTCGACAACAGCCTGACGAGCAGCCCCAGCCGCGGCTCGAACAGTCGTGCGCGCATTCGCGTGACCATGACCAACTCGGGGGCCGTCGCCAATACGGTCAGCGTGACGCCGGACCTGCCGGTCAATACGGTGCTCGATACCACGACCGCGCCTGTTTTCGTGAGCAACAGCAGCTCTTTGACGACCGTCGCCTGGGACAGCGTTTCGACCAGCGACCCGAAGTTTGAGTTCACCGGGACGATGGAGCACGGCGAGAGCTTTACGATGGAGTTCTACGTCATCAGCACGATCGACGACACCACGCGCGCCTCGACTTTCCCGAATCTGGCGGACGAGGAAGAGACGGGCAACGGTCTGGATCCTTCCATCAGCCTCGGTGGCAACAACCGCAACATCAGCGCCGACTTCAAGAGCGCTTGCGGGGCCGACCTGAACCGCACCATCACGCTCAACATCGACCCGCGTCAGCCGGATCTCGACATCAAGTTTGCGGCCAACGGCGGCAGCCCCTCCAGCACGGTGCTCAACCGCATCGTTTTTGCGGGGCAGCAGGAAACCTTCGATGTCTACATCCGGAACGAAGGCGAATCGGGCTCCAGTGCGACCGATAACAGCGTCACGATCACCCTGGGCGCCGGCTGGGCCAGCGCTTCGGCCGCGATTGTTTCGACCCCGCGCGGCTCGGGCGGTAGTGGCAGCGCCAGCGGCAACACCTTTACCTTCACCGCAGCCCAGGTCGGGGAGTTGCGTCGCTCGGGCTCCAGCTACGACGAGGTCCATCTCCGCATCATCGCGACGCCGACCGGTGCGCCGGGCGATTCATTGAGCGTGCAAGCCGAGGTGGACAGCCCGCAACACGCCACCGACGGCACCACGACCGGTCGCTACATCTCGCAAGACAGCCGGGGCTTCCGCTGCCTGGGGGTGACGGTGGCCAAGACCTACGTCACCGGCTCCACTACCGAGGGCGACTCCACGGTCGACGGCGACACGTTGATCGGTGAAGAAGCGGCGTTCGATCTCGCGGTCGGCTTCTTCGGCGCGGAGACCGGGGCGGACATTTCCAACCTCGTCGTGCGCGATACGCTTGGTGACAGCGCGGCGGCGGACAAGGGGCTCGGCCTGGTCAGCATCGACACCAGCTCTTCGGAGCTGACGCCGACCTCCGTCACGACCACGCCGACGGGGCTCGATTCCACCGACCCGGTCCAGAACGGGGTCATCGACTTCAACCTTGGGACCATCACAGGCCCGATCGGCAGCGGCAACAACGAGTTCACCGCCCGCATCGTGACCCGCACGCTCAACGATACCGGATTGAGTGCGGTCAACAGCGACAACAAGACGCTCTACAACCATGTGGGCGTGTCGTTGAGCTACCTCGGCCAGGTCTTCCGTTCGAGCGAGACGGTTGACGCGTTCTCCGGCGGCATCGGCTATGCCGAGCTGCACAGCTCCGCCAGCCTGCGCGTGCAGCGCCCGACCATGAGCGTCGACAAGCAGGTGCGCAACATCACTGCGGGCGGCAGTTTCGGCAACACGGCCGAGGGTGAGGCCACCGACGTCTTCGAATTCCGCACCGTCATTACGAATACTGACGCCACGGCGGTCACGGTGCCGCTCTACGACATCGCCTTTACGGACACGATCCCCGGGCGCTTCGATTTGCTCGACGGCTCTTCCAGCCCGGCCTTTGCGCCTGGTGCGGATACCACGGGTGACGGCGCGGTCGATGTGGCCATGACGGGCGGTATTGTGGCAGGCTCCGGCGGCTCGTTGACGATCAACGCGACGAACCTGAACCTTTCCGATCCCGGCCGTGATCTGACGGAGCTGGCTCCGGGCGAGAGCATCACGATCCTCTACCGCGCGCAGGCCGCCCTCAGTGTGAACCCGAGTCAGCAGCTGACGGATCCCGTAACGGTCTCTGCCGACACCTTGCCGGGCACCAGCGGCAGCCAGAGCGCGCGCACCGGCAGCACGGGCGATAGCGACGGCGCCGCCGAGCTGACCGCCTCCGATAGCCCGGGGGTGACCATTACGATCAACTCGATCGACCAGGCGAAGATCGTCTCCACGACTTCGGTCGGTAACGACGATTCCCGCACCGTGCTGATCGGCGAGCAGGTGGAGTTTGAGGTGAGCCTCGTGCTGCCGCAGGGCACCGCCCCGAGCCTCGTCGTCAACGACAGCCTGCCGGTGGGCCTCGAGCTGGTCGCGATCGACGCGCCGATCATCGGCTCGGGCGTCACGACCGGGAGCACGACCACGCCCACGGTTTCGCTGCCGACGCACGGCAGTCCGCTCGATCTCGAATGGGACTTCGGCAACACGACGGTCGTTTCCGGCTCAGGCGATCCGCAGGTCAACCGCACGATCACGCTGCGCTATACGGCCCAGGTGCGCAATATCGCCAGCAATCAGCACGCATCGACGCTTACCAACAAGGCCAGCTACTCCTTGAGCGGTACGCCGATGGAGATCGCCGACGTAGAGTTGACGCTGCATGAGGCGCAGATGACGGTGACGAAGCAGGTCGATACGACGGACCCCGTGGATGCGGGTGACACCTTGACCTTTACCGTGACGGTGGAAAACGCCGGCGGAGGAGCGGCGGCCTACGAACTCGATCTCCAGGATACTCTGCCGGATGGCCTGACCTACGAGCCTGGCAGCACCACCCTGTTGAGCGGGTCGGGCGAAACGCAGAACCTGACCGGCACCCTGGCGGAACCCGACGACAATGCGGGCGTGCTGACCTGGGGGCGGACGCAGTCTTCGCCCGTGAACCTCGACCTCGCCACCGGCGGACGCCTGGTCTTTACCTACCGCGCGACGGTGGATGACGCCGTGCAGCCCGAACAGGATCTGGACAACGATGTGCTCGTGACTTGGACCTCGCTCGACGGCGATCCGGGCCCGGATCTGGGAGATGTAACCATGGACACCGCCGGCTCGAGCAATGGCGAGCGAACCGGCGATGCCAGCGGGGCGAACGACAACCGCGCCACGGCTTCGGCCAACGTGGTCTCGGCCAAGTCCAGCGTAGTCTCCAGCAAGACAGCCAGCGGCGATACGTTGCCGCTTTCGTCCCCCGCCAGCGGCTTCCGCGTGGGCGACGTGGTGACCTATACGCTCGAAGTTACGCTGATGGAGGGCACGCAGGATGATTTCGAGATCCGCGACGACCTGCCGGCGGGCATGGAATTTGTCGGCTTCGACGCCATCACGCCCGCCAGCGATAATGACGGCATCACCTACACCGCTCCGGTCGCCGGCACCACTGCGCCCGAAGCCGGGGATACCGGCACGATTGCCTTCCAGCTCGGCACGGTCGTCAACGAGGGCGATGCGCAGACCGACAATGACATGCTGACGCTTGTCTACCGGGTTCGGATCGTCGACGATGTGGATCTGGACGCTCCAGACGGCCTGGCCGGGACGAGCGCGGACCGCAATACCAACCTGGTCAACAGCGCGCGCGCGGCCTTCCACCTCGCGGGCTACGATCCCAGCGATGACTTGCACGAGACGGCGGCGACCTCGGATACGGTTATCTTGCGCCAACCGGAATTGATCGCCGACAAGCAGTTGCTGCTGCCGTCGAGCGGCAACGATCTGGTGCCGGAGGAATCGGGCCGCTTCGAGTTTACCATCACCAATCAGGGCACGGCTCCGGCCTACGATGCCGTGATCGTCGATACGCTGCCGGTCGGCCTGCGCCAGACCACGCCCACGCTGCAGACGGCGACCCTCGCCGGTAACGACATCCTCGGCGACTTGGCCTACACCTATTCGGCTGCCACCGGCGAGTTGACGCTTACGCTGACGGATGCCCAGCGCTTCGACCCGGGCGACAGCCTGGTGGTGAGCTATGATTTTACGGTCGATCCGGCCGTGCAGGGCAATCAGACGATTCACAATTCCGTCGACGTGACGGAGCACTATTCACAGCCCAGCACCAGCACCGACGGCCGCCGCAAATACGACAACGTCGTGCCTGCGACGGAGCCGGTCGACATCGCCATCACCGTCCAGGGCTTCGTTTTCGAGGACGTGAACGGTAACCGCGGTCGCAGCTACGGCGAGACGTGGGCCACTGGCTCGACTGTCTACGTCAACCTCGTGCAGGGCGGCTCGGTGATCGATTCCTACCGGGTGGATCCGGGGGCTGGCGACTTCCGGTTCGATCGCGTGCCTTCCGGCAACTACGAACTGGTCATTACGGACAGTGCGTCCAAAACGACCGCGGTGGCGCCCAGTGGGTTCATTTTCTACGAGGCCTTGCCGTCTGACGGACGCCTGCCGCTCACCGTGGCCAACGACAGCCTCTACGACGTGCCACTCGGCTTGCGCCGGGGCACCGTCATCAGCGGGCGCGTCATCCGTGATGACGGCGAGGGTGGGGGCACCGCCAACGACGGCTCGCTCAACGGCGGAGAGGTCGGCCTCGGCAACGTCGTCGTGCGCCTGACCGATTGCGGCAGCACGGTCTATAACGAGGCGCTGACGCATGGCGACGGTAGCTTTGAGTTGGTCGTGCCGCCTTCGGTGGCCAATGGCGCGACGCTGTGCATCGAGCAGTACAACCTCTCGGAGTATGTTTCTACTGGCGGCGACGCCGGCGATACGGGCGGCAGCTACGATCGCTCGGCCGACGCGGTGACTTTCACCTACGCCCAGAGCGAGAGCCGCAGTGGGGTGTTGTTCTTCGACGTGCCGCCCAACGCGTTGCTGACCGACGGCGAGCAGACGATCCTGCCCGGCAACGTGGCCTTTTACAGCCACACCTTCATGGCCGGCACCGGAGGCGAAGTGGTCTTCAGTCTTGGCAACGCGCTCAACCCGAATTACCCGGGCTGGGGCCAGACGCTCTTCCGCGACACCAACTGCAACGGCGTGCTGGATGCGGGTGAGCCGCAGATCAGCCTGCCGGGCACGCCCATCTCGGTCAACGCGGGCGACGTGATTTGCCTGATCGTGAAAGATGCTTCGCCCAGTGGTGCGCCCTACGGCTCGACCAATCAGATTACGCTCACCGCGACCTTTACCTACACCGACGCGAGCCCGTCGCTGCCGGGCAACGTGCTGACGCGGCAGGACCTGACGCGCATCGGCCCCGGTACCACGGCGGGACTGGAACTGGTCAAGGCGGTGGACACGTCTTCGGCATCGCCGGGCGCCGTCATCACCTACACGATCACCTTCGAGAACAAGGGCGAGGATCCGCTCAACGAAATCGTGGTATTCGACCGCACGCCGGCCTACACGACCTTTGTCAGCGCCGCTGCGACCACGCCGCTGCCGGATGCCCTGACGGGCGTTTCGATCACCGAACCCACGCCGGGCGAAGCCGGTTCCATCATCTGGACCTTCACCGGCACTCTCGACCCCGGCGCCCAAGGTGAAGTGACCTACCAGGTGCAGATCGACAACTAGGACGGCGTGTGGAGGAGCCTTTTTCCTCCTACGCCTGCGGCTCTTGTTCGTGGGGGGCGCGGGGTTGGCCCAGGCGGTCGGCGACGTACTCGATGCGGGTCTTGCCGTGAGGCGCTGGCTGGCCGTGCTCGTCGAGGCTGACAAAGATGATGCGGTCAATCTTCACGATCGTTTCGCGGGTGAGTTTGTTGCGCACCTCGCAGCGCAGCGTCAGTGAAGTCTTGCCCCAGTGGGTGGGCTCCATCCCCAGCTCCACAATCTCACCCTGGCGGGCCGAAGCCATGAAGTTGATTTCGGAAATATACTTCGTCACCACCCGATGGTTTTCGAGTTGAATGATGGCGTATATGGCCGCCGCTTCATCGACCCACGCCAGCAGGCTGCCTCCAAAAAGTGTGCCGTTGGGATTGAGGTCCTCCGGCTTGATCCATTTACGGGTGTGAAAGTTCATGCGTCAGTGAAAGTGTCTAAAAAATAAGACAATTTGGCCTGGGGCGCGGTTTTCGAGACAAAAAACGCCCGATTTCCAGTCGAGAAACCGGGCGCGGCAAAGGTTGGGTCGGCTTGTTTAAGCGAGCGTGGAACGGATGAGCCAGAGCTCTTTTTCCAGTTTCGCGATAAAGCCGGAGAGCAGGTCCTGGGTCGCGACGTCGCCGCTTTCTTCGGCCAGGGCATTGGCGGCCTTGGCCTGCTCGAGAAAGGTTTTGAAGTCGGCGCTGATGCTGTTGAGCACGTAGGCGGGCTCAAAGCTGTCGCCTGTCTCTTCGGCCAGTTTGGCGTTTTCCAGATAGCCGCGCACGGTGGCCAGCGGCTTGGCGCCCAGCTGCAGGATGCGCTCGGCGACGTCGTCGAAGGTCTCGAAGAAGTAGTTGTAGTAGCCTTCGGTGACCGCGTGGATGGAATAAAACTGCAAGCCGCAGACATTCCAGTGGTAGTTATGGAGCTTGGCGATCATGACGTGCATGTCGGCCAGCATTCCATTGAGCGAGGTGATGAGTTTTTCTGACATAATCTAGTGGATGAGCCATGAGGCAGCGGGCCGCGCCTGCAAGGCGCAAACGGGTCGCCCCATTGTTTGTAGTGAGACTAAAAATCACGATTAGCAATCTGTGACCAAAATAGGTCAGGCTTGAATCGGGAACCTTCAGAAACGGTCGCTACAGGCAGACGGGGACGCAAAAAAGGCAACCCTCCCCCAGGGTTGCCTTTTTATTGTGCGGTTTCCCAGCCGTGGGGCTAGAAAGAGAAACGCGTGCCGAGGGCGAACGTGCGACTGTAGAGCGAGTTACCGAAGTTGAAGTATTCGGGATACTCGTAGTAGCTCTGGAAGATTTCGTTCGTCAGGTTGGTGGCGTCGAAGGTGATCGACCAACTGTCGGTGACGTTGTAGGTCAGCTGCAGGTCGAGGCTCTTCTCCGCCTTGCGGTAGACGCCGAGCGGATTGGCGAACTGGGCGGCTTCGTAGTTGTTCAGGAAGTCGTCGCGCCAGACGTAGGCGAGGCGGCCGCTGAACTTCTCCCGTTCGTAGGCGAGGGCGATACTGTAAGACGTATCGGAAACGCCGAACATCGGGGTCGTATCGGTGCCGGTGACTTCACCCGCATCGTTGGTGATCGGGATGTCCTGCGAAGAGTCGAGGATGGTGTAACTCGCCTGCACACCGAAGCCGTCGAGCAGCCAGGGCAGGTTTTCCGGGAAGTAGATCAGGCCGAATTCGAAGCCCTCCAGCTTGCCGTTCGAGGCGTTGTCCGGCTGGGTGAGGATGTAGTCGTAATCCTCGTAGGTCACGCGGCGGCGGAAGTCGGTGATCAACCCGTCGATGTCGCGGCGGAACGCGGTGGCATAGACGGCGTTGGCGTTGCCGAAGTAGTATTCGAGCGAGATGTCGTAGTTCTTCGATTCGACCGGATCGAGGTCCGGGTTGCCGCCGGTCGCGGTGCCGTAGCCGATGTTGGTGACGTCTTCGACGTAGGTGATGTTCGGGTTCAGCTGCGAGAAGGCGGGCCGGCGCAGGGTCTCACCGTAGCTTACGCGCAGGCGCAGGTTATCGGTGATGCCAAAACGGATCATGGCGCTCGGCAGCGGCTTGGAGGTGCTGGTATCGGCGCCGGAGTCCCCGAATTCCATCTCGGTATCGACCGAGACGTAGCGCACGCCGAACTGGCCGTCGATGGTGTGCCCGGAGACGGAGGTGGCGTAGTCCATCTGCACGTAAGCCGAGGTGGTGGCCTCCTGCACGTTGAAGTTTTCGACCAGTTGCAGGTCGTCGCCCGTCGCCAGGCCGGCGTCGATCGTGTTGTTGTAGAGATCGCGGATTTCGGCGGCGTGGCCGCGGATGTAATAGCCATCGGCCGAAGCCCAGGAGTCGGGCACATCCGCCTCGCCATCGAAGAAGTCTTCGTTGGTCAGGAACAGTTCGGGGTGGTCAGCCAGGTTTTGACCGAGCACGCCGGCGTCCTGGGTCCGCTCAGACTCCGAAGCATTGCGATCGTCGTAGCGCACGCCAAAGCTGAGCGTCTGGAAGATGTTCCAGTCCAGCTGGTAATCGCCATCGAGGGTATAGGTCCAGGCATCGCCCTTGGATTGGTTGGCGTTGTCGTAAAGCTGGGCAATGGTCCACTGGCCGGGATCGGTCTGATCGCTTTCGTCGACATCGGGCGTGTCCGGATTGTCGCCGAAGCGGTAGGCTGGCAGACCGTCATCCGCATTGAAGTCCACGATGAGCGATTCGTACACCTTCTCGAAGCGCATGGCGAAGAAGTCGGTGTTGTATTCGCTCGTCTGGTAAGTGAACTCGGACTCGAGCTGCAGGTTTTCGCCCAGCTCCCATTTGCCGCCGATCGCATAGAGATAGCTGTCGGTCTCGCCGGTGGTCAGGTCGCCGCTGGTAAAGCCGTAGGGAGAGCCGACCACGCGCTCTTTCACCACATTGGTGCCGGGGTAGGTGACGACGGTCGGGTCGTCGCCCAGATCGCCCCACCAGTCGGCGAAGGAGAAGAGCAGGGAGTTGTAGGACTCGTTGCGGTAGCCATTGTAGAAGGCTTCCACCACGTATTCGGACCAGTCGTTGGGCGCCCACTGCAGCGAGATGTTGGCGGCGGGGCGTTCACGCTTGCCGGTAAAGTCGCTGGCAAAAATGGCGTCGCGGGAGAGCAGGTATTCCACCGGCTCGCCATTCATGGTGAGGGTGGAGCCTTCATCGAAGGGGAGCCCTGCTTCGAGACCGGCCTGCCAGATCGGGTCTTCCTCGACGCGGTCGTCGCTGAGGAAGATACGCTCGTAGGGCACCCAGCCGTCCGGCGCATCCGCGGTGAGAAAGGGCACCAGGGCACCCGGCGTCACACTCTGGTCGCGATAGTGGGTCTCGGCGTAGGAGATATTGACCAACGCGCCGAATTTGCCTGCCTTGGTTTCCCACACGTTGCTGAATAGAGCGCTGATGTTGGGGTCGATCTCGTCGGATTGCTCCTGATAGATGCCGCGGGCCGAAACGGAGACCTGGCTGCCGTCGAAGTTGAAGGGGCGTTGCGTGCGGATGTCGATCACCCCCGCGATTCCGGTCTCGATCTGCTCGGCCGAGCGCGTCTTGAAGACGTCCACGCGGTTGAGCAGGCTGGCCGGGATGTCGGCCAGCGCGACGGAGCGACCGGAGGCGGTAAAGATATTGCGGCCGTTGATCGTGGTGGTGACGTCGTTGAGACCGCGAATGGAAACCGTCGAGACCTCACCAGCGCCGCGGTCGGTCACCTGGACGCCGGAAACGCGTTGCAGGGCTTCAACCAGGTTGTTGTCGGGGAACTTGCCGAGGTCTTCCGCTACGATGGCGTCGACCATCTGGTAGGTGCCGCGCTTGATTTCGACGGCCTTGACCATACTCTCGCGGATGCCTTGGACGACGTATTCATCCAGTTCAAAAACCTGTTCTTCGGCGGGGACGGTCGAGGCCTGGTTGCTGGTATCTTCGTCGTCATCCGTCGTGGCCTGGGCCATGGCGACGTTGGCGCCGGAGGACAGGACCAGCAGCATGGCAAAGGAAAAGCGTGCAAGCTTGCTTTTCGGAGCCAGAAAACCCGGAGTCAGGCTTTGTAGGTGTGGGGTCATAAGCAGGGGGTGTTAGTGAGCTTTGCTTGAAGGCTATCCCGACATGGAGCCACATGGGTGCGCCTGCCGGGCGGGGATATTGACTTCACCCCTATATGCGCTGAATTGCGCAGGAACCCGCCACGAACTTTGCGAAAAAGATGGGTCTCATGAAAAGGTCGCTGCTTCTCTAACGGCAGGGTGCATTTCGTGCAAAGAGCTTTTACGGGTTGTAATTATTACTTTTAACTAGAAGAGGCGGGGCAAGGATGATAGAGAAGGGCGGCCGGGGCTCGCCCTTGGCCGCCAAGCAGACTCCTTACCCCATTCCGGATATGATCAAGACCCCTCTCCTGAGTGCGCTGCTGTTGGGCGCCTCGCTGACCTCTATTACGCGACTGCACGCTGCTCAGGGCGTTTCCCTGATGGCGGACTACGCTCAACCCATTCGCGAAATCCCAGCGGACTTCTGCGGGCTCAGCTTCGAAACGCGGGTGCTGCTGCCCGATGCGGAGGGCAACCATTACTTCAGTCCGCAGCATCAGGCGCTGGTGGCGGCCTTTCGCCAGCTGGGCATCAAGAGCCTGCGGGTGGGCGGTAACACGGCGGAGCGGGCCAGTGTGCCGATCCCGGATGAAGCCGACATCGATGCGCTGTTTGGCTTTGCGCGGGCGGCGGGCATCCAGGTGATCTACACCGTGCGCATGGACGGGAACGAGCCGGCTGAAGCCGCCCGGATCGTGCGCTACATCGACGCGCACTACCGCGATCTGGTCGATTGCTACATCGTGGGCAACGAGCCGGACAAATCCCGCGAATACGACACCTATTACCAGAAGTGGCAGCAGTTCGTGCAGGTCATCAACGCACAGGCCTTTGTGCCCGAGGCGAAGTTTTGTGCGCCCGCCACGACGGACGGGCACCCGCACTGGCCGGCGTTGATGGCGGAGGACGAGGCGGAAACCGGTCGCCTGCAAATGCTGGCGCAACACTACTATGCGGGCGGCGGTTCGGGCAAATTCAACGACCGGCCACTGGAGGCGCGAGCCAACATGATTTCGCTGAGTTGGCACGACCGCTACGAGGACCTTTATCAAGCGTTTGTGCCCGCGGTGCTGGAATACGGTCCCGGCTTCCGCCTGGAGGAGACCAACAGCTTCAGCAGTGGCGGTGTGCACGGGGCCAGCGATACCTTTGCCGCCACGCTCTGGGGGCTCGATTACCTCTATTGGTGGGCCGGCCACGATGCGAAGGGCATCAACTTCCACTGCGGGCAAAAGGTCTTCCCCGGGGATGAAGTGGTACGCAAAAACGTCTATACCGCCCTGACGGCGGTCGACGACGGGGTACAGGTGTTGCCGCTCGGCTATGGGATCCGGGCCTTTCAGCTCGCGGCGCAGGGGAACGAGCTGATCCCGTTGGAGGTGGCAGATGCGCCGCCGGCGTTCCAGGCCTACTGCACTCGTGATGCGAAGGAGGGCTACCTCTACTTTACTTTGCTCAACGGTCGCACGGGAGCAGACGCCGAGGACTACGTCGTGCACTTGCCAGTCGACGACCAGATCGCCGGGGGCGCCGTGATGGAACTGCGCAGCCCCGACAATCAGGCGGGGGCGGAAGAGGGGCTCACGCTGG
>WOUP01000040.1 GCA_009772895.1 Puniceicoccaceae bacterium 5H | reverse complement strand
TCAGTGATAAAGCGATGCAAATGGCTCACGCCTCACTCAGTTTAGCGATCTACCGCAGAGTACAAGCTTATTTTGCGAGTTTTGAAACCGCTTCTAGAGACGCGGTTTCACCAAGCCGCGCTTGGTGAGCGCATCCATCACGGCCCCTCGACTGGCAACAGCGAGGGGCTTTTTCGCGCCGGATGGAAGGGACTGCCTCCTAAGAACGTAGAATTGTATAGGCTTGCGTTACCTGATGGGGCTGTTTATCTCTGCACCAGCGCTCTTGGCAGATTACAACCTCCTTCACCGCACCCAAAGCAGATGAATCAACTCAAATTGCGACTCAGAAACTGCTATGGCATAGAGTCCCTAGATGCCGAATTCGACTTTACCTCAAAGTGCGAAGCACATAGTAGATCTTATGCTATATACGCGCCGAACGGCTTAATGAAGTCTTCGTTTGCAAAGACTTTTTCTGACCTCTCAAGAGGAAATAAACCATGCGAACTGCGCTTCGAACGGCCATCAACATGCGAAGTTGAATTAGATGGCTCGGAGATAAGACCTGAATCAATCCATGTCTTGCACGCAGAAATCGAAAGGCAAGACAGCCCTGCTATAACTGATATACTGATCAATCCCGAACATAAAGCAAAATACGATCAAGCAGTGCTGGATTTAGACAAACATCTAAAGAAGCTAAAAAAAACACTCAACCAAAAATCCAAGATTAAGACCACAGAATTGGAGGACAAACTGTCCGAAGACTGGGGTAACAGCGACTTTGTCGCTTGCATAAAAGAAGCCGCAAATCAGAAGGTCAGCAATGACGAATTATCGACTTTTATTTACAACGAAATATTCAACGACAAATCTTTATCAATAATAAAGAGTAGCGAATTCAAAGAAAATGCGCAAGAATATATCAAGCGATATCAGAACCTATTCGAAAAAGCCGGCGCGCTCTACAAAAAAGGTGTCTTCAATCCCACGAAAGCGGAAAACTCTTTTAACGCCCTTCAAAAGCACGGTTTTTTCAAATGCGGGCACCGTGTTCATCTAGCCGAAGAAGAATCTTCCATCGGAGAAGATGAATTCAACAAAAAACTCGAAGCTATAAACGCGGATATTAATGGAGACGAGAAACTCAAAGAACTCAGAAAAAAGCTATCAAAAAACACTGAAGCGCAAGCACTGGGTCAACTATTGGAAAAACTCGATCCGGCTAACACTGAGCAATTTCTAAAAAAGTTATCATCATCCGAGGGCCGCAAGGCTTTTCGTCGAGAGCTCTGGGCATATTATATTCATCAAAGCCCTGAATCCGATGATTACTTACGTGCTTACGAGAAAAACAAGAACGATATAGCGCAGATCGAAGAAGAAGCAGCACAATCGATAGGAGCATGGGAAGAGGCTGTTAAGTTATTCAACCAGCGATTCGTGAACATGCCCTTTACCCTTAGGGTAACTGAACCAACTCAAGTAGTATTAGGCCGAACACCTGCGAAGTTAAAGTTTATCTTTAGCGATCGAGATGACGAGACTGAGCAAAGCAGAGAAGAGATCAACACACTCAGTCACGGCGAGGAACGCGCGCTCCATATCCTCAACTTTATATTCGAAGCTGAAGCTCGGATCCGCTCTCAAACAGAGACAGTCTTTATCATAGATGATCCTGCCGATTCGTTCGACTACAAGAACAAGCATGCGATCATTCAATACCTGAGAGACTTGACTGAACACAAGTTCTTTGCTCAAATCATACTCACCCATAATTTTGACTTCTTTCGCGCGCCAGAAGCGAGCCATATTGTAAACTATAAAAGATGCAAAATGGCACAAAAGGAGGGCCGCGAAATATCCATCCAAAAGGCATATGGCATCAAGAATATATTCATCCTAAAATGGAAACCCGAATTCACCAAAAGCGACAAAATACTCTGCGCATCGATTCCTTTCATCCGCAATTTGATAGAATACACCAAAAGCGAACACGACAACCACTATCTTACACTAACAAACCTCCTCCATTGGAGGGAGGAAACCGCCTCTATAACTAAAGAACAGTATTTCACAATATACAACGAAACATTTGGTAAAACCGAAAAGCCTCATCAGCCAGGAACGCCGGTTGTTAAAATCCTTTTTACCGAAGCAAATTTGATCTGCAACTCAGGAACCCACGCCGGTCTTTGCCTAGAAGACAAGGTTTTACTATCAATCGCGATCCGGCTCAAGGCAGAGGAATTCCTAATAAAAACCCTGAGAATCAAAAAGAATAATGCCAACTATTGGCCTAGCGGAAACTGTCAATTCGGCAAATTGTTCGGTGAATTCAAAAAACTCGTAATGGATACCCCCGAAATAGGAACGCTCAACGAGGTGAGTATTACCATTAGTTCAAACATCCATCTGAACTCTTTTATGTACGAGCCTATTATCGATCTGTCACTCGATCATTTGATCGATCTCTATCGCAGAGTCTGCGCTTTGCCCACCCCTTCCATGTAAACGTCTTGCGATTTAGGGAACAGAGTCTGATCGCCGCGTTTCCTTCCAAATCCTACCCCATAGCTTCAGTCATGCATTCCCTCCCCAAAGCTCGCACGCTGCTGCGCTACAGCAGCATGGCGCTCCTTCTCGCCGGCTCGTTGCAGGCGGCTGCCTACGAAAAGCAGGACGATGGCATTCTCCTGCAGACCGATGACGAAACCATCCAGCTGGAGGTCTTCGCGCCGGGCATCATTCACGTCCAGGCCAGCCCGCTGGACGCCATCCCGGAATCCACCGACTACATGGTCGTGGAAGCCAACCGGCAGGACGTGCCCTTTGAGGTGTCCGAACGCCGCGGCGAAGTGCGACTCCAGACGGAGGACGTGACTGTCGCGGTGGACAAGGACAGCGGCCGCGTCCGGTTTTTCTCGGCCAACGGCAAGACTCTGCTCAGCGAAGTGCCGGGTGGGCGGCGTTACGAACCGACGGTCGAGCTCGGCGAATCGACCTACCAGGTCCAGCAGGCCTGGGAACTCGGTGATGTGCAGGTGATCCACGGCCTCGGCGGGCAGCAAAACGGCATCGTCAACTTCGTCGGCGAAGACGCGTTGCTGGCCCAATACAACACCGTCGACGTCAACACCTTCTTCCTGACCGACCAGAATTGGGGCCTGCTGTGGGACAACAATTCGATCACCCACTTTGGCGATCCCCGCCCCTACCAACCCATCGGCAGCCTGGAGCTGAAGGACGCCTCGGGTGAGCCGGGTGCCTTGACGGCTCGCTACTACCGCGACAACGGCTTTGAAGACCTGCTGGTGTCGCGCCGCGAAACCGACATCGCCTACGACTACCTCTCCGACGCGGACAAGGCGCCGGAGGGCTTCGACTTCGACGACGGCAGCGTACGCTGGACCGGCACTTTTGCCGCCAAGGAAGACGGCGTGCACAAGTTCCAGCTCTACGGCTCGGAATATTCCAAGGTCTGGATCGACGACGAACTGGTGGTCGACAGCTGGCGGCAGAACTGGATGCCTTACAACGACCGCTTCCAGCTCGATCTGGAGGCCGGCGAGCCGCACAAGATCGAGATCGAATGGGTCAGCCGCGGCGGCTACAAGTCCCTGCGTGTGCTGCCGCCCGAGCCGGAAGAACTGGACGAACAGATCACCCTGACCTCCGATGTCGGCGAGAAGGTGGACTACTACTTCGTGCAGGGCAGCGATCCGGACAACGTGATCCAGCAATACCGCCGCCTGACGGGCACCGCACCGCTGATGCCGAAGTGGGCCCTGGGCAAGTGGCAGTGTCGCGAACGCTACAAGACGCAGGAGGAACTGCTGGGCGTGGTGCAGGAATTTCGCGAGCGCGAGATCCCGCTGGATGCGATCGTGCAGGACTGGAATTACTGGCCCGAGGACGAGTGGGGCAACCACACCTTCGACCCCGATCGCTTCCCCGATCCCGAGGGCATGGTGCGCGAGCTGCACGAAGACCTCAATACGCACATCATGATCTCGGTGTGGCCCAAGTTCTACCGCGGCATCCGCAACTACGAGCGCTTTGCGGAGCACGACTGGCTCTACCCGCGCAACATCGAGCTCGGCACGCGCGACTGGATCGGCGAGGGCTACGAATCGACCTTTTACGATGCCTTCAACCCCGAGGCGGGCGCGCTTTTCTGGCAGACGATCAACGAGGCGCTCTTCTCCAAGGGCTTCGACGCCTGGTGGCTGGATGCGACCGAGCCGGACATCCACTCCAACATTAGCATCGAGGAGCGCAAGCGGCGCATGAACCCCACCTTTACCGGCAGCGGCGCACGCAATTACAACGCCTACTCGATCAACAACTCGCGCGCGATCTATCAGGGCCAGCGCGAGGAGGCGCCCAACCAGCGCGTCTTCATCCTCACGCGCTCGGCCTTCGCCGGCCAGCAGCGCTACGCGGCCGCCACCTGGAGCGGCGACGTGGCCTCCCGCTGGAGCGACTTCAAAAAGCAGATCACCTACGGCATCAACTTCTCCGCCGCCGGCATCCCCTACTGGACGACCGACATCGGCGGGTTTGCCGTCGAGCCACGCTACGAAAATCCGAACGCGGACGACCTCGCCGAGTGGCGCGAGCTGAACATGCGTTGGTATCAATTTGGCGCCTTCTGCCCGCTCTTCCGCGTGCACGGCCAGTTCCCCTACCGCGAGATCTACAACATCGCCCCGGAAGGCCACCCCGTCTACGAGGGTATGCTGCGCTACGACAAGCTGCGCTACCGCCTGATGCCCTACATCTACGGCGTGGCCGGCAAGGTGACGCATGAGGGCTACAGCTTCACCCGCCCGTTGATGTTCGACTTCCCGGACGATCCCGAGGCCGTCGCCACCGACGACGCATTCCTCTTTGGTCCCAGCATCCTCGTCTGCCCCGTCACGGAATACCGGGCGCGCCAGCGCACCGTGCACCTGCCCGACGGCGCCGACTGGTATGACATGCACACCGGCGAACGGCTCGAAGGCGGTCAAACCTTCCAAGCCGACGCACCGCTGGGCGACCTGCCGCTCTACGTGCGCGCCGGTTCGATCATCCCGTTCGGGCCCAACATCCAGTATGTGGACGAAAAGCCGGACGCCCCCATCGAGTTACGCGTCTACCCCGGTGCCGACGCCAGCTTCACGCTCTACAACGACGCGGGCACAACCTATGACTACGAGGACGGCGCCTACGCCGAGATCGAGGTCCATTGGGACGACGCCAAGCACACGCTCTCCCTCAGCGACCGCCACGGCTCTTACGCCGACATGCCCGATGCCCGGACCTTCCGCATCGTCGTCGTCGACGCCACCCACGGCAACACCCTCCAGCCTACCACCACCCCGCAAAAGACCGTGCACTACCACGGCCAGGCCATGCAGGTAAAGCTGTAGGGGACGCGCGGTAACGCAGTGCCCCACCAAGCAAAGCCCTCGCTGAATCCCGGCGGGGGCTTGTTGATGCAGTTATCGGTCGGCAAGCCGCCTCCGCAGGCCGCTCGCGCTAGCGAAACTGCTTCGCCTCGGCGTTGTAATCATAGCCGCCCGAGGCGAGGCGTTGGCAAAGGGCGTCCTGGTCGACATCCTCCGCCCGGCACAATTCGTCCAGATCGCCGTAGTGGTTGCGCAGGGCAGTGTTGACGATGCCCACGAGCATATCCGGGTCCATGCTTTCGACTTTTGACCAATCCATAGCGCAGGGAAACTGTTAGCACCCTCGCCGCCCCTCGGCAAGGCGGATGGTCACGATGCCCCGACTCTTACTGTCATTCACGGAGGTTCCCGCTTTGGCTTTACCTTGTTGCCAAAGGCTTTTTTTCTCAGAGGATGCGCCCCCTACTCCGGCTGTTACCCCTTCTTCCGTTTCTGTTGCCGCCCCACACCCAGGCTGGCGTGAAAGTCGTCCCGGAAAGGGCCGACGATCTTGCCTTCGAGAACGACGTCGTCGCCTTTCGCCTCTACGGCCCGCCGCTGGCCGACTCTACCGAACGCAGCGGGCTGGACGTGTGGATGAAGCGTGTCTCCTACCCCATCATCGAGAAGTGGTATCGGCAGAACGCGGAAGGCATGTCCTACCACGAGGACCACGGCGAGGGTTACGACGCCTACCAGGTGGGCGCTTCGTTGGGCGGCGGCGGCCTGGGCCTGTGGATCGACGGAGAGCTGGTGACGCCCAACGTCTATCAGTCGGTCGAGATCCTCGACAGCCAGCCCGACCGGGCGGAGTTCGTAGTCGAGTATGTCTACGAAAAGCCCTTTCGCAACGTGCGGGAGCTGCGGCACTACACGCTGGAGCCAGGAGCGCAGCTGGTGCGGGTCAAAAGCCAGTTTTTCGTCGACGGGATGCCGAGCAAGCAGCCGGTGGCGGTGGGCGTCACGACCCACGGCGGCAAGGCCCAAGTGCATCTGGCGGAGGATGGCATCCGCGTGCGCACATGGGAATCCATCGACGGCCAGGGGCTCGGCACGGGCGTCATGATCCCGTATCGCCGGGATCAGCAGACGACGGAAACCAGGGACGATGACGGCCATGCGCTGATCCTCACCCAAACCGACGCGCAGGGCAGCCTCGTCTATTACGCGGGCTTTGCCTGGGAAGGCGCAGGCGAAATCACCTCCGACGCCGAGTGGGCCGGCTATCTGGAAGCCTTCCAGCAAGAGCTGCCCGAGCGCTTTTACGTGAGCGATCCTCAGGGCGGGTTCGATACATTTGAAGCCTGGGAGACTTACATCCGCGAGCGGCCCTGGGCACCCCGCCACCCCAACGACCCAGTCTTTTCCGTCAACTCCGAGGCCACCACGACCCGCCCCTTCGTCAAGTCCGTCATGGATCGCGTCGTCGATTTCCAGACGCAGGCCTACGGCGACGAGGTGCACATCCAGTGGCAGGCGGGCACGTTTTACACGGGTGTATTTGCCGCCTACGAGGCCACCGGCGATCGCGCCTTTCGCGATGCTGCCCGTGACTGGGCCGAGGCCGCGGACTGGCAACTGGATGAGCGCGTCCTCAACGCCGACACCATCTGCATGGGGCAGACGATGATGGACATCTACCTCGAGGAACCTCACCAGCGCTACATCGCCGACATCAAGAGCGCCATCGACGCGTATTTCGACTGGGACGTCATCACCGACCACCAGCTGCACGCCCCCAACGCCGCCTTTTGGGGAGACGACGGGCAGGTCGCCTTCAACGGGCACAACCTCTGGTGGTGGTGCGATGCGCTCTACATGGCGCCTCCGGTCATCGCCCGCCTCTACGCGGCCACCGGCGACGAGCGCTACCTCGACCTGTTGCACACGCTGTATTGGGACTCCGTCGACTACCTCTACGACACGCGCAGCCACCTCTTTTACCGCGACGTCAATTACTTCCCGGCAGACCGCGACACCCCGCACGAGCGGGAGAAGGTCTTCTGGAGCCGAGGCAACGGCTGGGTCTACGCGGGCCTCGTGCGCGTGCTCGACTACCTGCCCGAGGACGACCCGATGCGGCAGCGTTACCTGAAGCTATACCAGGAAATGACGCGCGAGCTCGTGACCCTGCAGGGGCCGGACGGCTTCTGGTATCCCTGGCTCAACCGGCCCGACCTGGACCAGTCGCCCGAGACCAGCGGCACCTCTTTCTTCACCTTCGGCCTGCTCGCGGGTATTAACCGCGGCTGGCTCGACGCCAAGCCCTACCTGCCGGTCGCGATCAAGGGCTGGAACGCCCTCATGACCAAAGTCTCGCCCGAAGGCCGCCTGGGCTACGCCCAACTCGTGGCGGGCCAACCGCAGCCGGTGCGCCCGGAGTCGTTCGTCGACTACGCCCACGGTGCCCTGCTGCTGGCGGCAAGCGAACTCTACCAGATGGACTTGACCCCGAAGAAGCTCGCGGCCCTCGAACCGCCCTTCGACCGCCAGCTCATCCTCGAGGACGCCGCCTGGACCTGGTACAATGACGAGCGCGCCATCATCGCGGACGACCACCTGTTCGTCGGCGGCGTCAATCGTGCGGGCCACAGCGTCATGAAGCCCTACGCCATCGGCCCCGGCTCTGCGGCCCAAATCCACGCGGAGCCCATCACCTTGAGCACCTGGACGCAAACCGACGACCATAACAACCCGGCGTTCCTCCATTTCGACGACCGGCTGCTCGCGGTCTACTCCAAGCACCATACGAACGATTTCTGGAATTACCGCGAGGCCACGCTGTCGCAGGAACACCCATGGACCCAGCTCAATCTGGACTGGAGCGACGAGCAGGCCTTTGCCACCGACGAGCCGAGCACCTACGCCAATCTCTTCCAATTGAGCGACGAGGGCGGACGTATCTACAACTTCTACCGCGCCGACGGCTTCAATCCCAACCTCGCGTGGTCCGACGACGGCGGCGAAACCTGGCAAGGCGGCTTCCAGTTCATCCTCAGCGGAGACGGTGGCACGCGCCCCTACGTCAAGTATGTCGGCAACGGCCAGGACCGTATCGACCTGATCTACACCGACGGCCACCCCCGGCGCGAACCCGACAACAGCGTCTACCACCTCTACTATCAGGACGGCGCACTCCACGATTCGGCGGGCAAACTCGTCCGGACGGTCGAAGACCTGGCCGCAGACCCCATCCGGCCCGAAGAAGGCACCCGCGTCTACGACGGCCACGGCCCGGCCGGGCGCGCCTGGACCCACGATTTTGCGGTCTACCCGGACGGCACCGAAGTGGCGGCATTCATCACCTCACCCGACGGCTCGGAAGGCGCCGACCTGCGCTACTGGGTCGCCACCCGCGCGCCCGGCTCCAGCCAGTGGCAGCCCCGCGAAATCGCCTTTGCCGGCAGCTACCTCTACACCCGCGAGCGCCACTACGCCGGCGGCATTACCCTCGACCCCGAGCAGAAGGGCGTCGTCTACATCTCCGCCGACGTCAACCCCGCGGACGGCACCGCCAACGCCACGGGCCGGTATCAGATCTATCGCACCGAGCTGCCCACCGCGCCCGACACCCCCATCGCCTGGCAGCAACTGACCTTCGACCCCAGCCGCGACAACATCCGTCCCTTCGTGCCCATCGGCCACGACCAGACGGCCTGCCTGCTCTGGGTCCACGGCGACTACCGCAGCTACCTCGTCTTCGACTGCGACATCTACGGAATCGGCTTTTGATGAGGGGGACGGCGATTAGAAGCGGTTTCAAAACGTCATCCTGCGCATGGTTAGCATAATGCAGGCGATCATGAAGAAGGCATGGTATAGGTGCAGGTGGTGCTCGTGGCGC
>WOUP01000023.1 GCA_009772895.1 Puniceicoccaceae bacterium 5H | reverse complement strand
CCAGAGGCTCGCGTGGGCCTGACGCAGCGCTTGCGCCGAGGCGTCCCGCAGATCGACCAGCAGGACCGGGAAGTTCTCGTCGCGCATCAGCAGATCCGCAGCCTGCAGAGCCTGCGCCGCCTCCTGACACCGCACCCATAGTAAATGCGGCAGCGCCTCCGCTCCGGCCGTCGCGGGATCGAAGCGGTCGAGCGCATCGATCAGCGCCACGAACTGCCGCTCCCGCCGCGCCGCCCGGATTACCTGCACGAGTAGGCTCTGCGCCCCCCGCGAATCCGGCGCCGCCACCACCTCGGTCAACGCCCCACGCGGCAACCCACCGCCCAGCGTCTCGTCCAGGCCTTCGATCCCCGTCGCAAACGTCTCCCGCTCCAGCGCCTCCCCGGCCCACTGCACCTTCTCCCCCAGCTGCCTGCGCAACCGCGCCAAAGCCTCCCGCCGATCCCCCGGAAATTGGGCGACCGCAGGCAACACATCCGGCATCGACTGACGCGAACACGCTCCCATGATTAAATGAACACGCGTTCACTATTCGAGAGCGATTCCCGCACGTCAAGGCCGTCGCTGCTAAGGGCTGCAGAAGGCGTTACACCTCAGGAGAATCGCGCGGGGAAGGATGATTGAAGAAGGGCCTCTTGGAGTAAACCTCCAGCATCTGCCTCTAAAAAGCGCTCACAAAACGACTCACAGTCTATAAAAACGCCGGCTCTTCTACCCCCTCAAAACGGCAATTTTCTTGCCTTGAAGAAATATAAGTCATTGATCTATCGAGAGTGTTCCCCACCTGCGTGGGGATGGACCGCCGCTCAAGCCTGGTCAGCGCAAGAACCACCTGTGTTCCCCACCTGCGTGGGGATGGACCGGAACCCGGTGCGCACCCCTGCCGCCTTGCTCAGTGTTCCCCACCTGCGTGGGGATGGACCGCTGGGATCGACAGGTGAAGAGGTGGACGAGATGTGTTCCCCACCTGCGTGGGGATGGACCGAGCATGACCGCTACGTTCTCAACCTGCTGACAGTGTTCCCCACCTGCGTGGGGATGGACCGTTCAGCAACTTCGCTTTCGAGCTGTCCGATTAGTGTTCCCCACCTGCGTGGGGATGGACCGCCGGGCACTAGTGTTTCGAGCACCAAATTTCGGTGTTCCCCACCTGCGTGGGGATGGACCGCGTTTTTAGCTGCAGACCGCCTTGGGAAAACTGTGTTCCCCACCTGCGTGGGGATGGACCGCGTTTTTAGCTGCAGACCGCCTTGGGAAAACTGTGTTCCCCACCTGCGTGGGGATGGACCGCCCTTCTTCGCCTCCGTCGAAGGCGTGGGGGGGGTGTTCCCCACCTGCGTGGGGATGGACCGTTTAGGCGAGCGTCAGCGCAATCTCATCCAGCGTGTTCCCCACCTGCGTGGGGATGGACCGCGTCTTTGACCCCTTTGCCGGCGGTAGCGTGCGTGTTCCCCACCTGCGTGGGGATGGACCGCTAATCGAATACGTGGCGAAGGGCTCGATCCCGTGTTCCCCACCTGCGTGGGGATGGACCGACGCACTAGAGACATCACAGCCAACCTTGAGCGTGTTCCCCACCTGCGTGGGGATGGACCGCCAACAAACACCCCCAATATAACGACGACACCGTGTTCCCCACCTGCGTGGGGATGGACCGGGATCGAGCCCTCGCCGCTGCCCGCGACCGACGTGTTCCCCACCTGCGTGGGGATGGACCGACACCTTCAGCCTTTGCTATTCAACGAATGCCGTGTTCCCCACCTGCGTGGGGATGGACCGCGTTGGCCAACGGCATCCATCGCGGCGGCTTGGTGTTCCCCACCTGCGTGGGGATGGACCGTATGAGTATAACGACGAAACTGGTATGTATCCGTGTTCCCCACCTGCGTGGGGATGGACCGGAGTGTCTGGGGTGGCGTCGCTCGAGGTGTAGGTGTTCCCCACCTGCGTGGGGATGGACCGTAAACGTCTCCCGCCTGGTAGGTGTCGTGCCAGTGTTCCCCACCTGCGTGGGGATGGACCGTGGCAGTGCCGCCAAATCATCGCCCATGCTCAGTGTTCCCCACCTGCGTGGGGATGGACCGAGGTCGACGTGCAGCGGGGCTGGATCCTTACCGTGTTCCCCACCTGCGTGGGGATGGACCGCTCGGTCTGGACATTCAGGAGTCATGAGCTACGTGTTCCCCACCTGCGTGGGGATGGACCGGGGGCGCTTTTTTTTGGTTCTTCGTCGAAGAGCGGGAAGGTGTATCTACCAAGAAGCGGCCGTTGCTGGTAAGGTTCAGGTGTGAAAACGAACTCAAAACCAACAACAACCGCTTCGAGAGATGCAAAGTAACCTCTGGGAGCTCTTTTGGGAAGGCTATAAGATAGATTCGTGGCAGGAGCTTGGAGAGGGTGCGCTGCGGATTCGGTTGGTCGCGACGGGGGACGGGGCTTGCGGAGGCTGCGGCGCGTTAGCGCCGCAGGTGCATGAAACGCAGTGGAGGCGGGTGCGCGACCTCGATCTGCTGGACCGGCGTCTCTGGCTGGAGCTGCCGGTGCGGCGGGTTTGCTGCCCGCGCTGCGGAGTGAAGCGGGAACGGATCGCCTGGCTGGGCGAGCACCAACGCCTGGCGCACCGCCTGGTGCGGCAGGTGGAAGCGCTGTGCCGAGTCCTGCCGATCCAGCACGTGGCGCGGCACCTCGGGCTGTCGTGGCACACGGTCAAACGCATCGACAAGGCACGCCTGCAACGCGAGCTGCCGCCGCTGGATT
Organism: Puniceicoccaceae bacterium 5H; assembly: GCA_009772895.1. Classification (GTDB taxonomy): domain Bacteria; phylum Verrucomicrobiota; class Verrucomicrobiia; order Opitutales; family Oceanipulchritudinaceae; genus WOUP01. The sequence continues at coordinate 46,495 of WOUP01000023.1, read as the reverse complement.
ACCGCAGCCTGAGGCGGCTGGTGATGGATGAGTTTGCGCTGCACAAGGGGCACCGCTACGCCTCCGTCATTGCCGACGCCGAAACGCGCCAGGTGCTCTGGATCGGCGAAGGGCGCAGCCGCGAAGCGGTGCGGCCCTTCTTTCAGGAACTGGGCGCGCACTGCGCCCAGATCGAAGCCGTGGCGATGGACCAGAACAGCGCCTTTGACCTCGAGGTCAAAGCACACTGCCCCAATGCCGAGGTCGTTTACGACCTCTTTCACATCGTCGCCAAATACGGCCGCGAGGTCATCGACCGCGTGCGGGTCGACCAAGCCAACGCCCTGCGCGAGGACAAGCCGGCGCGCCAGGCCGTCAAGCGCAGCCGCTGGCTGCTGCTCAGAAACCGCGACAACCTCAGCGACGATCAGGCGACTCGCCTCGATGCCCTCATGAGCCTCAACGCCCCGCTGGCCCAAGTCTATATCCTTAAAGATCAGCTCAAGGAACTCTGGCGTTGCCCCTCACCCTGGAGCGCCTACCGGCTCTGGCGAGCCTGGTGGCGCATGGCTCAACAGAGCGGCCTAAAGCCGCTCATCGCCTTCGCCCGCAAGCTCAAACCTTACCTCAGGGGGATCCTCGCTTCCGCTCGGTTCCCCCTCAACACCAGCGTCCTCGAAGGCATCAACAACAAGATCAAGGTCATCAAACGCATGGCATACGGATACCGAGACACCGAATACTTCTTCCTCAAAATCAAATATGCCTTCCCCGGAATACGACGATGAACCTTTTTTTTGCGCACAAACGGAAGGTGTGTTCCCCACCTGCGTGGGGATGGACCGGCCGGGGACACGACTCCCCGACCCTTCAAGAAGTGTTCCCCACCTGCGTGGGGATGGACCGCCTGACCTTCTCCGCCAGCAGGAACCCGGAATGTGTTCCCCACCTGCGTGGGGATGGACCGCCTGACCTTCTCCGCAAGCGGGAACCCGGAATGTGTTCCCCACCTGCGTGGGGATGGACCGTAGATGCCCTATTTTTCTTAACGGGCGGAAGAGTGTTCCCCACCTGCGTGGGGATGGACCGGATTTATGAGCACCCCCACCACCAGCGTCACCGTGTTCCCCACCTGCGTGGGGATGGACCGAAATATTCAACGCCGACACTCATGCCTAATTCGTGTTCCCCACCTGCGTGGGGATGGACCGCGCGTTGCCAGGTTAAAATTGGCGCAGGCAGCGTGTTCCCCACCTGCGTGGGGATGGACCGACTGAGCGCGCTTATTCCGAGCACCTCGACGCGTGTTCCCCACCTGCGTGGGGATGGACCGACTGAGCGCGCTTATTCCGAGCACCTCGACGCGTGTTCCCCACCTGCGTGGGGATGGACCGAGCTGGCAAGCCAAGCTGAAGGCCCGCGAAACGTGTTCCCCACCTGCGTGGGGATGGACCGGAGTGGCACAGCGCCACCATGTGGGCGATCCTGTGTTCCCCACCTGCGTGGGGATGGACCGATAAGTCTAATGCTAATCAATGGGCGGATTGTGTGTTCCCCACCTGCGTGGGGATGGACCGCTCAAGCAACATTGCGCGACTACCTCCTCAACGTGTTCCCCACCTGCGTGGGGATGGACCGCTTTGAGTGCCAGAAAGAACGCCTTCCACCGCGTGTTCCCCACCTGCGTGGGGATGGACCGGCAAGAAGGGCGATGAGGCGAAGGCCTCGGAGGTGTTCCCCACCTGCGTGGGGATCTCCATCTACACTATACCTATCTGCGCAAGATTTAGATAGACAGCCAATTGAAGCTGAACCATTCTGCCTACAGCCGCTGCATGAAAGACATTAGCCTGCAAGACTTCTGGGCCAAGACTGACGAGATGGGGCAACCTGCCCTCTCGGTGAGGGATCATTGCCTGAATGTGGGGGCGGTCGCGGAGGTTTTAAGGGACGGGCTGCCGCCCGCGCTCCGGGCGCAACTGCCGGACGGTGCGGTGGGCTTGGTGGCGTGCCACGATGTGGGCAAGATCTCTCCGGGTTTTCAACTCAAGAGCCCTGTTTGGGCGCGCACTTATGGCGGACTTTGCAGAACAGTAGCAGCGGCCTACCAGCCCAACCATAGTCTCACGGGCTTCGATGCCTTGTTCAGCCACTACAGCCGAGAGGGCAAAGCGCCAGCGTGGCTGCTGGCGGTGGGCGGGCACCATGGTAAATACCTGATCGTCAGGTTGCAACCATATGAAGAGGCGCCCAGCGGCCAAGAGGTATTTGTGACGCATCGGGAGCAACTGATCCGCGAATTGGTTGCGCATTTTGGGGCGTTGCCGACTGAGACGATCAAGCCAAAGTCCCCCCGCGTCCACTGGTTTACCGGCTTCATGATCCTGTCGGACTGGATTGGTTCGAGCCCGGAATGGTTCCCGCTCAACGAACCGGAGGCCTTGACCCGCGAGGTGGCGCTCGACCGTGCGCAACGGGCGCTGGCGGACTTGGGTTGGGCCCGGCGGGACGTAAAGGCCGGGCAGTCATTTACCGAAATCTTTTCGCCTGACCCCGTGCGGCAACCGTTTCAGCCGCGTCCCCTTCAACAAACGCTGCTGGAGTCGGTGGATGCGCAAGGGCTCTACATTGTCGAAGCCCCGATGGGCGAAGGCAAAACCGAGGCGGCGCTGGCCCTCGCCTATGCGCGTTGGAGCGAGGGCGAAGAGCGGGGGCTCTATTTCGCGCTGCCCACCCAGTTGACGAGCAACCGCATTCAGGAGCGGGTCGAGCGGTTCCTGCAACGAGTGGTGGCGGAGCCTTCGGTCGTGGCGCTCATCCACGGCTCGGCCTGGCTTTCCGAACGCCGCAGCACGGTGGTGCAGCCCCGGGAGGACGACAATACGCTCAGCGCCCACCAATGGTTTTCGGACAACCGCAAGAACCTGCTGCATCCGTTTGGCGTGGGTACCGTCGATCAAGCCTTGCTCGCCGCCATACCGGTGAAGTTCGCCGCCCTGCGTTTCTTCGCCCTCAGCGGCAAGGTGATCGTGATCGACGAGGTGCACTCCTACGACCCTTACACCAGCGTGCTGCTCGATTTTGCGGTGTCGGAGCTGCTGCAATGCGGGTGCACCGTTGTGATCCTGTCGGCCACGCTCACGCGCCAGCGCCGGGCCGAACTGGTCCAGGCCGCAGGAGCAAAAGAGGAATCGCCCGTCGACAGCTATCCGCTGATCACGTGCGTGCGCTCTGGCGAAACAACGGCCACCTCCATCCCGGTGGCTGGCGCGAGTCCCCGCCAGTTGACCGTGGTGCTTGAACAGGCCGATCCGGCAGCGGAAGACTGGCTGCGTGATGCCGTGGAGGCTGCCGACCAAGGTGCCTGTGTGCTGATCATCCGCAACACGGTCGCACTGGCTCAGGAGACCTATCGCCTGGCCAAGAACGGCTGCCGCGAGGGCACCGAGTGCGGGCTGCTGCACAGCCGGTTCCCACAGTTCGCACGCGAAATCAACGAAGAGCGGTGGACCGACAAGCTGGGCCCATCGGCGGAGAACCGTCCGCGCGGCTGCATCCTCGTGGGCACGCAGGTGCTGGAACAGTCGCTGGATATCGACGCCGACCTGTTGTTTACGGATCTGGCACCGATCGACCTCATCATTCAGCGGCTGGGACGCCTCCATCGCCACCGCCGAGCCCGCCCGGTCGAGTTCGAAACCGCACGGGCGGTCGTGCTGCAGCCGACGGTGCCATGGGAGGCCAGTCCAGAGGAGGCTTTAAAGGCTCTTGGCCCGTCGGCCTACATTTATCCTCCGTGGTCTCTGTATCAGGCTCAGCGGATCTGCCAGGCGTGGAATCAGATCCAGCTGCCGTCGGACATTAGGAAATGGCTGGAAGCATCGTCTGTGGAGCCCGACACCCTGCCCGCGGCGGCGAAGGCGTTCCTTGAGGAATACCGTGAGGCCCGGCGAAAGCAGAGAAACGTGGCCAGTGCTCAACAGCGCTTCAGTGGAGACGTGAAGGACGACGAGAGCCGCACGCGCTGGGGCAAGGACGACGCAGCCCTACTGGTGCTCGCCCGCAGCGTCAAATCGCTCCCGGCGGGCCAAACGCAGGTGGTATTGCTTGATGGCTCGGAGCATAGGGTCGAGCATGGCCGCCGCTTCGATTTCGAGCTCGCAAAGGCGCTCCACCGCAACGCCGTCCGCGTGAGGCGGTATTTGCTCAAAGGCGCGGAACCGGCCTCGGGGCTGCCTTGGCTGGGGCTGCACATCGACGGTGCCTTCCTCGCTCTTTGCACCCGCGACAGCCTCGACTGCGAGGTGGTCGCCGCGGCGGAAGCGCTCCAGCACGACTTCTCCTACTCGCCCGAGCTTGGGCTGCACTACTTCAAAAAAGAGCAGGCAGGCCCCACCGCCTACGACACGGAAGAGCCTGCCTGGTTTTGAGCCCCACGCAGGTGGGGATTTGGAATATCCGCCTTTGATAAACGGTCCATCTCCTTATCAAAAGAGATACACCTTTTATAAACTTAGATTTTTAAATTTGACCAGCCCAAAATCTCATCTTAATCCTCAAGGCATGAGCCAGTTCAATTTGCTCACCGATGCGTGGATCCCCGTCCGCTGGCTCGATGGACGGAGCACACGTGTCAGCCTCAAAGAGGCTTTTCTGCAGTCGGAGGCGATTGAGGACCTCGATTGCAGCCCCCCCGAGAGGGTTTCGCTGATGCGCCTTCTCGTTTGTCTCACCCAACGAGCCAATCCCCCACCAGAAGACGAATCGGAGGCCGACTGGGAGGCCTTGCGCGAAAGCTTGGTCGGCAATGTCCTGGCCTATCTGGAACAGCCCGAAATCTCCCGCCACTTCGAGCTGTTTGGGCCGGGGCCGCGCTTCCTCCAGCGCAAGGTGGCCACATCGAAGGAAAGCGTGCCCGCCAGCAAGCTCTTCCCGGCTCTCGCGAGCGGCAACAACGCAACCCTCTTCGATCAGGCAGGCGACGACGCCAATGCCCGCGCCTTTGCCCCGGCCGACCTTGCCCTCGCGCTGCTGAGTTTCCAGAACTTCTACCCGCTGTACGGGGCTGGCTATAAAGGCAAAGGGCCGTGCGTCGACAGCAACATGGTCCACACCTACTTCGTGGGCAAAGACCTGCTCGAGGCCATCGTGCTGGCCTGCCTGGATCTGGATTCGATTCAGATCGCCTGCCCGCAGGGGGGGCTGGGCCAGCCGTTGTGGGAACTCGACGACAAGACGGCTGCGGGCAAGGCGCTGGCGACCCAGTCTTATCTGGGCCGACTGGTGCCGCGACACCGCAACCTGTGGCTCAAGGACGATGGCACCGGCTTTTGGCTGGAGAAGGACAGCCTGCAATACCCAGCCTACGAGGAGATTCGCGAGCCGTCCGCCACCGTGGTGCCAGTCCCGAAAAAGGCCGAGCGCCGATTACTCTCTGCACGCCTGGAAAGGGCGCTGTGGCGCGACCTGCACGAGATCACGGTGGTCCAGGCAGGCCAAAGCCACGCACCCCTTACGCTGCAGGTGCACTGGGAGCATGTGCTCAAGCGGACGCAACTGTGGACAGGCGCGCTCGTGACCGACCTGAAGGCCAAGATCATCAACACCGTCGAATCGACCCGCACGGTGCCCCGCGCCCTCTTTACCCCCGAAGGCAATACGCTCTACCAGAAGGGGATGGAGGAGGCTGAGGCTTGCTCCAAAAAGCTGTGGGCAGCAGTCAAAAACTACTGGGAGACGTTCAAGAACGATTCCCCACCCATCGCCCAGGCCCAGAGCTACTACTGGACGGCATTGGAGGGCCATCTCCAGCTCCTGCTCGATGCCGTGGCCAGTGAAGACAAGGCAGACACCGAGCGCCTGAGGAGTGAATGGCGAGCCGTCGCCTACACCCAGGCCCGCGCCGCTTTTCAGCGAACCTGCCCGGCCAAAACCCCGCGCCAGATGAAGGCCCATATGGAGAGCCTCAACCGCTTTCGCCCGGCCAAGAAGCAACCGTCCAAAAAGGATGCCGCATGAGCACCGACACTTCACCTACCCATACCCAAACGTTCGTAAATCGTTTAGAAGAACTCAAAAGAGATCGGGGCGCCATCGCCGAGCTGCGGCGCTACTGGAGCCCCACCCTGCGCCACTACGCCTACCCGCACTTTGGGCGCCTCGGGATCCTGAATCGCCAAAGCGACATGATCGTGGCCGCAGTTTTCGCGCAACACCCCGAGCACAGCGCCAAGGGCCTGAGCATCGGCCAGGCTGCCTTGAAAATCGCCGGTGGGCGGGCAGGTGCCGCTGGCTACGAAGCGGGCGAACGACACTTCCAACGCTTGCTGGCCTGTTCCGACGGCGATCTCGAAGATGTCGCCCATCAACTCCACCGCCTCGCCACCCGGCTCTCTCGAGTCGAGGGCAGCCCCCTGAATTACGAGAAGCTTGCCCGCGATCTGGCGAACTGGCGGTTTCAGCGCGCCGAACAGGTGAAGCTGAGCTGGGCCCGCGATTTCTGGCAGGCTCCCAAGGAGGAAGACGGTAATCAATCATGAGCACCCCGAGCATGAACTACCTCGCCAAGATCGAAATCGACTACGAGCTGGCCTATAAACAGGGGATCCTCAACTCCTACGCGTGGCACCAGAAGGCCTGGAAAGCCTTCCCGGGGCGCGATGGAGAGGCGCGCAACTTCCTGACCCGCGTGGACGAGATCGACGGCGGCTTTCGCCTGCTGCTGCTCGCCCCGGTGCAGCCGACGCGGCCCAGCTGGTGCCCGGAAAACGGCTGGGCCTGCAAGGAAGTGCCGAACGCGTTTTTCCAACGCTCCAGCTACCGGTTTTCGCTCGTTGCCAATCCCACGGTGAAGAAGCGGGCGCGCGCCAATGGGGAGCCGTTGAAGAACAGCCGACGGGCCCCAATCACCTCCCGCAAAGAGCTGTTGGCGTGGCTTGAGCGCAAAGGCTCACAACACGGCTTCGAAGTCGACTGCCGCACGCTCCAGACGCTGCCGCGCCCGCGCCAGATCTTCCTGAAAAAAGGGACCGCCGGGCTCCACGCCGCCGTCGAGTTTCGCGGCACGCTCCAGGTCCGCCAGCCGGAGGCATTTTTGCAGGCCGCCCGTCAAGGGATCGGCCCGGCCAAGGCCTTCGGCTTCGGCATGCTCTGCCTCGTCCCTACCGCCTGAATTCTTTCATTTCACCCACATATCCTTTCGTACCATGAAACACATTGAGCTTCACATCCTGCAGTCTTTCCCCGTCTCCTGCCTGAACCGGGACGACGTCGGTTCGCCCAAGTCCGCCCTCTTCGGCGGCGTGCAACGCGCCCGCATCTCCAGCCAGTGCCTCAAGCGCGCGGCTCGGCTCGAAGCCCGGGAGCTTTCGCCTCGATTTCAAGGCGTGCGCTCGCGCCTCATCAAAAAGCCCTTCAACAATGCACTGTTGGATGCGGGACTGCCCGCCGAAGAGGCGCAAAAGAAGGCCGACGAGCTTTGCCTACTCTTCTCGAAGACGGACAGCAAAAAGCCTGAACAGGTGACGACCGCCGTCTATCTCTCGCCCGGCGAGGTCAACCAAATCGCACAGGCGGTGGCCGGCGGTGAAGATCCCAAGAAGGCGATCAAGAAAGCCACCCGCACGGACGCCGCCGACATCGCTTTGTTTGGGCGCATGGTGGCCAATGATACCACCTTGAACATCGAGGGTGCGGCGATGGTCTCGCACGCCCTTTCCACGCACAAGAGCATCAACGATATCGACTACTTTTCCGCCGTCGACGATGGCAAGGTGGATACGGAAGACGCCGGCGCGGGCATGATCGGCACCCTGGAATTCAACGCCTCGACCTACTACCGCTTTGTCGCGATCAACCTCGACTTGCTGAACGCGCATTCCCACCTCGGCGAGCTGCCCAAGGAAGAGCGTGCCGCCATCCTCCGGGCGTTCATCGAGGCGGTGCTGGTAGCGGTGCCCGGAGCGCGCAAAAACTCCATGAACGCCTCCACGCGGCCCTTTGAGGTGCTTGCGACGGTCAAGGAGCGCGGCCACCCCGTCCAGCTGGTCAACGCCTTTGAGGAGCCAGTGGCCCCGGACGGCAAGGGCTATGGCAAAGCTTCGACCGAGAAGATGAAAACCGAGCTCGCAAACCTGAAGAAGCTCTGGGGCGTGGAATACCGCGAGGAGCTTTGGCTGACTGAACTGGGCATGCCCGCCATGCTCGATACCCTCGTGAAGTATGTCTGAGGCTGCCCTCGCCATCTACCTCGACGGGCCTTTGCAGGCCTGGGGCGTATCCTCGCGCTTTCAACATCGCGACACCGAGCGGTTCCCGACCAAAAGCGCGCTCCTGGGCCTGATCGCCGCAGCCATGGGGCTGGACAAGGGAAGCGCCGACGAGGCCGCCGCCTTGGTTCGCCTGGGCGCGCTCCGTATCGCCGCCTACCTGCTGGGGGCTCAGGCCGATTACGGGATGCAGCGCCTAGTCGACTACCACACGGTGGGCGCTGGCTATGACCGAACGGACCCGTGGCAAAAGCTGCTGATCCCCCGCAAGGCCTCGGGTGGAGCGATCAGCAACGCCGTGCTGACTAACCGCACCTACCTGCTCGACGCGCGCTTTGCCGTGGTGCTCGAGGGGGCGGCGGACCAGCTCGAAGCGGTCGGCCGGGCGTTGGCAGACCCGGTGTGGGGCGTGTGGCTGGGGCGCAAGTGCTGCTTGCCCTCGGCGCCGCTCTATTGCGTGGCGGAGGCTTCGCGCACCGAAGCCCTCGACCGCCTGCTGCGGACGGTCAACGAGCGCCGCCAAGCGAGTGACACGCCCGAACTGGCGCTGCAGGACGGGACCGAAGAGCCTTCCGGTGAGGACGCCGCGCAAGGCGGAGTCTGGTATTGGAACGACCAACCGCTCTCGTATGGCCAGCGCGCGTTTGTCGGGCGGCCTGTACGGCGCACCCAAAGGTAAAACATGGCCCTCTTCGAACGTCCTCCGCTCGATACCCTCGCGCCAGCCCGCGACCGCTGGACCCCACTCTACCTGGAGTGGGGTCGCCTCGAAGTCGACGACTCGGCCATCAAGTGGGTGGGGAGCGACGGGCTGGTCTGCCCGATCCCGGTGGCGACCGCCTCGGCGGTCATTCTCGGGCCAGGCACGACCGTCACGCATGCCGCGATCAAGGCGGCGGCGCAGTGCAATTGCCCGATCTTCTGGATGGGCGAAGAGGGGCTGCGCTTTTACGCCTTTGGCGTCACCCCCAATCACGACAACTCGATGGCCCGGGTGCATGCCGCCGCCTGGGCCTCGACCCACGACCGTAACGAGGTGGCCCGGCGCATGTTTCGCCACCGCTTCCCCAACGTGCCCACCGAAGGAGTGTCCATCAAGCAGTTGCGTGGGATGGAGGGCAAGCGGGTCAAGGAGATCTACAGCCAGTTGGGCGAACAGTATGGCGTGACCTGGAAGGGGCGAAACTACAACCCCTCCAACTGGAACCTTGCCGACAACATCAACCGCGCCCTCTCGGCCGCCACGGCTTCTCACTACGCGCTCATCGCCTCCGTCGTGTGCTCTATGGGCTTCATCCCGCAGCTCGGCTTTGTGCATCAGGCCGGGACGCTGCCTTTTGTCTACGACGCGGCCGACCTCTACAAACACGAGACCGCCTGGCCCGCCGCCTTTGAGGCCATAGCTGTGAATCCGCAAGACGATGGCACGCTGGTGCGCAAGCTCTTCAAGCAGCGCGTCGAAGATACCCGCATGCTGCGCCGTTGCCCGGACGACCTCAAGGCCCTCTTTGCCGGGCTCAACGATGCCCCGGCACCTGAAATGCACCCGCTTCAACCCCGCGCCGAAGCATGACGGTGCTGGTCGCCAACGACGTGCCTCCCGCCATCCGGGGGCACCTGAAGCGGTGGTTCATCGAGCCGCGCCCCAACGTCTTCGTCGGCACGCTCAACGTGCGGACCCACCAGAAGGTGATCGAGTTTATCCTGCGCAACGCGCCGCCGGAGTTCGGTTTCCTCAGCATCAGCTCGCATCCCAACAGCCAGGGCTACGTAATCGAGCGCTTCGGCCCGCAAGGCAGCTCCGGTCGTGAAGAGATCGAGCTCTCGGGCTTGCAACTGATCCCTGAAGCCAACGCCTGATGGCCTGTGGACCTCTTTCTTGATACCGAAACCACCGGGCTCGCACACACCCCCGTAGTAACGCGCCAGAACTTCCTGCAATGGCCCCGCGTCATCGCCGTGGCGTGGCTGCTGGTCGACCCCGAGCGAAACATCCGCTCGCAACAACGGCTGCTGATCCGCCCCGACGGCTTCAAAGTGCCGGGCAATATCCAGCTGTTGACGGGGCTCGCTCAGCACCAGCTGGAGGCCGAGGGCATCCCGATTGCAGCGGCGCTGGAGCGAATGGAAGCCGACCTCGCTCCGGCCACGCAGATCATCGGCCACAACCTGCGGTTCGACCTCAACGTAATGCTGGGCGAACGATTGCGCCTCGCAATGGATACGCGCTTCCCGCCTCCACACCTGAAGCTGGTCTGCACCCTGCACCTCGCGTCCAAATCTCGAGAAGTCCGCAAGTTGACGGGCTTGTCCGGCCGCATCCCCTTGCGCCTGCTCTACGCGGGTCTCATGGGTCGCGAAATCGCCGGCCACCACGACCCGCTCCAGGACGCCCTCGCCTGCCGCGACATCTATTACCGCCTGCAAGACCTGCGCCCTCCTACCCCACCAAAACCGTGAATTTTGGCCTTTTCACTTTTGTAAGCCTTTGATTTAACGAGTGTATTCCCCACCCGCGTGGGGATGGACCAAGCTTCGGCGATGGTCTTGACCGGCATGCGTCGTATTCCCCACCCGCGTGGGGATGGACCGCCCGGAGAGCAAACCAATCTGAAGGAGATATAGTATTCCCCACCCGCGTGGGGATGGACCGCGGCCGGCGTAGGCTTCCGGTGTGGCCGTGCCGTATTCCCCACCCGCGTGGGGATGGACCGATCGCAAGCAACGCTATCACCGCCGGCAAGATGTATTCCCCACCCGCGTGGGGATGGACCGATCGGGCTGCGCGGGCCGTAGAGGTCGAGGTCGTATTCCCCACCCGCGTGGGGATGGACCGCATCGCAAAGGACTGGCCCCCAGGCGGAGGCGGTATTCCCCACCCGCGTGGGGATGGACCGTAGATGCCCTATTTTTCTTAACGGGCGGAAGAGTATTCCCCACCCGCGTGGGGATGGACCGAGGGTGCGACATGTCTTTGCTCAGATAGCTAGGTATTCCCCACCCGCGTGGGGATGGACCGTCGCCTCCGTGCAGGATCTCAACGTCGAGGCGGTATTCCCCACCCGCGTGGGGATGGACCGCGCGGCCGTCCGGTGCGCCCGTGGTGAAATTGGTATTCCCCACCCGCGTGGGGATGGACCGCCGACATCGACGCGGCGCTCGCCAAGCAGGCGGTATTCCCCACCCGCGTGGGGATGGACCGTCTCAGGTAGAGCTGCTGCGCGCAGCGAAGAAGTATTCCCCACCCGCGTGGGGATGGACCGCTCTTGCTTCGGTGCCCACTTGAAGCCGTATTGTATTCCCCACCCGCGTGGGGATGGACCGCCTGATGCCAAAGCAAGAAAACCCCCGCAAAAGTATTCCCCACCCGCGTGGGGATGGACCGCAACGTAATTTGTGCGGCCTGCCCGGGGTCCAGTATTCCCCACCCGCGTGGGGATGGACCGTCTTCCACGTCCTCGCTGAGGTCGCTTTCCCAGTATTCCCCACCCGCGTGGGGATGGACCGCCGATCGGAGCAACTGCGGACACGACTGCAATGTATTCCCCACCCGCGTGGGGATGGACCGCGACGAAAGACTGGACTTTAAGGGCAGAATAGGTATTCCCCACCCGCGTGGGGATGGACCGCTGTGTCTATTACGGCGGCCTGACCTGGGTCGGTATTCCCCACCCGCGTGGGGATGGACCGCTGGCTGTCCGGGTGCTGGTTCGGGTTGCGCGGTATTCCCCACCCGCGTGGGGATGGACCGCTGTCTACGGCCCTCGGATCGACAGCTGGCAGGTATTCCCCACCCGCGTGGGGATGGACCGTAGCGCGGACGAATCTTGGAGTGGACATGCAGGTATTCCCCACCCGCGTGGGGATGGACCGCCTGGTTGCCTTCGCGCATGGCGAGGACGTTTGTATTCCCCACCCGCGTGGGGATGGACCGTGCTCGAATACGACTTTGCCACCGCAACGACCGTATTCCCCACCCGCGTGGGGATGGACCGCATGAAAAAGAAATCTTTAAAATTCATATAATGTATTCCCCACCCGCGTGGGGATGGACCGTAAATGTAAAAGAGCTAATTCGAAAAATATTTGTATTCCCCACCCGCGTGGGGATGGACCGTATGATCGAGGCGAAGCAACCCTAGATGAGGCGTATTCCCCACCCGCGTGGGGATGGACCGTTCTGGAGGGCTTTTTTTCCAATGGTACCGGCGTATTCCCCACCCGCGTGGGGATGGACCGGTCCGTAATTGGCCCGACTTGGCGCGATCCGGGTATTCCCCACCCGCGTGGGGATGGACCGACCCGCACGGAAGCAATGTGCGGGCCGTCTGTGTATTCCCCACCCGCGTGGGGATGGACCGAAATTAGCGCCAAACAAAGAAGTGAATTGTTTGTATTCCCCACCCGCGTGGGGATGGACCGCGGCTTGTCGTTATAGTGCGGTTCGCCCTTTAGTATTCCCCACCCGCGTGGGGATGGACCGGAACAGGTCAAAGCCGAGCGCATCCAACAGGCGTATTCCCCACCCGCGTGGGGATGGACCGAATTCGTCGAGGCGCTTGAGAAAGAGCGGCAGGTATTCCCCACCCGCGTGGGGATGGACCGGCATATGATCCAGAGATGATCGTATGGCATCCGTATTCCCCACCCGCGTGGGGATGGACCGTGTTAGACTTTAACAGGGTAACAAACAGATTCGTATTCCCCACCCGCGTGGGGATGGACCGTCGCTGAGCAGGTAGTCGAGCGCCTGCTCTTGGTATTCCCCACCCGCGTGGGGATGGACCGCACTCACCGAACTCTCGGAATCATGATCAGCCGTATTCCCCACCCGCGTGGGGATGGACCGACCTGCCAATCGACCCGTATGTGCTGGGAGTGGTATTCCCCACCCGCGTGGGGATGGACCGCGCCATTACCAGATGATTCTCCACGCTGAGAGGTATTCCCCACCCGCGTGGGGATGGACCGTTTCTCAATCAATGATGTTCCACCCTTGGCATGTATTCCCCACCCGCGTGGGGATGGACCGCACATGGTCCGCAGCATGGCCTCCGCGCTCAAGTATTCCCCACCCGCGTGGGGATGGACCGCAGAGGCAGAGCGCTACTTTGCCATTGTGCCAGTATTCCCCACCCGCGTGGGGATGGACCGGCGTTAAAATTTCACCGGAGGAAATTTACAAAGTATTCCCCACCCGCGTGGGGATGGACCGAAAGCTCGGAACGCATTGGTGTTGAGATTACTGTATTCCCCACCCGCGTGGGGATGGACCGGCTAGTGCATTTTCGGGCCTTGGCTCATCCTTGTATTCCCCACCCGCGTGGGGATGGACCGCGAATGTCGCAGACCCAGCCTCAGGCCCGTGGGTATTCCCCACCCGCGTGGGGATGGACCGGGGATATTGTCGTCGTCGCGGTCCCCCGCTTCGTATTCCCCACCCGCGTGGGGATGGACCGGCACGGAAGCAGACAGCAGACTATGCCTCACAGTATTCCCCACCCGCGTGGGGATGGACCGCAGTGATGACCAAAGAAAACATGAAACCCATGGTATTCCCCACCCGCGTGGGGATGGACCGCATTTGGCGAACGCCTTTGTGCCGTCCATGAGGTATTCCCCACCCGCGTGGGGATGGACCGTAGTTCTTGTTCTTGAACTCGTCATATGTGACGTATTCCCCACCCGCGTGGGGATGGACCGCCGCCTATCGCGAATTCACCGCCTACCACAGCGTATTCCCCACCCGCGTGGGGATGGACCGTTGAGGATGGCCAGGTCCCTCGACTTGAGGGTGTATTCCCCACCCGCGTGGGGATGGACCGCCTCTGATCCACACCCCACACGACAGGGGTGTGTATTCCCCACCCGCGTGGGGATGGACCGAAACCAACAACGGATAGGAACGATAGAATGTAGTATTCCCCACCCGCGTGGGGATGGACCGCCCTTACGAGCCTGCTTTAGGACCGGCAGGTCGTATTCCCCACCCGCGTGGGGATGGACCGAGAGGCAAGCAGCTCTGCGAACCCGTCAGCCAGTATTCCCCACCCGCTGGGGATGGACCGCCTACTTTGCAAAATAAAACCCCCTCAATAGAGTATTCCCCACCCGCGTGGGGATGGACCGCATTGCCGGGGCTCGACCCCCAGTTTGCAGAAGTATTCCCCACCCGCGTGGGGATGGACCGTCGTAGCTGCCGCCTGTGGGGGTCTCCTGCAGGTATTCCCCACCCGCGTGGGGATGGACCGAGCATTTCGCGCTGCCTGTCTGCCCGTGCTGCGTATTCCCCACCCGCGCGGGGATGGACCGATCTTTTGGTCGATGTCTTCGCCGCTCACCGCGTATTCCCCACCCGCGTGGGGATAGACCGGGGATGAGGAAAAACCAAAGATCACCAAGCGGCTGCTCTTTTACTTACCAGACCGGGAACGAGGACATACATACGAAGAGGTTCTCTCTTCAAGAAGTCAGTGACGTGGAGTCGCACAATTCAGCGTATGATTTGCCCAACACCACACTTGCATATGCGAACGCCGTGGAAGAGATTGTATTGCCACTCTGCGGGAAGAAGGGTCGTCTGATCCACAAGATGTGGCTGGAGAATTTGCCGCGAGCGCCACAACTTCTCGGAGCCGATTCTGAAAAAGGCGCGACCTGCTCACGATATTTCCACGCTGGCACGAGTCGTTGACGCTGCCAGTTGCTCGGAGACAAACAGGATGGATACCCACGGATCGTAATTTTTTCTGCGAGAGATTACGCAATGAAACTGCAATGTCGTCGCGCAATACATTCAGCTCACAGAGGTCGATTGGTGACGGTGAAAATCCCCTCGCCGCTGCGCAGGTGCGTCGTTGGCGCGCCCGTCGCGCGTTGCGCACGCCCTTGCCCAAGAGTTCGGAACTGTAGAGGTGCGGGGCACCTTGTATCCTAACCCAGCACACTAGCGCACACATTCCCCGATTACCACCTTCCTTATTTATGTCCTTCCGTATTCCCTTCGCCGCGTTCTGGGTTTGCATCTTGGCCGTCACCGGCTGCGACTAGGAAGAGGTTTCCGCATCTTCCGTGGTGCCTTCGTCCGTAGCCACTACGGCGGTTGCTTCGTCATCCGATGAGGTTGCCAACCTCTTGCGTGCAGCGCATTATCTCGCACAGAAGCGCAACGCTTCCGAGTATTGTAAAGTCAGTTAACGGCGCACATTTACTTCAGTTTGCTGATTCTTTAATGCGCAAGCGTTTAGGGGCAGGTGCCATTTTGTCTACAGAATCTACTTGGCTATCTTAATATTTTACCCCTTTAGCATAACGCCTGTTAAAATTAGCAAATATTACACCCCTTTTTCGTGCGACTGAATGTCTCCGATTATGGCAAAAAACATCAGTTGCTGGCCTGGTTATTTTCTTGGCAGGGACACAGTCATATTTGTTACGGTATTTGGCGAAGCGTTAGGCGCACAATGTGCAAAACAAATGGCTCAAAGTTATCGGCCAGCTGGTGCGAACAACGATAAGCAGTATAGCAAACTTTTACAAAAAGCGGACAGGGTAGGTGGAAATCGAGCCTTTTCTAGCCGGAACGCGGCAGCCTCCCTGCCGAAGGCCTGGCCAGGCATGGACGTTAGGCTTCCAAAAGCCCCATTCCTAACGGCAACACTGGCCAGACCAGTGCAAATCGAAGCGCCAGCGGATGTGGTTTTGGGCCATTTTTTTCAAAAAAAATGGCTATCTTGCATTCCCTAAGCGTCCACCCCAAAAACCGTGACTATGCTTGTCGGAATTGATGGCACATTTGATCGGCCCGCTCTGCAGTTATCATATCTCAGCAGTTAGCTTTACAAAAACCATCCACGTCGGAGTTGGCGGAAAAGATTTAGACAAAAGACCCATGGTGATTTATTTGCTGCGTTGCAAAAATCTGACGGGATCTCGCGGAACACACACAGCGAGAAGTAATACGCGGTAAAGTTCTCACCCACGCGCAATCCGATTGCTTCTACTTACGCCATGCAAACCAGCGGATGGGACTGCTCGTGCGCTGTACACATAGTCATGCGTACCGGCCTTATTCGCGCGTCCGAATCATACCCCACACGCCGGCCTATCATCCACCGGCAGATCGGTAGCGTGTGATGCATCCCGTCCCTCAAAATGCGCAAACCCGCCGTGATGGCTAGGCCTGATGGAGCATGATCTTCGTAAGCAGTTTACTGGCGGTTGAAGTCGCGCTGTACACCCCGCATATTGACGCCGAGCAACTGCATCAGGACGTGCACAACTTAGCAGATTAGTCCAAAGGGCGGAAGCTGTATGATCTGCCTCCTTCCAAATCTGGTTCGCGGCAGAAAACAATGGCATCCTGAG
This sequence comes from Puniceicoccaceae bacterium 5H, assembly GCA_009772895.1. Lineage (GTDB taxonomy): Bacteria > Verrucomicrobiota > Verrucomicrobiia > Opitutales > Oceanipulchritudinaceae > WOUP01. The sequence goes on along the minus strand of WOUP01000023.1, from coordinate 29,882 downwards.
CGCTCTGCTCTACGCGGAGTTGCAGCTGGATCAGAACAATGAGATCGGCGTCTACTTTCCTCCTACCTCACCGATTAGAGTGAGTTCGTCGATGCCGTGTCTGACCGTGCTGTCAAAGACGTTGTGACTAAGCCCCTCTTGTCCGACTCTACGGTGAAGTTCTTTTTCGATCGGGCAAGTAGTTTCCAGTAGCATTGAGTATGATATCCCCATTCACATTTGTCACAGTTCTGCTCGCACCGTCGATACAGTCGCGATGTCAAACTCCCGCCCAAAGCTACAGTGGCTCGTAACGTCGAGCTGCGGCAGCATGTGTTGGAGTTTGCGTCACCGATTCTAATCGCGGCTGTTGATCAGCAGCGGTGGATAGCTTGCTGCTTCAACGCGAACAGACGCTTTTCCAGCGCCCTCGCCGGATCAAGGCAGGCGCCAGTGTTCGCCGAAGCGTTGGAGGCGGCCTTCCTTTTCCAGTTGTGCGAGAATTTCGTTTGTCGCCAGTGCCAGCTTTGCCCCGAGCTGCTTGAAGCCGAAGGCATTGATGATTTCGCGATTGAGTCCGTCGGCCGGAAAGGTGCCGTAGCGTTCGAGAATTGCGACCGCTGCATTGGCAACCTCCTGGTAGGGAATCTCGTCGAACTTGCGCTGAGTGTCAGGATCGTCTCCAGGAACTCGATAGATCGCATAGCGCGCAGGATCATCGGAATGAAGCCAGAGGAACCGTGTACCGGCCTGCTGCGTCTGATTTACCCGCGGCATGCACCTCCGCATCGTCTCCTGTATCTTGGCCCCGACTTTGGCAAAGCCCCAAGCTTGGGCGACACGGCGGAAAAGCAGACTCTCGCAGATGGGACTCTCAGCTTCCACAACCTCCTTGAGCTGCTTCTGGATAGTGAAACGCGAGCGCGGATCGTAGAAATCGTCCACCGCACCTGGGCGCGTCACGCGACAGACGGTGTAAGTCCTCTCGGCAGATGGCCTTTCCAGCGGCACAACCAAAGCAGCGATGCGGGGCATCGTGACAGTCAGATCCTCCTGGAGCGGTTCTTCTGGTGCATCCTCGACCGGAGCTTCGCCTGCTTCCTCTGCCGGCGATGCTTCGACTAAATCGATGACCACAGGCGCAGGCTCCTTCGGAGTCACCCGCTTTTCGCCGGATTCGTCTGCGGCCAGAGCGGCGTTGACCACCTCAAGCAAATCGGCTTCGGCCTGCGGGCGATTACGCCACCATTCGGCCGACCACACCCGGTGCAGCCTCCAGCCAAGTCCGCTCATCATGGCGTGCCGTAAACGGTCGCGGTCACGCGCCGTGGCCGCACTGCGGTAGGTCGGTCCGTCGCACTCGATGCCGAGGGCATATCGGCCTTCATGCTTTGGTGAAACCACGCCCAGATCCAGCCGGTACCCCGAACATCCGATCTGTGTGTGAACTTCAATCCCCTGCCCTTGCAGGAACGCGGCGACTTCCTGCACGAAAGCCGATTCATCCGAAGCGGAACCTACGATCTGCGGCTGGCCGCCCTCGGCGTGAGAACTCCGATCGGCAAAAGCCAGATACTGCTTCAGGTGCTGCACGCCAACTGCCTTGGTCCGCGTGAGGTCGATCTCTTCGCTCCGCAGCGTGGAGAATACCACAACCTCGTGTTTGGCACGTGTCACGGCGACATTCAGGCGCCGCTCGCCACCGCTGCGGTTGAGCGGGCCAAAGTTCATCGAGAGCTTCCCGTGCTGGTCCTTCGCGTAGCAGACCGAAAACAGGATCACGTCGCGTTCATCGCCCTGCACGTTCTCGAGGTTCTTTACGAAAACTGGTTCGGGGTGCTCGCTCCCGAAAAAGCGTTCCAGCCCCGGGTTCTCGGCCTGGACTGTCTCCAGCAGGTCGAGGATCAACTGTTGCTGCGCCTGGCTGAAGGTCACCACTCCCAGCGAGTATTGCGACAGCTCTGGATCCTTGAGGCGCCGCACGATCTCGCCGACAATCGCCTCGGCTTCCGCCTGGTTCGTCCGAGTCTTGCTCTTGTCGTAGAACCCGTGGGGAACCGGCACCAGCCGCACACCGGCATGGTCGTAGTTCGGAGCCGGAAAGGTCTGCAAGCGCCCCTCGTAGTAGTGCTGGTTGCTGAAAGCGATCAGGCCCTCTTTACGGCTGCGATAGTGCCACAGGAGGCGGTAGGACGCCAACCCCGACCCTTGGCACTCGTCCAGGATACTCTCGAGGTCTTCCACCGGGGCATCTTCGCTTTCTTCGGGCTCCGACTCCTCATTGCTGCGCCCGAAGAAATTCGTCGGCGGGAGCTGTTTCGGGTCGCCCACGACGACCAGTTGCTTGCCGCGCGCAATAGCGCCAATGGCATCCCAGACGGGGATCTGGGAAGCTTCGTCGAAGACGACGAGGTCAAAAGGCGGCGCTTCAGTATCGAGATACTGCGCTACGGAAAGCGGGCTCATCAGGAAGCACGGCTTGAGCAGCGGGATGAGGCCAGACGTTTCCTTCAGCAGCTGGCGCACCGGCTTGTGGCGCGTCTTCTTGACCCGTTCACGCGCAATCAGGCCCAGCTCGCTCTTCTTCGAAACCTCCATGTGGCGCGCGTCGGGCAGCTTGGCGGAAAGGCGGGCGACCGTCACCTTGGCGGCCAGCTTCTGGTAAAGGTCATCGAGCTGATGGTAATCCTCGATCTTTCTCAAATGCTCGTCTTCGCGGAAGTCGCGCAACGCAGGCTCGAGCGTTATCAGACGCCTGAGGAAAGCGGCCTTGTAGGCACGCAAGAAGACATCCGGCGCATTGGCCACGGCCACTTCTTCGCGCTCAATAGCGTCGATGATGCAAGCCAAGCCGAGCTTGCTGCCACGTTGAACCGCCTCCTGCCACAGGCACCAGTCCTGCAAATACGCCTGCTGCGAACGCACCGCACTCGCCAGCGAGACCCACTGCTGGACGTGCCCCACATCAGATACCAGCGCTTCTTCGGCGATCTTGAGGTGCTCGCGAAATGAATCTCGGCGGCCGAGGAAATCTCGCCACTTTGCCTCAAAATCGAGCAGCGCCTGCCCCACCGGTTGGCTCGCCCCCAGCAGCTCGCCCGCATTGGCCGCCAATTCACCGATCCGCGTGCGAAGGGTGCGCAGAGCCAGAAGGTCGGCACCTGCCAACCGCTTTACCGCCGCCAGGATCGCTCGGCCCAACGTCAAGCGCTGCTCAAGGCTCTGCCAGTCGTGGTGGCGCGCGCTCCAGGTGTCGCCGAGGCGAGGGGCCAAGGCTCCATATTGCGTCTCATAGTCCTTGCGCAGCTCCTGCCAGCGCAGGGCTGACTCCAGGTGAAGCGCCAGTTCCTTGGCTTTGAAGGAGGGAGCACTTGGCTGAGCCAGAGCCAGTGCCTCACGCCTCCAGCGGCCAATCCCGAAAAACTTGAACGGGTTGCGGCTGTCGCGCAACTGGCGCCACCGCACCAGAATGGCAGGCAGGTCCGCCTCACGAACCGCTTCCAGACGGAAGTCGGTCAAAAATTCAGCCGCATGTTTCTCTGCCTCCTGCCCCTTCGCGATCATCTGCTGGACCGACCGCTCAAAGCCGGCCCAGTCGCCTTCGAGGTAGGATGTAGGCAGTGAGGGGGCATCTACGAGATGAGGAACCAATTGAGCGACCGCCTCAATTTCCTCCACGCCTGCGTTCGCCAAATCCACCCCCAGCGTCTTCGCCGGCAGTTCGACGCTCTCCAGGAAGGCCTCCCCTGCCACGCCAAGTTCAGCAGCCAGCGAGATGGCGGCGTCTTCCCAGTCGGGCGTCCACTCGGTCTGGCCCACCGGCTTCAAGGCCCGCCGCACATCGGCAGGCAGGCGCTTCTCCTGACCTCTCAGCTGCAGATCCCGGCAGGTTTCCGTAAGCTGATCGAGGTCACTGCGCGAGTGGAGTTCGATCCCGCTCAGCTCGATCTTGAGCGGCGCTTCATGGCTGGCGGCCTGGATGCCTTCGACGTAGCAATCAAAGGCGCTCAACCCATTCGCATACCGCCGATGCAAGGCTTGGACGTAGCCATTGAGTTTGCCGCGCGTTTGCTCCAGCTTCTCGGCCGTCTGCTTCCACTGGGCTGGCTCTCGCAGCGTCGCAAAGTCAATGGCTTCGCCCAGCTGGCGCAGCACGTCCGTCTTGCCCGCCTTGTTTGAGTGAAGCTCCAGACAGAAAGGCCCGAGGCCCAGACTGCACAGGCGGTGGTGCACGACATTCAATGCCGCCTGCTTTTCGGCGACAAACAGGATTCGCTTACCCTGCGCCAGGCAGTGCGCAATCAGGTTACTGATCGTTTGCGACTTACCAGTCCCTGGAGGCCCGTGCAGGACGAAATTCTTGCCTTTCGCTGCCGCGAGCACAGCCGCCAGCTGCGAGGAATCCGAACTTAGAGGCGTGAAAACCTCCTGCGGCGGGAACTTTGCGTCCAGCTCCTCGGCCGCAACGGTCGCAATGTTGTCCTCAAACGGCTGCCCAGCCCGATGGATCAGATGGTCGACTACCGGGTTGCGACAAAGCTGAGTCGAGTGGTCCTGCAGATCCTTCCAGAGCAGGAACTTGTTGAACGAAAACTGACTGAGCCAGACCTCCTGAACCACTTCCCAGCCGGGCTGGTCCTTGAACGCATGCTGCAGGATCTGGAAAACGCGCCCCACATCCACGCCCGACTCGTCTTCAGGTAGCGGATCGAGGCCGCCAATGTGCATGCCATAGTCGCGACGCAGGAGCTCCAGCAGGGTCACATTGAATAGCGTCTCCTCGTCCAGGCGCTGAAGGGAAAAGCCGGTGCTGACAGACTGCCGGTCCATCCGCACCGGGAGCAGCAGAATCGGCGCGCGGAATGGCTTCTCGCTCGCTGAGCGTTGCCACTGGACAACCCCCAGGGCCAGAAAAAGCGTATTCGCTCCGGTCTCTTCGAGGTCGGATTTGGCCAGCCGGTACAGCTCCAGCAGGCGCGCATCGAGCACTTCCTGCTCCAGCGAACTGCGCAGGCGGTGCGATTTCAGCTCGTGCGTCAGCTCTTCGGCCCACGGGTTTCGCTCGGAGCCTTTCTCCCGCAATTCACGACTACGAGGGTCGCGACTCGTCATGCTCGCCGGGCAGCCCAGCAGCTTGAACGTCTGGTTCGCCGCCAGCTGATTCTCCAACTCTTCTGGCAGCGGACACAGCAGCGGCACCGCGCGTTTGGTCTCCTTGAAGTTGAGCAGGCGATTACGGGCCGTGATGTCCAGCAGCTTTTGCTTCCATCGGTCCATGCGGTCTGACGGTGTGACCGAGGCTTCCGGAGCGACAAATGCCGGAGAGAACTTGCGTGGGGTGACCGGAGCTTGAGGGCCTGCGACCGATCCCCCCACCTTCGCCACCGCCGCTTTCAAGTCGAGGCGCTTGCCGCCTTCGTGCTGCAGAGGCAGGGGCCGGATGCCGCTCTGCCCTGCCCGGGAGCGATGGACGTCGATTGCATACTGGAAAATATCGTCGAGCACGAGGTGCTTCTGGGCCTGCCGCTCCGCGACCTCAAAGCTGGCCGGCGCCGTGCCGCAGACCACAGTCGTCTCGAAGACGACCATTTCGTCGAGATCCACGCGCTTGCGCAGCACCTGCAACTCGTCCGTAGCCTGATCGGGAAACGAATCGTCGACCAGCCAGCAACCGGCGTAGGCATGCCCCTTGTGTAAAATCAGCAGCGGATAGAGCCCTGCCTGCTCAAGTAAGGATGCGAACAACAGCGTAGTATCCAGACACGTGGCCAACTTGTTCTCTAACAGACGATCCACGAAGCGGATGCGCTGGCCCGTGGTCTCAAAGCTGGCGGGTGGATTGCTGTATGTCAGGCCTAGCTCACAGACCGCCTCATACACCGACGCCACGATGTTATAGACGCGCTTTCGGTCGTGGCTCTGGTATCCATCGAGCGAACTGGATTCCGTGCGCTTGCCCAGCTTGACGGCGGCACTTAGCAGGATCTGCTCGACCGCGCGCACGTTGGGGGTCACAAAAGCAGCCAGAATCTCGGGCAGTCCGCTCAGTCCCGACCATTCATCAAACGCCAGGACCTCCACCGGCTCCGCATGTTGGGCCGAGACCTGAGCGCCCCCACCCGATTCAGTTCCCACCACTGAGACCCTCAATCGGCCTCGCACGCGGTCTGTCAGCGTCGCCAGATAATCGAGCGAAAGCTCCAGCGGCAGATCGGCAAAAACATGTCGGCTCCCAGCGTGCAGGCGTTCGAGATGCAGCGTCAGTGGCTCCGCCCACTCCGGCGTGGACGTCAAGTCGATCCGCAGGTCGCGCACATCGATCTCGGAGGTGTTTTCCACCACCAACTCCCGCACGACCGGAATCGCGTTCTGGTGGAAGGAAAGATTCACCTTCGGCATGGCAGTGATAGCCAGCGTCAATCCTCCCTTGCCTTCTCCAACGGGCACAGCATTAACCTCGACCATCTCCTGAGCGCTTCCCTCCATTGCATCAGCCATAGCAGCAGTAGCTAACCGGAAACTGTAACCGGATCAAGAATAACATCGGAATGGCTAATGATCACGATTCTCTCCCGAAACATCTTATGATTCCGGCGCCCTACCGGAAAACACCAAAGCGGGCTCAGGCTGTTCATGGCCAGTCGCTGAAACCGAGAATAAACGGCCGCAAACTCACAATCGGCCGACTAAATCCTTGCCCCCACGTCACCCTACGATAACGCTGAAAGGCCTATGCCCTTCACTTGGCGCCCACTGTTCGCGGCTATCGTCGACAAGTTACTTACGTATCACAACGACCGTCCGGCTCTAATTGATCTGCTGCGTGAGATGCAGCAGCAAGACCTGAAGGTCATCGGGCTGAATGACAGGCCCACCGCCGATACGACCGCGCCACATAAGGACATCGACCCGTTTTCGTTTCAGGCGTGCTACCAGCGGGGGCTGAGCAAGGCAAACCGGCTCGCAATCTTGTCTCACCTCAAGGATCACTGGAAGCTTCGGGAGCAGTTACCCACTGATTTTGATGGCATCCCCGTCGTTACGCACCAGAAGGCGTGGTTTATCGCTAATGAGTATCAACGCCATCCGGGCGACATTGAAACGCTGTGGGACCTCGCCCTCGCCGCCAGCGCGGGACCCGAGCAGGTAACGGATGCACTCTTCCAAAAAGCGCTTCAGATTCGCGAGGTTGGATTGCCCAAGCTTACGATCGGACTGTTCTGGCTGCGCCCCGACCTGTATTTCGCGCTGGATTCCAACATGCGCACGTACTTAGCAGACAAGGGATTGAATCCGGAGGTGCGGACGTGGTCAGACTATCTGAACCTGAAGCAACAGATCATTGAGCAACTGGGGAACGACTTTGTGGAGATTTCGCACGATGCCTACCTCCATACGCAAGCTCCCGGAGTGACAAGGCCCATCAAAGGCGACTCTCCCCGCTATTGGTTGCTCGCCCCGGGCCAAAATGCGGATCACTGGGACGAGTTCCGGACAAAGGGGATCATGGCAATCGACTTCAAAGAGGTGGGCGACATCTCTAATCTGGAGTCCTACCCGGAGGTCCATCAGGAGCTGAGCCGTGTGCTCGCGGCCGCAAATCCAACCAACGACGCGCGCTGTCTTTACGAATTTATGCACGTCGTTCGACCGGGCGACGTTGTATTCGTCAAGCGCGGCCGCTCGGCTATTCTGGGACGTGGGACCGTGACTTCAGAATATTCCTACGAGTCCACCCGTTCCGCCTTTCGGCACGTCCGTAAAGTTGACTGGACGCAAAAGGGAGAATGGGAAATCAGCGGCCTCCCACTGAAGACGCTGACCGACATTTCTCAAAATACCGCGCTGCTGGAACGGATTCGATCTGCCATCGGTGGCAAGAATCCAGCACCGCCTCCAGTCGTGGATTCGGTCACCCCCCTTCCCTACTCGGACGAAGACGCCTTGCAGGACCTGTTTCTGGAACACGCGGAATTTCACCGGCTGAAGGCGTTGTGGGAGCGCAAGGGGAACCTGATCCTACAGGGGCCGCCGGGGGTGGGTAAGAGCTTTGTCGCTCGCAGGCTGGCTTATGCCTTGATGGGTGAGAAAGCTGACCATCGGGTTGAAATGGTGCAGTTTCACCAGTCATACGCCTACGAAGACTTCGTGCAAGGCTACCGCCCCGTGGAAGGTAACAGCTTCGAGCTGCGCAATGGCGTGTTTTACCGGTTTGTACAGAAGGCTCTTGAGGATCCCGGCCGGCCCTACGTGTTCATCATCGACGAGATCAACCGGGGCAACCTGAGTCGCATCCTTGGAGAACTGATGCTGTTGATCGAGTGGGACAAGCGGGGGCCGGAATGGGGCGTCAAGCTGACGTATAGCCCGCAGGTGCCGTTCCACCTGCCGCAGAACCTGTACCTGCTCGGCCTGATGAACACGGCGGACCGCTCGCTGGCCTTCGTCGACCACGCGCTGCGCCGACGTTTTGCCTTCTACTCCATCCGGCCAGGATTCGAGCACGAGAATTTTGCCTCCTCGCTTGAGACAAAGGGCGTTGCGCCTCAGGTGATACGGCAGATTCGCGAGCGTTTGGGCCGCCTCAACCAGCTGATTTGCAGCACGCGCGATCTGGGCAGTGGGTTCTCCATCGGTCATAGCTATTTCTGCCCCAGCGACAGAGTCACGAATAGCGAGGCCTGGTATGACCAAGTGATCGAGTATGAAATCCAGCCGCTACTGGAAGAGTATTGGGCGGATGATACCGAGCAACTGAAGACAGCCTTGCAGATTCTCCGGTCGTGAAGAGCATCCCAATCCAGAACCTCTATTACCTGCTCTGCTACGCCTGGGACCATCTGGAGGAGCGGGATGAAATTGAGGTAGCTGACGACGGCAATACGGAGCTGGCGGAGCTGTTTGCCCGCGTGCTGGTGCATGGCACGCAGCGGCTGTTAAAGCGGGGCTTTTACCGTGACTACCACGAGTTACAGGAGGAGACACCGCGACTGCGTGGCCGGATGGAGTTTACGCCCAGCGTGCGGCAGCTTAGCTGGCTTAAAGGGCGGATGGTGTGTGCCTATACTGAGCTGAGCTACGATACCCTGCCCAACCGAATCCTCAAAGCGGCACTCCGATGCCTCATGGAGGCGAACGGGTTGAAGGACCGCTCCAAATCGCTTTGGGCAGAACTTGCGACACTGTACGATCATTTGCGTGAAGTGTCAGACATCCGCATCACCGGTCGCGATTTCAGCCGGGTGCAGCTTCACGGCAACCTACGTTCTTACCGCTTTATCCTGAGAGTCTGCGAACTGGTTCACTACGCCATCCTGCCGAGCGACGGAAGCGGAACGCGGCGTTTTCGTGATTTCAGCCGGGACGAACGGATGGCGGCCCTATTCGAGGCCTTCGTGCGCAACTTCTATCAGCGGGAGTCGCCGGAGTTCGCGGCGGGACGCTCAAATCCGGTTTGGCAGGAACTGGAAGCACTGGACCCGGCCGGAATGTCCCATTTTCCCCGTATGCAGACCGACATTGAGCTGCGCCGGGGAACGCGTCACATCATCCTCGATTGCAAGTACTACTTAAACGCGCTGTCCGAGCACCATGATCGGCAAAAATTCCACTCGACCAACCTCTATCAGATCTATGCCTACCTGCAGAACCTGCAGCTCATGCACCCTGGTCGCGCTTTCGAAGGCATCCTGCTCTATCCCGAGACTGGCGAGTCATTCTGTCACCGCTACACCCTTCAAGGCCACGGCCTGACGCTTTGTACCCTCAACCTGAACCAGCCTTGGCCCGGCATTGCTCGAGACTTGAAGGCGTTGCTGGCAGAATTCCCCCAGCAGCTCCCGGGATCTTCGAGCAAGTGACGATTCACCGTGGAGCCCGCCAGATTGGCGGAACCGCTATTACGGTGCGAACGCCGCACGCGTGCATAGCCAGCCCTTGACGCCGGTACGGCACTGGAAGGTGATGATCCCAACTCCTCGGCGAACCTAGTGGCCGAACTAAGGAAGGCGAAGGACGGAATCTTTGCCACCCATGCCCATGCCGATCATTGCGGCTTGGCGGCAGAAGTTGGCGGAGAATTACGCCTCTACATGACCGAAGAGACGAGCAAGATGCTGCTGGCAAACCGGCTGTTCGCGCGGAGAAGGCGTTGCGGTGAAATCTGCTGACTACGCTCGTTCCCTCTTACCCGTCGATCACTCGATTCCTAGAGCGGTTGTCAACGGATCAAGCGCCGTTGCAGGTTCGTCTTGGCGTGAGCCCCGAAGGTCACAAGGTCATGCTGTTCGAGAAGCGGATAGTAATTTTGCGCTTCTTGTGTCGATTGAGCGGGAAGAGCGCCTTCACCGGCTCGCACTCCTCGAACAGCACATGCAGGCGCGCTTCGGCCTGGTCCTTGACGTCGTCGGCAGTCTGGTCGAGCCAGAGGGCCGAACCCGGCAGGTTGGCGATGATGTAGCAGATCGCCAGCTCGATCCCCAAAGTCTTCGAACTCTGAATGCTCGCCATGATCGAGACTACCCGCACCCGCGGATTGACCATCCCGTCCATCACCTCGCGCAGCTACGGCGAGTCCTCGTTACGGAACCCCGCCCGGGCATCGGCGAGTAGGGAATGGCGGTCACATGCTCCTTTCACCAATCCCACGGCGATCTACGGTCCGGCGGTCGCCGAGCATCACGCCGAATTTGTTCAAGGGTGGTCACCGCTGGTTGCTGACATCAAACATTGCAATTTAGGCAAAAACCACCGCGTATATTGGAGATGAGCTTCAAGATTAGGCAAATGCACAAAGCCATCTTCTCTCCAAATGTGGACTGGGAGGAGCGTGTTACAGGCGCAAAAGCCTGCATTGCAGCGATCCATGACTTAGACATCAACAGGGTCGTAAAAACTCGAATGCTGAATCACGCAATCTGGGAGCTGACGCGAGCTCAGCGTGAAGCAGACGCTCCGTTCCGATCGGAAGGGGTTGTTTTCGGAGATTTGGGCGTCAAGATTCAGCGAGATCACGTCTTCAGGAGAGCTCAATTCATTGAAGAGTTGGACCAAGGGCGGGATCTAGATGAGATTCTTTCCGATTTGCTGCTCTGCATTGTAACTTGCGAAGAGCATCGGAGGCTTACACAAGCCGACAAAGAAGATAGTGCTGTCAATGGCTGGGAGCGGTATCGAAGAGCAGGCATCAAGGTCTTTGACTGTCGAAGAATGGAAGACGGGCACTTCGCAGCAATGACGTATGAGTGAAGTTAACCTTCCCCATGCAGTGCCTCACAAACCTCGTCGATTGCTGCCGCGCATTCCTTCTGGATACCGGCCGCGTCCAAACCTAAGAGCACCGGCGGCAGCTCGCTCTCAAACTTTGACCGCAGCAGTGAAGTGGCCCGCTAAAACTGGACATGCGGGTTAGCTATGGTCTACCATAGCCCATAACAAACGAAAAACTTGATTTCGGATTAACAAGCGGCAAGCCCAACCGCTCAATGGTCATCCATAGTCTATCAATCAAAGGCCAGTCTGCGCTACATCTGTTACGCTTTTCGCAGCTGAGCGTCCCTCAAAAGGCGCACCGGAATCGGCTGTGCGCGACGAAGCAGAATGCTTACGGGTTCAGCTCGACGATCTGTGGGTCGTCGCCTTCAGGGTAGGATTGCTGCGATCCAGCGAGCAGCAACATTCGCTTACGAGAACAACTCTTCAGCGTCGACGCTGGGCCAGTCTTCAGCGAGGCCGAGGATGCCTTGCACCGCGCGCTTGTCTTCTGAAATCACGCGTTCATGATCGTCCCACTGCCAGCGGGCATGCCCAGTTACACCGAAGGCGGACTCGATGAACGGGCGCAGCGCATCTACCTGCGGTTCCAGACCGGAGAAGATGGTCGCGGCACCGGAGCTCACCACCACTCGCCCTCGGGGAAAGCCATGTGGATGATCCATCAGCTGCCGCCGCAAGAGCGTGGAAGGCTTCCCCAGCTCTGCGCTCCAGGCTCGGCCCAAAAATACGGCCACCTCCGGCCACATCGTATAGTGGCCCGTCTCTTCTTCGTCGTCTACTTCGTCCAGACGAACCGTCCAGACATGCCAGCCTTGGGGGATTCGCACAATATACCATGCGCCGCTTGAACTTGTTGGTATGGTCGTCATTTCTTTGTCCATATTGCGATTATCCATCACCGGATTCCTCCAACTTCAGCAACTCGATAAGCCCCTCCGCTACCATGCGCTGCACCTCATCATCATCGTGAAGTTGCTTTCGCAGTGAGCGAGTATAGAAGATGACGATGCCGTGGTCTGGATAGCCGAAATGTATGGCAACTTCCTTCAGGCTCAGATCGCTGAAGCACCAGCACAGCGCGATGGCGAGGGATTTGGGAATGCAGTTGGCGGCGCCGCGGGCAAGGAGTTGGGGTAGTGTGAGGTTGAAGCGATGGGCGAGCGTCGTAGCGATGCGTTCAGGTTTAAAGCGCTGATCCAAGGGTTGACGTTTGGCGGTGGTGACGGCGATCTCGAGCAGCGTGGAATCTGGAAGAACGCCCAGCAGTGCGTGATAGCGTTCGATGAAGCGCTGCAGGTCCGCCAACTCCTCGGCACCTAGAAACTCCGCGCCGCCTATGTCGCGGAGCCAATCGAAAGAGGTGTGGGGATCAAGCACGGTAGAGGCGGTCGAATTCGTCTTCGATTTCGAGCAGACCGGCGCTGGCGGTCGTCTTGTGGAGACGCAGGCGGCGACGCTTTTTGAAGAGCCGGGGCGGCGAAGGGTCGACGATGTAGAGAAACGCTTCTGCAGGCAGGAAGCCAAGCAGCGCGGCCGCCGGTTCGACTTGTAGCGAGGTGCCGACGACGATGCAGAGGTGGGCACGCGCCAGAGCCTCGGCGGCGGCCTGCAGATGGTGCACCTCCTCGCCAAACCAGACGATATTTGGACGCAGTTGGCCACCGGTCGGACAGAGATCGCCGAGCTTGATCTCATCGTAGCCCACGTCTTGGACGAACGCCGGGTTGGCCGTGCTGCGGGCTTCGCGCAAGTTGCCGTGCAGGTGCAGGACGTGGGTGCTGCCGGCGCGTTCGTGCAGGTCGTCGACGTTTTGCGTGATGACGGTGACGTCAAACTTCTGCTCCAGCTGCGCCAGGATAGAATGGCCGCGGTGGGGACTCGCGCGCCCTAGTTCGGCACGGCGACGGTTGTAGGTTTGCAGCACGAGCTTCGGATCACGCTCCCAAAGAGTCGGTGTCATGCGGCGCTCAAAGGAGTAAAAGCGGGCGGCACCGTGGCTGCGGAACGTGCCCAGGCCGCTTTCTGCGCTCATCCCAGCCCCGGTGAAAGCTACGACCCGCAGCCGCTCGGTCCGCTCCCCACCCATCAGGCGGATGAAGGCGGCGTAGTCCTGCCAGATCTCGGCGGTCTTGCCACGGATGAGAATGGGCCAGCCCTCTTCGTTGTATTCAATATCCCGGAAGAACAGGCCGCGCAGGCCACGCCGCTTCAGTCGTATGATAAGGTTATGATAGCGCATTCTACCACCATAGCGGGGTGGCTTCACTCCGTCACAAGCAGTCTCGCCAACTTCGGGTTTATTCGTGCCGCTAATACCAAAGCCTCACTTGAATAACGTGTCGTCGAGTATATGCCTGAGGAAGGCCTCGGCGTGCAGCTGGCGGCCGATGGGGCTCTGCTGCAGCTCTGCGTAAAGATCCTGAGCGAAAGAGGCGCGGGTGGTGTCGTCGGCAGGCCAAACCTGCTTGAGCAGCTCGGCCGCGCGCTCGGGTTCACCCGCGTACAGAAACGGCAGAATCAGCGCCCATATGTCCGAATCGATGCCCACATCGCCACCGCGCCAACCGTGACGGCCCGGCTGCCAATCTTTAACAAACGCACGTTCTTCTTCGCTCAGCGCTGCCTCAGGGCGGCGCTTGAGGGCAAGAAATCGGTCATACCCGGCGTAATACTGGCGGATCTGCTCGATCTGAGTCTTCAGTTCGGCCTCCGTGGGCAGAAAGGCGCGTCCGTGGCGGGGAGAAACGTGCCATGCCCCACCCTCCCGGGACCAGGCGACCAGCGGCATCGGGCTGGCGGCACCGGATGCCTTCCAGTAGCTCCAATGGTCTTCGCGCATGACGATTTCCCACGTCCCCTCACTATCAACGTCGCGGAAGGCAGGATCGGTGGCGCCACCAAAGATCTCGGCTTCCAGCGTGGCCACTTCCCCCAGCGAGAACTGGTAGACGGTGGTGCAGCAGCTCCCGCCTCCTGAAAACCCATAAACAAGCAGGTCGGGCGTGCCGTCACCGTCCAGATCGTCAAAGGTGTGAGGATCTTCGCCCGGCGGCGGCCAGTCGAGCCCCTCTTCGACCGGTCGGAACCAGCCGCGCCAGGCTATTTGACGCTGTCCCTCGCGCGAGAGCACGAGCATTGCCTTCGAGCCGCTGCCCCACTGCCGGAGCTCCCACGGGCCGCGGCGGTATACATGGTCCGGATCGCGGGTCGGGAGCACGCCCAGCCACACGCCCGCCAAGCGGTCCCATTCTTGCCAGTGATCACCTAGACGAGCGAGATCTTCGGGCGCCACCTGGGCCGCGTCGGCCAGAGCTTGCTGAAACTTTGAGCCCGAATCCGTGCCAAGGATTTGCAGCGTCGGCGAAATGACGACATGGGGCTCAACGGGGTAGGTTGCCGCCGTGAGCGAAACGGCGGAAGCGGTGGCAATAGACACCAGTGAAAGCAGGCGCATCAGGAAACGAGGAGCTGGCGGTGGTTGAAATCGAGCAGTTGCAGGAGTTCGCCAAGATGAGCCTGCAGGCGGGGAAAGTCAGCCGTTTTCAAGCCGGTCACCTCATCCATGTAGAAGCGGCGATTGACGGCGATCCGGAGGGAGCTGACGCGGCACTCGAGCCCGTAGTGCGCCTGCGGAACCAGCCCGCCCGCCTGAAGCCGGTTGGTAGTGACGGTATAGCCGAGCCCTTCCAGCAGGTTGACCGCGTATTCGACGAAATCGGGCGGCGTATGAAAATCGTCGGTGCCGAGGCAGATATCCAGACGCGGATGCTCTTGGCACGAATCGCTGGGCAAGGGCTCAGCGGGAAAGCTGTGGCAATCGACCAGCAGCGCGCACCCGTCTTTCTCCAGCTCGGCCTGCACCGCATGGAAGAGGCTCGCGTGGTGGCAGTGATAGGCGCGGTCCAGCTCGGCGATCTCGTGGGCGAACAACTCGCGCCGCAGCGGACGGTCGTCGGCCGTGTGCGTATGGATACGGCCCATACCGATGCGAACCGGCGAGTCGTCCGTATCATGCGGCGCATGCTCGACATCGACCACCAGCGCCGACCACAGGCACACCACGGGCACTGCCTCCGCCAACGTGAAAAGCTCATCCGCGTGAGCGTCCGTCTGGCGGCGCAGCTCCTGGGACAGATCCTCATCGCTGAGGACATACTGGCTACGCAGCCGCGACGGAATATAATTGGATGCGTGGGGAATATGCAAAATCATGCCCCTATTGATACCAAACCACTCCGCCAATCTGCGGCGTAGTGAAAAACAAACTGCGATGCGTTTGTTTTTATCGGAAAAACGAGATTCCGCCGCCGGATGGCGAAGTGGGAGTTTAGGATCAACATAGCGGGCTGCCTGCACCGCCCTTTCGCAGGCGACACCTTACCCAACCAGCCATGCCCATTGCCAATGCCATCCAGCGGGGCCGCGTCGTCTATGTCTATGACGAGCGAAACCGCACGTTCTTCACCCGCGCCGTCCACAGCGACGGTGAACTGCTCGGCTATACGAGCACCACGGTGAACATCCGCAACGGCCGTATCATCTACACCTACGACGAACGCGGCCGCACCCTCGCCACGCGGGCGGTGTAACTACTCCGCCACGGCCACGGGCACCGTCTCATGCCGCTCCACCATCTGCTGGGCGGCGTCGCGGACTTCTGCGATCAGCTCCGCCGGCTCGACCACGGTAACGTGCGGACTCCAGCGCAAGACGAAGCTCACGGCTTCGGTCGTGGCGGTTACGGCGAAAGCCATCCGGAGCCGCCCGTCGGGCAGGGTTTCAAACTGTTGCCCAGCGTGCCAATTGCCCTCCTGAATGTAGGGCGCGATGACGGCATCAAATTCAAGCACCACCTGCAGCTTGTCTTCTCCCCGATAGATGCCGATCGCGTGCTTGAGGTAGTCGTCGATGTCGAAGGGGCTGGGCGGGAAGCTACCGCCCGTTTCCTTCACTTCCTTGATGCGGCTGACCACGTAGCTGCGGTGCTCGCCACTCTTGCGGCTGAAGGCGATGAGATACCAACGCCCGTTGATGCAGCTAAGGTACTTGGGCTCAATGGTGCGCCATGAGAGCGCGCGCGGCTCCATCGACTCATAGTGGATTTCGAGCAACTGGCGCTTGATGATCGCTTTGCTGAGCTGCTGAAACAGCGCAGCATCGGCCAGGGCGGCCCCCGAATTGCGAAAGCTGACAACCGGCGAATTGGCACTGTCGAGCATTGAAAAGCTGTCGTTCAGACAAGTTGCGATCTTTTCCAGCGACTGTCGCAAAGGCTCGTGATAAACGGTGCCGAGATACTGATCGAGCGCCTGCTGGGCGATCAGGAGGGCAAAGAGCTCATTCTCAGTGAGAGGGATCGCCGGGAGGTCATACAGTTCACCGTCGTAGCAGTAGCCACGGTGGGTGTAGTCATAACGCACGTCAATCCCGCGCTGATCGCGCAAATAGGCTAGGTCGCGGTCGAACTGCCGCGCACTCACTTCGAGCTTCTCTATAAGCTGGCTCTTACTCGGATAACGCTTCTCCTTCAGAATCTCCAGCAGCGCGTGCAGCCGGTGCAACTGAGGCATCTTGGGGACTTCGCCCCTGACGAAACGGCCCGCATTATTCCCCATCCGGCAACTTTACAGGGCTAACGCGTAATGCCAAGAGAAAATGATCACGAAGCTCATTTTGACAAAAGAGAACGATCCCGTTTTGGCTCCTCCGCCCAATGGCGAACTCGCTGGGTAGAATAGGCTCCAGACAAGCGAAAAGCCCCCCCCTATCCGGCGGGCACCCAATCCCAAAACTGCCATGTCTATGCAAGCTGCCTACGCACCTACATCCTCAAACCCCAGCGGCGCGATCAAGGCGTCCTGGTTCCTGATCATCGGCACCTGCGCCGTCTCACTGATCCCGGCGCTCGATTTCGCCGCCTGGCTCATCGCGGCGCCCATCCTGTTTGTGACGCTCGTGCTCGGCATCATTGCCATGAGCAAAGGCGCCACCGGCCAGGGCATCATGATCCTGCTCGCGACCCTCATTTTCGCCCCCGGCTTCATCGCTCTCGCCCCGATCGTCACCACCACCTTGCTCGGCGCCGCCGTCGATTCCGCGAACGCCTCTTACCAACCGTAAGCACACCGGCGACCTGCTCCCACCCTTTTGCCATGGTTCGGGAGCAGGTCGCTTTTTTTCGGTCAATAGATCAATGGTGTTCTTCAATCCAACGTTGCCGGAGGGCTGTCAGAAGCTCTTCGTCATGCCAGAACTGTGGATTCCGTTGTGGGTGTGGAACTGGACGCATTACTACCTCTTTGTCATCATTCCTCAGAAGCCAGGCATCTTCGACGTTTTCCATCCCCCGCCAGAAAGTCAGGTTGCGCAAGCGATGGAGATATCGGGACGAATACAGTCGCTCGTATCGGGGTAAGGGAACAACCAGATTTTCGTTCAGCAGAGATCTCACCACCACCTCCTGATGCCCTCGACGCCTAGATTCTGCGAAGAAGCAGGCGGCAAGATTTTGCTCCGCCAAATAGCCAAGCGGGATTACCACATCCGCTTGGATCATGCGGTCGTATAGCCAATCAGCGCGGACCAAATTGTTATACATCTCGAACGCCTGCCTGACGATCTTGTCACCTGGGGCATCTAGCCGGTTTCCATTTGCAAGGTCGCCTACGCGGACCAACGAAGCCTTACAAACGTCTCCGAAGCAGAAGGAGCTTTGTCGAAAATCTTCGGCTTCGATCCCCAAAAGCGTCAGAATACGCCCGCAGTATACAGGATCGTTCGCAACTACATCGGCGAGGAAGTGTTCACCAAATTCATAAATGGCATCTTCGGGAGGTGCTTCAGCCCTCAACTCGTCGTAAACGTGGAGCGGGAAATGGCGCGAGGAGTATCCCTCAAGAAAGCCTGCATAGGCGGAACCGCAAACAAAGACAGAATGGTGCCCTTTGCGACCAAAGTTGACTCCAAGGAGGTCGGGGACCATTGGCAGAGGTTGATGACCCCCCAAAATCCCAGCATGATCCGGTTTGGGGCTGACCTGCTGCGGGCGAATTTCCCCCGGCATCGGCACGCCATGGAGACCAAGGCCCTGCAGCAACAAAATGCCTTCGGTCCAAATCGAAACGTTGATGGCATTGTTGCCGAATTCGTTTGGGCCTTCTTCACCATCATTTTCAGGTATCAGCGCGTTTGGCATAGATGATAATTTTTGATTTGGAATTTATAGGCTAAACCAGCTCATCACTCAACCAGCGCCACGCTGCCGCCGCGGCCACGGCCGGTGGTGATGGCGCCTCGGGCTAGCAGGTTGCCTTTGGCTTGTTCATATGCTTCGTCGGACCAGCCGAGGGCGGCACGTAGAGCTCCGTTACCAGCGCTACCGCCTTTATCCCGCAGAGCTTCGAGGAAAGCCCCTTCCTGTTCAGCATCGCCTTCGGGTATCGCGGCTACTTCAGCCTCTTCGTCTACGTCATCGTAGGTCGGAGGCATAGGAGCCTGCCGCGAGGTGGGGGCTTGGACGGTGGAAGGCTGCAGCGTCACCGTCTTTGCGCCCAGGCGATTGTAGTCGCTGGGGTTACAGCTGGCGATGATCACCTGCAAGCCACGGCGGGCCGCGTGGTCGAGCATTCGCTGCAAGGCTGCGGTGCGGTCCTGGTCGGAGTTGGTGAAGGCATCGTCGAAGACGACGGGCAGGCACCCTTCCGGGCAGTCGGCCAGTAGCTCTGCCACGGCCAGGCGGACGGCGGCCGCCACCTGCTCCTGACAGCCGATGCTGAGACGGGGAAAATCGAAATTGCCCCGGTCGAGGCGTTCGAGGTTGATGCCAGTGAGGCCATCGTTGCCGACCACGACGCTCGCCTTCGCTTCGGGACCGAAGACCGTCTTCAAATAATCGGTAATGCGGGCGGCCAGCGGGGCGGAAAAACGGGACTTCAGCGCCTCCTGTTCCTGAGCAAAGCGTTCGGCCAAGAGCTTGATGGCCTGCGCGCGGATGGAAACCCGTTTGAACTCCGAGTTTGCTACCTCCAGGTCCGCCTGGGCGCGTTCGAGATCCGCTGCTGGGTCACTGGTGCCATCCAGCCGCAGCAGAACTCCAGCCTCGTTCACGTGCCGGACCGCTTCTTCATAGGCTTCGGCATGCCGCTTGAGAGCGCGGTTCAGCCGGGCTTCGTCGGCCTCGATCAGCTCCGGCTGCAAGTGTTTGATCTGGTTCTGCGTCTCAGCGAGCTCCCGCTCGCACAAGATTTTGCGCTGCTCCCGCTCGTTCAAGACCTTCAACCGTTGCGGGCCATCACCGTGTTCATCCTCCTTCCACTTCAACTGGTCGCGAGCTTTGGCGAGGGCGTGCTGCGCCTCGGCGAGTTGTTGCACGGCCTGCTGGTGCTGCTCGGTTTTGCTCTTGGCCGTGTCCTTCTCTTGCCGGGCAAGTTCCCTGGCGGAGAACGCAATCTTCTGCGCGTCTTCGCGGCTGGCGCGGGACTCCACTAGCGCGGTGCGCAGCGCCTCCAGCGGCAAGTCCGTCGCGGGCGGGGCGTGGCGGCGCTTCAGCTCGGCCGCAAGCCGCTCCAGCTCTGCCTGCGCGTCCTTGAAATTCTTGCGCAGCTTCTCCGGCTCCTCCCGCTGGATCACGCGCCCGACCTCTGCAATCGAGACGTCAAGCCGCTCACGCTCCCGCAACACCTTCTCGGCTTGCTCCAGATCAGGCAAACCCCATTGCAGCAGCACCGTCTTCAACGCGCGCTCAAGCGTCTGAACTTCTCGTTGCGCAACATCCAGATCTTCGGCACTACCGGGGCGGATGACGAGTTTGAGCAGGTCGCCTAACCGCAGTTCGGTTGCCTGCGTGATGATCTGACTTTGGCCGGTCACGAGCTCTGTATTGCCGATCTGCAGCTTCCCGTCGGCACGCTCCACGACAATCTCCGCGGCCATGCCCTTGAGCACGGCCCGGGCTTCCCTCAAATCACGGTCCAGTCTGCGAGCATGGGCTACCCCGGCATTATCGACAGCAGGGAGCTTTGCCAGTATGCTTTGTTGGTCTTGCAGGGCCTTTTCAAAGCCTGCGATCTCGGCCAGCCGCTGGTCCAGGTCGGCGATTTTCTCGACCGTCTCGCGGTGCAGGACCCTCAATTCTGCGAGCCCATAAGCGGTGTTGGCGGCGTCTGCGGCATCCTGCGCCTGATCCGAAACCGTCTGTGCATTCTCTGCCCGGCTACGCGCATCCTCGGCTTGCTCTTTCAGCAGCGCTAACGCCGCATTCTTCGGGGCCAGCTCGCGGGTCTGGGTGGAGATGCTTTCGTTCAGCTGGTCGATTTCGGCGAGGAGCGCCTTGTGCTTGTTGAGGGCTTCCAGTGCAGCCTCCGCGGCTACCTGCCGTTTGTCCCTCGTTACGCTCAGCTGGCGCAGCGTTTCCTTTTTGGCCTCAAGCTCGGTGCGCTCGACTTTCAGGGCCTCCGACTCGATCCGCAGGCTCTCAATACGTTTCTTTCCTCCGCGCATCTGCTCCGCCGCATCCTGCAACCGCTGCAGCTTGTGTTTCGCGTCCTCGTACGCAGCTTCAGCTTGCCCGACACGAGCCTCGGCGTTGGCCAATTCCCCATTGGTTTTGCTGCGTCCCTTGGCTGTAAAAAAATCCTCCTTCAGCGCCTGCAGGTTGGCGGAAATTTCCTCGGCCTTGGGCGATATCATAACGGCGGCACCGCCGAGGCGCTGCAAGCGCTGCACGAGAGACGTATGCTCACCGTTGATTCCACCAGCCGGGTCTTGCCAGCTCTTCCCCTGCCAAACCCAGAGGTGACTCCAGCTCGCATCGATGTCCTTCGTCCGGTTCTGCTGAATCGTGAGCAAAGCTTCCAGCCGGTTTTCGGCCTCCTCTCCGCTGCGCGTCGGCTCTCCGGGGACGGTCAGCTGGGTGCTGCCATTGGCGCCGCTAAAGCGCTTCAGCAACGTGACTTGCTTGTCCGCCAGTTCGAGCACGAGCTCCACCTCCGGGACATCGCCATGCAGCGTTGAGGCAAGGTTGCGATGACGCTCGGTATTGCCCCTCGCAGGCAGAAAGAGGCAGCGATGGATGGCTTCTACGAGGGTGCTTTTACCCGATTCGTTGGGGCCACCAATGAGCGTCAACTCGCGGTCAAAGGTAACCCGGAGGTCGCGGTGGATGCGGTAGTTTTTGACGTGGACGGAAAGGATGCGCATGGCGGAATCAGCGAAGTTGGGCGTGAAGCTCCTGCAGGGCAGCGCGGGCGACCGCGGCCTGCTCGGGATCTTGAGCGAGCTGGATGAAATGCTGCGCGACGGAGGCAATCAGCGGATCCTCACCCTTGGTCAGCGCGGCGATTTCGTCGTCGGTGGGCGTCAACGCAACGCCGTCGGTGAGCTTCAGCCGTAGCAGGCGTGCCTCCAGCTTATCCAAGAGCTCATCCAGATCTTTACGGCCGTCCAGCCCGACATGCCCGTCGAGACGAAGCTGCAGCAGATCCCGATTTGTCCGAAATTCCAGCAGCCTAGACGTCAGCTCGGGCAGCGCTTCCGAGCCCTCCAGCCGATGTTCGACCCGATGCCAGGCAAGGCCGGCGGTCGGCAGCGGCGTGACCTGCGGTGCCCTGCCCCGCCCGACTTCCACCAACAGGACTTGGCCAGGCGCATAGCCTTCGCCCTTGGGGAACCGGTCTGGCTCCGGCGTGCCTGCGTACCAGGCTTTGGGTGCCACCTGCTTGGCCCCATGCCAGTCGCCCAAAGCAATGTAGTCGAAAGCGTCCGCTGAAAGCCGGTCGAGTTCCAAGTGTGTTGCGGCAGAGTCGTCGTCCTCGACGTCGCTCTGGCTGCCAAAATCGATCGTGTTTCCGTGGGCCACCACGATGCGCGGCAGCTGAGCGCCTCCCGCGTTGGCGAAAACTTCAGCATCACGAAGCCACGCGGTGACGTCGTTCGGCTCCATCCGGCGCAAGAGCGGACAAGGGAACCAGAGGGCGCCATGCGCTTCCACAGGCTTCGCCTCCTGCCAGACCACCAGGTTGGGCGCGAGGCTGGCCTGCTCGCTTTTGAAGAAGTCCTGCTCCCAGATGCCGCCGGGGCCTCCGTGGTCGTGGTTGCCGGGGATCACCAGCACAGGCACCTGCAGCTCACCAATGACACTGAGCCCGGCGCTGACGGTGCTTTTATCGACGGTGGACGAGTCGAAGAGATCGCCCGCCACCACGACGCAGCTTACGCCGTGCTCCTGCACCAGCGCCGCCATGCGCCGAACCGCCTCATAGCGCTCCTGACGCGCTCGGGCGCGCTTGTCGGAACTTTGAATACGGGCATAGGGTTTGCCTAGCTGCCAATCAGCGGTGTGCAGGAATTTCATGGGAAAGGGTTATTGATCGGCCACGGTGGTGAAAACTGCCAGATGCTGGCGCGCGCGGGACGCCGCGAGGAAGAAGGTCTGCTGGTAGCTGGGCTCGAGTTTGTTCAGGTCACCAAAGCCGATCAGGATCACCGCCAGCGACTCAAGCCCCTTGCAGCGCCCCCCGGAAATGTAGGCGATCTGCCGTGAACTCCGCTCGGAAAGCTCGACTAGAGGGTGACCGGCGAAAGTAGCGCCCAGTGCGTGTTTGCGACGGTCGTTGCTGACTCCGATAACGAGGATCTCTTCGGGTGCGGCAAGGCCTTCTTCTATCCAGCGGATAGCAACAGCTTCGGCGGCAATAATTGCATCCTGGTCGTCCGGCGCTTCGTGAAGCTCGACCGGGAATCCGTGAGGCAAGGCCGCAAGTTCGGCGTCGGAGACCTCAAACGGAAATCCCACGCGTGCCGCAACGTCTGCCAGCCAAGCTGCAATTTGGCGCGTATAGCGGCGAGGGGCGGGACAATGCAAACGAATGGCACCCGCGCCGAGCAGTTGCAAGAGCTGCGCTTCCTCGAAATCGCCATTGCTCCAGTAGCTGGGTCGTTGGCCGACATCGTAAGCGGCGGCTAGTTGCGCTTCCTCCGGCGAATGGAGCAGAGCAAGATAGAGGGACCACCAACCGTGATGCAGAGTTCCCGCCTGAGTGCTGTGATCTTGCGCCTCGTCGACCACCAGTGCATCGTAGCGGGGCGCAATGCGGCCCTCCTCCAGAGCCAACTCAAGGGCAGCAGGCACCTCTTCGCCAAAGTAGCGGATCTTGCCGGCGGAGTCTCCCGGCGGGCGGTAAGGCATCTCCAGTTGCTGATACATTTCTTCAACCAAGCTTTCCCACGATCGCACCTCTATCCGCTGCGCCGCCTGCTTGGCTATCTTGTGATTGCGTACCAGGCGGCGAAGAACCTCTGAAAGCGTTTGGTGTAGCGCTTTGTTGTAGCACAGCAGCAGCACCCGCTGCGAAGGCCCGTCATCTCGCCCGGCCCAACGCAGTGCCAGATCGATCAAGAGCCATGTCTTGCCGCTACCCGCCGCGCCCGTGATGGCGAACCGACGGTAGCTCGGGAGGTGGTCCAGCACCGGGAAGCGTGCCCGCGTCAGCCGGTCGATCTCGGTGTCGAGGTAGTCGCTATAGACTGCACCGGCGGGCTGGCTAAACCCACGCCCCCAGCTGCTCTGGAGAAACAGCTTGCGGGAAGCGGCATTCGGGTAGAAGTGCGGAAAGCGCTGGAAGCACTGCTCCCAAAATTCCGTAAAATTGAACAAATCCTCCTGAGCAAGCACCAGCCCTTCCGAGCCCACGAGGGATGGTAGATCCAAGGCTCGCTTACGCTGGATATTAGGCAGCGCCAACGCACGGCACACCGTCATCTTCAGCCCCGAATTGCGATCGTTCAAGGCGTTGATAATGCTGAACCACTGCGCATCCAGTTGCTGGAAGGGATTGTCGTGTACCCCACCCCAGCTGCCGTCCGGGTTTAACATCAGGTGCTCGTAGCCTTTGACTTCGATCACGAGCAGACCGCCGCGAGGCCCTAACACGAGAAAGTCTCCTTCCCTCGTTTCGCATTGGCTATCTTGATACCGGTAGCCCCAGACCACCAGCCAGTCGTCCGGCAGCGAGCTGAGGTAGCGGAAGACCCGCTCTTCCGAGCGATCCGCGCGTTCCAAAGGACGAGTTTGAAGGAAGCGAGCCAAGGTAGAAACGTTTCCCGCAGCCTAAGGAATCGACCTCAATGCCGTCAACAAATTTAGCTAATCCAATCCGCGCTTTTATTAGCAGTGTTTTCGTCCTCTCGTCACCCTCATCCGCTGCAGTGCCTCCACTACGAAGTGACCTGCACCCGCAAAACTGGACCGTCGCAGTGAGAGGATTTGCCTGTGGGGTCGGGGTTCATCAGAAAGGAACCCGACCGATGAAGAAGCAAGGCAAACGTTACAAACAAGAGCAGATCATCTACGCCTTGAAGCAGGTGGGAGGTGGTCGCAAGATCGCCGAGATTTGCCGGGAACTCGGCGTAAGCGAAGCAACTTACCACCGCTGGAAGAAGCAGTATGCCGGCATGGGTGTGAGTGAGCTGCGACGGCTGAAGCAGCTGGAGGATGAGAACGCGAGCCTGCGCAAGCTGGTGAGCGATTTGAGCCTGGACAAGCACATCCTGCAGGAGATCGTGTCAAAAAAGCTCTGAAGCCTGCCCGCAAGGCGCAGCTGGTGGAGGAGGCGATCGATACCTACGCCATCAGCGAGCGCCGCGGTTGCAGACTATTGCAACTCAATCGTTCGAGCTGGAGGTATCGGCCGAAGGAGCGACCCGATGAGCGGGCCTTGGCGATTCGTTTGCGGGATCTGGCAGCGAGTCGGGTGCGTTACGGCTATCGACGGCTGACGGAGCTGCTCAAGCGCGAAGGGTGGTCGGTGGGACGAAAGCGCGTCTATCGCCTCTACAAAGCCGCTGGACTGGATCTGACGCGTAAGCGAGGCAAGAAGCGCTGTGCCGTGCCCCGCCTGTCTTTGGAGAGCGCAACCGCACCGAGTCAGCGTTGGTCGATGGACTTCGTGACGGACCGATTGGTCAATGGGCGGTCTTTCCGCGTGCTGACGGTGATTGACCAATATGACCGCAGTTGCCCAGTCCTCTGGGCCGACCATTCCATCGGCGCCGCCAAAGTCATTGAGGCACTGGAACTGGCGGCGATCCGCAACGGATCACTGCCTCAAGCTATCACGGTGGACAATGGCCCCGAGTTTGCGGGCAAGAAGCTCGATGCTTGGGCCTACGCCCAAGGCATCCACCTCGATTTTATCCAGCTAGGTAAGCCGACTCAAAATGGCTTTATTGAATCCTTTAACGGGAAGCTACGCGACGAGTTGCTCAATACTGACCTGTTCTTCACTTTACCCGAAGCGCAGGAAAAACTTGAAGCATACCGCCAAGATTATAATACCCTTAGGCCTCACAGCTCGCTGGGCTATCGGCCTCCGGCCGAATACGCCCAGCGAGCAGAATCCCAAACCCAAACCACCCCGACCGACCGGGCGGACCTCTCACTGCCACCGGACCAATAAACGGGAGCGGGTCACATCTCCATTAGCGCCTCCTCGACGCTCGACTAGCGGCGCTTGTAGTGCTCGATGATCTGCGTCTCGAACGCAAGGGTGCGTAGCTTGGGCACCTTCAGGCTCACCTCGCCCGCTTTGGTCTGCAGCTGGCGCTGATAGTGCCCGGCCCGCGTGTCGACGCGCTCGGGGCTGCGCTCGTAGCGCTTCGCGCCACAGAGCGCGTCCGCCTCCGCACCCAGGAGCGCGTTGAGCGTCTCCTCCACGCTCTCCACGATCCGGCGGTCCAGATGACTGCGCAACTGCGCCTCATCCAGACGAATGATCTTCTCGCTGCCAGCCAGCTCATGCTCGTGATCTTCGCCCATCTTCTTTGCTCTCCTAAAAGACCTCCCAGCGCCAAACGTCACTCCCAAATGTGCGAAAAATACGATACGTTATCTTGCGTTCATCGCGCCCTCAAACATCCACGGGGCCTCGATGCGATCATAGCGCAGGGCCGCAATGAAGGTGTTGCTCTTCCAGTGGCCGTAGGGCACGGCGTCCAGGCAGCGCCTGCCGCCTTGGGCGCGTCCGTAGAGGCGCGCCATTTTGGTGTTCACGCCCGTTTCGTCCAGGAAGACGAGGCGATTCGGGTCGCAGTGGGTTTGCCAGAGGCGCCAGTTCGATCGCTGCAGGCGGATATCAGGGCGATCCTGCTCCGCTGCGCGGAGCGTTTTTCTTATACCTTAAGTCCATGCGGCGCAACTGCCTCCACATCGTGGTCTGCCCCACATCCAGGCCCGTCTCTGCCTGCAGACGCTCGCAGAGTTGCTCCAAGGTCAAACCGGGCTCGGCTTCAATCCAGCGTAAGCGTCCGGTCTTCTGCCTCTTGACGCCTCTTCGCGCTCCTCAACCCATTACCCCACTAGTGACTAGCGCTGCAAAGTGGGCATGCAAAGAGGGACCCTGCTAGTGACTAGCGGGGTATCTTATCGCTGCACGACTGATGCGGTGGGTGGTTGCCAGTGGGCGGGGTGAGTGGGGTGAGGTCGTCCTGGTTGGTCATGGTGGGGAGGCGGGTGAGGACGTCGCGGAGGTAAAGGTGCGGGTCTTTGTGGTGGCGCTGGCAGGAGACGACGATGGAGTAGAGGATCGCGCTGCGTTGGCCGGCATCGGGGGCGCCGATGAAGAGCCAGTTTTTCTTGCCGAGCGCGGAGGGGCGGATCGCGTTCTCGATGAGATTGTTGTCGAGGCGGGACTGGCCGGTGAGGCAGTGAGTAACGAGCGGGCTCCACTGGCCGAGCAGGTAGCCGCAGGCTTCGCCGAGACGCGACTTGGGGCGGGCGCGTTGGCGCAGCCGCAGCGCGACTTTCTTCAGCAGGCTTAAGGTCCAGGCAAAGTCGCGGGTGCGCAGGTGGGCGCGCTGGGCCGGGTCGGTGTAACCCTCGGCATCCCAACGGCGCTCGTGGGCGTAGAGGTGGCCGATGAGCTTGAGCACGAAGGCGGCCTGCAGCGGCGCTTCCGCGAGGGCCTCGTGAAAGCGGCGACGGGCGTGAGCCCAGCAGGCGACCGGGACGATGGTGCCGCCGCTGGTTTGCGCGAGGCGTGCATACGCTTCGTAGCCATCGCTTTGTAGCACGCCGGCAAAGCCGTCGAGCAGGCTCGTGAGCTCGCCATGGCGGCGCGAGAGCCGCCAGTCGAAGACGACGTCGCTGTCCGGGCGGCCCATCACCCAGAGCCAGCCTTGCGTAGTCTGCCCCTTTTTCGCGTCGGGGTCGTGGCAGCGCACCGGTGTCTCGTCTACCTGCACATAACCGCCTTCGATGAGCCCGCGGCGCATCGTCTTGTAGATCGGTTCGAGCCACTGCGCGGCCACGTCGATCCAGTCGCAGAGGCTCTGCCGCGAGAGGCGTGCACCCCAGCGCTCGCTCATCTTTTCCTGGCGGTAGAGCGGCAGGTGGTCGACATACTTCGAGAGTGCGACCCACGCGATCAACCCCGCCGAGGCATACCCGCCCATCACCACACGCGCCGGCGCCGGAGCCACGACCGGCGGGCGCTCACGCTCAGCCTTGTGACGATACTTGGGCCGCACGATCTGGCGCTTGAGGAGGCGCGGCGGATGCAGGTCGACCTCGAAGGTCTCTTCCTGGCCGATGCGTTCGTAGGCCTCCGGCGCCGCCTGGACCTCGTCCGGCTCGATCGTCACGACCTCCTCCACCGGCAGGTGCGCAAAGTGCTCGGCCGGAGCCTGCCGCACCGTCGACTGCGGGGCCCGCCGCGCATAAGCCGCCACCGGTTGGGCCTGGCGCTCCAGCAGCTTCGTCAGCTCTTCGAGCTGCAGTTGCAACTGCGCGGTCTCCAGCTTTTCGCCCTGACCGCCGCCAAACAAACGCTGCCGCAGCCACGCAATCTGTGCCTGCAACGTGTCGATCAGCGCATCGCGCTGCGCCACTTCCGCCCGCAACTGCTGGTTCTCGGCATAGAGCGCTTCGGCGGGTGGCATCGTGCTTGTAATCACCGCAAAAGTGCCGCTGCGCTGCAATCCTAAACTGCGGGTGGTAAGCTTAATTAACGCTGATACCAGGGCCGCAACTGGCCGTCCTTCAGGTCGATGCCCGAAAGCAGCAGCGTCAGCGCCGCCGGCGTCAGGTCGACCTTGCTCCCGTCCACCGCGCGCGGCCAGCTGAACGTGCCCTGCTCGAGCCGCTTGGCGAAGACCCACACGCCGCTGCCGTCCCAGTAGAGGATCTTCAGGCGGTTGCATGCCCGGTTGCGGAAGACGAAAAACGCCCCGCCAAACGGGTCGACGTCCAGCTGCTGCTGCGCTACCGCCCAGAGCCCGTCAAACTGCTTGCGCAAGTCCACCGGCTCCACCGCCAAAAACACCCGCGTCTGACTCGGCAGGTTCAGCATCGCCACCCCAACGCCTTCAGCAGCTCCGCCGCTTGACCCGGCGAGGCGCACCGCACCACGATCCCCTCGCCCAAACGCACCTCCAACTCCTCGGCCTGACCGGCGCTCATCGTTGACGGTTCAGTCGGCACCGCCCAACGCACCTGCGCAAACGACACCGCCGAAGGCTCGCTCCTCGGCGCCTCGGCCTCAGACGACGCCCCAACTGGCTCGGCATCCCGGCTCGCCCGGCTCGACCGCGCCCGCCAACCCAGCAGCGTGTGGTAGTTGAGGCCCTCGCGCGCCGCAAACGCACGCAGCGTCAAACCGCTCTGCCCCAGCTCCGCCAGCAAACGCTCCCGCTCCGCCGCACCCACCCGACGACGCCCCCGCACATCACGACGGCTCCCGTCCTCCACCACATCCGGTTCAGTTGGATCCATTCACGCAGGTTACCACGGTGGCTGCTGCAGCGGAAGTGGGTCGAGCGCCGGACGCATACAATCCAGCTGCGCAGTCGTTGCTCGTGCGGGCCGAGCAACGGCTTCACGTAGCCGCCCCGGCGCTTGATGCCGTAGTCGCCCTGCTCCTCAAAACGCTGAAGAATGCGATACACCGTCGACCGACCTACTCGTAAACGCTGCGACACCTCCGTCGCCGAAAGACCTTCCTGCCGCAACGTCACAACTCGGCGCCGTAAATCTTCGCTCAAGCTACGCATCCTTAACTTCTGACACCAAGAACAACACATGTACAGATTTAACGTCCCAGATTAGAGGAAAAATGCTCTAGTTACTAGCAGGGTATCTCTTTGCAGATCCACTTTGCAGCGCTAGTCACAAGTGGGGTAACGGGCCGAAAGGCACGAAAACGGCGTCAAGGGGCAGAAAACCGGACGCTTATCCAAGCGTAACACCCAAACGGCAACAAGTGAGGTCTAGCAAGGGGTACCATTGCGAGCGTCAAGGGGGCTGTGGCCCGGACGCATACCCATGGTCGAGCTCGCGAAAGCTATGAAAGACAGTTGTGGGTAATCCAAAGCGAAGGCCGGACGCCTACGGCTGATGTTAGGCACCCACTGTCCTAAATATGTCGACATCTGTCTCAAGGCAGGCTCGCAAATCCAAATCGTGGACTCCGACAGCCATCCAGTCGTCCGGCTTTTGGAAGTAATCTAGCCCTCGACCTACCTTTATCGTCCAGCCATTGCTAGAAGCGGTTTCAAAACGTCATCCTGCGCATGGTTAGCATAATGCAGGCGATCATGAAGAAGGCATGGTATAGGTGCAGGTGGTGCTCGTGGCGCAC
>WOUP01000022.1 GCA_009772895.1 Puniceicoccaceae bacterium 5H | reverse complement strand
TGCGCCATGAGCACCACTTCAATATCTACCATGCGTTCTTCATGATCGCCTGCGTTATGCTAACGATGCGCAGGATGAAGTTTTGAAACGGCCTCTAGACGGCTGAAGGAGATCATCCACCGATTCTATGGATTGCAGGGATTTCTTTTTACTGAAGGGCTTCTGGTGCCGCGGGAGGCCGCCCGGAGTCTTTAGCCGATGTGAAAGCAAAATCCTTTCAATCCTGCCAACCTGTGGATCAAGATTCCCGACCGTAGGCGCTCCTCGCCTGGATCGGTGAGGGTTTGTCAGCGATTTCGACCGCCTGCCGTTTGTCACATGATTGCGACGTGGAATCGCCCCGATGTGACTTGATAAAAAACCGGACTTTGCCGAACATGTTGGCATGTCTGGGCGTAACGGTAACAAGGGCAAGATCGCATACTTCAACCGGGAGTTGAGCTGGCTGGCGTTCAACCGCCGGGTGCTGGAGCAGGCGGAGGACGATCGCTTCCCCTTGGCCGAACGCGTGCGCTTCCTGACCTTTGTCGGTTCCAACCTGGATGAGTTTTTCGAGATTCGGGTGAGCGGGCTCATTCAACAGGTCGAGTCGGGCAGCACCAAATCCGGTCCCGACGGCCTCGGCCCCAAGGAACAACTGCGCCGGATACGCCAGGTCGTCAGCTCGCTGGTCAAGGACGCATACACTTGCTGGCATAACCAGTTGGTGCCCTCCCTGGCCGAGGCCAAGACTGTGATCAAGCACAAGGACGACCTGACCAAGCGCGAGATCCAGTGGCTGAAGCAATACTTCGAGGAGCAGGTGCAGCCGGTGCTGACGCCGCTCGCGATCGACCCCACGCACCCATTTCCGCAGTTTGGCAACAAGAGCCTCAACCTGCTGCTCTGGCTGGACGACCCGGACACGCCGCAGACCGAGCGCATGCTGGCCTTCATCCCCGTGCCGCGCATTCTCCCGCGCGTCGTGCGCATCCCCGGCACCACGCGTACGCCGCCGACCTACGTTTTCCTCAACGATGTGATCAAGCTGTTCGCGCAGCAGCTCTTCCCCGGCTACCACCTGCGTGCGGCCCACGCCTTCCGCATCACGCGCAATTCCGACCTCTACATCGACGAGGAGGAAGTGGAAAACCTGCTGCAATACATCGAGGAAGAGCTCTACAACCTGCGCAAGGGGGCCGCCGTCCGTCTCGAGATCGAAGACGGCGTGGAAGACGAGTTGCTTCAGCAACTACTCGACGCGATCAAGCTCTCCAAGCAATACGTCTACCGCATCCACGGGCCTATCAACCTGATGCGCCTCAGCACGCTGGTGGAGCTGATCGAAGACAACTCGCTCAAGTTCCAGCCCTTCCATCCCTACACGCCGCCGAGCCTGCGCAGCCCGGCCAACATTTTCGACGCCATCCGCCAGAAGGACCAGGTGCTGCACCACCCCTACGATTCGTTCGACCCCGTGGTGGAGCTGGTCAAGCAGGCCTCGCGCGACCCCAAGGTGCTGGCGATCAAGATCACGCTCTACCGCACCTCCAGCGATTCGCCCATCGTCAAGGCGCTGATGGATGCCGCGCGCAACAGCAAGCAGGTGACGGTGCTGATCGAGCTGAAGGCGCGCTTCGACGAGGCCAACAACATCAACTGGGCCAAGCAGATGGAAGACGCCGGCGTGCACGTGGTCTACGGCTTCGTCGAGCTCAAGACCCACTGCAAGTGCATGCTCATCGTGCGGCGCGAGGAAAACGGCCTCAAGCGCTACGCCCACCTCGGCACCGGCAATTACCACCCCAAGACGGCCAAGCTCTACACCGACCTCAGCTACATGACCTGCCGCGAGCACCTCACCGAAGAGGTGGCCGAGGTCTTCAATACGCTGACCGGATTCGCCAAGAGCCCGCAGTTCCGCCACTTGCTCGTCGCGCCCTACAGCCTGCACCGGCGCATGAACCAGTACATCCTGCAGGAGGCGCGCAACGCGAAGAAGGGCCTCAAGGCGCGCATCATCGTGAAGTGCAACAGTCTGATCAACGAAGAGACCATCAGCAACCTCTACAAGGCCAGCCGGGCGGGTGTGAAGATCGACTGTGTGGTGCGCGGGATCTGCGGTCTCGTGCCCGGCGTGAAGGGCATGAGCGAAAACATTACCGTGCGCTCCATCCTCGGGCGCTTCCTCGAGCACAGCCGCATCTACTACTTCGAGAACGCCGCCGAAGAGCGTCCGCTCATCTTTGCCGGCAGCGCCGACTGGATGGACCGCAACTTCTACCGTCGCATCGAAGTCGTCTTCCCGGTGGAGGAAGACGATATCCGCGAGCGCCTGGTCAACGGCATCCTCGAGCCCACGCTGCGCGACAATGCCTTCGCGAAGTTCCTGCAACCCAACGGGGCCTACCTCCCGGCCGAAGACAGCCACGCCAAAGACGCCTTTGCCAGCCAGGACTTCTTCATGGACGAGGCCGAGCGCAAGGCCCGCGTCGTCGAAGTCGAAGCCACCCCCGTCGAGCCGGATGAAGAGTAAGGGGGGCATCGTTGGGCTCGCGATCGGGCTCCTGTGTCTGGGTGCTGTCACCTCAGCTGCAGACCTGCTGCGGCTCGATGCGGACACACTGGTGGAAGAGAACATCTACGGCGATCGCTGGTATGAGCAGGTGGTTGAACTCGCCCAAGGTTTCCCCGTCTTGGTGAAAACGGAGGTGTCGCGCCGCGGCAACGGCGTCATGTCGATCAAGAACCTGCAACTCCGGCTCTACGATGCACATGACGATGCCGCTTATTTCGAAAATTGGCTGCTGAGAACGGAGTTCGTCGACCTGAATGGCGACGGCTATGCCGATATTCGCATCTCTGGCACCGTGGTCTACGATCAGCATGAGAAGGCTGACCTCGAGCCAGAAAAGAATTGGCAAATTCTCGAACACGTTTTGTTCGCCTACCGTTACGATCCTGTCCGCGACGGCTTTTATCTGCTCGCACAGGAGACCAGTTTCAGCCTCGATCCATTCGAAGGCCCTGGAACCAGCAAATACTACCTCTGTGGCTATGGTTTTAGCGGAGAAGATTCCGAGCCTAAAGGCACTGAGCCTCTTCCTGCCGACAGTCGCTAATTCAGGTGATTACCTCCGGGACTAACTGGGCTGCAGGAGCTTATATATCGCGCCTAGGCTAAAGTGGTCGCATGCGGGGGCCGAGTTGAGAAGCCATGCGACTCCTCCCTTGTTTTCTCTCGCGACGTTGCGGTGCGGGTCTGTTTGCCGGTGGCCTCCTGCTCACGCTCGTGTCTTCGGTCCGTGCGTTCGATCCATATTCGTCTGGCGCTACCTGGCCTGGCAGCGTTCAGACGGCTCAAATCGGCGGCTCGCTGGACAACACCGCGTCCTCCGACTGGTGGTATGGCTGTGCGCCGACCTCGGTGGGCATGTTGCTGGGCTACTACGACCGCAACGGCTACAACGGCTATGCTTACGACAACCTCATCCCCGGGGGCGTGGCCGAGGTCGGCGTGTCGGGCCAGTGGTCGGCAGACAGCGCGATCTTGCGCCGGGCGATCGCCAGCGAAGGGCACCAACGCGATTTCTACAATGCGGCGACCTACGGCTACAACACCGGTGGCGGGATTGGCTATGGTTTCGGCGAATCCGGCGACGATTTGTCTACGAACCGTAGCTTTGACTGCATCGCCGACTTCATGCTCACCAGCCAGGACAGCGTGGGCCACCCGAATGGGGGCACCACGTTTGCATGGGATATGGGAGGCCTGGTCTACCCGGTGGATGCGATTCGCGAATACCGCGGGCAGTCCCCCAGCGGCCTCTGCGGCATCGAGGATTACATTGAGTGGACGGGATACAGCGTTGCCAGCCTCTATACAGAGAGTATTGATTCCTATGTGGCCGCCAACGGTCATAGCGGTGGCTTTACGCTGCTGGATTACGAGGCAGAAATCGATGCAGGCCGTCCGGTGTTGCTCGGGCTCAACGGGCATATGGTTTTGGGCGTGGGCTATGACGAAGGAACCGACCTGATCGAGATCTACGACACGTGGGATACGGAGACTCATACCATGGAATGGGGCGGTATCTATTCGCCGGATGAATACGAGATGGTCTTTGCCTCGGTGCTGGAGCTGGCTCCGCCCAACGTTTCCGTGCCTGAAGCCGGCGCTTCGGCTCTGCTCTTCGGCCTCGTCGGGATGCTGTGGACGGGTGCCCGTCGCCGTTGCGCGTCCAACAGAGGTTGATGGTGTGCTCCCGGCCATTGGGAATGGCGACGGGCGCTAATTTGGGTGATCACCTTCAGGACTAACTGGACTTCAAGGGCTTATATGTTGTGAGTCCCCTAAAGGGGGCGGCAGCGGGACCGAGTTGAGGAGCCATGCGACTCCTCCCCTGTTTTCTCTTGCGACGCGGTCGTGCGGCCCAGCTCGCCGGTGGCTTCATGCTCTCACTGGTGTCTTCCGCCTGCGCATCCTACGCCTATCTGGCCGACGCGTCGTGGACCGGGGATGTGCAAACTTACCGGACCGGCGGCTCGCTGGGAAATACCGCGTCCACCGACTGGTGGTATGGCTGCGCGCCGACCTCTGCGGGCATGTTGCTGGGCTACTACGACCGCAACGGCTACAACGGCTATGCCTACGCCAACCTCATCCCCGGGGGCGTGGCCGAGGTCGGCGTCTCGGGCCAGTGGTCGGCAGACAGTGCGATCTTGCGCCGGGCGATTGCCAGCGAAGGGCACCAACGCGATTTCTACAATGCGACGACCTACGGCTACAATACCAGTGGCGACATCGGTTTTGGCTACGACGAATCCGGCGACGATCTGGCCACGACGCGCAGCTTCGACTGCCTCGCCGACTTCATGCACACCAGCCAGGACAGTGCCGGCGCTGTAAATGGAGAAACCCTGTTCTATTCGTTTCACGATGGTCGGGCCCTCTCCACCGACATCGTTCGCGACTATGGCCTGGAGGCAAATAGCGGCCTGTGTGGCCTCGAAGATTACATTGAGTGGGCGGGATACAGCGTCGCCAGCCTCTATACGATGGACGTCGACTCCCAGGTGGCTGCCGCAGGCTATAGCGGTGGCTTTACGCTGCTGGACTACGAGGCGGAAATCGACGCGGGTCGCCCCGTGTTGCTTGGGCTGGATGGGCACACGATCCTGGGCGTCGGCTACGACGAAGAAACCGAGCTGATCGAGGTCTACGACACCTGGGACACGGAGACCCACACCATGGAGTGGGGCGGGACCTATTCGACCTACGAACTGGAGATGCTCTATGCCTCGGTGCTCGAGCTGGCGCCACCCATGGCTGGCGTGCCCGAAGCCGGCGCCTCGGCTCTGCTCTTCGGCCTTGCCGGAATGCTGTGGGTGGGATTACGACGCCGTGACAGCTGGAGCCAGGGCTGAGGGGCGTCAGCTGAGCGGCATCAGCTTTACTGATACATTCGGAGATTTCGGAACAGCATTAGCTGCCTTTTTCTCCCGCACTCATTGACATTACTGAATGCGGGTGCCAAACCAGAGACGAAAGCGGCATTCTCCGAAGCCCTGAACCTTTCAACCTCAGAAAGTCCATGACCACGATTGTAGACATCAACGCCCGCGAAATCATCGACTCCCGCGGTAACCCGACCGTCGAAGTCGACGTTGAACTCGAATCCGGCGTGATTGGCCGTGCAGCGGTTCCGTCCGGCGCCTCCACGGGTGAGAACGAAGCCCTCGAATTGCGCGACGGCGCCCTGAAGAGCAAGAAGGCGGAAGGCCTCGATACCGAGCGCTACTTCGGCAAGGGCGTGCTCAAGGCCGTCAGCAACGTCAACACCTCCATCGCGGAAGCCCTGCTCGGCATGGATGCCCTCGACCAGGTGGCCGTGGACCGTGCGATGCTCGAGCTGGACGGCACCGACAACAAGAAGAAGCTCGGCGCCAACGCCATCCTCGGCGTGTCCCTCGCGACCGCCAAGGCTGCCGCCCAGGCCCTCGACATGCCGCTCTACCGCTACATCGGCGGCACCAACGCCAAGGTCCTGCCGGTCCCGATGATGAACATCATGAATGGCGGTGCGCACTCCGATGCCCCGATCGACATTCAGGAGTTCATGATCATGCCGGTGGGCGCTCCCTCTTTCAACAAGGCCCTGCAGATGGGCGCGGAAGTGTTCCACACCCTCAAGAAGCTGCTCAAGGCCAAGGGCCTCTCCACCGCGGTGGGTGACGAAGGCGGTTTCGCCCCGAATGTGGAAAGCAACATCGCCGCGCTCGAAGTGATCGCCAAGGCGGTCGGTGAAGCCGGTTACAAGCTCGGCGAAGACATCTACATCGCCCTCGACGTCGCTTCCTCCGAGTTTTACGACAAGCAAAAGGGCAAATACGTCTTCAGCAAGAGCGACAAGTCCGAGCGCACCAGCGCCGAAATGGTCGACTTCCTCGCCGACCTCTGCAACAAGTTCCCGATCATCTCGATCGAAGACGGTTGCGACGAAGGCGACTGGGACGGCTGGAAGCTCCTCACCGACAAGCTCGGCGACAAGACCCAGCTCGTGGGTGACGACCTGTTCGTGACCAACACCTCCTTCCTCTCCAAGGGCATCGACCTCGGCGTCGCCAACTCCATCCTCGTGAAGGTGAACCAGATCGGCTCCCTGACCGAGACCCTCGACGCCGTGGAAATGGCCAAGGAAGCCGGCTACTCCGCCGTGCTCTCGCACCGCTCCGGTGAAACCGAGGACACCA
This sequence comes from Puniceicoccaceae bacterium 5H, assembly GCA_009772895.1. Classification (GTDB taxonomy): domain Bacteria; phylum Verrucomicrobiota; class Verrucomicrobiia; order Opitutales; family Oceanipulchritudinaceae; genus WOUP01. Next base: position 43,059 of record WOUP01000022.1, on the reverse strand, counting down.
CGATCGCCGACATCGCCGTCGCGACCAACTGCGGCCAGATCAAGACCGGTTCCATGAGCCGCTCCGACCGGATCGCCAAGTACAACCAGCTGCTCCGGATCGAAGAGCTGCTGGGCAAGAACGCGATCTACGGCGGCAAGCTCCGCGCCAAGTAAGCGCGTCTGCCCGATCCCCGTATTTCCAGTGCCCCGCCCGGTTTCGCCGTGCGGGGCTTTTTTACGCTTCTGCCGCCGGCTAGGAGCGCAGCATCACGAGATCTTCGTCGATGACGCGTCCGTCCCGCAGGATATGGCACCTGCCGATGCCGACATAACCCGTCAGGCGGCCGGTGGCCTCAGCCAGGATGAAGGTATCGCGTTCGCGCATGGAATGGTGGAAGTAGGCGGTCGATTTGGTCGCTTCGAGTTCCGCTGCGAGATCGTCGGGATCCATGTGCCCAAACGTCTCCGCATAAGTCTTGCGGGCCAACGCTGCAATGGCCGTAGCGTCGGCAGGGTTGGCTTCGCGAAAGGTCATGGCCTGCTGCGCTACTGATCTCCCAGCCCCAGATCCTGCTGCGTGGGTGCCGCTTCAGGCTCGGTCGCGCGACGGATCCATTCGTTGATCTGCTGGGGCGAGAGCACATCGCTGGCCGGGAGCTCGTCCAGGCTGCGCAGGCCCACAAATTCCAGAAAGGCGCGCGCGGTCCCGTATTGCATGGGCCGGCCCGGCAAGTCTGCCCGCCCGATGACTTCCACCAGGCCGCGCTCCTGCAGGCGGTTGAGGGCGTTGTCGCTCGAGACGCCGCGGATGGCCTCCACCTCGGCGCGCGTCACCGGCTGTCGGTAGGCCACGATGGCGAGTGTCTCCATCTGGGCGGCGGAGAGGCGACGCGGGCGCGGCTCGTTGCGCAGCAGGCGGACCCAGTCCGCGTGTTCGGGCGCGATGACGAGTTTGTAGCCTTCCACCGCTTCGACGAGCCGCCATACCTCCTTGCGCTGCTCCAGGTCCGCACTGACGGTGGCCATCGCCTCGCGGATCTGTGCCGCCGTGAGCAGGGACGGCACTTGATCCAGTAAATCCTGCAACACGCTCTGGCCCGCATCCTCGCCCGGTTCAGCTGCATCTTCGCCTGCCTCGACCCGTTCGGATTCTGCCTGCTCGTGAAACCGCTGCACCACATTCTGGATTTGTCGGATCGTCAGTGCCTCCGAACTGGAGAACAAAAGCGCTAGCAGGGTTTTCTTCAGGTCAAACATGCAGGACAAGCGGGATCTCGCATTGTTGGAGATCCAAGTCGCGATGGCAAGCGGTTCAACAGGTGGGCTCTTCGTCAAAATCCGACCGCCTAATGTATTTCTTTAGACAAACTTTACGATACATGACGTGAACGTGGTAAGGGGCGCATTTGATGCTGCAGGGTCTCTGTATGTATTGCTCGTCCCGCTTTTCGAGGGCGCTTTGCTCTCTTTTTCTCGGTTTAGCCGCGACGCTCGCCGCTCAGCCTGTAGTGACTGACCAGCCGGATTCAACGACGGCCGCCTATGGAGGAAATGCCGTGCTGTCTGTCACTGCTACGGATGGCACGTTGTCCTATCAATGGTATTGGCAACAGGGCGATAATCCCTCGGCCGCAGTCCCGGGTGCCACTGGGCCGCTCCTGGTCTCGCCGCCATTGGCCGCGGACACGACCTTTTGGTGCGAGGTGAGTGACGACACGGAAACGGTCACGAGCGATTCAGCGACGGTCGACGTATCGGCGCCCGTTAGCTATACCCTGGCAGGTTTTGGCCGCAACGAGTATGGCGAGCTGGGAACTGGCACGACAGGCTACGCGACGCAATGGAAGCGTATCGCGGGTGGCGTGATCGACGTTGAGGCTACCGCCACCGCTACGTTATTGTTGCGAGACGACGGAACTTTGCTCGCGATGGGGTCGAGTCTGCTCGATGTGCTTCCAGATGGCATGGTTGAGAACGCCGACAAGGCCGACATAGGGCAGCCCATCGTGCTGGCCGAGCATGTTTCCGACATGGCCGTTACCCAGTATCGCAGCTTTTATGTGAAGGAGGGCCGCCTTTGGACCGTAGGGGTTCCACTTGGAAGTTGGGGCCCGGAGGGCGACGGGCCGACGCTGATGGCGCACGGGGTTACCCGCGTCGAAGCCGCGTCGGATTACGTCTTGTACCTGCGCGAAGACGGTTCCCTGGGGGGGGCAGGGCGAAAGCCTGATCGATTGGGATGTGGGTTCTACTTTGGGAGAGGCCGTGCAGCTGGCGGATAGCGTGACGGATTTTGCTGCGGCAGAGGCCGCCAGCTTGTGGCTGACCACCGCAGGCGATCTCTACATCCTCGGGGAGATTCGGCTGTCCAGCGAAGGATCCGTCTCTTTCAGCACGCCCACGCTTCTGGCGAGCGGCGTGGACGACGTTGAGGCGCAGGACAATTCGGTCTTCTACCACACCGAAAGTGGCGCCGTCTACGCTCTCGGCAGCAATCGATATGGCCAGCTGGGGGTGGGAGACACGGAGGACCGTGAGCAGCCTGCGTTGGTGGTCGATGCGGCCGATGAAGTGCGAGGCGGAGGATCGCGTTCCTGGCTGATCACGGACGGCAAGCTGTACGGTATGGGGCTTCCCGGGCTGACGCTTCTGCCGGAGGGCGAAGATGGCACTCTGCCGGTTCCGGTCTCCACGGACGGCAACGAAGTCGTGGACGTGGCTGACGGCTGGTATCACGCGGTCTACCTCAACGCCGAGGGTGTCGCCTTTGGGCTAGGCGGCCTGAGCGAAGGACAGATCGGCGCTGTCGGGCGCGTGGAGCAGCCTTACCCGCGAGTGGTCGGGCAGGGCGTGGTACAGCTGGCGGCAGGGGATGGCTTGAGCCTCTACATCGACAACGAGGGCGCTCTTTTGGGGGCCGGCTATGCTGCGGAGGGGGCGCTGGGGAGTGTAGACGGATCGTATGCCTCGCCGTGGGTCCATGTGGACGATGATGTGATCCGGATCGGGCAGATTTGGGATCATGCGATTTATGCCACTGCCGATGGTCGGTGGTGGGGGCGCGGTAGTAACGCCCGTTACGAACTCGGAGCGGGCTTGACGGGTGACCCGACTATGACCGCCGCTGCTTATCCGGCCGAGGTCGCAATGGTGGTGGAACGCACTGGAGGTGCGCTATGGATCAAGACGGACGGCAGCCTGTGGTCCGTCGGTACCAACCGCTACGGGCAAATCGGCGATGGGACGTTCGAGGACCGCACGACGATGGTCGAGATCGCGCAGGGAGTGGTCGCGGCCGCGGCGGAAGGCCAGTATATCTACTACTTGACGACGGCGGGAGATCTCTACGGTGCCGGCAATAACATCAATGGAGAATTGGGACAGCCCTACCGGCCGGAAACCCCGACGGATGAAACCGGCCTCTCAGAGCGCTATCCAACTCCTGTTCTCATCGCTTCAGGCGTGGCTGAGATGACCGCTGGCGGCACCGCTTACCTCGATACCGATGGCAAGCTCTGGACGCTCGGGCCCGGCACGAAAGACCTGCTGGCGGAGGATGTGAAGGCTATTGCCGGTTGCTACATCAATCTGGCGTATATTACGGAGGACGGCGCCCTTTGGACCCACAGTGTGAGCCTCGATGGGGCCGCGGGCAGCGGTCTGGTGGACGCTACGTTCGAGCTTGAAACACATCGGATTGCCGAAAACGCGGCTGCGGTAGATCTAGGCTTTTACAACGGCCTGTTTCTCTCCTCCAGCCTTGAGTTGAGCGACACAGATGACGACGGTCTGGCCGATGCGCTGGAGCGTATGCAATACGGCGATCTCAGTCCGATCAATTCGGTTGAAGATACGGACGGGGACGGTTTCGCCGATGGTTGGGAAATACAACTGACGACGTCTCCAGAGGATGAGACCAGTTTCCCGGGGGTAGACGTGAATCCTGACGCCGGCACCGTGGTGGTGGGGCCATTGGTGGACAGCGCCAGCTACGTCTTGCGTGTTCGCACGCTCGGAGGTGGCGAACAGGCAATCCCGTTGGGGGGAGACTTGAGCACCGCTGCCTATGCCGAATACGACTTCGATGAGTTGGGATTGGACGGCGGTGCAGCAATGTTCCTGCGCCTGGAGGTGCAGCAACCTCAGTAGTAGAAGGTGACGGAACACTCCATCTTGTCGTCGCCGATCAGGATCATTTCGGGGGTCCACTTGCGGAAGGGCGAGGGGCTCTCGACGGCGTCCACCGCAAAGGTCTGTTCCAGGTTGCCGGCGGTGGATTCCTTGATCTCGAGGTCGACGATTTCACCGTCGCGTTGGATGTGGAAGGTGACTTCCACGTGGGTATTGCTGCCGTAGTTGAGCGATTTGCTCGAGCGCAGCAGGGAGATCCAGCGCAGGTAAATGGCTTCCTTCACCTGGGCCCAGTATTCTCCAAATTGCGAGTATTCGGCGTTGAAGGAGACGCGTCCCTGGATGAGCACGCCGGCGGCGGAATTCTTCAGGGGCCCGGTGGTGCGATCGCGGCTGATGCTGGGGCGAGGGCGCGGGACGGGCGCGGCCGAGGCCTGTTGATCGGCCGAGGGGTCGGTCGCAGTTGCCCCGGAGGCGCCGCTGGCGCCCTGCTCCTGCACGCGCGGCTGTTCGGGGATGGGCGGCACGGCTGGGCGCGGCTCGATGCGCACGACATTGGGGCCTTCGTTCGCGAGGTCCTCCGGGTCTTCGCCCTCCTGGGGCGGCCGGGGCGGCTGCTCCGGTCGGGGCTGAGCTTGCGTGAGGTCCGGCTGCGGCTGGGAAGGCGCTTGCTCGGCCACCTGGTCGCCCTGGTCTGCCTGCGGCTCCTCGGCCTGTGACTGCGATTGCTCCGAGGCCGTGGCTTCGCTCATTTCCTGGGCTTGTTGCTGGGCCTGTTGGCGCGAAAGTTCGCTCATCTGGTTGGGGTCGCCTTGGACGAGGCGGTTGCTCTCCTCCATGTCTCCCTTGTTGGCCGGCGTGTGATCGACGCTCAGCTCCTCCGGCTGCTCCGGATTGGCGGCCACCTGGTTGCGCTCGGAAATGTTGTTGGTCGGCTCGGGCTGCTGCTCGGGCGCTTCCGGGTTGGAGGCCACGTATTCCTGGTCCGGTTCGATTGCCGGATCGTCGGGCAGCAGGTTGATGTCGATCTGCTTGACCGGCTCCTCCTTGATCTCGGGGATCACCAGCTCCGTCGGGAAAAACAGGAACAGCAGCAGGTGCAGCAGGAGGGCGATGAGCAGGCCGTAGACGAGGCCGTCGCGGTTGCGGTGCTGCACCACCCAGTTTTCCGTGCGCCGCACGATGACGGGGGCAGGCGCTGGCGCAGGGGGCGGTGTCGGTTTTGCAGGCGCGTCGGCACGTTCCGCGGGTCTACTGCCAGGCGGGCGCCACCGGTCGAGATTGGGATCTGGGCGACTCATCAGACGGGTGCCCGGTGCAGGCACCTATTCAGGAGACGGGTTTAAGCTGCAGATCGTTCAACCAGTTCAGGTTACGCAAGACGTTTTCCAGGCGTTCGGTGGGCAAGCCGATGATGTTGTGCAGTGAACCCGTCCACTTTTCGACGATCAATTCACGGCCTTCCTGAATACCGTAGGCCCCCGCCTTATCCAGTGGATCCACGCGCTTAAAATATGCCGTGATGGTGTCTTCGTCCAGCTCGCGAAAGGTCACGTGGCTGGTCTCGACAAAGTCTTCCCGCAGATCCTGCTCCGCCCAGCGCAGGCTCACCCCGGTGAAAACCGCGTGCGTCTGGCCGCTGAGCAACAGGAGCATGCTGCGTGCTTCCTCCAGGTCGGCCGGTTTGTTCAGCACGAGGCCCCCGAGGGCGACCGTGGTGTCCGCAGCGAGCACGGGCGTGGCGGGGTTCAGGCGGCTGACGGCATCGGCCTTGAGTGCGGCGTTGTGCAGCACCAGCGTCTGGGGATCGGCTTCAGTCAGCTCTTCGACGTCGGCAGGCTGCACGCGAAAGCGCAGGCCCATGTGGGTGAGCAGTTCACTCCTGCGGGGGGAGCCAGAGGCCAGGATCAACTCCATAGGTGCGCTATCTTGCCGCAGTTCGCCCGCCGGGGCGAGTCAATTGCAGCGTCAGGGCTCGCGCTAGCGGCCGACCAGTTCCTGTACGTGGCCGCGCACGCGGGCGAGGTTGAGGCGGGCTAGGTTGTAGCTGTATTCGGCTTGCACCAATTGGTCTTCGGCGTCGGCGAGGTTGGCTTGAGCGTCGGTCAACTCGCTGTTGTCGGCCACGCCTTCTTCAAAGGAGGTGCGGGCGAGGTCCAGTTCGTTGCGGCTCAGCTCGACCCGGCGTCGGGCGATCTGGACCTGTTCGCGGGCAGTGTTGAGCTGGTCGACTGCGAGGCGGAAGTCGACGCCGATCTGCTGCGCGGTCTGCTGCATTTGCAGCTGGCTCTGGCGCAGCTCCGAACGCGCTTGCAGGGCCTGAGAGCTGATGCGGCCGCCTTCCCAGATCGGCACGCTGACGCCCAGTTGCACGGCCCACACCTCGTTGTCGTCGTCGATCTGGTCGCCGCTGGTCCCGTAGTTGCCGCTCAGGGTCACATCCGGGATGCGTTCGCCGCGGGCGCTGCGCAGGGAGTTTTCGCTGCGCTCGATGTTCAGGCGGGCCTGGCGCATGCTCGCGCGCTGGTCGAGGATCTGTTGCATCTCGGTGTCGTTGTAGCTCACCGGCTGAGCCTCCGTCAGTTTCGGGTCCACCAGCTCCACCGGCTGGCCCAGCGGCAGGTTGAGCAGCCGCTTGAGCGTCAACTCGCTTTCGTAGGCGGCGTTGCGCTGTTCAAGGCGCTGAAATTGACTGGTCGCGAGCTGCACTTCTGCGCGATTGAGATCGAGCGACGACGCGACGCCGGCGTCGACCCGCTCCTTGGCCTGGTCGAGCAGGGTCTGGTCGCGCTGGATGGCGGCCTCGATCACGTCGAGTTGACGCTGATTGCGCAGGTGCAGCAGGTAGGTCTGGGCGATCTGCTGCCAGATGTCCTGCACGGTCTCTTCGAGTTGGGCCTCGGCGACGCGCACGCCCAGCTTGGCGTTGCTGTAGTCCGACCACGCGTTGTAGTCAAACACCGCGAGGCGAGCCTGCAGCAGGGCGCTGAAGCTGTTGGTGATCGCGCTGCCCTGGATCTGGTCGTTGAGCTTGAAGTAGCTCTGACTACGCGATTGAGTGGCCTCGCCGGTGATGTTGGGCAGCAGGGCAGAGCGGGCGGAGCCCACCGTGGCCTTGGCCTGTTCGACTTCTTCCTGGCTCAGCAGCAGGTCGAGGTTGGCCGATGAAGCGCGTTCCAGCGCCGCTTCGAGCGTCAACGGCTTCGTAGGAACGGTCGTTGTTTGCGCGGAGAGACCCAGCGCGCTGCTCCAGAGCAGCAGTAGGGCGAGCAATCGCATCTTAAACAAACGCTTGTTGTAAACTGCAGCGACGTCAATCACAGGCGAAGAAAATGCAGAATCGCAGGCAAAGCACAAGCGGTTTGTGCACGCTTGCACCTGAGCCTTCTACCGTTCAGGCTGGAGCCCATGAAGATAGGCCTCGCCCAGCTGAATTTAACCGTAGGCGACCTCACGGGCAACCGTGAGCGGATTCTGCGCGCTTACCATCAATTGGTCGAGCAGGGAGCCGAGCTTGTGGTGTTCCCTGAGCTGGCCGCGACCGGCTATCCGCCGCGAGACCTGCTCTTCAAGTCCCGCTTCGTGCCGGACAACCTCGAGAGCCTGGAGCTGATTGCGCGAGAGACGGGCGAGGTGCCGGCGGTGATCGGCTTTGTGGCGCACAACGAAGAGCCGCGCGGGCGCAATTTCCGCAACTCTGCCGCCTGGCTGGAGGGGGGCGAGGTGCGGCACGTGACGCACAAGTGCCTGCTGCCCAATTACAACGTGTTCGACGAGGCCCGCTACTTCGAGGCCGCCACGAATCCCAACGTCGTGCACTGGAAGGGCCTGCGCATCGGCCTCACCATCTGCGAGGACATTTGGACCGGGGAGCAGATCGAGACCTCACGACAGTATCAGGCCGATCCGCTGGAAGCGTTGAGCATGCAGCCGCTGGACCTGCTGGTGAACCTCTCCGCCAGCCCCTGGCACTACGGCAAGGGCGATGAGCGCCTGCACATCGTGCAGCGCGCGGCGCAGAAGACGCAGGCGCCGACCGTCTATGTAAACCTGGTGGGCGGCAACGACGAGCTGATCTTCGACGGCGCCAGCATGGTCGTGAACGCGCAGGGTGAGCTGTGCGGTGGTCTGGCCAGCTTTGACGAAGCCCTGCAGGTGCTCGATACCGAGGCTTGCGTGGAGCCGCACGAAACGTTTCAGCGCGAGGAGCTGGCCGATATTTATGACGCGCTGGTGCTCGGCGTGCGCGACTACGGCCAGAAGACGGGCTTTCGCCAGGCGCTGCTCGGCCTCAGTGGCGGCATTGACAGCGCCCTGACGGCGGTGATCGCGGCCGAGGCGTTCGGCGTGGAGAATGTGTTGGGGGTGAGTCTGCCCAGCAGCATCTCCAGTCAACACAGCCAGGACGACGCCGAAGCGCTCGCCCGCAACCTCGGCATCGAATACCAGCGCCTGCCGGTGGCCGACGTCGTGGGGGCGATCGAAGGCACGCTGGCTCCGCTCTTCGAGGGCCGCGCGCCGGACGTGACGGAGGAGAATATCCAGGCGCGTTCGCGCGGGCTCCTGCTCATGGCGCTCTCCAACAAATTTGGTCGCCTGCTGCTGACGACGGGCAACAAGAGCGAGGTTTCGGTCGGCTATTGCACGCTGTATGGCGACATGTGCGGCGGTCTGGCCGTGATCAGCGACCTGCCCAAGACGAAGGTTTTTGCCCTCAGCCGCTGGATCAACCGCGAACGCGAGGTCATTCCCGAAAATACCATCGTCAAGCCGCCGTCCGCTGAGCTGCGTCCCGACCAGAAGGACGAGGACAGCCTGCCGCGCTACGAGATCCTCGACGAGATCCTGCGCCTCTACGTCGTCGAAGGCCAGTCCTCGCGCGACATCATCGCCAAGGGCTTCGAGGAAGACGTGGTGCGCGAAGTCGTGCGCAAGGTCGATCTCAACGAATACAAGCGCAAGCAAATGCCCCCGGGCCTCAAACTCAGCCCGCTCGCTTTCGGCGTCGGCCGCCGCATCCCCATCGTCCAGCGCTACGTGGGGTAGGGCTGCGCCGGTCTTCGGTGGCTTTGGCGGCTGAATGTTGCCCGGCCCGCGCGCATTCTATTGTAAGAGCCAACTAGGGTAAGAATGGGGTCGATTTTGGCGGATGCGGCTGCTATTCAGGTAGCTCTATCACCATGCGCTCCTACCTCTACCCCCTTTTGCTGCTGCTTGCGTTCTGGAGCTCGCCCTGTGCGGCCCAGGACAGCGACAGCTTTGCCAGCGGGCCGATTGTGCTCGCCAATACCGAGAAGCGGCCCCTGACCGCCGAGACCAACGACCGGCCCTATCTGCTCTACGTCTGCCTGCCGCCCAACTACGAGCAGGATGCCGACAAGCACTACCCCGTGCTCTATATCACCGACGGCTATTGGGATACGGCGACCGTCAACAGCATGTACGGCAATCTGATCTACGACGAGGCGGTGCCCGAATACATCCTGGTCGGCATCGGCTATGCGGACCCCGAGATGAACCCACAGACCGAGCGCACGCTCGATCTCTCGCCAGTGGAAGACCCGGCCGTGCAGGAGCCGAGCGGCGGCGGGGACGATTTTTTGCAGGTGATCCAGACCGAGATCGTACCGTTTATCGACGAAGAGTATCGCACTGCCGACTACAAGGTGCTGGGCGGCAGTTCCTACGGCGGCCTCTTCGTGCTCTACGCGATGCTGTCCGATCCCGAGTTTTTCGATGCCTACATCGCGATCAGCCCGCACGTCGGCTACAAGCACCGTTGGCTGTTTGCCGAAGAGTCCCGCTACCGCTGGGCCGGTGATGGCGAGCGCAACCACACCGCGTTGCCCACCCGGCTGTTCATGAGCGCCGCGGAGAAGGAGTGGCCGACCTTCTTTGGCGACATCCTCGCGTTCGACCAGATCTTGCAGCACGGCAAGTATGAAGATTTCGACTACAAGTTTCGCGTGATCGACGGCGAGAAGCATGCTGGCACCAAGCCCGAGGGCTATTCCCGCGGCATGCGCTACGCCTTCCAGCCCTACCTCGACGCGCACGGGATGTAGGCTGTCGAAAGCGCTTTTGCTTTCGCGTCGCGGGCCTCCTCGTGTAGATTGGCGCCATCATGCAACGATCGACCGAGCTTTTTGATCGCGCCAAGAAAGTCATCCCCGGTGGCGTCAACAGCCCCGTGCGCTCCTTCCGTTCCGTGGGCGGCTCGCCCTTTTTCACGGAAAAGGCGGAGGGTGCGAAGCTCTACACCGCCGACGGGCAGGAGCTGATCGACTTTGTCTGCACCTGGGGCCCGGCCATCCACGGGCACAACTGCCGCCCGGTGCACGATGCGGTGGCGCAGGCGCTGGACAAGGGCACAAGCTTTGGCACGCCCAACCCCTATGAGGTCGAGCTGGCCGAAATGGTGTGCGACTGGGTGCCCTCGGTCGAGATGGTGCGCATGGTCAACAGCGGCACCGAAGCCACCATGAGCGCGGTGCGCCTGGCGCGCGGCTTCACCGGCCGCACCAAGCTGATCAAGTTCGCCGGTTGCTACCACGGCCACGTCGACAGCCTGTTGGTCAAGGCCGGCTCAGGCGCACTGACCCTCGGTAACCCTGACAGCGCGGGCATCCCGGCCGATCTCGCACGCCACACCATTGTGCTGCCCTACAACGACACGCAGGCGCTGGATGCGGCCTTTGCCGAGCACGGCGAAGATCTCGCCGCCGTCATCGTGGAGTCCTACCCCGCCAATTGCGGCCTCATCCTGCCGGACGAGGGCTACCTGCCGCACCTGCGCGCACTCTGCGACCGCTACCAAAGCGTGTTGATCCTGGACGAAGTCATGACCGGCTTCCGCCTGGCCAAAGGCGGGGTGCAGGAGATCGAGGGCGTGACACCGGATCTCTGCGCGATGGGCAAGGTCATCGGCGGGGGCCTGCCGGTGGGCGCCTTTGGCGGCAAGCGCGAGATCATGGAGCAGCTGGCCCCGCTCGGCCCCGTTTACCAGGCGGGCACGCTTTCGGGCAACCCGCTGGCCATGGCTGCCGGAATCGCCCAGCTCCAGCTGCTCGCCGAGCGTGACCCCTACGCCGAACTCGATCAGATGGGCGCGCGCCTCGCCTCGGTCCTGCGCACCGCCGCCGAAGAAAAGGGCATCCCGTTGCAAGTCCCTCAACGCGGCTCGATGTTCTCGCTCTTCTTCGCCGAAGACCGCGTGCGCAACTATGAAGACGCCACCTCCAGCCGCACGGATTACTTCAATCAGGTGTTCCGCTACGCGCTCGACCATGGCGTCTACCTGCCTCCGAGCGCCTTCGAAACCTGCTTCCTCTGCACGGCGCACACCCCCGATTTGATCGACCGCGCCAGCGACGTCCTCACCGCCGCCATCAAGGCCCTGTAGCGGCGTTCCCGGCTCGTCAGCATCTCGGGTGCATCTTCGAAGAGGTGCCAGCGACCTCCATTCGCAACCGCGAGCGCTGGCACCCGCTTCGGGGTGCCTTTCGCGGGGAGGGGACCTTCCGGTGGTGTCGGGCTGCTGACGCGCCCTCAACCACCGGCTATAGGCTGCGACCCCTTCAGGGTCGCGATTTCACTGTAGCGTGCGCGGCTCTACCTCACTCTCGATGGTGCCGTATCTGGAACGCGCCCCGGCGTTCCCGGCTACTTCAGCATTCTGGCAGGATGCCAGCCTTCAGGGGCGCGGTTCAGGCGCACTTTAGTTGCGGATGGAAACGAGGATGCCGTCGCCGTCGAACCGGAAGGCGCGCTTGTTGAAGCGGCTGTGCCAGTAGATCCACTCGGGGGACTTCAGGCTGGGCGTGCGGTGAAAGGGCGGGTAGCCGCGGGTGTAGATCACCTGTTCCTTGGTCATGCCGATGTGCGGGCGACCGGCTTTGATCGCGTCCTGCATCTCCTCAGAAAAGCGGGAGAGGTTGGTCGGTTCGGCGGCGAGCATCAGTGAGGCGTATTCGAGCATCGAGCGATGGGTGTATTTCTCGATGTTGTCGATTTCGAGCATCACGCCGGTGTCGACGATCAACAGGCTCATGCTCTCGTCGTCGCAGGCAACGAGTTCGACCTCGGTATTGATCGGCACGAAAGCGCCGCGCCAGTAGTTGGTGGCTGGCCAGTCGTCGCCCTCATATTTGAAGCCAAAGCGGGTGTAATAGCGCTGGCCCTTCTCGGGCGTGATCTTGGGCGGCCCCAGTTGATCGAGATCGGCCTGAGCCGCTGCCGGGTTGCTCTCCGCGACGGCACCCGCGTCCGCATCGTCGGCCTGCTGGTCGGGGTAAGCCTCAGCCGGATTCTCTTCGCTCGAGACAGTCTGTTTCTGGACCATCGCGTCGATCACTGCGGCAGAGACGCCTTGATCGCGCAGCGCGATCAGCGCATCGGTCTCGAGGTCGAAATCCGCGTCGCTGCGCTGGATGGCGAGCACGATCGTGTCGTCGGAAAGGCCGGCCTCGGAGAGGCTGACGATCTTGTCATTCGTGAGCGTTTCGGCGCTCAGGCCGAGGGTCGCCCAGATGAGTGCGAGGAGCGATAGGCAAAGGGCCCGGATCTTCATAAGCAAAGGAGGGTTCCGTATGCAGTGAAGGCCATAGGTGGGCGCCCGCAAACCCCGGCTGCATTTATACGAAAGATTAGCAGGATGGACGGCGCTAGCCCCGGTTGCGCTCCAGCAAGACCATCATCAGCAGGCTGAGCAGCACCCGGTATTCGTCCACGATGTCGAGCGGCTCGTGCTGCACGATCTGAAAGCTGCTCTCAAACATCGAGGGCTGCTTGATCACCTCGATCAGCGTCTTTTCCGGCTCGGCGGGTCGGCGGACGAGGTAGGTGGGGTTGAAGACGTAGCCCGAGAGCAGGCCCACCACCGGGATTTCGCCGAAAAGGCCGTCCGCCACCTTGGTCCACGGGTTTTTCTCGCGGATCTCGAACTCCGGCTCGCCGTTGTCGCCGAGGATCTCGTAGTGGGTGCGCCAGAGGGAGCGCATGCCCCGGCGCCGCACGCTGCCCAGTTCCTGCTCCTGGGCATCGCGAAAGACGTAGGTGCCGCTGAAGTCGATGATCTTGTTGGCCGCGATGGTGTAGAGGCGAGTCTGGCGAGTTTCGTCGCTGAAGACTTCGATCTTTTCCTTCAGCTTGAAGAGCTTTTGGCGGACGAAGAGCACGGGCGCGTTCGTGGCGTCGGTGATCTTGATTTGCGGGGCGAAAGCGAGGACCTTGAAGGACAGATTCAGCGGGTAATGCATAGGATCAGCGCAGGATTCGCTGCGCAGTTTGCGCTTGAGAACGTGAGGCGCAAGGCGGAATTGCGTGGCATGGGCCTTGATCCCTAGTGGTTTGTGTCCTATGAACTTAGGCATGGCCGAGTTCAAGCGCCACGACCCGTTGGAAAACGTGCTGGGCCGGATCGATGATCTGGATCAGGCGAGCCTCGGTATCCTCGTCAAACGTTTGGCCCGCGAGCGACGGTTGCTCAACAGCGTGTTTAACACCCTGCGCGAGGGGTTGCTGGTCATCGACAGCCGCGGCATCATCGAATACGCCAACGACAGCGCGTGCCAGCTGGTGGGCTTCAGCCAGCGCGAAGTGGGCAACTTGAGCCTCTGGAAGGCGGTGCCCGACCTCACGCGCACGCTGCACTTCGGCCCCGGCGGCCAGTTGCGGGAGGAAAACAACCTGACCCGCGAGCTGCAGCTGACCTACCCGGAGCGTCGCATCGTGCGCCTCTACATCGTCAATTTCGAGGACGAGCTGGCGGCGGGCTCCTCCGTGGCCCAGTACGCGGTCATCCTCAGCGACGTCACCCAGGAAAAGACGCAGACGCAGCAGGAGATCGAGACCGCGCGCATCCGCTCGATCATTCAGCTTTCGGCCGGCGTAGCGCACGAACTGGGCAACCCGCTCAACTCCCTCAACATCCACCTGCAGGTGATGAAGCGCCAGCTCGAGAAGATGGGGGAGGGGCGCGAGGTGGAGAAATTGCAGCGCAGCCTCGGCATCTGTCAGGGGGAGGTGGAGCGGCTCGACGGCATCATCACGCACTTCCTGCAGGCCGTGCGCCCGCAACCGCCGGACTTCGCGCAGCTGGAACTCGTGCGCATCCTCGAGGAGAGCCTCGAGGTGATGGGGCCGGAGTTGGAGAGTGCGGGCGTGAACGTCGATATCGAGCTCGGTGCCAAGGTGCCGGTGGTGGACGGCGACCGTCAGCAGATCAAGCAGGTGCTGTTCAACCTGCTCAAGAACGCCCGTCAGGCGATGAAAGATGGCGGCACCATTCGCGTGCGCGTGAACAGCGACGACGACTTCGTCTACCTGCAAGTGCTCGACGAGGGCGAAGGCATTGCCGAAGAGGACCTGCCCAAGGTCTTCCAGCCCTACTTCAGCACCAAGAGCGAGGGCCACGGCCTGGGCATGATGATCTGCGAGCGCATCATGCACGACCACGGCGGCCAGATTGGCCTGAACAGCCGCGTCGGTGTCGGCACCGCCGTCACCCTGCAGTTCCCGCAAAAGCATCGCCGCATGCGCCTGTTGCAGGCAGGGGAAGATTAGTGTTTCAATGTTCATTAGTCTTGCTACGCACCCATTTCCCGTTATAAGTTAGCTATTGGCATGACAGAGTCGCTCCAGTTCACTTTGCGGGCGCAGGTGGATGACCAGGAGGTCACTCCGGCGTCGATTCCGTTGACGCTGTTCACGCAATTCAATGACCAGGTCCAGGCGTTCATCTTCGGCGGGGCCAAACCCCGAAAACAGGAGAATATCCGTGTGAGCGTAGAGTCGGGCTCGTATCGACTGAGGGTCGAGCTGGATTCCGAACGCCTGGAAAGGATCGAAAAGGACCTGCAGGTGTTGCAAACCGGAGACAAGGCCGGAGTGAATCCACGCCGGATCGAAGTGCTCGGTAAATGGGAGGCGGCCAGCAAGGCCGAGGGTCTGGTTTATGAAATCGGAAGCAGCCGGTTGCCTCGCTCTATCTCAATCGATCGTGAGACGCGTTTTTACGATTCTTCTCAGCGATTCTGGGTAACGACCGAAAAATTTCTCCACGGCACGGTTCTGGACCTTGGCGGCACAAAGAAGGTGAACCTGCACCTGTGTCTGAAGGATTCCGGAAAAACGCTGATCATCAATACCGACGCCGAGTATTTGCGGCGTCAGGAGGAGAACCACCTCTACAAGGAACGCATTGTCCAAGTCAGGGGCGAAGAGCATTTGGTTACGGGCGAATTGCGTAACCTGTGGCTCCTGCAAATCAGGCCGGTACGCCGCAAGGCCAACGAAGCGGCGTTACGAGAGCGGATCGCTTTGGGCACCGAAAGCTGGAAGGACATCCCGGATGCGAATACGTGGCTCGAGGATCTGAGGGGGTATGGTAATGGTTAGCGTCATGCTCGATACGAGCTTCCTCATTACCTTGCATGATCGTAAACGCCCGCATCACGAGACGGCGCTCGCCTATTGGCGGTGGTTCGAAGAGAATGACGTACATCTTTACCTCTCGTCCATCGTCGTGTCGGAATATTGTGTGAAGGGTAGGGTCGAGGAGCTGCCGCTCGAGGATGGGCTGCCACTGCCTTTTACGATGCGCCATGCAACCAAGAGCGCGAAGTTCTTTGCTCATGTCCATCGTGCGAAGGGGAGTAAACGGGATGCCGTGAAGGATGATCTCAAGATCATCGCTCAGGCGCATTGTGAGGGTTGTGAGAAGCTGCTGACCGACGATGTGAACACGATGGCCTCGCATGCGCGCCAATTGCATGCGGCGGGCCTTTGCTCAACCGAAACGCTTACGCTGAGCGAAGGCTTTGATGCCGCTCTTCTCAGACCGGATCGGCAGCGAGAGCTTCGTTTGGAAGAATAGTATCTTAAGGTGAAGACTGTAGGTATTGCGGCGGCGATACCCTAACTGAGTCCGCTTGCTTGAGAAGTTGCACAAGTTGGTGGATGATGCGGGCATATGAAGGTTTCTCGCTGGTTTGCTCTTCTCTGTATGGTCTGTCTGCCTCTTTCCCTCCAAGCCCAGACGGACAAGCCCATCAACTGGCTGCCTACGGATGCTTCCGAGGCGATCCAGGCTTGGCACTATTCGAAAATCTGGCAGGAGTTCGTCTGGATCGGCGATGCTCCTTGGATCTATTCCACGACTTTGGGTTGGACTTACAACGTCGACGGCGGCACCCGCTACCACGCCAACGGCACGCCGCTGCCGGCCTACTGGACGTATATCGTCACCGAAAACAAGTGGTTCCTGAACACGATGGCCGACTGGCCATGGTCGTACACGGATTTCTTCGGCACCTCCCAGTGGGTCAAGATCTCGTGGATGCAGCAGGCGCTGTTGCACCAGGCGATCGATCTGCCCGAAGCGCCGGCCTGGGCGGATACCAACCACTATGCCTTCGTCTCCGTCAACGAGACCAACGGCACCCAACTGGATGTGATTCCGTGGTATCGGCAAAGTGGCGATATTACCTATCCCGCGGACACGATGGGTGCGGCCTACTTTGTCGTGCCGGCCCAGCAAGCGGGTGAATACAAGGTGGTGACGCATTTCGTCGACCGTACGGGTGCGCCGGATTCGCCGCTGCTGGACGATTACGTGATGCTGTCCAACTCGATGGCGAATCACGGGACGGACAACACCTATCGATTCCTCTATGGCGGCTATACTTCCTGCTTTGGTGCGATGGACGAATACCTCGTCTGGAATGAGGATTCGATGAGCTTTGAGGTCGTGCCGACGGGTGTGACGTGCCCCGGCGATCCCGGCATCCCGCCCGGTCTCGAGTAGGCCGTCAGAGAATTTGGCCGCGCAGGCGCTTCGCCGCTTGCGGGTGTGTCAAATCGTCCCTACCGTGGTCGATATGTCGGCGACTGTCTTGATTGTGGATGATGAAAAGCATACCCGCGAGGGGCTGATGCTGGCGTTGGAAGACGAATACGATGTCTATCTCGCGGCGGACGCGGATGAGGCGTTCCGTCTGATGGACAGCGAGGAGTTCGACGTGGTGCTGACCGACCTGCGCATGGCCGGCAAGAACGGCATGAAGGTGATCGACCACTCGCTCAAGCGCCCCAAGCCGCCCATCGTCATCATGATGACGGCCTACGGCAACGTGGAGACGGCGGTCGAGGCGATGAAGCGCGGCGCGTTCGACTTTCTGCCCAAGCCCGTCAACCTCGAGAAGCTGGAGATCCTGATCCGCCGCGCGCTGCAGGGCAAGCAGACGGAGCAGCGCGTGCAGCAGCTCGAGGAGCGCCTGGACCGCAAATACAGCTTCGGCAACATCGTCGGCCACTCGCAGGCGCTGACGGAGGTGATCGAAAAGGTGAAGCTCGTCGCGCCCACCCGCACCTCGGTGCTGATCGAAGGCGAGACCGGTACCGGCAAGGAGCTGATCGCCCAGGCCATCCACCAGAACAGCGACCGTGCGCGTCGGCCTTTCGTGGCGGTGCACTGTGCGGCGCTCGCGTCCAACCTGCTCGAGAGCGAGCTGTTCGGCCATGAACGTGGCGCCTTCACGGGCGCGACGGAGCGGCGCATCGGGCGCTTCGAGGCGGCGGACGGCGGCACGCTGTTTCTCGATGAAATTGGCGAGATCGACCAGAGCACGCAGGTAAAGCTGTTGCGCTTCCTCGAGACGAAGACCTTTGAGCGCCTCGGCAGCAACAAGCCGGTAAAGGTGGACGTGCGCCTCGTTGCCGCAACCAATCGCGATCTCGAGGGCATGGCGCGCGAGGGCGAGTTCCGCGACGACCTGCTCTTCCGTCTCAATGTCGTCACGCTGCACCTGCCGTCCCTGCGTGAGCGCAAGGAAGACATCCCCGTGCTGCTGCGCACCTTCGTCGACCAGTTTGCGCAGGAGAACGGCCTGCAGGCCCCCAGCTTCGACAGTCGCGCGATGCAGCGCATTGCGGAGTATCCCTGGCCGGGCAACATCCGCGAGCTGCGCAACTTCGCCGAAAATGTGGTGGTGCTCAAGCGTGGGGGCGAGCTGACGGAATACGATCTCGACCCGAAGTTCCTCAACCCCGAGGCCGCGCAACGCTCCTCCCGCAAGAAGGAAGAGGAGGACGAGGAGCCCAAGGGCCGCGCCTTCGACGTGGAGGCCAACGAAAAGCGGCTCTTGCGCAACGCGCTGATGCAGGCGCGTGGCAACCGCACCCGTGCGGCCGAGTTGCTCGGCATGAGCCGCCGCACGCTGCACCGCAAGCTGAAGCAGTGGCCCGAACTCGATCCACGCGCCCAGCTCTAGCACTTCCATGGCCGCGACTCGCGAATGGCGTTTTTGGCTGACCCAGGGCCGCGGGCGCCGGTGGATCTGGGGCCTCGCCGCCGTGCTCGGAGTCGTGCTGGGTAGCCTGTATCTGGCACATCAGCGTGAGCGGGGGCCGGACGAGTGGACCCTGGAGCAGGCACTGGCCGGGCGGCAGCTGGCGGAGGGCCATGGCTGGTCGACGCCTGTCAACTATCCGCAGACGGTGGCGGTGCTGGAGGCGCGCGGCGCGCTGAATTTCGCTGAGCCGCTGCCGGAGCTTTACCATCCGCCGCTTTACGGGGGACTGATCGGGACCGCTCTGGCGGCGTCGGGGGATGGCGTGTCGTGGCAGGTTTTGGACGACGTGCGTGCCCCCTACGGCCCCGACCGCCTGCTGCTGGTGCTCAATGCCGTGGGCCTGTGGCTGACGTTGCTCGCGACCTGGTGCCTCGGTTGTTGGCTCTGGCGCCCGGCGATTGCGGCGGTCGCGACGGCGGCGGTCCTGCTCAGCACGACGCTTTGGGAACACCTCGTGGCGGTCGATGGCACGACCTGGCTGATGCTGCTCACGACGCTGCTGCTGGCGGCGCTCGCCTGGACGGCGCGGCAAAGCGGCTGGAAACGCGGGTGGGGTGCGGCGGCAACAGGTCTGCTACTGGGGCTGCTCGGCCTCGGCGATTACGCCCTGCTGGTCTGGCTGCCGGTCGCGCTGGTCTGGCTGGGGTGGGGCACGCGCGGCAAGATGCGCTGGGCCCTGCCGCTGCTGGCGGGCGTGGTGGCGCTGGCGGTGTTAATGCCCTGGTTTGGGCGCAACATTGGGCTCACCGGTCACCCGCTGGGGCTTGCGGGACAGTCGGTGGCGTTGCGGGCAGGCGATCCCACCGCCGATCCGCTGTTGGCGCGTGCCGCCCTGGAGGCTGCCGCGCCCGAGCTGAGTTTTCGCAAGCTGCTGAACAAGGGGCTGACCGGCTGGCGGGACGCCCTGCAGGCAGACTTGTGGCAGGGCGGCGGGCTCTTTGTGCTGCTCGCGCTATTCTCGGCCCTCTACGGCTTTCAACGCGCCGAGATCGGGCGCTGGCGCTGGCTGGTGCTGGCCCTGCTTGGCAGTGTGGTGCTGGTGCCGCCGTTCTTTGTCAGTGGCTTGAGTCCGCGCAGCCCGGTGCTGTACCTGCTGCCCGGTCTGGCGCTGGTCGGCACAGCCTTCTTTGAGGTGGTGCGCAAAAACACCCGTGGCGATCACCATGCGTGGCAGCTGGGGGCGGTTGCCGCGTTGCTGATCCTGCACGGCCTGCCGCTGGTGCAACGCACGCTCGAGCCCCGGCGTCTGCCGTTCCAGTATCCGCCCTATTTCCCGGTCGCACTGCGACAACTGGCTGCGCTGGATGGCCGCCTCGGCCTGCCCTCCGGTGCGGTGGCGGATCTGCCGGCAGGGTGGAGCTGGTATGCGGGGGGCGACTTCCGCGTGTGGCGTCAACCGACCGCACCGGCCGACCTCGCGGCGCTGTGCTCCTACGTGCCCATCCACCTGCAGTATTTCAGTCCCCAGTTGGTGGACGAGGCCTTCGGCGCAGCCCTGGTCCAGCCGCAGCCGGGAACGTGGGAACCCGTCTACGCCCACCTGGCGCGCGGCGAGACGCCGGCCGGCTACCCTCTGCCGCGCGTGCAGCCGTTGGCGGACGGCGGCCTGATCGCCCTGCCGGCTAACGCCCGCTAGCCGCATTATCGGGTTGACCGTGTGCGGCATCTGAAGTCTTTAATGATCCCCTGCTGCATGAAACGTCTGGTCGCCTCTGCCGCTGCATACAGTCTGCTCTGCTGCCCCATCTGGGCAGTCTATGCGCCCGTACCCGCTGAAGATCAGGGGCACCCGGTGATCGTCGAGACGCAGGCCGGCTTGCGCTACGACAGCAATATCTTCGGCACCAATGAGAACGAGCAGGAGAGCTTCGTGGCCCTGTTTGCGCCGACGGTGAAGGGCCAGGCGAGCCTGGGGCAGCAGACCTTTTTGCAGGGCACCTACGGGCTTGAGCTGGCGCAGTATTTCGATCGGTCGGGTGACGACACCTTGCTGAACCACCAGTTGGGGCTGAAGCTCGACCACACCTTCGATCCGCGCACCTTTTTCAAGGTCGCGGACAACCTGCGCTTCATCGATGACCCGGAGGCCCTGATCCCGACCGAGATCCAGCGGGACCAGAGCTACTGGAGCAACGACGCCACCTTGGACTACCAGTGGGGCGCGACGCCCAAGCTGGCCCTGGGCGCCAACCTCAACCGCTACGACATCCGCTATGAAGAGGCCGCGTTGGGCGAGGTGCTGGACCGGGGCGACACGATCGTCGGTGGCGAGGCGCGCTTTGCCCTGTTGCCGGAGGCGGAGCTGGTGGGTGCGGTACACTACGGCGACGTCTCGTACGACACCGACGACGCCCTGCGCGGCAGCGAGACCTGGCGTGGCCTGCTGGGCGTCGACTACGTGCCCGGCCCGAAGCTGAACCTCGGATTACGCGCCGGCCTGGAGCAGCGCGCGCGCAACGACGGCACGGATACGGACGCCTTTACGGGCAACGTGAGCCTCAGCTACCGCTACCTGCCGCAGTCGTTCTTCGCGCTCAACCTATCCCACGAGCTGCGGGAGACGACCATGCCCAACCTGTATCCCGAGTCGGAAGTCGACGCAGTTTACCTCTCGGGTCAGCACGATCTCACAGGCAACAACCGGCTGTTCCTCACGTCTCTGCTGCTCTACGAGCGTAGCACGCTGCAGGTCCGGGAAAGCTATGCGGGCGTGCTGGACGATGTGGACGAACACGTGTTGCGCGGCGGGCTCGGCCTGAGCTGGCGCTACGACGAGACCTGGCGCGTGGACCTGAATTACGACCTGGACCTGATCGAAAGCGACGAGCCGTTGCGGGAGCAGGCGCGCCACCGGGTGAGCCTCGCTCTTGCCTATCGTTTCGCGCCCTAGACGAGAATGCGGGCCGCTGCACCTTTCGCGTTGTGCCCCGGGCCCGCCTGCCTTTGCATCTGAGACATGTCCGCCGCTGGTGCCGATCCCCATTCCGAACCCCTCTCGCTGGGCGAAGTCCTGCGCATCCTACGCGAGCACTGGCTGGTGGTCTTCACGGTCGCGGCGCTGGCCATCTTTGCCGCCGCGGCGTGGACGCAGCTGTTCATGGAGCCGTGGTATTACGCCGAGTCGACCATCCGGGTCGAGCAGGCCGACCGTGAGTCCGACGTGTTGCGCCCGATGGGCATGCAGACGATCGACCGTACCTTTATCAACAACCAGTTCGAGACGATCCAGAGCCGCACCGTGCTGCTACCGGTGATCGAACGCCTGCAGCTGGAGCGCCGCCTGAGCGCTGCCTTGGGGCTCAACGGCACGCTGGACCGAGAGCAGACCTATCTCTACCTGACGCGCAAGATGCTGCAGGTGGAGGATCGTCCGAACACCTCCGTGCTCGATATCGGCGTTTGGGCGCCGGATCGGGAGCTGAGCGCCGATATCGCCAACGAGATTGCGCGGGTCTACGAGCAAAACCGCATCGCCTTTGCCAATACCACGCAAAACGAGGCGCTGGGCAAGCTACAGGAGCAGCTGGACCTGCAGGACGCGCGCGTGCAGGAGCAGCGGGACAAGGTCGAGGCGCTCCGGCAGGAGCTGGGGCTGGCGGGCTACGAGCTCGATCGGCGCGATGCCGCCCAGCCGGAGGTCGAGGCGCTGCGTCAGCTCGAGCGCACGCTGGTGAACCTGCGGGTGGAGGCGCTGGCGCGCAAGACGCGTTGGGAGCAGTTTGCGTCGGTCGCGCCCGAGGACCGCCTGGCGGTGGTCAACGACGAGCTGGTGACCGACCAGAATATCCAGCAGCTGGCCCAGGCCTATCTCGTGCAGCAACAGGAGGTCGAGCGCCTGCGCAGCCAGTTGGGCGAAAAGCACCCCGAGCTGGCCTCGCGGGTGGCCAAGCTGCGCGTCTTGCGCGAGCAGCTCGACGACTTGCTGGCGGGCTACGAAAAGGCGCTCAAGATCGGCTACCTCGAGGCGCAGGCCCGTGTCACCGCGCTGGAAGACGAGCTGGCAAGGGCGCGGCAGGAGCAGATCGACACCGCCGGCGAGAAATATCGCGTCTTTGACGATGCGGTGAAGGATTTGCGGGAGGCCGAGACGGTGCTGCGCTCCATGCGCCTGCAGCTGCGCCAGCGCGAGATCGAACTGCAGGTGCCCAAGCGCACGATCGAACTGCTCAACCTTGCCGCCCCGCCGGCCAAGGCCGGGCGGCCCAACTGGGCGCTCAACCTCTCGCTGGCCGGTTTCCTCGGCCTGTTGCTGGGCAGCGCCGGAGCCTTGCTGCTGGAAAAGGCCGACGGCAGCTTTCGCCAGGTTGAAGAGCTCGAAGGCCGCCTCGAGGTGCCCGTGCTCGGGGTGGTGGCGCGCGAGGCCCGGTTGATCGGCCCCAAAGACTTTGATTCGCCGGGCGCGGAGGTGTTTCGCGTCATCCAGACCAACCTGCAGATCGCTGGCGGCTCGGCCCGAGGCGAAGTGCTGCTGGTGCAGTCCGCCGGACCGGGGGAGGGCAAGTCGACGGTGTTGCGTAACCTCGCGGCCTGTGCGGCCCTCGGGGGCGAGCGTGTGCTGGTAATCGACAGCGATCTGCGCCGACCCACACAGCACGATCTCCTGTCGGCCGAGCGCCAGCCGGGGCTGGTGGATTATCTCGCCGGCCAGCGCGAACTCGATGCTGTCGTGCGCCCGACGGAAATTCCCGGTCTGGATGTGATCACGGCGGGCGATGGCCCCCTGCATTCGCTCACGCTGCTGCACCGGGCCGCTCTGGAGCAACTACTCACGCAACTGCGCGGGCGCTACGATCGCATCCTGCTCGATTCGCCGCCCATTCTCGGGGTCAGCGATGCCTCGCTTTTGCAGCCTTTGGCGGATGCGGTGGTGCTGGTGGTGCAATACGGACGCTTTCCCCAGCCGGCGGTGGAGCGGGCGGCGCGCAGCGTACGGCAGCACGGTTCGCTGGTGCGCGGGGTGATCTTCAACCAGGTGCCCGCGCGTCAACAGGGGGCTTACGGCTATTACGGTTACGGCTACCGCCGGGAGAATACCGGCCCTGCATCCTCGAGCACGACCGCTGCGAAGCCCTCGATTGAAGGGGCGCGCTGGCGGGAATAGGTGGCAAGGCTTGCCAAGCGGGCATGGGCACTTCTAGCGTGCACGTCTCACTTCTTGCCTATGCCAGCCATGTCTTCTCTGCGTTCTCTCCTTGCCTGTGCCGTTTTTACCGCGGCCGCCTTGCCCCACGCCTTCGGTCTGACCCTCGTCGGCAGCGACCTGCTCCAGCCTGTGCTGCAGGACGCGTTGCAGCAATTCAGTGCAGACAGCGGGGTGCCGGTCGAGCTGGATATGCAAGGCAGCAACCCCGCGCTTGAAGCGGTCGAAAGCGGCGACGCCCCGCTGGCCCTGGTCGCGCTGCCCCGGGGCGAGCGTCCGCCGCAAGACCTCGAGTCCAGCCCCTTCGCCTTTCTGGTCACGGTCGTGGCCGTGCACCGCGACAACCCGGTGACGGAAATGAGCTACAACGACCTGATCGAAGCCTTTGGGCGCGACGGCGTGGCCGAGTCCTGGGACGCGTTTGTGGACGAGGGCGGCGCGTGGTCGGTGCGCAAGCTTTCGCAGCACGTGGTCGGCGGCACCAATACGGTCGGGCAGGAGATCTTCAAGGTCGAGGTGCTGGGAGACCGGGAAATGCGCAGCGGCGTGAAGAGCCACCCTTCGCTCGATGCTTTCGTGAACGAGACGCACGACAACCTCAACGTGCTCGCGATCATCCCCACCACACGCCTGCCCGAGAGCCTGCGCGCCGTGCCGGTGGCCGAGGGGAATAGTGACCGCGCCTTTTCGCCCAGCCCGGAGAACGCCCTCTATGGCGACTACCCGCTGCAACTGCCCTTCTACCTCGTCTACCGCCGCGATTTTGCTTCCACGAGCGAGGGCAAAGAGTTGCTGCGCTTCCTCTTCAGCGATGATCTGGCGGAGGTTCTGAGCGAGGCCGATCTGCTGCCGCTGATCGAATCCGAGCGACAGGAACGCCTGCGCCGCCTGCAGTAATCGGAAAATTGAAGATTTGCGAAAAAAGGCATTGACCAACGTCCACGCTCCTCTAGGGTAATGGGCTTTCGCTGATCGAAAGATCAACAAGCGGGAGTAGCTCAGCTGGTAGAGCACCACCTTGCCAAGGTGGATGTCGCGAGTTCGAATCTCGTCTCCCGCTCCATTTTTTCTTTAAGCCGACGCACCAGCCCGTCGGCTTTTTTGTGTCCAGAGGGAAAGGGTTGGCCTTTTGCGCAACATCTGCTCGCATGGCAGCCGATGAAGTTGCTCCTTCGCTTGGTGTGCCTGCTGGGCTTGATCGTTTACGGGCTGCTCATGGGCTACGTGTTGATCGACAGCGCGCAGCAGCCGTTGATCGGCTACGACCTGGTGCGGGATGCCCAGAACGCGGCGGGCTTACTGGAGTCGGGGCAAATCCCGACGCATGGCGGCGTGAACAGCTACTTCTCGCTCAACGTGCCGGGGGTTGCCTACGGGATTGCGCTCGGGGGGTTGTTCGAGCCGGACAACGTGGCGCAGGCGGAGCGCTGGGGCGGCGTCTTGATGATGCTGGGCACGGCCCTCGCGTTGGTCCTGTGGCTGCGGCGCTACTGGGGTTGGACGTGGGCGCTCCTGGTCGGGTTTGTCTTCCTGTCCTTCCCCACGGGTTGGTTTTACGGGATGAATCTCTGGCCACGTGCGCACCCGCTGTTTCTGGTCTTGCTACTCTGGAGCCTCGACGCGTGGTCGGCTCGGGGCAATCGCTGGGCCCTGGGGGCTGCGGTGCTGGTCTATCTAGCCGGCTGCTTCTGGATGCTCGAATTTCTGCCTGCCGTGCTGCTCTTCGGCGTGGCGTGGATCGTCCGGCGCCCGCCGCTGGCATGGAAGCAGGGGACGCTGGGGCTGGCGCTCGGCCTGTTGCTGTGGTGGCCTTACCTGCACTTCGAGCATCAACGCGGGTGGGTGGACCTTCAATCGATGTTTGCCCAGAAGATGCCGCCAGGCGTGAGCTTCACTCCACGGGACGCGCTGGGACGCGACGATGTGCAGCTGGTCTCCACCGCCCAGGAGACGGACGAGGAGGCGCCCCCGGGCAAGTGGATGCAAAGCGAAACCTGGGGCAAGCTGTGGGCGCAGACGGTGCTGTCCGTGCATGAGGGGCGAGTCGGTTACTGGTATTGCCGGTTCCCGAATCAGGAGTGGTTTTTTCAGTCCGTCGAGGGCGAGGTCTACCGCAAGGCCACGTGGTCGACCGGAGGCGAGTTGCTGCAGACGGCTTCCAAGGAGAGGGTCGCGGAAGCCGTGGAACAGAACCGTCGCCAGGTGCATCTGCTGGAGGTGCCGCTCGTGGCCAACTTCCAGCCGTATCCGTCCCGGTTTTTCCCGTGGTTGTGGACGCTGTGGACGCTGCTGGCTCTGGCGGTCTGGCCGGCGGGCCGGTGGTGGTATGGCAAGACCGAGCCGGAGCAGGAGGCACGTTGGCCGTTTCTGGCGTTGACGCTGACCTGTGCTGTGCTGCTGCCGCTGGTGATGTTTTTTCTGATCAGTGACGACCGCTTCAGCGCCTACAACTACCGGCGCTTCTACTGGTTCTGGCCCGCGCAGGCGATCCTGCTGGTAGCGTTGCCCTGCACCCTCTGGCGCATTTTGGCTTCCAGACGCCGGGGCGTTGCTGCCGGGCTCGTCGCAGGCGCGAGCCTGCTCTTGGTCGCGGGTGGCCTGCTGCATGGCTATCGAGGGTTTGGGTGGCTGACGGCCGAAAAGACGGCGCAGAACGACTTGCGCGCTACGTTCGACGATCTGGCCCGAGAGCTCGAGCAGAGCGGGGAGGATTCGGTGCAACTCGGCTACGAAATCACATTCGAGCCCCATCAACTGGCCTGGCACAACGCCGACCCGTTTTATAAAGTGGGGCGCGATCTGGATGTGAGCCTGCTCTGGCTGCACGGCATCGAGAACACCAACGGGCTGGCGGAGGCGCTTTCGCCGGAAGACACCTACCGCATTCGCGAGAAGCCGAGCACGAACCAGAAATCCTACCGCATTCAGGAGGCGGAGCGACCCGAGTTCGAAGTTGTGACTGAGCACGGGGTGTGGCAACTGCTCAAACGGGTAACGCCGGTCGCAGCAAAGTGACGCTGCCAGTTGCAGAAGTAGAGCCTCTTGCCTAGGCTGGCGCCATGATTGCGTCGGATCTCTTCGATTGGCCTGAGTCGTTGCCCTTTGGCGACGTGTTCGCGATGGACGTCGAGCCTTGGCGCTGGCTGCCCCTGATCAAGGAGGCGCTGGCTGGCTTCGACTTCGGCGCGCATTCGCAGCGTCCGGACCTACCCTCGGGGCTGCACATCGAGGGAGACGTCTATCTGCACCCGAGCGCGAAGCTGCCGCCCTACGGCTACATCAAGGGTCCCGTCTACATCGGCCCTGAGTGCCAGTTGCGGCCCGGCGTCTACATCCGCGGCAACGTGATTGCCGGCAAAGGCTCGGTGCTGGGCAATTCCTGCGAATACAAGAACTGCCTGTTGCTGGAAAACGTGGAGACGCCCCACTACAACTACGTGGGGGATTCGATCCTCGGCAACCGTGCGCACCTGGGGGCGGGCGTCATTTGCGCCAACCTCAAACTGGCCCGCGACGAGGTGAAGGTGCGGCTCGGGGACGACGAACGGGTGCCCACCGGTTTGCGTAAGCTTGGGGCGATCCTCGGGGACGGGGCGGAAGTCGGTTGCAACGGCGTTTTGCAGCCCGGCTCGATCCTCGGCCGGCGCGCGGCGGTCATCAGTTGTGTGTTCCAAGGCTA
This sequence comes from Puniceicoccaceae bacterium 5H, assembly GCA_009772895.1. Classification (GTDB taxonomy): domain Bacteria; phylum Verrucomicrobiota; class Verrucomicrobiia; order Opitutales; family Oceanipulchritudinaceae; genus WOUP01. The sequence continues at coordinate 15,777 of WOUP01000022.1, read as the reverse complement.
TCTCCCGGCCGGTAAATTGGTGATCCCGGACACGCAGTATCGAATTGTTGAGCGACCGGATTGAGCGGTTACGGATTTGGGCCTAAAATGCGGTCATGCCGACCTCGCTCATCACCGCCGCACAACTGACGAAACGCCGGGAGGCGCAGCCCGCCCCTGTGTTGCTCGATGTGAACGATGCCTCCGTTTTTGACGCCCAGCATCTAAAGGGAGCCGTAAATGCAAACGTGTTCGAGATGAATTTCCTCGCGCAGGTGCGCGAAAAGCTAGGTTTGCAGCCGGAGCAGCCCGTGATCGTCTATGGGCCCAATTCGTCGTCCTACGCCTCCCGGTTGGCGGCAGACAAGCTGGTGGCGGCGGGCTTCGCCGAAGTCGAGGAATTTCGCGGCGGTTTGGAGGCGGCCATCGAAGCGGGGCTCCCCCTGGAAGGTGATGCGGCAAAGCTGAAGGCGCTGCAGCAACCGGAGCGCGCGCAGGGGCAGTTGCCGGTCGACACGGCCGAATCGCAAGTGCGCTGGATCGGGCGTAACCTCGCGAGCCAGCACGAGGGCACCGTCGGCATCCAGTCCGGCTACATCAACGTCGTGGACGGCATCTTGCGGGGCGGTGAACTGGTGCTGGACCTGGAGCAGATCTCCTGCATCGATATCGGGGATGAGGAGACCGGCGGCGTGCTGTTAAAGCACTTCCGCGACATGGAGTTTTTCCACATCGACCAGTATCCGCTGGCGAAGGTGCAGATCGAGCACGTAGACTTCAACCCGCACGCGACGCCGGGCAGCCCCAATTACGAGGTCGTGGGTAGCCTGACGCTGAAGGGCGTGACCGCTCCCGTGGGAGCGAAACTCGTCGGCGATTCGAAAAACAAGCTGACCTGGGCCTGCCAGGGCATGGTGGAGATCGACCGGACGCGCTGGAATGTGATCTACGGCAGCGGCAAGTTCTTCCAGCACCTCGGCATGCACGCGGTCAACGACCACATCTCCGTCAACCTGAAGCTGATCTTCGGCGGCAAATAGGGGCACAAAAAAGCCCCGCGTGGTGGCGGGGCTCGAGGCGGTTAGAACTGGAAGCCGCTGGAAAGGCCGATAACGTGCTTGCCCTCCCAGTCTTCACTCAACCCCTGCCGCTTGGTCTCGTAGAGATAGTAGACGGTGGTCTTGAAGTGGTCCGATGGCTTGAAGGAGAGCTGCAGCGGGTAGATCCGGTCGGCGTTGATGCGCTCGGCCGAAAAATCGTAGTAGACTTCGTTGCCCACGCTGATCGCGGTCATGCCGGGCAGCCAGTTGGCCTTGTAGCTCAGAATGGTGCGGAGGCGGTAGCGGTCGTAATTCGCGTCGCCATGGTCCTCCTTGCGGCGGACCTCATAGCGGTTGCGCACCTTGAGCGAGAGCCGGTCGCTCAGCTTGAAGGTTGGATTCACTTCGAGGTCCAGCTGGTAGGTTTCGCTCCAGTCGTCTCCGCTGCGGGCGGTTTCGATGACCGGGTGGGCCCCGAGGGTCCAGGTATCGTTCAAGTCGTAATAGAACTTCTGGGTCGCCCGGAAGTAAATCAGGTCAAAACCGTCGCCATGACGGTTTTCGACGTTGGTCTGGGTGGAGAACTTGTCGTTCGCCCAGTCGTCCACGGTCCAAGACGCCCAGAACTGGGTGGGTTCCGCGAGCAGACTGGCCGAGCCAGCCAGTAAAGCTCCAAGAGTCGTCAATACTTTACGAGACATCGTGGTTTAAATGGGTTACGTAAATGTTACGGCCAACTTCTTTTTTAACTTTAGCCACATTTTCGTAACCTGTTGTGCCGCGATAAGCGTTGCTTGTCGCGGCCGGCCACGTTGCCCCAGTTGCGGGGAACGTTAGAAATTGAAGCTGGTGGACGCGCCGATGACGTGCGTGCCCGTCCAGTCTTCGCTCAGGCCGACCCGCTGAGCCTGGTAGAGATAAAAGACCGAGGTCTTGCAGCGATCGTTGATCTTGAAGTTGAGTTTCAGCGGGTTGATCCGGTCCTGATTGATACGTTCGGCATTGAAGTCGTAAAACACTTCATTGGAGCAAGACACGGAGGTCAGCCCGGGCAGCCAGTCGGCGGCGTAGGTAAAGGCGACTTGCTGCCGGAAGCGGTCGTAGGACTTGCTGCCCATATCCTGCTTGCGGCGGATCTCGTACCAGTTGCGCAGTTTCAGGGAGAGCTTGTCGCTCAGCTTGAAAGTCGGAGATGCCTCCAGGTTCACCCGGTAGATGTCCTTCCAGTCTCCCGCGCTGCGGACCGACTCGTAGGTCGGGATCACGCCCAGCGTCCAGACCGCGTTGGGCTTGTAGTAGAACTCCTGCGTGATGCGGAAGTAGGCGAGGTCGAAATCATCGTCGTGACGGTTTTCGGTGCTCGTGCGGGTGGAAAACTGATCCCCTTTCCAGACATCGACGCCCCAGGCGGCCCAGTAGGCCGTGGAGTCGGCCTGCAGCAGGGCAGGGCTCGCGGTCAGCAGGAGGAGAATGAAGCGCAGGTAGCGGTGCATCGGAAGTGTGTGTGTTACGAGATTGTCACTCACAAGACCAATTCGGTCGGCGACGTTATCTGCAACAGTCCTTAATGAGGTAGATCAGTTTTTAGTATGACGCGGTTGTTGTTTGATTAGAAAATCTAATGTATGCCTGCATAAAAAGGCCCCGCCCGCTGTCGGACGGGGCCACCCCATATATCGCTAGAACTTGAAGCTGCTGGAGAGGCCGATGATGTGCGTGCCACTCCAGTTACCACTTAATCCTTGTCGATTGCTCTGATAAAGGTAGTAGACGGTGGTCTTGAAGCTGTCGCTGGGCTGGAAGCCGATCTGGATCGGGTAGAACCGGTCGAGCGTGATGCGCTCCTTGTCGATCTCGTAAAACCACTCGTTGGCGATGCCGATCGAGGTCATGCTAGGCAGCCAATTGGCCTTGTAGCTGAGCGCGACCTGCTGGCGGACGCGATCCATGGCTTCGCTGCCCTTGCCCTCTTTGCGCCGGACTTCGTAGCGGTGGCGCAGTTTGAGGCCGAGGCGGTCGGTCAACTTCAGCTTGGTGGTGGCCTCCAGGTCGAGCCGGTAGGTGTCCTTCCAGTCGTCACTGCCGCGCGAGGTCTCGTAGACCGGGTGCAGGCCGAGGGACCAGACATCGTCGAGCTTGTAGTTGAACTTCTGGGAGTAGCGGACGTAGATCAGGTCGAGGTCGTCCGCGTGACGGTTCTCGAAGTGGCTCTTGGTGGAGAAGTTGCCGGACTTCCACTCGCCCACGTTCCATGCGGTCCAGAACTGGGTATCGGCGGCGTGGAGGGCAGGGGCGATGAGGCCGAGCAGGAGGCCGGCGGCAAATTTGTAATAGCGTTGCATGGGGGGATTCCTAGTGAGACTGGATCATGTCGTCGTTCAGTTCGATCGAGGGGCCTTGGCTATTGAAGGATTCGAAGCCGTTGGCGTGTCCGTTGATTTTACCGTTCTGCGCGTGTCCGTTGGTGCCGTTGACTTGGGCGTGCCCGTTGAGCTTGGGGTAGCCGTGGAAGCTGCCGTTTTGTTGGCCGTTGCGGCCGTTCGCGGGCTTGGCGGGCGCCTTGGGGGCTTCGTAGCCTGCATTGAGGAAGAAGCCGCGATCGGACTGCTTCTGCTTCGCTTGCGCTTGTTTTGGGGCGGCCTGATGGGCCTTGGGCTGAGGAGCAGGTGCGCTCTTGTCGCTCTTCACCATCTGGTTGAGGGTGTGCACGATGTCCTGGAGTTGGGTGGACAGCTCGGAAAGCTCTTCGCTCGCGCTAGCCGTTTCTTCCGCCGTGGCGGCGTTACGCTGCGTGGACTGGTCGATCTGGGAGGCGGCGGTGCTGATCTGTTGCAGGCCCTGTGATTGCTCGTTGGAGGCGGTGGACACCTCGTTGGAAAGCAGGACGATCTGATCCATCTCGGCCCCCAGTTCCCGCAGGAACTCGGCCAGTTGCTCGCTGCTGTCCACGCCCTGCTTGGCGGTCTGGTGCGAGGTCTCGATCATGCCGCTGGTAGAGCGGGCGGCCTCGGCGCTGCGTTGGGCCAGGTTGCGGACCTCTTCGGCCACCACCGCGAAGCCACGACCGGCCTCTCCGGCCCGGGCCGCTTCGACGGCGGCATTGAGGGCGAGCAGGTTGGTCTGAAAGGCGATCTCGTCGATCGTGCGCATCACGCTGGCCGTCTGGTCGGAGTTCTGGCGAATGCGCTGCATCGCATCGAGCATCGTCTCCATCAGCTGGGAGCCCTTGGTCACCTTGCCGCGAATGTCTTCCACGCGGTCGCTGGTATTGCGGGCGTGCTCGGCATTCATGTGGGTGGTGGCGTTGACTTCTTCCAGCGAGGCCAGCGTCTCTTCCAGGGCAGCGGCCTGCTGGGAGGCTTCGTCGGCCATCATGTTGCTGGACGAACTCAACTGCACGGAGGCGGACGTGACTTCGTTGCTGCTGCCACGCAGTTGGTCGATGGCACCGCGCAGGGCCTTGACGATGCTCAGGGTGACGAGCGTCAGGTAGCCGCCGAGCACGAGGATCGTCACCGCGCCGATGGCGTAGAAAATCATGAGCATTTGGTGGGCATGAGCCTCGGTGGCGGCGCGCGTCTGCCGAGCCTGTTCGTTTTTGGTCACCAGGGCCTCCGTGCTGGCGGCAATCTGTTCTTCGAAGAAGCCGACGAGTTGGTCCAGCGTCTCGCGCATCACGGCAAATTCATGGGAGGTCTGCTGCTCCAGCTCTTCGCGTTGTGCCGTCAGGTCCTGGTTTTGGGTCGCGGCGTGGCTCAGCTTGGTGCCATATTGCTGCCACTGGGTCAGCAGCCCCTGGCTTTTGGCGAGCGGATCGGCCGCGTCGCCATGGTGGTGTTCGCCCAAGGCTTCCAGACGGTTTTGCAATTGCTCCGTCTGTTCGGCGAATAGCTTGCGTGCCTGCTGGACCGCTTCCGGATCGGGACTGCGCAGCATGACGCCCAGGCTTACATTGGCCCGGAGCAGCTGCTGCTCGATCTCGGCAAACGCATTGGCGAGCTCCGGCTCGTCCTGATGCTGCGCGATCAAGGATTCCAGGCTTTTGTTGAGCGCGCCGTCGATTTTCGAGAGCTGCTGGCGATCCTTCCGGTATTGCGCCGTTTGGTCAAACAGATCGCTGGTGATGCCGAGCAGATCGCTGGAATGGTTTTTCCAGGTGGTATACTGCGCCTGCATTGCGGCGTAGGTCTCCTGCATGTCGTCGCTGAAGGAGTTGCTGGCTTTTTCGGTGCGCTCCATGACTTGGGCACTGTTTTCGGTCACCGTATCGAAAAGCGCCTGGAGTTCTTCGGGGTTGAGGGCGGTGGCAGCCTGGCTCTGCGCGAGCTCGGCCTGATAGGCGTCTCGGTCGGCGTTGAGCAAGAGCGTGATGCCGTTGCGCAGCTCCGTCAGTTTCGGCAAGTCTCGCTCCACGATGGGGGCGTAGGTGCCGTCGACCAGTGAGCGGGATGCTTCAAGGTTGCTTTTGAGGGTATAACGTCCGAGGGCCAGCACACCCCCTAAACCGAGGATGCTGATGCCGAGGACGAGAAATAGTTTACGTGCGATACTCATGGGGTTCTCCTTTGCGCGATATAGTTCGTTGCTATGTAATGCGGCTTAATGGATCCCATCTTGAGGTGTAATATAGGGGTGACACCCTATGAAAGACGGTGGATAAATGTAAAAAGCCCGAAAATCGCTAACCTGCTGATTCCCAGTACAAAAAAAGCGCGATTCCGTCTTGGAATCGCGCCCGAAAGGTAAATCTGGTGTAAATAATTACGGGTTCAGGATCTCGATGATCCGGGCGTGGTGGCGGGGGTGCGCGACGACGAGGCTGTCGGAGCCGACCGGGTCGTTGCCGTTCCAGTTGGAGACGGCGGCACCGGCGCCGCGCACGACGGGCAGCAGCGCGGCCATGTCCCACAGGCTCATCTTGGGGTCGCACATGATGTCGGCGCCACCGCTGGCGAGCATGGTGTAGCCAAAGCAATCGCCCCAGCTACGATATTGATCGGTCGCGGCGAGCAGGTTGTTCCAGCCCTCGATGCTGTGGTGCAGGTAGGGACGCTTCGGATCGGTCGTGAGCAGGAAGCACTTGCTCAAGTCCTTGGTTTCGCGCATCTTCACCGGTCGATCATTCATCCAGCACTGCTCGTTGTTGCCGATGTAGAGGCGGTCGAGCGCGCAGACGTTGATCACGCCCCAGATGGGCTGCTTGTTGTGGCGCAGGCAGATGAGCGTGCCGAAGTGCGGCGTGCCGGCGGCAAACGAGCGCGTGCCGTCGATCGGGTCGAGCACCCAGCTGTATTCGGCGTCTTCGTTAACGTTCGGAAACTCCTCGCCGACGATACCGTGGTCGGGGAACTCCTTGGTGATCAGCTCCCGCAGGACCTCTTCGGCCTTCTTGTCGGCGTAGGTCACCGGGGTGTTGTCTTCCTTCCACTCGACCTGCAGGTCGGGATTGAAGAAGAGCGGGTTGATCACCTTGGCGCTCTCGGCGCTGAGGTGCTTCAGAAACGGAATCATGGTGGCAGCGTCCATTAGTCGCCGCATCATGCGACTCCCGGCGCACAAGGCAAGGGGGAAGGCGGCACGTATGTTCCGGGTCCGCGATCCAGTAGAAAACAGCTTGCTCCAGTTTATCTTGACATCAAGACAACCTGTGCGATGTTGTGCGATCACCCCTTACCATGATGGCAGCAGTAACCGGCATTCATCACATCACGGCCATGACGGCCAATCCGCAAGTCAACGTACGCGAATATCGCGACTTTTGGGGCCTGCGCCTGATCAAGCAGACGGTCAATTTCGACGATCCCTCGACGTACCACCTTTACTACGGCGACTACACCGGTGCGCCCGGCACCGCCTTGACCTATTTCCCGTGGCCCAACCTGCGACCGCGCCAGCCGGGTAATCACGAGGCGAGCGCGGTGGCCTATCACGTGGCCGCCGATGCGCTGGACGCGTGGGAGGCGCGGCTACGGCAGGCCGAGCGACCAGTCAAGCAGCTGGACCGCTTCGGCGATGCGGTGCTCGTGAGCCAGGACGTGGACGGCTATCCGGTGGAGCTGGTGGGTAAGGCGGCGGATTCGCCCGAATTGCAGCCTTGGCCGCAAAGCCCGATACCGGCGGTGGAGCAGCTGCTGGGCTTTCACAGCATCACCCTGCGTGTGCCTCGCGTCGAAGCCACCGCGCGCGTGCTCGACTTGATGGGCTTTGAGCGTGGGCCGACGGAGGGCAAGCGGCACCGCTTCCTCGCCAGCGGTCACGGGCACGGCAGCGTCGTGGATGTGCTGGAAGACCGCAAAGCGCTGCCGACCAAGCCAGGCGCGGGCAGCGTGCACCACGTGGCCTTTCGCGTGCCCGATCAGGAGGCCCACGACGCCTTGCGTGAGCGCCTGGCGCAATCGGGCCTGATGATCAACGGGCCGATCAACCGCACGTATTTCACGGCCGCCTACTTCCGCGAGCCCAACGGCATCCTCTTCGAGATCTCGACCGACAATCCCGGTTTCACCGTCGACGAAAAGCTGGAAGAGCTCGGCGCGACCCTCAAGCTGCCGCCGCAGTTCGAGCACCACCGTGAGGACATCGAACGGCTGCTGCCGCGCGTCCCGGCCCTGCAGTCATGAGCGCAGCCCAGGCCTACCACCACGTCTACCGTCAGCCGACGGTCAAAGGCGCGCCCGTCTGGGTGCTCCTGCACGGCACCGGCGGCAGCGAGCACGATCTGGTGCCCGTGCTGCAACGGGTGAGTCCCGGCTCGGGTCACCTCGCCTTGCGTGGCTCAGTCATGGAGGGCGATATGCGGCGCTTTTTCAAACGCGTACGCGAAGGTGTGTTCGACCTGCAGAGCCTGAAGGAGGAGACCGAGCGCCTGCACAGCTTCCTCGAGAAAGCCGTGGCGACCTACCACCTGCAGCAGACGCCGCTGGCCGGGCTCGGCTACTCCAACGGGGCGAACTTGCTCGCGAGCTACTTGCTGGCCGGTGGGGGGCACCTCAGTGGCGCTGTGCTCTGGCGGCCGATGACGCCGTTCCAGCCGCCGCAGACGGTGGTGGGGCAGACGCCGGTCCTCATGCTCTCGGGCCTGCACGACGGGATCGCGACGCGCGCGGATGCCGAGCGCCTGGCGCGCTTGCTGGCGGCTGGCGGGGCGGCGGTCGACCACCAGTTTTTGCCGATCGGTCACCAGCTCGTGCCAGACGATTTTACTCGGAGCGCACGCTGGGTGAAGGCTCAGGGTTGGCAAATCCCGTCAAAGGCGTAAGGTTTATCCATGGCGACTGAGCGAACACCCGACGGAGCCCGGCTTTATCTGCTGCTCTGGCGGGCCTTCAAGTCCTTCGAGGCGATCGATCGGGCGAGTATTCAAGCACTGGGTTTCCGCAACCTCTCCGACTTCGCGGTGCTGGAAATCGTCTACCACAAAGGCCCGCAGCCGGTGAATACGATCGGGCGCAAGGTCTACCTCACCAGCGGCTCGATCACCACCGCCGTGCACCGCCTCGAGCGCCAGGGGCTGGTCCGCCGCACGCCTTGCCCGGATGACCGTCGCGTGGTGTATGTGGACTTGACCGACGAGGGGCGGCGGGTGATTCGCGAGGCTTTTGCCTCCCATAACGCCCGGCTCGACGGCGCTTTTCATGCGCTCGATCCAGGCGAGCGCCAGCAGCTGGCGGCCCTTTTGCGCAAGGCCGGGCATGCGGCGGCGGCATGGAGCGAGGCGGAACCGCGCGTCGAAGAATAGGGTCGACCGGCGCCGAGAAGAGGCTCCGCCGCAAAATTTTTGACAACCCGTTGCCGACAAGCCAGTTTCGGCCGGTGGATTCGAGAGGACAGCGTGACCTGAATGCCCGGGTGGGCCTGATCGTGCTCTGCCTGCTGGCAGCGGCGCTGGGGTTGATGCTGGGCCCGACGGATTTGAGCTGGTCTCAAATTGGGCATGCGCTCCTTCATCAGGCCGATGGGCCGACGAACACCATTATCTGGAATCTGCGCCTGCCGCGCCTGTTGCTGGGGGCGCTCGTCGGCTCCGCGCTGGCGATCTCCGGGGCGGCGCTGCAAGGCCTCTTTCGCAACCCGCTGGCCGATCCGGCGCTGATCGGCGTCTCCAGCGGTTCCGCAGTGGGCGCGGTGACCGCCGTGGTGCTGGGCTCGCGCTGGGCCTGGCCGCCCTGGCTCGAGGCGTGGCTGCTGCCGTTCTGTGCCTTGGCCGGCGGTCTGGTCGTCACGTGGCTGATCTATCGCCTGGCGCGTGGCAGCGTGGAATCGCGGGTGCTGACGCTGTTGCTGGTGGGCCTGGCGCTCAACGCCCTGGCAGCGGCGCTGGTGGGCATGATGCTGTATCTGGCGAACGACGCTCAATTGCGCCGCTTCACCTTCTGGACGCTTGGCAGCCTCGAGGCGGCGACCTGGGAACGCTGTGCCGCGCTGACCCTCATCGTCGTGCCGGGGCTCGTGGTGCTGCCCCGCATGGCCAAGCCGCTCAACGCGCTGTTACTGGGCGAGGCCGCGGCTTACCACCTGGGGGTGTCGGTCGAGTCGGTGCGCCGGGTGGTGATCTTTGGCTGTGCCTGGATGGTGGCGGGCGCGGTGGCGAGCTCGGGCATGATCGGCTTTGTCGGGCTGGTAGTGCCCCACATGGTGCGCCTGTTGCTGGGGCCGGACCATCGGCGGTTGCTGCCCTGGTCGGCGGTGGCGGGTGGCGCGGTGCTGGTGCTGGCCGATGTGGCCGCCCGCATCGTGGACCCGCCCCGCGTCTTGCCCATTGGGCTGTTGACGGCTCTGGTGGGCGCACCGTTTTTCCTCTGGCTGGTCTGGCGCGATCAGCGTTGGCGGGAGGGCGAGTCATGAGCCTGGTGGCGGACAAGGTAACGGTGCGGGCCGGCGGCTGCAGCCTCATTCACGAGATTTCGGTCGAGGCTCGCCCAGGCGAACTGCTGGCGATTATGGGCCCCAATGGAGCAGGCAAGAGCACCCTGCTGCACGCAATGTCCGGCGCTCGCCAGATTGCGGGCGGACAGGTGCAGCTGGAGGGGCGCAATATTCAGGACTGGCCGGCCGACCGGTTGGCGCGGCAGCGGGCCGTGTTGGCCCAGTCGGTGGAGCTGCATTTTCCCTTTACGGTGCGCGAGGTGGTGAAGCTCGGGCGTCTGCCGCACGGGGAGGCCCATCTCGACGTGGTGGACGAAGCGATGCAACTCGTCGGGCTGACGGGCCTCTCCAAGCGCTCTTATCTGACGCTCAGCGGGGGCGAGCGCCAGCGGGTGCACCTGGCCCGCGCGTTGGCGCAAGTCTGGCCCACGCAAGATAGCGGGCAGCGCGTGCTCTTGCTCGACGAGCCGACGAACAACCTCGATCCACGCCACCAGCACGAGATCTTGAGCCTGGCCAAGCAGTGGGCCGAGGGCGGGGCGATCGTCGCCGCCATCCTGCACGACTGGAACCTCGCCCTGCGCTTCGCCGACCGCGCGGTCATCCTCCAGCGCGGGGAGGTGGCGGTGCCGGTGCAGCCGGTGGCGCAGGCGCTGACGCCGGAGCACCTGCACGCCGCCTTTGGGCTGAAGCTGCAGGCCCTGCGCGATGGGGGTGGTGCGACCTGGATCACGCCGGCCTGAAAAATCGAGAGCCGCGACCACTCGTGGCGGTCGCGGCTCTTTGCCTAGGTTGCTCCTGTGTCTCTATATCCTGTCGTTTACGCTTATGATTGCTGCTGCTTCACTCTCGCAATGCTACCTGTAGGTAGCCTTTTCTGTCTTTTCTCCACTCGCTATGCGGGCCGGTCTCTCTCCTTACCGGTCCGGGAAATTTCAGGCGGCGACATCGTCCTTGGCGGCTTCCTCCACATAGTAGTGGTAGGCTGCGGTGGCTTCATGGGCTACGCGGCGGGCGCTGAGATACCAGTTGGCGAACTGCTGTCCTCGCTCGGCTAGAGCGCGCTGCTTGTCCGGGAATTCGATCAGGAACCGGGCACTCGTCAGCAAGGCTTGCTCGTCTTCGCCGGGCACGACCAGCGCGGTCTCCATGTGACGGGTGATCTGGCTCACCAAGGGGTGGCGGGTGGTCAGGACCGCGGCGCGATAGCGCATGGCCTTGAGCAAATTGCGCTCGATCTGGGTCGATTCGCTGTCGTCGTTGAGCTGGAGGTAAAAGTTGGAGTAGCGCATCAGGGTTTCTTCCATGCGCGGGCTGATGCGGTCGTGGATGCGCAGTTGCGCCTGGCGGGCGACCGCGGCTTCCTGGACGACGTGGCTCTTGTGGCCCGGCGCATAGAGGTGGGCCAGCACCGGGGTGTCTGCCTGCAACGCGGCGACGAGGCGCAGCACCTGGTTCAGGTGCTCCCGGTCGTAGCCCAGCAGGCGCAGATAGACGATCGGGGTGTGGCTACGGCTCACATTGAGCATCAGCTGGCGGTTGGGCTCTTGTGCCGCCGGGAGGATCATGGCGCTGCGTTGCGTCCACTCACGGATGAGACGGTGGCCGAGGTGCGTGGAAGTCGTCACGCCGTGAGCGGCGTGCAGCATTGCCCCGATCTGCTGCTGAAAGACGCTTTGAAGCAGGCACGAGCGCAGTTCTTCATGCTCCATGTGCACGAGCCACGGCAGGCGGCAGTCTTCCAGTTCGGGCGCCACGACCGTGCTGGCGGTCTGGCCGCCGAAGACGTGAACGACATCGAAAATGAAGCGGTTGAGCAGGTCGCGCAGGGCGGCCCGGCCGGCTTTGACTTCGTCGCCGTGAGCGCCTTCCCAGGCAAACTTGCGCTTCGCCGATTTCTGGTAAGTGTAGATCGGCAGGGGGGTGCGGGGCGAAAGATTGAAACCTTCACCTGCCCGGATCAGGATCTTGACGTGGTGTCCTTCGGTTTGCAGTTGTTGGGCATAGTCGAGGCGCTCCTGAACGTGCAGTTGCTCCAAGGCCTCCCTGCCGATGACGAGCAGGATACGTAGGCGTGCGGGAGTGGCGGGGGTAGAAGCGTGGTGCATGATAAACGAGGTGAATTATTTACACCTCCTATAGGGCTTTCACCGTGCCAACTTTGCGCTGATGATCTCAACATGCTGACTGATAACTTGTTGTTTTTACCTTTACGCTTTTTTGAAAAAAGGCTGCTCCGTGGGTCGGCTGTAGCTTTTACAGTCTGAGTCCACCCCTGTAAAATTTACGGCTGTAAGCGGAGCTTGAATTTTCAGTGAACATGTGGATACTCATCAGGGATGGGCCTGCGCTACATGTTTTTCGATTTCGACAGCTACTTTGCTTCTTGTGAGCAGCAGTTGAACGAAGAGCTGCGCGGGCGCCCGGTGGGGGTCGTGCCGATGCTGGCCGATACGACCTGCTGCATTGCCGCGAGTTACGAGGCCAAACGCTTTGGCGTGCGCACGGGCACCAAGGTGGCCGAGGCTCGCAAGCTCTGCCCGGAGATCCAGTTCAAGGTCGCGGACCACCACGAGTACATCAAATTCCATGAACAGGCGAAAGCCGTGATCGAGAACTGCCTGCACGTTGAGGCCGTGATGTCGATCGACGAGATGTACGGCCTGCTGCCGACCCACTGGCAGAGCGTGGCGGAAGTCGAGCGGTTGACGCGTCAGGTAAAGGCAGCCCTCGCGGCTACGATCGGCGAATCGATCACGTGCTCCATCGGCGCGGGGCCCAATCTCTTTCTGGCCAAGGTCGCCAGCGGCATGCGCAAGCCCGACGGCCTCAAGATCATCGAGACGAAGGACCTGCCCCGGGCGCTCTATGAGCTGAAGCCGATCGACCTCTACGGAATCGGCCCCTCGATGGAAGCGCGCCTGAAGGCCCACGGCATCCATACGGTCGAGCAGCTGTGTGCGTTGACGCAGGAGCAAATGCGCGACGTGTGGGGTGGCATCGAAGGCCTGCGCTACTATGCGCGGCTACGCGGTGAGGATTGGGAGGGCGCGGAGACCCAGCGCCGCACCGTCGGTCATTCGCATGTGATTTCGCCAGACAAACGCTCCTGGAGCAGCGCCAAGGCCATCTCGCACCGATTGCTGCAAAAGGCGGCGCTGCGCCTGCGCAACATGGGCTATTACGCCGGTCGCCTGGAGCTGAAGGTGCGCGTGATGGGGCAGGGCAAGTACAAGAGCGACTGTCGCCTGGGAGCGGTGCAGGATACGCGTGAGCTGACCGGTGGGCTCAATCGGTTGTGGCAGGAGATCCCGCACGAAGGCTACCCGCTCAAGGTCGCGGTGACGCTGACGGACCTTACGACGGCCGAGAGTGTGGCGGGCTCGCTCTTTCCTGACTTGTTGGACGACCCGAGGCGGTCACGCATCGATCAGGCCATGGACAGCCTCAACCAGAAGTTCGGTTCCCGCACAGTTTTCCTCGGCAGCGCGCTCGGCGGTATGTCGGAGGCGCCGCTGCGCATCGCGTTCAGCCGCATCCCCGATCTCAAGACCGAGCGCGACTAAAACAGCTCGGCCTGCTGGGCGCCGGAGCGCAGCCAGTTTTCGGGCTCGAGCAACACGTTGAGCAGGTGGGGCTGCCCGGCCAGCTCATCCAGGGCGCGACAGAGCACCAAGGCCGACGCGAGGGCATCGTAGAGGGCGCAATGGGCGCGATCGCGCTCCGGCGGGCAATGGCGTTGGGCCAAGGCGTCGAGCTCACCCTCCAGCCCATGGGCGCTCACCACGTTCAGCACGCTGTGGCTCTCGAGTTCCGGCCAGCAGACGCGCGCGAGTCGCAGGGTGCAGAGCCACGGCCCCCATTCGGCCACCTCGCCCTCGGTCGCCCAGGCGGGCACGAAGGGCGGGAACGACCAGTGGTGCTTCAGCAACCGGTGCTCAACCCATGAATTATGGGCGGCGAGCACGCCGGAAGACCGCCAGGCGACGAAGCGCTGATACTCGTCCGCAAACGGCGCGCATCCGGTCAGGTTCTGTGCGCGCAACCCGTGGACCTGGGTGTCCGCCGGCGGAATGTCACCCGTCGGCGCACACAGGCGAGTGGCGGCGGCGGTCACGCGCCCCGCTTCGACCGTGGCCACGCCATATTCGATCACCCCATAGCGGGGGTGGCCTTCAAAATCGATCACGTGGATGGGCGGCAGTTGGCGCATTTCGCGGGAGTCCAAGCCCTCAAGCTAGGACAAGTGGCCGCCGTGTGACAAGTCAGCCGTCGTTGACGAGCACCGTCTTCCAGTTGCAGAAGCTGTAGAGCCCGGCCGCGCCCAGTTCGCGGCCCATGCCGGAATCGTAGATGCCGCCGAAGGGAATGCGTGGATCGCTGGAGACGGGGGCGTTGACCGAGCAGCAACCGGCGGCGAGCTCTTCGCGTGCGATCTGGCGAGCCCGCGTGGTGTCTTTGGAAAAGACGGCGGCACCGAGTCCGTAGCGGGTCTGGTTGGCGAGGTCGATCATCTGCTGCTCGCTCTCGCCCCGGATCACGACAAACACCGGTCCGAAAAGTTCTTCGTCAAAGGCCGGCATGCCCGGCTGCACATCGGTCAGGATCGTCACCGGGTAAAAAGCGCCCGGGTGCTCCGGAATCTCGCCGCCGCACAACAAGGTGGCGCCCGCTTCGACGCTGCGCATCACCTGGTGGTGGAGCGCGTCCCGCAGGTCGTGGCGGGCCATCGGAGCCTGATTGACGCCCGCATCGTGGGGGTTGCCCCAGTGGTATTCCGCCGCTCGCGCACTCAACTGTTCAACAAAAGCGTCGTGGAGCTGGGAGTGAACGATCATCCGCTTTGCCGCGATGCAGCTCTGCCCATTGTTGCGCATGCGACCGCGGATGCAGTGTTTGAGCGCCACTTCCAGATCGGCGTCTTCCAGCACCAGATAGGGGTCGCTGCCGCCCAGTTCCAGCACAATCGGCTTCAGATGGCGCCCCGCCTGTTCGCCAATGGCACGTCCCGCTTTGTCGCTGCCGGTCAGGCATACGCCGCGCAGCCGCGGGTCGGCAATGAGGGTCGAGACGGTAGCGTCCTCGGCCTTGATCTGCTGGAAGACCCCTGCCGGGAAGCAGCTGCCGAAGGCTTCCGCCAGCGCATCGGAGCAGCCCGGCACGTTGGGAGCGTGCTTCAACAGCATCGTGTTGCCGGCCAGCAACGCGGGCACTGCGGCCCGAAAGACCTGCCAAAAAGGGAAATTCCACGGCATGATGGCCATCACCGGCCCCAGCGGCTGATATGTGAGAAAGCGGTTGCCTTCGTCAGCCGGCAGCGGCTGGTCTTGCAGGAGCCGTTCCGCCTGGGCTCCATACCACGCGCACAGAGACTCGCACTTGCGGATCTCCGCCTGCGCTTCCTTGGGCAGCTTACCCATTTCGAGCGTCATCAGCTCCGCCCAGGATTGCTCATGTGTCTGCAGGACTTCCTGCAGCTGCTGGACCCGCTTGATCCGCTCCTTGACCGGGACGCGGCGCCACTGGAGAAACGCGTCTTTCGCGCCCTGCAGGCGTTCGAGGCACGTATCTTCGGAGTCGAAGGAATACGGCGGTCGTTTCTGACCATCGAGAGGGCAGATGGGCTGGTGAGAAGGCATGGCGAGGGACGACATCAGACGCGTGATTGATCAAATTAGCACAAGAACAGACGTTTGTCTCATTCAAGCCAATCATGTGCCACGATGCGACGATAAACAGTTGAGCGCCGGCTCATCCTGCAGAAGTTGAACGAAATAAAAAGCCCGGACGTGGGTCCGGGCTGTAGGGAAAGGGAGGTTTATTGCTTCTCCTTGCCGCTGGCATCCATGGTGCGGTTGCCTTGCGGGGGAGGCGGGGGCGCACTGTCGGGCGG
>WOUP01000039.1 GCA_009772895.1 Puniceicoccaceae bacterium 5H | reverse complement strand
GAACGCCAGCCCCTGCGCCGACCCCGGAGGGGTCACAGCCTATAGCCGGTGGTTGAGGGGAGACCGCAGGGACCCCGACACCACCGGAACGCCCCCCTCTCGCGAATGCACCCCGAAGGGCGTGCCACCGTTGCGGGTGGAATTGGCCCGTTGCTGGCCCCTCTTCAAGGTGCCCGCGTGGGGGGGCGGCAACCGGTGGTGTCGACGACTAGCGTCGTCTCAACCAACCGGCTAGAGGCTGGCATCCCGCCGGGATGCGGGTGTGGACCTGGGCGCAACGTTGAGCTGGGGGCGGGATGGCGTCGGTGGGTGGGGCGTGCAGGCTGCGGGCGATGAGCTTTCCCGATCGGTTGCCGCTAGACCTCGACTGGCGTTTTCGCAGTGCAGATGATGCGTTTCAGGGTCCGGCCCAGGTGCCGGGAAACCTCCACCTCGACTTGCTGGAGTCGGGCCTGATCGCGGACCCGTTTACGGGTTTGCACGAGCGCGAACAGCTCTGGATCGGCGAGCGTGACTGGATCTACGAGGCGTCTTTCGACGTGCCGGCTGCGGTGGCCGAGTCGGACGCCTACGAGCTGGTCTTCGAGGGGCTGGATACGCTGGCGCGCGTCTTCCTCAACGGCGAGGAGGTGGGCCGGGCGGACAACATGTTTCGCACCTGGCGCTTTGCCGCCCGCCACCTGCGCCCCGCGGGGAACAGCTTGCGCATCGTGTTTGCCTCGGCCATGGCTGCGGGGCGGGAGCGGCAGCAGGAGCGCTTTGTCGTGACCTCCGATGCGGGGGCGTTCCGGCTCGATGGCGGGCAGTGGCTGCGCAAAATGCAGTGCAATTTCGGTTGGGACTGGGGCCCGCAATGCGTCACCTGCGGCATCTGGAAGCCGCTCTACCTCGAGCGTCGGGAACGTCCGCAGATCCGCCCGCCCCACATCGCGACCGAGATGACCGACGCCGGGGCCACCGTCACCGTGCAAGCCCCCGTGCAAGGCGCGCCGGCGGGCAGTTCCCTGCAGGTCGCTCTCACCTACGAAGGCACGCCGCTGACGACCCATACGGTCGCCGCCGGGGGCACCGCCACCTTGACGGTCAAGGCCCCCAAACGGTGGTGGCCGTACGGGCACGGCGCGCAACCGCTCTACGATCTGGAGCTGGTGCTGCGCGACGCCCAGGGTCAGCCCCTCGACCGCCTGCACCGGCGCATCGGTCTGCGCTCGGTCGAGCTGGTGCGGACGACGGACGATGCCGGCGAATCCTTTGGCTTTCGGGTCAACGGGCGGGCGATCTTTGCCAAGGGCGCGAACTGGATCCCCGCCGACGTCTTCGTGCCGCGCATCCCGCCCGAGCGCTACCGCCAGCTGCTGCAGAGCGCCCGCGACGCCCACATGAACATGATCCGCGTCTGGGGCGGCGGGCTGTATGAGCCGGACCTCTTTTACGATCTGTGCGACGAGTTGGGCCTGCTGGTGTGGCAAGACTTCATGTTTGCCTGCTCCGCCTACCCGGCCCACGACGATGCGTGGTTGGACAACGTGGCCGCCGAGGCGCGCGAACAGGTCACCCGCCTGCACCACCACCCTTGCCTGGCGCTCTGGTGCGGCAATAACGAGATCGAGCAATTCGAGCAATTGATCGGCGAGGACGCGGCCACGGGCGCGATGCACCGCCAGGATTACGACCGGCTCTTCGCCGCGTTGCTGGCCGACACGGTGGCCGAGCTGCACCCGGAGGTGCCCTACTGGCAGTCGAGCCCGCACTCGCCGGAGGGCATCGAGGCCAATGAGGCCGCGTATGGCGACAAGCACTACTGGGGCGTCTGGTGGGGGCTGGAACCTTTTGCCAGCTACGCCCGTCTGCAGCCCCGTTTTGCCAGCGAGTTCGGCTTTCAAAGCTTTCCCTGTCCCGCCACGATCCTGCCCCTCGTGCCCCAGGCCGAGCGCAACCTCTCCAGTCGGCAGATGGACCACTATCAGCGCGGCAACACGCGTTTGGGCTCTGGCAACGGCACTATCCTGGCCTACCTCAGCGCCCACTTTCGTCTGCCGCCAACCTTCGAAAGCCTGCTCACGCTCTCCCAACTCCTGCAGGGGCTGGGCCTGCAACAGGCGGTGGAAGCATGGCGCGCCCAACCCACCTGTGCAGGCGCTCTGTATTGGCAACTCAACGACTGCTGGCCGGGCGCAAGCTGGTCGACGATCGACTACACGGGCCGCTGGAAAGCCTCGCACTACCTCGCGCGCCGCTTCTTTGCCCCGCTGCTCGCGACCGGCACCTACCGCCCGGACCGCCAGGACGTAGCCGTGACTGTGCTGGCCGACTTGCCGCTCCAGGGCGCGGTCAGCGTCAGCCTGACCACGACGGATACCCTGGGGCGTCCCATCGATACGCGTTCGCAGGTCGTCGAAGGGCTGGGCGTGCGCCGGTTGCAACTGACCTTGCCCGTGCCCGCGATGGCCGACCACCGGCCCACGCAATTGCTCTGCTGGCTCAAGGCAAGCTCCGGCGGCGCGGTGGCCGAAAACCTCGTATTGGCCTGCCCGCCCAAGCACCTCGAGCTGGTCGACCCCGGGCTGGAGTATGAATGCGGTCACACCGCGACGGGCACGACCATCCGCCTGCGCGCCACCCGGGCCTGCGCGCTCTGGGCCTGGCTCGATACCCCGGCGGTCGTCGCCCCGTGGTCGGACAATTTCGTGCACCTGCGCCCCGGCAAGGACGTGGTGATCCATTGCGCCGACCCTGATGCCGCGGAGCAACTGCAGCCACGCTCCCTCTACGACCTCGAAGGCCGCTAAAAGGCAGGGCACAGCGTCCACGCCAGCCGGCGAACCGGCGAGGGCGTTTTGACGTGTGGGAGGCGAGCGAACATCAACCGGTGCCGTCGCCGTTTTTGGAGGGCGAGGTTCCCGAGCATCCTGAAGGGATGCCAGCCTCTAGCCGGTTGGTTGAGCACGCGCCAGCGGGCGACACCACCGGTTCCCATTCCCCCGACGCGGGCACCTTGAAGAGGTGCCAGCAACGGACCGATTCGCACCCGCAACGGTGGCACGCCCTTCGGGGTGCAATCGCGCGAGGGGGGGGGCGTTCCGGTGGTGTCGGGGTTCCCTACGGTCTCCCCTCAACCACCGGCTACAGGCTGTGACCCCTCCGGGGTCGACGCGGGGGGGAACGTTGTGAAGACAGGACGCAGCGTCCACGCAAGCCGGCGCTGGAACTGTGACCTCTCCGGGGTCGGCGCTAGGGGCTGGCGTTCGTGCATCCTCACCGCCCTCGGGAGGTCGCACGGGACGTTGGTGCGTTTTTCGTCGCTGGTCGGTGCGGGGGGAATAAGGCAGGGCGCAGCGTCCACGCCAGTCGCCGAACGCTGGGCGCGTTTTGGCGTGTGGGAGGCGCGCGAACAGCAATCGGTGGTGTCGCCGTTTTTGGAGGGCGAGGTTCCCGAGCATCCTGAAGGGATGCCAGCTTCTAGCCGGTGGTTGAGCACGCGCCAGCGGGCGACACCACCGGTTGACCCGTCCCCCAACGCGAGCACCTTGAAGAGGTGCCAGCAACGGACCGATTCGCACCCGCTACCGTGGCACGCCCTTCGGGGTGCAATCGCGCGAGGGGGGGACGTGCCGATCCCATAGGGGGCCTTACGGCGTTTTTGGGGTTTTAAACTCCGTTCTACTCAACATTGAGCAACGGGTCGTTTGAGGGCGTGGCGAGCGGGCTTTTAGTAACCTTAATCGCACGACTCCTTAACGTGGCTGCCGCGGGTTACCCCACCTCGCGGACGGTGATCCTTACCCTATCATGTCCAATTCTCCCTGTCCGGCCGAGGCCGGAGTGAACAGCGTGAAATCTCTTGACCGACGCGGCGTCTGGCTGACCGCTTGCTCCCGACTGGCGGAATTGCCGCCTTGGGTGCGAGAGGGCGACCGACATGGGCGCTGCATGTTGGTGCGCGAGGGGCTGGGTCGAATCGAGAGCGACGGGCGCAGCTTTCCGCTCGCGCCGGGGCACCTGGTGTTCATCCCGCCGGGGTGCGATCACCGCCTGGTGGAGTTTCCGTTGCAACAGCTGTCCCTGCTCGTGTTGTGGATCCGCGACCGGCGGCTGCAGCGCTACCTGTGCAGTCACTTGATCGAAGACCAGGTGCTGGTATTGCAAGAGCCGAAGTTGATGCGCCACTTTCACACCCGGATGCGCCGCATGCTCTACGAGCAACAAGCCGATTTGCCGGGGGCCGATCTGCTCTGCGCGGGCGTGGCCAGCCAATTGATCGCGGAATTTAGGCGTTGGCGTTTGCTGGGCAAGGACTTGTGCAGCAGCCATACGGCCTCGGACGAACACCGGGTGCTCGATTACCTGGGCCAGCTGGACTTGAACCTGCACTTGCCGGAATCCCTGCACGAGGCCGCGCATCGCACGGGGGTCAGTCGGCGGCGGTTCAGCGCCATCGTGCGCAAGCTAACGGGCGAGAGTTGGCACCGTTTCGTGCGCAACCGGCGCATGGAATACGCGGGGCAACTCCTGCGCAGCAACGAGCGGCCCATCATGGAGATCAGCTTCATGTGCGGCTACGAAGACCTGTCGTCCTTTTACCGCAACTTCCGGCGTTGCCACGGCGTATCGCCCCAGCAATACCGCCAGCGCAGCCGCTAAGTGGGGTTCGCCGGCTGGCGTGGACGCTGCGCCTGCCGTGTCCCGCCTCGCGTCGACCCCGGAGGGCGGTGAGGATGCACGCTGCGCCCCCCCCTCGCGTCGACCCCGGAGGGGTCACAGCCTGTAGCCGGTGGTTGAGGGGGGACCGCAGGGCACCCCGACACCACCGGAACCCCCTCCTCGCGAATGCACCCCGAAGGGCGTGCCACCGTAGCGGGTGGAATCGGTCCGTTGCTGGCACCTCTTCAAGGTGCCCGCGTGGGGAGGGGCGGCAACCGGTGGTGTCGCCCGCTGGCGCGTGCTCAACCACCGGCTAGAAGCTGGCAAGCCTTCAGCTTGCTGGGGGGCACCCCACACCCTAAAAACGCGCCCGGCGTTCGCCGGTTGGCGTAGACCCCGCGCCCTACCTTCACAACGTTCACTCTCGCGTCGACCCCGGAGGGGTCACAGCCTGTAGCCGGTGGTTGAGGGGGGACCGCAGGGAGCCCCGACACCACCGGAACGCTCCCTCCTCGCGAATGCACCCCGAAGGCCGTGCCACCGTTGCGGGTGGGAATCGGCCTGTTGCTGGCACCTCTTCAAGGTGCCCGCGTTGGAGGGACGGGCAACCGGTGGTGTCGCCCGCTGACGCGTGCTCAACCACCGGCTATAGGCTGGCATCCCTTCAGGATGCTGAGGGGGATAGGTAGGGCGTCGTCTCCTGACGCGCGATGGAGTGCGGCGCAAACGTAGATAGGGAGCGAGGGTGTTCGGTGGCGAGCGGCGAGCTCCCGCCGGCTGGCGTGGACGTTGCGCCCTACCGCGTGTCCTGTCTCGCGTCGACCCCGGAGGGCGGTGAGGGTCCACCAACGCCAGCCCCCTCGCGTCGACCCCGGAGGGGTCACAGCCTGTAGCCGGTGGTTGAGGGGAGACCGCAGGGAGCCCCGACACCACCGGAACGTCCCCCCCTCACGAATGCACCCCGAAGGGCGTGCCACCGTATTCAGGGGAGATAAGCCGGATCAAAATCGACCCCGTTGACCTTCAACAATCGCGCAACCTCTTCACGGAACGAAACGACTTGATGATGTTCGACTTGTTGTAACACGTAACGGCGAACCGACGCGACATGTGTGTGGCTGATGCCAAATAGCGCATAGCCTTCCTGCCATGCGAATCCTGGGCCGTGATGCTCTTTCACCCAGCGGGAACTCCCTTTTTTCAATTCTCGAACAAAATTGGCCGGTGCGATCGCCGGTGGTAGCTTCACCAGGATGTGCACGTGGTCATAGTAGCCACCCACCCCGAGGGAATTGCCGCCCAATCCCCGCACCGCTCCACCCAGGTAGGTGAATAGTTGATCGCGCCAAGGATCTTCGAGCAGCGGAGAGCGATCCTTGGTCCCAAAGACCAGATGATACACCAGGTTGTGGAACGTTGAGCCCATTTCCGAGGATCATCTATTCCCGTCCAGCAGAAACAAGTCCAAACGCAGGCGAATGCCCTATTGCTGGCACCTCTTCAAGGTGCCCGCGTGTGGGGGGACGGGCAACCGGTGGTGTCGCCCGCTGACGCGTGCTCAACCACCGGCTATAGGCTGGCATCCCTTCAGGATGCGGGGGGGATAGGTAGGGCGTCGTCTCCAGACAAGCCGGGGAGCGCCAGCATGGCGGACCGTGCTGATGTGGGAACGCCAAGCCGCGAAGGCACCACGAGGGACGAACGGATCGCCTACGCGCTATGGATGCGGCGCATCCCGCCGCTTTCCGATGCGAATGGAGATTGGGAGCGTGGTGTTCGGTGGCGAACGGGCGAGCTCCAACCGCGAGCTGGCGTAGACGCTGCGTCCTACCGCGTGTCCTGCCTCGCGTCGACCCCGGAGGGCGGGAGGGTCCACCAACGCCAGCCCCCTCGCGCGGACCCCGGAGGGGTCACAGCCTGTAGCCGGTGGTTGAGGGGGACCGCAGGGAACCCCGACACCACCGGGACGCTCCCCCCTCGCGAATGCACCCCGAAGGGCGTGCCACCGTTGCGGGTGGGAATCGGCCCGTTGCTGGCACCTCTTCAAGGTGCCAGCGTTGGGGGACGGTAACCGGTGGTGTCGCCCGCTGACGCGTGCTCAACCACCGGCTAGAGGCTGGCATCCCTTCAGGATGCGCGGGGCACCCCACACCCTAAAAACGGCGACGGCACCGGTTGATGTTCGCGCGCCTTCCACACGTCAAAACGCGCCCAGCGTTCGGCGACTGGCGTCGACGCTGTGCCCTGCCTTATTCCCCCCCCGCACTGACCAGCGACGAAAAACGCACCAACGTCCCGTGCGACCTCCCGAGGGTGGCGAAGATGCACGAACGCCCCCCTCGCCGTCGACCCCGGAGGGGTCACAGCCTGTAGCCCCCTCGCGCGATTGCACCCCGAAGGGCGTGCCACCGTTGCGGGTGCGAATCGGTCCGTTGCTGGCACCTCTTCAAGGTGCCCGCGGGGGGGGGGGGGACGGTAACCGGTGGTGTCGCCCGCGGTGCGTGCTCAACCACCGGCTATAGGCTGGCATCCCTTCAGGATGCTCGGGGTAGGGAGGCCGCCGTCTCCAGACAAGCCGGAGAGTGCCAGCATGGCGGACCGTGCTGATGTGGGAACGCCAAGCGGCGAAGATGCCAAGTGGCGCAGGCGGATCGCCTGACGCGCTGTGGGGTGCGCCGCAAACGGAAATGGGGAACGAGGGTGTTCGGTGGCGAGCGGCGAGTTCCCGCCGCCGGCTGGCGTAGACGCTGCGTCCTACCGCGCTCTGCCTTGTTCCCCCCCTCTCGCGTCGACCCCGGAGGGGTCACAGCCTGTAGCCGGTGGTTGAGGGAGACCGTAGGGAACCCCGACACCACCGGAACGCCGCCCCCTCGCGCGATTGCACCCCGAAGGGCGTGCCACCGTTGCGGGTGAGAATCGGCCCGTTGCTGGCACCTCTTCAAGGTGCCCGCGTTGGAGGGACGGCAACCGGTGGTGTCGCCCGCTGGCGCGTGCTCAACCAACCGGCTATAGGCTGGCATCCCGCCGGTATGCGCGAGGTAGGTAGGACGTCGTCTCCAGACAAGCCGGAGAGTGCCAGCATGGCGGACCGTGCTGATGTGGGAACGCCAAGCGGCGAAGATGCCAAGTGGCGCAGGCGGATCGCCTACGCGCCATGGGTGCGGCGCATCCCGATGCTTTCCACGCCGCAAACGGAAATGGGGAACGAGGGTGTTCGGTGGGAACGGGCGAGTTCCAGCGCCGGCTGGCGTAGACGCTGCGTCCTACCGCGTGTCCTGCCTCGCGGCGACCCCGAAGGGCGGTGAGGATGCACTAACGCCAGCCCCTGGCATCGACCCCGGAGGGGTCACAGCCTGTAGCCGGTGGTTGAGGGGGGACCGCAGGGCACCCCGACACCACCGGAACGCCCCCCCCCTCGCGCGATTGCACCCCGAAGGGCGTGCCACCGTTGCGGGTGAGAATCGGTCCGTTGCTGGCACCTCTTCAAGGTGCCCGCGTTGGTGCGGTCAACCGGTGGTGTCGCCCGCTGGCGCAGGCTCAACCACCGGCTAGAGGCTGGCAAGCCTTCAGCTTGCGCGGGGTAGGGCACCGTCTAAAACGCCCTCGGCGGATTGCCGACTGGCGTCGACGCTGCGCCCTGCCTTATTCCCCCCGCACCGACCAGCGGCGAAAACGTACCAACGTCCCGTGCGACTTCCCGAGGGTGGCGAAGATGCACGAACGCCCCCCCTCGCCGTCGACCCCGGAGGGGGCACAGCCTGTAGCCGGTGGTTGAGGGAGACCGTAGGGAACCCCGACACCACCGGAACGCCGCCCCCTCGCGCGAATGCACCCCGAAGGGCGTGCCACCGTAGCGGGTGGGAATCGGTCCGTTGCTGGCACCTCTTCAAGGTGCCCGCGTGGGGGACGGGCAACCGGGGGTGTCGCCCGCTGGCGCAGGCTCAACCACCGGCTAGAAGCTGGCATCCCTTCAGGATGCTCGGGGTAGGGCGCTGCCTCCAGACAAGCGGGGGGGGCAGCATGACATCCCGCCGGGATACGGCGTGGATCCTACTTCGTCTCATTGCCCGGCACCGTCTCGAATCGCCAAAAAAGGCCCGGGTCGATCAAAACCCGGACCTCTATACGCTGTGCTTTGGCCGAAAATGAAGGGCGCGGGGCCTATTCGACGGAATCGACGCGCAGGCGCAGGAAGCGGGGCGTATCACCGGTGGCAGACGCGGAATCGGTCACGGTCACCTCGGTGTCGGTGTTGTCCTCGCCGGCGCTGGACCAGATCGTCTGCCAATCGGCGGAGGTCAGATCGCTGGTGGCTTCGACGGCGTAGCGCAGGGCCGGGTCGGCCTGTTGGTCGAAGCTCAGCTGCACGTGGCCGTCGACCAGGCCCGTGGCGAGCAGGGCAGCGTGGTCCCAGACCAGCGGGTCGCTGCCGACGGCGTATTCCATCAGGTTGGGGCGCAGGTCGTGGTCGGGATCGGCGTTCGGCCCGGCGACCTCGGGCAGCGGGTTGGCGCCGAAGTGGAGCAGCACCCATTGCGCCCAGTCGGTGGTGGAGGAGGCCCCGGCGCCCACCTGATACGTCAGCGACTGGAGGGGCGCGGTCTTCACGTCGGCATTGAGCGGCGTGATGATGAACGCGCCCACGGTGAGGTCGCTCGCGGTGTCGAGGAAGTCCGCTTCACCCGTCGTGGGGTGGGTGGGCACGCCGTCGACGAAGTAATACCACACACCGTCCTGGCGGGCGATGATCACGGTCAGGCCGTCGGTCGGGTCGACCACGGTGGTGAAGTGGCCGCCCACGTCGGTGCCCGCCTGGGTGTGCGCGGAGTAGGCCTGCGGGGCGTCGAACACGATCACGCCGGCGCGCGTGGCGGTGGTGGCGGAGGTGCCCACATAGAGGCCCACCTGGTCGATGAACGCGAGGTCTTGCACCGGGCCGAACTCGGCCTGGACCACGAAGTCTTGCGTGCCGGTGAAGCCGAAGTCCGAGAGGTTGCGGCCCGGGGCGGAGACCTCGGCCACGCCGGCCTGCCCGTTGAAGTCGGCCTGCGAACTCTCGATCTCGAGCACTCCCTGCGCGGTGTCCAGGTTCAGCTTGGGGTCCTGCTCGGCCAGGGCGGTGCCGGTGCCGCTCAGGCGGGCGGTCAGGCCGGTGGGATCGCCGTCGGCGTCCTCGATGCCGGTCGTTGCGACGGCGTCGAAGGTATTGGCCCCCTGCAGCGTGCCCTGCGGCGCGCCCACATACACGGTAAAGGCCACCTCCGCGTTGAGGCTCGGGTCGAGCACGTCATACGCCCGCGCGCGGATGGTGACCGTCTGGCCCATCTGGTCGAGCAGCGGGGTATAGGTCAGCACGCCCGTCTGCGCCCCGATGGCGGCCCCGGCGGGTGCGTCGATCAGCTCGTATTCGAGCACATACTGGGTGGCGTCCTGGCGATCGTAGAGGGTCGTTTCCAAGGTCTCACCAATGGCGAGCGCCTGGGCCGGGATGGGCGCCAGGTCGATCGGCGTGTAGGGCTCGCTGCGCTCGGGGATGGCGACTTCGCTGCCCCAGAGGGCCGTGCCGTCGGCGCTGAGCGCGGTAAAGCTGTCGACCCACAAGCGGTTGTCCGTATCCCACGTGCGGCAAAAGACGCCCGTGTAGGTCGTGCCGCCGAGTGTGATCTGCAGATCGTGGGCGCCGTCGAGCTGCCAGGTGCCGGTGCTCGCGCCCGTGACGGTGCCGTCGCCGTTGAGGCTTACCTCGGTGGAGGTCTTGACCGTGGCGGTGATGTCCTTGCCGTGGTGGATGACCTTGTAATCGCCCGCCAGCTCGGCCTCGGTGTAAGTGCCGATGGTTTCCCCGGCGTAGCGGTGGGGCGCCACCACGGGCCAGTCCGCATCGTTGAAGAACATCTGGTGCACGCGCACCTCGTGCTCCTCGCCCCGGCCGACAAAGCGGGAATGGAAGATGTTGAACCACTTGCCGGTCGTCGCGTCGTGCAGCACCGAGTTGTGCCCCGGCGAGACGTAGCCCGTGCTCGTGCTGTAGGGCTCGCCGTCGGCGCTGAGAAACTGGGCATTGCCCATCAGCTTCACCCCGTAGGGCGCGATCGAGTCGTCGTCGAAGGTCGTGCCCGCCGCGCCCTTGGCGTTGATCATGTCCTGCCCAGCGGCGTCCAGATACGGGCCGTCGGGGTCCTGCGAGCGCGCGACGCGGATGTTGTAGCCGCCGTCGGCCGCCAGCCCGCCGTAGGAGACGAAGAGGTAGTAATATTGCGTGTCGGGATTGTAGGCGATGAACGCGCCCTCGATCCGGGCGTGGTTGCCGCCCATCACCTTGGTGCCGTAGCCCTGGCCCGGCAGCGGCCAGCCCGTCTGCGGATTCATCTCCATGATGAAGATGCCGCCCGAGTAGGAGCCGTAGACCATCCACAGCCCGTCGTTCGGATCGTTGAACAGGGCCGGGTCGACCGCGTTGGGGTGCACGGTGGCGTCGTAGACCGTGCCGTCGGGGCTGATCTGGCCCCACATACCCGATTGCAGCATCACACCCTGGTCCTCATACGGCCCGAGGATGTCGTCCGAATAAGCCAGGCCGAGAGACGCCCGCGGCGCATCGCCCTGAGAGGCGCAATAGTAAAAAGCCCAGGTGCCGTCCGGCAATTGATACACGTCCGGAGCCCAAAGGGTATCGGTGGAAGACCACTCCAGCACGTCCGCCAGATCGGTCGCCGCATCGGGGAAAAGCGGGTTGCCGGGCACCACCGCGGTCGAGATCTGGTGCCAGTTCATCAAGTCGTCCGACCACGCGGAGGCGAGGTGCGAACCGAAAACGTAATACCGGTTGCCATCCTGCACGATCGAAGGGTCGTGCACGGACGCGGTGCTGTTGAAGGTGGGGACGGGAGCGGCTTCTACGTTAGACAAGAGGGCGCATGTACACAGCGCCACTGCGGTACAACGGTAGTAGGAGAACATGTAACTGTAAGGGGTGCTGGTTCCGGGGGAGGAGAGGTGATACCGCGCCCTCATATTGAGCACGTCCCTGCACCAACGGCCAGCAAAATGTGCAGTTTACAGTCAGAAGATGAGGCGGCGGACGGTAGGGCGCCCGAACCGCATCGTGAGGGGATGCCCGCCACGAGCGAGCCACCCGCCACGGTGGCACGCCCTCCGGGGTGCAATCGCGCGAGGGGGGGGACGTTCCGGTGGTGTCGGGTGCCCTGCGGTCCCCCTCAACCACCGGCTACAGGCTGTGACCCCTCCGGGGTCGGCGGGGACGGGTAGGGCGCCGAGTCCACGCAAACCACCGGCGGGAGCTCGCCCGTCGCCGATCTCCATTCGCGTCACGAAAAGCGGCGGGATGCGCCGCGCCCCATAGCGCAATGGGCGATCCCTCAGCGCCGCTGGATGCCTTCGCCGCTTGGCGTTCCCACATCAGCACGGTCCGCCATGCTGGCACTCCCCGGCTTGTCTAGAGACGTCGCCCTACCTGTTCCTCGCAAGCTGAAGGCTTGCCAGC
This sequence comes from Puniceicoccaceae bacterium 5H, assembly GCA_009772895.1. Lineage (GTDB taxonomy): Bacteria > Verrucomicrobiota > Verrucomicrobiia > Opitutales > Oceanipulchritudinaceae > WOUP01. The sequence continues at coordinate 5,290 of WOUP01000039.1, read as the reverse complement.
TTCTAGCCGGTGGTTGAGCCCGCACCGCGGGCGACACCACCGGTTTGCCACCCCCAACGGGAAGCACCTTGAAGAGGTGCCAGCAATGGGCCAATTCCCACCCGCAACGGTGGCACGCCCTCCGGGGTGCAATCGCGCGAGAGGGGGCGTTCCGGTGGTGTCGGGTGCCCTGCGGTCCCCCTCAACCACCGGCTACAGGCTGCGACCCCTCCAGGGTCGGCGCAGGGGCGTTTGTGCATCTTCGCCGCCTCCGGGGTCGGCGGGGGGGCAAGGTAGAGCGCTACTCGCGGCGCGCCTGAGGTCTGCCTTGCCTGTGTCCTGCTAGCCCAGGGCGACGTCGAGGAACATCATGAGGGCAAAGCCGACGAGGGCGCCGAGGGTGGCTTCGTCGGTGTTATCGTGGGATTGGGATTCGGGGATCAGTTCCTCCACCACGACAAAGATCATGGCACCGGCAGCAAAGGCCAGCGCGTAAGGTAGCAGCGGGCTGACGGCCACAACGGCGACCGCACCGATGACGGCGGCAATCGGCTCCACGATGCCCGAGAGCTGGCCGTACCAGAAGGCCTTGCGACGCGACATACCTTCACCGCGCAGGGGCACGGAAACGGAGGTGCCTTCCGGAAAGTTCTGCAGGCCGATGCCGATGGCGAGGGCGACCGCTGCGCCGAAGGTGCTTTCCATCCCGATATTGGTCTCGTGGGCCAGGGCGCCGAAGGAAACGCCGACCGCGAGCCCTTCCGGGATGTTGTGCAGCGTGATGGCGGTGACGAGCAGGGTTGCGCGGCGCCAGTGCACGGAGGGGCCTTCGGGAGACTTGGCCCACACGTGCAAGTGCGGCAGCAGTTTGTCTCCGATGCGCAGAAAGGCCCCGCCGCCCAGAAAGCCGACTACGGCGGGCAGCCAGCTGGGGGTGCCGCGGTTTTCCGCAATCTCGATCGCGGGCGCGAGCAGCGACCAGAAGCTGGCGGCGATCATCACCCCGGCGGCAAAACCCATCATCACGTCCAGCATGCGCTGGTTGACGTTTTTGGTGAAGACCACCACCGCGGCCCCCAGGGCGGTGACCGACCACGTAAAGCACCCCGCCAGCAACGCCTGCCAGACGGGGTCCAGATCGCGGAACCATGCCGTTATCTCTGTCCACATGGGCCTAACCTACGGGCAAATTCGCGTTTTACCAAGCATGGGAGCGCCCTACCTGAAGCATCCCGGTGAGATGGGACGTAGGGCCCTCTCGCAAGCTGAAGGCTTGCCAGCTTCTAGCCGGTGGTTGAGCCCGCGCAGCGGGCGACACCACCGGTTACCGTCCCCCCCACGCGGGCACCTTGAAGAGGTGCCAGCAACGGACACATCTCACCCGCAACGGTGGCACGCCCTTCGGGGTGCATTCGCGCGAGAGGGGACGTCCCGGTGGTGTCGGGATTCCCTGCGGTCTCCCCTCAACCACCGGCTACAGGCGGTGACCCCTCCGGGGTCGGCGCGAGAGGGGGGGGACAAGGCAGGGCGCCGCGTCTACGCACGCCACCGGCGGGAGCTCGCCCGTCGCCACCAAACACCCTCCTTCCCAATCTCCGTTTGCGCCGTACTCCATCGCGCGTCAGGCGATCCGTCCATGCAGCTTGGCCGCTTTGCGCCATGGCGTTTATACGGCTGCAACTCCCCGGCTTGTCTAGAGACGTCGCCCTACCTGTTCTCCGCAAGCTGAAGGCTTGCCAGCTTATAGCCGGTGGTTGAGACCGCACCGCGGGCGACACCACCGGTTTGCCACCCCCCACGCGGGCACCTTGAAGAGGTGCCAGCAACGGGCCGATTCTCACCCGCAACGGTGGCACGCCCTCCCGGGGTGCATTCGCGCGAGGGGGGACGTCCCGGTGGTGTCGGGGTCCCTGGCGGTCCCCCTCAACCACCGGCCACAAGCTGCGACCCCTCCGGGGTCGCGCGGAGGGGAACACGGCAGGGTACAGCATCCACGCAAGCCGCCGGTTGCCAATGCGTTTTGGGGTGCGGGGCCCTCCCGCAAGCTGAAGGCTTGCCAGCTTCTAGCCGGTGGTTGAGCCCGCACCGCGGGCGACACCACCGGTTTGCCCCCCAAAAACGCGGGCACCTTGAAGAGGTGCCAGCAACGGGCCGATTCTCACCCGCAACGGTGGCACGCCCTCCCGGGGTGCAATCGCGCGAGGGGGACGTCCCGGTGGTGTCGGGATTCCCTGCGGTCCCCCCTCAACCACCGGCTATAAGCGGTGACCCCTCCGGGGTCGGCGCGAGAGGGGGGGACAAGGCAGGGCGCCGCGTCTACGCACGCCACCGGTTGCCTAACGCATTTTGTATGGCCCTCCAGGAGAAAAAAGGGGCTTAGGGGCGGGGATCTTCGAGGCCTGCGGGTGGGTAGACGTCGAAGCGACCACCGACTTCGAGCAGGGCAAACATATAAAGCAAGCCGCCGTAATAGCGGAATTTGCCGTCCGGGACCGGCGCTTCCCAGAGGTCGCGCACAAAGGGCTCGCCCACCTCGCGGTCGGCGGCAAGGGCAGCCACAGCCGCCATGGCAGTCAGGCTCGGCGACGACTCTTCGGACAATGGCTCGCCGTCGAGGGTAAAGCTGTAGGGGATGTCGGGGCGGAACTGGCTGAGGAAGCCCAGCACGCGGTTGCTTTGCTCCTGTTGCCACGGGTCGGCCTGGAACCATGCCCAGTCCAGAGCCACGTTGCCGAGGGTGCGATGCGCGTCGTAGAGAAAGTTCTCGTGCCCGCGGATGGCGACCGGTTCGCCGTCGAAGCCCGAATAATCGGGCATGAGGCCCGTTTTGGGATGCGCGGCATCGCGAAAGAGCTGGCGACTGGCGGCGGCGGCTTCGCCCCAGAATGCCCGGTCCTCATCCACCCAGGCCGCGAGCAGCTCGTAAAACGCGGGCACATGGTAGGAGGGGTCGGTAACGTCGGCCAGGCGTTTGAGCGGCACGAAGCGGATCTGTTTGGCCTCGGGCGCGAACATGCTGATGACGCCTGGCTCGCCGATCCCTTCCTCCCCCTTGTGCCGCATGGTGTGCAGGATCTCGTTGGCCCGGGCGCGGTAGTCGAAGATGCCCTCGCCGTCACCCCAGCGCCCGGAAGCCAGCAACAGCGAGACGGCAAACCATTCCTCGCCATCGGAAGCGGGGCCGGCGTCGAGCTGGGTGCCGTCCGGGCGGCAATGCCAGGCAAAGTAGCCGGCAAAAGGCCCGCTGTCGTGATACATATACGTCCGAGCCCACTTCCAGAGGCGATTGAACATCTCCTGGTCGTCGTACTGCACGGCCATCATCATGCCGTAGGACATGCCCTCGGTGCGCACGTCCTTGTAAAACACGTCGAGGATGTAGGCCATGTCGTCTCCCACCGGATAGACGATCGCATCGGTCTCGCGGCCGCCGGCAAAGAGCACGTGCCAGGCATGGTCGAGGCGCGCGTCCAGCTCGGCTTCGCTCACGCCGAGGTATTCGTGAAAGAGGTTGCGCTGCGGAGACGCCACGACCGCGCCGACGAGGGCGACGGAGGTGAGGGCCCACCGCGAAAGACGGGCGCACGTGTGGCGCAGTCGAGAAAAACCGGGACGTAGCAGGGGCATCATGGGGAGAGGGAAAAGTCTGGGGTGAGAGGCCTCAACCTGCCTGTGAGGCGGCCTGAAAACAATCAGCGCGCCGTTCTAAAATTAGAGAAATCGTAAAGAATCCGAAAAATCGCACACTTTGGAACGATTCTCCTCGCTAAGCGGCGCCGTTTACCCCTTTATAGCCCCTCCATTGAACCGCCGATGCGCGCGAACGAAGTAAGTTGCCGAGTTGAGATGCTCCGAAGAGGATTTTGCAATGCCGGTTTTCAGAAGGCGTTTTAAGCGATCGGGATCAATCTTTTTTCCAGAATGAGCAACTCCAAGCTATACGTAGGCAACCTGTCGTTTGACACGGACGAACAAACCCTTCGCGATGCATTCTCGCAGTTCGGCGAAGTGACGGATATTTATGTGGTCATGGACCGCGAAACCGGCCGCCCGCGCGGTTTCGCTTTCGTGACGATGGGAACGGCTGAAGAAGCCCAAACCGCAATCGATCAGATGAACGGCACTGAACTCGACGGTCGCGCGCTGACCGTGAACGAAGCCCGCCCGAAGGAAAACTCCGGCGGCGGTGGTCGTTCCTTTGGCGGCGGTAGCCGTGGCGGCCCCCGTGGCGGTGGCGGCGGCGGTTTCCGTGGTGGCCGTGGCGGCGACCGCGGTGATCGTGGCGGTTTCCGTGGCGGTCGCGACCGCTACTAGTCTCCCACTATCCCTTTTACTCGAGCCCGGACCCACAAGGTCCGGGCTTTTTTTGTAGCCGCATTTCCCGCGCGATCCCGAAGGGCGTGCCACCGTTGCGGGTGCGATTCCGTCCGTTGCTGGCACCTCTTCAAGGTGCCCACGTGGGGGGGGGGGCAAACCGGTGGTGTCGCCCGCTGCGCGCGCTCAACCACCGGCTAGAAGCTGGCAAGCCTTCAGCTTGCGGGGAACCCCGCACCCCAAAAACGGTGACGGCACCGATTGATGCTCGCTCGCGTCCCTCTCTCCCAGAAAGCGTTGGTCGGTTCGGCGTCTTGCGTAGACGGTGCGCCCTACCTTGTCCTCCCCCTCTCGCGCCGACCCCGGAGGGGTCACAGCCTGTAGCCGGTGGTTGAGGGGGGACCGCAGGGACTCCCGACACCACCGGAACGCCCCCTCTCGCGCGATTGCACCCCGAAGGGCGTGCCACCGTTGCGGGTGCGATTCGGTCCGTTGCTGGGCGCCTCTTCAAGGTGCTTCCCGTTGGGGGTGGCAAACCGGTGGTGTCGCCCGCGATGCGGGCTTAACCACCGGCTAGAAGCTGGCAAGCCTTCAGCTTGCGGGGAACCCCGCACCCCAAAAACGGTGACGGCACCGATTGATGCTCGCTCGCGTCCCGCTCTCCCGGAAAGCGTTGGTCGGTTCGGCGTCTTGCGTAGACGGTGCGCCCTGCCTTGCCTCTCGCGCCGACCCCGGAGGGGTCACAGCCTGTAGCCGGTGGTTGAGGGGGGACCGCAGGGACTCCCGACACCACCGGAACGCTCCCCTCGCGCGATTGCACCCCGCAGGGTGTGCCACCGTTGCGGGTGCGAATCGGTCTATTGCTGGCACCTCTTCAAGGTGCCTACGTCGACGGGGCGGTAACCGGTGGTGTCGCCCGCGGTGCGGGCTCAACCACCGGCTAGAGGCTGGCAAGCCTTCAGCTTGCTGGGGAACCCCAAAACGCATTGGCAACCGG
>WOUP01000021.1 GCA_009772895.1 Puniceicoccaceae bacterium 5H | reverse complement strand
GTCGGGCGGAGGCGGAGGCGTGAAGTTCGGCGGCGGGGTGGGCGGAGCGCCCGTCGGGCGGCCACCGGCGGCATTGGGCTGCGGGGTCGCGGTCACACCCACCAGTTCGACTTCGAAGATCAGCGTGCTGCCCGGTTCGATCGGGCTGCCCGGGCGCTGGGGAGCGTCACCGTAAGCGAGATCGGACGGGATGTAGAGGCGGGCCTTGCCCCCTTCGTGCAGCAGCGCGATGCCTTCGGCGAAGCCCGGCACCACGCCACGGAGCGGGAACTGGGTGCCCTGGCCGGAATCGAACTCGGTGCCGTCGATCAGGGTGCCCGTATAGTTGACCGTCACGCGGTCGGCTTTGGTGGGCTGCTTGCCGTCACCCTCTTCGAGGATCTCGTAGCGCAGGCCCGACTCCGTCTTTTTGACGTCCGGGTTTTCCTGCTCGATCTTCTGCAAGTAGGCTTCACCTTTCTCGCGGTTGTCGGCGGCCAGCTTCTGGGCGCGTTCCATTTCCTTTTCCTGGAACTCGCGCATTTTGCTCATGTAGATCTGCTGAGCGCGCTGGACCTGTTGTTCGAATGCCTCGGGGTTGTCTTCACCGTTGGCGACGGCCCGCATGCCTTCGAAGATGCTGTCGAGCTCCTCGTCGGAGAATCCGATATTGAGCCGCAGTTGCTGGGCCATCAGGCGGCCCATGGCGTTGAGGGCATCGGCGTCGGAGACGTTGGACTGCGCGGTGGCAGTCGCGGCCTCTTCCGCGTGGTCGTGCCCGGCATGGGGATCGGCGCCTCCAGTCTGCGCTCCCGCCTGGCACACGAGCGCCAGAGAAGAACACAGCCAGAGCGCACGCGTTTTGGATAGAATGCGCGTTACCATCGCGCACAGTATGTTTCTACTTGGTGTAGAGCGTCAACAGGAAGCACGGAAAACTCTGTGGGGGGATATGCTTAGGGCCGCCCCGGGTGGGAGCGGCCCTTTGGGCAGGACTCTCTCAAAATCCTACCCTATCTCTGTCGCTGTCTTAACTTAGGCCTATCGCTTGCCAGAAATTATCTTGCTGTGACTCTCTTCTTGAATCTGTAAAAAATGTTGCAGAAAAGTTACGTGCCATCAAGGAAAATCTCACGCCCAAAAACGGTTATCACCCAACATTATAGCAGGGGGAATCCATTAAAAACCTGTCAAAGTGACAGGTGAATAGCGCGGGTTCTTACTTCTCGGCTTCGCCGGTTGACCCCTTGCGAGCACTGTCGGCTGAGTGCTGGGCCTCGGCGGCAGCGGCGGCTTCCTGGGCCGCCTGCTGGCGCATGGCTTCGATCTTGGCGCGCAAGTGTTGCTCGAAGAGTTCGAGGTGCTCCTCGACCCATTCCTGCCGTTCGGGCTCGGGCAGTTGGCACATGCGCTCGAGCATTATCTTGCGCTGTTCGGTGGCGAGGGAAACCCACCATTGGGTAAAGCGGCGCTGCTTGGCGGGGTGGAGCTCCTGCACGACGATGGCGATCTGGGGCGGCATGGGGGCCGGCGACCGCATTTCGGCCAGCTTCAAGCGCATGGCCTGCCGTTGCTCGGGGCTGAGGCGCTCGATCATTTCCAGTGACTGGCGCAGACGCTGCAGCTCCTCCGGCGGCATGTTGAGCAAAAACTCGATCATGCGCAGCTGAGCCCGCAGCTTTTCCGCGTCAGGCAGATCCGTCGGCGGGGGCGGGGGTGTCTTGCCCTTCAGTTCTTCCGGCAGCTGCGGCACCTCGTCGGGCGGTGAGTCGAGCCCCGGAGGCTGGTCGGGAGCTGCCGCGAGGGGCAGGTTGAACGCGCAAGTGATATAAATGAGGCGGCACCAGAGCATGATTTATTCGGCGGCGAGCAGGGCCAAGGCTTCCAGGTCGACTTCAGACATCTGGGAGGCGTTGCTGGCGGGGGCCACGTAATCCGTCAGTGCCAGGACGGCGGCGGTCTCTTCGTCCCAGTCTGGCTCGCGGATTCCGGCGGCCTGGGCGGAGGCGCGGCGGTCGGAGATGCGGGCAAACTGGGGGGTGGTGGGGCGTTCCTGCGCTGCGGCCAGGGTTGCCGGCTGGGTCGGAGCGCCGGTCGGTACCGTCTCCCCCAGCTGCAGGGCTCCGAAGGCAAAGAGCACGGCGGCCGCGGCGGCACCGGTCAGTGAGGCCCATTGCGGGAAGCGGATCACCTTCGGTTGATCGGCGCGCAGGCGCTCCAGCGTGCGGGGCGTAAAGTCTTCCGCGGGTTCGACCGGCCAGGCGGCGAGATGCGCTTCGATTTCGTCCTCCAGCCACTGCTCATCGCTGTCTTCGTGCAGTCGCGCCTTCACCTGGGCGGCGAAGTCGGGCCGGGTAGGCGGCGCCGCCCTCTGGAAAAGGGTGTCGAGGTGGGCGTCGATGTGGTCGAAGTCGGGCATGTTTGGCTGGCGCGTTGGGCGGTTCTATCTTGGTTAAACCAAATCCTTGAGTTCTTGTTTCAGCGTTTGTCGCGCACGGAAGATCCAAGTCTTCACGGCACTTTCGGTTGCATCCATCACATCGGCGATTTCCGCGTAGCTTAATTCCTGTTGTTTGAGCAGCAGGATAGCGGTGCGCTGCTTTTCCGGCAGCCGTTCGAGGGCCTGCTCGAAGGCCTCCTCGATCTCCGAAATGTTGCGGTCTTCATCGCCGCGGTCCACTGCGTGCAGCTCGCTGGGGTCCACCGCCTCGAGCGGCTTGCGCTGACGCCGCCGGAACTCGTTGATCAGCAAGCGGCGGGCGATGTAGAAGAGATAGGTCGAAAACTTGGCCCGGGGCTCATACTTGCCGGCGGCCCGGTAGAGGCGGATGAAGGTCAGCTGGGCCAGATCCTCCGCCTGCTCCATATTTTGCAGCGAGCGATAAAAAAAGTTGATCAGCGGGCCCTTCCAGCGCTCAATCAATTGCTCCAGAGCGCGTTCGTCCCCCGCACGCACTTCCAGCATCAGCGCAGCATCTGCATCGTGGGTTTGCGAATCTGGGGTTTCGGTGGCCATTTAGGGTCAATATTGCAGCAGTTGGTTTAGGCGTAAAGCGGTAGGTGTCGAGACTAAGCGTCTCACAGACTCAGTTGATATGATCGCTTAAGACAAGTGTTGCAATTTCCCGTGCGCTGACAATTGTTGCCGCCGCTATGAACGCTCGTCTCACAATTCTTGGATCTTTGGCCCTGGCTCTCACTGCGGCCAACCTCTCGGCCGTCGGCTACACCGTAGCGGTGGACGGTTTTTACACTGGCGAGGCGGATGCCGAGCCGGAAGGCACTTCCCTGGACGGCGACCTGAAGACCTGGCAGGTCGGAGCCGACATGGAGATCGAGGCCGGCAACTACCGCGAGGGCATGCTCGTCGGCAATTTCGGTTACGCGCTACGGCGCTACGAGGCCGGGGTCGACCTCGTGGACGACACCTTCGAGGAAGACTTCGATATGCTCTCGGTGGGCTTGCGCTACCAGACTCAGTTGCAGGGCCAATGGGGCCTTACCACTTTTGCGGGCGCGACTTTCGGCCAAGGCGAAGACGGTGATCTGGGCGAGGGCGGGACCTACGCGGTGGCCGCGCTGGCGGATTACAACTTCAACCAGGCACTGACGGTCAGCTTCGGCCTCGCCTACTTCACCCAACTGGGCGACGACGATCAGGTGATCCCTCTGGTCGCGGTGCGCTGGCAGATCAACGAGCGCTGGATGCTGCGCACCTACGACGGCGTCTACCTCAACTACGACCTCTCCGGCGACGGCCGCCAGACGATGGACGCTTTTGTCTCCTGGCAGAACGACAGCTATTCGATCGGCTCGGTGAACGGCGACGAGATCTACCTCAACGACGAAGGCTTTGTTGCCGGCGTCCGCTATACCTATACGCTGCCCGGCGGCCTCAAGCTCAGCCCTTACCTCGGCTACTGGTTTGGCCGGCAGGTCGAGGAGCGCGACGAGCACGATCACACGCTCAGCGAAGTGGATGTCGACCCGACCTGGATCGTCGGCGGCAACATCTCGATGGAGTTTTAATCACCCCTTCCCAGAAACGCCCTGCCGTGTTGGTGGGGCGTTTCAATTCGGGGGATCTTTCGGGTGGAGGACCTGAAGCGCGCTTCGTGAGGCGACGTCTTCAGCCGCAGTCTTTACTCTGAGGAATGGCATCGCCGAAAGCATCCTCGCGACTCCTTGGATGTTTCTGGTGCGCCGAATCGAAGAGCGCAACGTCAAGGGCGAGCCCTCCATGCTGGGCACGATGTGCTCGTTGCGGCAGTTGATGGTCACTCCGGCGTCGCCTCGTTTCTGAATACCAACTTCGCGCGCCGAGCCCACTCGAAGTAACGGATGGGTTGGAGCTTGAATATTACGAGACACTTCGTTATTCCGCCTCACCATGCGCCCGCCGAACTTTGTTCGGCGGGCGCATGGTGAGGTTTTGGGTTGCAATTTTGGAACAGATATCTGAATTTATTTTCAACAATACCCGCCAGGCCTCTCAACGATGCCCAAATTGGTGGGTTACTTTTTTTTCTTACCCCACGTGACGCCCAAGCCCTTCAAATCCTGTTCGGAGCAGCTTGGCATTTTGGAGGCAAGGGGATTGGAGGTCGTTGATCGGGGGCGCGCCGAGCATATCCTGCGTCATCACAGCTATTACCGCTTATCAGCCTACCGTTTTCCTTTTCAGGATGAGGTTGACCAATTCAAGGCGGGCGCATCCTTTGAGGATATTTGGGGTCTGTACTGCTTTGACCGCAACTTGAGGTCATTGGTCTCGGAAGCCTGTAAACGCTTGGAGGTGTCGTTGCGGGCGGTCTGGGCGCACGATCTGGCGGCGGTCTATGGCCCGCAGGCATACGAACACCACGAGTATTTCCAGGATCAGAATCTTTATAGCAAGAATCTGAGGGTCCTTGATCAGCAGCTCGAGCGCTCTGAAGAACCGTTTGTTCCGCATTACCGCGACCGATATGGGATGTCGAGGCCACCGGTATGGTGTGCAGCTGAAGTGATGACCTTCGGCCTCTTGAGTCGCTTCTACGCCAACCTCCGACGGGGTCGCGACAAGAAGACGATCAGCCGCCGGTATGACATGGCTTCCTCCAGTTTCGGGTCACTTCTTGAGCACACCGTCTACGTCCGCAACCTGTGTGCGCACCATTGCCGCTTATGGAATCGACGCTTTACCATCACGGTGGAATTGCCCAGAAAGCATCCGCGAGAGCTGATTAGCAGTCTAAATCCGCAGGCAGATCGGAAGCTTTACAATACGCTCCTACTGCTTGCTCGAGTAGGAGACATCGTTGAGCCGGAAAACGATTGGGTGCTCCGCCTCTTAGCCTTACTGGATTACCTTCCCGAACAGCGGCTGACGGATATGGGGTTCCCGGGTGACTGGAGAAACCGCTCATTCTGGCGCGAGCACTCTAAGTAACGCGTAAAGCGTTAGAAACGACGCCTCTGCTGGTGGTCTGGAGCAAGGGGTTGTGACCTTTCTGTAACTTGATGTGAGCGGCAGATCGCCAAGTTGTTCACTTTCTGCAGCATCGATTTGAAGGCGGATGTGAACAACTCCGCAGGTGGTTGATTTTAACTGGCTTTTGCCGGGTGGTTGGTGTGGATAATGCAGTGAAGAAGTAAGAATATCTCCGCCTTGTTTCCGTGGCGGAGCTGCGCATGATCCACCCCATATTTCTTCGGGCTCCGTTCCGATTGTCACTTGACCGGCTGACCGGGTTCCTTTACCGTTTCCCTATATCTGGTGGCCCCGAGGGAATTTGGGCACAACATCTTGGGGTATCCCTCGAAGCGCCTGAAATATTCCTTATCCGCCCTAAGCGCCTCATTTATCGTCTTTTAGCCTGCGACACTCATGGAGACCACGACGTACAGCATCGGAAACAAAACCTTCGTCCTCGACCGCCAGAAAGCGGAAGAAGCCTTTGCGGCCAAGCGCGTCATCAACGGCCGCGACACGATGTTCTTCAACATCCTGCCGCTGAAATATCAGTGGGCCTACGACCTCTACAAGACGATGAAGGCCAACCACTGGGAGCCCGAAGACGTTCCGATGCAGAAGGACGTGGAGCAGTGGCGCGATACCTCCGGCGAGATTAGCGACATCGACCGCTGGATCATCCGTATGGCCATCGGTTACTTCAGTGCCGCCGAGGGCATTGTGGGCGACAATATCCAGCACGTGACGCGTGAACTGGTCACGGCTTCCGAGCTCAAGCTGGTGCTGGGCCGCCATGCGCACGAGGAGAATATCCACGCCGACAGCCTCGTCTACATGCTGGCCTCCCTGGGGCTCAATCCGCACGAGTGCGAGGCCATGTTCGACGACGTGCCCACGATCAAGAAGAAGACGGAGTTTGTGGTGCGCAACAGCCGCTCCCTGCGCCGCGACATCGACCTTACCGTGACGGAAAACAAGCAGGCCCTGGCCAAGAACATGTTCCTCTTCGGTCAGGTGATGGAGGGCACGCAGTTCTACGGGCTCTTCGGCATGGTGCTCAGCCTCTACCGCCAGAACAAGTTCCCCGGCATCGGCCAGATGTTCCGCTACACCCTGCGCGACGAGTCCAACCACATCCAGGTCTTCAAGAACTGCCTGCTCGACCTCGTGCAGGAAAACCCCGACGTGTGGACCGACGCCTTCAAGCAGGACCTGGTCGACACGATGAAAGAGGGCATTACGCTCGAGAAGGAGTTCATCCGCGACTGCTTGCCGGTGAACGCCCTGGGCCTCAGCGCCGACGAATTTATTCAGTACATCGACTACATTGCCGACCGCCGGCTCGAATCCTGTAATTTGCCGGTACTGAATCCGGGCATCACCAACCCGTTGCCCTGGCTGGCCGAGATGATGGACATCCGCAAGGAGCAGAACTTCTTCGAAGGCCGCGTCACCGAATACCGCAAGGCGTCCTCCCTCGCGGAGGTCGACGAAGACGATCTGTAGGTTTGTAAAGTCAATGCTATGACTGATAATCAGTTTTGCGAATTCGTAGACGAAATGCTGCGTTCTGCGCGTAAGGCACAGCGACAAGTCTACAATGGATGGGAGAATCGCGATTCTTCTGAAATTGAAGATGGATTGGCGGAAGTTGGACGAATTTCTGACCATTTATTTTCTAATGAAAAGAAATATAGAGATACGGGAAATGAGTTGAGGACGCGCCTCAAAATTGAGGATTCTGAATTTCCTGTAGTTCGCAATAAGGATATTCGTAATACGATAATTCATATTAACGAAAGACGAGCTACAGCCTACCGAAAGGATCCTCGCTGTAATACATTTACGAATGTGCATTTTGAAGGTATTTCTGAGCAAGCTGCCATTCGTCTCATAGATTCTCCTGCTTTCTTTCGAAGTAAATTTTTAGGCCAATCTGGAGAATATGTCGTAGATAATGATTCTGTGAATGTTTACGATCTCCTGAAAGATTTATCTGGTCTAGTGCTAAGGTTAGAGCCTTATGTTGATGATTTTCCGAACCGCATTGAGTAAAAAAATCTAGGCATCCCGTCCCATGATTTCGACCCATTTTGACGAAGATCTCGCGCTGAAGCGCTTTATCACCGCCCCCGCCGATTCCAAGCCGCGCTACGACTGGCGCGGCGTGGTGCAGCAGGACCAGCTGTTTTCGCCCGAACTCGTGCCCTCCATCATCAAGGTCCGCCGCGATGACGAGGTGCTGGACTTCGATCTGGCCGAAGTGGCCGACAAGATCGGCCTGGCGCTGACCAATCTGCTACTCAGCCGCGATACCGACGAAGACCTGATCTTCACGCAGAAGAACCAGGAGTTTGTCGGCGCCGTGGCCCGTGCGGTGGGGGATCGTCTCGCCCAGCTGGCCAACGAGGGCAAGCCCTTGACGCTGAGCACGCGCGAGGTGGACTTGCTGCTCGAGAAGATCCTGCTCGACCACAATGCGCCGGACGTGGCCAAGAGCCTCCTGCTGCTGCGCCACGGTGAGGAGGATTCGCTCGAGACGCCGCTGAATGTGCGCGTGATCCGCCGCAACAACCGCGAGGTGCCGTGGGACTCGAACAAGATCGAGATCGCGGTGCGCAAGGCCTTCCTCACGATGAAGCTCGACAGCGAGCCCGCCGTGGCCGTCGCCCGCAGTGTGGCCGATCGCGTGCGCGCGCTCAACGTGGGCCGCGTCCACATCGAGGAAATCCAGGACATGGTGCAGGAAGAGTTGATGCGCCAGGGCCACTTCAAGGTCGCGGAAAACTACATTCTCTACCGCGCCCACCGCCGCCACCTGCGCGAGCACGAAGAAGTGGAACAGCCGCGCGACGACGATCGCCAGGCCTCCATGATCCTCGTGACGATGGAGGATGGCCGCAACGAGTTCTGGGACGGCCTCGACCTGAAGCTGCGCATCGAATACGCGACCATCGGCCTCGACCTCAATCTCTCGCCCGACGCGATCGAGCAGGAGCTGCGCCGCTCCGTCTACAGCGAGATGAAGCACCAGGACCTCAAGCGCACGATCATCCTCAACGCCAAGTCGTTGATCGAGCGCGACGCGGACTTCTCGAAGTTCGCCGGCCGCATCCTGCTGACCTACATTTACGAAGAAGTCCTCGATTGGGACATCGCCCGCGACGGCATCGGCAAGCTGAAGGAGGCCCACCGCAGCGGCTTCAAGCGCTACCTGCGCCGCGGCGTCCAGCTCGAGCGCCTCAACCCGGAAGTGATCGAGGCCTACGACCTCGACCAGCTGGCCGACGCGCTGGACCCCAACGCCGACATGGACTTCGACTACCTCGGCGTGCAGACCCTCTTCGACCGCTACCTGATCGTGGACAAGTCGGTCAGCCCGCACCGTCGCCTCGAGACGCCCCAGTTCTTCTGGATGCGCGTGTCGATGGGCCTCTTTTTCCGCGAAGAAAAGGCCAAGCGCGAAAGCCGGGCGATGGACCTCTACGGCCTCTACAAGAGCCGCCGTTTCTGCTCCAGCACGCCCACGCTCTTCAACAGCGGCACGCTGCACAGCCAGCTTTCGTCCTGCTACCTCTACAAGGTCGACGACTCGATCGAGAGCATCATGACGCGCGGCATTGCCGAAAACGCCTTCCTCTCCAAGTGGGCGGGCGGCCTCGGCGGCTCCTGGACGAGCGTGCGCGGCACCGGCAGCTACATCAAGGGCACCAATGGCGAAAGCCAGGGCGTGATCCCCTTCCTCAAGCTGCACAACGACCAGCTCGTGGCCGTCAACCAGGGCGGCAAGCGCAAGGGCAGCGGCTGTGCCTACCTCGAAAGCTGGCACAACGACGTCTACGACTTTCTCGAGCTGCGCCGCAACACCGGTGACGACCGCCGCCGCACGCACGACATGAACACGGCCAACTGGATCCCCGACCTGTTCATGAAGCGCCTCGCGCTGCGCAACCAGCCGGGTGCCAACAAGAATTGGACGCTCTTCCGCGCCAACGAAGTGTCCGACCTGCACGATCTCTACGGCAAGGCCTTCGAGGAGCGCTACGAGCACTACGAGCAGCTCGCGCAGGAGGGCAAGATCTGGAGCCGCGAGGTGCCGGTGATCGACCTCTGGAAGCAGATGCTCAAGATGCTTTTCGAGACGGGCCACCCCTGGATCACGTTCAAGGACCCGTGCAACGTGCGCAGCCCGCAGGACCACAAGGGCGTCATCCACAGCTCCAACCTGTGCACGGAGATCACGCTCAACACCAGCGACGAAGAGACGGCCGTCTGCAACCTTGGCTCGGTCGTGCTCGAAAACCACCTCAAGGCCGATGGCAGCCTTGATCTCGAAAAGCTGCGCGAGACGATCCGTATCGCCGTGCGCGCGCTGGACAATGTGATCGACATCAACTTCTACCCGACGCCGGCCGCCCGCACCGCCAACAGCCGTCACCGTCCGGTCGGTCTCGGCGTGATGGGCCTGCAGAACGCGCTCTTCCTCAAGGGCATGTCCTTCGCCAGCGAGGAAGCGGTGGACTTCAACGACGAGTTCATGGAAGCGATCGCCTACTTTGCCTACGAGGCTTCCAGCGACCTCGCGGCCGAGCGCGGCACCTACGACACCTACGAGGGCAGCAAGTGGAGCCGGGGCCTGTTGCCGCCGGATACGCTCGACATGCTCGAGGAGCAGCGCGGCATGAAGGTGGACGTGCCCCGCGGCGGCAAGTTGGACTGGGATGCGTTGCGCCAACGCATTTCCCAGCAGGGGATGCGCAACTCCAACGTGCTCGCCATCGCCCCCACGGCCACAATCAGCAACATCATGGGCAGCAGCCCCTGCATCGAGCCGACCTACAAGAACATCTTCGTCAAGAGCAACCTCTCGGGTGACTTCGTGGTGCTCAACGCCTTCCTCGTGCGCGACTTGAAGGCCCGTGGCCTCTGGACCGACGAGATCCGCGACGCGCTGAAGTACTTCGACGGTGAACTGGGCAAGATCGAGGACATCCCGGAAGACTTGCGCGAGCGCTATATGACCGCCTTCGACGTGCCGTACGAGTGGGTGATCAAGGCCGGCGCGCGCCGCCAGAAGTGGATCGACCAAAGCCAGTCCCTCAACCTCTGGCTGGCCGACCCCGACATGAAGGTGCTCAGCCACATGTATCGTGCCGCCTGGGAAATGGGCCTGAAGACGACCTATTACCTGCGCACGCTCGGGGCCTCCAACATCGAGAAGGCCACCGTGACCATGAAGCAGAACAAGGCCCCGCAGTCGGGCCAGCGCAAGACCTACACTGAGGAAGAGAAGCTCGTTTGCTCCATCGAGGCCATGCGCAACGGAGAAGAGTGCGAAGCTTGCCAGTAACGCCCTTCCCTTAGACACGGAATAACCATACTACAGGTTTGCCGCCCGGCCGCGAAAGCGTGGCCGGGCTTTTTTTGTGGCGATTCAGCGCAGGCGGCGTGCGCCTCGCGTTTTACTCCTGCGGCGGCCCCAACTCGAAAACCGACACCACCGGGCTGCCCTGGATCGTAAGCGTGTAGGGATTGTCCACGATCTCTTGTTGCGGTGGGAGGTCCGGTAAGGGACGACTCATGAAGACGAAGTAGTCCGCAGTCGCCTCCTTCGGCATTACTTTCAGGCGCTTGCGGTCGGCGTCGTCCAGCAGTGCCCAATTGAAGCGGACGGGGTCGTGCGAGGCGTAGATGCGGATCTGGGGCCGGGGGTCGTGCTGTGCGATGTAGCGCAGGGCCGCGAGGGTGGAGCTGCCCCAGTAGTCGCGTTCGTAGTGTTCCGCCAGGTAGCCTTCCCGATGCGGCAGCAGGGCGTTGAAATAGACCTGTTGAAAGGGGTGCGCCGCGATCATGAACAAGAGTGTGGGCCCCAGGCTGAGCAGCGCCGCGAGCCCGGCCAGCTTCCGCACTTCAGGCTTCCAGCTCTCGCTGCGCTGCCAGATGGCGTGGAGGGCCACAAGCCCCAGCAGCAACAGATACGGAAAGCAGAAGTAGACGTGGCGCCAGCCATCGTAGACGACCGAGTGTTGCACGACGATCAACCCGATCGGCAGGGTGGCACCGCCCCACCAGACGGCCCAGTTGCTCAGGGTCAGATCCTTGCCCACCGCGGCCCAGCGGCGGATCGCCATCACCGGGACAGTGCATAAGCCCGCGAGGCAAAGCAGCAGGGTCGGGATGGGCGTGGATATCGCGATCCAGGTGGGCAGGTAATACCAAGGCAGGTCGCGGGCAAATCGTTGTTTTCCTTGGAAAAGCACGAGTGAGTCCCAGCGAAAGTGGCTCATGTTGGTCCAGATCGTAACAACTTTCTGCACCGGATCGTGCCACAGGTAGGGCCATGTGGCGTAGTTGAGAGCGGCCGCCAGCGCCGGGATGACTAAAAGTGAGGCCAGTGTGGTTCTACGGTGCGCTGGGCGTCTCCACGCGCGCAGCGCCAGCACTGTGAGGCTCATGGCCAGGAGCAGGACACCGGCAATGCGCAGGTTGATGGTCCAGCCCAACACTGCTCCGAGTAGAAGGGCGCGCGCCCAATGTGGTTGGTCCAGCTGACGGCGCAGTATGTAAAGGCCCCAGATGTTGGCTACCAAGAAGGGAAGGTCCTTCGAGTTGAAGAACGCGTGGGCGAAGAATCGCGGCATCAGTAGCAACAGCAACACGCCCACCAGTGCGAACCACCGGCTGCCGTAGTGTTCCCGGACCAAACCGTAGAAGGCGAACAAGCCGGTGACATAAAGCAGGTAGCCCATCAAGTGGCGGTAGCGAGTCATCTTGCGGAAATCGCGATTCCCGAGCCACTGGCCGGTGGTCTCGAGCGCGACTTCGTAGAGGGGACCGTAGTCCGCGTCCCTGAAGGCCTTGCTGGCAGGGGCCTCCCCCTGAATGATTTTGGTATTCTGAACCGCTACGCTCCGCTGCGGCAGTTCATCCCATGCTATCCCGTAGTCTTGGTAGATCAACGGACTGAGGGTGAGCAGCGAAAGAAAGAGGAGGATGGCGAGCCACCAGTCTGCCTGTTGCTTTCTTGCGTCCCACCAACTCGAGATTGCTGCCATAAACAATGGGTCGACAGCATAGGGTCGGGTTCGGAGGCGTAAAGCTCCGATACCCTCATGTACAGACAATTATTACTCGACCGGCGGGGCAACGGGGGCTGCGGCGCCGACCCCGAGACGCTCGACTTCGGCGTGGAAGCGCGAGGGCGCCGTCCAGGCAAAGAAGAGGGAGGCGGCGGAACAGGCGAGCATCAACACGAAGAGCGGGAAGACGCCAAAGTGGCCCACCCAGGCGGAGAAGGCACTGATCACGCTGGCCACGAAGAACTGCATCGTGCCCATGATGGAGGCCGCGACGCCGCTGTTGTTGGGGAAGAACTCCAGGAAGCAGGCCTGCGCATTGGGGCTGATCGCGCCCAGCGCGCCCACCGAGAGCATCATGCAGGGCACCACGATGCCGAGGTGCGGATAGGCCAGAAACAGGGGAATCAGCACCACGAGTGCGGCCGTCTGAAGGATCACCGCCCGGCGCATGATCGTGACCGAGGCAATCCGCTCGACCAGCGTGCGACTGGTGAACATCGCCGTCATCATCATGGCGATGTTGGCGGCAAAGAGGATGGAAAACAGGCCGTTCGAGACGTGGAAGTGCTCCTGATAGAGCAGAGAGGCATTGGTCACGAAAATCAGGATCACGCTGAAGCCGAGGGACTGTACGCCCACAAAGCGCATGGCCACGGGGTTGCGCAGCACGAGCAGAAACGACTCGCGCAGGCCGAGCGGACCGGTGGTGGGCAGGTGATGCTTGGCCGGCTTGAGGCCCAGCATCATGGCTACGGCGACGAACAGCGCGTAGAACACCAGAAAGACGAAGATCCCCCGCCAGTCCGAAAACGACAGGATGAGGCTGCCCAGGCTGGGCGCGATGGCCGGCGCCGCGATCATGATCAGCCCGATCATGCTGAAGAGCTTGGCCGCCTCCTTGCCCGACACGCGGTCGCGCACCAGTGCCGGCACGCAGACGGTGGAGACGCCGCCGCCGACGGCCTGGAAAAAGCGCAGGATGTAGATGCCGATGAGCGCTGGCTGGAAGATGATGCCGAGGCTCGAGGCGATAAAGAGGATCAGCCCGCAGAGCAGGACATGCTTGCGCCGGAAGCGGTCGGAAAGATAGCCGCCCACCAATTGGCCGGTGGCGATGCCCACCAGGTAGACGCTCATGGTCCCAGCGATGGACGACGTGGTCACCCCAAAATACTCCGCCATCGAGGGGAACGCCGGGAGGTAGGCGTCCGTCGAAAACGGGCCCAGCGCGACCGCTGAAGCCAACAGCATCGCGATGCGGAAAGAGGTGATCGAAGGTTGTTCAGGTCCGGATTGAGCCATGGTGATTAAAGTTGTATCTCACAACTAATCCTGTACAGTGTGTAAAGGTCAATCGCAGTTCTCAATCTGATTTTGATGCTAACAATGCCTGTAGATCCGCATCTGCCTCTTGCCCTCGGTCAGATTGTGCGCCGTTTCCGCGCAGAATGGACGGCTCGGCTGGCCCAGCATGACTCCCATCACTCGCCGGCGCATTACCACGCGCTATCGTTTCTGGCGGAAAACCCGGGTGCCCATCTGCAGGGCATCGTGGAATACGTGGGGCTGGACAAGGGCAATGTCACGCGATTGGTGAAAGAACTGGCTACGCAGGGGCTGGTGGAACGGCAGGCAGACCCGGAAGATCGTCGCTGTGCCTGCCTGCAGTTGACCGCCGCAGGACGGCGAGTTTTGGACGAGTTACAGGCACTGAAAGATGCCGCGAACGAGCGTCTTTTCGGCCCCTTGGACGAGGCCGAGCAGCGCCAGTTGAGCCAGCTCTTGCGCAAGGCGTTGAGCGGGCAGCCCGAGTAGTGCGGCTCTGGCGCTACTGCATGTCGCTGCGGCGCCCGGTCTCCTTTTCCAGCGCGTCGTTGACCTCGCCTCCCAATAGGGCCACGAAGGCGCTGAGGTAGAGCCACATCATGAGCACGACGACGGCCCCCAGGCTGCCGTAGGTCTTGTTATAGCTGGCGAAGTGGGCGACGTACCAGGAGAAGAGCCATGAGCCGATGATCCAAAGGATCGTTGCCATGGCCGCGCCCCAGGTGATCCACTGCCAATGCGGCGGCTTGCGGTCGGGCCCAACGCTGTAGAGCAGCGCCAGCACCGCCATGACCATCACGAAGAGCACCGCCCAGCGGGCTACGGCAATCAACTCGCCGGTCCAGCCGGGAAAATGGAACGCCTGAAGGACCGCAGGCAGTGCCACCACGCCCGCAATAGCGAGCAGCCCGGCGAGGATGATCCCGACCATGAGGCCAAAGCCGATAAGGTTGGTTTTGATGAAACCCCGCGTCTCTTCTTCGTGATAGATGAGATTGAGGGCCTGCATCATGCCCTTGGTGGCGCGCGAGCTACCCCAGAGGGCCAGCAGGATACTGACGATGGCACTCCAGCCGGCCACGTGCGGCTGGCTCGTGATGGCTTCCACCTGGCCCTGAATGATGCTGTAGACCTGGTCGGGCATCATTCCCTGGACGCTGGCAAGCTGTTGCTGCACTTGCTGCGGGTTCGCGACCAGCCCGTAGAGCGATACGGAGGCGGCGATGGCCGGGAACAGGCTCAGCAGCAGGTAAAAGGCGACCCCGGATGCGGCCAGGGCCAGAAAGTCCTTGCCCATGTTTTGCTGCGTCAACCGCACGACATGCCACCAACCCTTCCAGTTCAACTGGTGGGGCAGTTCGTGGTTTCGCTCCTGCGTCGGATGTACAGGTTGATGTGTGGTCGCCATGGCGAAAGAAGGGACAGCTTTGAATCGAGAGGGCGGTGGTTATAAGTGTGTCCCCTGCGCGGTGCGCACGCAGGGGACACCTGAGAGAGGTCTGAGAAAAACCGTTTGAGAGCAGGGCTGCCCTAGCGGCTGCCGGCAGGATGCTTGGCCGTTTCCTCGGCTGCTTCACCGGACTTTTCTGCGACGCGGCGGGCGCGTTCGCCGATATCTTCCGGCGTGAGACCCTGTTTCTTCAGGTCTTCCTGCGTGTCTTGGGCTACGTTGTGCGCCTTCTGCTTGAGCTGATCGGGCGTGAGGCCTTCGTTACGGGACTCGCTGCGCGCGGTTTCGGCGGCGGAGCGTACGGCCTGCTTGCCGCGCTGGATCGCATCGCGCGCCCCTTCGCGGGCATCATGGCGCAGGCGCTCGCCGTAGGGGCCGATGGCGGCACTTTCCCGGCGCGAGCGCGGCAGGGCGAGGCCGACGAGCAGGCCCGCAACGGCAAAACCGGCGAGGGTGGCCAGCGGGTAGCTGTCGGAGGTTTGCTGGAAGCGGTTGACGCTTTGGTGGTAGGTATTGGAAAGCTGTTGTTTCATGTTTCGGTTTTGTTGATGCGTTTTGTGCTTCAAACGGCCAAAGCGGGTTTTGGCTTCGGCTTGGGCGCGCTCGGCGTAGGCATGAGCGCGATCAGAGGCTCGGCTGCTGGCGCTGTGCGCCTGACCGGCGTGGACATTTCCTTGGCCTGGCGGGCGGGTGCCCAGCGGGACGTTGGCGTGGCGCCCGGCTTCGGTGACGCCTTCGCGGGTGGGCTCGTAGCGCTGCAAAGGCGGTTCGCCGCGCATTTCTTCGGGGCTCAAGTGGGCGGCCCGCAAATTTTCGCGGTTGGTCGGTGCGTGCGGATCGGGCAAGGGACGGTCGTCCCGCTCCGTGTTGGTGCCGTTTTGCGCGAGGCGCCCGGCTCCGGCGGCCGCAATGGCGACGCCAGAGGCGATCAAGCCGCAGGCCAACGGGTGGCGACGAATAAAGTCAGCGGTGGCGGAGACGCCGGACTCCACGGAGCTCAGCACCTCGTCGGGCTTGATGTCGGAGATCCAGTGCTGCGCTTCATTGACCCATTCGCGCGGGTGCATCTTCTCGCCCAATTGATCGAGGGTGGCATCCATGCGGGCGCGCGTCAGACGGATCTCCTCTGCCCATTCTTCGCTGGATCGGTCGGCTTCGAGCTTTTCCTTCTGACTCTGGAGTGCCAAGGCCCGTTCGCGCGGGTCTACGACATCGCGTTTTTGATCTTGGACTCCGTCCATTCCTGATCCTCCTTCAAGGTTTTGATGGTTTTGTGAGGCCGGGCACGCTTCGGATCGTTCAGCTTGGCCTTGCCGCGTTGCAGCAGGATAAAGCCGACGATGCCCGTCACGACCGCCACGGCCAGGGGCGCAACCCACAGGACCACTTGCTCTTCCATGCCCGCAGCTTCGAAGCCCGACATAAGGGAGGAGGTAACGGCCCAGAGGAGCACAATGAACGCGGCGTGCAGGACCAGGGCCCCGGCGAGGATGGCAAAGGCGGCCCAGATGTAGTTCTGCACCATCTCCTGCGTTTCCTGACGGGCGAGCTTGATCTCCTGCTGGATCAGCAGCTCCGCTTCGTCGCGCAACTGCCTGAGCAGATCGCCCAGCCCTGCCTCCTGCTGGGAAGGTGGTGGTGGTGTTTGCGTCTCCACTGGACTAAAGCTTGCGGGGAGTTTCGACGCCCGACGGCGAGGTCGCCGGATCCGGAGCGGTCATCGGGCGCTGCGGCGCGGCCGGGTCGGTTCGCCACTCGGTAGCCGTCTCCGGCTCGTAGGCTCCGCCGAGCGGAGCAGTTTCGGGGTCGTGCGACCAGTCGCCTTCATTCCCAGTGGAATAGCTGGGCTCCGGACGCGCCTGCAGCACGCGGCTGATGGCAAAGCCGGCGGCAAAGGCGAGGCCGAAAGAGATTCCTGGGTGGCGGCGGACAAAATTGGAGGCGTCGTCGGTCATATCGTGGAGGCTGCGGTTTTCGAGGTAGTCACCCGCTTGATCGCAGGTGTCGGCCAAGCGGCCGAGGTAGTCTTCGCCGATCGGATACTCGTCGTCGTGCATCTTTTCGGCGGCGGCGCGGGCGGCATCGCCGTAGCCGCGGATCACGTCGCTGAAGCGGGCGCGCTGTTCGCTCATGGTCGAATCGACCTGATGGCGGAACTGGTCCTGCGTTTCGCGGGCGCGCTCCTTTACGTCTTCCTTCAGCTTGTGACCTTCCTGGCGTGCGCTGTCTCGGAAGGAACCCTGGTTGCCGGCTCCACCGGCTGGACCGGCTTCATCGCGCGGATGAGCGGGTGAAGGTTCCTTCTCGGCAGAGTAGTGGTGTGTTTCGGTAGGCATGGCGTATCAGAGTTGAATGACGTTTCCGCCATAACCTACATTTTTAATGCCAGCCTCGCAAAGTTGAGCAGAAGAAGCTGTAAGCCGCCTATGCGCAACGGATTGCGAGAATCTGCTTTCTCTCTGGCATCGCCGGTTCGCGCAGCGTGCAGCACGCCACGACGCAACTCGCCTTGTTTCGCAACGCCAACGGCGGTTACGGGCTAGCGCTGGGCGCCCGAGCTGAGGCGGGCCGTGCTCTGGCTGTAAAAAGCCTCCTCGATGGCCTTGCCGACATAGGGGCGCAACCGTTCCGCGAGCTCGCGGTTGGCGTAGGCAACCCACGGGACCGGCGTTTCCGTATCGAGGGGGGCATCCAGGGGCGCGCCGTCGGGCTGCTCCACCACCCCGCCCAATTCCTCCAGAATCAAGGCCGTGCAGATGTCGTAGGGGTGGGTGGACAGCTTTTGCGGGCGTCGAAGGTATTGGTTGACGAGTGGGCGCAGGTCGATCGTGAAGCGATCGCGGCCCGCGGCCAGTTCGTAGATTTGGCCGCCGGTGCTCAGATACTGGTCTTCGAAGACCTCCGCCCCATGCTGGGTGCTGTTGAGATCGAGGCTGTCGATCAGCAGCTCTTCGAAGTTGGCCAGCAGGACCTTGCCGGTGGGGAAATACTTGACGACCGAGTAGAAGCCGTGCGCCAGCTCCGTGCCCGCATAAGGCTGGGGCTCCCAGGGATAATGGCGCCCGGTGGCCACATCCAGGCGGCAGGAGACGACGCCTTCGCCCCGGTAGGTCGAAAGCTGGTCGGCCACGTATTGCTTGGCGCAGGGCAGCTCCGTCATGGCTGCCACTTCGATATCGGCCAGCGTCGTGTGCTGCAGGCGTTGCGGCGCCAGGCCGGTCAGGATCCAGGCCGAGCGCTTGTCATACATGTAGGGGCGGGTGCCGTCGACCGGGTCGATAATGCATTTGATCAACGTGCGGCTGGGCGAGAGCCCGGGAGGAAAGGTCGTGGGCGTGCGCTTTTCGAGCCCTTCCATCACCAGCTCGACCGGGTATTCTGCCGGCCAGTGTTCCTGAAACCATTGCAGGATGATCTCCTCGCAAAACTGGTCTACCCGGTAGATGACGTCAGCACGGGTGATGCGATCCACCTCGCTGAGACTGGCGCCGCCTTGAGCCCTCTTGGCGGCGAGCACCTGCAGTTGCAGGTGCCGGTGAAGCGCACAGATTTTGCGGCGCAACACCTCCCAAGGTATTTCAAGAGCAGCAGAAGCCATAAGGGTTCAGCATATACCAAACAGCGTGCCAAGATAAAGCAAAAGAAGTGTTTGATATTGCTCTATCTCTATTTGATAAGGCTTTGTTTAATTGGACTTTACTAGCTGGTTTCGCTTAGGAGTTGGGCGTTTTGAGCTTCAGGGGTGTGGCCGTTGGTGGAGATCCAGTCAAACGCTCGGGCAATGCTGTAGATAGGCAGTGAATAATGCCCTTCATTTTTTACGAGCTCATACCCTGCACCGGGGATTTGCTCCGCCAGCCACCGGGTTTTGGCCGGGGGCAGGGTCTTGTCATTTGCCCCGTGCCAGAATCGCACGGGTTGCCTAAGGGCGGTATAGGGGAAGCCCCAGTTTTGCAGGAATAATTCCCCGTCCTGTAGTACCGGCGCCGGCCCATTGCCGTAAGTCCCTTGCGCCATGGCGGCGTAGACAGGCAGGGCGTTGGGCTCGCGCATGGCGTCTCGATCGCGGCGGGGCAGGACCGGCAGCACCGCCTTTACCAGCCACTTTTCCGGCATCAACTGGCAGTACCAGGTTGCCAATTGCAAGATGCGCAACTGCCACTGCGGTGCCTTGCGCCGAATGGTCAGCAGCAGGCGAAAGACCGGGAACAGGTCGCTCCAGTCCGGGAACTCGCTCAACGGAGGCGCACCGCAGAGCACCGCAACGCGGTCGACCCGGTGGGGCAGCATATAGGCGGTTGCGAGCGCATAGGGGCAGCCGCCGGATTCGCAAAGCACGCTGAAGCGCTCGAGGCCCAGGTGGTCCGCCAGAGCCTCGACCAGGGGCGGGAAATCGAGGATGGTACGCGCTGGCTGTGGCGAGCTGAGGCCGAGCCCGGGCCGGTCGGGCGCGATGATACGCAGGCCGCGGCGGTGGGCCTCTGTGCGCGCATGCAGGATCTGCAGCCGGCAGCTCGGCCAACCGTGCATGTACAGGATGGGCTGGCCGTCGGTCGGCCCCATCTCCAGGTAGCCCAAGACCTTGCCGTCCGGCAGGGTCAGCTGGCGGTTGTATTCCGGCGCATCGAAATTCACGTTCATGGGAATGCCTTTGTGCTTCCAACGTGCCACAGACCCAGGTTAGAAGCTTAATGCTTGGTATTCATATGGATGTGAAATGGCTATTTACCGGCCCTCCGCGGGTGGCCGTCATCCTGTGCCGGTGGCGCTGACAATTTAAGTCGACCGCCGGCGGCGGTCGAGAGGCTAAAGCGTTTCCGATTCTCGCTTCTTTTCGCTGTTGCTTTTTGTGAGGTGCTTGACCAGCACGCGGCTGCGGCGGGTGGTGTCGGCGGTGCGGGAGCGCAGGCTTTCGAGCACTTCCTCCGGTTCGGTCTCGGCAAAGCCCAGCACCTTGGTGAAATAGGCTGAGGTCTGGGTACTGAGGGCGTAGACGCGGGCGAGCCCGGCCTTGCGCGCCTCTTCGGTCGCGTATTCGACCATGGAGCGGCCGATGTTGCGCCCCTGATAGATCGGGTGCACGAAGACGCTGGCGATTTCCGCGCTCTGGCCGTCTTCGAGCGGGATCAGGCGGCAGCAGCCGATGATGCTCTCGTCGATCTCGTAGACGCGGTATTGCTCGACGTGGTCTTCCAGCTCGTCGCGCGAACGCGGGCGCAGGCTCTCCTCCTTTACGCCGACGAGGGTCAGGCGGTGGATCGAGTCCACGTCGCTGCTCGTGGCCACGCGGATCTGCGCATAGGGGTTGGCGTGGATCATCGAACCGATGCCCACCTTGGAGAAGATTTCCGTCAGCAAGCCGTCTGGGATGCGCGCATCGATCAGGTGGGCGCGCGGGGTGCCGGCCTCGATCGTCTTGACCGCGTGCATCGCCTTGCTGCGCACCGCTTCGTCGATCGCGCTCGGGTCTTCGTCGAGCAGCTTGCGCACCTCCTGCACGGACACGTTGAGCTGGAACTCGCCGCGCACGGTCAGCCCCTGATTGAGGGTGAGGAAGATCAGCTTGCTGGCCTGGAACTCGAGTGCCAGGGCGGAGGCGAGGTGATCGGAGTTGAGCCGATAGGGCCAGCCGTCGCGGTCGAAGGCGATCGGGCTGAGCACGGGCACGATGTCGTTGTCGATCAAGGTGCGCAACATCTGCCGGTCGATGCGGTCCACCTTGCCGGAATTTATCTGGTCGACGCCCTTGATCATGCCCCGTTCGGTCGCCCTTACGGCATTGGGGGTGGCGCAACGCAGGCCGTTTTGGGTCAACCCGCGCATCAGGCGGTGGGTCAGCAGCCCCGCGACCTCCACGGCCAGGTCCAGCGTCGCATCGTCGGTCGGTCCTTCGCCGCGAAAGTCGCTGATCTGCACGCCCTGTTCGGCCGCCTCGCGCCGCAGCGGATCGCCGAGGCCGTGGGTCACGATCAAACGGATGCCCAGGTTGTGCATCACCGCCAGCTCCATCACGAGGTGGTGCAGATTGTCGTCTTCGATCACCGCACCGTCGATCGCGACGATAAACACATGCCCGCGCCATTGGGGCACGTACTTGAGGATCCCGCGCAAATCGGCGGGCTGCAGTTCACGGACAGCCGAGCGATCCGAAAAGGCCATGGGGGTCTGTAGGACAGCTGACGCCTAAATGCAAGCTCCCGCGCGAGTTAGGGCTGGGGGCGCTACGTTCGGCTTCCTGAACAATCCCCATTTCCCCAAGAAAAACGCTAGCGATGGGCAATTCAGCGTTGCCAACGCCGATGGGCTGAGTTGCCTAAGGTGGATGCGCTGGTTTTTCTGGGGTCGCGGCTTTATGGCTGCTGCATGGCTGTGGCTGTGTAGTGTGCCCGTATTCGCGGCAGTGATGCCCCAGGTTCTGGGGGTGGACTTCGAGCAGCGGGCGCCGGTGGGCCAACGGGCGCAATGGCTTGAAGTGGTCGTGCGAATTCAGGCACGCCGGGTGAGCGGCGCGACGGAACTCGTGCCGTGGCGGTTGCGCTTTAGCGGCGAATGGCAGGCGCGGCGGGACGCGGGGCCTTGGTTGGCGGTGCGCGAGGTGGTCTTTACGCCGCCGGTGCCGGAGACGGACGTCGCGGTGAGCCTGCTGGTGCCGCCGGGCGTGGTCGCAGCATGGTCACTGGATCGGGAGCCCGAGGCGTGGCGGGTGCAACTGTGGGTGGGCGACGAAGCGGTGCCGGTAGCGCCGACGATGTATGCGGAGGCGTTGCGAGAGCGGGTGGCGGCGCAGGCATTTGTGACGCGTGTCGCGGCGCGGACGGTGGCCGAAGATCGCTGGCTGTTGCCGGTGGAGGCGACGCCCTTTTATACGCCGGAGGATCCGCGTTGGGCGCAGTGGCCTGCCTTTCTGGAGGCGGCGCGGTGAAGAAAGTGAGCGGCAGACCCCGCACGTGGCAGTTGTGGATCGGTCCGCAGCGGGTGGTCCTGACGGGCGGTGATGTGCGCGAGCAAGTCGCTTGGGAAGACGAGGCCGATCCTGCTGCGCGCGCGCTGGAGTTGCTCCGTGCACACGTGGCGCGGGGGGATCGGGTCGGCGTGTGGCTGGCGCCGCGTTCGCTGATGGTCGTGCGTTGGCAGCCCAGCCGGGGCGAACGCCAGCCGCCGGCGGAGTTGCTGCCCTTGCCGGCCGAGCAGTTGCACTGGAGCCGTCGCGGGCCGTGGCTGCTGATCACACGGCGCGATGGGTTGGAACGCCTACGCGATGGGTTGACGGCGTGCGGCGTCTGGGTCGAGCGCATCGAACCGCTGGCGGCGCGGTTTCTGCCGGGCAAGGCCACTACGCAGGTCGTGGTCGCCCGCAGTGTGGCGCTGGATTGGACCCTGCTGCTTGCGGTGGATGCAAACGGGGTGCGCTGGGAAAACGCCACCCCTGCGACCGAAGCCGAACGCATCGCCTTTTTTCGTCGGCAGCTCAACCCGGATGCGCCTGATGAGATCCCCCTGAAAGCACACGATCTGAGTGATTTGGACGGCGCTGCGGCAACGACCGACTGGCGGAGCCCTGAGTCGCGTGCAGCCTACCGGACGCAGGTCTGGCGCTGGCCGTTGCGCATGGCCGCGGGTGTCTTGCTGGCCTTTGCACTGTGTCAGGGGGCGATCCTGTGGGGATGGGTTCAAAATCGCCGGGCGGCGGACCGCTTGTGGCAGGCAACGCAGCCGGAATTGGACGCCGTGGAGGCCGAAAGCGCCCAGTTGCGGCAGCGCGAGATGGAGCGGGACCGGCTGCTGCGGTCCTTTGGCGGGGCACTGCAGCAGCAGCAGCGGTTGCAGGCTGTGCTGGCGGAGCTCGACGCCGCGTTGGCCGACTTCGACGACGTGCACCTGACGCACTGGCAAGCTGAGCCCGGCGGTGGCTATCGCTTCCAGGGGCAGATGTGGAGCCGCATCCAGCGCGATGCCGGGGAGGACGCCGCCCTGGCGCAGCGAATGCAGGCCCTGATCGACCGCCTGCGCGCGCGTTTGCCGGTGGCCTCGGTCGAATTGGACGCCCGTCAGCCCGCGCGCCTCGCCTTTACCGTGCAACTGGAGGGGGCACCATGATTCGCCGGCTTCCGGTCACCCTGACGGCCGTCGTGGTGTTTGCTGTCTTGTGGGGCGCGCTGCTGGCCGTCACGTTGCGCGAGCGCACGGACTGCAAGATTCAACGGTATCGTATCGCTGCGGCCAACCATCACCTGAGGATCACGCGGGCGTGGTTGGATAATCGCGAGAACCTGGCCTCCATCGAGCAGGCCGAGGCGTGGTATCCCCAAGTCGAGCCGCCCAGCGGTGACTGGGAGATCCGCTGGCTACAGGTGCAGCGCACTTGGCGGGCGCAGCTCGAGCGGCAAGGTGCGTCGGTGCCCGGGGATTGGGGGCTGCCGGAGAGTCGCCAGCGGGCGGTGCGAAAGGCCTGGCTGGCCGAAGCGGAGGTGCTGTACCCGCGCGTATGGCAAGCCCTGCCGGTGGTGCCTGAGTTGAGTGTGGAAAGCTTGCCGTCGCGGCCTGAGCAGCCATTGCGCACCTTTCTTTGGCAGGCGCGGTTTACGGGAGAGACGCCCGATCTCGGCCGTCTGGCCTTGGCGCTGGCCACCGCCCCGGTGCCTACGGCGCTGGTCGACCTGGAGGTGCAGCCGGTTGATCCCGAGCCGCCGCAGTTGGAGCCGGGACGGTCGGAATTTGTGGTCACGTGGCTGACCTTGTTCCCGGAGGAGGCCCCGTGAAGCCGCGCCTGTGGCAGGTGATTCCCTTGGTGGCCGCCGGGGTGGTGTTGCTGGCATGGAGCGCGCGTCCGCTGGCGCCCTCTGCGGGAGGTCCGTGGACGGAGGTGGAGGTCCATTTCGAGGTGAAACCGTTGCCGATCGTGCCCCGGATCGCGTTGCGTGAAGCTGGCGCTTTTCGCCTCTTTGACGCGCCGGAACTGGTTTGGGCGGACGGACATCTCGCGGAAGTGCACCCTCCGGCGGCGACGTTGGCCTGGCCGGAGGTGCAACTGCTGGCGATCGAGGCCCCGGCCTTTCGCCTGCGTTGGGAGGCTGCCGTGACGCGGGCGGACGGGGACGCCGCCGTGGTGGTGTTCAACGCCGAGACGCAGGCGGTGCGCGTGCTGGCGCCAGAGGAAAATGTCGCGGACTGGCAGATCGAGCTGCGCGGGGTGGGGCCGCAAGGCCTGGTGATTTACGACCGGCGCAGCGAGCAGGCCTATACCTTGCCGCAAGGGCGCTCCGTGAGGACCTCTCGCCGCCGCGTGACCCTGCAGACGCCGCACGGCCCGCTGACGTTGACGCCGGGGGAACTTGCGTCCGTGGGCGACTGGGAGGTCGCGCTGGACGCGGCCACCGAGACGGACGCCACGCTGCGCTGGAACCACGACGGCCAGACGGCCACCCAAACCCTTTCCCTCGCTCCTCCGGCTGCCGGAGCCGACCGCTGACCTTTTTGTTTTTCGATGCGTTATTTGCTGCTGACGACCCTTCTTTTATCGACTCTCATGTTGCGGGCGGAGACGACGGTGACGCCCGTCGACCGCATGGCCTTGGCGCTTCAGGCCCAACACGAAGGGGATTGGGAGGCCGCCGAGCTGCACCTGACTAAATTGCAGGAGCTGGCCCCCGACGACCCGCGCGTCCAGACAATGCTGGCGGATGTCGAGGCGGGCAAGCAGGCAGACCTGCTCAACCTCGTGGAGCTGGAGAGCCGGCAGCTGGAGCCTTCGGGGCCCGAGGTGCGTTCGACGCCCCGGTCTTCGCCCATGCCGGTCGCCACCCCCGCGCCCGAACCGGAGCCGCCGGTCGAGGTGGTGCCGGCGGCGGATGGCGCGCGTTGGTCGACGCGGGCGCGTTTGCTGGACCGGGTGGAGGACTCCTGGCAGTGGCCCCAAAGCGAGCAGCGCCTGGCAGAGCCGCGCCCTACGCCCGAGACCAAAGCCCTGCGCGAGCGGTTGGACACGATCACCCTGCCGCGGGTCAACTTTACCGCCATGCCGCTGAGTCGCGTGCTGGATACGCTCTCGACCATGAGCGAGGACTTTGACCCGGCGGGCGGGGTGAACCTCGTGTTGATGGACCCCGGGGGCGACGATCCGGAGGTGACGATCACCCTGCGCGGGCTGTCACTGGCCCGGGTGCTGGACCTCGCGGCGGGCAGCGTGGGCTACGAATACGACGTGCAGCCCGATGCGGTGGTGGTGCGGCCGCGCGTGGGGCCGGGCACAAACCTCGAGACCGCATTCTTCCCCCTCAACCGGTCGACGCTGATCCGCCTGATCGGCGTGCCGGAAAGCGAGCTGGCGGGTGAGCCGATCGACCCCTTTGCCCCGGCGCCGACGGGCGATGCGAGCGCGCCCTCGCGCCGGTTACGCGAACAGGAGGCGGCGCTGCAGGCGTTTCTCCAGCGGGCGGGCGTGCCCTTCGAAGGCGTCGATGGAGCGAACCTCGCGCTGGCCGACGGGCAGATGATCGTCACGCAGACGCCGCGCAACCTCGAGCGTGTGCGCAATCTCCTGCGCCGTTACCGCGAGGTGAAGCAGGTCGAAATCGAGGCGCGCTTCATCGAGGTGCAGCAGGGGCAGATGGACGAGTTGGGCTTTAACTGGCAGGTCAACAGCGGCGCCGACACCTACCAGTCGGCCAACCGGCGGCTGTCGCAGTCCCTCAGCCCCTCTTCGGCCGGCAACGCGCTGCGTATCACGGGCCCATCGGCCGGGGCGACGGGTGAACTCTCGGTGCCGCAAGATGCGCCGCAACTGGCCCGCGAGATCGATCTGGGCTCGGAGGTCAGTCAGCCGCTGGCGGATGTCTCGGGCGTGCTCGGCGGGGCGCAGGTGCAGCTGCTGATCCGTGCGCTTGAGCGCCAGACGGGTAACGACTTGCTGAGCGCGCCCAAGGTGACCGTGCTTTCCGGCAAAACGGCGGAGATCGTCGTGGCCCAGGAGCTGCGTTACCCGCAGAACTTTGGCGACCTCGATGCACAGGTGGGGCGGGGCGATTCCGATGCGGGCAGCGCGGGCGTGGCCATCACCACCGGCACCCCGCGCGACTTCACGACCCGCAACGTCGGCGTCGAAATGGCGGTCACGCCCACGGTGGAAGAGGACGACAGCATCAGCCTGCTGCTCGAGCCGCAAGTGACCGAATTCGAAGGCTTTGTCGAATACGGGGGCACCAGCGTCGCGCTCTCCAGCGGCAACACGGTCACCGTGCCCAGCGGCTTTTACCAACCGATTTTCAGCGTGCGCAAGGTCAAGACCGAGGTCACCATCTGGGACGGCGCCACCGTCGTCATGGGCGGCCTGACGCGCGAGCAGGCCGTCAAGATCGAAGACAAGGTGCCCCTGCTCGGCGACATCCCCCTCGTCGGCCGCCTCTTTCGTTCCGAAGGAGAGTCGACACAGAAGCGTAATTTGCTCATCTTCGTCAGCGCCCGCCTCGTTGACCCGGGCGGCGGAGAGTGAGAAAGGGGGTCAGCCCCATTTATAGCTTAGAGGCAGATTATATGGTTTGGTCTCAGGGTTTTTATGAGCATTTCTTTGAGCTACACCGTTAAAAGAATTTTTCTCCACGTCTTCGTTGCCCCATTGATCCCAACCGGGGCGTGAGAAGCGTGCAAACAACTCCAAATATGGACCAGGAGAGCACGATTCAATAAGTTCATAGAGTTCGTCAGGCTTTCTAGAGTGCTCTCGCTTTCGCGTGCTTAAGATATTTACTTGGCTTCGCCCAGGAGGCAGTGTTCGCATCTTACCTCGAACTCCAAACAGTACTAACTCCGTGACATTACGAAAATAAAATCCTACACCGCGTCCATCAGGTCCACCGTCTTTTCTGACCTTATACCATACGAGATTGCTCTTGTAGGTAAATCCCCACGCCTCCATCACTTTCAATCCTTCGTGGAGTAAGGCATTTGGAACCCAAAGATAAAGGTGTGACTTGGCGGCTGCTAGCTTAGGTATTGGTAGCTCGATAATCTCTTGCAGATCCATCGTTGGGTAACGGAGGAGCCGCTTGTGTTCAGGTGCCATTTTGCCCGTTCGGTTTTGGAACTGCCAAGGAGGATCCGCTAAAATTGTAGTATACCGTCTGTGATTTGCCTTTATAAGCAGATCATCTGAAGGGCAAGGTGTAGTAATGTTAACAATTTGTGTCATACAGAGACTCCTTTATTCCAAATACTAAAACTGGACAGCCTCCGCCCCCTCCACCTTCTATTTTTGGTAAAAGCTTGCTCATGTGGGTTGTTGAAGAGCCGTAGCTTTTGCCTCTTCCAAGGCTATCAAAGATTTTTTGAAGGTGGTCGCAGCGTGTGATTATCACACCAACCGAAATGACTCTTAGTTCAAAAAGTAGTCGGAAGTTGTTTAAATCCCTATCATAAAATGGATCTTTATTGTTCCATTCAATCTCTACTGCGATCTTGTTCTTGAAGCAATCAACAGAATGAGTTGGACTATCTGTTTTTCTGTCGTCTACTACCACGGCGGTTTTAAAGTCCGTCTCTCTCCAGCCTTTGTCGAACAAACTCGAGTCGATCCAATTGGATACTGCCGATTTTCTACCGCCCGGTGTAGTGATATAGGACTGGCAAAGACGGAAACGGGATAGGACGTCAACAATGTCCTCCCATTCACCGGGAAAATCTCGTTCCAGAATCGCCGAGGCGTGACGCCATTCATGCAACTCGTAATGCTGATGAATGAACTGCGGAAGCGCATCAAGAGGCATCACTTGAAAAATGTGTCTAGATCGCGGAGTGCCAAGGATAATTATCGTGGGAGGCTAAGTTCTGGAGTTTCTCACGCAATCGGGCATGGAATTCTTCCGCCGGAAAGGGCTGGGCCTTACCACTTTCTAGGTCGTGCAAGCGGCGGTCGATCTCGGCCTGCCAGGCAGGACTGAGCTCCTTTCCCTGCTCAACGCTCG
Source organism: Puniceicoccaceae bacterium 5H (assembly GCA_009772895.1). GTDB lineage: Bacteria > Verrucomicrobiota > Verrucomicrobiia > Opitutales > Oceanipulchritudinaceae > WOUP01. The sequence goes on along the minus strand of WOUP01000021.1, from coordinate 22,209 downwards.
CCAAGAGTTGCTCAATCAGATAAGCCCGGTCCTCTTTGGGCAAAGCCAGAGCCTGGCGGCAGAGCGGTTCGGTACGGGTGTCCATACCAGTAGCGCGACGTAAATTCATCGAGACGTCAACGCCCCCACTACCGGCCTCTGACGACGCGGAAGCCTTGATCGTTGGAGGCGTTGTTGGCTTCGAAGCCGGCGGTGTAGGCGGGTTCGCAGCAGAAGTCGCCGCCGATCCAGCCGCCGCCTTTCCACACGCGGATGGCACCGGGTTGGTGGCCGAACGGGCTGGTGGCCTGACCTTCGGAGGCCTCGTAGGCGTCCCAGCACCATTCGCGCACGTTGCCGGACATGTCGTAGAGGCCGAGCTCGTTGGGCTCCTTGGCGCCGACAGGGTGGGTGCGGCCGTGGTTCCGTTCGATCGCGGGCCAGTTCCAGGCTCCGCCGAGGGGATCGTCGCCAGAGTTTTGCCAATACCAGGCCACGTCGTCGACGTCGTCGCTGCCGCTGTAGGTGTAGCCCTCGCTCTGGGGGCCGCCGCGGGCCGCGAATTCCCATTCGGCCTGAGTGGGCAGGCGGTAACCGTTGGCCTCAGGGTGGGGCGTTACCTTCCAGTCCTGCTGTTCCGCGTCGTTTTCGCCGCGCTCGATGGTGTAGTAGGGCTCTAATCCCTCGGCCTCGCTGCGGCGGTTGCAGTATTCGATGGCGTCATACCACGTGACGCTCTCGACCGGCCGGTCTTCGCCTTTGAAGGCGGATGGGTTGTGGCCCATGATGTCCGCAAAACTCTTTTGGGTGACCTCGTATTTGCCGATGTAGAAACCCTCTATGTCTATATCTTTCTCTTCGTGCTTCTGTGGGTGGTGATCGGGGTTATCTGCCGCGATCCAGACCAGATCCTTGGTCGGTTCGATGGGTGCATCGTGCGTGTCTTGGCCATAGGTGCAGGCACAAGTCATCATAAAGGGGAGGATGAGCAGGTAAAGGCTTCTCATAGGATGTAGGTGAAGCTAGTGAAAAGATGAGGATAAAGTGGAGTAATTCGCCTCGGTGGATTTCCGCACAAGGCGTAAAAAGAGCGGGCCGGCACCAACCCCAAGGGGAGACAAAACAGGATGGTGCAGGCCCGCGGAAATGCCGCGATTACGGGTATCTACGGCACTACGAGTTGTGGGGCGCTTCGGCGGTCGGGGCTACTGTTCCCAGACCGTGAGGTTGGAGTAGCCGCTGCTTTGGAAGCCTTCCGTGGCCATCACCTGATAGCTGTGGCTACCGAGGTTCCAACCGTTGTTGGCCCAGGCGTTCACGTGGTTGTTGAACGTGATGGCCACGTTGTTGCCGGTGGGCCGCTTCGACGTGCGCACGCTCCAATACTGGTAAAACGTGGCGGTACCGACGATGGATGGCTTGTTCACGCGCTGGGTGCGATACAGGTTGTAGGCGCCCCCGTCGGTGTAGACGGTGCCCTGCGCGGTGCCACCCGGCGGTTGCCAGCTGCCCCAGCTGTCCACGACGTAGTATTCGACCAGGGGATTGGTCGTCCAGCCGTAGAGGGTGAGGTAGGCGTTGCCGTTGGGCTGCCAGGCGCCGGCGTTGTAGCCGATCGTGCGATAGGAGGAGCCCGTGTTCCAGCCCTTGCCACCGACGAAGTTGCCGGTGCCGAGGTTCCAGGACACGCTGTAGTTGCCACCCGACCCAAGGGTCATCGTGGCGGAGCCGGTATCCTTCCAATAGGTATAGAAGTAGCCGTTGTGCGTGCCGGTCTGGTTGCTGGTGATGGTGGTTTGCGCCTGCAGCGCGGTGGCAGAGAGGCCGACAATGCCGGCGAGGAGTAGTCCCTCGGGTAGGATGCGCCGCAGCGCGGAGGTGATCGTAGTGTAATCCTTCATGCTATATATTTGGAGTTTAGCCGCTTGATCCGGGGTTTAGGGGAGGGGTACGTTTTACTGTCCCGGGTCTTGCGAGCGACTTCAGCATGCTTTCGCAATAAAACTCGCTCAAATGGCGCCAGGTTCAAACAGTAGAACGCCGGTGAAGGATTATGCGTATCTGAAGTTAACTACATGTTGTTAATTATTAGGATTTGTGAGGGCATCTCCGTTGGGAGTGGAGGTAGACGCTCCGCAAGACGGCTTCGCCATCGAAAAGGCGTCGGGTAAGACGCGTCTCTGACGGCCGCCGTAATTTTTTTGGCGGGTTGTCCTCGCTGTTCTCGATCGGCTGCTGCGCCCATCGCCTCCGGTAGCTCCGCTCATTTGACCCCTCGTCTTCCTTACCGTATCCTCAGGCAACGACTTATGCCTTTGGAACTGGAATACCACTCTTTGGCGGAAGCGGCGGAGGGCGCGCAACGCATCTTGGACGATAACTGGCAGGGCACGCACACGCTACCGGCCCAAGGGCTCTACCCACATGCGTGGTCGTGGGACAGCGCGTTTATCGCCATTGGCCGAGCCCGTACCGCGCCGGAGCGTGGAGCCGAGGAGTTGCGCAACTACTTTCGCGGTCAGTGGGCCAACGGCATGTGCCCGCACATCGTTTTTGCCAAGAACAACACCGATTACACGCCAGGCCCGGAATTCTGGCAGTCGGCGTTTCGCAGTGACGATGCGCCGGACGACGTGGAAACGAGCGGGCTGATCCAGCCTCCCATCCACGCCTGCGCGGCCCTGCATGTGGCCCGGCATTGGGACGACGAGACGGCGCGCGACGACTTCCTGCGCGAGATGTACCCCAAGCTGCGGGCCTGGCATGATTACCTCTACCGCGAGCGCGACCCCATCGGCGAAGGGCTGATCTACATCCGCCACCCGTGGGAGAGCGGGCGCGACAACTCCCCGGTGTGGGATCAGCTGCTGTCGCGCTTCGATCTCAAGCCGATCGACGTGCCGCAATACCAGCGCGCCGATTGCACGGACTGGAAGAGCGCGGGCCGACCGAGCGATGCGGAATACGACGCTTACATGTTCCTCGCGGAACAGGCCAAGCGCGAGGGCTACCGCGAGCGTTCGTTGCAGCGCGTGTGCCCCTTTCTGGTGCAAGACTTGTTGTCCAACACGGTGCTCGTGCAGGCAGAGTTGGATCTGGCCGAGATTGCCCGCATGATCGGGGAAGACGTCGACGGCCATCAGGGGCGGGCGGACAAGACGGCCGAGGCGATGCGTCGCAAGCTGTGGGATGACCAGTTGCGGACCTTTCTGCCCTACGACGTGCAACAGGGGCGGCGCCTCCACACGCACGAGCTGGGCGGTTTCACACCCCTCTTTGCGCGCATCCCCACCGATGAGCAGGCGGGGCAGATCGCGGAACAGATCGAGAGCAAGGCCTATTCGGGCAGCTGCCACTACCGCAGTTTTGCCGCGGCAGGCTACAGCCGCATCGAGCCCGGCTACCAGGCCCGCAATTACTGGCGCGGCCCGCTCTGGATCAATATCAACTGGCTGATCTACCGGGGCCTGATCGACTACGAGCAGCACGAGGAGCTCTCGAAGCGTTTGCTGCGCTCGATCTACGTGTTGCCGGTGCTGGGTGGCTTCCGCGAGCACTACAACCCCGAAAACGGCGAGGGGCAAGGGGCTGAGAATTTCTCGTGGTCGGCTGCGCTCTTCCTCGAGGAATACCACAGTGGCAGCTACGAGCGCCTCGGCATCGACCCCCACGCCGAGATCCCGGACTTCCAGACCGCGCTGGGTCTCGGCAACCAGGATTGAGCGGGAGCGTCGCCCGGATGACTGAGTCCCGCGCTACAAGGGGTCGAGCCCTTTTATGTTGCAAGGCAAGGCATTGCGGATGCGGGTAGCGCGCTGTGGCCCTGCTGATCGCTCCTAGGGCGAGAACTTCGCCAGCTGAAGGCTTGTCATAGCGTAGCCGGTGATTGAGGCCGCCACGCGGACGACACCACCGGTCGTCCTTGAAGAGGTGCCATCGGTTCCGCGCGCGTTGGACGTTTCAGCCCGGCATCTCAATGCGGCCTCAGTTGCGTTTCGCGTCTTGAATTTTTCCGGGCCTGCGCCTTATTTTTCCCGTTTCGCGCGATAAAAACCTTTCTCACCCAAGACGAATCCATGGCAACCCAAGCTTCCGAAACGCATACGTTTCAGGCCGAGGTGCGGCAGCTCCTCGACATCGTAATTCACTCCCTCTACACCGACCGGGAAATCTTCCTCCGGGAGCTCGTATCCAACGCGGCAGACTCGATCGAAAAGCTCCGCCACCACCAGCTGAAGGGCGAGCAGATCCACGACGCGGACCTGCCGCTCGAAATCGACGTCGCCACCGACGAAGAGGCCGGCACTATCACCATCCAGGACCACGGCGTGGGCCTGACCCACGACGAGTTGGTGGAAAACCTCGGCACCATCGCGCACAGCGGCTCCAAGAGCTTTGCCCAGGCGTTGAAGGAGGCCAAGGAAACGGGCGCCGACGCCACGCAGCTGATCGGCCAGTTTGGCGTAGGCTTCTACAGCGCGTTTATGGTGGCCGACGAGGTGAAGGTCTACACCCGCTCCTACAAGGAAGAGGGCGGCAACCTCGTGTGGACCAGCGACGGCACCGGCAGCTACACGATCGAGGAAGCGTCCGAGCCCCTGGCCCGCGGCGCCAAGATCGTGCTGAAGCTGAAGGAAGAGGCGAAGGAGTTTGCGCAAAAGGACCGCGTGGAAGAGATCCTGAAGCGCTACAGCAGCTTCGTGCAGCACCCGGTGAAGCTCAACGAGGAGCGCGTCAACAAGGTCGAGGCCCTGTGGATGCGCAACAAGAGCGAAGTCACCGAGGACGAATACAAGGAGTTCTACAAGTTCCAGGCCAACGCCTTCGACGAGCCGCGCTACACGTTGCACTTCAGCGCCGATGCGCCTATCGCGATCAACACCCTGCTCTTCGTGCCGCAGGAAAACCTCGAGCGCTTCGGCTTCGGCAAGTTCGAGCCCAGCGTCAGCCTCTACTGCAAGAAGGTGCTGATCGACTCCAAGCCCGACGGCCTGCTGCCCGAGTGGATGCGCTTCGTCAAGGGGGTGGTCGACAGTGCGGACCTGCCGCTCAACATCTCCCGGGAGTCGATGCAGGACAGCGCACTGGTGCAGAAGATCAGCAAGGTCATCACCAACCGCTTCATCAAGTTCCTCACCGACGAGGAAAAGAAGAACCCGGACGACTACGCGAAGTTTTACGAGACCTTCGGCCAGTTCATCAAGGAAGGCGTCTCCAACGACTTTACCCACAAGGACAAGCTGGCCAAGCTTCTGCGCTTCGAGAGCAGCATCACCGAAGCCGGCAAGATGACGAGCCTGGACGACTACGTCAGCCGCATGAAGGACGGGCAGGACACGATCTATTACCTGCAGGGGCCGAGCCGCACGTCCATCGAGCAGGGCCCGTATCTTGAGGCCTTCAAGGCGCAAGGCATCGAAGTGCTCTTCCTCTACGAGCCGATCGACGAGTTTGTGTTGGGCCGCCTCGGCACCTACAGCGAAAAGAAGCTGCTCTCCGCCGACAGCTCCGAGGCTGCGCTCGAAGACGTCAGCAATCAGGCCGAGGGCGAGCCGCTGTCCGAAGAGGAAGCCAATGAGCTGACCCAGTGGATGCAGGAGCGCCTCGGCGAGAAGGTGAAGGAAGTGAAGACCTCCAAGCGCCTCGTGGGCAGCCCGGCCGCCGCGTTGAACACCGACAGCTTCATCTCGCCCAACCTGCGCCGCGTGCTGCGCCAGACCCAGGGCGACGAGTCCCTGCCGGCGATGCAGATCCAGCTGGATGTGAACCCGCGTCACCCGCTGATCAAGCAGTTGCACCGCCTGCGTCAGGAGGATGTCGACCTCGCCGGCATGATTGCCGACCAGATCTACGACAACAGCATGGCCGCCGCCGGCTTCGTCGAAGATCCGCGCTCGATGGTCAACCGCGTTTACGACCTGCTGGGCCGCCTCGCCCAGAAGTAGGCCCCACGGTTTTCCCACCGATCTTTAGCAAAGGCGTCCGGCGGGGCGCCTTTTTGCTTATTGGAGGTAGAACTGGAGATTGGCGCGGCTCCCGTTATAATGAAGGGTAGGCCCGGTAGAAATACGCTGGGCCAGCGATCCCTTTTATGTCTCAAGAGCCAGACGGAGTAGGAGTGTTGCGGCGCGCATTCGCCAAGGCCCGCGTCAAAACCGGCGGGGTAGCCCGTTTCGGGCTGCGGCTGTTCAGCATGCTCGAGTATGGCTGGCACCTCGCCTTCTGGTCGCGCCTCTCGGCCGCCCGCTTTCGGCGCGAGCCCGTGCGCCTGCCGCCCGACATGCTCGCGAGCAAGGGCATCCAGCGGCAGGCCCCCGCCTTGAAAGTCGAGGGGCTCTCGGAGTCCAAAGCCTTCGACGAGGGCTTCGCGGCCGTCTACGCCTACCTTTTCAGCAACCTTCAGAACCCGGACATGCTGGCCGGGGTGCGTCACGTGCGTCCCGGCCCGGCCTTTCGCGGGATCTACCTGTGGGACTCGGCGTTCATCGCGCGCGTCTGGCAGGACTGGGACCCGACGGTGGGGCTGGATGCCCTGCGCGCGGTGATGGAGGTGCGCGACGGCGACCGCCTGCAGCACGTGGTGGCCGATTTTGTGGCTTCACGCTACACTCAGCCGCCGCTGATCGGTTGGGCCGCGGTGGAGGTCGCCAAGGATCTGCCGGACGAGGAGCAGGTGGCGTTTTTCAAGGAAGTCTACCCCATCCTCGACGCCTACCAGCGGTGGCTGGTCGAAAACCGACGTCACCCCAATGGCTTGTATTTCTGGGAGCACGCCTACGAATCCGGCGTGGAAAACGCGCCGCGTTTCAGCAATACCGACGAGAGCCGGCTGCTGGATACGCGTCGACAAGCTGCCCCCGACATGTCGGCCTACGTGGTCCTGCAGCTGGAGTCGCTCGCCGCGATGGCCCAGCACCTGGGGCTGACCGACGAAGCAGCGCAGTGGCAGGAAGAGCGGGACCAACTGGCGCGCTTGATCAACGAACACCTGTGGGACCCGGAGACCCACCTGTATTACGACATCGACCTCGACACCGGCGACTTCGTCAAGTGTCCCACCATCGCCTCGCTGATGCCCCTCTGGGCCGGCGTGCCCGATGCGGAACGGGCGCAATGCCTGGTGGAGTGGATCCAGCGCCGCGACGGCTTCGGCACGCCCATGCCGTTCCCCTCCGTCGTGCGCGGCGACAGCTCGTTCGAGAAAGACATGTGGCGCGGCCCCGTGTGGATCAACGTCGCCTACGGCGGCATTCAGGGCCTGCTGCGCTACGGCTATCACGAGTTGGCCGGCAAACTGGCCTATCGCCTGTGCAAGCACGTCTACCTCGTCTTCCACACCGAGCGCCGCGTCTACGAATTTTACGATCCCGAGCTGCTGCACACGCAGGACCTGAAGCGCAAGCAGGGTAACTGGCACAAGGCGCTGACCCTGGGCAAAGGTCCCCAGCGGGCGTTCGTCGGCTGGACGGGGCTCGTCAACCGCATGGTGATCGAGGTGCTCTTCGGGGTGGAGATCGACGACGATCGGCTGACCCTGCACCCCCGCTTCCCCAGCTCGGCGGAAGACTCCGACTGGGTCCTGCACCTGCCGTCGCACGATCTCACGATCTCCCTGCACTGCATGCCGGGCAAGCGGCACAGCGGCGTGCTCGAGACCTCCCGTGGACAGCACACGTTCGAGTTGCCCCGGGGCGAAAAGCTGGAGGTCCGCCTGTCGCGGATCGGCAAGGAGGCGGAGAACGCGCCGGAGAACCCAAGCCGTCATCTCTCCAGCCAGCTCGCCCAGCAATGAGCTGCAGGCTGTGGTGGGCGGTTAAGCTGAGGCCGCTGAGGTCGATAATATAGAAAAAACCTAGAGGAACAGGGGTGTAATGCTTACACCTTGCCTCAGCTTTTACCTTGCTAGATAGGGGACGCGATCACATGCTGAACGCCCTGTTCGCTTGTCCTTACCCGCGTTATGACGGCTACTGCTGAACCCGTTGCCAATTCCGTTCCGGCTGAAGAAACGCCGCCACCGGTCGTCGACCAAGGCGATTACGTTTTGGATACACCCCTGGAACTAACGTCGTTCATGGAGATGCATCAGATCAGCGATGATCAGATCGTTTTCAAGAACCGCAAGAGCAAGACCTACCTCACGGTAAATCGGACGCTGGCCAAGATCCTGTTGTCGTTCCGCAAGCCGATGAAGCTGAAGGATCTGTTCCCCTTGCTGATTGAAGACCGGCTCTGCCCGCGCCTGGACGATCTCTATGAGTTGATCCTGCAGGCGCGCAAATCCTACATCCTGCTGGAGCCGGGCGAGGAAGAGCCGACCCACTCGATCATCAACTGGGGCCCGACGCTGCGCTCGGAGTTTGCTTCGCTGGGCTCGTTTTTCTGCATTCTGGTGGGGCTGGGTTCCTGGCTGTTCCAGAGCCAGCGGGAAGATTTGGCGATCTTCGTGCCCACCGCGCAATCCTTGCTGATCGGCTATGTCCTGATGTGCGTCGCGGTGAGCCTGGGCTACGTGCTGGGCGCCTCGCTGGCCAACTGGCACGAGCGCGAGATCTACCGCCCCCGTTTCAATTTCTTCTCGCTGTTCCCGCACTTCCATGTCGATTTGCGGGACTTGCAGACGGCGGGCACCCGGGTCGAGGCCGATGCGGCGCTGATCCAGATGGCCCCGTTGTTCCTGGCGCTAGGGGTCGTCAGCTTCGCCTATCCATCGGCGGCCATGGTGCTGATGGGAGGCATCCTGCTGCAGATGTTGCCGGTCAAGGGCTCCGCCATCCGCGTATTGCTGCGTTCCAAGTTCGCGCACAAGGAGCTTTCCGTGCACGAGCACCAGGACTTTGTCGGCAACCAGACGTGGAAGCGCAGCGTCTACAATTTCAAGCAGAACCTCTCGATGCGGTATCTGTTGGGTGCATTTGTGTATTGCCTCGTCTGGCTGGCCCTCGCCGGCGGCGTGCTCTACATGTGCTATCGCATCACGGATTCGACCTTCCTCGACCCCATTTTCGCCGATCGCGATTGGCGGCGGACGGCCGCACTGGCCGCGATCTTCACCGTGGCGGCCGGCGTCGTGACGGCTTCGGGCATCGTGACGGAGGCCTATTTCAAGGCCAAGAAGCGCGAGAAGTCCATTGCCGCGCAGCCCAAGCCGGTCAAGCCCGGCCCGAACCCCGAAAAGGTGGCGCTGGACGAGCTCGCCTCGCAGATCCGTGCGGGCACGGAAGAACTCGAGCTGGAACTGCTGCACCAGACGACGCTGTTCAACAACACATCCCTGCTCGGGCTGCACCGCTTCCAGGGCATGCTCGGCTTCGAACGCTTCGACAAAGGCGAGACCATTTTCGAGGGCGAAGGCCTCATCGACCGGGCTCTCTACATCTGCTCCGGCGAGGTCGAGATCGTCAAACGCTTCCAGACCGGACGCAAGATCCCCGTGCCGAACCAGGGGCCGAATACGATCATCGACCAGATTTCCATCATGTATGGCACCGAGGGACACACGACCATCAAGGCCGTGGCACCCGTCTATTGCGTGTCGTTTATGATGGAAGAGTTCAAGAAGCGCATCATGCCGATCCTCGGGTGGAACCACCTCGAGCGCATCCTGATCCGCGAGAACTACCTCAAGCGCCTGTCGCTGACCCAAGACCTGTCCGCAGAGACGCTCGATTTCCTCGCGGGCCACGCCAAGATCGTCCAGTACAACCAGAACGAGACGGTCATCAAGGAGGGGGGCGACAACTTCTACTTCTACATCCTGCTGCAGGGCCGCTTCGACGTCTTCAAAGGTCGTCGCCGCATCGGCAAGCTGAGCCACGGTGAATTCTTCGGCGAGCTCGGCATCCTGCTCAACTCCTTGCCGACCGCCTCGGTGGTGAGCATCGAGGGCTGCATCTGCCTGCTCATCCACAAGAGCAGCATCCTGCAGGCGATGGGGCAGGACTACGAGTTTGCCATGGTCGTGGAACAGGAAGCCAGCAAGCGCCTCGGCAAGCCGGTCTTCCCGCTCAAGGGCAGCCGCTTCACCAACATCGGCGGTCTCGGCCGCGCGGTGTAGGAAGGGGGAGGTTTGACCTCCCTCGGTTCGGGTGTATTTTAAGTTTCCGACGATGAAAACAACGCTCAATATAGCCGACGATCTCTTGATCGAAGCCAAGCGATTTGCGGTCAAACGAAAGACGACCTTAAAGGCTGTGGTCGAGAATGGGTTGCGCCGTGAGCTTCAGGCAGATCAGAATCGTTCCGGGAATATCGAGCATTCCGATTTCATCGAAATGGGTCCCTTCGGATTGCCGCGGTTAAAACGCCGGGGCCAACAAAAAATATCTTCGGCTGAGGTTTACGAACTGATCGATAAAGAAGGCATCTAGCGGGTCCGAGGTGTATCTGCTGGATGTTAATATTCTCATCGCGTTGTTAGACCCTTTTCATGTGGAACATGAAAAGGTGAACGGTTGGTTCGCATCAGCGAAGGCCTCAGGTTGGGCTACGTGCCCAATTACGGAAAACGGCTTCGTTCGGATTGTCGGCAATGTCAATTATCCTGGAGGAGTCGGCTCAACTGGAACCGCCAGAGAGCTGCTGAGCCTTTTGGCTGAAGATACCGACCATACATTTTGGGCAGATGACATATCTTTGCTCAACATCCAGGAATATCCGGTTGTTCCAGGGTCAAAAGCTCTGACTGATTATTATCTGCTATCTTTGGCGGTGAAAAATGGCGGATATTTGGCGACGCTTGATCGACGGATCAATCCTGAAGCCGTTGCAGGAGGCGTTTTTGCGTATTTGCGTGTAGGTGATTAGGTATATCCTTCCCTTTACTCACTCCGGGAAGGGGCGGCGGTCGCCGTCGGGTTGCTGGGGCACGCGGCGGAGCTTTTCGAGGTCGTAATCACGGTCGCGTAGCACTTGCTCGAGCGCCTCGTATTGGGCGTCCGGGATTTGCGGCTGCCGCGCCATGATCCACATCATCTCACGATTCGGATGGCCGATGACGGTGTACTGGTAGTTCGGGTCGACGTAGAGGATGAGGTAGGGCTGGGCGAAGACCCAAAAGAAGGTCATGCGCCACTCGGCATTCGTCTCCGCGTTGTAGACGTGGCCGGTGGGGTAAAAGTCGGCGTAATCGCCATCGAAGCTCCCATCGAAGAACTCGTAGGCCGTCTCGATGTCGCCGTCGGCCTCGAGCGTGTAAGTCTCCGTGGCATTGTACGGCTCTTGGTCGAGACGCGTCGGGGTATGGGCCAGCACGTACCAGCGCCCCATGAAGCGAGGCAAGTCGACGTGGTCCGCCAGTTCGGGGGCCGGGCGTTCGGAGGCGGTTGAACTGCAGGCGGTGGCGAGGGCCGCGACCCCCGCTACCATGAGGAGAGGCAAGACGGGCATCCATCGCATACCTATAGTATACGGCGGGGCAGGGTTGTGGTTACGCCGCTTTTGATCAACGGGCGCTATCGATGGACAGGCGGCTTACAGCAGGCCGGCGCGGCGGAAGGAATAGGTGTCGTCGGAGCCGATGATGAGGTGGTCGACGATGCGCAGCTCCAGCGGCTTGGCGGCGGCGTTGAGCTGTTGGGTCAACTGGCGGTCGGCGGCGGAGGGCTGGGCGCGACCGGTCGGGTGGTTGTGCACCAGCAGGATGCCGCTCGCCTTCTTGCGCAAAGCCGTCTCGATGATGCGGCGGGGGTAGATGTAGACGCTGTCGAAGTCACCCTCCTCTACCCGGTCGAACGCTTGGGGCAGTAGGCGGTTTGCATGGTCCAGGTAGGCCACTTCAAAGACTTCGATGGGGAGTCCGCCCAGGCGGTGGCGGTAAAACGTCTCGATCTCCTGCAGGCTCTGGAAGAGCTCGCCGCGCTCGAGCCCCTGCTCGAGATACAGGTCGGCGGATTGGCGCACAATGCGAAAGACCATCGCGCTGGCTTCGCCCATACCCTCGACCTCCTGCAAGTCGCGCGGATCGGCATCCAATACCCCGCGCAATGAGCCAAACCGCTGGATCAGCTGTTTGGCGAGCGGCTTCACGTCGCGTCGCGGGATGGCGAGCGTGAGCAGCAATTCGACTACCTCATGGGGGGCAAACCCGGCAAAACCCGTCTGACTGAAGCGCTTGCGCAAGCGTGTCCGGTGGCCGGCGACGGAGGAAGAAGCTTCGGGAGAGGGGCTCATAAGCGCGTTTGTAAGCTAGGATACGGCTATACCAAAGGAAAGCATTTCCGGTTAGCGCACCATATTGGCCGACTTTATGCGCTTAATCGGGTATGGAATTGGGACTGCGGTTGCTCGCCGTCGTGCTGATGCTTTCGCCGACCTGGGCGTTTGCGTTGGACGAGGCATTGTTCGAGGCCAGTTTCGACGGTCTCAACTGGGGCCTGGTCGGGCTCGGGCTCGCGCTGTTCACGGTCATGTTTCTGCACAAAAGCGTACGCATGCGGGTGTGGATCGCCTTGGCGTTGCTCCTGGTGGGCCTGCTCCAGATCGGCCTGATCGGCACCCTCGTGCTGGATCAGCAGTTGGTCTAGCGACACGAAAAAGCGCCGGGGCGGGATCAACCGCACCCGACGCCGCACTTGGGGGGAAGCTCCTTCTTTATTCGGCTGAGCGCTTGAGTTCGCTTGCCTCGTCGATCAGCTGCACGAAGTCTTCACGTTCGTTCTCACCCGCGGTCGCTCCGCTGGCCAGACGACGCAGGCGGGACCAGCTCCAGTCGGCCACCGTATCACTGTCGCGCAGCTTGAGGCCAAATCCGGCCACCGCTGCGCTGAAGCGGAAGTCTTCGCTCGCCTCGCCCATGGCCGGCACTTGCTCGGGGGCCTGGACGGCAAACTCGCGCTTCACGCTGGTCTCGCTGAAGCCGTCGGCCGTATCACCCTTGGGTTCGGCAGGCTTGTAGCGCAACTTGACGGTCAGCAGCTCGTCGGAATGGGCCGCCTCGGGTGCTTCGCGCGGCGCCTGGTATTTCAGGTCGTCCACTTGGCCCGAGGGCTGCCAGTCCACGCCGGTGGGCACGATCTCGTAGAGGGCGATCACTTGGTGGCCGGCGCCGATTTCGCCCGCATCCTTCTGGTCGTCGTTGAAGTCCTGGGCCTCGAGCGCGCGGTTTTCGTAGCCGATCAGGCGATAGGCCTGCACGTGTTCGGGGTTGAACTCCACCTGGATCTTTACGTCCTTGGCGATCGGCACCAGCGTGCCGGCCGCGCGCTCGACCAGGATGCGGCGGGCCTCACGCTCGTTGTCGATGTAGCTGTAGTTACCGTTCCCCTTGTTCGAGATCTCCTCCAGCATGGCGTCCTGATAATTGCCCATGCCAAAACCGAGGATCGTCAGGTAGACGCCGCTCTCGGCCTCCTGCTCGACCAGGTCCACCAGATCACTGCGGTTGGTCATGCCGACGTTGAAATCGCCGTCGCTGCACAGGATCACGCGGTTGGCGTGGGCGGGGTCGAGGTGCTTGCGCGCCTCCTCGTAGGCTCGGCGGATGCCGCCCGCCCCGTTGGTGCTGCCGCCCGCGCCGAGCTGGTCGATCGCGTGCAGGATCGTCTCGGTATTATTGGCGGTGGTGGAGGGCAGGGCCAAGCGCTCGTTGCCCGCGTAGGTCACGATGGCCACGCGGTCGCGCTCGTCCAGCTTGCGCACCAGTTCGCGCAGGCCGGTCTTGACCAGCGGCAGCTTGTTGGCGCTCTGCATGGAGCCGCTGACGTCGACCAGAAAGACGAGGTTGGCGGGTGGGCGCTCGTCCCACGGCATCTCGTAGCCCTTCAGCGCAGTACGCATCAAGTAGTGCTCGGGGGCCCAGGGCGCCTGCGCCAGATCCGTATGCAGGGCCAGGGGCTCGTCCCGGGAGGCGGGCGGCGCGTCGTGGTAGTTGAAGTAGTTCAGCAGCTCCTCGATGCGCACCGCCCCAGCGGGCGGCAGTTCACCGTTTTCGAGGAAGCGGCGCACATTGGCGTAGCTCGCGGTGTCCACATCGACGGAAAAGGTCGAAAGTGGCTGGTCCAGCGGGGACACAAAGTCGGCCTCCTGAATGCTGTCGTAGGCCTCCCGCGAGGTCGGTGCCACCGTGATGGGCGCAGCGACATCGGACATCCGGGTTTCGAGTCTCGCACCCGCCAGGGTGGCGGTTTGACGCGCATTTGCCGGGTGGACTGTATCCACTGCAAAGGAATTCAACTCGAACACCTCATGGTTCCCGTTCGAGCCTGCGGCCTGGGCGACGGCGGGGGCGCGTTCCACTGCTTGCTGACGGGCCGCTTGCTCGGCCGGCACCGTGGGCTTGGTGGGGGCGTTACCGGTGTCCGCCAGCGTTGTGCCGGAGGTCAGCGCCTGCAGATCCGGCGACGCGGCTGATTCCGTCGCACGGCCGTTGAGCGGACGGATGGGCACGCGCGGACGACTGCTGGACGCATCGGCGGAGGCCAGCGGCGTACTGGGGTCCATGCCCAGGCGCCGGCGCGGATCGGGCGCGGTCGGGCGGTATTCGATTTGGGGGAGGGCGGCTGTCGTCTGGACCGCGAGGGCGTCTTGTTGCGCGGCCTCGGCGGCTTCCCGCTCCTGGTCGAGGTCGATCGCGAGCAGTTCTTCGTGCAGGCGGTCTTCCTCGGCCTGGCGCCTGGCCTCGTCGGCTTCGATCTGCTCGACGATCTGGGCAATCTGGCCCTTGCGCAGGTCCTCCTCCTTGGTCATGTCCACCTCCACGTATTCGCTGTCGTCAGGCTCTTCCATCAGCATCTGCACGATGTTCATGGCGTAGTAGAGACCGACCAGCACGAGGCAGGCGGCGGCGGCGGTGATCATCGCCTGGTAGGTGAGGAATGGGGTGCGCTTGAGCTGGGGCGCCTTGGCCTTGAGCGCTTCTACGCGGGCGCGGCGTTGCTCCGCCGTCAGCTCGTTTTCAGGGCGTCGCTTGCCCGAGGGCATAAAGGGCAGCGGCGCCTCTGCGGCTGCGGCCTGTGGGGGCTCTTCACCTGGCACGGGCTCCTGCCCGTAGGCGTCGTGCAGGAGGGTGCCCAGCTGTTGGGCGTCTTCGACAAAGGCGGCGGCCTCGGGATCGTCGCGCAGCAGTTGCGCGACGTGGGCGCGTTCTTCGGCGGAAAGGTCTTCGCCCACGGCGTAGGCGGTCAAAAGGGATTGGTCTTCGGGCTTCATCGTGGGCCTCGTTCAGCGGGGGGTGGGGAGCAGGTCCGTCTGGCTGCGCACTTGCTCGCGCAGGCGCTGCAGGGCCTGGTGGAGCAGCACGCCCACATGGTTGACGGTCTTCTGGGTCGTATCGGCGATCTCGCGGTAGCTGAGGCCGGCCTGGAACTTGAGGCGCAAGACCTCCTGATGCGCGGGCGGCAGGCTGGCGATGAGGGCCAGGACCTGGGTCGCGGTATCGCTCGCCTCGGCGGCGCGGGCCGGTGAGGGCTCGTCGTCGGTCAGCCGATCGGCGGTAGGGGCTTCGAGTGGGTTCATCCGTTGATGGCGGCGGAGGTGGTCAAAGACCCGACTGCGGCAGACGGTGAAGAGCCAGGCGGGGATGCGGGGCTCCAGTTTGGCGCGCTCCTCCCGGCACAGCCGTAGAAACGTCTCCTGTACCGCGTCGGCGGCCACTTCCGGGTCGTGGGCCAGGCTGTGGGCGTAGCGCAGCAGCGCGGGCCGGTGCTCGGCGAAGAGGGCCTGTGCCCAGGCTGGGTCGTTGGCGGCAGCAGGATCGGGTTCCATCGGCAGGGCGGGGAAATGTCGGGGTGTTCAACGGGTATACGCAGCAGGCGCCGTTTTTCTTAAAAAGAAAAGAGTGTGAAAGGCCACCCCCGTTGCACAAGGAAAACCCCGCCGGGCGGCCTAAGGTTACACCCTCTCGCACTGCCAGCTTGCCTCTTCCGCCTCCAACTGCACAACGTTGGCGCTGTGAGTAAGCGTAGCCCTGGTATTTATCTGCTCGTCTTCACCTTGCTGCTGGCAGCTTTGGCGTGGTTGTTTCGGGAGCAACTGGCTTCAGGGGGTGAGTTGCTTTTTGGCGGCAATATCGATGGCCTGCTCATTTTAGGCCTGCATGAGCATTGGAATGTCTGGCTGCAAGGGCAGGTACCGTGGAATCAGCCACCGATGTTTTATCCGCAGTCGGGTACGCTCGGCTACTCCGATGCGTTTTTTCTGCCGGGTTTGCTTCACGCCATGTGGCGCTTTTTCGGCTTCTCGTTGCCCCACGCTTTCATGCTGGCGTACGTTGTGCTGGCAGCCATCGGGTTTGGGGGGCAATACCTTTTTTCGCGGCGCGTCCTCAAGCTGGGGCCGCTGCTCTCGGGGTGGGTGGCATTTATGCTGTTGGCTGGAAACGGGGTGCATATCGCGTTGCGTAACTCGCACCTCCAGTTGCTGGGGCTGTGGTTGTTGCCAGGGCTAGCTTGGTTGGGCGCAGAACTGGTCCGTCGCTGGCAAAGGCCTTGGGCGTCATTTCTTCCCTGGGGCCTCGGGGTGCCCATACTGGTAGGGCTGACCTTCTGGAGCTGCTACTACATAATGTGGTTTGCCACATTGTTTACGAGTGGCTGTTTGCTGATAGGTGCCCTCTGCCGCCCGAGCCTGGCGCTGAGGATTGCGCGCGCGGTAAAGGAGAAGTGGAAAAGGAGCCTATTGGTCTGCGGCGCTGGCGTCGTAGGGTTAATTCCGTTTCTGCTCACTTATTTACCAGTATTACAGGAGCAGGGTGGATATGCGTTCTTTTGGTCGAGCCTTCCTTCGCCTGACGCCTGGCTTAGTGTTGGCGCCGCCAATATCTGGTGGGGGAGTTGGAGCACGAAGCCGTGGGGCCTGCAGTATGGCTACCCCTTGGTGACTTTAATCGTGTTCCTGATAAGTGCTCTGGTCGTAGGCTGGCGCTCTCTCTGGAGCAAAGGAGATGAACGATCTGGGCTCGCCGTAATACTGGGGCTGGGAGTCATCTGTTGCTGGGTGCTGCTTTGCCAGTGGAAACCTGAAGTTTCTGCATGGGTATGGGTGCGCAGCTTCGTCCCCGGAGGGGATGCTATCCGTGTGCCATCGCGCTTGCTGTTGTTCCTGGGGTTGCCGTTGCTTTGGGTGATCGGCGTCGCGTTGCAGTCGCTGCTGAACGCTTCCGACAAGCCGGTGCTGTCACGATGGGCGAGGGTGGTAACGCTGTTGCTTGTGGTGTCGATGACGGTGGAACAGTGGAATGCCGCTCCGGTAAGCCGGATCTCAGTTCCGCAACTGCAGGAGGTGCTTGCCGTTACACCTCCGCCAGAGCCGGTCGAGGCTTTTGCGGTGGTCCGTGGTACCGACCCGCTGATCGTCAGCACGGCGCAGTTGTGGGGAGAGGATGCCTTGGCCAAGGCTGTGGCCTCGCAAGCCTTGCTGCAGGCCTATCGGTGGCAGGTGCCTACCGTGACGGGTTATTCGGGGCATCTCCCGGCAGGATGGGACTTGTTGCCACCCAAAGATGCCGAATCGTTCGTTTCGTTGCCGATCTGGATGGCCCGCCATCACTTGGAGAACCTGCTTATTCTGGACGCTACGTCGTTGAAATGGAAGCGCTACGAGCCTGCCTGGCTGCGCGTGAGCGAGGTCGGTGATCGCAACCTGATGGAGCCTTCGCTACAGGGGCTGTGGCAAGGGTCTGGCTTTTATGGCACCGAGCCTTGGGGTACATGGTCTGCGGCCGAAAGCAGTTTGTTGATCCGAGTGGACGATCCGCTGGCAGATACCTTGATCTTGCGTGCGAAGGTTAGTGCCTTTCTCCCGGCATCGGTCGATTATTTGGTTGCCTCTTGGACGCTGGATGATCAGCCGCTCGGCGATTGGGAGTTTACGCAGTCGCACAACCGCGATTGGCGGGAACTTCGAGTGCCGCTGGATCGATCTGAAAATGAAGGGATGTTGATACTTCACGTCGAGGTGCCCAACGCGGTATCGCCTTCCGAGGCGGGTGTTTCCGAAGATGGAAGAACGCTTGCCCTCGGGTGGCAGGAACTGTATGTGGAGACAGAGGCGGCTGCAGGCGCTAAATAAAGCGGGCGCAGAAAAGGATCGAGATGCTTACGGCGACAATTGCATAGGCCTTGGGGGAGAACATGACATGTCTCACAGGATCGTGATGCACTTTTCCCAAAGAGGCCTCCCGCCAGAGATCGAGCATGAAGTAGAGATAGGGCAGCGCCAGGAATAGCAGCCAGGAGGGGTGGTTGTACACTTGGCGCATTTCGGCGGCTGTCGTATAAAGAAAGAGAACCAAGACGCCGCAGAATACGCAGGCGATTCCGCAAATGAGGATCATAGGTTCGTCCTGCTTGGTATAGCCTCGCCGTCGGCTTTTGAGGTCTCCTTCACTTGAATAAAGCTCGATATATCGTTTGAGCCAGCCGAGGCTTAGAAAGCTCATCGCCAGAAAAATGATGAACCAGGATGAATAAGGGACGCCGAGGACTTCTGCCCCTATGAGCACGCGCGCTACATATAAAAAGCTCAGGACAAATGCGTCGATGGTGGGAAGTTCTTTCAGCTTGGCAGAATAGGCGGTGGAGATTGCCAGATAGATGGCGTATAGCCAAAGCACATTGCTCAGGAAAAACCAACCGATCAAACTGCCTGTGCAGATGAGGCCTGACAAGAGTAGCAGGCCGTTCCCGACCGAGAGCTCGCCGGATGCAAAGGGGCGCAACCTCTTGTCTGGGTGGGCGCGGTCGGCATCCACATCTCCCATATCGTTCATCAGATAAACGATCGAAGAGCAGATACAGAACATGGCGATAGCAGGAAACAAGGCGACAGCGTAACCGACGTCATAGAGCCCCCAGCCTGTAACTGCAGGCAAAAGGATGAGTGCATTCTTGGCCCACTGATGGGGGCGAATCGCTCGTAGGGCTGCTTTAAGTCGAGTCCTGTAATCGGCGCCTGCAGGCAGGATTTCGCCTTCTGGTGCGGTCTTTTTGAAGGCGGCCTTCAACTGGGGAGAGTCGGAGACCAGTAACCCTCCTTTAGAGGCTTTGAAAAGCGGTAGGTCGCATGGGGCATCGCCTGCGTAGACAAAAGCATCGCCATCAGTCAATTGTTTGATGGCATTGAGTTTTCTGCGCGACTTCAGGTTCAGTTCCGGCGTCGTTGCAAGGACGTGATCGAAGAGCCCCAAGTGTGCCGCCACCGCATGAGCGTAGGCTGCTGGGGCCGCCGTTGCGAGGACAGTCTTGATATTGGCGGTACGAGCGTTTCGCAAGCGTTCGAGCAAGGCCTGCCGGTAGGGAAGGTGTTGCGCATCCAAGGGCACATGTCGTGCGACGAATGTCTTCAGGCCCGCAATGGAGTATTTGCCCGAGAAGAGGAACGCGAAGAGTACCCAGGGGCGGTGTAACAGCAGCCGCGCAAGGCGTTCAACGAAGAGATCGGCGCTGACCAGAGTTCCGTCCAGATCGACAACAAACCAGCCGCAACGTGTTTCGCTACTGGTTTGTTCAAGGGTTACTGTAGTATGAGCCATTGGAAGCTATAGCCTAGCGCACGAATATCGTTTGTTAATTCCGGATCCGTCTTGGCGTCTGGTAGAAAGAAGGTGAGCGTGTTTTCCGCCGAAGCTTTAAGTACCGAAGGATCGAAATCAAGCGTCAGCACTTGCTCCCCTTCGAGCTGTCCTTCGAAAATGGGCACGCCGTTTAACTCGAGTCTCACCGACTGCAGTTTGTAAGCTCCGCCATAGAGGGTTAATTTCCCCTCCAGATCTGCGGGATCTATGCGGGGAAACGTGATGGTTGCCTTCTGGGAATCTGACCAGCGCCATCCACCTTCTGGGGAACTCCAGCCATCCCATTTGAGCAATGGATCGTTGAAGGGGATTTTTTCCCCGCGGGGAACGCTCTGATAGAATGTACCGTTTAGGTAAGTCCAGCCTTCTACGCTCGCGGTAGAGTAGGCGCCTACTGGTTTGAAAGTCCTGCCCAAAAGCGTGAAAGCCCGACGATGGGAAGGGTCGTGCGGTACCATATCTGCCCTAACCATGATCTTGTGCGCCACCGCTCTATCGGCAGGGAAAATGAAAATATCGTGGTCTTTCAGGGTGCCATCTTCAGAAACAATACGTTCCCCGAAGATTTCCGGAATCGGATTGTAGAGATCAGGCCAAGTTCGCATCACATCTTTGCTTAATCCGTTGAGTTTCAAATAAGGATAGTATTTGGCAAAGACATTGTTGTGAAGAACAATGGTACTCTGGATCGCCAAGGCAATTCCCAGGATAGTCGTGCGTATGGGGGGTGGAACAATTTTTGCCAGATCGAGAAATGCAATGAGTAGAGGAATAATCAACCAATAGCCGTAGCGAAAGAAAACTGAGTAACCAGCGTGCCAGTTGCCTTGGCTGAGTGTCGGCACCGACATCAGCACGACCATGATGCAAACGGTGATTGGAAACCATAGTTGCGCTAAGTTAGAGATCCGTTTCTTCCAGATTATCACCCCAAGTAACGTGCCAGTAAAGAATAGGTAGGTGCCGAAGTTGGCGACAAGAACCCCTATGTTGAGATCGAACCACAACGAAAGAAAGCGGGCGAAGGTAATATACTCTGGCACCGTGTAACCGATCTTCACGATCAAGTTGGGCGTGCCGTAATGAATATAGTAGAAGATAGGCGAGAACAGCGCTGTCGAGCCGGCTGCGATCATGATGGCTGCGTGGAGCAGATGCCGGCGCGAGAGGAGCGCTTTCCAGGCACCGTGCGGAATGGTTGCCTTGGCCTGAAACCACAGTCTGAGTTCGTATGCGATGAAGACAATCGGAACGAGAAAAGCACAAGGCGGATTTTGATTCGATGAGAGTGCCGCCGCCAGGATCGCGAGGACAGGTCGTTCATCTCTCCAGGCCAACACGGCAATCAGCATCAATGCGCCAGAAAAAATTTCCGGATGGGGCCAAAAAAGGTAGTAGGTGGTCCCGCACAGAAGGTAGAGAGCGGCGAGCCAATGCTTGTCCTGATTCGCTAATTTTGAGCCATAGTAGATATAACCGAGCGCCAATAATACGAGCAGGACATTTGCAAGTGTTAGCGCCCGCAAAGGATCAAGACCGAACGTATCGAGGACTAGTTCGATTGGAGCCGCAACCAGGGGATACAAGAAAAAGTGGTAGGGGTAATAGCGGCCATCCTCATTTACGACAAAGCCAGCGTGATACCAATCCCCTTTGGCCATTGCTTTATCCAGCGTTTGGTGGATTGCGAATGGGTAGCTATCGGGAGGCCTCTTCTCCGCCAGCTGTTCCATTGAATGGTGCACCTCGGTCGAATATTCGACACTGCCGGTCGTCCGCAACGCGTGGGTCATATTCATATATTCCCACCCATCTCCGCGGACGAGGACCTTGTCCATCAAGCCTAGGCTGAGCAGTACAAGGACCAAGCTCCAAAAAGCTAGATGTATGTGTAATGGTACGTTACGAATACGCGACGCTAAAGACATGACGATGGAGATATTCGGTCGCCCAGTGATCCCCTGAGCGAAATCGACGCCAGCGTTTGCATGCCGGTAAGCCTTGGCAATGCTAATTTGTTGTGCCGTTGAGAGCGGAGAATGCGTCGTAAGGCAAATCTTCTTCCCCTAGGCCACGAAATACCAGTTGCAATACAGCGCGAGGGCCGCGGCCTGTCCGATGGGGAAGGCGTAGCGCACGAAGTTGTCGAACCACGGGTGCTTCAGGCCGATCTCGGCCCACAGCAGGAACATCGGAAAGAGCACGAGTGAGTACCGGCAGAGACTGACCGTGCTGGTTGAGGCGGGTATGATGATGCCCAGAAGAACCAGAAGGCCGTAATGCGTGCCATAACGCTTCCAGACCATAAAACCGGAAACCACGGCGGCAGCTAAAAAGGAAAGGTCGGCTATAGCCTGTAGGTGGACAGGCATCGCACCCGACCAAAGGTCGACAGTCCATAAGCGGACGAGTGCCCCTGCCACTACGGCGAGAAAACCAATCGTCTCGCGGTTCCACTCGCCTTGAATGTGTAGAAAGGCGAGCGGATCCCCGACTTTCCAATAGAGATAGGCCATGAAGCTGAAAAGCCCTAGGGGACAGAGGCTGAGTAGAATTGCGTTTTGCCAGTCTGTCCTAATGGCAGAAAACAGGTGGCTCCAAGTCTTGCGTTTAAAAGATTTGCCTAGAAGCGGTTTCAAAACTCGCAAAATAAGCTTGTACTCTGCGGTAGATCGCTAAACTGAGTGAGGCGTGAGCCATTTGCATCGCTTTATCACTGA
>WOUP01000005.1 GCA_009772895.1 Puniceicoccaceae bacterium 5H | reverse complement strand
TGCGCCATGAGCACCACTTCAATATCTACCATGCGTTCTTCATGATCGCCTGCGTTATGCTAACGATGCGCAGGATGAAGTTTTGAAACGGCCTCTAGAAAGAAACCGTGCTGCTCGAGCCACATCAACCCTATGACGCCCCAAAGGATGATGCCGGTAACCCTTGTGGCTGCGGCCGCTGTGGCCAGTATGCCGGCTACCAGCCAAATCTTTCGTCTTGCCGAGATTACGCTGCCGACAGAGAGGGCGATAAACATCCCTTCTGTGTAGGGGGCCAAAAGAAAAAAAGCAGTAGGGTACGATATAAAATAAAGTAGGGTACGATCCGCCGCTTGTAGTTTGTTGCTTTCCATCCAGGCCCAGCGGTGTAGTGTCCATAACGCTGCGACGGTGGCCAGCCAGCTCGCAATATAGGCAGCGAGATACACATTAAGGGACAACGTGCGGCGCAGGAGATCCACGAACAGCGGGTATGTCGGAAAAAACGCGACATTGGCCATGCCTTCCTCGGGAAGTGAGTAACCGTCCTCAACGATGGAAAAATACCAGAGGGAGTCCCAATGGGCCATGCTATGCCAAAACGTTCCATCGGGCGCTTCGATAGGTAACCGGGTTCCCCCCAAGCCATCTTCAATCGCTAGGTCCAAACCAAAGGCAATCGTAAAGACGAAAACCCAGGCGACGGTGGCGATCCCCAGTGCGCGGCGCAGCGATACGAGGGCAGGAGACTCGCTATGCAGGAGGTGAAGCAGGCAGGATTTGAGACGCTTCATTTTGCAATGTCTTTTCAGGCGAAAGCGCCAACGCCAAGGAAATAATCCTTACGTGTCCGTTTGCAAACGGCGGGCACGGCGGCTTTGACGAAAGATGCTTCTCCTTCGGCGGCGGCATCTTTTTATTAACCGTTATCCACTGGGTGGATGATTCTGGTGAGCTTGGGCGGGCGATTGGCGCTTTTGGCTTGCCACTTTTGGCCAAGCGTGTGAACCTGCCAGACTCTTTGCCTCAATACCTCTATTGAGGCGTTTGTATTCAACCCTTACGTAACGTAAACCCTCAACCCGTTGTCGCCTCTCAAAGCCTTTGATCGTGCGTGCACCTTCGCAGGTGGTGGGCAGCGGCTATAGAGCATCCTCTACCAGACTATGGCATCCTCCGTAATGGAAGAACTGCTGGCGCAGAGTCAGTTTACCCAACTGACTGAAGGCCAGATCATCAAAGGGACGGTCACCGAAATCCGCGAACATGACGTGGTGCTGGACATCGGCGCCAAGGCGGAAGGCATCGTTCCTGCCCATGAATTCAACGACGTGGGCGAACTGCAGATCGGCGAAGAAATCGAGGTCTACCTCGAGCGCCTCGAAGATCGTGACGGCAACCCCGTCGTCAGCTACGACAAGGCCCAGCAAAAGAAGAACTGGGAGAACATCCTGGCCAAGTGCGACGAAGGCAGCGTGATCAGCGGCCGCGTCAAGGGCAAGGTCAAGGGTGGCCTCGTGGTGAACATCGGTGTGGACGCGTTCCTGCCGGCTTCGCAGATCGACATCCAGCCGCCGAAGAATCTCGAGCAATACCTCGGCCAGACGTACGACTTTAAGGTTCTGAAGATCAACACCGAGCGCCGCAACATCGTGGTGAGCCGCCGTGAGCTGATCGAAGAACAGCGCCAGGAAAAGCGTCGCAAGCTGCTGGCGGAAATCAAGCCGGGCGACGTTCGTCCGGGCACGGTCAAGAACATCACCGACTACGGTGCGTTCATCGACCTCGACGGCCTCGACGGCCTGCTGCACATCACCGACATGAGCTGGGGCCGCATCAGCCACCCGAGCGAAATGCTGAAGGTGGGCGAAGAGGTCAAGGTGATGATCATCGAAGTCGACCGCGATCGCGAGCGTGTCTCCCTCGGCCTCAAGCAAACCACGGAAAACCCGTGGGAGGGCATCGAGAACCGCTACCCGGTCAACGCCAAGGTGCGCGGCCGCGTTGTCAACCTCGTCAACTACGGCGCCTTTGTGGAGCTGGAAGAAGGCGTGGAAGGCCTCGTGCACGTCACCGAGATGTCCTGGGTCAAGCGCATCAACAAGCCCAGCGAACTGCTCAAGGTCGGCGACGAAATCGAAGCGGTGGTGCTCGGCATCAACAAGGAAGAGCAGAAGATCTCCCTCTCCCTGCGTCAGCTCGAGCCCAACCCGTGGGATATGGTCCGCCACAACTACCCGGTGGGCGCCCGTGTCCGCGGCAAGGTGCGCAACCTCACCTCCTACGGCGCCTTCGTGGAGCTGGAAGAAGGCATCGACGGTATGGTCCACGTGTCCGACATGAGCTGGACGCGCAAGATCAACCACCCGAGCGAGGCCGTGAAGAAGGGCGACGAGATCGACGCCATCGTGCTCGACGTCGACGCCCAGAACCAGCGCATCAGCCTCGGCATGAAGCAGCTGGCCACCGACCCGTGGGACGAGATCGACACCTACTTCAAGATCGGCGACCTCGTGAAGGGCACCGTTTCCAAGATCACCTCCTACGGAGCCTTCGTGGAGCTGAAGGAAGGGATCGACGGTCTGGTGCACATCAGCCAGATCAGCGAAGATCGTGTCGAAAAGGTGAAGGATTACCTCAAGGTCGGCGAAGAGATCGAAGCGCGCGTGATCAAGATCGATCGCGACGAGCGCCGTATCGGCCTCTCGATCAAGGCTGCCGGCTACGACGAAGCGCAGGTGCGCGCCGAGAGCCAGGCCTTCTCCTCGATCTCCGGCGACGAGCTCACCAGCCTCGGCGACATCCTGGACGAAGCGACCCGCTAGCGCGTCCCTTCCAGATTTCCGCTTTTCGGAATTTCACCTCCGGTGCCCTGCGCCGGAGGTTTTTTTATGGCCGCCTGGGCCGACTCGGTGCGGCAAAAGGGTTGATCTGCCGCCACCGTCGGTCATAACCCCATAAGATGGTGAGCAGCGACGAGCGCGCGGGGCAATGGCGGCGGCCGGATGGGTTGCTGGCTGCTCTGGTGGTGCTCGTCGGTCTCCTGATCGGCCTCGGCCGCGCCTGGCCGCTGAACGGACCGATCCTCGGCGGCGGCGATATCGGCTCCTGGGAGCACTACCGCTGGCTGTTCACGCACCTGCTGCGGTGGTGGCCGCTGCCGCACCTCGATTACGCCGGCGATCTCGCCTTCTACCCCTACGGCGTCTCGCAGGCGTTCACCTCGTGGACCTTCGAGCAGCTGTACCTGACGACGACCCTCGAGCGGTTCCTGGGCCCCGGTCCGTGGCTGGACCTGTATTTCATCGGCTCGCAAATCGCGACCGCGCTAGGCCTCTTTCTCATCTTGCGGCGCGTCTACGATCGTGGCTGGGCCGCACTGGCCAGTTGCCTGGCGGTGGGGGCCAACTTTTACCTCATGGCCAAATTCCCCGGCCATTTCAACCTCTCGACTGGACACTGGGCCTTTCTGACGCTGGCCAGTTTGCACCTCCTCATGCGACGCTTGGTGGAGCGCGAGCGCCTGTCGTTGGGGCTCGTCCTTTGGGTGATGCTGTGCGGGATCTGTTGTCTGGGGCAAGAGCTGGGCTACGTGGCAGGCTTCGCCTTTACGCTCACCTTTTGCCACATCGTCGTCTTTCTCGTCTGGTGGCTGTGCGATGTGCGCGGGGTCAACGCCTACCTATGGGCGCAAATCCGGGCTTGGCGCGATGAGTGGCGACAGCCGCGTGTGCTGGGGCTGGCCCTGCTGCTCCTGTTGGCGGCGTATCTCTACCTGCCGCAAATCGTGTGGCTCTTGCAGGCAGTGGCGCCGTTCCCCGCTGCAGAAATGCCCGACGGAATGAGCTTCACGCACCCCCTGCGTATGTTGTTGCCCATCGTGCCGGATCTGACGCCGGAGATGACGCTGAATACGTCGCTGTTTCAAGACCAGATAGAGACGGCGTTTTCGTGGCAGCCGGGGCTGAGCCTGTTTTTGCTCGGCGTGGTGGGCTTCTTTCTGGCGACCGACCGCAAGCGAGACGTCTGGATTGGCCTGCCGCTGTTTTTAGGCCTGCTGGTCTACGCCACGCTCAACTCACGCTTCCAGCCGCTCGCCTGGCTGCCTTGGATGGAGCACATGCGCCTGGCCAGCCGGTTTACGCTCATGCTGCCTCTGTTGCTGATCCTCGCCTGGTTGCCGCAGGCGGAGCGGATCGGACGGATGCGTTCCGGGCGCGTGTTTTATGGGCTGCTGGCCTGTCTCTTTCTGCTCGAGCTGGGCACCGCCTGGCGTTTTCTCTGGCGCACCCGCTATGTCGAGCAGCCGCCGTCCCCGGAATTTGTGCAGATGATGGATACGATCCGCGAGAGCCCCGGCGAAGCGCTGCTCTGCTGGCCCTTTTGTATCGCGGGCGGCAACGGCGTCGGCACGGAGCTGTTCGGGCCGTATTACCGGCAGCAGGCGGGCATCGAGAGCACGCAGGCCTTTCACGAAAAGAAGATGATGAGCCGCTACCTCGGGCGCCTGCACTGGCGGCAGCTCGAGCCGCTCTACGCCGCGGGCTGGAGCCGCATGTTCATGCCCGACAGTCGCAAGATGTTTACGGCGCAACATCAGGCGCGGGACTTCGATGCCGCGCAGTGGGCCTTTTTTACGGATTTCGTGCGGCTAAACGACTTTGCGGGCGTGCTGGTGTTCCCAGACCTGTTGGTGCCGGAGACGGTGGACGGCTTTCGGGCGCGCTTCGGCGAGCCGGTGGCTGAAGCGGAGATACAGGGGCAGCGTGCGCTGTTTTTCCGCAAGCCCGAGGCTTGGCAGGCCGACGAGGATCCTGCGGCCGGGCGCGTGTTGAGCCTGCGCACCTACGAAGAACAGGCCGAACCTGCGGCGCCGGGCGATTTTTAGGGTGCGTGCGCGGGGCAGAGGACTTTTAATGCCTCCCCTATGAAGTTCGCCCTGGTCGATGGCTACAATCTGGCGTTCCGCGCCTACTACGGTTTGCCCGAACTCACCCGCGCCGACGGCTTCCCCACGGGCGCCCTGCACGGCTGGGTGCGCACGCTCTGGTGGGTGGACGACAATGTGGGGGCCGACCGCATCGTGGTGTTCTTCGACTTGGGCGCGCCGACCCGCCATACCGCCTTGCAGGCCGACTACAAGGCCCAGCGCAAGGAGACGCCCGAGGCGCTGGTGCAGCAAATGCCCCACATCAAGACATGGACGCGCGGCATGGGCTACCTCGGGGTCGAAAAACACGGGGTGGAGGCCGACGACCTCATTGCCAGCTACTGCAAGCACCTGACCGGTGAGGGCCATGAAGTGGTGGTGGTGAGCGCCGACAAGGACCTGACGCAGCTGGTGAACCCGCAGGTGACCCAGTGGATGCCGCCCCCTACGGCCAACCCGCGGCTGGGCTGGCGTCAAATGGACGAAGCGGCGGTGGAGGCCAAGTTTGGCGTTTCACCAAAGATGATCCCCGATTACCTCGCGCTGATCGGCGATACCTCCGACAACATCCCCGGGCTGGCCGGCGTGGGCCCGAAGACGGCGGCCAAGTGGTTGCTGCAATACCGCTCCGTCGAAGGTGTGATCCAGAACTCGGGCGAGCTGAACCCCAAGCGTTTTCAGGCGCTCGTGCACGCTGAGCAGGACAATCTGCGGCGTAACCTGCAGATGACGACGCTCGATTGCACGCAGGCCATCGAGCCGCTGGGCGAGGGCCATCCGGAGGCCGACAAGGTGATCGACCTGCTGACCGAGATGGAGATGAAGCGAAGCGCCGACGAGGCCCGCCGACGCTTCGGAAAGTAAAATACCGGCTGGCGGGAGGGGCTACTGCTCCTCTTGCGCGTTCTTTTTCTCGGCCTCTTCCTCAGCCGTCACCTCGCGATTGTAGATGTAGCCGACGCCATGGATCGTCTTGAAGGCGTCCAGGCTCTGGCCATGGCTGTTGAAGCAGTTGCGGATCTTCACGATATACTGGTCCAGACTCCGGCTGCGCACATCGGCATGGATGCCCCAAACGCTGTGGATCAGGCTGCGACGCGTGATCACGGTATTGGGGTTCTGGTGCAGGTAGGTGATGATGCCCAGCTCCTTGCGGCCGATCTTCTCGGTCTTGCCACTGGGGAAGGTCAGCTCCATCCGCATCGGGTTGACTTGAGCGCCGCAGAATTCGAAGGGCTTTTGCGAAATGGTCGCGTTGCGGGTGACGTGGTAGTCGTAGGCGGTTTCCGCCCGGCGCAACACGGCGTGGATGCGCGCTATCAGCTCCGGAAAGCTGAAAGGCTTGGTGATATAATCATCACCCCCGATCTCCAGACCTTTGACCTTGTAGATTTCGCTATCGTCGGCGGTGAGGAAGATGATGGGGATGTTGATGTTTTGCTGCCGCAATTCCTCCACCAAGGTGAAGCCGCTCTGGTCGGGCAGGCGCACGTCGAGCAGCAGCAGGTTGGCGAAGTTGTTTTGCAGGAAGCGCAGGACGCCATTGGCGCGATGATACACCTGGGTGACCATGTCGGCAGCTTCGAGCTGCTCGGAGATCATCTTGGCGATTTGTTTATCGTCCTCGACAACGAGGATCAATGGCTTCGGCTTAGCCATAGTTCAGCAGAGATATAGTTACAGTGGTGGGGGAGCGGATAGAAAAGGGGCAGGATGATCATCGCTCCGGAATACATTTCTTTCAGCGAGACACATTCGTCATAGTCCTCCGTTTTACATATGTAAAACAGAAAATCATGGTTCAAATTACGTTAGACTCCTGCCGTCCCGATCGTTCCGCAAATAGGGGCTTCGCGCTGGGACGTAAGCGTTAGAGCTTGGCATCTGAATCGGGCGTTTTACGATTATCTTAAGTCTTTACCCTCGGGCTTTCACCCGCCACGCTCATGCCGCATGAAGTCATTCGAAGACCTCTTTGCGGAACTGAAGGCCAAAGCGGAGCGCAACGATCCCGACTCCGGGACCGTGAAGGAGCTCGAAAAGGGCAGCCACTTCATCGGCAAGAAGATCCTGGAAGAAGCCGGCGAAGTGTGGATGGCCTCCCAGTATGAGGGCAACGACCGCACGGCCGAAGAGATCAGCCAGCTGCTCTACCACGCCCAGGTCATGATGATCAAGCAGGGCCTCGAGCTGGAAGATATCTACCGCTACCTCTAGTTTTGCGGCAACGGCTTGACCCTTGCCATTTGATCCACTAGCCAGCCTTTAGAGATGTATAAGATCGCTGTGCCGAACAAAGGTGCCCTGTCGGAGGGTGCCGTCCAGATCCTGAACGACGCCGGCTACCGCTGCAAGCGCTATGGCCGGGAGTTGGTGGTGCGCGACGCGGAGCACGAAGTGGAGTTCATCTTCCTGCGCCCGCGCGATATCGCCGTTTATGTGGGGTCGGGCATCATTCATGCGGGCATCACGGGCCGCGATCTCGCCTTGGACAGCCGGGCCGAGGTGGTGGAAAAGCTTTCGCTCAACTTCGGGCGCTCCCGTTTCTGCTACGCCGTGCCGAAGGAAAAGGACCTCACGCCGGAGAAGTTCGGCGGCCTGCGCGTGGCCACGAGCTACGCGGCCATCGTCGAAGACGACCTGAAGCGCCGTGGCGTCGAGGCCGAAGTGGTGCGGCTCGATGGCGCGGTGGAGATCTCCATCCAGCTCGGCGTGGCCGACGTCATTGCCGACGTGGTCGAGAGCGGTCGTACGCTTTACGAGGCCGGGCTCAAGATCGTCGGCGAGCCCGTCATGCAAAGTGAGGCCGTCGTGATCGCCCAGCGTGGCGCGGACGAGGAGCCGGAGCTGAAGGCGCTGATCGATCGCGTGAGCGGCATCCTGGTGGCGCGCAACTATCTGTTGATGACCTACCTGATCCCGCGCGACCAGCTGGAGGCCGCCTGCCAGGTGACGCCGGGCGTAAAAGCGCCCACGATCTCGCCGATCAACGACGACGGCTGGCTCAGTGTTTCCGCGATGGTGCGCACCAAGGGCATCAACAAGATCATCGACCAGCTGACGGCCCTGAACGCCAAAGGCATCATCGCCAGCGAGATCAAGACCTGCCGCCTCTAGACGCGCGATAGTCTGTTTTTTTGCGCCAAGGGCAAGCTGAGATGGCTTGCCCTTTGTTGTGTCGCGTCGCCTAGACGGCCTGGCTGTAGGCGGCGTCGAGGCTTTCGCGTACCTGCTCTTCGCTGGCTTCCTCCGCAATGAGGGCCGAGAGGGCGTGCCGATTTTGGCTGATGACTTGCCAGAAGCGGCGGGCGAGGGGGCGCAGGGCGGGCTGTTCCAGGCGGTTGGCCCAATCGCGCCAGTCCTTCAGCGCCCACAGCACGGTGATCCAGGCGTCGTCGCCGGTGTAGATGAGGCCGGTATCGCTGATGACGATCATATTGTTGCCGGGGTCGTGCTCAGCCAGCTCCGGGTAAGCCATTTGCACGCTGCGCGCCTGCATGGGCAACAACTCCAACTCGAGGTAGGCCGGCTGTCGGATCAGCCAGTTCTTGCACTTGCGGCAAAAGGCGCAGTCTTGATCGTAGAAAACGAGCAGTTTTTTCATTGGGCTTCCTCCTATTTCAGCAGAGGCAACAGGCGGGGGACGATCTGGCTGCGCTCGCTGCGGGCGACGCGCTCCATAATGCTGTTGGTCAGCTCGACAAATTCGGCCAGCTCGGCCATCTGGCGGTGAAAGGTTTCCGCCTCCTTGGTCCCGAATGCTTCGCTGCGGGCGGCGCAGTCATTCAGCACGCGCAGGGCGGGCTCGGTCTCGCGGCGCTTGCGCTCGCGCGTCACGATGCAAAAGATCCGCCACGCATCCTTCTCCGCCACGAAGTAGTCCTTGCGCTCGCCCGGTTTGACTTCCGGGTGGATCAGGCCCCAACTCACCAGCTCGCGCAAGTTGGTGTTGGCGTTGCCGCGGCTGATCTGCAGGGCCTCCATCACCTCGTCCGTGCAAAGCGGCTCGGGCGAGACCATCAACAGCGCGTGAATCATCGCCATCGTGCGGTTGATGCCCCAGGCCGTCCCCAGCGCGCCCCAGCTGCGCACGAAGTCATCGCGGACGGCGTGAAAACTCTGCTGATCGGTCTGGCCGGGGGAGGTAGTCATGTACTTTCAGTAAATACTGAAACATGTGGTTTTCAATGAAATTCGTGCAGGTGTCTGTTTCCCGGCGAGCGGAAGATGGCTCACGCAAAGTCGCGAAGAGCGGGAGGATTTTCTTTGCTGCCTTTTCTGTGATCCGTACGCGGCGCTCCGTTTCTCAAGGAAGGATTCTACCGCATCGTCAACGACCTCCAGTCAGCCTAAGCGGTCTTTTCTTTGCGCTCTTGGGGCTTGGCGTGGGGCACTTCTGGTCGCCTATTGGGCTTGGTGTGCTTCGTCGTAGCGCTGGCGGATCTCGGCGACGACTTGCTCGATGTGCTCGGTATCGCAGTCGATCTCCCAATCGGCGTAATGGGAATAGAGGGGCTCGCGTTCGGCAAAGAGATCCGCAATGGTCTGCCCGGGCTTGATGGCGAGGCCGCGCTGCGGAAAGGCGGCGATGCGGCGCTCGATCTCGGGCAACGGCACGCGCAGCCATACGATGGGGCCGAGTGTGTGCAGGTGCTTCATGGCGGCGTCGCGGTAGACGACGCTGCCGCCGGTGGCGATGACGGTGCGGTCGGTCTCGAGCGTCTGGCAGACTTCGGACTCGATCTCGAGCAATTGATCTGAGCCCACCTCATCCACGATCTCCTGCAGCACGCGGCCTCCGTGGCGGTTCTGGATCTCGATGTCGGTGTCGAGGAAGTCGAAGCCCAGTTCACGCGCAAGCAGCACGCCGACGGTGGATTTCCCCGCGCCTGCCATCCCGATCAAAACCAGATTTCGCGGCCCCTGCATGGGCGCTAAGGGCTAAGGACCGAGGAGCGTAAGGGCAAATGGAATTGTCACCTCAGCGCAAAAAAAGCCCCGACGGCTGGTCGGGGCAAGAGGGACAGTTGGGGACAGCAGATAAAGATCGGGTAACCTAAATCACGGTATTGCTGGGCACGACGCCGCCCTTGGGCACGATCAGCACGCCGTCGCGCACCATCACGTCGCCCTGCTTGAAGAGGTCGGGCTTGCCCTCGGGGCTCATGCGCACGTTGTCGCCGATGCGGGCATTCTTGTCGATGATCGCGGTGGTGATGTGGCAGTTCTTGCCCACGCCCATCTTGGGGCGGTCGGTGCCTTCGAGGTTGCGCTTCTCCTCGTCGGTCTCGAAAAAGTCCGCGCCCATCATCACGACATTCTCGAGGTAGCTGCCTTCGCGCACGACGGAGCGCACGCCGACGACGCAGCGCTTGATCGTCGCCTGATCGAGGATGGAGCCGCCCGCCATGATCGAGCGCTCGAAGGTCGCACCGTTGATCTTGGACGCCGGCAGATAGCGGGCGTGGGTGTAGACGGGATGCTCCTGATCGAAGAAATTGAAGGGCGGCACGACGTCGGTCAGCGCCAGGTTGGCCTCGTAAAAGGACTTCACTGTGCCGATGTCCTCCCAGTAGCCTTGGAAGACGTAGCTGCGCAGCTTCAACTCTTCGAGCAGGTGGGGGATGATTTCCTTGCCGAAATCCGTCAGGTGGTTGTCCAGCGCCTGGCGCAAGACACGGCCCTTGAAGCAGTAGATGCCCATGCTCGCGAGCACGAACTTCTCGTCGCCCTGGGACTCCAGATTGGCGGCGATGGCCTCACTTACGGCGAGGCTGTCGATCACCTGGGGGTCGGTCGGCTTTTCGACGAATTCCTCGATCATCAGGTCGTCGCGCACACGCATCAGGCCGAGGCCGTGGACTTCGTGCGTCCGCATGGCCTTGGCCGCGATGGTGATGTCCGCGCCCGACTCCTGGTGCTGCATGATCAGCTCGTGGAAGTCCATCTGGTAAAGCTGATCCCCGGAAAGGATCAGTACCAGATCGTCGTCGGTCATGTTAAAGTGGTGCAGGTTCTGGCGCACGGCGTCGGCCGTACCCTGATACCAGTTGTCGCCGCGGATGGTCTGTTCGGCTGCCAGGATGTCTACAAAGCCGCCGCCAAAGGGGTCGAACTTGTAGCTGTCCTGGATGTGACGGTGCAGGGAGGCGGTGTTGAACTGGGTGAGCACGAAAATGTTGTTCAGTCCCGAGTTCAGGCAATTGCTGATGGGGATATCCACCAGGCGGTATTTGCCCGCCAGAGGCACAGCCGGTTTGCAACGTTCCGCCGTGAGCGGGTGTAGCCGGGTGCCGCGACCGCCACCCATGACGACGCAGATCACGCGGGTTTTCATCGATGAATTCTGACGCATGAGGGCGTAAGGAGGGGTTGGCTCAAACTAATAGGGTCGTTAGAGGATCGTCGAGGCGATCAGGCTTGATCAAAATCGAGTGCTCCCGTTGGATGCAAACCTAATATGTGCGGAATTGTCGGCTACGTGGGGCACCAGCAAGCGGGCCCTATCCTGCTTGAAGGCCTCAAGCGGCTCGAGTACCGCGGCTACGACAGTGCCGGGGTGGCACTGCTCGATGGCGCGGAGGACTTGCTTGTGTTGAAGAAGACGGGCTCACCCGACCGGGTGGGCGCGCTCATGCGCCAGCACGAGAATGCCGCGCATACCGGCATCAGCCATACGCGCTGGGCGACGCACGGGGAGGTGACCGATCGCAATGCGCACCCTCATTGCAGCAGCGACGGCAAGTTTGCCATCGTGCACAACGGTGTGATCGAGAACTACCAGGCGATCCGGCGCTTTCTCGAGGGGCAGGGCTACTCCTTTGTCAGTGAGACAGACTCCGAGGCGCTGGCCAACCTCATCGCCTATCACTTTGCCAAGGAGCCCGAGCAGCCCGGCAAGAACCGCTTTACCGAGAGCGTGCGCAAGAGCCTGTTGCACGTCGACGGCACTTACGGGCTGGCCGTCGTCTGTATCGACCGGCCGGGCGAGATCGTGGGCGCGCGCAAGGGCTCGCCGCTGTGTGTCGGCATCGGCCAGGGCGAGAACATGATCGCCAGCGACGTGGCCGCGTTCCTCAACTACACCCGCCGCGTCGTCTACCTCGACGACGGCCAGGTGGTGACGTTGTCTCCGCAGGACTACTCCATCACCACGGTCTACGACGAGAGCGTCGCTCCGGTGGAGCGCCAGGTGGAATGGAACATCGAGGAGGCCGATCTCGGCGCCTTCGCCCATTACATGGAGAAGGAGATCTTCGAGCAGCCCAAGGCGCTGGAAAACGCCATGCGCGGCCGCTTCTCCGACGACTGTTCCACCGCCAAGTTCGGAGGCCTCAACGTCGAGCCGCGCGAGCTGCGCCAGATCGACCGCGTGGTGTTCCTCGGGCAGGGCACGGCCTATCTCGCCTGCATGGTGGCCGAGTACTTCGTCGAGCGCTACGCGCGCATCCCGGTGGAGGTCGAGTATTCCTCCGAGTTTCGCTACCGCAACGCGCCGCTGGACAAGAATACGCTGGTCTTCGTCATCAGCCAGAGCGGTGAGACGCTGGACAGCCTGGAGGCGATGCGCGAGGCGATGCGCAAAGGCTACCGCACCCTGGCCATCACCAATACCGTGGGTTCGACCATCGCCCGCGAGAACGATGGCGGCATCTACCAGCACTGCGGCCCGGAGATCAGCGTGGCCGCGACCAAATCCTTTACCTCGCAGCTCGTGCTGTGTGCCATGGTGGCCCTGTTCCTTGGGCGCATGCGCGACCTGAGCTACGCCGAAGGCCGGGCGATTTCCCAGGCATTGCGCCACCTGCCGGGCCATGTGACCCAGGTGCTCAATCTCGCCGAGCACATCCAGAAGCTCGCGGCCAAATACGCGCATTTCGAGGACATGATCTTCCTCGGTCGGCAGGACATGTATCCGATCGCGCTCGAGGGTGCCCTCAAGCTCAAGGAGATCACCTACATCCACGCGGAAGGCTATCAGGCGGCGGAGATGAAGCACGGGCCCATCGCCCTGATCAATGAGCGCTGCCCCAGCATTTTCCTCGTCCCGCGCGGCGAGAGCCTGCCCAAGATGCTGAGCAACGTGCAGGAAGTGCGCGCGCGCAAGGGGCCGGTCATCCTCATCACCAACGCACCCGAGAGCGAGGTGGCCAACGACGCGGCGGAAGACATCATCCGCCTGCCCGATGGCGGGCATGAGGTGCTCGACCCCGTGCTCTTCACCGTGCCGGTGCAACTCTTCGCCTACTACGTGGCCCTCGCCCGCGGGTTGCCGGTCGACAAGCCGCGCAATCTCGCCAAGAGCGTGACGGTGGAGTAGGGCGCGATTGCACCGTTGGGGGTTGATGATCCCGCAGGACCGGATTTTGATGCTCTCATGGAGACCTTCGAGAGTCGCTATGGTAAGATCGCGTGGCACGTGTCCGGTGCTGGCGACCCGCTGGTGCTGATCCACGGCACCCCTTTCTCGTCCTTTGTCTGGCGGCGGATCGCGCCGGTCCTGGCGCGGCACTTTACCGTGTATCAATGGGACCTGTTCGGCTACGGGCGTTCGGACAAGGGGAGCGACCTCGCCCCGACCCTCGACAAGCAAAACGAGATCCTGACGGAGTTATTGGCACACTGGCAACTGGAGCGTCCGCGTGTGCTCGCGCACGATTTCGGCGGCTGCACAGCCCTGCGCGGGTGGGTGGTTTCCGGTCTGCGCTACCGTCAGCTGATGTTGATCGATCCGGTGGCGCTCAGCCCCTGGGGCTCGCCCTTCGTCCAGCACGTGCGCCAGCACGAGGCGGCGTTTGCGGGCATGCCGGCCTACATGCACAAGGCGCTGCTCCAGGCCTACATCGCCAGCTCCCTCTCCGGTCAGATCGCCGAGGACGATTGGGAGGGCTATCTGCGCCCGTGGCTCGGCGAGCGTAACCAGCAGGGGTTTTATCGCCAGATCGCCGTGATGGACCAGCGCTACACGGACGAAATCCGCGAAGGGCTGGCGGGCGTGGACTGTCCGGTGCGCCTGTTGTGGGGCGATGAGGACGAGTGGATCCCGCCGGAGAAGGGGCAGCAGCTCTCCCGCATCTTGCCGTATTGCCAGTTCCGGCAGGTGCCCTATGCAGGGCACTTGATGCAGGAGGATGCGCCCGAGGTGATTGTAGCCGAGGCGCTGGATTTCTTCCGGGCGTGAGGCATGCAGGCCCGGCCGGCAAGAGAGAGGCTTCCCGTTCTTGCCAAATGCCCCCCTCCTCGCCAAAGCTAGGTCGTATGCACATTGCTCCTTCGTTCGATGAGTTCCAGGCGCTGGCGAAGCGCGGTAACCTCATCCCCGTCTATACGGACTTGATGGCCGACTTCGAGACCCCGGTGTCCGTCTACAGCAAGTTGCAGGCGGCAGGCGGCGCGGCATTTCTGCTGGAGTCGATCGAAGGCGGTGCAAACCTCAACCGCTACTCGTTTATTGGCACCCAGCCGCGCCGGACCATCGAGGCGCGTCTGGGCGGTGAGACGACCATTACCGACCGCAACGGTGAGGTGGAACGCTTTCCCACGCCGGAGGATCCGCTCGATGTGATCCAACGGGAGATGCAGCGCTATGAGCCGGTCAAGCTGCCCGACATGCCGCGTTTTGTCGGGGGCGCCGTGGGCATGCTCGGCTACGAATACATCCACGCGGTGGAGCCGACTGTGCCGCTGGCCGAGCGCGATGTGCACGGGCTGCCAGTCGCGCACTTTGTGATTTGCGATACGCTCGTCATTTTCGACCGCGCCCGGCAGACCCTGCGCCTGCTGGTCAACGCCCATGTGGAAGAGAATGACGTGGAGGGCGCTTACCAGCGGGCCTGCCAAAGCCTGACCGACCTCGCCCATACGCTGGGGCAGGGTCGGGCGATCCCCACCGTGCCGGTGGCTTGGGGCGGTGAGATCACCGTGCCGCCGGGCAACTTCCAGCAGGCGGAGTTCGAGGCCATGGTCGAGCGCGGCAAGGAGTATGTGCGCGCGGGCGACATCATCCAGGTGGTCTTGAGCCAGCGCTTCGAGCGGGAGTTCGCGCACACCGCGCTGGACCTCTACCGCGCGCTGCGCGTGGTCAACCCCTCGCCCTACATGTTCCTCTACGACCCGGGCGACTTTCAGCTCATCGGGGCCTCGCCCGAGGTGCACGTGCGCCTGACGGACGGCAAGGCCGAGATGCGCCCGATCGCGGGCACGCGCCCCCGTGGCAAAACGCAAGAGGACGATCAGGCCTTTGAAGTCGATTTGCTCGGTGACGAGAAGGAGCTGGCCGAACACTTGATGCTGGTCGATCTGGCACGCAACGACTTGGGCAGAGTGTGCGAATATGGCACAGTGGATGTGCCAGAATATCAGACCATCGAACGCTATTCGCACGTCATGCACATCGTCAGCCACGTGGAAGGGCAGCTTGCAAAAGGCAAGGACGCCTACGACTTGATGCGGGCGACGTTTCCGGCCGGTACGGTGAGCGGTGCGCCGAAGGTGCGCGCGATGCAAATCATTGCGGAACAGGAAAAAGAGCAACGTGGCCCCTACGCGGGTGCCGTTTGCTACTTCAGCTACGACGGCAACCTCGATAGTTGCATTGCAATTCGCACGGCCTTGAAGCAGGGTGAACGCCTCATTTTGCAATCCGGCGCGGGCATTGTCGCCGACTCTGTCCCGGAAAATGAATATTTTGAAACCGTCAATAAAGCCAGTGGGCTGTTGAAAGCGGTGACGCTGGCCGAAAATCTCGTCTCGGGAGAAAAGTAGATTTTTCGGGAATATTTTCTTTTCCCAGACCTCCGATAAGTCACGTGCTGTCGGAGGTTTATTATGTTTCAAGCGCTGCGATTCCGGGCGTCAGGCTCGGATTGGCGGTGATGACGGGTGGTCGCAGCCTGACGCACGTTGGTGCAGTGATATGGACCGTTGACCCGCCCGTAGAACCGCTCCCGCAGAAATCATGGTAGACCGAGCGGTTCAGCTTGATCTCAAGACAAACACCCATTTTAATCTAGAATCGTTCTAAACTTTTGAGCGTATTTGTAAGAATCGGCATCAAAAGTGGTAAGAAGAGTATTGTCGTTTTAATCGGTCCCACCCGAACACCTATTCGCCATGCAAGCACTTCAGTTCAAGGCTCCCAATCGTTTCCGGGTCGAAGATGCGGAAAATCGCTCCAACCAAGACAAAGCGGAGGACGTGCGTGATTTGCCACCCTCCGAGCGGAGCGCCATCAAACTTTACCTACAAGAGATCGGAAAGACTCCTCTGCTCAAGCCCTCCGAAGAAGTCGAACTGGCGGCCCTGATCAAACAGGGAGACCCGCGGGCGAGGGAAAAGATGATCAAGGCCAACCTGCGCCTGGTCGTGAAGATCGCCCACGACTATTCCAATTTCGGCCTGCCGCTGCTCGACTTGATCAGCGAGGGCAATATCGGCCTCGTCAAGGCGGTGGAACGCTTCGACCCCAACAAGGGCGGCAAGCTCTCCACCTACGCAGCCTGGTGGATCAAGCAATCCATCAAGCGTGCACTGGCCAATCAATCCAAGACGATCCGCCTGCCCGTTCACCTCGTTGACAAGATCGCCCGCATGCGCCGCGTGACGATGGAGCTCGAAGAGGCCTTGGGCCGCGCCCCGTCTGACGAGGAGATCGCCCACGAGCTCGAGATGCCGGTCAACAAGGTCGCGCACCTCAAGAGCGTATCCGTCCGCCCGACCAGCCTCGATGCCCCGGTCGGCGATGAAGACGGCACGGAGTTCGGTGAGTTGATCGGTGATGAAAACAGCATCAATCCGCTCGACGATCTCGAAAACAAGACTTTGGTCGGTGAATTGAACCGGATGCTGGCCCAGATCGATCCGCGTGAAGCCGAGATCATCCGCCTGCGCTTCGGGCTTGGCGGCGAAAAGTCCAAGACCCTCGAGGAGGTCGGCGAAATTTTCGGCATCACGCGCGAACGGGTCCGCCAGCTGCAAAACATCGCGCTCACCCGTATGCGCAAGATCCTCATGGCCAAGGAACGCCAGCGCTCCAGCGACGAAATTGTCGAAGAACGCAAGGAGCAACAGCGCATGGAAGTGCTGCAGGAGTTCTACTCCCGCAACATCGAGCCCAAGATGGTCAACTAGTTTAGTAGCAGACAGGAAGGTAAATTTAGCCCGACGGGATCCTCTCCCTTCGGGCTTTTTTGCGAAGCTTACAGATGGTAAAAAGACGATAAAGCTTTCATCAACATATACGAAAACATAAAAAGATCACAGTTTTTAGGAGTTATTCCATTGCAAAAGATGGATTTTGGAGGCAACCGATATAGGTGCTATGAAACGTCGCTTTTTGTGTTTGCTAACGTTTGGGTCCTTAATCTGCTTGCTTGGCTGTGCTGCATATACCCAGACTCGATTTTTAAACTGGCAAGGAGATCAGACTTATGTCGGTAGCGGGGGTGGCTTTGAGGAGCGAGATGGTCTTGAAATCTGGAGTGGGGGCACTCCCAGAAGACCATTCGAGATCGTTGGTCTGATCAATCAGAGCCATTATGATAATCATAGCGTTATGTCCACGTTAGCGGGCATGAATCTGGAAGGAGAAATCGTCGATACGGCAAAGGCGAATGGAGGCGACGGTATTATTTTCGTTTCACGAAGCTCTGAAATTACCGGTTATTCTACTACAGGCTATGGATCTGGTACCGTGACAGGCAATTCCGTAAACCTATGGGCCACGGCCCAAACGGTTGCGAACACACATTCTGAAACTGTGATTCTGGTGTTTGCTTATATCCAAGAATAAGATTGCGAATAGAAATCCAATCTTGGGCTTACTTGTTGCGGCTGGCGCGCATGCGCAGCGTATAGAGGTCGGTGCGTCGGTCCTTGATATTGGTTACGGAGCCCTTCTGGTGCAGTTCCTTCAGCAGGTCCATATTCACGTCGGCGATCAGCACCATCTCGGTGTTGGGGGTGGCCTCGGCCACGATGCCGCTGGTGGGGAAACTGAAGTCGCAGGGGCTGAAGACGGCGGACTGCGAGTACTGGATGTCCATGTTGTCGACGCGGGGCAGATTGCCGACGCTGCCTGCGATGGCGACGTAGATCTCGTTTTCGATCGCCCGGGCGTGGGCGCAGTAGCGCACGCGGTGGTAGCCGGTCTGCAGGTCCGTCATGTAGGGCACAAAGAGCAGCTGCATGCCCTGCTCGCGCAAGAGGCGCGGCAGCTCAGGAAACTCGGAGTCGTAGCAGATGAGGATGCCGATTTTGCCGCAGTCGCTATCCAGCGCCACCACTTCGTGTCCGCCCACCATGCCGTAGCTGTCGCGCTCGTTGGGCGTGATGTGGACCTTGCGGATCATGTCCCACGAGCCGTCGCGCCGGCAGAAGTAGGAGACGTTGTAAAGGTGGTTGTCGTCCGGATCGAGGAACGGCATGGAGCCCGCGATGATGTTCACGTTGTAGCTCACGGCAAACTCCCGCATCTTGTCGGCGATCGGCTCGGTATATTGGGCGAGTTCACGCATCGCCTCGGCCTGGTTGAGCTCGTTGAACTCCTTCATCAGCGGCGCGTTGAAGAACTCCGGGAACATCACGAAGTCGCTCTCGTAGTCGCTGACGGTGTCGATAAAATATTCGGCCTGGTTGAGCAGGCTCTGCAGGGTGGCGGCGGGTCGCATGCCCCACTGCACGACGCCGATCCGGACTTCGGTCTTGGGCGAGGCGAAGAGGAGGGCGTTCTCCTCGTAGTAGATATTGTCCCACTGCAGGAGGGTCGCGTAGGTCTTGCTCGACTGGTCTTCCGGCAGGTAGTTACGCAGGATCTTCTTGACGTGGAAGCCGTTGGAATACTGGAAGGTCAGGATCGGGTCGTAGATCTCCTTGAGTCGCACACGCTCGATGTATTGGCGCGGCGTCAACTCGTCGGCGTAGTCCTTGTAATGGGGGATGCGGCCGCCCGCGACGATCGCGCGCAGGTTCAGGCTCTCGCACAGCTCCTTGCGGGCGTCATACAGGCGGCGGCCGAGGCGTAGCCCGCGGTATTCCGGGTGCACGAAGATGTCGAGGCCGTAGAGCACATCGCCCTCTTCGTCGTGGGTATCGAATTTGTTGTTGTTGGTGATCTGGTCGTAGGTATGCCGGTCGCCAAAGCGCTTGTAGTCGATCGCGATGGCGAGGGCGCCGCCCACGACCTTCTCGTTCACCGTCACGGCGATCTGCCCCTCGGGGAAGGCTTTGAGCAGGCGCTGATACTCACGCTTGGTCCAGGCCGGCTCCAGCACACCGGTGTACGCCAGGACCATCGCCTCCCTCAGGTCTTCATAATCGTCGAGGGTCAGCGGGCGTACATTGATACTCACTTCATCCATCCCCAGAAGTTACCACGCCTGCGCCTCCCGGCAAGGGGAGAAACGCCTACAAAGTTACGTGGGTACGGCGTGGGCAGCGGGGATGCGGCTGCCCGGCTCAGGACTTCGACTTGGTGGCGGTGCCGCTGCGGTGTTGCTTCTGGATGGCCTTTTCGATCACGGGGTTGCGCTTGACGGGCACGCCGCAATCGCAGCCTTTGCCACACCCCTTTTTGCGGAAGAGGTTGCGCAACAACCAGAAGAGGGTGCCGGCGACGATGAGGTAGATGACGATACTTTGAAAATCGAAGGGCATGGCGCGGTAGGGGTGCGGATGCTTATTGGAACCCAAACAGGTGGCCGACCTGATAGACGAGGAAGCCACCGGTCCAGGCGACGACGAACATATACGCGACCTGAAAGCCCGCCCACTTCCAGCTCTGGGTTTCGCGTTTGACCACGGCCACGGTACTGAGGCACTGCAGCGCATAGACGAAGAAGACCATGATGCTGAGGCAGGTCAGCGGCGTAAAGACGGGCGAACCGTCTGCGCGCGTCTGGCTGCGCAGATTGTCGAGCAACGAGTCCGTGTCTTCCCCGCCGTCCTCGACATTGTAGACGATGGCCATGGTCGAGACGAAGACTTCGCGGGCGGCAAAGCTGGCAATGATGCCGATGTTGATCTTCCAGTCGTAGCCCAAGGGTTCGAAAATCGGCGTAAGGGCGTGGCCCATGCGGCCGGCAAAGGAGTTGGCGAGGTGCAGCTGCGCTTCATGGGCATTGGCGTCGGCCACTTGCTCTTCGGTCGGATTCGGCGGCAGCTCGGCCTCATAGTCCGTCTTTGGGTAATTCATGCCAAACCACAGCACGATGCTCAGGGCAAAGATCACGGTGCCGGCACGGCGCAGGAAGATCACCGCCCGGTCGAACATTTCGCGCGCGATCTGGCCCCACTGCGGCCACTTGTAGGAGGGCAGCTCCATCACGAGGCTCGGCGTGTGCCCCTTTAAGAGGAACTTCTTGAAGATCAACGCGAAGAGCAATGCGCTGACCGTGCCCAGTGCATAGAGACCAAACATGATCAAGGCCCGTTGCAGGGCCGTGCCCGCGCCTTCAGGGAAGAGCGCCGCGATCAGCACCAGGTAGACCGGCAGGCGGGCCGAACACGTCATGAACGGGGCGACCAGGATCGTGACCAGCCGGTCTTTGGGGCTCTCGATCGTGCGCGTGGCCATGATGCCGGGCACCGCGCAGGCGTAGCTGGAGAGTAGCGGGATGAAGCTGCGTCCGTGCAACCCCACCTTGTTCATCAGCTTGTCGAGGATGAAGGCCGCGCGGGCCATGTAGCCGGTCGACTCGAGCAGGGCGATGAAGAAAAAGAGCAACAGGATCTGCGGCAGGAAGATCACTACGCCGCCGA
Source organism: Puniceicoccaceae bacterium 5H (assembly GCA_009772895.1). GTDB lineage: Bacteria > Verrucomicrobiota > Verrucomicrobiia > Opitutales > Oceanipulchritudinaceae > WOUP01. The sequence continues at coordinate 199,307 of WOUP01000005.1, read as the reverse complement.
CGCCCGCGATGATACCGTCGACCACCAGGCCGCGGAGCGGGCCGGCTGGCATGACCGAGGCCGCCCAATCGCCGACCGCCGTGACGGTGCCGTCGATCGCATCCATGAACGGCACCGCGAGCTGAAAGACACTGTAGAAGAGCACCGTCAGCACAACCGAAAGCACCAGGATACCGGCCACCGGGTGCAGCAGCACGCGGTCGAGCATATCGGTCTTGCTCGGGCGGTTGGGGTTGAAGCGATGGACCGTCTCCCGCATCAGGTCGCCAATCCGGGCGTAACGCTGGGTGATGCGTTCGGAGCGCCAGCCGGGCAGCTCGCGGTCGAGGCGCTGCACCCACAGCTGGATGCGCGTCGCGGCAGGGCCGGCGTCGCTGGGGTCAAAATGGTCGATATCGGCGAGCAACAGGCGGGCTTCGGCGCGGGCGAGACCCTGGTGGGGGCGGGCCCCCCGCTTCAGCACCGGTGCGATGTCCTTCACCGCCTCTTGCATCAGCTCGGGCATGGGCAGGCGGTAGCTCGAGGGCTTGAGGTCGGCCCGGCTCATGGCCAGCTTCAGCTCGGTCACGCCCTTGCCGCTGGCGGCGGCGCAGCGGATCACCGGCACGCCGAGCCGATCGCTCAGCTTGTCCACATCCACCCGGATGCCGCGGCGCTCGGCCACGTCGCTCATGTTGAGCACGAGGATGGTCGGCAGGCCGATCTCGATTACCTGCGTGGCAAGGTAGAGGTTGCGCTCCAGATTGCTGGCGTCGATTACGCACACCACTCCGTCCGGCGGCGGCACGTCCTGGCGCCGGCCCAGCAGCACATCGCGCATGATCTGCTCGTCCGGCGAGCGCACGCTGAGGCTGTAGGAGCCCGGCAAGTCGACGATGCGCATGGGGTGGCCATGCTGCGAGTAGCAGATGCCCTCCTTGCGCTCGACCGTCACACCCGGGTAGTTGCCGACCTTCTGCCTGAGGCCGGTGAGGGCGTTGAACAAAGTGGTTTTGCCCGAATTGGGATTGCCCACCAGGGCAAAAAGTCGGGATTCGGTTGCCCCCAAACCGTCCGGACCTTTCGTCGGGTCCGGATCCTGGGGCGAAAGGGTGGGTGTGGGAGCCGCCATGGGAATGCAGGGGGCCGCGCTAGACGAAGCGCACGGCAATGCCGGAGGCTTCGCGCCGTCGCAGCGAGAGGTGGTAGCCGCGCACCTCCACTTCGAGGGGATCCCCGAGAGGCGCGTAGCGGATGACCTTCACGGTTGTGCCGGGGAGCAAGCCCATCTCCATCAATCGGATGGTTTCACGCTCATCCAGGGCCAAGGCCTCGATGACGGCTTCCTGACCCGGCTCAACTTGATGTAAACACAGCTGGGAAACGCTCATAGAGCAATGGCGTCACCTTAGCACCTGGATGATCCGGGTCAAAGTAAAACTGAGATTCATTCCCAAGTGCTTCCCGCGCGGGACTTACCGTCCAGAACTGCCTGGGACCGCCGGGGACATCGCCGGCGGAACTGGCGCACGTCCTGCAGAATCCGGAGGGGTGGACCTGGTATACGTCAGCGATTCCGACCCCGGTTTTACCCGCAAGGGCGCGGGTAAGGGCTTTTACTACCTGGACGAGCAGGGAGAGCGCATCCGCGACCGCGCGGTCATCCAGCGGATCAATTCCCTCGCGATCCCGCCCGCCTACCGTGATGTGTGGATCTGCCCTTTGCCCAACGGCCATCTGCAGGCTACGGGGCGGGATGCGCGCAAACGCAAGCAGTATCGTTACCACCCGGAATGGAGCCAGTGGCGCAACGACCGCAAGTTTGAGCGCTTGCACGACGTGGGCGAGGTCCTGCCGCGATTACGCCAGCGTTTGCAGACGGATCTGGCCCGCCCGGAGCTCGACCGGCGCAAGGTGATCGCCGCGCTGTTGCGTATCATGGACCGCACCGGCGTGCGCGTGGGGAACGAGGTTTACCGCCAGGAGAACCATAGCCACGGGCTCACCACGCTGGACGATGATCATGCAGACGTGGACGGTAAGCACATCCACCTGGAGTTTCTGGGCAAGTCGGGGGTCGAAACACAGATCGACCTCAACGACCGCCGCGTGGCAAAGGTCATCGCCCAGTGCCACGACCTGCCGGGGCAGCGCCTCTTCACCTTCAAGGACGCTGCAGGCGAGTTGCATCCGGTCGACAGTGAAGACGTCAATGCCTACCTGCACGACCTGGCAGGCGACTGGCTGTCCTCCAAATTCCTGCGCACCTGGCACGCGAGCACGTTGGCTTACGACTACCTCAGCGGATGCGACAGCCGCGAAGGCAGCAAGACGGCGCGGAAGAAGACCGTCGTGCAGACGGTCAAGGAGGTGGCCGCGCACCTGCACAACCGCCCGGCAACCTGCCGCAAATATTACATCCACCCCCGGCTGCTCGAAGCCTACGAGGCCGAGGGCTGCCTGCCGGAGGTGGAGGTAAAGGCGCACCACCGCCACTTGCGCGCCCACGAGGCCCGCTTCCTCGCCTTTCTCGACCAGGTCGGCGCGTAGTAGCTGACGGCGCTAACCGATCATGGCGCGCAGCTGCGCCTCGTCGATGATGGGCACATTGAGCTGCTGGGCCTTGGTCAGCTTGCTGCCGGCCTCTTCTCCGGCCAACAGGTAGTCCGTCTTTTTGCTCACGCTGCCGGTGGTCTTGCCGCCCGCTTCCTCGATCAGGGCCTTGGCCTCGTCGCGGGTCAGGCTGGGCAGAGTGCCGGTGATGACGAAGGTCTTACCCGCGAGCGGCAGCGCCTCGGCGTCGGCACCGGCGGCGGGCACCTCTTCGTCTGTCGCATGCAGCTTCATGCCCGCATTGGCCAGTCGTTGCAGCAAAGCCTGATTCTTGTCGTCGTCGAACCACGCGCGGATACTGTCGGCCATCTTCTCGCCGATTCCGTTGAGCTCGACCAGCTTCTCGGTGCTGGCGTGAGTGATGGCCTCGGTGGAGCGAAAGGCGCGCGCGAGGATCTTGGCCGCTTCGGCGCCCACCATGGGGATGCCCAGGCCGTGCAATAGGCGCCAGAGCTCGTTCTGCTTGCTGGCTTCGAGCGCAGTGATGAGGTTTTCCGAGTTCTTCTGACGAAAGCGTTGGTGGTCGAGCGCCAGCAGGTCGTCGACGGTCAACTGATAGAGGTCGGCCGGGTCGCGCACGAGGTCCTTTTCCATCAGCAACTCGATGCTCTTGGTGCTGAGGCCGTCGATGTCCATCGCGTTGCGGCCGGCAAAGTGCTCGAGCCCCCGGCGGGCCTGCTCGGGATTGTCGGTCGTGCGCAGGCGCCAGGCGGCCTGACCGGGCACGCGTTCCGCGTCGAAGCCCAGCTCTTGCAAGCGTGCGCCGTAGTCGAACGGCTGGCTGTCGGCCGGGCGGTGCGCCGTCACGACCGAGACGACCGCCGGGATGATCTCACCCGCCTTTTCCACGATCACGGTGTCGCCCTCGCGGATGTCCTTGCGCTGGATCTCGTCCTCGTTGTGCAGCGTCGCGCGCTTAACCGTGGTCCCGGCCAGCAGCACCGGCTCGAGTTCCGCGACGGGCGTGAGCGCGCCCGTGCGCCCGACCTGGATGGAAATTTTCTTCAGCACCGTTTCGGCCTGTTCGGCGGCAAACTTGTAGCTGATCGCCCAGCGGGGGGCCTTGGCCGTCTGGCCGGCCGCCTCCTGGGCCGTGCGCACGTCGAGCTTCAGCACGGCGCCGTCGGTGGGGTAGGCGAAGTCGCCGCGCAGGCGGTCCAGCTCTTCCACCGCCTCCCAGGCTGCGTTGATGCCTGCGACCGGCCATTGCTTCTCGACCGTAGGCAGGCCCCATTGCTGAAAGATCCGGGCGAGGTCGTTCTGGCGCTCAAAGGTGTAGCCTTCGCAGATGCCGAGGCCGTAGACGACGAGTTCCAGGCGGCGGCTGGCGACAATGCGGCGGTCGAGCAGTTTCAGGGTGCCGGCGGCCAGATTGCGGGGATTCATGTAGGTGGCGAGGCCCGCCTCCTCACGTTCGGCGTTGATGCGCTGAAACTCGGCGTAGGTCAGGTAAATCTCGCCCCGGATTTCCACGACGTCCGGCCAATCGCCTTCCTGGCCGCGCAGTTGCGTGGGCAGGTAGGAGATCGTCTGCACGTTGACGGTCACGTCGTCGCCCTCCGTGCCGTTACCGCGGGTCACCGCGCGGGTCAGACGACCGTTTTCGTAGGTCAGGCTGATGGCGGTCCCGTCGATCTTCGGCTCGACCAGCAGGGGCAGTTTGTCGCGGTCGACCCAGTCCTCGTGCACGCCGTTCTGACGCAGGCCGTTGACGAGGCGGTCCGCCCAGGCGAAGAGTTCCGCCTGCTCGTAGGTATTGTCGAGGCTCATCATCGGCACCCGGTGGCGGCGCGTGACGAAGCCTTCGCTGCGATCGTCGCCCACCTGCTGGGTGGGGCTGGCGGCGGTCAGGAGGGCGGGGTAGTGCTGCTCCAGATCGGCCAGTTCGTGGGTCAGGCGATCGAACTCCTGGTCGGTGATCTCCTGGGTGTGTTCGACCCGGTAGAGGTGCTCGTGGTGCGCGATTTTTTCGCGCAACTGCTCGGCCTTTTGCTGGATGTCTGCTGGAACGTCGCCCGCTGCCATGCCCCACAGCGTGCGGCTTCAGTCCTGTCAGGCAAGTTCAACGACGCGGAATTCTCACCCGCGTCTCCAGGATGCGGCGGTAATGCGCCCAATACTGCCAGGCGAGGGCGGCGACGATGGCCCCGCAACTGTTGGCGAGCAGGTCCGTCAGGTCGAACACCCGGTAGGGGTTCAGGCCCTGCATCGTCTCGTCGAGGTAGCTGTAAGCGATGACGAGCAGCACGGCAAAGGGGGTGCGCAGGCCGGCACGGATCCAGGCCGTGGCCAGCAATCCGAAGACGCCGAAGTGCCCGATCTTGTCGTAGTGCCAGAGCGGCAGAATCGCCGCGGGTGGCGGTTTCTGGCTGGACGAAAACGCAAAAATCGCTAGCAGCATGAGGGTCGCGAGCCAAAGTGGACGGTTAGATTTTTCTGCCGCTGCTGCCATAGCTCCACGTATTCCGCTTGCCTTGAAGGCGCGCAAGCCTAACATCCACCTCTTACGCTTGTTGACTCGAATTCGCTGAACGCCGGGTGCGCGCCCGGATTGGCCTTATTACTATCTTGTGCATGTCCCAATCGACGCTGAAAGAACAGGAATTGCGCGAATCGCTGAAGCGATGCTCTGAGCGCACGATTGAAGCAGCGATTGTTTTCCAGAACGACCGTAATCCCGAGCTGATTCCGACCATAGTGTTGGGAATCGTCGAACGCTTTGCCGATCCGGAAGTTCGTCCCAAGATCTGGGAAGGCGGTGACGACGTGCGCCTGATGGAAGATCTGGGCATCGACTCGCTGCTGCTGGTGGAGATCGTGATGCTGACCGAAGAGGTGCTCGGCATTTCCATCGAAAATGAGGAGCTGCGCCACCTGCGCACGCTCGGGGACGTGAAGCGCTACCTCGACGCGAAGATCAAGGGGGAGCCGATCGAGCTCGCGAACCAGAAGTTTACGTTCGAGCAGCTGCTCACCTTCATGCCCCACCAGCCGCCCTTCCTGTTCCTGCACGATGCGGCCGTGACGGGGGAGACGGCGGAGGGTTCTTACCGCATTTCCGGTCAGGAAGAGTTCCTGGAGGGGCACTTCCGGGGCAACCCGGTCTTCCCCGCTTCCCTCATGCTCGAGGCGCTCGGCCAGCTCGCCGTCTTCTATCTGCTCAAGAGTGACAAGCCCGAGCTGAAGGAGCAGGTAGACCCCGGTTCGATCTATTTCCTTTCGGCGGAGGGCATCCGTTGCCATCGCCTCTGCCGCCCCCAGGATACGCTGCAATTTCAGGTAAAACTGCTGCGCGTCCACGCACCCCTGGCGCAATTCTCCGGCACCATCACTTGCAATGGTGTCAAAGTGGCTAAAGTTGAAGAACTCGCTCTTTCGATTGCAGCTTTCTCATCGGATGATGAGATGAGCAGTACCGAACAGCCCTCTTCTCTCTAGCTTGCTTTGAAACACCGCCTTCAAGAACTCCAGTCTGTGGTCGTGACGGGCCTCGGCTGGGCTACCTGCCTGGGGCTCGACCGCAGCACCGTCGCGGGCAGGCTGCGTCGGTTGGAACACGGAATCCGCCCGTTTGCGCCCTTTGAAGACCCAAAGATCCCGGTTTCGCTGGCCGCCCCGGTCGAGGGCTTCGCGACCGATTCGACGGACCAGGAGGACTGGACTTACCCGGCGGAGCTGAAGCTGCGGCTGGAGCAGCTGCGCGGCCTCGCGCCCCACGGGCTCTACGCCACCTACGCGGTCAAGAAGGCGATCGAAGACGCACGCCTGGAGGCAGGCGAGGTCTCCAATCCGCGCACCGGCCTCTTTGCCGCCTCGGCGGGTTCCATGACGATGATCCACCATCACATGAGCCGGATGCATCGCTACGGCCCGATGCGCTGCTCGCCGCTGGGGATCGTCTCTTCCATTGCCGGCACGCTCAATTTCAACCTCTGCGCGATGTACCGGATCCAGGGGGCCTCGACCGGTTTCGTCTCGGCTTGTGCCTCCAGTGGGCACGCCCTGGGTTATGCGTATGAAGAGATTTCCCTCGGTCGTCAGGATCGTATGATTGTGGTGGGCGCAGAAGACTGCAATCTCGAGACCATCGCTCCTTTCGCCGGCATGCGCGTCCTGTCTCGCCAGGAAAATCCCGATATCGCCTCGCGTCCCTTCGACCGCGACCGCGACGGCTTTGTAGGCACCGGCGGCGCCGTGGCCATGGTCCTGGAATCACGCGAAGCGGCCGCAGCCCGGGGCGCGAAGCCCCTCGCGGAACTGCTCGGCTGGGGCCAATCGACCGACGGCTACCACGTCGCGGCCTCGCACCCGGAAGGCGCGGGCCTGCAGCGGGCCATGCGCATGGCGCTGGAACGCGCCGACCTGCAGCCGGAGCAGATCGACTACATCAACGCCCACGCGACCTCCACCCCCATCGGGGATGCGGCCGAATGCAAGGCGCTCAAGGCGATCTTCAAGCCCGCCGGCGCCAGCCCGGCCGTCAGCAGCACCAAGGCCTTGACCGGTCACGGCCTCAGCCTCTCCTCCATCATGGAGACGGCGTTTTGCGTATTGGCGCTCGATGAAGGCTTCATGCCGGGCTCGGCCCACATCGAGCATCTCGATCCGGAAGCCGACGGTTTACATATTTTACGTGAGACCCAGGATACTCTGCCCAGTTTCGTCTTGACGAACAGTAGCGGTTTCGGTGGTGCTAATGTTTGTCTGGTCCTGGGTCGTGGTGAGTCCAATCACGAAGCTCTTCTCTCATGAACGCATCACCCGATCGCCCGCTTGCCCGTCGCCGTATTCTCTTGCTCAGTTCATCCACAGGTAGTGGACATGATCGCCGAGCCGAAGCCTTCAAAGCCTGGATAGAGGAGCTTTATCCGGATCAGTTCGAAGTCCGGCAGGAGCAGATTATCGAAAACAGCTGTCACCTGGGCGCCTTTGGCGTGTGGCTTTACAACCAGATCCAGAAGTATTCCCCGATCTGCCACAATTTCTATTGGGAGATCGTGGAATTGTTCACTGCCACGCACAGCCAGAGCGTCTCCTATGGCGGTCGCTATTACCGCAAGCTCTTGGCCGATTACCGCCCGCATCTCGTGCTGTCGCTGCACGATTGCACCAACCGGGGCTATTTCCAGGATGCGCGTCGGGTCCTCGGTGATACGGTCCGCACCATGACCTACTGCGGTGAATGGAGCGGCGGCCGCGGCTTCAGTATCAATTGGGCCGAGCCGACGGTGGATCGATTTGTGTGTCGCACGCGCATGACCCAGCACCGGGCCGTCGAACTGGGCGTGCCGCACGCCAAGACGCGAGTGCTGACCAACTTTCTGCCCGATCCGGCGATGGTCGAAGACTTTACGCCGGCGGAGCAACACCTCTACCGCGAGCAGGAACTGAATCTGGACCCGGACCGCTTCACGGTCTTTATGTCGACCGGCAGCCAGGGGGCAGCTCACCACCTGCGCTTCCTGCGTTCGCTGCGGCCTCTCGCCGACCGCGTGCAGGCCATCATCGTTTGCGGGCGCAATGAACGGGCCTGCGAGCAGGTCCGCGCCTGGAAGCTGCGCCACCCGGAGCTGAAGGTGCATGTCGAGGGGTTCAGCCGCCGCGTGCCCGCCTTGATGCGTGCTTCGGACTGCGTCGTGACCCGTGGGGGAGCCAATACGGCAGCCGAAGCCCTGCAGGCGGGTTGCCCGATCGTCCTGCATACCTTGGGCGGCCTCATGCCCCAGGAGCGCCTGACGGTCCACTATTTCCAGTCTCAGGCCGCCGGTGAGCTCGTGCACAACGAGCGCGAACTGGAGCAGTTGCTGGAACGCTGGTTGAACCATCCGGAGGAATACCACCGGTTGCGCCAGCGTTTTCACCAGTTGCGGGCCGAAGACCGCCCGGAGGAATTGATCCACGAGATCGCGGAAGATTTGGGCGTGGCGAGCCGCTGGAGCGCGCCGCGTAAGCCGGAGCCGGTCGCCGCCGTGTCCTGATGGCGCGCTCCTGGGTCCTCGTTTTCACCACTTTTCCGGTCCCCACCGAGACCTTCGTCCAGCGCGAGGTGGAGGCCCTGATCGAGCAGGGTGTGCCGCTGCGGCTGTATTCCCTCTGGGGTGGCGCGCAGACCTTCCGCGGGGTGCCGATCCAGCGCCTCGGGATTGCGGGTATCCTGCGCGCGCTTTTGCGGCTGCCGTATTGGTTGTGGCGCGCGCCGGGCGCGTTGCGGGCGGTGCTGGGGCTGATGCTGTATCGGCGCATGCCCAACCTGACCAATTACGGCGAGCAATGGCTGGGACTCGCGGCAGGGCTGCTCTACGCGCGCGAATGGGCGCAGGCGGACGTGCGGCACGCTGTTTGGGCCAGTGCGCCGACGACGGCCCTGTGGCTCACGCGGCGGCTTACCGGCGCCTCCTATTCGTTTGGCGCGCACGCTTACGACCTGTTCGAGCATGGCGGCGACATGCTGCTGCGAGAGAAGATCGCGGAGGGGCTGGGCGTGCGCACGAGCACCGAGGCCGGGCGGCAACGGTTGCTGGCGGCCGGCAGCGCGCCGCAGCGCACCTGGCTCATTCGCCGGGGATTGATGGACTGGCCGAGGCCCTCACCGGTGCGTCCACGCCGCCAGCCCCTGCGCGTGCTGAGCGTCGGTCGGCTGGTGGAAAAAATGGGCTACTCGCTGCAGTGGCGCGTTTATGAGCGCTTGCAGGCGCAAGGCTCCGCCTTCGAGGCCCGAGTGATGGGCGGCGGTCCGCTGCGGGAGCGCTTACAGGCGGATTTGCAGCGCCAGGGCCTGGACCGCTGCGTCGTGTTGGAGGGGGCGCAACCGTTCTCGGCGGTGGTGGAGGCCCTTGCGTGGGCCGACGTGCTGCTGTTCACGGGCGTGGTGGCGGCTTCCGGCGATCGGGCGGGCTTGCCCAACATCATCGGTGAAGCGCTGGCGGCAGGCGTGCCGGTGGTGGCGACTCCGGTCGGGGGCGTGGCCGAAGTGATCCGCCCCGGTGAAAACGGGCTGCTGGCCGAGGATGTTTCGGGCTTGGCGGAAGCCCTGGACGCCGTGCAACAAGACGACGCGCTGGCCGAGGGTCTGCATCAGGCCGGGCAGCGCTGGGCGCGGGAGCACTTCGATGCCCGCCGCAACGTCGCCCGCCTGCGTGAGATCCTGGAAGGGCTGGCGTAGCTAGGCGAGGCGCAGCGCTTCGCAGACGAGGTGGTGGACTTCCCAGTTGCGGATAAACTGGGGCAGGCCGCCACTGCCGGGGCCCCAGGCGCAGATTTCGACCAGATCGCCGGTATGCTGGTTGGAGATCCAGTTGATGCCGCATTGCTCGGCCATCAGCGGCTTGAGGAAGCTGCCGGTGCGGGTGGGGCCGTAATCAGCGTCGCGCTCCAAGTGGGCCAACTCGGCGGCCAGGCGTTCGGCATCCGCATCCGTCAGCTCAAGGCCGGTGTGACGCTGGATGACGGTCTGTACGCGCGGTGCAGGCGTGCCCTGCGGCAAATCGCGCGCCATCAACTCGAAGGAACGCTGGAAACGGGTCAGGTTCTGGAACACCCGGTTCGTATCGCGATACCCCGCTCCGACGCCGCCGATCTGGAGGCCGCCGGTGCCGTGGTCGGTCGTGAGAATGACCAGCGTGTCAGGATGCCGCTGCTGGAAATCGAGTGCCAGGGCGATACAGCGGTCGAACGACAGAAACTCCCACAACGCGGCGCCCGGATCGTTGGCGTGAGCCGCGTGATCGACGCGCGCCCCTTCAACCTGCAGCACAAAGCCCTCTTCGCGCCGGCTCAAGACTGGCAGCGCCGTGGCCATCAGGTCGACCAGCGGCGGCACGGTGCGACGGAGTTCCGGAAAATCCAGTCGATCGAGGCTGTAGGGCAGGTGGCTTTCGTCGAAGAGCCCTAGCAGGCGCTGCGTGTCGTGCGGCACATGCTCGAGATCCACGCGTTGGTGCAGCGGCAGGTAGCCCGCGCGTCGGAAATCGCGCCACAGGTCGCGTCCGTCCTCGCGTTGGGCCGGATCGAAATGACGCCGCCCGCCCCCGAGCAGCACGTCGACCTCGCGCTCCAGGTACTGCCGCGCGATGCGGTCTTCGTCGTCCCGATCGAGCGCGTTGGCTGCGAAGCCCGCCGGCGTCGCGTGCGTGATGCGCGCGGTGCTCACGAGCCCGGTCGCCTTGCCCGCCTGCTTGGCCTTGACCAGCAGCGGTGTGGTCTCACGCCCGTCGGCACACACGTTCACGCGCGTGTTGGGAATCCGTTCACCGCCGCCCCAGGAGCTGGAGGCCGCACTGCTGTCCGTCACGATCGAGTCCGCACTGGCGGTCTCCATCACGCCCCGGGCGAGGCCCAGTTGCGGCTGCCGGTAGAGGCGCATCCAGTTGAGGCTGCTGTCCTGCGTCTGCTGCAGGTATTGGTGCGCCATGGTCAGCATGCCGGCGTTCATGCCGTCCACGACGAGAAAGATCAGGTTGCGCGCAAACCCTTGGGACAAGCCACCTGGCGACAGGTGGAGCGGGCAGCGTTCCGGCAGCCGGTCGTCCGCCCAAGCGTATCTGCCCGTCACCTCGCGGGCCACGTCTTCGCTGACCGCAGTGCTCGCCATCTCCTGCAAGTTACCACAGCCATGCCAGAACCCCAAACGAAACGGGCACCGTCACGGAATCTTAACCGGAAGGGGGGGATCCGGGCCTCACAGACTTCCGGTGGTTGAGTCGACCTGGGTCGGCGACACCCCCGGAAACCGATAAGCCACCTATGCACCCAGGAGGGGTGCTCCCGGCCCTCAACGGCCGCTTCTTGGTATACATCTTCCCGCACTTTGGCGATGAGCACAAAAAAGCCCCTCCGGGCGAACCGGGAGGGGGAAATAAAACCGTTGGGCCGTTGACTTAGTGGACCTCTTCGACTGTGGCTTCGAGCTGCTGGCCGTTGATGTTGAGGTGCATCTTTTTCCACTTGGAGGCGCCGTGGGCGGCGGAGGCGGGAGCCGTAGCGGCTTGCGGCGCCGCGGCCGGTTGCGGCGCGGGCGCGGGTTGTTGCGTCGGCGCGCTGGGCATGGCAACGGTGGAAGACTTCGGGGCGTTCTTGGCCGCGTAGTATTTCTTCAGCTCCTGCGGGAACATGGCGTAGATCACGCAATGTTCGTCGTCCGTCGGCAGGCCTTCCTTCTTCAGGTCCTCGCGCAGCTTGTCCATACGCGGCTCCAGCAGGTCGGCCGGGCGTTCGGTGATGGGCTCCTTCTTGGCCTTCTCGGCGGCGAGCTTCTGCACCTCGGGGTCGACCGGCGCGGGCGTCTGGCCGTAGTAGCCGAGCGCGATGTCCATTGCCTGCGGAGAGAAGTTCTTCCAGCGGCCGAACTTGACGTTGAGCATGGCCTGTACGCCCACGATCTGGGAGGTCGGCGTGACGAGCGGGATCCAGCCGAGCGCTTCGCGCACGCGCGGGATTTCAGCAAACACTTCCTCGAAGCGGTCCTCCATCTTCTGCTCCTTCAGCTGGTTGCGGAAGTTGGAAAGCATGCCGCCGGGCACCTGGTAGATGAGCGCATCGCTGTCGACCACCTCATTCTTGTGCTGGGTGAAGTCGCTCAGCTCGCCGTAGACCTTGGTGAAGTGCTCGCGCAGCTTGGTCAGGCGCTTGAGGTCGTAATCCGGCTTGCGCGGGTGGTCCTCCAGCAGGGCGAGCATGCGCACGGTGTCCGGCTGGGCGGTGCCGTTGGCAAAAGGCGTGATGGAGCAATCGACTGCATCGACGCCGGCTTCGATCGCGGCGAGGTAGGTCGCGCCGCCGAGACCGGCGGTTTCGTGCGTGTGAATCCACACGGGGATCTTCACGTTTTTCTTCAGGCCGGCGACGATTAGGCTCGCGCGGTGGGGCGGGATGAGGCCCGCCATGTCCTTGATGCAGATGGAATCGCAGCCGATCTTTTCGAGCTCGAGGCCCATCTCGATGAACTTCTCGACCGTGTGGACCGGGCTGGTGGTGTAGCAGATGGTGCCCTGGGCGTGCTTGCCGGCCTTTTTGACCGCGCGAACGGCGGCCTGAAGGTTGCGCGGGTCATTGAGGGCATCGAACACGCGGAAGATGTCCATGCCGTGCGCGGCGGAGCGCTCGACGAACGCTTCCACCACGTCATCGGGGAAGTTGGCGTACTGCACGATGTTCTGACCGCGCAGGAGCATCATGTGGGGCGTGTTGGGCGTGCCTTCCTTGATACGGTCGAGTCGGTCGAACGGGAATTCGCCGAGGAACCGTAGACCGGCATCGATCGTGGCGCCACCCCAGGTCTCGAGCGCCCCGAAGCCGAGGGCATCGAGGTCGGCCAGGGCAGGCAGCATTTGTTCGGTGCGCATCCGGGTGGCCGCCAGACTCTGGTGGCCATCACGCAGGACAGTGTTGTTGAAGACGACAGGCTTGGCCATTTGCAGGCAGGCTAAGTAGGCCTTCCACGGGACACAACTTAATTCGATCTGCTAATGCGCAGAAAGTGGAAAAGAAATGATGCTTATTGACCCAACGCTGCCTGGATGACCGCCACCGCGCTCACAAAAGCCGTTTCCACCTTCAGAATCCGGGGGCCGAGCCCGACTGCCTGATAACCGTGCGCCTCAATCTGCGCATACTCGGTGTCGGAAAAGTCGCCCTCGGGCCCCACCAGCAACGCCAGCTTCTTGGGCGGTTCCGGCAATGCGCTCATCACTTTGAGCAAGGGGCGCGTCTGCGGGGTCAAGGCGGCGACCAGTTTGGCGTCCGCATCGTGATGCGCCTGCAAGAATGCCTGCAGGCGCTGCACGGGCGGGATGTGCGGCAGGTGGGGATTGGCGCATTGCTTCAGCGCCTCGATCGCGACGGCCGTCCATTTTTCGACTTTCTGGTCGGCCCGTTTGGCGTCGAGCGACACCTCGCTGTGGGCGGTCGAGAGCGGTGCGAGCTCGGCCACGCCCATTTCGGCCGCGCGGTGCACCACAGCGTCCATCGTCTTGCCCTTGGGCAGTGCCTGGCCAACCACGACCCGGGTTTTCAACGCGGGCCGGGGCGGCAACGCGCGGGCTTCGACCTCCGCGTGCTTGGGGTGCGCGACTACCAGCGTGCCCTGCCAGCGATGGCCCGAGCCGTCGAGCAGCAAGACCGGTTCGCCCTCATGCGCCCGGCGGACCTTCACCAGGTGATGACTTTCGTCCGGGCTCAACGTCCAGCGTTCCGGGCCGCCCTCGGCGGGCAGGCGGGTCTGGTATACGCGCAAGTCGGGCCAATCTTCCATGCCGGTATTTCAGCCAGAAGCGGCGTCAGGATCAAGGCGCCTTTACGACGGCGGTGAAGTCCGACCACTGCTCGATCCGGAAGGCGCGGATATCGCGAACGGAGGCGGGAAACCACGGTAACGCACGCAAAGCCTGGATCGCGACAAAGAGGTTGGCCATGTCTTCATTCTCGGTGATGTAGAGGCTGCCTTGAACTCGAGAAAACCCGCGTTGGGCCAATTCCGCGGCAATGTCGGCGTAGGCTTGAGAAACGCCCTTGGGGTGGTGCTTCTCCGTTTCAGCCACCACCAGGTCGAATGCTACGGCGTACATCAGCGTGCGTCTGGGTCGTTCAACAGCCGGGACAACCGGTAATCGGCCGTCTCCCCCGTCTCAACCACGACGATCTGGACGAGCCAGTCGTCATCCTCCAGGCGGCGGACGGGCTCACCTACCTCATAAGCAGGGCCGAACTCGCCGAAGCGCTTGATCCGTCCCACCGGGGTCGGTGGCGTTGTCTGGGTAGCGTGCATGATCATCCGATACCGAGAAAAAATAGGGTCAAATCGGTGGATTGGCAACGCAAAGTCCTGGAATGTGCTTCCGACCCGGCACAAAAAACCGCCCGACCATATTCCGGTCGGGCGGCTTCCCCAAGTGCTTAACCAAACTACAAACTCTAACTAATTTTGAAAACTGCTATACTGTCCCTGTCATTGAGTAAGACGCTACCAAAGGCGGAAGTGTTCAATCCAATCGAGAAAAATTCCCCGAAAAATTTAAGTCTTTGATGGGTAGTTGTATGCGACATGAAATTTCTTGGAGTTCCTCTTCCTGCTGTTGCTACTGGCAACTCAATCTCAAGATGCCTTGCGGCGTTGGCGGCGTTTAAAAAATTGTCGCCGGGGTTGACCGACCCCGGCGACGCTCTCAAGTGCTTAACCAAACTACAAACTAGGCTGAAACAATTTCGCTGAGTCGCTCTGCTTCATTGCTTAGCTTAATAAGGTAGATCGCCATAAGCGCTATTTCGTTCAAAGAAAATTTTGCTTTTTCCACTACCATCTAAGCAAAGCTGCGTGGGCGGCAGGTGCCGATTGGTTGACGATTGCGTAAAAATGTAGCCAACCAGCTCCTGCAGCCCCTAAAAGAGCGCGCCCGCGGCCGTCCCGACGGCAGAGACGGGGCCAGCGTCGCCGACGGTGTCGAGCGTTTGTTCGGCCTTTTGCAGCATCGAGCGCAGCTCCACGTAGAGCTCGTCGTCGTTGACGAGTTTGCCGAGCGTGCCCTCGCCGCTGTTCAGTTTGGTTGAGAATTCGTTGAAGTTGGCGATGGTGGCCTCCAGCTCGCGCGCGGCCGTGTCGTCGTAGAGCAGGCGACCGATCGAGCCCTGGCCCGACTTGACGTCGGCGATGATGCCTTGGGCTTCGTCGAGCGTGGTGCGGGCGTCGGAGGCGGCGAGCTTGATTTCATCGATCGCTTCCACGGCCCGGGCGTAAGCCGTATCGTCGTTGATTAGCTTGCCGAGCGTGCCTTCACCCTCGTCGAGCTTCATCGTGATGGAGTCGATGCGGTCGACGATGGTGTCGAGCTGTTGGCGATTCTCTTCGACCATCGCGTTGAGGTTGGTAAAGAGGTTGCCCATATCGTCGCCGCCAAAGCCGGAGAAGCTGTCCGCGATCTGGTTGAACTTCTGGCTGAGCTGGCTCACCTCATTCATGATGTCGTTGAAGTCTGCGGTGGGGCGGGTCTTCAACTGCATGCCGTCGTGGGCCATGCTCTGGCTCTCGCCATAGTTCACGGCGATGTAGTTTTGCCCCAGCAGGCTGGCCACGCCGATGGCGGCCACCGAGTCGTCGGGGATCTGGAACTTGGGGTCGATACGGAGGACAGCCTGGGCCTTGCCCTCGATCAGCCGGGTCTCGGAGACCTCGCCGATGCGCACCCCGGCCATGCGGACGTCGCTGCCCGGGGTGAGCGTCTTCAGGTCGTTGAACTGGGCCACGAGCTGGTAGCCCTCCTTCTTGCCGAAGGTGTTGTTGCCGATGACCGTGTAGGTGACGTAGATGAGTGCGAGCCCCAGCACAAAGAAGAGGCCCACGCGGACGTATTGCAGCGTTTGTTTCATGCCGAGTTGCGTTGTTGGCGAAAGCGCGGGTTGGACGGGTTGATGGTCGGGTTGAGGAAGTCGCGCACGCGGTCGTCCTCGCTGGAGGTAAATTCCTCCCGGGTTCCGTTAAAGATGAGTTCGCCGTCCCAGAGCAGGCCCACGCGATCGGCAATGCCTTTGGCGAGGTCCTTGTCGTGGCTCACGACGATGCTGGTTACATTCGTTTCGTCGCGCACGGTGGCGATGAGTTCGCTCACGGTGGCGGCGCGGATGGGGTCGAGCTCGGAGGTCGGCTCGTCGTAGAGGATCAGCTGGGGCTCCATCACAATCGCGCGGGCGACGGCCACACGCTTGCGCATACCGCCGGAGAGGCTGGCCGGGAATTGCTTGGCGGTCTGCTCGATCGAGAGCACCTGCAGCACGCGCTTCACCTTGTCGCGGATCGTCTTCTCGTCGTACATCCGGTGCTCGCGCAGGTAGAGCGCAAGGTTGTCGAAGACGGACATGGAGTTGAAGAGCGCACCGGCCTGGAAGACGAGGGCGGTCTTGAACTTCTCGTGCGTCTCCTGGTCGGCGGCGTCGAGGCCGTTGATGCGCACGCGCCCCTGATCCGGTGCTTCGAGGCCGATGATCTGCTTGAGCAACACGCTCTTGCCGGAGCCGCTGGGGCCCATCAGCACGAAGACTTCGCCCGGCTTCACTTCAAAGCTCACGCCCTTGAGCACGTGGTTGTCCCCGTAGCTCTTGTGCAGGTCCTCGGCCTGGACGGCCAGGGGCTGGTCGGTTTGTTGTTCCGCTTCCATGGGCTTAGAGCTGGGTGTAGGTGACGAAGTAGTCCAAGAGGAGGATGAAGATAATGCAGGAGACGACGGCGCGGGTCACGGCGGCGCCGATCTCGCGGGGGCCGCCCTCGGCCTGCAGGCCCACGTTGCAGCAGACGATGATGACCATGAGCGCGAAGATCTCGCCCTTCACGAGGCCGTCGGTCAGGTCCTTGAGGGTGATCTGGGCGCGTAGGGCATTGTAGTAGGTTTGCGTGGTCTGGTCGAGCCACGGCACGAAGCGCACGACCAGTTGGCCGCCGATCCAGCCGGTGACGTTGGCCGCCATGGTGAGCAGCGGCATGGTGAGGGCCACGGCGATGAGGCGTGGCAGCACCAGAAAGCGCTCGGGCGGGATGTTCATCGTCCGCAACGCGTCGACCTCCTGGTAGACCTTCATGGAGGCAAGTTCGGCGGTGACGGCCGAGCCGACGCGCCCGGTGAGCATGATCGCGGTCATGACGGGGGCCAGTTCGCGCACCAGTGAGACCCCCACGACGCCGCCGACATACTCCGTGGCCCCGTAGGCGCTGGCGCTGTAGCCAAACTGCAGGGCCAGCACGCCCCCGATAAAGAGGCTGAGGATGGCGGTGAGGGGCAGGGTGCCGTAACCGATGAACAGGCACTGGTCCACAATGCGCGGGAACATGCGCAAGGTGTAGGGGATGAAGCGCAGCGTGCGCAAAAAGAGCACGAGGCCACTGCCGATCTGGTTCAGGACATTGAGCAAAGCAAACATGACATTCTAGAAGTCTTTCCAGAAAAACTCCCAGCGGCGGTCCTCTTCGGCGCCGTGGCGGCCGACCAGCCCCCAGAGCACTTCCCAGTCACCCGTCGCGTGTTCTTCCGCGCGTTCATAGTCGAAGAGGGGGCCGATTTCGAGATTGAGGGTCTCGCCCTCGGCCCGTTTCCAGTTCACGAGATTCCAGAGCACGGAGTGCTCCTGGCTGTCGCCCCGCCGGTCGTAGCGGTAAATGGCGAAAAGGTTACCCCACGCGTCGCGCATGGTGGAGTTATTGGGGAAGAGGCCGCCCAGAGGGTCGAGCAGCTGGATCTGGCGAGCTTCCTGCCCGTCGTCCCAATAGCCGAAGAGCGGCCAGAGGAAGGTCTTGCGCGATTCCCAGCTGGCGGTGGAGCGGCGTTCGTCCCACCAGAGAAAGTAGAGCAGCTGATCGCGGTCGATCGTCATGGGCTCCTCGTAGCGCTCGCTGCGCTTGAGGATGGGCCACATATACCACTTCTTTTTGTGCAGGCCCTTGCCCTCGTGGGTGTAGAACGGCATCCAGCGGTTGATGAATTTCTCTTCGCCTTCGCCCTGTACGAAGAGCGGCCAGAAGTAGCGCGTCTCGTTGTAGGTCGGGCGGGGCTCCCACTCCTTGGTGTAGCCAAAGAAAGGCCAGCCGAAGGTCTCGCTCTTGAGACCCGCGTCGGTCGAGCGGGCGTAAAAGGGCAGCACGCCGAAGTCATGGCGCGGCTGGGGCTCGTCCAAATCCCGGTAGACGTCGTAATAGATCGGCCAGGCCGCGAAGGTACGCGCATAGTCGTCGTCCTTCTCGAAGTGCCCGTAGAGGGGCCAGAGGGCGGCGCCGCGGCTTTCGGGGCCGGTCAGATACTGCACGAAGGGCCACGGTACCGAATAGCGCACCGCCTCTTCGTTGCGCGTGCGGACGTAGAGCGGCCAGGCCGCGAAGTCGACGCGGTCGCGCCCGAAGAAATTCTTCAGCGTGCCTCCGACGGGCCAGAAGGCGGCGTAATTGGCCTCCGGATTGGGACTGTCGAAGTAAAAGAGGAAGGGGAAGGCCTGAAAATCGGTGATGTCGCTGCCGCTATCGTGACGGTAGCGGATCAGGCTGTAGACGTCCCAATACACCATGTCTCCGCTCTCGTGATAGTTGAAGATCGGGTAGAGTAGGTGAAAGTCGATGTCTTCCGGCAGGTCGAGCGGCTGATAGGTCAGCGTGATGGGGCGGAAGCCATAGACATGGCGATCCTCCCACCGCTGGCCCAGCCAGAAGGGCCCGGCGGCGGTCGTGGTGGCAGGCCGGCCCCAGTGGTCCTCCGGGCGGTAGGTAAGCAGTGGCCAGAGGTTGAAGGAATCAGCCTCTTCCTGGGCCATCAAGGGTGCCGCCAACAGGCAGAGCAGACCGAGCCGGCTCCATGTGCGGGCTAGTCTCATCAGTTAGAGCGAAGCGTTCAGCGAAAAACGAAGGGGAGAACAAACACCAGAAGGGAGCACAGATAAAGCAGAATTTACTTTGCCTGGGGCCGGGCCCTCCGCTGTAAGGTTGAGGTCATGCGGATTACCGGAGGCATCGCGCGAGGAATCCCCCTCAAAGTGGGGCAGGGTGAAGGTTTGCGACCGGCGACCGATCGGATGCGGGAGGCCGTCTTCTCCAGCCTCGGCCCGGCGGTGGAAGACGCGCACGTGCTCGACCTTTTTGCCGGTTCCGGCGCTTACGGCCTGGAGGCGGTCTCGCGCGGGGCGGCCTTCTGCTATTGGGTCGAGCGTCATCGTCGCACCAGTAGCATGCTCAAAGCCAATGTGGCTGCCGTTGCCCGCAGCCTCCAGCGCATGGTAACCGAAATTGGCGTCGTGGTGGAAGGCGATGCCCTTGGTTTTCAAGGGGCGGACCGGATCGACCTCGTCTTTGTCGACCCGCCCTACGCGCTCTGGCGCGACCGGCCCGACGCCGTGCTGCAGGCGCTCGAGCGCATGCTGGAGGGGCACGACCCCCAAGTCGTCATGGAGGCGCCCGGCGAGACGGACCTGCGTTGGCCGGGCTGGGAGCTGCGCCGCCAGTTGGGCAAAGGGCGCGACCAGCCCAACGCGTTCATTTGGGAACGCGCCCTCTAGCCCTGCACCGGCAGCCGATGGGCTGGAGGGGGCAGGTGTGGTAGACAATTCGGTTCGCATGACATCTAGATAGATCAACTTCTTCGATAAATCAAACGTGTGTTTGTATTCAAGCGCAAGCTTATCGTGGCTTCAGGCATGGATTTGGGCTCCCCAGGCAAGGAAAGGCATCAAATCCCATCTCGCTCGCAGCCAATGAGGCCGCAGGAGATGAGAGACTGCAGGGGTTCGCCCGGTTCGGCCGCCGCCGAAAGCCGTTCCAGCAACGCCTCACGCTGCTGCGTATCGGGCAACAGCACTCGCTCGCAGTCGGGCTCCTGCTCCAGCAGGGCCAGGATTTGCTCCACGCAGGGCGGCAGGGGCTCCGGCAAGCTGTAAATCGTCCAGTTATAATGACGCCGCGAGGCGACGAGTTCGTATTGCTTGAGATAGGAGAGTTGCTTGGAGACCTTGGCCTGGGGCTCGCCCAGAATCTCCTGAATATGGCAGACGCACAGGGGCCCGTGGCGCAGCAGGTTGAGGATGCGCAGCCGGGTGGGTTCGCTGAAGCAGCGGAAATATCCGGTGATCTGCATGGTCGAGCAATTCCTCACCGTAGCTTGGCGCAGGAGCGGTAGTGCGGCGATAAAAAAGCAGTGGGGCGCCGGTAGAGGCGTACCTCCTCCGCGCCTTCGCGCCCGGCGAATGAGGTGCCGGGAGACCATCGGCGTTCGAGATGGAAAAACGGACGGAAGAGCTGATCCACCTCCTGCGGCAGTGCGCCGAAAGGCGGCCCGGAGACCGCGGGTGGATAGAGGAAAAAGATGCCGAGCAAGCAGCCGCCCGGTCGCAACAGGTGGGCCATTTGGCGCACGTAATGGGAACGCTCGCGGGGCGGGATGGCGCAGAAGCACGTATGCTCGACGATCCAGTCGAAGCGCCCCAGGTCACCCGGCGTCTGGTTCAAAACGTCACCCTGGTGAAAGGCGAGACTGCCGCCGGGGCGTGTTTGCTGGCGGGCAGCCTGTACGGCCGACGGGGCCAGGTCCACGCCCCACACCTGGTTGCCGGGGCCTGCCAGGGCGCGCGCGTCATGGCCCTTGCCGCAGCCCGGCACGAGGATACGGCCCGTTGGGCGCAAGGTCTGCAGGGCTTCGACCAGGGGCGGTGCCGGTTGGCCCTTGTCCCATGGGTGGTGGCCTGCCTGGTAGCGTTTCTCCCAATGCACGCTCATGGGGCAACAAACACCGAACCGGACGCAGTGCAAGCAGCGCCCTACGCTTGTGCTGCGGGAGTTGCCTCATCTGGGAGCTTGCCACCAGGGCCACGGCTGCTTTACGGATTGTGCGCTTAATGTCCCGCATAAAACAGATTCGTTCCGCCGCCCGCGCCGTCATCATCCACGATGGCAAATTGCTGGCGACCAAGATGCGGGACTGGCGCGGCGTCTATTACATCCTGCCCGGCGGGGGCCAACAGCCGGGTGAAACGTTGGAAGATGCGGTCAAGCGCGAATGCCTCGAAGAAGTGGGCGTGGAGGTCGAGGTCGACCGCCTGCTCTACGTGCGCGAATACATCGGCCGTAACCACCGCTTTTCCAAGAGCCACTCCGGCTTTCACCAACTCGAGCACGTCTTCCGCTGCCACATTACGGATCCGCATGCGGTCTGCATCGGCCACGAGTGCGACAACCACCAGATCGGGGTGGCCTGGCTCGCGCTCGAAAACATCCAGGCCGTGCCGTTTTATCCGGCGGTGATCAAGCAGTATTTTACGCTCGAGGGCATCGAGGTGCCGACCCTGTATCTGGGCGACTGCAACTAGTCGCGTCTTTCGCTAGGCGTCTTCAGGACGCCATTCGGTCAGCGGGGCCTTGAAGAAGCCGAGCGGGTAGAAGTAGGGGCGCCCTTCCTTCAGCTCGCGCTTGGGGATGAGGAACTGCACGTCCAGGCCTCGGTAGAGGGCGCGGTGCAGGTCGATGATCGGGATCTCGTTGAAGGCCGTGCTGGCGACCATGATCGTGCCCTTGTAGCCCGCGCGGCGCAGGCGGCGCACCATCCAGTAGCCCGCCAGGCGCGTCTCCATCGTGATGTCCGTGATGACGGCGGCAAAGTGGTCGGGCGCGTGGGCGCGGAACTTCTCGAGGCCCTCTTCGCCACTGGTCGCCCGTTCCAGGGTAAACCCGCGCGGCGCGAAGTAATCCGTCAGCAGCTTCGCGTAGCGGTTGTTGTCATCGACCAGCAGAAGGGGAATGGCCATAGCCCGGCAGGCTGAAAGCCCCAGAGGCTTTGTCAAGCCGGAGTGTGGCCCGGTCGCGGTGTCTTGGTCCATCTTCAATACGTAAACGACAGGTTGACGGAGCCGAAGGCGTGCTGCCCGCCTTCCTTGAACTGCGAGGTGCGCACGATCTGGGTGTAGGAGAGCTTCCACTGGTCGTAGACCATCGAGACGCCGCCGACGAAGTCCGTTACGACGGGCTCCTTGTTGGCGCGGTGGCTCTCTTCGAAGGTATTGCCGTCGAGCGTGATGTCGCGGAACACCCCGCGCGTGTCGAACGAGCCGAACACGTAGAGGCTGAAGCGCTCGTTGTCCGCACGGGTGGCGGGCACACTGGCGTCGCCCGCCGGGCGGATGATCGCGACCCCGTAGTCTTCGGTCATGTTCCAGCCCACTCGCAGGCCACCGCCCGTGTTGGCGTAGGTGAAGACGTTGCCGACGGAGCACCCCAGGTGGTTGAAAAGCTCGATGCTCATCCGGTCGGGATCGCCGTAGAGCGGGTGCCGCCACTTGCGCTCCCATACGAGGTTGAAGCCCGGTTCGTTGTCGATCTGGTTGTCCCAGCCGCGGGCTCGCGGGGCGCCCTTGATGCGGTGCACGAGGTTTTGCGTCTGTTCCCCCATGGCGAGCGGGCCGACGACGCCAAAGGTCATCTCGAAGGTGTCCAGCCAGCGTTCCGTGCGGTGGTGCAGCCCGATGGAGCCGTAGAGCCAGGCCGCATAGGGACGGTCGTCGGTCTGCACTTCGGTGCTTTCGATATCCTGCGGCGTGTAGATATTTTGCCCGAAGGAAAAGGCGACATGCCGGTCCAGAGCGTCTTCCGGGTCGATCCACGGCAGGTGATCCATCATCCAGATCGCCCAGTTGACCGGCTGGCTCTTGTCCTCGGGCGGAGGCAGGTCGGGCGAGACCCAGGTCAGCTTCACGCCATTGGTGTAGTTCTTGTCCGTGCGGGCAAACAGGTCGTTTTCGAAGTAAAAGCTGATCAGCGAGGGCGAATGCAGGGCGCTGTCCTGAGCGTGCACAGGTGTGCCCGCCACCCACCAGGGCAGCAGCGACATCAGCAACGAGAATGGGCGACGAAGCACGAGCATTAAACGACCGTTTTAATGGCGGGAAAATAGGATCGGTGTCAAGATTCGCAATCACTATTGAACATTTTTGCGATTCTGGCAGTCTCTCCTTGTATGCCCCTGGTCTGGGGCGTGGATCCAAAACCCTACCTAAATGGCAGCTACCGCCCTTTCGCCTTTGTTTTTCGAAGTGGTTTGCCAACGCGACGCCGGCACATACGAGGCCGACTGTCTCAACGCCGGGATCAAGACCTCGGGCAGCAGCCTGGAGGAATTGCACGACAACCTGATGCTCGCGGCGACCCGGCACTATGGGGAGGGGGTACCGTTTTCTCCGGGAGACATTCACTTGCTGATGTACGAGGAGTAGCCAGGAATAAGGCTTGCCAAGCTGCGCAGGCTTTGGCGCAGTGTGCCCCATGAATTTGACGTTTACCGACCGGGTGGCGCTGGTCACCGGAGCTGGCCGCGGCATTGGCAAGGCCATTGCGGAAGAGCTGGCCCGCGAAGGCGTGAAGGTGATCTGCGTCAGCAAGAGCGAATCTTCATGCGGCGGCGCGGCGGAAGCGATCCGCGCCAGCGGGGGCAACGCCGTGGCCCGTGCGGTGGACGTATCCGACGGCGCAGCGGTGGCCCAGGCGGCCGAAGAGCTGCTGAAGGAGCACGGCAAGATCGACATCCTCGTCAACAACGCCGGCATCACGCGCGACACGCTCTTGATGCGCATGAAGGACGAGGACTGGCACGATGTGATCCGCACCAACCTCGATTCCTGCTTTTATTGGACCCGTGCGCTGACGACGGCCATGGGCCGCAACCGCTGGGGCCGCGTGATCAACATCAGCTCCGTGGTCGGCCAGATGGGCAATGCCGGCCAGGCCAATTACGCTGCCGCCAAGGCGGGCATGCTCGGCTTCACCAAGACTGTCGCCCGCGAATTTGCCAAGCGCGGCATCACCGCCAATGCGGTGTGCCCGGGCTTTATTGAGACGGATATGACGTCCGTGCTGGACGAAAAGACCAAAGAGGTTATCGTGCAGCAGGTTCCGCTTCGCCGTTTGGGCAAGGTGGAGGATATCTCCCGTCTCGTTACGTATCTTTCCTCCGAGGAATCTGGCTATATCACCGGTCAAACTTTTACGGTTGACGGTGGTATGGTGATGTGAAATTAACCTTCTTTTTTCTAACCCCTAGCGCAAGTCAAGATGGCAGACCAGAGCATCGAAGATCGCGTCAAAGACATCATCGTCAAGCAACTGAATGTTAACGAGGAGCAAATCACTCCTGAAGCTTCCTTCATTGAAGATCTGGGCGCGGACTCGCTCGACGTCGTCGAGCTGGTGATGGCCTTCGAAGATGAATTCAGTGATGAGCTTGGTGGTGAGATCCCGGAGTCCGAAGCTGAAAAGCTGCAGACCGTCGGCGACGTGATCAACTACATCAAGAGCAAGAGTGCCTAGTTTCCCCTCCTCCTGGATGGGAAACCGCTCATAACCCTTTCTTTATGAGGCCTCTAGTAGGCCTCTTTTTGCATGTCCACTGTGTCGAAGCATTCACGTATTGTGGTGACCGGGCTGGGTGCATTGACCCCGCTCGGTAATAACGTTGATGAATACTGGGACGGGCTGAAGGCCGGTCGCTCCGGCATCGGCCGGGTCGAAGGTTTCGACGTCTCCGAAATGCCGTGTCAGGTGGGGGGCGAAGTCAAAGGCTTCAACCCCGCCGACCACATGGATGTGAAGGAGTCCCGCAAGCGCGACCGCTATACCCAGCTGGCCGTGGCAGCCTCCCGGCAGGCCTACGTGGATGCCGGCCTCGATACGGCCGGGCTCGATCCGTTCCGCATCGGCTGCCTCGTCGGCAGCGGTATCGGCGGCATCGACACGATCGAGAAGCAGAATTTCCGCATGTTCGAGGGCGGCGCTCGCAAGATCTCGCCCTTCATGGTGCCGATGATCATCACCAACATGGCGAGCGGCATCGTGGCGATCGACCTCAACCTCAAGGGGCCGAACTACGGCATCGTCAGCGCCTGCGCGACGGCTACCCACTCGATTGCGGACGCCATGCGTATGCTGCAACTCGGCGAAGCCGACGTGATGCTGGCCGGCGGAGCCGAAGCCAGCGTGACGCGTCTCGGCTTTGGCGGCTTTTGCAGCATGAAGGCCATGAGCACCAGCTTTAACGACACGCCGCAGCAGGCGTCCCGCCCCTTCGACAAGGACCGCGACGGCTTTGTGATGGGGGAGGGCTCCGGGGTGCTCGTGCTCGAGACCCTCGAGCACGCCCAGAAGCGCGGGGCGAAGATTTACTGTGAGCTGCTGGGCCACGCCTCCACATGCGACGCGTTCCACATTACCTCGCCCGACCCGGACGGCACCGGGCTGAAGGTGTGCCTGCAGAACGCGCTCAAATCCGCCGGTCTCCAGCCGGAGGAGGTGGACTACATCAACGCCCACGGCACGTCGACCCCCTACAACGACAAGGGCGAAACGCTCGCCATCAAGGCAGTGTGGGGTGAGGACGCCAAGCGTCTCAAGATCAGCTCCACCAAGTCCATGACCGGCCACTTGCTGGGCGCCGCAGGCGGCATCGAAGCCATTGCCTGCATCAAGACGATCACCGACGGCATCATTCCGCCGACGATCAATTACACCACGCCCGATCCCGATTGCGATCTCGACTATGTGCCGAACCAGGCGGTCGAGCAGCCGGTGCGCGTGGCCATGTCCAGCAACCTCGGCTTCGGCGGCCACAACGGCGTCGTGGTCTTCCGCAAGCTAGAAGACTAGCGCCCTTTCGGCGGTGAGCGAAACGCGTCTCCAGTTGGCGGAACGTATCGTCGCGGAGACGCTCGCCTCCTTGCCCGACGCGCTGCGTGAGCGCGCCCAGCGCACCCCCGTGCTGCTGACGGATCGACCGGATGAGGAAATCGCGGCGGAGTTTGGGGACGACCTGCTGGGCCTGTTCGATGGCGAGACGACGGATTGGGACGACGTGCCCGCCGTTTCCCGCATCTACCTGTTTCTGGAGCCCATCGCCGCCTACGCCGCGGAAGAGGGGACCGGCTTTGCCGAAGAGGTGGAGCGCACCTACCTGCACGAATTGGGGCACCTGTTTGGCTGGGGCGAAGACGATCTGGCGGAGCGAGATCTGGACTAAGCGCTTCGCGCTTGTTCTACGGGATCCGGACGCTAGCATGCGGCTCTATGGAGGGCCCCATCCTGCTGCCTTATCCCGCTGCCTTGGCGGTCTATGCCTTGCTGGCGATCAGCGGTCTGTTTGACTGCTTCTTTGGCTTCAAGATCTTCCGCGCGACGCTCTCGATGCTGCTGGCGCTCGTCGGCGCACTGGCGGGCGGCCTGCTGGCGCTGCACTGGGCGCCGGATAATATGTCGGCGACGATCGTCGGCGCCGTGGCAGGGCTGATACTGGGCGGTTTGCTCGCGTTTCAGATGCTGCGGGCCGCCGTCGCGCTGTCCGTGGCCTTCGTGGTGGGCCTGTTGACCGCCAGCCTGATGCAGCAGGAGGCGGAATGGCTGCGCCTGCTCAGTACGGCCGGGGCAGCACTGGTTTCCGGTGGCGTGGCGGCTCTGCTCGTCCAACCGGCGCTCATGCTGCTGACGGCCTTTACGGGGGCGTTCCGCTTTGTCTTTGGCACGTGGTTTATCCTGGGCGGCCCCGACGTGTTGGGTATCGTGGAACCCGTGACGCCGGCTTGGGGGGACCTGGGCCGCTACGGATTGGCGCTGTCGGCCTTCCTGGTGCTGGGTCTGCTCGGCTGGTGGTTCCAGCAATTCCAGCACCGCTCCCATCAGGAATAAAGAAAGGCGGCTCCCCAGTTGGTGAGGAGGCCGCCTCGTTTGAAATTCACTGCGTGAGCGTTAGCGGGTTGCCGTCCAGCGTTCGGTCTCGTCGGTTGCCTGCGGCTGGAAGACCAGGGGTAGGCGCACTTTGATGCGGGCGGGGTGGTCGCGGCGCATGGCCGGCTGGAAGCGCCACTCCGTCAACGCGCGCAAGATCTCCTTGTTCAGCTTTTCGTTGGTGGATTTGACGATGGTGACGTCCGTCGGCTGGCCCTGCTGATCGATCACGAACTCGACCATGATCTCTTCCATCTTGCTTACCGCCGGGATGGTGGGCTCCGGCTGATAGAGGGGCATGGGCGGCACATCGATCTCGCTCGCGCGGTAGATGCGGTTGATGTCGTTGAGCGTCAGCTGTTGCGCCACTTCGCCGCCTTCCTTGAGCTCAATGCTGATGTCTTCGCTTTCATAGCCGGGGCGGTGGACCTGATAGCGATAGATGCCGGGGGCCATGCCCGTGCTGGTATACGGCGTGACGCCGACCTTCTCGCCATTGAGGCGCACGTCGGCACCCGTGGGCTCGGAGGTCAGGGCGATGGTGCCGGTCTCGAAGGTCGTATCGATATTCTTGAGGTTGCCCTTGGCGATGCTGAAGGTTTCCGAGCGGCTTTCCCAGCCCGGGCGGCTGAATTCGACGCGGTAGTCGCCAATCGCCAGATTGAGGGTAGCGGGCGTGGCACCTTCCTGCACAGGGGTGTCGTCATCCTGCAGGTAAAGGGTGTAGGTGGCGCCGCGCGGCTGGCTGTTGAGCACGACCTGGCCTTCGACGTGAGACATTGTGGGCGATTCCAGGGCAAAGTCTTCCTTTTCGTCGATGGTGACTTCCTGGACGGCGGTTTCGTAGTCCGGATTTTCCAGCGCGACATAGTACGTGCCTGGGTCGATGGCGTAATCTTCAATCGCATTGCGGCCGATTTCCTTGCCGTTCACGCGAATGATGGTGCCTTCCGGCAAGCCGGTCACCGTCAGGCTGCCCTGTTTGGCCAGGCGCTCCAGTTCGGCGGCCTCTTCGGCGGCTTTACGCTCGGCCTCCTCTTCGGCGCGCATCTTTTCGGCCAGAGCGGCGGCTTCGGCCGTAATGCGGGCTTCCTCTTCTTCCTTGCGGCGGGCCTCTTCCTCGGCTTGGCGTTGGGCTTCCTCTTCGGCCTTGCGCTTGGCTTCGGCGTCCGCCTGTTTTTGCTGCTCGGGGGTCAGTTTCGGCTGGGCCTGCACTGTCTTGGCACCTTCGTCCTTGCCGCCCAGGGCAAAGAAGGCTCCGCCTCCCGCCAATAGCAGCACGACGGCCGCCGCGATAATCGGCACGGGATTGCTCTTCTTTTTCGCCGGCGGCGCGGCTTCAGACGGGCGGTGCGCCGGTTTGGGCGCCGGAGCAGGGGAGGGCGTCGCCGGGGCGGGCGCGGCGGCAGCAGCGGCCTTTTCCTCGGCGGGTGCCGGGCTGCCCTCATCGGCCACATCAAAGTCTTCGTCGGCGGCCATGGTGGCCTCCTCTTCCTCCTCGGCAGAGCTGCCCGCGATGGAGACAAAGGTCGAGCGGGTCATGCCCTTCCCGGTGGCCACGGCCTCGTCGGCCGGCACGAGGAATGCGCTTTCATCGTCTTCCAGATACCAACGCCACGCGGTTTCGCTTTCACGTTCCACCTTCGCAAGGTCTCCCGCCACGGCGGGCGCGATGAAGCACTGCGGCAGGTTGCTCTCTTCATCTGCCGGCTCGGCATTGCCTTGGGCGCTGGGCCATTGCAGGACTTCACGGCCAGCGTGTGCCGCGAGGGCCTGGGCCATCCAGTCAGCCGACGGGGGGAGGAAGGTAAAGGCGAGGTTGCGGACGGGCTCTCCGATGATCTCTTCCGCGGCGAGCAGATCTTGTCCCAAACGCTTGCCGATGTCTTCCGTCAGGGTTTCGGCGGTGGAGCTGAAATCGTAAAGGCCTTCGTAGACGAGCTTGGCTGCAGAACCGGGGAACTTGAGGTTCAACTCGGTCTGCAAGCGGCTCACGAGATCGTTCAGGCCGCTCGAGGTCTGGCGGTGCAGGCGCAGGCCCTGATCGCCCATGATCCAGAGGTCGCAACGGTCATCCCGCAATTCGACGAGTGCCACCGGGCCGCCCCGCTCCTGTTGGCGCGCGACGGGGGTGAGGTAGCTCAGGTTGGCCGGCAGACCGGCGAGCAAGTGGCGGCGGTCGAGACTGACCTCCGCGTTGTCCAGCATGCGGCCTACCTGGCGGACGTAGTGTCGGGGCAGCGCCACGGCTAGCGCCGGCCCATCGCCGGAATAGGGTTCGCCGGTCGAGGCTTGAAACAGGCCCAACATGTGGCTGTTGGCGTGCACGCCGGCATCCTTGAGGTCGTTCCACACCGCGCGCGGGTCGTTCTTCCACGCGGCGGGCGGGTCGAGCCGAAAACGGGTGATGGTGTCCTTCGGCTCGAGGTAGTAGCGGAGATTGATTTCGTCTGGCGCAGGGAGGAATTCGGGCAGCAGTTGCTCCCAGCTCTCCCGGTTCTTTGGGCTACGATAGAGGGCTTTGTAGCGGAGATTTGGCGAATCAGAGACCAAGGCAAACGCCAACTGGGCGTCTGTCTGATCAGCAACCATGCCTAGGGGCAGTGAATCCATGGGTCAGCCTTGAAGCTCGAGGGAAGGACGCGAGCTGTTAGATTGTTAGCGAGTTGAAACTAGAAAGTGGGGGTAGAAGACAGGGTAATTCGTTTATTGGCGGCGCGGATACGCCTTGTAAAGGTCAAAGGTACTATCGGCCAACTTCCCTCACGCTAAATAGGTAATTCGTACGTAAAAGTTTTGTAAGGGGCTTTCGACTTGTCTCTATTCTTCCACCTTCATAAGGTCCTGCTTGCGTGTCATCAATTTGCGCTATTCGGCTTAAGGTTTTCGAACCGCTGCCGATGCCGTAAATGAGGCTTACTGCTGCTTGTTTACCATCCTTCGCCCGTCATGCCTGCTTCAGCCCCTTCCAAACTGCCGGCTCCATGGTTTATTATCCAGCCGGACGAGACGTTGCGCTGTGGATTGATCCTGCGTCTCTACGAACTCGGGTTTGATTCCCTTTGTCTGGACTCAGCCGACGAGTTGATGATCCGGCTGCCCGAGGAGACGTCTTCTGGTGTCTTGATGGGTGGGGAGTCGGCCGAGAATGCCCTGGCCGCAGCTGCCAAGGTCAAGCACGCCTATCCGGACATCCCGGTGGTGGTGGCGACGCCTGCTGCGCGTTTCGAGCACGTGGTCGAGGCGATGCGAGTCGGTTTGGACGATTTGTTTGAATGGCCGTTGGAGGAAGCCGTCTTGCGTGAGCGTTTACTCAAGCTGACCGGGCTGAGCGCGCCCGTGCGCCGCCAACTCGTGTTGAGCAATCGCACGTTTCAGCGTCTGCCCGGGCTGGGCCTGGCCGAAGGTGAGTCGGTGCCGGCCCCGGTCGTCGTCTCCGCCGAAGCAGGAGGGGACGGCATGGCGGAGGTCGAAGAGCGCGTGCGCGACTGGCAGGCCGAGTTGGCCGAAAAAGAGCAGGACCTCGCCTTTCGCGAATCCGAGATCTACGGCAAGCAGGAAAAGCTGAACAAGGAGCGGACGCACGTCACCGAGGCGACCGAAGCGCTCGAGCACCAGGAGGCAGACCTGGCCCAGCGCGAGCTGGAGCTGCGCGAGCGCGAGGAGCGGATCGCCAGTCAGGACGAAATCTTTCAGGAGCGCGAAGCGGAATGGGCGGCGCGCGACCAGGAACAGCAGGAAAAGGCACGTTCTTTGTTGGCCCGGGAGCAAGAGCTGCAGAGCATCGAGCAGGAGCTGACGCAGCAACGGAGCCAGCTGGACAGCGCGCTGCAG
Source organism: Puniceicoccaceae bacterium 5H (assembly GCA_009772895.1). Lineage (GTDB taxonomy): Bacteria > Verrucomicrobiota > Verrucomicrobiia > Opitutales > Oceanipulchritudinaceae > WOUP01. The sequence goes on along the minus strand of WOUP01000005.1, from coordinate 168,676 downwards.
AACCAGATGGAGACCAAGCAGCAGCTTGAGCAGGAGATCGAGGACGCGCGGGAGCAAAAGCAGGGGTTGGAGCGCGAGATCGCCATGAGCCGCGATGAAGATGCGCGGGTCAAGGCTGGCCTGAACCAGTTGCGCGTGGATCTGGCCAGCCGCGAAAAACAGCTGGAAGAGGCCCAGGCGAAGGTGCAGGAAGCCGAGGCGCGCCTGGAAACCCTGCAGGAGGAATTTGAAAAGGAAAACGCGGGCGCATTGGACAATCTGCGCCAGCGCATGCTCGAAACCTCCGAGCGCGCGGAAGAGCTGGAGGGGATGCAGGAAGAGCTGAACGAGCGTGAGCGCGAGATCGCCAATCGCGAACGGGCACTGGAGCAGGCCGACGAGCGCCTGCAAGAGCTCGCGGAGCGGCAGGAAGCGGTGAATGCCGCCGAAGCCGGCCTCGAAGCGCGCAAGGCCGAGTTGCAGTCCTACGAAGAGGAGCTGCGCGAGCGCTCCGAAGAGCTCAAGAGCGTCGAGAGCGGCCTGCAGGTCCGCGAGGCCGAGCTCAGCGAGCAGGAGGACATGCTGACGGCCATGCGCGAGGAAAACGAAAAGCGTGCGGCCGAGGTGCAATCGCAGGAGGAGGCCTTTCGCGAGGCCCGGGATACTTTTGAGGCGGAAAAGGCGCGCGCCGAGGTCCGTCTGGCCGACCTGGAAGACCAGGAGGCCGAGATGGCCGAGCTGAGCCGCAAGAACCAGGAAATGATGCGCGAGGCCGAGGCGCGCCTGCAGGTGGCCCGCGAAGAGGCAACCGAGCTGGAGCAGCGCAAGCAGGAGTGGCAGCAGGAATACGAAACCCAGTCCACCGAAATCAGCGAGAAGCGCCAGCAGTTGAACGAGGAGCAGTCTACGCTGCGGGAACAGCAGCAGGGCTTCGATGCCGATCGTGAGGAGTTCCAGGCCTACGCGGAGCAGCGCGGTCGTGAGCTGAAGGACCTGGAAGCGGCCCTGCAAGCCCAGTCCGAGGAATTTGAAGAGGAAGTGCGCGCGAGCCAGCAGAAGATCGAGGAGCGCGAGCGCAATCTCGCTGCGACGATCGAAGACCTGGAGCTACGCGAAGGTGCGCTCTTCGACCGGCAGCAGGAGCTGGAGGCCGGCTATCACCAGTTCGACCTCGAAGTGAACGAGCTGCAGGAAGAGCGCGAGGCCTTGAAGAAGGAGCGCGAGCAGATGATGGCGGAGATCGAGAAGATGCGCGCCGAAGTTTCGCAGGAAGCCCAGAACCTGCTCGAAGAAAAGAAGATGATCTCCAAGCACTTGCGCGAGGTGCGCGAGAAAAACAAGGAGATCTATCAGCGCAAGGCCGAGCAGGAACGCTGGCTGCGCGAGGAAAAGGCCCGCCTTGTGAAGGAGTTCATGGACAAGGAGCAGGAACTCATCTCCGAGCTCGAGGCGCAACGCCAGCAGCGCGATACGGCCTGAGCCAGCGCCTTTTGGGGCCGCGTCCAGATTCAGATTGCTTTATCCCCAGCCGGGTGTGTCTGCATGGCCGCCCGGCTTTATCGTATGCAGGGCGGGTGGCCGCTTACATGCCCAGGTGGCGGCGGATCATGTCGTCCGTAATCGCGGCGCCCTCGGCTTCGAGCGCGGCGAGCACCACGACGCTCTCGAGTTCCACCAGATTGCCTGGCCAGCGGTATTGCTCCATCTGCTGGAGCGCTTCGGGCGTAAAGGAGCTGCCGCGTTGCTCGTCGCTCAACTCGGGCGAATGCTGCAGGATGTAGTTGCAGAGGCCCGGTAGATCTTCGAGGCGCTCGCGCAAGCGCGGCGGGTCGATCAGGTGTTGGCTGATCTTGAAATAGAGGGAGATCTGGAAGCGATCTTCGGCCATCGCCATCTCCAGGTCGTGATCGGCCAGGAAGATGATCAGCATCTGCTCCTTGAACAGGTCGATCACTTCGTCCAGCTCGTCCTGAATATCCGTCGGCAGGCTCTCGACCTTTTCCAGCAGCAATGTCGCGCTGGGGTGGTTCTTCAGCAGGGAACCGCCCTTGGCGTCGGGCCCGATCAGGAGCTCGCGCAAGGCATCCGGATCTTCGAGCGAGCAGTCCATCTGGATGAAGTCTCCCTTGGAGGTCGGACGCTGCTCGTGCAGGTAAAAGACGATTTCGCGCTTGTAGGTGCCCGATTCTCCCTGGATCAGCAGGAAACCATGGTAGTCGTCGGCGACCAATTCGCGGATTTGCTCCCGCATGGCCACGACCGAGGGATTTTCGCCATAAAGGCCCAGCAGGGGGGCATCGCCGTCCGCGCCGTCCCCAGTCGCGCCCTGGGTGGAGCGGGCGTCCTTCTCCTGTCTTTCGAGGATGCGCGCAACCGCCTGGGCAAACTCGGCCGAGCGCATGGGTTTAACCAGAAAGTCACAGGCCCCGCCACGCAAGGCGCGTAACGCGTCTTCCTTGCGGGAGCGGGCGCTGGTCAGCAGGATGGGCGCGTCCTGACGCTGGCGTTGCATGCGTTCGAGCAGGGCAAACCCCTGGTTTTCCTGTTCGAGCACGGTCACGGCTGGGGCGCGCTCTTCAAAGGATTGCAGGGCCTCGTCGGGCCGTGCCACCGTCAGCACTTCGTGGCCGAGGGGTTCCAGGATAAAGCGGAACGCATCCTGCACTTTTGCTTCACGATCAACAACGAGTACCAGCGCCATAACTCTTTGGGGTTACCTGAGAAAACAGTCCCTGCCCGCAACTTGCGAGCAAAATTTAGCCACAGCTATTCTTCGACCCAGCCGTAGTCGGCCGGATCGGCGCCGCGTTCGCGCATGGCGGCCTTGACCTGCTCCATATTCAATTGCGCACCGCGCCCGATGCCATGGTCGCGATACCAGCCTTCGCGCATCTCCAGCGCCATCTGCAGGTTGCTGCTGCGACCGCCTACCGAATTGGTGTCGTAGGCAAACATCGTGTAGATTTCCTTCAGTCGGCCTTGCGGACCGAAAAAGCCGATGGACAGGTTGATCGGCACGTTCGGCATCCAGAAGCTCATGGACTGGGGGGCCTGATAGAGGAACAGCATACCCTCGTTTTCCTCCAATGACTGGCGGTACTGCAGGCCGTGTTCGCTTTCGCGGGGCGTGATGGCCAGCTGCACGTTGATGGTCTGATCGCCCAACTCGATGGGGTAGTGCTTCGCAAACGGCGCGGCCTCGTCGCCCTTGGCGACCTCCTTGCCCTTGGGTTGGTCGTGTTCGCAGCCGGTCAGGACTGTGAGCAGCAAGGCGATCAAGGAGAGGCGCAACCAATCGACGAGCTTGGGCTTCATAGGCGAAAGGACTAGACACTTGTGGCGGTATCACAATCCTATTTTGTATGCCTGCCGAGCTCTGCCCGCTCCTCTACGCCTCTACTCACCAGAGCGCCGACCTCTTTTACCTGGGCCGCGTGTCCGTGCCGGATCCCATTCTGGCCTTCGTTTGCCACGGCCAATCCGTCGCCGTCGTCAACCGGCTCGAATATGCGCGGGTGAAGCGCGACGGCCGCTTCGACGAAGTGCTGGGCTGGGAAGCCTGCGTGGAAAAGGCGCGGCAAAAATACGGGCGCCGGGCGAAGCTGCCCGCCGATATCCTGCGCGTGCTCGCCGACGAGCTGTCGATGCCCGGCTTTTTGATCCCCGAGACTTTTCCGGCCGGGCTGGCCTTCGACCTGCGTAACCGCCGCATGACGGTGCGCGTGGCCGACGGCCCATTGTTCCCGGAGCGCGTGCTGAAGCGCGACGACGAAGCCGAGGGTATCCGGGCGGGCAATGCGGCCGCCTGTGCCGGCTTCAGCCTGGTCGAGAAGGCTCTACGCGAAAGCTCGGTGCGCGACGGCAAGCTCTACTACGAGGGCGACTACCTGACCAGTGAGCGCCTGCACCGCATGATCGAGATCCAGTGCCTCGAACGCGGCGCGGAGTCGCGGGATACCATTGCGGCGGGCGGCGATCAGGCCTGCGATCCGCACCACCGCGGCGCCGGGCCGCTGCGGCCCAACGAGCTGATCATCGTCGACATCTTTCCCAAGGACCTGGCCAGCGGCTACCATGGCGACATGACGCGGACCTACCTCAAGGGCAAGGCCAGCGAGGCCCAGCGCACGCTGGTGCAAACCGTCTTTGAGGCCCAACAGCAGGTGATCGAACGCCACCGAGCCGGCGTCAACGGGCGCGAGCTCTACCAATGGGTTTGCGACTTCTTCGACGAACGCGACTACAAGACCGAGGATCGCGACGGCACGCCGGTGGGCTTCTTCCACGGCCTCGGGCATGGCCTGGGCCTGGAGGTGCACGAGGCGCCGCGTGTCAGTCGGGCAGACGACATCCTGCAGCCCGGCCACGTGGTGACGGTGGAGCCGGGGCTCTATTATCCGGGCCTGGGCGGCTGCCGGATCGAGGACGTCATCCGTATCCGTGAGGAGGGCGCGCCCGAACTGCTCAGCGATCATCCCTACGCATGGGAGATCGCCTGAGGTTACGCCCTGACGTGGATCAGGACGCCTGTGGTTTAACGTTCGCGCAGAAAGCGGGACTTGCCGCGCGTGTAGCTCTCGAATTCGCGCTCGTCTTCGGCCGCGACCGAAGCGGGCATCGCGGCAGGTGTGTTCGAAGCCACCGGGGTGGGGGCGGCCGGCTTGGGCGTAGGCGTGGGTAGCTCCGCCGAGGTGAAGAACTTGCTCAGCGCGACCGAAGTCGAGTTGCCTTCCTGATCTGCGAACACCAGGCGCGCGCTGCGCAGGTAGTTACGGCTGATCGTGAAGGCGCCGTGCCGCGTTTCCACGGGAACACTGACGATGTTGGCCTCGGCATTGCCGACTTGCAGCATGGCGTCGACGCCGTAGGAGGGCACGTCGAGCTCCAGCGCGACGCTGTCCCCGTTATCTGCGATGGAGACTTTGGCGTCGAGGGCGTTGTCTCCCAGAGAGAGGGTCTCGGTCACCGTCCGAGCCATCAGATGCAAGCTGCTCGCGAGCAGCGCGAGGATGGTCAGGAGGACTTTCATGACGTTGAGGGGTTGAGTTACATGCGCTCGAGCGTTTCCAGCCCAAGCAAGTGCAAGCCCGTTTCCAGCACTGTGAGGGTGCGGCTGGCAAGCATAAGACGACGCGCCCGGACGTCGGGTTCGTCGACGATCACACGACAAGCGTTATAGAAAGTGCTGAACACGCCTGCCAAGTCGAAAAGATAGGTGCAGAGAAAATGTGGGCGCAAATCGCTGCGCGTCTGCTCGATTACGGCCGGGAAAGCCAGTAGCTTGCGCGCGAGGGCGATTTCCTCGTCCGCTTCCGGGGCGCTGGCGCCCTGCTCGGCGCTCGCATCGCCGGGGGTGTAGCCCGCGCGGCGGAAGATGCTGTGCAGGCGGGCCACGGCGTAGAGCAGGTACGGGGCGGTGTTGCCTTCGAGGGACAGCATTTGCTCCCAGCTGAACTTGTAATCGCTGGTGCGGTTTTGGGACAGGTCGGCGTAGCGAATGGCGCCCAGGCCGACGACGCGGGCCACTTCGGCACGCTCCTCATCGCTCAGGCGCTCGCCTTCCGGCCGCTCCTCCTGCTTGGCATCCACGGTGGCGCGGGCACGTTCGATGGCCTCGTTCAGCAGGTCGCGCAGCTTCACGCTTTCGCCGGAGCGGGTGCGGATGGCCTTGCCGTCTTCGCCCAGCACGGTGCCGAAGCCCAGGTGGCGCATCTCGGGCACCGGATAGTTCTTGGCGGCAAACCACTTCTGCACGGTCAGGAACAGCTGCTCGAAGTGGTCGCTCTGCGGCAGCCCCACGACGTAGAGCAGCTCGTCGGCCTTGAAGTGCTCGACGCGGTAAAGAATGGTGGCGAGGTCGGTGCTGGCGTAGTTGCTGGCGCCGTCCTTCTTGCGCACGAGGAAGGGCTGGGTCTTGAAGCGCTGGTGCTCCGGGTGGAAGACGACGAGCGCGCCCTGGTCTTCCTGGGCGAGGTTCAGCTCGATCAGCTCCGCGTAGATGCGATCCACCTTGTCCCGGTAAAAGCTCTCGCCCAGCACCTCGTCGAAATGCACGTCGAGGGAGTCGTAAATCTGCTGGAAGCTGCGCCAGCTGGCGTCGGTGATCTGCTGCCAGATCTGCTGGTTTTCAGGATCGCCCTGCTGCAGCTTCACCAGCTCCATACGGCATTCGTCCTCGGCCTCGGGGCTGCTCTTGTAGTGGGCGCTGCCCTGGCGATAGAGCGCCTCCAGTTCGGCCACTTCCTCGATCTTGGTCAGATCGGTCTGGTGGTGTTTCACCGCCCAGATGAGCATGCCGAACTGCGTGCCCCAGTCACCGATGTGGTTGTCGCGGATGACCTTGGCGCCGCAGAACTCCAGTAGGCGGGCGACGGCCTCGCCGATCACGGTGGAGCGGATGTGCCCCACGTGCATTTCCTTGGCCGTGTTGGGAGAGGAGTAGTCGACCATCACCGTGCGGCCCTGGTCGCTGCTGCCGGCGCCTTCGCGCAGGGCGTTGTCGCTGCGGTAGGTTTCCAGCCAGCGCAGGAGAAACTCGGGGGTGAGGCGGAAATTGATGAAGCCCGGGCCGGCCAGCTCCCACTGCACGGTGAGCGGGTTCAGTTCATTGGAGGTCGCGAGCGCGTCGATCAGCTCCTGGCCGAGTTGACGCGGATTCTTGCGCGCTTGCTTGGCCCAGGGCAGCACGCCATTGGCCTGAAAGTCGCCATGGCGCGGGTCGGCGGGGCGCACTTGGGGATCGAACTCCGCTCCGAAGTTCTCCAGACCTGCCGCGACCTGGCGCAGGGCCATGTCGATCACTTGCGCGGGTGAAAACGCGATTTGCTCCATAAGCGGTGCAATACAAGGGACCGTGGCGCAAAGGGCAAGTTTGGAAGCCCGCCGGCCAGCGTCTCAAAAAGAAACGTCGCCCTCTTTACGGGTGCCGTAGGTAGAAATTCCGGGTGTGCCAGCCTAGAAGCTGAAGTCGACGCCAAACTCGATAATATGCTCCTGATCCCACTCGAAACCAAAATTGAAGAGTTGGACGTTCTCGACCTTCAGGTAGCGATAACCAAGGCGAACATCGACGTTGTCGGCCATCGCATACTGGACGCCGAGAAAGCCCTGCCAGGTAAAGGCATAGTCATCGTCAGTCCAGCCGCCTCCCCAGTAGCCGAGAGGATAAACGCGCTCTTCGACCCAGGAGACCCCCGCGCCGCCGCCAGCGTAGTAGGAGAGGCCGGATGTGCCTTGAGCGTAATTGAGGCGGTAGTTCATCAGCATGGGCACGGTCTTGGCGTCTCCTCCATTCCAATGGTCGGAGTAATAGCCGACTTCAGCTGCGACCACATGCGTCAGCGGCCGCCCAGAGCCGAAGCGGTAGCCTGCCTGCGCGGCTACATAAGGCCCCTCGGCATCCGAAAGGTAGCCGATGGAGGCCCCGGTGATGACTTCGGCGGACAGGGTGCTCGAAGCCGCGAGTAAGCCCAGGATAAGGATCTTTTTGAGCATTATATGAATGGTTTGACTTGGGAAGCGTCGGAGCAAGACGCCCTGATCGTTATTCGTCAAACCCCATCGACGCTTCTGGCCGTTTTTTGCCACTCACCTGTGACCGTCAGTGTGGCTTTGGTGGTCGATCAGTAGCGACTTGCCGTCGACCCTGCCCTCGATCCTTATTCCGGCGTGGCGACGTTGAGTACGATGACGCTGGATAGCAGCGCGTAGAGCAAACTGAGCGAAGGGCGGCATGAGCGCAGGGCGGCATGAGCGCAGGTAAAAATGAATTCAGCGATCTCGCACTAGCCTATCGGTTAGATGATCGGATGGAGGTGCATTCCGGCAAAACCGTGTTATAATGTCAGGATCTTCCCGCTTTGCCGGCAGAGCCCGCACCCCGACATAGAGACCCGTCATACCCTTGCCGGTGCGTTTTTTGCCCGTAAATAGGGGGCTCCTGCAGAATAAGCTCGACAAGTTGGCCTGTAATACTCTAAGAGTAAGAGGCTTACGGAGTAGCCTCCAAAACGGATAAGCCGTCTGACGTAAGCATGAGAAAAAAAATCGTATCCGCGCGCAAGTTTATCCCGCCGTCCTTTTCCTACCTGATCGAGAAAAAACGTGATGGCGGGGAATTTTCGGAGGAAGAGATCCGCTACATTGTCGATTCGATTATCGACAAGGAAATGCCCGAGCACCAGCTCGCCGCGTTGTGCATGGCCATCTACTTCCAGCCCATGAGCGCCCAAGAGACGGCGACCCTGGCAGAAGAGATGATGCTTTCCGGTGAAGTGGTGGACCTGTCGCGGATCACCAAACCGAAGATCGACCGCTATTCCACCGGTGGGGTGGGCGACAAGACGAGCCTCGTGCTGCTGCCCCTCGCGGCGGCCTGCGGCGTCGTCATGCCCAATATGAACGGGCAGGACGAAGACTTTGTCATCAGCACGCTGGACAAGCTGTCTTCGGTGCCGAAGTTCAACCCCAAGCTCGAGCTCGACACGTTCATCGAGCAGCTCAACAGCGTGGGCTGCGTCATTGCCGAGCAGAACAAGGAGATCGCGCCGGTCGACGACATTCTCTACCACATGCGCCAGGCGACCGCCACCGTGCCGAGCCTGCCGCTGATCACCGCCTCCGTCCTGAGCCGCAAGCTGGCCCAGGGCGCCGAAGGCCTCGTGGTGGACGTCAAATGGGGCAACGGCTCCTTCATCAAGGATGTCGAGCAGGCCAAGCAACTCGCCCGCTTCATCACCCGGGTCGGTCGCTCCATGAAGCGCCGTTGCGTGGCGCTGGTGACGGACATGAACCAGCCGTTGGGTGACACCGTGGGCACGGCCCTTGAGATCAAGGAAGCCATCCAGCTGCTGAAGGGCGAAGGCCCGGAAGACCTGCAGGAGCTGGTGCTCAAGATGGGTATGGAAATCGTGCGCCTGGCCGGCGTCGCGGGTTCCACCCTCAGCGCCAAGCAATCCGTGCAGCGCGCGCTGAAGGAGGGCACTGCCTTTGAGAAGTTCAAGGAGATGATCGCGGCCCAGGGCGGCGACACTACCGTGCTGGACGACCCGAGCAAGTTCCCGGAAGCCAAGTATGTGCGCAAGCTGCCCGCTCCGAAGCGCGGCTATGTGCACACCATCAATGCCGGCATGATCGCCCGCGGGGTGCAGATCCTCGCCGAGGGCGAGAAGAAGGGCAAGCTGGACCCAGCCGTCGGCGTGAGCGAGATCAAGAAGGTCGGCACTCAGGTCAAGCAAGGCGAACCGCTGATGATGATCCACTACAACGACGAGTCCAAGCTCGACTCGGCGCTGGATTACCTCAAGCAGGCCTACCGCCTCGCCCCCAAGCGCCCGACCCCGCCCGAACTCATCGTCGAGCGCGTGGCCTGAGGACGCAGCTGATATCTATTTACAACAAAAGCGGAATCCTTTCGGGTTCCGCTTTTTCTATCGCATCAAAAGGCAGAGATTCTGCCGCTTACGCCTGGTTGTATTTCCGGTCGAAGGCGTCGTCGCTCATGACGAGGTAGAGGATGAACTCGATGAAGGCGACAATCGCGGGCACAAAGGTCCAGCAGAAGATCACGTAGAGGATGCCGAGGCCCACCTGCCCGAGGTAAAACTTGTGCGCGCCGAATCCGCCGAGGAAAAAGGCGAGCAAGGCGGCCGCGATCCGGGATTTGCCGCCGGAGGCAGGCACCTGCATCTGGCGCACGCCGCAGTGGGGGCAGATTTCGGCGCGCGCGTCGATCATGGAGCCGCAGTCTTTGCAGTATTTTTGGTCGGACAACTTGGGAGGTGTGGCAGACATGGTCAGAAAGAAGGTTTGAAGTGGATCTGTAGCAGCACTGATGGGGTAAAAGGCTCATTGCAAGCTGCATTGTTGTGGTTGAGCAGTTTTAACCATTTACGCACAAAAAAGCCGACCGGGATTCTCCAGTCGGCTTTCGGTTGTTCGGGTATGAACTTGGGGAAAATCTAGCTGTTGACGCGGCCGAGGTAGCTCTTGTCTTCGGTCGAGACCTTGATGCGGTCGCCCTTCTTGATGAAGAGCGGGGTCATGACGGTGACACCGGTGGCGGTGACGACCGGCTTGAGCACGTTGCCGGAAGTGTCGCCGCGCACGGCGTCGGGGGCCTCTTCCACGTCCATTTCCACGCTGGCGGGCAGCTGGATCTGCACGGCCTTGCCGTCCACGAAGAGGATGTCGATCATGCCGCCTTCGACGAGGAAATCCTTGGCGTTTTCCACGTCGCTCTCCTGCATCACCACGTCTTCAAAGGTCTCCGGGTCGAGGAAGTGGTAGCCCATCGGGTCGATGTAGCTGAACTCCATCTTCTTCGTGTCCGTGGTCAGGATATCGACGGAGTCGTTGGAGAAGAGCTTGGTGACGGTGCTGGAGCCCGTGTTGAGGTTGCGCATGGTCAACTGCACAAAGGCCATGCGGCGGCCCGGCGTACGGTGGTCGACCCCGAGCACGAGGTGCGGCACGTTGTTGTAAAGGATGCAGTTGCCCTTGCGGACGTCGTTCGGGTTGGCCATGGGAAACGGTGGGTGGAAAGAAAGGGTCTTTGCCTGCGGGTTGCGCAGGGATTAAAGACGCTATAGGCAATCAGCCATTTCAGCGGCGTCAACGGCAAATTCGGGCTCTCCGGCGCGTTATCTGCCGCGTTCGGCAAGGACGGAAGCTATTCCAGACTTTACAAAAGTGCCGTCCTGCCGTCACATACACCTTTGGCCCCGACGCCGGGGTGTTCTGGTTTTGCAGCATGAAGCAGCGCACGATTCTTCGGGAAGTCTCCACCCACGGCAAGTCATTGCACACGGGACAGGAAGTGCACCTGACGCTGAAGCCGGCTCCCGAGGGGCACGGCATCACGTTTCGGCGGGTAGACCTGTACGGTAAGCCGGAGGTGAAGCCCCGGATCGAGTTCGTGGCGGATCAACTGGTCCGCAGCACGGATATCTCTGCCGGGCACGCCAAGCTCCACACGATCGAGCACGTCATGAGCGCCCTGGTCGGGTGCGGCGTCGACAACTGCATCGTGGAGCTCGACGCCTCCGAGCCCCCCATCCTCGACGGTTCGGCCCGGCACTTCGTGGAGCTGATCGACAAGGCCGAGATCGTGGAGCAGGAGGCCCCGCGCGAGTATTACGAGGTGAAGGAGCCGATCTCCATCTCCGACGGCAACCGCTCGATCATTGCCCTGCCGCACGACGGCTACCGCATCACCTGCACCAGCACGGACGATCGCGGCATCCATACGCAGCACCTGACGCTCGACATCGACCCGGAGGCCTACCGCCGGGAGGTCGCAGCCTCGCGCACGTTTACGATCTACGAAGATATTGAGCCGTTGCTCAAGATGGGCAAGATCCAGGGTGGCAGCCTCGACTCGGCCATCGTGATCAAGGGCAACCAGATCCTTTCGAAGGAGGGGCTGCGCTTCGAAGACGAGTTCGTGCGGCACAAGATCCTCGATATCGTCGGCGACATGGCCCTGCTGGGCAAGCGCCTGAAGGCCCACATCATCGCCGTGCGCACGGGGCACAAGCTGAACGCGGACCTGACGAAGAAGATTTACCAGCAGATGAAGGCGACCGAGACGCCGCCCGCAACGGCTCCCGAGGAGCCCAAGGTGTCCAAGCCGACCACGGCGCCGATGCCGCCCTCGCGCCCCAAGACGATCCTGCCGCACGAGACGGAGCTGCGCATCCGCCGCATCCTCGACATGCTGCCCCATGCCTACCCGTTCGTGATGGTGGACCGGGTGGTGGAATTCGTCAGCGAGTACGAGCTGCGCGCGATCAAGAACGTCACGATCAACGAGCCCTACTTTACCGGCCACTATCCGGGCAATCCCGTCATGCCCGCCGTGCTGCAGATCGAGGCCATGGCCCAGGCGTCGGGGCTCGTCATGCTGCGCCATATGGCGGCCGACGGCAAGGTGGCCCTCTTCATGAGTGCGGACAAGGTCAAGTTCCGCCGCGCCGTCATCCCCGGCGACCAGCTCGAGATCGTGGCCAAGATCGTGAAGGTCCGCGGCGAGCGCATGGCTCAGGCCGCCTGCGAGTGCCGCGTCGACGGCAAGGTGGTCTCCGCTGCCGAGCTCAGCTTCATGGTCGTCGACGTCCCGGAAGAAGGACTTTAACCCCGCAGGCTTTTGAACGAACAGAAGAGCACCAAGCACACAAGGTCCTAAAAAAAGAAGGTAAACGATCGTTCTAGATTCTTGGACCTTCTCTTTTGTGTTCTTGGTGTCCTCCTGTAGAATCGTATTTTTCCCTTTTTCTCATGCCTCAGGTTCACCCCACGGCCATTGTCGAACCCACTGCGGAGCTGGATGAAGGCGTCGTTGTCGGCGCACATGCCTATATCGGGCCGCGGGTGCGCATCCAGACGGGTTCCGTGATCCACCACCATGCGACGGTGGAGGGGCGCACGACGATGGGCCGCGACAACACCGTCTTCCCTTATGCCTTTGTCGGCGGGCAGACGCAGGACCTGAAATACCGGGGCGGCAACCCCGGGCTGCGCATCGGCGATCGCAACGTCTTCCGCGAATACAGCACCGTGCATACGGCGACGACGGAGGGGGATGAGACGGTCATCGGCGACGACTGCTATTTTCTGGCCTACAGCCACGTGGCCCATGAGTGCATCATCGGCAACCAGGTGTTGCTGGGCCACAACAGCACCTTCGGTGGTCATATCGAGGCCGAGGACCACGCCGTCGTGGGCGGGCATAGCGCCCTGCACCCCTTCGTGCGCCTGGGCCGCCACTCCTACGTGGGCGGCATGACGAAGGTCACGCAAGACATCCCGCCTTACATGATCGCGGAGGGCAACCCGGCCGAGATCAAGCTGATCAACAAGGTGGGCATGCAGCGCACCGGTCACACGCCCGAACAGGTCAACCTCGCCATGCGGCTCTACAAGCTGCTCTACCGCGAAGGCCTCAACCGCCGCCAGGCGCTCGAACGCATGGAGTCGGGCGAGCTGGGGGACGACCCGATCGTGCAAAACCTTGTCGGCTTCATCCGCGCCAGCAAGCGCGGCCTGTCCTGAGCCGAGGAGGGGCGGGCCTCTTCCTTACCTCAGGGCGTCGCGCGCGTTGTCCAGCGTGCGCTTTTCCTCGTCCGTCAGCGAGCCGAAGCCCTGGGTGTTGATCTTGTCCAGGATGCGGTCTACCTCCTTGCGCACGTCCTTGGGCGTGTCCTTGCTCAGATTGACCTTGTACTTGCCCGCCTTGGCCGTCTTTTTGGTGCGGGCGGTTGCCGGGCTACGAGTGGCGTTGCCAAAGCGTTGCCCGAAGCGCGGTGGCTCGCTGGTGGTGGATTTCTGGAACCGCGAGGTGAGGGTCGGGCGGTTCATCAGGTAGCGGTAGTAGAGGTAACCGCCGACCATGCCGCCTACGTGCGCCGAAGCCGAATCGGCCGTCAACGAGGTACCGGGCAACTCATTGAAGAGAAAGTTGAAGCCCTCCAGCACCATGGTGAAGTAGAGAATATACTTCGCCTTGATCGCAATGGGCGGGAAGAGGAGCCGCAGTTCCTGATCCCACAGCATGAGGCAGAGGATGGTCAGCATGCCCAGCACGCCTGCGGATGCCCCGATGACCGGAATCGCCGGGAAGGCGATGAGGCGCGTGAGCAAAAACACCACGGCCCCCATCAGCACGGTGAAGAAGAACACCTCCAGGAAGCGCACCGGCCCCAGGACTCCCTGCAGATAGCGCCCGATGAAGTAGAGGCCGATCCCGTTGAACAGGATGTGCATCAGGCCATTCGGGTCGTGCAGGAAGCCGTAGGTGATCGGCGTCCACACGTAGCCGCGCAGCAGGTTGGGCAGGCTGAGAGACCCAAACTCCGTCAGGAGCGGCAGGTGCACCCAGTGCGTCAGGATAGCTTGCAGGATGAAGATGACGCCCAGGCTAATCAGTAGCCCCTTCAGCGCATCAAATCCACCATAGCCGGGTTCCGGCTGCATATAGTTCCGATTGTAGATCCCCATCGTTCGGAAGCCTCCACTAAGGCACATTCTCTACCGGGGTGCAAGACAGGGACGCACTTGTCCGAGCAACTGCACGAACAAACCGAATCCTGCAAGGGCCCCGAAGCGGCTTTACTTGAGTGAATTTCCTGCTAGCTTGGCAAGCAGTATGGCGGACAAAGCTGACAAGTGGCCCGAAAACGTTGCTGGCAAGTTCTACGTCGATGAACAATGCATCGACTGCGACCTTTGCCGCGAAACTGCGCCCGACTTCTTCACGCGCAACGAAGACGGTGGGTACTCCTACGTCTACAACCAGCCGAAGACTCCAGAGGATATGGACCTCTGCATGGAGGCTCTCGAAGGTTGTCCGGTGGAGGCCATCGGCGACGACGGCGACGAATAAGTCGAGGCGCCCAAACTCACATCAGATTCGACGGAAGCCTGAGCAGTCAGTCCCTGCTCGGGCTTTTTGTTGTCCGGTTGGAAATCCGGAGGAGGTTGGTGTCGCGCGAGCTCTGGCACCTCTCCAAGGTGCTTCTTTCATCGGGCGGTCCCGGTGGTATCGTCCGCTAGGCGGACTCGACCACCGGCTACGTTATGGCAAGCTTTCAGCTTGCACGGCCAGATATGGCGCGTGTCGCCGGGCGGAGGGACGCGCTTTGTTTGCTGCAGCCGCATGGCCACGGATTGACGCCTCCGATCAGGCGAAGGATCATGTAGTCTGGCGTTGGCCCCTGCGCCCGGATTCCGTAAGCCATTCAAGGGAGCGCCTGAGCATCACGGCAACGGCGTGTCTGGAGACGGTGCCTGACCGGCAGCTGCTCCCGTGCATGCATGGTGTGATCGCCGGCCCCGAAGGGGTCACAGCCTGTAGCCGGTGGTTGAGGGCGCAACCGCGCCCGACACCACCGGAAAGAGCCGCGTAAAATCCGCACCAGAAGGGATGCCGTCACCGTGGGGGCGCCTCGTGCCCGTTTAACGTTTCTTGGAAGTGCCGGGGGTTGGCGCGCCGGTGAATCGCGGGAGCGGTTCCTTGTGGCTCCTCACGCGCATAGATGGTAATCTGGCCCTCAACCCCGAAGGGGTCACATAGCGTAGCCGGTGGTTGAGGGCGCAACCGCGCCCGACACCACCGGGGGGAGGAATCTCGCCGCTTCGCACCCTGGAGGGGTGCCATCGTGGTCCGCTGCGTTTGACCGCAGCGCCTCAATACTTCTTCCAGAGGGCGGGGGAAAACAGGGCGAGGACCGCGTAGAGCTCGAGGCGACCAAGAATCATCAGCAGCGAGAGGAAGAGCTTGGTGCCGCTGTGGAAAAACGCGAAATTGCGCGTGGGGCCGACTTCCGCCAGCCCGGGGCCGATGTTGAAGAGCGTGGCCGCGACAGCAGAGATGTTGCCCGGCACGCTGAGCTGGGGCTCGAGCACGCCGACGATGATGCTGGCGACCATGACGATCATGCTCATCTGCATGAGAAAGACGACGATCGACTCCTGCGTATTCTGGTCGAGGTTCTGGTCGTTGATCTTCATCGGACGCACGACGCGGGCCCGGTAGGCGCGCTCCACGTGGTGCCGGGCGATCTTCCAGGCCGCGCAGAGTCGGATGACCTTGATGCCGCCGGCGGTCGAGCCCGAGCAGCCACCGATCACCATCAGGGCGAGCAACATGATGTGCGTCGCCGGCAGCCAGGCATCGTAGTCCTTGGTGGCATAGCCGGTGGTCGTCATGATCGAAACGACCTGGAAGGCGGCGTCGCGCACGGTATTTTCAAAGGTCGTGGCATCGAGGCCAACGTAGAGGAAGAGCGTGACGAGGGCCGTTGCGCCGACGATGATCGCGAGGTAGGCCTTCATCTCGGTCGAACGGCGCACCATGTGCCAGTCGCCCTTGAGCATGCGCAGGATGACGAGAAAGCTGGCGCCGCCGATGGTCATGAACAGGATCACCGCCCACTCGAAGGCCGGGTTGTCGAAGCTGGCCACGCTGGTCGAGCGCGTGCTGAACCCGCCGGTGCTCAGCGTCGTGAACATGTGGTTGAGCGAGTCGTACCAGCTGAGCCCGCAGAGCCAGTAGACGAGCGTGCAGAGCGCGGAGAGCCCGAGGTAGAGCAACAGGATCTTGAGCACGCCTTGTTGCACGCGCGAGGCATCGAGGTCGGCCGCCTGGGCGCTCGACTCGCGCGAATAGAGCACCTTGGCGCCCGCGCCGAGAAAGCTGAGCAGCGCCACGAAGAAGACCACCACGCCCAGGCCGCCGATCCATTGGCTGAGGCTGCGCCAGAAGAGCAGGCTCAGGGGCAGGTGCTCGATGTCGGAGAGCACGGAGGCGCCAGTGGTGGTGAAGCCGGAGGCGGCCTCGAAGACGCAGTCCGCAAACGGGATGCCGTCGATGATCAGAAAATAGGGGATGGCGCCGAGCACGCTGGCGAAGATCCAGCCGAGGCCGATCGTGGCCAGCGCCTCCTTGCGAAACATCTTGTTGTTGTCCGACCGCCCCAGGATGTGCAGGCCCACGCCCACCACCCCGGCGATGGCCGAGCTGATGCCGAAGCCCCAGCGGGCCGGCCCGGCCCAGTGGCTGCCGTCGTCGAGCAGCCAGGCCATGCCCCAGCTGAGCAGGAAGGCCAGAAAGATCGAGATCGCAATGGTGCCGAGCAGGCGGAGGACGATGGAGTAATTCATAGCCTACGAGTGGCCCAGCAGGCGCAGCAGGTGGGGGATGGTCTCTTCGCGCGTGATCACGACGACGCGGTCACCGCCGAGGATCTGGTCGTCGGCGCCGGGCACCTTTACACTGTATTTGTGCAGCAGGGCGACGGCCACCGCACCGTGGGGCCACGAGATGTCGCGCAGCACCTTGCCGGCGGCGGGTGAGCTGTCCTTGACGCCCACCTCGAGGATGCGTACCTGCTGGCGTGGGAACTGGAAAAGCTCGATGTAGGGCTCCTTGCTCAGGTAGCGCTGGACCTCGTTGACCGTCACCAGGCGGGGCGAGACGAGAGATTCGATGCCGAGGGTGGGGCGCAGGTGGTTGAGCATTTCTTCGTAGTCGCTCTTGTTGAGCACCACCTGTACGTGCTTTGCGCCCAGCTTGGAGGCCTGGATGCTGGCCATGATGTTGTTTTCATCGTCCCCGGTCGTTGCGACGAAGTAGTCGGCATCGCCCACCTGCTCTTCTTCCATCAGGCGCAGCTTGGTGCCGTCGCCCTTGATGATGGTCACGTGGGGGAAGTTCTCCGCCAGGTAGTGGCACTTTTCGGGGTTTTTCTCGATGATGCGGATCTTGAAGCGCGTGCTGTTGAGCAGGCGGATCAGGGCCACGGCCGTTTCCCCGCCGCCGAGGATCACGACGCGGGCAGCCGACACCTCGCTGTGCGGATCCAGCTTGCCGCGGATGCGGCTCACATCGTGCGGCGGACCGAAAACCGTCACGATATCGCCCTCCTGCAAGACCGTTTCGGCATGGGGCACGTCCTCTTGCTCGCCGCGCCGGATGAAGCCGATGCGGATGTCTTGGGGCAGGTGGATGTCGCGCAGGCTCTTGCCCCGCCACTTGGCGCTCTTGTCGACGCGCACGCGCTGGGCCTCGATCTGCCCGCGCGCAAAGTTCTCTACCGCCACGCGGGCGGGGTTGCGGATCGTCTTGGCCAGCTCCACCGCGCTGAGCGCCTCCGGGTTGATCATCACGTCGATGCCGAAGTGCAGGCGGTAGTTGACCAGCGAGTTGTCCTGATAGGTCTGGTCGTGGTTACGGGTCACCACGAGACGGGCGCCCATGACCTTGGCGAGTGAGCTGGCGATGAGGTTGGTCTTGTCGTCGCGCGTCATGGCGAGGAAGCAGTCGCTGCGGTCGACCCCCGCCTTCTTGAGGATCTGCGCGCTGCTGCCGTTGCCCTGGATCACCTTCACGTTGTGCTCCTCGTCGATCGAGGTCGCGCGCTCCGGGCTGGACTCGATGACCGTCACATCGTGACCATCGTTACTGAGGGTCCAGCTGAGAAAGGTCCCCACCTCGCCTGCGCCGACAATCACAATCTTCATCGCGAGGGCAGGTTAGATCAGATTTCCTGAAAGGGAAGCGTTTTCCGGCCAAGCCCCCAGGTGAAGGAGGGCGAAGCGGACACAAAAAAGCCCCACTGCTAAAACAGCGGGGCGCCAGGCAAATGCCTGCGGTGGGGCGTGCTAGCGCTTGCGGCGCACGACACACAGGCCCAGGAGGGCGGCGATGCCGGCGGCAAAAGCGTAGGTTGAGGGCTCGGGCACGGCGGCCGTCGAATTGATCTCGGCGGCGAGCAGGCCGACGTTGTGCCAGTTGTTACTACCGGACACGTTGTCGAAGCGGAAGGTGGCGGTTTCGCCCGGCGCAAAGCCCGTCAACTCGAAGGAGTAGAGCGTCATGTCGCTACTATCGGGATCGGAGATCGTGCTGGACTGATACGAGTCGGTGCCCGTACCCATGGAAAACTCATAGGTCAAAGTGCCGCCGTTGCTGTTGGGGAGCAGCCAGATGTTCACGTTGGCATTGCCCGTCGGCAGCGTGACATCCAGCTCGAAGTAGCTCGATTGGTCTGCGGCGAATCCGGAGCCGAAGCCCACATAGGCGCTGGTGTTGGTACTGCCGCTGGCAATTGGAGTGCCGTTGGTCCAGGTGATGGCGTCGTAGGCACCGTTGCCACCCTGAAAGATCGCACCGTCGGCCGAGGCAGAGAAGAGGCTGCCGCCGCCGTCCTTGGTGATGTAATTGTCGCTATTGAAGACAATGAAGTCGGTCGCGGAGCCGTCGACGGCCACCGTGCCGGTAACGGTTTCGATCGAAGTCGATACGGCCGCATGGGTGGAGGCCGCACCAGTGGCGACCATCAGGAAGAGTAAGGGGAGTTTATGCATAGATTGACGTGTGCTAATCGAGGTGCACGGTTAGCTCATGTCAATGGCGAAAGCCCGCGAGAGATCGCATGCGGGTAAAAGGTCGGCATCTAAGGTTTTTCCAGCGATGGCCTCAGGTGAAGGAGGGCGATGGCAAGCGTATGGAAGCGTCTGAGCATTCGTATCGCCGACGCCTTTTCGCCGTTCTACGTTTTGCCTGCGCCGCTTTTCCCTTTGACTACCCCGGCGCGGCTTGGTGATTTCTAATCTTTTGCGTTGCGGGGCCGCTGGGGCTTCGCGCGCGTGGATTTTCTACAGTTCCGACGGCCATGCCTGACCTCGCCAAAGCTTACGACCCATCGCAGGTGGAAGATAAATGGTATGCTGCCTGGGAGCAGCACGGTGCCTTCGCGGCGCACGTGGCTCCCGAGAAGCAGCCGCATACCATCATGATCCCGCCCCCCAACGTCACGGGCATGCTCCACATGGGGCACATCCTCAACAACACGTTGCAGGACATCTTTACCCGTCGCGCACGGCTGGAGGGCAAGGAGGCGCTGTGGTTCCCCGGCACCGACCACGCGGGCATCGCCACCCAGACGCGGGTGGAGCGCAAGCTGCGCGAGCGTGGCCAGCACCGCCGCGACCTCGGTCGCGAGAAATTCCTCGAAGAGGTGTGGCAGTGGAAGGAAGAGCACGGGGGCATCATCCTCAACCAGCTGCGCAAGCTGGGCGCGTCCTGCGACTGGAGCCGTACGAGCTTCACGCTCGACGAGGGCTATTCCCAGGCCGTGCTGACCGCCTTTGTGGAGCTCTACCGCCGCGGCTACATCTACCGCGGCCTGCGCATGAGCAACTGGTGCCCCGTCAGCCAGACGGCCCTCTCCAATGAAGAGGTGATCATGAAGCCGCAAAAGGGCTTCTTCTACAAGATGCGCTATGAGTTGGTCGAGCCGGCCACCGGCGCCGACGGCGTGACGCGCACACACCTGGAGATTTCGACCACCCGCCCGGAAACGATCATGGGCGATACGGCCGTGGCCGTGCACCCGGAGGACGAGCGCTACCAGCACCTGGTGGGCAAGATGATCTGGCGCCCCTTCCCGCGCGAACCGATTCCGATCGTGGCCGACGCCGCGGTGGACAAGGAATTCGGCACCGGCGCGCTGAAGGTGACGCCCGCCCACGATACGGTGGACTTTGACATCGGTCAGCGCCACAACCTGCCGATCCTGGACGTGCTCAACCCCGATGGCACGATCCACGAGCGCGCCCAGGTCTTTGTGGGCATGGACCGCTTCGAGGCGCGCAAGGCGGCGGCGCAAAAGCTGGACGAGCTGGGCCTGCTGATCGAGAAGGAGCCCTACGAGAACAATGTGGGCTTTTCCGAGCGCGCGGATGTGCCGATCGAGCCGCGCCTGACCATGCAATGGTGGCTGCGCTACCCCAAGGTGGCCGAGGCCAAGCGCGCGATCGAGGCCAAGGACGCCAAGGGCGAGCCGCTGCTGCGCTTCCACCCGCAGCGCTGGGCCAAGACCTACCGCCACTGGCTCGACACGATGGAGCGCGACAACATCGACTGGTGCGTCAGCCGTCAGCTCTGGTGGGGCCACCGCATCCCCGTGTGGTACAAGAAGGGCGTCGACCGCAGCGCGTTAACGGAGGCGGACTACCAGAATCCGGAGCTCGTGCACGTGTCGGTCGAGGGGCCGGCCGACCCCGAAAACTGGGAGCAGGAAGAAGACGTGCTCGATACCTGGGCCTCGTCCTGGCTCTGGCCGCTGGCCAACTTCGGCTGGCCCAACCCGCAGGACGGGCAGAAGCAGGAGCTGGAATACTTCTACCCCACGAGCACGCTCGTGACGGGCTTCGACATCATTTTCCTCTGGGTGGCCCGCATGGTCATGGCTGGCCTCGAGTTCAGCGGCGGCGACAAGCGTGAGCTGACCGATGCCGAGATCGCTGCGCGCCTGCCGTTCCGCGACGTCTACATCACCGGTTTGATCCGCGACGGCCTGGGCCGCAAGATGTCCAAGAGCCTCGGCAACTCGCCCGATCCGCTCGACCTGATCGCCGCCTACGGGGCCGACGCCTTGCGCTACGGCATCGTCAGCATCGCCCCCAAGGGCCAGGACATCCGCTTCGAGTTCCAGCCGGCCAAGGGAGACCAGGCCATCCAGTCGCCCTCGGTGGAGCTGGGCCGCAACTTCTGCAACAAGCTGTGGAACGCCTGCCGCTTCCGCCAGATGAGCGGTCCGGCCGGGGACAACTCCGGGCTGGGCCAGATCCTGCGCCGCATCGACGCCTCGAAGCTCGACCGCTACGACCACTGGATCCTGCACCGCCTGATCGAGTCCACCCAGGGCATCGCCGACGCCTTCGCGCGCTTCGAGATGCACCCGTACCCACAGGAGCTCTACGCCTTTTTCTGGAGCGACTATTGCGACTGGTATGTCGAGGCTTCCAAGACCAAGCTGCGCGACGAGTCGACGCGCGACACCGTGCTGGCGATCCTCGACCTGTGCCTGCGCCAGACCTTGCAGCTCGCCGAGCCGCTGATGCCCTTCATCGCCGAAGAGCTGTGGCAGGAGCTGGGTTACGTGGGCGAGGGGCAGGAATTCCTGCAAGACAGCCGCCTCTGCACCGCCGCGCAGCTGCGTCGTGAGCTGGCCGGCATGGGCATCGCGCTCGATGCCGCAGTGGCCCATCAGGTGGAGCAAGTCAAGGAACTCATCACCCAGGCCCGCGCGCTCAAGGCCAATTACAACGTGGCCAATCGCAAGGACGTCGCGCTGCGCTACCTGGCCGATGACGCGGCGATGCGCGCCATCGTGGAAGAAAACCTGCCCACGATCCTCAACCTGATCCCGGCGGGCGAGATGCCGACCATCGAGCAGCGCCCGGACGGCATGCCCGCCACGGTTACGAGCCTCGGCACGATCTTCCTCGACCTCGCCAGCGCGATCGACGTGGCAGCGGAAAAGGAGCGCCTGGGCAAGGAGTTGGCCAAGCTCGAAAAGGGCATCAAGTCGGGCGAGGCCAAACTGAGCAACGACAAGTTCGTCAACCAGGCCCCGGCCAACGTGGTCGAAGGCGCCCGTGCCCAGCTCGCCGAGACCAAGGCCAAAAAGGAAGAGATCGAGCGTCTGCTGGCCAGCCTGGGCTAGGCTTCCCGCTCAACAGCGGCTCAGGGCCGCCAGATACCTTTCCACGGCCGTCAGGATGTCATGCCTGCGGCCGTGCGTTTTTGTACGGACGCTTGTGCCCCGTCACCTGCATGGACGGGGGCGCCGGAGGCCGTGAAACGGGGAATTTGTGAATAACAGGATGCTTAATGGCCTTAATTCACAGAGTTATTCACATCCCTGAGTGGTGGCAGACACGAGCGGCGGGAGCCGGCCTGAGGCACCCTCCCTAGCGTCTTTGCACCCCTCCTTATCGCTGCGTTCAGGTCATCTGAAAGGAGGTCTGGTGTGTCTTTTTTGACTTTGGAGAAAAGGGATTAGGCACTATATGTTGTAGGTATGTGAATAACTAGCCACTAAATGTAGTTTATTCACAGGCTTGTTCACATTTTATCCACTGTTTCCCTAACCCCTTATCTACCGCTGTCATGCTAGAGCTTTCTCCCAACGCCCACCTCGACGCCTACATCGCCAGTAAGACCGGTCTGTTCTCTCAGGTGAAGAAACGGAACGGCCGCATCGTGCCCTTCGATACGAAGAAGATCGCCGCCTCCATCGCCAAGGCCGGCGAGGCGACCGGCGAGTTCAAGCAAGACGTGGCGTTGCGCCTGGCAGTGCGCGTGGTCGAACTCTCGCTGTCGACGCTGACGGTCGACGTGCCGACGGTGGAGCAGATCCAGGACGTGACGGAGGAGGTACTGCTGATGTCGCCCTTCCGTGCGACCGCCCGCGCCTATATCGTGTATCGCGAGCAGCACGCCCGGTTGCGTGAGATCCAGCAGGCGGCCGACGTGGACAAGGTCGACCAATACCTCAGCCGGCTGGACTGGGAGGTGAAGGAAAACAGCAACATGAGCTTTTCGCTACAGGGGCTCAACCACTACCTCTCCAGCAGCCTCAGCAAGAGCTACTGGTTGCGCAAGGTCTACAGTGCGGAGGTCCAGGAAGCCCACGAGCACGGCGATTTCCACCTGCACGACCTCAACCTGATCAGTGTCTACTGTGTCGGTTGGGACTTGTTCGACCTGCTCAAGGAAGGCTTCCGCGGTGTCACGGGCAAGCTGGAAAGCCGCCCGGCCAAGCACTTCCGTGCGGCGCTGGGGCAAGTGGTCAACTTCTTCTATACGCTGCAGGGGGAGGCGGCGGGGGCGCAGGCCTTCAGCAGCTTCGATACGCTGCTGGCGCCCTTTATCCGCTACGACAAGTTGACCGATGCCGAGCTGAAGCAGGCCCTGCAGGAGTTCATGTTCAACGTCAACGTGCCGACGCGGGTGGGCTTTCAGACGCCTTTCACGAACATCACGCTGGATTTGAAGTGCCCCAGTCACTACCGAGACCACCCGGTGATCCGCGGCGGCGAGCTGCAGCCGGAGACCTACGGCGAGTTCCAGCCCGAAATGGACCGCTTCAACAAGGCGCTCTTCGAGCTGTATGCCGACGGCGATGCGCGCGGCCGTATCCTGACTTTCCCCATCCCGACGATCAACCTCACGAAGGACTTCGACTGGGAGAACCCCGAGCATGCCCCCCTGTGGGAAATGACGGCGAAGTATGGCGTGCCCTATTTCAGTAACTTCATCAACAGCGACATGGACCCCGAGGATGCGCGCAGCATGTGCTGCCGCCTGCGCATCGACAATACGCAGCTGGACAAGCGGGGCGGGGGCCTTTTTGGCGCCCATCCGCTGACGGGCTCCGTGGGCGTGGTGACGATCAACCTGCCGCGCCTCGGCTACCTGGCGACCACCGAGGCGGACTTTTACGCGCGCCTCGGCCGGCTGATGGACATCGCGCGGGACAGCCTCGAGGTGAAGCGCAAGCTGCTTGAGCGCCTGACCGACGGCGGCCTTTATCCCTACACCAATTTTTACCTGCGAGATGTGAAGGAGCGGCGCGGCACGTATTGGGCCAACCACTTCAGCACCATCGGCCTGCTGGGCATGAACGAGGCCTGCCTGAACCTGCTGGGCAAGGACATCGGTCAACCGGAGGGGCAAGCCTTTGCCCAGGCGGTGCTCGACTTCATGCGCGAGCGGCTGGTGAGCTACCAGCAAGAGACGGGGCACCTCTACAACCTGGAGGCTACGCCGGGTGAGTCGACGACCTACCGTTTCGCGAAAGCCGATCAGGCCCGCTTCCCCGATATCGTCTTTGCCAACGCCCGCGCGGTGCGCGAGCGCGGGGCCGAGCCCTTTTACACCAACAGCACGCACCTGCCGGTCAACTATACCGACGATCTCTTCGAGGCGCTGGACCTGCAGGACGAGCTGCAAACGCGCTATACCGGCGGCACTGTGCTACACCTCTTCCTTGGCGAGCGTATCCGGGATCTGGAGGTGACGAAGCGCCTGATCCGCCGTGTGGCCGAGAGCTACCGGCTGCCTTACTTCTCGCTCACGCCCACCTTCAGCGTCTGTGCGGAGCATGGCTACCTGACGGGCGAACACCACCAATGCCCCCACTGCGGGGGCGAGACGGAGATCTACAGCCGCGTGGTGGGCTATTTGCGCCCGGTGGAACAGTGGAACGCGGGTAAGCAGGCCGAATTTGACGTGCGCCGCGAATACGTGGCTGCGGAGGAGGCGCCGGCGAAGGATGCAACGTTGGCCAGGAACCGGCAGGCTGCTGGATAGACCGCTTAAACAAAATTCTTCACAGGCAAACGGCTTTCGTTGACGAGGTGTGCCAAATGGATTAGCGCTATTTTTGTCTCTAGTCTTTGTTCCATTCTGGCACACTCCCCATGCCATTTTCGCTTCTCAATCACGATCAGCTGATTCGTTTCGTTCGGCGGATCCCGGCTGCCGTTGCGGTGTTCGACCGGCAGCTGCGTTATATTGTCTACACCGAGCGCTGGTTGCGGGACTACGGACTGCCGCTGGATCGCGATATTACGGGCCTGAGCCATTACGAGGTCTTTCCGGAGATCCCGGAGCGTTGGCGCCAGATCCACCAGGAAGTGCTGGCGGGAAAGCCGTTTCGCCAGGAAGAAGACTGGTTCATACGCGAGGACGGCAAGACGGAATGGGTCAAATACGATCTCGATCCCTGGTATGACGCCGAAGACAGCATCGGTGGCATGATCATGTACACCGAGGTCATTACGGCTCAGGTGGAACAGCGGTTGGCGTGGCAGAAGCAGGTGGAGCGCATGCAGTTGCTGTATCAGGCGGCGTCTCAGGACGCCGAAAATCTGGGCGCGCAACTGACGGAAACGTTGCGGGTCGGCACGCGCTCGCTGGGGCTTTCGATCGGCATTATCAGTGAGATCCGGGGGCAGTCCTACCGCGTGCTCTATTGTTTTGACGAAAATGGGCAGCTGCAGCCGGGCACGGAATTCGAGCTGCAGAACACCTATTGCGACCTCACGCTCGACCGCGGCACGATCACCTACACCGAAGACGCCCGGAACAGCATCTTCAAGGGGCACCCGTGTTATCAGAACTTCGGCCTGGAATCCTACGTGGGCGTGCCGATCCGGCGGCGCGGCAAAATCGTGGGTACCCTCAACTTTTCGAGCGCAGAGCCACGAACGACCCCCTTTACCGCGCTGGAGGTGGAATTCATCAACCTGATGAGCCGTTGGGTCAGCAGCACGCTTGAGCGCCAGGAGATCGAAGAAGACCTCTCCGCCGCCCGCAAGCGCGCCGAAGAAGCGAACCGCGCCAAGAGTGACTTCCTCGCCAACGTGAGCCACGAGATCCGCACGCCGATGAACTCCATCCTCGGCTTTAGCGAACTGCTTTCACAACGGGTGAATGAGCCCATTGCGCGCCGCTACCTCCAGTCGATCACCAACAGCGGGCGTATCTTGCTGAGTCTGATCAACGACCTGTTGGACCTGTCGAAGGCGGAGGCCGGCAAGATCGAGATCAATGCTGCGCCGGTGGACTTGAGGGAGGTGATGGCGGAGATCGACAGCATCTTTGCGATCCAGATGACAAACAAGGGCCTGCGTTTCTCGATCGAGACGCCCGACTCCATGCCGATCGTCTTCCTCGATCGGGCACGCTTTCAGCAGGTGCTGGTCAACCTGGTGGGCAATTCGCTCAAATACACCGAAAAGGGCTTTGTGCGGGTCAGGCTGTCTTTCGGCCCGACCGAGACCTCCGAGATTGCCCATTTGAAGCTGGAGGTCGAGGATTCGGGGATCGGTATTGCCGAAGAAAAGCGTGCGCTGATTTTCTCCCCCTTCGTGCAGGTCCACCGCAAGGAAGACCGAGAGCAGAGCGGCACTGGGCTGGGCCTTGCCATCTGCCAGCGTCTGATCGATTTGATGGGCGGCGGTATCTCGCTCAAGAGCACGGCGGGGCAGGGCAGCCTCTTTACGGTGGAATTGCCGCAACTGCGTGTGGCGATGAAGAAGCCGCCGCCACCGCGCAAGCACCGTCACCGCTTCGAACGTCAGGGGCATGGCGAGCGGATTCTGGTGGTCGACGACGATATCGAAAACCGCTCCCTGCTGGTCAATTTCCTCGTGCAGCTGGGCTACGCGCCCAGTGAGGCGGTCAATGGACGCGACGCGCTCGAAAAAGTGATGCAGGTGACGCCCGATCTGATTTTCATGGATATCTCGATGCCTGAAATGGATGGCGTGACCTTTTGCGCGACCATGCTGCAACGGGCCGATGTGCCCACTTGTCCTGTGGTCATCAACAGTGCCACCTACCAGATCGAGGATGTTTCGACGCAGACGCTGACGAACGTGATCGCCAAGATCCCCAAACCGGTTGCGCTGGATCAGGTGGCGGAGATATTGCGGCAGTATTTTGCACAACACAAAGGCGGTTCTCCCACCATGCTGTCGGCCGACCAACGCCGCAGCCTCACCCCTACCGCACGGCAGTTGCTCATCCATGCCCGCGATTTACCCGATCTCGAGCGCCTCGCCAAGACGCTCGACTTCCGTCAACTGGATGCGCTGATCCGGGTATTGCACGGGCTGCAGCACGTACATATCGACTTGAAGCGTCTGGCGGACGAGCTGACGCAGGGCAAGGAGCGCCTGGATCTGGAAGAAATCCGCGGCGTTTTGAGCTGGCTGAAAAATGAACTGAACGACCCTGCGAAATCATGAATGTGCCCCCCAGCCATGTCCTGATTGTGGACGACAATCTTGAGAATCAGCGTGTCATCGCTGGCCATCTGGTGGAGAACGGCCATTCGCCCTTGTTCGCGGCCAATGGCTTCGATGCGCTGGAGGTGGTGCGCGACGAGCGACCGGATCTCGTACTGCTCGACATCATGATGCCCGGGATCGACGGTTGGGAGACTTGTCGGCGGATGCGTGAGATGCATGCGGCAGTCGAGTTGCCCATCATCATGCTTTCGGCCAAAACGGGCCTCAACGACATCGTGCGCTCGTTCGACATGGGCGCCAACGACTACGTCTCCAAGCCTATTATCGGGCGTGAGCTATTGGCTCGGGTCAACAAGGAGCTGTTGGTGCGGCATAGCGTGATGGAGCGTGATCAACTCAACGCTTCCCTGCGTCAGATGAATGAAAACCAGCAGACCTTCTTCTCGGTGCTGGCCCACGATCTACGTAACCGTCTGGGCGGCTGCATCAGCATTGTCGACGTGCTGGCCCACGATGCCCAGACGAACCCCCGCTATCTGGACGTCTGTCAGCATGCGCGCGGTGAGTTGAGAGGCACTCACGTTTTTTTGGACAACCTGCTCTCCTGGGGGATGCGCCAGATGCAGCAGGCCGATCTGCAGTGGACCCGCTTTACCTTTGGTGATTTGCTGGCGAAGCTGCGCCTCTTTGTGGCGATGCAGCTGGAGCAACGTGACCTGAAGTTGATTAACGAGGTGCCGGAAGATCTCGCTATCTGGGGCGACTTCGACCTGGTGCAGACGATCGTGCGCAACTTTCTGGACAATGCGCAGAAGTTCAGCCGGCCCGGGGGGCGCATCTGGATCGAGGGCGACGTTGCGGACGGGCAATTGCGCGTGAGCGTGCGCGATGAAGGAGACGGCATGACGCACGAGCAGTTGGAGAAGGTGCGAAACGCCCAATCGGTGATGCCGCAGGATACGCAGGAGCGTGCGAGCAGCGGCTTCGGCCTGCGTTTGAGCAAGCAGTTCGCGGAGCGTATGGGGGGCGAGATTCAGGTTGAGTCCATTCAAGGTAAGGGAAGTACGTTTGTTCTTTGTCTTCCCCAGGCGGATGAAGACACACCTCAGGTGTGATCCTATTTACGAAAAAATAGACCTATATCGTTTGGCCGCGGCTTGATTTGGCCTGATTCGTAGGGCATAATTAGCAATTCTTAATGTCCCCGCTTCGTAACTTCTCATCCCCTGATTTTGGCTCTGCCAAGGAATTGCTCTCGTTGGCCCGGGTACCGGTGTTTCGTTACCGGCCGGACGAGGAAAAGTGGCTTTTTGATGCGCAGGCGATGGCGGTGGTGGGCGGGCGTCCGACCATGACGACGGCGGAGTGGGTCGAGCACTGCCCCGAGGATGAGCGCCCCGGCTTCCTCCACTGGCTGGCCTATGCTCGGGAGGAGCATCCGGGGGCTTTGGTGGAGCGCACTTGCTGCTATCGTGAACAGGGCGTGGAAAAGTGGATTCTGCTGCGGGCCCGGATGCAGCGAGACGGCAGTATTCTGGGGGTGTTTCACGATCAGACGATCGAGCGCCAGCGAGATCGGGAGCTGCAGGAGACGGAGGCACGCCTGGACGCTCTGCTCGACGTCTTGCCGGTTTCCACCGTGCTGGTGAGTCATGATATGAGCGTTTTACGCCACAACCGTGCAGCGGAGGAAATCTGGGGCGTTTCGCTGCTCAAAGGTAATGGCGCGGTGGATTTCGCGCGCATGCGCGGTCGTTTCGCCGACTCCGGTCAGCCGGTACATCCCGACCAGTGGGCGCTGGCGCGGGCCTTGAGCGAAGAGCGCTCCGTCATCAACGACCTGATCGAGATTGAGGCCAAAGGGGGTGAGGAACGCGTCATTCTCAACTGCGCGGCCCCGGTCCGTGCTCCGGCGGGTGACATCGTGGGCGGCGTGAGCGTAGAGGTGGATGTGACGGAACGCATCCGCAGCCTCGAAGCCCTGCGCAGCCGGGAGGCGATGATGCGTATGGCGCACGAACTGGCCCGCATCGGCAGCTTTATCTGGGATATCGTCGAAGACGATAATCAATGGTCGCCCGAGCTGGAGCAGTTATACGGTTTTGAGCCTGGTACCTTTCCCGGCACCTTCAAGGATTGGGAGGTCTGTCTGCACCCTGACGATCGAGAGGCGGGCAAGGCGGCGATCGAGGAGGCCGTGCGGCATGGGGAGACCGAGGCGGAGTGGCGTGTCATGCTGCCCGATGGCGGGGAGCGCTGGCTGGCAGCCCGTCTCTTCGTCTTGTATGACGACGATCAGCGCCCGATCCGGATGGTGGGCATCAATATCGACGTGACGGAGCGCAAGCTGGCGGAGGAGGCGATGCGAACGAGTGAAGAGCGTTATCGGCAGCTGGCAGATGCCATGCCTCAGTTGGTCTGGGGGGCAGACGCTTCCGGCCGGGTGCACTACTACAACGTTCGCGCCAAGGAATACGACGGACTGACACGCGACGAGACGGCCGAATGGTCCTGGGCGCCCGTGCTGCACCCTGATGATTCGGAGCCCACATTCAGCGCCTGGAATAATGCCCTGCGCCGCCGGACAGTCTACCAGTACGAGCACCGCATCCGTATGCGCGACGGTAGCTACCGCTGGCATTTGAGCCGTGCCCTGCCCAAGCTGGACCAGGAGACGAGTGAGGTGACCTGGTACGGCACGGCGACGGATATTCAGGATCTGCGTGAGACGCAGGACGCACTGCACGGCTTTTTTGACGGCAACGAAGTCTATCTGGCCGTGCTCGAGTTGCGGGACGACGATTTTGTCTTCGTGCGGGTCAACCAGCACATCGCGGATTACCACAACTGCTCGATCGAAAAAATCAACGGCTCGACCAGCCGCGAAGTAGGTCTGCCGGATGCGGTGCGCCAGCGGTGGGTCGACATCTTGCACGAATGCGTCGAGCGCGATGAACCCTTGACCTTTGAGTACGATCTCAAGCGTCTCGATCGCATAAACTGGCTGCAGTGCACGCTCAATCGCTTGCCCGAGCGTGGTGGTGACGCCGTACGCTTTGCCCTCACCGCCGTCGATATTACCGCGTTGAAGGAGACGGAGGGAGATTTGCGGCGTAAGTCGGAGGAAGCGGACCGTGCGAATCGGGCGAAGAGCGAATTTCTGGCCCACATGAGTCACGAGATCCGTAGCCCCATGACCGCTATCCTGGGCTATGCCGAACTGTTGACCCAGATGGTCGAGGGGGAGACAGAGCAGGAGTTTCTGCAGACGATCCAGACCGAGGGCGAGCACCTGGTGCAGGTCATCAACGACATTCTGGACCTTTCGCGGATCGAGGCCGGCCGGGTGGAACTGCATATGCGTACGACTTCGCCCCATGAGATTGTGGAGGGCGTGCTCACCTTGATGAACCCGGCGGCGATTGAAAAGGGGCTCGACCTGCGTCTGGAAGAGCCCGAGACCCTGCCGTTCAACCTCCATACCGATCCGACACGCTTGCGGCAGATCCTCGTCAACCTGGTGAGCAACGCGATCAAGTTTACCGAGGAAGGTGAAGTGGTCATGCGGCTGCGGCTGGACGCGGTGCGGCACCAGCTTTGCTTCGAGATCGTCGATACCGGCATCGGCATTACGGAAGAGCAGCAAAAACGCCTCTTCCAGCCCTTCTCGCAGGGTGACGCATCCGTCACGCGCAAATACGGTGGGACCGGCCTTGGCCTGGTTATTTCGCGTCGCCTGGCCAGCTTGCTCGGGGCAGAAATGCAGCTTCGTAGCGAGCCGGGCGAAGGCAGCGTCTTCACTGTTTGTGTGCCGTTACCGGTAGATCTGGTTGGCAAGAGCAGGGAGCCGAGAGCGGTAGAGGGCGTCGGCGACGAAACGGGCCCTTCGCTCAAAGGGATCGAGGTGCTGCTGGTCGACGACCGCCGTGAGACGCGCGAACTGGTGCACCGCCTGTTGCAACGGGCGGCGGCGTCCGTGCGCCTGGCGACCAACGGCGAAGAGGCGGTGACCGCGGCGACAGATCAAGCGCCGGACATCGTGGTGATGGACATGCAGATGCCCGTGATGGACGGCTATCTTGCGACGCAAAAGCTACGGGAGCGGGGCTTCAAACGTCCTGTGGTGGCGTTGACCGCCCACGCCATGCAGGGTGAACGGGAAAAGTGCCTGGCGGCGGGTTGCGACGAACATCTCTCCAAGCCGATCGATGCCCGCCGACTCATCCGCGTGCTCGCCCAGCTGGGGCGCAGGGATTGAAGGGGTAGGCTCCACGATCTTCATGTCGGCGCTGAGCCCGGGCATGAAGAACCCGCCGGACGTTTCCATCAGGCGGGTCTCACTTTAGCTGCTTTTTACGACTACTCTTACCACAAAAAGAGCGCGCGTCGGGTCCAGGTGTCGGAGTGGATGTAGCGGACCATCACTTGCACCACCCGGTTCTTTTCATTTTCCGGCACGGTAAAGGGGATCATCAGCTCGCCGTCTTCCATGGTGTAGTAGCCGGAGACATCGAGCGATTCTTGCTGCGGGTTGATGACTTTCACTTCCACCGGGATGCTGCCTTCCACCATGTAGCGGCCGCTTTGGGCAGCGAGGTAGAGGTAGTTTTGCTCGCCGCGGCGGGTGACGTAGGGGGAGGCCATGCGGGGGCGCTCCAGGCTGTGCGGCACCACGAGCAGTGCGCGGCCGTCGCACTTGCCCAGTTTCAGGTTTTCGATCGTGATGGTGCCGTTCTTGCCCTTCTTGTAGGAGAGCTCCTGCTGGTTGAGCAAGTCGTAGACCTTCACGTTGCCGTCGACCTTGAGGTGCAGGTCGGTCGTCTGCTCGATGCCGTCGGCCTGAGCCGTGGTGTCGGTGCGGAGGTCGTTGATCACAAAGACGTAGCGGGCGTCGCCACCGCGAAGTTCATTCACGACTGCGCTGGTGGAGTCGACCCAGGCGTCGGGGCTGAAGCCGGCCTTGAAGTAGGCGTCGCGCAGCACCTGGGCGCACTCGTAGTAGTCGGAGATGATGCGGGCGTCATAGGGCGTGTCCCACCAGCGCGACTGGTTGTCGATGATGAAGAAGTCCGGATCGACCACCACCGTGTTGGGCACGGAGGGGAAGGTTTGGGCGGCCTTCTGGTCCATGAAGACGGTGCCGCCATTGCGGGCAAACTCCTTCAGGCCTGCGAAGACGTCGTCGGGCAGCACATCGGTGGCGAGCACGAAGACCGAGTCGTAGCGCTCGAGGGTGCCCTCACGCACATCCACGTCGTGCACGGGCTCGAAGTCGATGCCGGCGAGGCTCAGGGCGCGTTCGCGATACTTCAGGACGCCGGCGCTGCGCCAGTCGTGCATGTAGTTGGAGGCGTTGGTGCCCTGGTAGAGCCAGGAGGCTTCGCTCTTGAGGAAGGCGACCTTGGCGCGGGGGCGCTCGGAGTGGCGCAGGGCCGGGTAGAGCGGTTCGGAAAGCTGGTTGTGCAGGCGGGTCATCTCGGCCGTCTGGGCCGCGAAGTCGGCGGCGCGCTCGGCGTCGTTGTTTTCGCTCAGGGCGCGGTCGGTGCCCCAGTGGCCCATGCGGTCCGGGCGATTGGAGAAGACCGTCCAGAAGGACTCGCGGAAGA
The DNA here is from genome assembly GCA_009772895.1 of Puniceicoccaceae bacterium 5H. Classification (GTDB taxonomy): domain Bacteria; phylum Verrucomicrobiota; class Verrucomicrobiia; order Opitutales; family Oceanipulchritudinaceae; genus WOUP01. The sequence goes on along the minus strand of WOUP01000005.1, from coordinate 135,983 downwards.
TGGCGGGCGAGAGCGGTTGTTCGCCCGCTACAAACTGGAAGAGAGCGGAGATCTTGTGGCCGAACTTGCGGGCGCTGTAACGCATGTCCGCCATGTGGCCGTTATAGAAGACCGGGTCGTTCTCGCCGTCGCCGCCGGTGCGATACCAGAACTCGAGCCAATCGGCGCCTTCGGGGGCGAATTCGACGGTCATCTCAACCTCCGGGTATTCGCGGTCGATCGCCTCGCCGAGGGCCTTGTGGATCGGTTGGTAGCCGCCGTGACGCTTCCACCACAGCCAGGTGCGGTAATGCAGGTTGTCGGCCGAGATCAGGCCGTTGACCGGTTGTTCCACCGTGTCGTTGCTCAGGTCGAGCTCGGGCACATCCTGGGTGATGAAGCCTTCGGGGAAGTTTTCGTTGGACCCGAGGTAGCCGGTTTCGCGGGCATTGGCGAGCGCGTCGGCGTTAAAGGCGATGGGGCCTTCCTTCTTCTCGGTGTTGACGAGCAGGTTGGTGAAGGCTTGGTGATCGGCCACGCTGCCGAGTTCGTCGAGCACGTAGTTGATGATGACTTCGTGGTAGCTCTTGGAGAACGGGTCCACGCGCTCCTGTTCGTTACCGTAGTAGTCGATCGTGCGGTCGTTCTCGTTTTGGCCGAGCGTCGGGCGCTTTTCTTCGTAAAGCCAGGTGGTGGAGCCGAGGTGGCCGCCGTGGGTGAAGCCCTTGGCCAGGTGGGCGTCGAGCTGTTCACGGGTCGGCAGGCCGAGCAGGCTGGACCACATCTTGTTTTGGTTGAAGCCCCAGGTGGCGGTCTGGTCGAGCTGTTCCACGTCAAAGCGGTTCCAGGTCTCATAGGGCAGCTCGTCGGCGCTGCGGCGCTTGGCCACGGTCAGCGGGAGTTTGAGCACTTCGTCGTCGCTGCCGTCGATGTGCATGACCAGCTCCAGGTCATATTCGCCGGGCTTGAAGTCTTTGGGGGCGAAGGGCAGCTCGAGTTGGCCCGAGGAGAGGGCGGGCAGGTCGAAGTCGACCGGCTCGGAGAGCGCGACCCCGTCCAGCATCGGCGTCAGCTTGCCGGCGCGGCGGCTGAGCGACAGGTTGTCGTACTGGAACTTGATCTTCTGCTCGCCTTCGTTGCGGCTGTAGACGTGGCGGGTGAGCCAGCTGGTGCCGAAGGTGACCTTGGTGCCGTTCTCGAGCTCGATCTTGCGCATTTCCAGGCGCGTCAAGCTGTCGGACTCGGTGGCCTTGTCGTTAAAGTTGCCGACCTGGATGAAGCCTGGGCCGCGCCAATCTTCGATGCCGCTGCCTTGCTTGTAGGGCATAGAGAAGCTGGCGAGCTGGTTGCCGTCCTTGTCGTGGTAGACGATCTCGATGCGATCACCGAAGAAATTGAGGGTGATGCGATACCACACGCCCGGCTGGAAGGGAAGGCCGCCGTAGTGGGCGCCGTCGGTGCCGCCCCATTGGATGCGCTGGCCGTCGCTGGTGAAGCGGACCCAGATGTAGCGCGAGCCGAAGCGGGCGATCAGGCCCGGGCCATCCACGCGGCTGCCGGCAGCCACGGGGTGGGAGAGGCGGAACTCGGTGCTGAAAGTCTTGATGGCGGCCCCGTCGGCTTCGATTTCGAAGTGGCTGGTGGCGTAGCGCGGATTGTAGAGGCCGATCACGCCGTCCGCGGCGTCGTAGGTCACCTTGGTCTTGGCGCCAAAGTCGGCATACTCGTGGATCATGCCGTCGAGGCCCACGAGATCCGGGTGCGTGTAGGCGATATCGCTGACTTGCTCTTCGCTGCTCACTTCGGGCAGGCCTTCGAGCTTGAAGTTGCGCACGTCCACCGTGCTGTCGGTGCCGTCGCAGGAGGCCAGGTGATTGAAGGAGCCGAGGCGGACTTCGCCGGTGCCGAGCCAGCGGGCGGCCTGTTCTTCGTCCTTGAAAGGCAGGGACTGCGGGCTGGTCAGGGCCTGGCCGTTGGCGTTGAAATACTGCAGCTGCAGGCCGTCGCTCTGCCAGGTCAGCTCCACGCGGTACCATTGTCCGGGCACGAAGCCGGGGCCGCCGTAGTTGTTGCCGAGGTCGCCCGCGTGTTGGATGCGTTGGCCGTCAGGCGAGAAAGCGACGATCAGGTCGTCACCGCCGAAGTTCAACCGCATGCCCGGGCTGGTGCCGCGGTAGGGCACGTCAACCGCACGGGAAAGGCGGATTTCGACGGACAGCTTGCCCACCTTCCGCGCGCTGAACTGCGTGGACAGGTAGTTTGTCCCGAAGTCCGGCGAGCTGAGGGCGTAGCCGTTTCCCTGGAGTGCTTGCAGATCCGGCTGGCAAGTTTCCAGATTGCTGGTCGTCCAGGAAACTTGGTCGGCGGAATCTGCCGTCAGCTGTTGAGCGTCGATCCCTGTCGTGGCACTATATGCGGGAGTCAGTGACAGGCAGAGAAGGGTGGAAAGTGACGCTACGGTGCGCGAAATCATTGTGGTGTGTCGTGGTCGATTGATTAAAAGCTGTCAACGGTCGGTCCGACCGCGGTGTCCCTCTTGATTCGTCACCCCCAGAGTCCCTTAAAGAGCCTGAATCCGCGCAGATAGCCATGGCAAATGGCACGTAAATGCAGGATGCAGTGGCGAAATGTTTATAATTTGTAAACAGAAAGAATAGTAGGGTTTGGCGTAAGCAAAAGTACGGAGCATTACGTTGCAGTATGCTTTTTATGCACCTGCACCGAAGTAGCCAAATCGGGCCTTATGCATTTTTAGCAAAATTAAGGGGTTTCCCTGGCTGCATGTTGCCCAACACCGGGCAAAGCGCAAAAAAAGTGCAAAATACGCGGAAATACGTACCCCAGTTTGACAATATATGCAGGCGAATTGCATGCCTGACGCCAATGGCATCTAAGAGGATCGTGCAGTTGCAAGTAGTGGTACACAAAAAAGCGTCACCTTCGTGCAAGGTGACGCCATAGGGTAAAAAAGTCGTCTATACGGCCGCGTCAGGCTTCCTCGAATTTGCGCTCAAACAAGCCGGAAAGATCCTCCAACATTTGCTCGGCGCCTTCACCCGAAGCGGTAAAACGCAAGTTGGAGCCTTGCCCTGCTGCGAGCATCATCAGGCCCATGATGCTCTTGCCGTTTACTTGCTCGTCGTCTTTCTCGACATAGACCTCGGCCGGATACTTGTTTGCGATCCGGACAATCATCGCTGCGGGTCGGGCGTGAATGCCCATCTTGTTTTTTACCGTTAGTGTGATGGTATGCTCCATGGAATGACCGAGAAAAGGGGGATCTCAAGGGGATAGCCTGCATGACGATGGGGCTTTAGCAACGTCAAATTCACAAGGCAGGGGCTGCGCGCCTCAGTCTTCGAGCACGGGCTCTGCCTCAGGAATGATGTCCTGCTGGTAGGACCAGAGGCGCGCATAGTGGCCGCCCTGCCCGCACAATTCGTCATGCGTGCCGCGTTCGATCATGCGCCCGCGCTCGAGCACCACGATCTGGTCGGCCTTGCGCACGGTGGAGAGGCGGTGGGCGATAACGAGCACCGTGCGCTCGTTCATCAGGTTCTCCAGCGCTTCCTGGATCAGGCGCTCCGTCAGCGTATCCACGGAGGCCGTGGCCTCGTCGAGGATTACGAAGGGAGGATTCTTCAGCAGCACGCGCGCAATGGTCAGCCGCTGCTTTTCCCCCTGGGAGAGGCGGATGCCCTTTTCGCCGATGTTGGTGTCGAGGCCCTGCGGCAGGCGATGCACGAAGTCCCACGCGGCGGCGCCCTCCAGCGCGGCCCGCATGTCTGCCTCGGTCGCGTCGGCGCGGGCCAGCCCCAGGTTGTCGCGCACCGTGCCCTCAAAGAGGAACGGGTCCTGGGCGACGTGGCCGATCTTGGCATGGATGTCGTGCAGGGAGAGCTCGCGCAGGTCGATGCCGTTAAGCAGGATGCGCCCGTCCGTCACGTCGTAGGCGCGCATCGAGAGGTTGGCGACGGTGCTCTTGCCGGCGCCGGTGTGGCCGACCAGGGCGGTGACCTTGCCCGCCGGGATGGTCAGGTTGAAATCTTCCAGCACTTCGGGGCGCCCCGGATAGCCGAAGGAAACGTGGTCGTAGTGCACCTTCACCATGCCCTGCGGGAAGGGCTTGGGCTGTGCCGGGTCCTGCACCTCGATCGGCGCATCGAGGATCTCGAAGACGCGCGTGCCGCTCGCCCGACCTGCCGCCACGAGGTGGTTGATGCCGTGCAGTTGACCCAGCGGTTCGTAAATCATGTAGGCATACATGAGGAAGCCGACCAGTTGCGGCATCTCGAAGTTGCCCTGGCCGCTGATGATGAGGTAGCCGCCGACCGCGATGACGCTGCCCGTGCCGAGCTTGGTCATCACGCTGGTAAAGGGGTTGTACTTCGCCCAGCGGTACATGGCGCGCAGCGTGTTTTTCTTCACCTCGCCCGCCTGATGCTCAAAGCGACGGCTCTCGCGGTCCTGCAGGGAGAAGGTCTGGATCAGGCGGTTGCCCTGGATGTCCTCAATCAGCAAGCTGTTGAGGTCGCCGGAGGAGTCGCGCACCTTTTTCCAGATCTTGCGCGACCCTTTGGCGTAAAAGTAGCCGACGACGAGCAGGATGGGAATGGGCAGGAACACGAACCAGGCCAGAAAGGGATTGGTGATGAAGAGCATGATTGTGACGCCCACGAGCATGACGATCGCCCGCCCGCCTTGCTCCGTGCCGTCGAGCAGCGCGCGCTCAACCGCCATCACGTCTTCGGTCACGCGATTGGAGACGTCGCCGCTCTTGCGCTGGTCGAAGAACGAGACGGGCAGGTGCAGCAGCTTGTGGTGCAGGTCTCGCCGCATGTCCAACAGCACCTTTTGCTCGAGCGTGTTGTTGACGGCGATGCGCAGGCCGTTGCACACCTCGCTGCCGACATACAGGGCGACGATAATGGCGGTGCCGCCCCACAGCGCACTGTATTCACCGGTCGACGCGATATTCTCCAGGATGGCCTCGACCACCTTGGGCACGGCGATCATCAACAAGACCATGCTGATGGCCAGCGCCTGCGTGATCCAAAAAAGCTTGGGGTAGCGAAACAGGTATTTGGAAACCCGCCAGATGACATTGTCGGGCTTCTTTTGCTCAGCCTCTTCCATGCCAGTACCTCAACCATCACATGGCTTCCTTGGCAAGAGCGGGGAGGGTTTTGCGTGCATCTGGCAAGGAAAAGGGTGCTATAGTCTCGGCAAAAGGTGTGTCCGGAGCACAAAAAAATGGACCGGTCGAATCCGGTCCATGGGCACTAGTTCAGTCTATATGAGGATGCGGACGTATCGCCCGAAGAAAGACTGCGGGCGAGGCCTCGACTGGAAGTTCGGGCTGATCAGCGGCCTAGGAAGCTGCCTCGCCTGCGTGTTGTCGCTCACATTCCCGTTTGCCTACTACTATGCGGCCAGCCACGGGCTGGATCCAGTGGCTGGCATGCTGAGCTTCGACCTGGTGTTCTACGGTCAGATGTGGCGCGAGAATCTGGCCGCGAGCGACTTCCTCTACGTTTTCATCGGCACGGTGTCCGGTTTCTGGTTTGGCCACCGGGATTCACCCGACGATGATCGCCTGGGCTTCTTCTTCGACATGCTCGCCGGCAAGCACCGGTAGGGGAGCCTACTGCTCGAGCACGCGCCAGAAGGTCGGGCCGCTGCCCTGTAGTGGCAGGGGGAGCTGTTGGGCAGAGCCCGTGCCGGTGATCGCCGCCCCGACGGGCTGCCAGGTTTGTAAATCAGTGGACGACTGGAGCTGGTAGGCGTGGTCGGGCTCGGTTTGCAGGGTGGCCGCAGGCTGGCCGTCGATGATCTCGACTGCCGTCACCTCGGGTGCTGCGGCGGGCGCGTTTTGCTTTTCCAGGCCGTAGAGGTAGCCGTAGAGCGCCATCTTGCCGCGCATGGTCTGCTGGGGCGTGAACTCCGTGTGCGACCAGACGTAGCGGGTGGGGAAGTAGCCCTCTGCGCGCGGCCATTGGTCGAAGCTCGGGTAGGCCTTGCTCGTCATCCAGCTCGGGCGGCCCATGATCATGGCCGGCGCCCAGTCATCGGTGTTCATGTAGGGCGTGTGGCCCGGGTGCATGCCGGGGGTGCCGTCGTCGCGCCCGGAGGTGTAGGCGTCGGTCACGCTGCGTTTGTCCGCCAGGCTAGTGGTGGCGGTGGTCATCTGGATGAGGTTGAGCGGGTTGCGCCCGAGCCCCCAGTCGGCCTCAAGAGTCAGGGCGTCGAGGAAGGCGGCGCGCTGATCCGAGTCGGTCGTGACGGCGTGTGCGACCAGGGTGCGGTGCACAAACTGGATGGTGTGGAAATAGCCGGTGGTGTTGTCCGTGGCGCGGCGCGAGGGACGCGATTGGCTGTAGGCGACCTCCTTCTGCTGGGCCTGATAGACCACGGCGGCGCGCATGTGGGCCTGGAGGTCTGGGTAGTGGACTGGTTGGGGCGTCTGCAGATAGCCGGCGGTGGCCCAGATCTGGTTGAAGGCGCCGACGTGGGCGAGTTCGGCCGTATCGCTGGTGGCGCGGCTTTCGGCCTGCACCACGTTTTCGTAAGCCGTCTCGCCGGTCACGTTGTAGAGGTAGGCCGCGGCAAGCTGCTTGAAGTCGCGCCCGCGCAGGTCGGCTTCACCCACGTTCTGGAGCGTATCGAGCATTGGGTCCGGCAACTGGTCGGCATAGTGGTAGGCTTCTTCGGCCGCGGCGCGGTATTGCGCCTGCAGGTCGCTCAACCCGGCGAGGCGGAAGCAGTCGGCAAGCATGGCGGCGTTGGCGGCGTTGGCCCAGGCGGCAATGGGAGTGGCGCCGGCCTGATAGAACACGTTGCTGCCGGTGGGGTTGGTGAGGCCGTGGGAATAGCCGTCGCCATCGCGCAGCCGCAGCCAGAAGTCGACCTCGTTGCGCGCTTCATCCAGCAGGTCCGGGATGCCGTTGCCGCTCTCGGCGATGCCGAGGTCGTCGTCGTTCAGCGCCCCGCCGGTCAGCACGTAGGGCAGCAGCAAATCGTAAATGATGGAGACGTGGCCGAGGTGGCGGTCCCAATCCAGCGCGTCCGAGTGGCCGCCCCAGGCATTGGGGTTGGTGGGGTCGCCGTCCTGGCGGTAGGCGTCCCAGTCTTCCGGGCGATCCCAGACGTCGCCACTGGAGAAGCTGTCCCAGTCCGGGTGGTAAGGTTGCATCGTGGTCAGGTAGACCTTGGTGTCGGCGGGGCTTTCGCCGGGGATATAGAGCGGTTGACGTGGAACAGGCACCAGGCCCACGTCGGCCTGCCCGATGCGCATGTAGTAAAAGCCGCGCACGGAGACGGTGTAGGGGGCCTCGAAGGCGGTCGGCTCGATCGTAAAGTCTTCGCTGCAGCCGACGCCTTCGACCGCGAGCCGGTAGGTGCCGGGTTGGTTGAAGCCGGTAAAGTCGACGTTCCAGACGGGCGAGCGGACCATGTGATAGCCGGACATCTCAGCCGCCTCATCTTTCCAGAAGGTCACTTCCCCCACGCGCTGGTGCTGCCCGGTCTCCACGTTGTAGAGATAGACGTCGTTGCCTTCGAAGGCGGTGTAATCGCGGGGGCCGCCGCTGCCCATCCACTGGTAGAGGTCGGCCGCCTTGACGCCCTCGAGGGTGGAGTAACCGGCGAGGTTGATGTGGATCGCTTCGCTGCGGTTGTGGAAGGGGTCGAAGGTAAACGCTTCCTGGGTCACGTCGGTGCCGGTGCCGCTGGCGATCGCGAGGGAGTAGCTTTTGCCCTCTTCCAGTGCCTCGGGCAGGCGCAGGTAGAGGTAGTGCTCCATCGTGTACTCGTAGTGAAAGTCGTTGGCCTGGCTGTCCCAGCCTTGCTGGGCCATGCCGTTGAGCTTGGACTTGCGGTAGACGGCGCTGACGGGCTGGCCCGATGAACCATAGCGGGCATCGTCGCTGGATTGCAGGGTCCAACTGGCGGCGGCATCGGCCGTCGCGAGGTCGAGCTCCGGCTCATAGCGGATGACCGTATCGGAATTGCTGTCATTGCAGGCGCCACGATAGGCGCACGGCCCGGTAGCGTCGTCGCGGTGGGTGACTTCGCCATCGCGGAAGTGGACCATCAGGTAGCCTTCGTCGAGCACCTTCAGCTCGACGAGTTGGGTGGCGCTGGCGCTGGACACAGCAAGGCCCAGCGTGAGAACCGGCAGCAGGCGCGGAAACACGGACATATGCGTAGGGGATTGGGGTGATAGGGCGGGGGAGCCGGTTGTGCCCTATCCTACCGTCCGAATCCTGTTGCGCAAGCCTGCAACGTGGGCCCGTTAGCGCGGCGACGCCTGCCCCTCGCGCGGCGGCACGTGCAGGGGCATCTCCGTCACGGGGATCGCGCCGGTGTCGATGTCCATCACCTCGGGCTTGCGGCCTTCGCGAGCGAGGCGCTCCAGCGCGGCAACGGCGTTGCCCGGCCCGTCTTCCTGCTCGAGCACTTCGGCCATTTTCGCCGCCCGGCGGTTCATGCGCTTGCTGCCCTCGACCTTGCGCACGCTGCGCGCGAGGTTTTCCGGCCACTTCTTGCGCTTCAGCTCGATGCCCACGCCCAGGCGCTCGATCTCGTCGGCGAAAAACCACTGGTCGCCGATATGGGGGATGATGATCTGGGGCACACCGGCGTGCAGGACGGTGCCGGTGGTGCCGGCCCCGCCGTGGTGGATCACGCACGAGGCGTGGCGGAAGAGCTGATCGTGCGCAACTTTGCCGATAAACTTCACGTCGGGCCGCGGCGTTTCGAAACTCAGGTTGGCCCACCCGGCCTGCACGATGATCTTCTTGCCGCGCGGCCAGTTACTCATGAAGCGGTGCATCACGTGGCGCGCCTGCTCAAAGGTGACGCTGCCGAAGGTGAGCACCGGCACGCGCTGACCTTCGCAGAAGGCGTTGACCGCAGCCTCGATCTCCGGATTTTCCTCACTCTGCCAACGCAGGTAGCCGGTGAAGACAAAACGGTCGCTCCACAGCGTCTTGGGCTCGAAGAGCGCCTTCGAGACCATCACGAGCGAGAGATCGGCCGGCTCGAGCAGAAAGCTGCGGGGCAGCGGCACGTCGTTGCGCTCGTAGGCCGGGTGAATGGCCTGATGGATGCGCCAGATGATAAACTTGTCGACGACCTTCCAGAGGATCTTGTTCCACGGGCGGCGGATGATCTTGGGCCACACCAGCAGGCGGGGCAGGGGCTCCGGCGGGTATTGGGAGGATGGGATGACGTGGTGGGCGAAGTTGGCCGTTGCCACCGGCACGTCACACATGCGCGCGAGCTGCCCCATGGGCCCGAACACGTAGCTGAGGCAAAAGACGTCGGCCCACGGCAGGTTATCCAGCAGGATCTGGAAGATCTCGTCGGCGTAGGGCAGGGCCTCATCGTAGATCTTCTGCAGGGTCTCGAGGCCGTTCTTGGCGTGGGTCAGCTCCCGCATGGCCTCGGCAAAGCCCGCCTGGTTCCAGTCCGGTGGGAGGCGGACAAAGGAGATGCCCGCGCGCTCGACTTCCTCGCGAAAGAAGGGCGTGGTGGCAAAGCGGCATTCGTGGCCGGCATCCAGCAAGGCCCGGCCGAGGCGAATCATCGGGTAGATGTCACCGGTAGAACCGTGGGAAGTGAGCAGAACGCGCATGTGGATAGGTCAGCGTAAGGTCGTAACTTGGGTCAAAATATGCAGGGTTGATACCAGCTTGCAATCCGCGATGTGATTCTTGATCTGCGGCCGGTAAAAACGGCCATTCGCGCAATTCCTTCAGCATCAATCAACTGGCGCGGACGTTGCAGAGCGCATTCTGCCCGGTCGATGGTCCGTGCACGGCTGCTTGTGGCTTTACTCCGGCCCCTGCCCGCAACAGAGTGAGGGGCATGAGCGAACAACCTCTCGGCCCCACCGGCGCCATCTGCCGCGACCTGCCGTCTCCCTACCAGCCCGACCTCACCTTCGGCCTGATGCACCTGCCGCGCTTCCTGGCCAAGATCCGCAAACACCTGCGCGGCGAACTGCCCAAGAGCTACCAGAAGAATTTTTGCCGCGGCTTCGACCGCTTCCTCTGCATGCACCTGGGCGTCGATCCGCAGGATGTGGTGGCGGCGGTGAAGGCGCACGATCCGGACGAAACGGCGCTGTTTACCCGCCTGCAGGAGCTCTTTCCGGAAAACGTCGAGGCCGCCCAGTGGAATCGCGAGGTGACGCACAAGGGCCAGACCGAGGCAGGGCGCGAGTTCCTGGCCGAGGCCTTGACCGAGATGGGCACACCCGAGCGGGTGCGCGATATCGTGTGCGTGTGCGACCTGATCGACTTCGACGAAGGACGCATCCCCGGTTACGATCCCGTGCGGGCAGCCGAGCTGCAGGGGCAGCGCCAGTTCCAGTCGCGCACGCCCCAGCACCAGCAGGCCTCCCGGCAAAACCAGCAACAGCAGCAACAGTGAAGAGCGCGCGCTACCTCGGCACGTTGATGTACGGCCTCTCCTGGCTGGCCTCCATCGGCATCGCCTTTCTGCTGGGCTTTCTCGCCTCGCTGGCCATGCACAAGGCACCGGAGGCCGTGCCGTTCGACGCACCGGAGATTTCACCGGCGGAGCGCGAGGTAGGCCTGTGGTTGACGGAGGTGACCGGCGATGCGCCGGACATCGCGGCCCTGAAGTCCATCGCGCGTCATGACCGCCTGCCGGAGCAGGTGGAGGTGCTGCTGAAGGATCTGTTGGTGGCCGATCCCGTGACGCGCGAATACCGCGGGCGTCGGCTGGCCGATGCGCTCTCGGCCCCCAAGGAGCGCGCGATTGCCCAGTGGCTGCAGCGCCAGCCCGAGACGGTGGCGCGCGCGGAGCTTTTGATGATCTTCCGCCCGGACGCACTGTAGGTACGCGTCGAAGCGATTTTTCGACCCAGCAAAAAGCCCCGGCTCGGTCTGAGTCGGGGCTTTTGCGTAAAAGGGGGGGCGAGGGCTACGGCTGCTGGCCGTTGATCTGGCGCGTGAGGTATTCGACGGCGCGCTTCACCTCGGGGTCCTGCTCCATGATGTTTTCCACCTGGCGGCAGGCGTGGATGACGGTGCCGTGGTCGCGACCGCCAAACGAGTCGCCGATTTCCTTCAGCGGGTGGCTGGTGAGGATGCGGCTCAGATACATGGCGATCTGGCGCGGGAAGGCGATGTTGCTGGGGCGGCGGCGGCTGGACATGTCGCCCATGCGCAGGTCGTAGTAGTCGGCCACCTTGCGCTGGATCTTCTCGATCGTTACCTGCTGGCTTTGTTCTTCCTGCAGGATGTCCTTGATCAAGTGCTCGGCCATGGTCAGGTCGAGCGGGTGCTTGGTCAGCTTGGCGTAGGCGGCGACCTTTAGCAGCGCGCCTTCGAGCCGCCGCACGTTACGCGTCACCCGCATGGCGAGAAAGTTGAAGATCTCCTCCGTCAGGTTGGTGTAACCGAGGGCCTGGGCCTTCTTGCGCAGAATCGCGGCGCGGGTTTCGAGGTCCGGCGCCTGGATATCCGTGATCATACCCCACTGGAAGCGGGAGACGAGGCGGCTCTCGAGGCGGGAGATCTCGCTGGCCGGGCGGTCGCTGGAGAGGCAGATCTGGCGCTGGCTCTCGAACAGCTCGTTAAAGGTGTGGAAGAATTCCTCCTGGGTGCGCTCCTTGCCCTCGAGGAACTGCACGTCGTCGATCAGCAGCACGTCCACCTTGCGGTAAAACTTGCGGAACTCGTCGAGCGTGTTTTCGCGGATCGCCTTGAGGAACTTGTTGGTAAACTTCTCGCACGAGACGTAGACGACGTGCGCGTCCGGGTCGTTGGCCTGGATGGCGTGGGCGACGGCGTGCATGAGGTGCGTCTTGCCCAGCCCGGTGTCTCCATAGAGGAAGAGCGGGTTGTAGGCGTTGCCCGGTTGGGCGGCCACCGCGAGGGCGGCGGCGTGGGCCAACTGGTTGGACGGCCCGACGATGAAGTTGTCGAACGTATTGCGCGGGTTGAGGTAGGCCGGGCGGCGCTTCTTGTCGCGACCGTTCTTGGTATTGCTGCGCTCGTGGTCGCGGAAGGGCGGCGCCGTGAAAGGCTCGCTGGTCCCGGTTGGCTGGGAGGCGGATTCTTCCCCGCTCTGGCGGCTGGTGATTTCCAGCTCCAGTTCCCCGTTGCCGATAGTGGACAATTTCTCACGCAGGAGGTCCTGGTAGTTGTCCTCGAGCCAGATGGCGGCAAAGTCGTTCGGGGCGATGATCAACAGCGTGTCATCACCGACTATCTCGGCCCGGAGCGGCTCGATCCACGTCACGAATACATCTCGGGGCAGCGTAGCCTCGAGGTCGGCGCGGAGAGTGGTCCAGGTGTCATTTGTTACAGACGTTAGCGACATGGCAGACGGCTGGATTAGCGGGTTTTATTCACACTGGGCGCGCGAGCACGCCACAGTCGGCGTCTGCTGTTGCATCGACGTCAGTTCCCGGCAATTGCCGCGTTTAGAGACAAAGCCTCCCTGGATAGAAATTCGTTCAAGCTGGCCCATTGGTAGTGAAATAATGATGATAATCAACGACTTGCGTCGGAATGATGATCGATTCCCGGATAAGCGATGCCGACGCTCGAAGCTGGAAGCTCCATTGCGGTGACAGCACAGGCAGGATGGGACAAAGTTATTCCCAGCCGACCCGAGGTTTCAATCCTATCTTTTGCACAAGTTGTTCACACGCGATTTCCAATAACTCTTGTCACAAAAATGTTGCCTTATTTTTGAAGCGGTACACCCACTATTTTTCTAGACACGCATCCGTTAGGAAAGGGAGGGCGGATTCTGCGCCATGTAGGATATCAGCTGCTCGTTGAAGACTTTAGCCGGATCGTGCCCAATTTGCTTGAGTGCCTGGATCATGGCTGCCACCTCGACGAGGCGTGCCAAATCCCGCCCCGGTCGCACCGGTAAAATGATGTGAGGAACTTCTTGTCCGAGCACCTCGAAGGTATGTTGTTCGAGGCCCGTCCGGTCTTCCTCCATGCCGCTCTTCCATTCCTCGAAGGTCACCACGAGGTTGATGTTCTTGCTCAGGCGCACGGCCCGGATGCCGAACATCTCCGCGATGTTCACAATGCCCAACCCGCGGCATTCCATGTAGCCGCGGTTGAGCTCACTGGAGCGCCCCTGGAGCTCGTTTTCGTTGATCAGGCGGATGTAGACGAGGTCGTCTGCCACCAGGCTGTAGCCGCGCTCGATCAGGGCCAGCGCACACTCGCTCTTGCCCACGCCGCTCTTGCCGCGGATGAGGGTGCCGATGCCCTTGATGTCCATCAGCGTGCCGTGCTCTGCGATGCGGGGGGCGAACTCGTGCTCGAGCCACACGGTGGCGGCGTTGGCGACGTCGCGGCTGGTGAGCGGCGAACGCAGCAGGGGGATGCCGCGCTCGCGGGCCACGTGCTCCATCGCGGGCGTCGGCTGATAATTGCGGGTGATGAGCAGGCAGGGGATGTGGCGGTCGGCCATCTCCATCAGCACCTCGTGCTGGCGTTCCGCCGGCAGGTCGCGCAGGTACATCATCTCGCCGGCGCCGAAGAGCTGGACGCGTTTGTGCCCGAAGGTCTTGAAATAACCCGTGAGGGCCAGCGCGGGACGGTTGAGCGACTTGTCGCGGATCTGGTGAGAGAGCCCCTTTTCTCCCTGAACGACCGTCAGTTTGAGCGCTTCGCGCAGGCCGTCGAAAAACTTCTGGACGGTAACGCTATCGGGGATTTTCGGCTGGGGGCGTGGCGGCATCCACCAAGCATACGGAGGGCTAGCGGCAATTAAAGATTAAAGTCGTGCCCGAGGTAGACCCGGCGGGCGTCTTCGCTCTTGAGCAGGTAATCGCTGTCGCCCTCGACCAGCACACGCCCTTCGTGCAAGAGGTAGGCGCGGTCCACGATGCTGAGGGTCTCGCGCACATTGTGGTCGGTGATGAGGATGCCGATGCCGCGGCGTTTGAGGCTCACCACGATGTTTTTGACCTCCGAGACGCTGATGGGGTCGACGCCGCTGAAGGGCTCGTCCAGCAAGAGAAACTGCGGGGAGGTGACCAGGGCGCGAGCGATCTCGAGGCGGCGGCGCTCGCCCCCGCTCAGGGTAAAGGCCTTCTGTTTGCGACGGTCTTCGAGCCCCAGCTCTTCCAGGAGGCGGTCCACCCACTTTTTGCGCGCGTTGGGCCGCAGGCGCAGGGTCTCGGCGATGGCGGCGAGGTTGTCCTCGACCGTCAGCTTACGAAAGGCGGATTCCTCTTGCGGCAGATAGCCGATCCCGAGCCGCGCGCGCTGATACATCGGCAGCCGGGTGATTTCGTCCTGATTGAGGAAGACCTGACCGTGGGTGGCCGCGACCAGCCCCACGATCATGTAAAAGGAGGTCGTCTTGCCGGCGCCGTTCGGGCCTAGCAGGCCGACGATTTCGCCTGCATCGACGGAGAGATTGACGTCTTGAACGACCGAGCGGCGACCGTAGTCCTTGCGCAGGCCCTTGGCCTCGATGCGCGCGGTGCCGTTATGTGCAGTGGGAGAAGCAACGGGCATGGCGTGCGCTATTCGGCGGGGTTGGCGACTTCCTGTTCGTCACGCGGCGGCAGGTCGGCGGCGGGGGCCAGCTGCTTGCCGGTGGTGATCTTTTCTTCCGCCTGCTCGAGGCCCATATTGGGCATGCCGCCCAACTTCAGGCGCGAGCGGCTGTTGGCCGGGGTGGGAATGTCGGGATCGGGCACGAGGCGGATCTTCATCTCGTCCTTGTACAGCACCAGCATGTAACCGCGGTCGGCCAGGATCTCGGTCTCGCCCTGCACGACGCGCGGCTCCTGCCGGAGCGTCACGGTGCCCTTTTCGGTATCCATTTCCGCGCGCCCGGCAAAGGCTTCGCGGCCGGCCTGGCTGATGTGCACGTTGCCTTCGGCGATGATTTCCTGGACGGGGCCGATCTGGCCGACGGTGCCTTCCTTTTCGCGTTCGGCCGTGGTGGTGACGCTCAGGCGGTCGCAGGCCAGCTCGAGGTTGTTGCCCTGCACCTTCACGTCGCCCTGGAAATAGAAGAAGTTCTGGATCGGCGTGCCCTGCCACTCCATCTCCTCGCTGGTGATGACGGTGCGTGGGATCTCCGCGTCCGTTGAGGACGGCGTCTGGGCGCCCAAGGTCGCAGTCGCGAGCAGGGCGAGGAGGCAAACAAGGCGGAGCCGGATCATTCGAGCAAGATCAGTGAATCGGTGATTTCAACGCGAGCCTTTTCCTGGATCTGGAGCAGGCGTTCGTTGCCGCTCCAGTTCCAGTTTTCGCCGTCGATGGTAAAGCCCGGGCCTTCCATGTGCAGGGGTGAGTCGCCATGGGCGGTGCGATCGGCCAGGTCCACTTCAGCGAAGGGCGTTTCGATGCGACCGAGCACCTGCAGATCTTCGCGACCGGAATAGATGACCATCTCCAGCCCCTTGATCTCGCCGCGGGTGTCGCTGATGTAGCGACCCTCGTCCCCCCGGATCTCCCACGTCTTGTATGAGCTTTCGCCAAACATGGGCAGGCGGAAGTTCTTCAGCGGTGCATCGGGCGTCAACTGCCCGTGCAAGGCCACGCCCAGGATGAACAGGGCGGGCCACCGGAAGTATCGCATCGGACGGGTCATGCAGGCTCCAGCAAAGAAAAGGTGGGGCTGCGGTGCAACCCCGGAAACGCGGGGGGAGCGCCCTAGGCCCAGTCGACGACCTGTTGCACGAGTCGCTCGATGCCGGTTGCGACGTCGGCTACGTTTTGCCCCAGCATATAGGCGGGGGAGGAGACGACCTTGCGCTCCTCGTCCACGTGGATCTCGTCCACGGTGCAGTCAAAGTGCTTGGCGCCCAGCTTTTCAAGCCCCTGCGCCGTGTCCTTGTCGTTGCCGATGGTCAGTTCGACATGCTCCTCACCCAGCACGAGCGCGCCGACAGCGGGGGAGATGCAGAGAAAGCCGATCGGCTTGCCCGCAGCGCGGGTCTGCTTGACGATGCGCGCCACCTGCGGGTGGATCTTAGCGTTGGGACCGTCCACCGCGAAGGTGCAGAGGTTTTTGGCGGCGCCGAAGCCACCGGGGAAGACGAGGCCGTCGAAATCGTCCACCTTGGCGCCCGCGAGGTCGCCGATCTTGCCGCGCGCAATGCGGGCCGCTTCGACCAGCACGTTGCGTTTTTCCTGCATTTCCTCGCCGGTGAGGTGGTTGATCACGTGCAGCTGGTCGGTGTTGGGGGCATAGCAGACCGGTTCGGCGCCCGCGCGGTGCAGCGCCAGCAGCGTCAGCACGGATTCATGGATTTCTGCGCCGTCGAACACGCCGCAGCCAGAGAGCACTACTCCAATTCGTTTCGCCATAAAGGGTATCTCGCGGGTTAGGGTTTAGCCGCTTGTATGCGCCACTTTAAGGCCGCCCGCCGCATTTGCCAAGCGCGGGACCGCGGGAAATCACCGCAAGTGTCGCGTGGCATTAGACTGCCTGGGCAATGCGTCCGGTCAGGCGCTGATCCACGAGGCGCCCGAAGTTGCGGATTGTCTGGGCGGCGAGTGTGGTTTCGCGGACGCCGTTGAGCAGCGCTGGCACATCCTGGCCGGCTGCCGTGATCCCGGCCGTCTGCTCCTCGATGTACGCCCGCATGATCTCCACCGTGTATTCCGGGTGGAACTGCACGCCCCAGGCCGACGGGCCGACGCGGAATGCGTGGTGGGGCTCGAAGGCATTGCGGGCGAGGTGCACCGCCTCGGACGGCAGGCGCAGTACCGTTTGCGAATGGGTGGTGTGGGCGGCAAAGCGCTCCGGCAGGTCCCGAAACAGCGGGTCTTGCGCGGCGGCGGGCAGCCGCTCGACTTCGACGGTGCCGATCTCCTGACCCCTCGGGTGGTAGCCGGCTTCACCGCCCGCCGCGCGGGCCAGCAACTGGTGCCCGTAACATACCCCGAAGATCGGCACCGCTGCCTCCAACAACGCCGGGATCCACCGCTCGACGTGCACGCTCCAGGGCAGATTGTCCGTCACCATCGCATGCGAGCCTGTGATCACGACGCCGGCGCAGGCGTGGGGTGCCGGCAGCTCCACGACCCGGGTGGCGTCGACCACCTCTACCGGCGTCTCCAGCGGCCCCAGCGCGATGGTCGTCCAGCGGTCGAAGTCACCCAGCCGCTGCAAGGTGTCGGGGAAGGTCGTGCCGAGCTTGATGATGTAGAGTCGCTTCATGGCCTGTGCTCGCGATCGCATCCTCACCTTACCGTTGCGCTCGTGGATGCCAAGCCCGGGGTGCGGGGAAATCAGCGGGGTCGGTAAGTCCGGAGGCCGGTTACCTTTTCGAAATCGCGATCGAAAGTAACCAATTCACAATCGTGCTCCAGTGCCAGGGCTGCCAAATGAAGGTCGGGTATCAAATTCCCGACTGCCTTCAGATCGATCGACAGGTTTCGGAAGATCTCAAGGTATCTTTCGCCGGGGAGAAGCAAGTGAAAGTCGCCTGCTTGCAGGCTGCCGATAAAAGAAAAGGCTTCGGCGGCAGTTAGCGGGCTTTTGTAAATGCGCGGGTGCGTCAGGATGCGCACAACCCCTATCACGACGTGAGAGGGAATCCTCAGCGGCGCCTTGAGGCTGATGGTTTCCTCCAACCAGGACGCTGCCGAGGTATGATACTTTGATTGACGATCTGCTGCGTAAACCAGAACGTTGACGTCTGGCAGCTTCATCCGTGGCGATCCAAAAGGTCTTGGATTTGCTGCTTGTCCTCGAGATCAACCCCTTCCTGATATTCCAGATCAAAGGTGGGAAAAGGGCGCATCCGGCTCGGCTGACGAAATTGCTCACGCAGTAGCTCTTCGACCAATTGGTCTAGCCCAACGTGACGAGCATCTGCTAACCGTTGCGCTTCGGCAATGACTGCCGGATCCTGCAGTTCGACCTTCATCGTATTCTAGTCTATGTGTGTCGTTGCATTTGACAAGATGTTCGACCCTTGATTCCTGGTCGCGTCCAAAGTGAGGGCAAAAACCGCAAAGGCAGTGCGCCCCGTGTCGCGCAGGCTCAATCCTCGTCCCAAGGCTCGGGCATGAGGGCGGGGTGGTGCAGGTCGAGGTAGTCTTGCAGGATGAGGCTGGCGGCGCGGGAGTCGATTTCGCCGGTGGCCCGGGTCTTGCGATCGTTGCTGTTCTTGCGGCCCATGGCGCGCAGCTGGGTCTCGACCTGGTGGGAGGTGAGGCGCTCGTCGATGCGATGGACGGGGAGGCCGAACTGTTCTTCCAGGCGCGCAATGAAGGCATCCACTTCACGCGCCTTGAAGCCGACCGAGCCGTCCATGTTGTAGGGGTAGCCAACGACAAGGGCGTCGATGCGGCGTTGGGCGATCTGCTGGCCCAGCACCTTGGCACGCGTCTCCCAATTGGGCTCGATGACTGCGGGCAGCGGCGTGGCCACGCCCAACTCGTCCCCGTAGGCGAGGCCGATGCGTTTTTCTCCGTAGTCGATCCCGAGGTAGCGGGGCATGCACCTTTATTGGCGCACGCCCGCCGAAGAGTCTAGCTCAGATGCTTCCACTCGGGGTGTTCGTTGAGCTGCTTGACCAGTTTCTTGACGTCCTGGGCGCGGTCGCGCGGCACGATGAGCGTGGCGTCTTGGGTCTGGACCACGATAAGGTTGTCCACCCCGACGAGCGCGGTCAGGTGCCCCTTTTCATTCACCACGATGTTGTCGTGCGCCTCGTGGGTCAGCAACGCGCCGCGCACGACGTTGCCCTTGGCGTCGGCCGGGTAGTGGCGAGCGATGGACGGCCAGGCGCCGACGTCGTCCCAATCGAAGTCCGATTCGACCACGCGCACCTTGTTCTCCTGCGAGGCGGGCTCCATGATCGCGTAGTCGACCGAGATTTTCTGGAGCTTCGGGTAGTGCTCGGCCAGCAATGGGCCGAGGTCCTGACCGGCATCGAGGCCCTGTTCGATCGCCTGCAAGGCTTGCCAGAGTTCCGGCGTATAGCTGGCGAAGCAGTTGGCGATGACGGGCACCGTCCAGAAAAACATGCCGGCATTCCAGTAGTAGTTGCCGCTTTCGAGGTAAGCCTGAGCGGTCTTGAGGTCGGGCTTTTCCTTGAACTCCTTCACGCCGAAGACGTCGCGGCCCTCGGCCTGGGCGGCCACGCCCTCGCGCTGGATGTAGCCGTAGCCGGTCGCCGGCTGGTCGGGCTGAATGCCGATGGTGACGAGCGTTTCGGCCTGCTCGGCGGCGGCGAAGGCGGCCTTGACGACCGCTTGGAAGCCCGCGGCGTCGTGGATCACGTGGTCTGCCGGCAACATGGCGAAGGTGGCCTGCGGGTCGCGGTGCTTCACGAGCACGGCGGCCAGGCCGGCGGCGGCGGCGGTATCGCGCGGCATGGGCTCGCCCACCACGTTCTCGGGGGCCAGCATCGGGCAGGCCTCGAGCACGGCCTCGCGTTGCTCGTCATTGGTGATGATCAGCACGCGTTCCGGCGGCACGACTTCCCCCAGGCGTTTGATGGTCTGGGTCAGCATCGGCTCGTCGCCCACGATGGGCAGCAGATGCTTGGGGCGTTCGAGGCGGCTCTGGGGCCAAAAGCGTTCGCCTTTGCCTCCGGCCATGATGACGACGTAGCGACTGGACATACGCGGGAACGATGTGCCCGCTTTTCAGCCGGGTCAACCTTCCGCGCCTCTTACCCGGTAGCGCAGCAGCAAAGTCTGGTCGGTCAGGCGCTCCACGTGGTCGAGGTCCAGGTCGATTGTATCCTGGATGGGGGCGAGCGGGCGGCCCCGGCCGAAGAGCATGGGCTCGATGGTCAACCACAGCTCGTCGACCAGCCCCTGCTCGAGAAAGCGCGCGTGCTGGACGCTGCCGCCGATCAGGCCGACGCGCTCCCACCCTTTGGCGCCCCAGCTGCGGGCGAGGGCTTCGGGCGAGTCCGCGGTAAATTCCAGCTGGCCGGGCACGGCTTCGTGGGCGTAGCGCTCCGGGTGGCGGGTCAGCACGTATTTGGGCCGCTGCTCGGTCAAGTGGTTGCGGATGCGCTCGCGCTCGGCCTCGTACGTGCCGGAGCCAAACACGGCGGCCTGCATTTGCTGGAGCGCAAATTGAAACCATTCCTGGTCGGCGGGCGAGGCAAAGGCGGTGCCCTTGCTTTCGCCGCAGGTGATGAAACCGTCCACCGACTGTACGGCGATGAGGATGATATTTGGGCGCTGGATCACGGCTTTGCTCTCAAGTGGGACTCGGCAACCTAGCCAGCATACACGACGCGCCAAGCTTGGCGAACGGTTTTTCCCGGCGCTGATCGGTGGATCAAGATGAAGTCTGTCTTGGCGCGCGATCGCGCTTGCCCCGGGGGATGCGGTTCAGCACACTAACCGCCGTAGATGAAGGCTGTCTGGCAGGTGATTCTGGGAGCGGGTTGGTTGGCGTCCTTGTACGGCGCCTATGCCGTGGCACGCCCGGAGGTTGCGCCCGCCCAGGAATCGCCCGCCCCGCCATCGCCCGCGACCGATCGGGCCCCGTCTGCGGCGACGAGCCGGTCATCGCGCCCTGATCGGGTGGATTATTCGAGCCAGTTGCGCTACGCGGCGCCGGGCACGGTGCAGTTCGATGAGGCGCTGGGCATGGAGCTCTGGGAGTTGGAAAAGCTGGCGGCGGGGGATAATCTGGAGGGCTACTACCTCTGCACCGCCATGGCCAACTCGCTGGACGCGGAAAATACGCTACAGGCGCTGGCCTGGCTGGCCGAGCACCCGCCGCCGGGCAGCGGAGAACATCTCCACATCGCGGGCCACCTCAGTTTCCGGCTCGGCCAACTGCGCGGGCAGGATGTCGTCACGCTGGCGCGGGAGCAGCCCGGCGTCGACTTGTTCAACGCCTTGATCGGCTGGGCTGCCGCCTCTCCGGGCGAAGCCTTGCACTGGAGTCTCGACGGCAGCGCCGAGGAGGCGGAGCTGGAGCGTCCCATGTCAGGTTTCATGTTGGACTGGGCGGTGAGTGAAAACGCGGATGGCACGAGCCGCTGGCTGCGTCGCGAAATCGACGCCTGGGCGGCCGGGGACACCGGCGCGCTGGATGAAGGCGCGCTGAATGATGCGGTTGAGAAGCTCGCAAGCAACGCGCGGACTTCAGGCACCTATGCCTTTGCCGCAGA
The DNA here is from genome assembly GCA_009772895.1 of Puniceicoccaceae bacterium 5H. Classification (GTDB taxonomy): domain Bacteria; phylum Verrucomicrobiota; class Verrucomicrobiia; order Opitutales; family Oceanipulchritudinaceae; genus WOUP01. The sequence continues at coordinate 114,877 of WOUP01000005.1, read as the reverse complement.
GGCATGGGCCGACTTGATGGTGGCCCGGAAGCGCCATGCTCAGGAAGCATCGCCGACGCTGGCATTTCAAACGTCCAGTATGCTGGCTGCATGGGCGCAAGAGGATCCCACCGCCTTTCTGGCGTTCAAGGAGGCGCATACGGATGAGCTTTCCGGCGAGGGTGCGGGCCTGTTGGAGATCTCAGCCCTGTTAGCCGAACTGAAACTCGATCCGCGCGGGGTGCTGGCGACCTTGCCCCAGGCGTTCGCTACCGCCGAGCAAGGGGATACAACTCAAGAGATGATTTTGACCGAGATGGCCGGAGAAGAGCTGAGCAAGTTACGGGAAAGCGACCCGGCGCTCTATGCGCAAACATTGGGTGCTTTGGACCTCGATCAAAATGAGCGGGACAGGATGCTGGTGGGGCGGGTGCTGGCGGATCGGAGTCTGGAAGGCGCCTTCAACGACTTGCAGCTCTTGCCCGCAGGCTCCGAACGTCAACGCATCAGCGCGCAGATCGCGCAGGCCTGGCTGGAGACCGAGCCCGAGCAGGCACGCGTGAAACTGGCTTATCACCCGGCCTTGCCGATCGAGATTCAGCAGCTGCTACGTCAACAGGCACCGCTCTGGCAGGTGCAACAGGCCTTGGCCCAGGAGGCGCAATGAAGCTCGGCGCTGCCACTAACCGACGCGAACGTTGGGTCTTCTGGCTCAGCGGCTGGGCGCTGACGGTGCTGGGCGTTTATGGAGCCACGCGCCTGGGCTATCGGCTGGTGGAAACCCCGCCCCCGGTAGAAGCGGAAGCTCCGGCGGCGCCGGAAGCCACCGACGCGGAGGTGCCCGCATTGACCGCGACGGAGCCGAAAGCCTGGGCGGATTTGCGGCCCGATATCGGCCTGTCACCCACTTTGAATGCGCGCCGCCGGGCGCTGATCGACGACCTGCTGACGGAGGAGGGCGGTTCGCGAGCCTTTGGCTGGATGGATCGCTATGTCGAGACGCTGGCGCCCACGGAATACCCTCGATTGCTCGAAGCGCTGTTGCAGCGGGCGCCTTCGGAGCGCCGGAACGCATTCTTGAGATCGCTTTTTGCGCAGTGGGCCGAGGTCGATCCGGTGCAGGCGGAGCAAGCGCTGGCTCAACTCCCCGGAGAGGCCCGTTCGGTCGCCGCCCTCGCCATGGCCACCGTCAAGGCGAAGGGCGATGGCCTGGTCAACGCGGTGGCCTGGCTGCAGACGCTGGAATATGTCTCCCCTTATCAGGTCAGCGATCTGGTGAATGGCACGTGGCCGTGGGATCGTCCCCTTTCCGATCAGCTCCGGCTGATGCAGCAGTTGCTCCGGGGCGAGGGCGTCGGTTGGCGGATGGTGGCATCCGCCCGGGCCAATATTTTGGCGAGGCGCTTGCAGCGAGCGGGCGAGACGCAAACGCTGTTCGACCTCTACGAGCGCCTGCCGTTCGAGCCGGACAGCAGTCTGAAGACCAGCGTGCTCGACGCTGTGGTGGACGACAATCCGGAGTGGGGCCTGCGCATCGCGGAAACGATTACCGCGCCGTGGGAGCGAGGCGGTGCGCTGGGCAGCGTCTTCGAAGCCCAGGCGCAGCGGGATCCGCAGGTGATGCTGGCGTGGGCGCGAGAACTGCAGGCACAGGGAGACGCTCTGGCGGTCCCGGCGGCCATGCAGGCTTACGCCGCGATCGATCCGCAGGCCGTATTGCAGTGGGGTGCGACCGCACAGGTCGCCGATTTTGACGGCGTATCCCCTTACGCCATTCAACGCGCGGCGGAAGACCTGACGATTCCGCAACTGGCGACCTATTTCGAGGCGTATGCCGGTTCCGATCTGGAGCCGGCGCTGAGCGGAGCCTATGGGCGCAAACTGGCCGAAATAGTCAATTCACCGGCGTTTCTGGCGGACCCGGACTGGGAGACGCTGGAAGCCGATGCTGCCCGTTTGCCGCCGGAGATTTCGCGCGACCTTCGCACCGATTATTATCGGGCCTTGATGCAGGAGGACTTCGACCGTTACCAGCGGGAGGTCGCGCAGGACAAGACTTTGAGTGACGACGCCCGTGCCTCTTTGGACGACATGGCGGAATGGATGCGCCTGGTGAACTAGTATCGCCGCATGTCGGGGGCGTATTGCTCGGCCCACTGGTCGATGCCGCCACGGATGGAGGCGGCCTCGTAGCCGGCGCGGCGCATGGCCTGGGCGGCACGCAGGCTGCGGCTGCCGTGGTGGCAGAGCACGAGGATCGGGCGGTCCTCGGGCAACTCGGCCTGGCGCTTGCCCAGCTCACCCAGCGGGATGTGCCGGTTGCCGGGGATCTGGCAGATCGCCAGCTCGTGGTCTTCGCGCACGTCGACCAGTAGCGGGCGTTCGGCTTCGGGCTGCTGGAGCAGGGCGTGGGCGTCTTCGACGGAGATTTCTACGGGGAGTTGTCCGGACATGGTGGGGGCAGTATCGTCAGGTTCGGGCACTTGGCAACTCCACTCATAGCGATCGGCCTGGAGGCCGGTGATGGTGGGGTGTGCGCCGCATACGGGGCAGTCTGCGTGCTTTTTCAGGTTGATCGTGCGCACGCGCAGACTCAGGGCGTCGATCGCGAGCAGGCGGCCGCGCAAGGGTTCGCCCGCGCCCGTCAGATACTTGATCGCCTCCAGCGCCTGGAATGAGCCGACCACGCCGCAGAGCGCGCCGAACACGCCCGCCTCGTCGCAATTGGGCACCTCGCCCGGCGCCGGCATCTCCGGGAAGAGGCAGCGATAACAGGGGCCGCCTTGAGCCGGGTCGAAGATCGAGACCTGCCCCTCGAATTGATAGATGCTGCCGTAGACGAGCGGCTTGCCCGCCAGAACGGCGGCGTCGTTGTTCTGGTAGCGGGTGGGAAAGTTGTCGGTGCCGTCGATGATGAGGTCGTATTGCCGGAAGAGCTCAAGCGCGTTGTCGACCGTGACGCCTTGTGGATGGAACCGCAGCTGCACGTCGGGATCGAGGGCGCGCAGGCGCTGGGCGGCGCTCTCGAGCTTGGGGTGTCCGGCGCTCATCTCGTCGTGGATGATCTGGCGCTGCAGGTTGTGCACCTCCACGCGGTCGAAGTCCGCCAGCCCGAGTGTGCCGACGCCGGCGGCTGCGAGGTAAAGGGCGGCGGGGCTGCCGAGACCGCCCAGCCCGATGATCAAGATGCGACTTTGCCGCAGCTTCTCCTGCCCCTCCACGCCGATCTCCGGCAGGATGATCTGCCGGCTGTAGCGCGCGGCTTCTGCTCCGCTCAATGCCATGGGGCCAAGCAAAGCGATCCAGCCCGCTTTGTCCAGCGCGGCGCGGTGGCAGGAGGGCGCACGACGTGCTGGCCCTTGCCATCCGCGGCGCAGGGGCTAGGGTGGCAGTATGCTGATCGACAGTCACTGTCACTTTGAGACCGCCGCGAAAAAGGGTGAGGTGCAAGCCTGGCTCGACCAGGCCCGGGAAAACGGGGTGGGGCGGCACATCACCATCGGCACGAGCCTCAAGGACTGGCCGCTCTATTACCAGCTGGCCGACGAGCATGCGGGGGTGATCGACTGGACCGTGGGCATCCACCCCTGCGCGGTGGAGGAAGACTGGGAAGACCAGTTCAAGAGCATTGCCAGCTATTTCGCGACCGAGCCGATGCCGGTGGCGCTGGGCGAGATCGGCCTGGACCACTTTCATTTGCCCAAGTATCCGGACGAAGCGGCGGAGGTGAAGCAGCTGCAGGTGAAGGCCTTCAAGGCCCAGTTGAACCTCGCCTATCAGCTGGAGTGCCCCGTCGTGATCCACAGCCGCAACGCCTTTGCCGAGAGTGTGAAGCTGATCGACGAAAGCGGCGTGGACTGGCGCAAAGTCGTCTATCACTGCTTTTCCGAGGGTCCGGATGAAGTGCGTCAGCTCAACGAGCGCGGCGGGCGGGCGTCCTTTACCGGCATCGTGACCTACAAGAGCGCCGAAAACGTGCGGCAGGCCATGCTGGCGCAGGGCATCGAGCGTCTGATGGTCGAGACCGACAGCCCGTATCTGCCCCCGGAGCCGCATCGCGGCAAGCCCAACCAGCCCGCCTACGTGCGCCATACGGCCGAGCGTTGCGCGGAACTGCTGGGCGTGCCCTACGAGGAACTGGTCGAGCGTACGCACGCCAACACCGTCGCGTTCTACGGGCTCAAGTAGCTGTGCTTGAACGCCCTGCGCGGTCGGAGCGTCCAATCGGTAGATGAAGCAAAGCCTGTCAGCCGCTGTTGCCGCCTTTCTTGCCCTGGTGGGCACGATCGTCGTCGCGTGGAAACTGCACACCTACGCGGCCCCGGAGTTACTGGTCAGCGGGTGGCATTTTGTGGTGAGCGCGGCGGTGTTGACGATCATAGGTTGGGGCATGGGCACGCTGCTGTGGCTGTGCAGCGAGCGCCGGTTCCTGAATCTGCCGTGGTTTGCCCTGCTCTCGATGGGCTGTGCGTGGATCGGCGGGCTGGCGTTGGCCCAGGAGGTGAGCACTTATCAGCGTCAGCAGCAGATCGACGCGGAATATGCGCAACGTCAGGAAGCGATCCGGGCGCAGCGTCGGGCGATGCGGGAAATGATCGCGGAGCAGCGGCGCCTGGCCGAGGAGTTCGAGCGAGATCCGTTTGCGGCCTACGAACGCCGCCTGCCGCCGGGCGACCTCGAGCAGCTGCGGGGGGTGGAAAAGGCGGTGCTGGCCGATTTCCAGGATATGCAGGCCGAGATCGAGTCGCTGATGGGCAACCTGGAGATGACCGCGGACGAATGGCTGACTTCGGGCGATCTGGAGCGTTACCGGAAGGCGCGCGATCAATACCGCGAGATCGCGCAGGTGACGGCCCGGATCGCGGACTACCTCAACAACCTGGGCGACACCTATCAGGAGAAACTCGATGCGCTCGACCTCTCGGAAGAGGCGGAGCGCGTAGGCGTGGCCCAGAAGGAGCGCCTGCTGCAGGACCCGTTTTTTGTGCGCGCCCGTAAGCTACGCACGCTGGACGCCCAGATGAGCAGCCTGGCCAGGGACGTGCTCGACCTGTTCGTCAAATACCCGCAGCAGTGGCACCTGAACGAAGATACGGGGCAGGTCGAGTTCGAGCACGAAGACTTCGAGCGGCAGGTGCACTGGCATCTGCGCGAAATCCTGACGCTGGCCGAGCAGCAGGAAAAGCTGGAGCAGGAAGCGGAGCCCGCCCATTGACCGGGAGCGGTTATTCGGAGGCGAGGCGGAAGCGGTCGAGCATTCGCAGCAGCTCGTTGCGGCGCACCGGCTTGGTCAGGTAGGCATCCATGCCGGCTTCGATCCCGGCGTCGATGTCTTCGCGCATGGCCTGCGCGGACAGGCCGACCATGGGACAGCTGCGGTTGCGGTTCTCCCGCTCGAACGCCCGGTAGCGGCGGGTGAATTCCAGACCGTCAATACCCGGGAGTCGAACGTCGATCAGCATGAGGTCAAAGGTGCGTTCCTGTGTCAGCTGCCAGGCTTGCTCTGCCGTTTCCGCCGTCACCACCGAATAGGCTTCGTTTTCGATCATGCGTTGCAACACGCTGCGGTTGGCCGCCGAATCTTCGACCAGCAGGACGGTCCAGTGCGGCGTCTGGCCCGCATCCGGCGCGTGGCCGTTGGTGTAGGGAGAGGCAGGGGCAGCCTTTGCTTGCGCAGGCTGTAGTTTCACCCGCGCGGTAAAGGTCGAGCCGACACCGACTTCGCTGGAGACCATGAGTTCGCCGCCCATCAGCTGACAGAGCCGGCTGGCGATCGTCAGGCCGAGACCGGTGCCGCCAAAGTGCTTTTGGATACTGGAATCCTGCTGGGTGAAGGCCTCGAAAATCGCGTCCAGGCGATCCTGGGGGATGCCGATGCCGGTGTCTTGCACCGCTAGGTCGAGCGTGAGGGCGTCGTCTGTCTGCTCGACCCGCTCGATTCGGAGTGTCACGCCGCCTTCCCGGGTAAACTTGATCGCGTTGGAGAGCAGGTTGATCAGGATCTGCGAGATGCGGGCGGAGTCGCCGTGCACCATGGCCGGGACGCCGTCACCGATTTGGAGGGGGAAGGACAAGCGCTTTTCATCGGCCTGCATGCGCAAGAGGTCCATGACCTCCGCCGCAACCTCCTTCAGCATGAAGTCGGCGTGGTTGAATTGGAGCTTGCCTGCCTCGATCTTGGAGAGGTCGAGCACATCGTTGATGATGACCAGCAAGCGTTCGGAGGCGTCCAGAGCGACCTGCACGCACTCGTTCTGGCGGTCAGTCAGGTTGCTCTGGGTCAACACGTCGAGCATGCCGATGACGCCGTTGAGGGGCGTGCGGATCTCGTGGCTCATGTTGGCTAGAAATTCGCTCTTCATCCGGTTGGAAGCGGCCTCCTTCTCGCGCAGCACCTCCTGGTGGTTGGCTTCGACCAGGGCGGCCTCCATTTGGGCCTTGCTGGGGAATTGCAGGATAACCGGCAAGGCTCGCCAAAGGATAACGCTGGTAACGAGGGAAACGATTCCCGTCAGCAGCCGGATGACGGCATCGATCCGATAGAGCGGATACCACATGCCGACCATGCCGAAGACATGGGTGACGCCGCAGAGGAAGATGAAGGCCGCGAAGAGGTAAAAGAGTTTGCGGTGGATGAGGTCTTCGCGCTGTTTGACCAGAATCCACAGAGCGTAGGGAATCGAGAAGTAGGCGGCGGCGATCAGGAGGTCTGAAAAGACTGCCAACCAAAAAGTTCCGCGTTCCAATACGTAACAGTGCTGGTGCGGCATAAAGCCGTCAGTCGTCCAGAACTTGGTGAAGAAATCAAACATGGGTAACGGAGATAGACGGCGAGAGATCTGGAGGAAGATGTGAGTCCGGCGTTGCCAGCAGAGACATGTCAGTTTTTCCTTGGCAGCTTACATGCAACAACCGGAGCAAGTCGATACTTTCGCGCACTCTGGTGAGGTCGGGTTGGTGGAGTGGCACGATTACGAAAGTAGTCGTCCCTTTACCTTTCAAAACGGGGATACCATCCCCGGCTTCCGTCTGCGCTACGAGACCTACGGCAAACTGAATGCCGAAGGCAGCAACGCCATACTCGTGTGTCACGCCCTCAGCGGCGACCACCATTGCGCGGGCGTCCACTCGATCCGTGACCGCAAGCCCGGCTGGTGGAACAATATGATCGGCCCCGGCAAGCCGATCGATACCAACCGGTTCTTCGTCATTTGCTCCAACTGCCTCGGCGGTTGCCAGGGCAGCACTGGACCCACCTCGATCAACCCGGAGACGAACCGGCCCTACCACCTCGACTTTCCGGTGGTGACCATCGGCGATATGGTGCGCGCCCAGCACCGTCTGGTGACCGAAGAGTTGGGCGTGCAGGAAATGTACGCCGTGGTCGGCGGCAGCATGGGCGGCATGCAGGTGCTCGAATGGGGTGTACGCTACCCGGAGTTTGTGCGGCGCCTGCTGCCCATGGCCACCACGGCCCGCCAGAACGCCCAGGCCATCGCCTTCAACGAAGTGGGGCGTCTCGCCATCGTGCAGGATCCGAATTGGCACGATGGCGCCTACCCGCCGGGGCAGGGGCCACACGTCGGCCTGGCCGTCGCCCGCATGATGGCCCACATCACCTACTTGAGCGATCAGGGGCTGGACCAGAAGTTCGGCCGCGAGCGCATCAGCCGGGCGGCCGCGCGCACGCTTTTCGACGCGGAGTTTCAGGTGGAGAGCTACCTGCGCTACCAGGGGCAGAGCTTTACCAACCGCTTCGACGCCAATACCTACCTCTACTTCACCAAGGCGCTCGACCGCTTCGACCTCTATGGGGAGAGCGGTCGGCTGGAGGAGACCTTCGAAGCCATTCGGGCGCGCACGCTCGTGGTCGGTTTCACCAGCGATTGGCTTTTTCCGCCCAAGCAAAACCGCGAGATCGCCCTGGCCCTCTTGCGCGCGGGTAAGAATGCCGGCTATGCCGAGGTGGATCTGCCGCTTGGGCACGACTCGTTTCTGGTGCACGCACCGGAACTCTACGACTTGGTAGAACGCTTCCTGATCTAACATGCCCCCACGCCAGCAAATCAAGCGCGAGACCGAACAGAGCATCCTCAGCGATTGGATCGAGCCGCGGCAGCGTGTGCTCGACGTCGGCTGCGGCCGCGGGTTGCTGCTCGAACACCTCAACCAGACGAAGGAGATCTACGGAGTGGGTGTCGACAACGACCTCGCCAAGGTCGCCGGCTGCGTCAAACGCGGCGTCAACGTCTATCAGGGAGACGCGGAAGGCTTCCTGAAGTCCCAGCCCAAGGACGCCTTCGACTGGGTGGTGATGTCGCGCACCGTGCAAGAGCTCGATCAGCCCGGGCGGGTGATCGACGAATGTCTGCGCGTCGCCCGCCGCATGGCGATCGGCTTCGCCAACTTCGGCTACTGGCGCAACCGTATGGACGCGCTCGTCTACAGCCGCCACCGGGTGAGCGAGGTCTTCCCGCGCGCCTGGGAGTATGACTGGCGGCACAACCAGATCTCGGTCGAAGAGTTCGAGCGCTTCTGCATCCGTGCCGGCTACCCCATCCACGAGCGCGTCTACCTGCGGGGCGACTGGCGCACACCCTGCCACGTCCTGCCCGGCTGGCGCGCGGGCTACGCCCTCTACTGGCTCGAACGCGGATAGGCGGGGGACGCCGCGTTAGAGGCTCCAGACGTCGCGGAAGGCCTGGGCCTGTCGGCGGGAGATCTCGATTTCGGCACCCCCTTGCATCGTCACCTTGAGGTTGCCGCTGAACCAGGGTTCGATCGACTGGATCCAGTCGGTGTTGATGAGTTGGGAGCGGTTGGCGCGGAAGAATTTCTGCGGGTCGAGCCGCTTTTCCATTGCCGTGAGCGAGCGGTAGAGCAGCGGAGCCTCGTCGTCGAAGTGCACCCGGGTGTAGTTGCCCTCGCTCTCCAGCAGCCGGATGCGCTTGACCTCGACCAGCCAGCAACGTTCGCCCTCGCGGATGAAGACGCGGTCTTCGGGGGTAAAGGAATGGGCCTGCGGTTCGGCGGCTTCGGCGCGGCTGGTGGTCTGGACGCGTTCCAGCGCCACGGCCAGGCGCGCGGGGTCGATCGGCTTGAGCAGGTAATCCAGCGCGTTCACCTCGAAGGCCCGCAGCGCATATTCATCGTAGGCGGTCGTAAAGATGACGCGCGGGACGGGGGGCTCCAGCGTCTGCAGCAAGTCGAAGCCCGTCTCCTCCGGCATCTGGATGTCCAGAAACAGCAGGCTGGGGTTGAGCTCATGGATGCGGTCGCGCGCCTCGCTGGCATTGCTCGCTTCGCCCACCACTTCTATCTGGGGGTGGGCTTCGAGCAGGCGCTTCAGCTGGTTGCGGGCCAGGCGTTCGTCGTCAACAATGAGGGCTTTCATCGGCGGTGCTGGATTGGAGCGAAAACTCAGTATGGAAGGGCAGGCAGGCCTCGGCAATCACCGTGCTGTCCGGGCCGTTCTCCACGCTCAGCTGTGCGGCTTCGCCGAAGAGCAGCGCCAGGCGCTCCCGCGCGTTCTGCAGGCCCGTGCCGGTGGAGGCTCCCGTTTCCGCCAGTTCGCCCGGGTTGCTCACGCAGAGCGTCAGGATGCCGCGCTCGACGCGGGCGGCCACGTGCAGTTCGCCACCCAGTTTGCGCCGCGCGATGCCGTACTTGATCGCGTTTTCGATCAGGTGCTGCAGCAAAAACGGTGGGATCAGACCGGAGCGGGCGCCGGGTTCGATCTCGTAACGGATCTCCAGCCGGTCTTCGAAGCGGATCTTTTCCAGCGCCAGATAGCCCTCCACCACCTGCAGCTCCTGGCTCAGCGGCACGAGCTCCGAGCGGGTGGCGCGCAGGTTGTAGCGCAGCATTTGCGCGAGGTGCAGCACGGCCTGGTTGGCGCGGGCCGTATCTTCGCAGATGAGCGAGCTGAGGCTGTTGAGGCTGTTGAAGAGAAAGTGTGGGTTGATCTGTGAGCGCAAGGCCCGCAGTTCGGCCTCCTTGGCGGCGGCTTGCAGGCGCAGGCGCTCGGTCTCGAGCTGGTGGTTGCGCTGGGTGACCTTGTAGCCGAGGAAGATGGCCGTCCACCCGACATACATGATCAGCAGGTTGAGCCAGATGATCATGATGAGCAGAAACACGATCAGTGGCAGGGGCACGGTGGGATCGTCTTCGATGCTGCTGCGCAGAGCGATCGGCACGATCATCGCGAGCCCGACCGCAAAGATCAGGCTGATGAACATCATGGCCGGGATGATGCGCAGCAGCGCGGGCTTGGGGCGCAGCGAAAGCCACTGGCGCCGACGGATCGTGACCCGCAGCCAGTGGGTGCCTGCGAGGCAGGAGCCGGCGAAGACCACGTTTTGCAGGATCACCTCGGCCTCGTTGTTGTTGTCCTCGATCAGCCCAAACAGGGTCAGCGTCAGGCCTAGGCACCCCCAGCCGCCGAGCTGGCAGATCCAATAGAGGTGCTTCCTGATCCAAGGATGAACGGTCACGCTCTCACCATGCTGCCCCAGGCGCCACAGGCAAAGCAAAACCCGCAGGACCAACGGCTAGCGGACCGGATGGACGGGGCGCAAAGCAGGGGAGGCTGGCTTTTGCGGCGGCGAATCCGAACCGCAGGCGTGCCTCGCCCGTTTTTTGCTTCCCACCGCGCGCGGCTTTGCGCAGTGTGACCCCTTATGCAAGCAGGCATCGTCGGATTGCCCAATGTCGGGAAAAGCACGCTTTTTAATGCGGTGACGCGGACGCGCAAGGCGGAGGCCGCGAACTACCCCTTCTGCACCATCGACCCCAACGTCGGCGTGGTGCAGGTGCCGGATGAGCGCCTCGAGCCGCTGCGCCAGATTGCCCATACGCAGGTCGTGATCCCCGCCTCGATCGAGATCGTGGACATCGCCGGCCTCGTGGCAGGGGCATCCAAGGGGGAGGGTCTCGGCAACAAGTTCCTCGCCAACATCCGCGAGGTCGATGCGATCATCCAGGTCGTGCGCTGCTTCGAAAACGACGACATCATCCACTCGATGGGCTCCGTCGATCCGGTGCGCGACATCGAGATCATCATGACCGAGCTGATCCTGGCCGACCTCGAGAGCGCCGAAGCCCAGCACCAGCGCCTGACCAAGCGGGCACGCGGGCAGGACAAGGATGCCATCGCCGCCGTGGCGCTGCTCGATCGCCTCCTGCCGCTCCTGGCCGAAGGCAAGCCCGCCTTCATGCTCGAAGTGGACGACGACGAGAAGGCGCGCATGCGGCAGTTCAACCTGCTCTCGATCAAGCCGGTCATCTTCGCCTGTAACGTGGCCGAAGACGACATCACCGATCCCGATGCCAACCCTTACGTGCAGGCGGTGCGCGCCTACGTCGAGAAGGCCCACGAGGCCGGCGTGGCCATCATCTGCTCGCGCCTCGAGGAGGAGCTGAGCGAGATGCCGCCGGAAGAAGCCAAGGAATTCCTCAACGACATGGGCGCCCGTGATTCCGGCGTGAGCAACCTGATCCGTGCCACCTACGATCTGCTCGGCCTCGCCAGTTACTTTACGGCCGGCGAAAAGGAAGTGCGCGCCTGGACCTTTCGCCAGGGCATGACCGCCCCGGAGTGTGCCGGCGTGATCCACACCGACTTCCAGAAGGGCTTCATCAAGGCCGAAGTCGTGGCTTACGACGACTTGATCCAGTACGGCAGCAAGGCAGCCGCCCGCGACGCCGGACGCGTGCGCCTCGAAGGCAAGGAATATCTCTTCAAGGACGGCGACGTGGCGGAGTTCCGCTTCTCGAAGTAGGGCGGGCCGCTTTTTAAGCCAGAGATGGTGGCGGCGATGAAGTGGGCATTGTTGCCATTTCATCACCTTCGTTCACTTCGTTTTCTTCTGTTCAATTTTCAGGTTCCCATGAATCTCCTCCTGTTGCCTGAAGCCAAGCCGCACCATACGCTTTCGGCGAATGATCCGCGGCTGGAGCATATCCGTGGCGTCTTGCGGCTGCAGGTGGGGGATCAGCTCGACGTGGGGGCGGTGAATGGGCCGCGCGGCAAGGGCACGGTCCGTGCGATTGCGGATGACGCCGTCGAACTGGAGCTGGCCTGGGGCCCTGTGCCGCCACCCCCGCCACCGGTGGACCTGATCCTTGGTCTGCCGCGTCCCAACACGGCCAAAAAGATCCTGCAGGAGGCAACGACCTTAGGGGTGCGTCGCCTCATCTTTGCCCAGAGCGGCAAATGCGATCCCGCCTACGCCCGCAGCAGCCTGTGGTCGAGCGGTGAATGGCAAGGGCACGTGCGCCTGGGGGCGGAGCAGGCCTTCACCACGCACGTGCCGGAGGTTGAGGTCTGCCCCTCGCTGGGCGATGCGCTGGCGAAGGCAGACCGCAGCGCCATGCGTTGGGCCCTGGATGTCTACGAGGCGGAAGGAAGCCTGTCGGCGGCTATGCTGGAAGCCCCGGCAGTGGCGCTGGTCCTGGGCCCGGAGCGCGGCTGGAACGGCCCCGACCGCCGTGAATTGCGGGCCGCGGGCTTCACGCTGCTGGGCCTCGGCGAGCGCGTGCTGCGGCAAGAGACGGCTACCCTCGTTGGTCTGAGCCTCGTGTTGGCCAAGCTCGGCGCCTTGTAAGATTTCGACGAACGGAAGAAAACGAAGATCACCAAGAGGTGGATTGGAACAGGTTTGGCAGAAGTCGGGCCCTGATCTTCATTCCGGCCATCGGCGTTGGGTCGTCTTCAGAGAGGGGTGACAACGGAATTTTATGGGCCTCGCATGCTTCGGTGAGAGTGGCTTCGCATTTCTCCTTGGGAGGGATGCTTGCCATTTGGGCGCTCGGGCTTATGTTGCTGGCGTCTATGCAACTGAGCGACGAGCAGAAGCAACAAGTGGCCACCTGGGTCAGCGAAGGCGCCTCCATTTCGGACGTGCAACGCCGCCTCGAGGAGGAAATGAAGATCAAGCTGACGTATCTCGATACGCGCTTTCTCGTCGATGACCTCGACTTGACGCTGGCCGAGAAGCCGCGCCAGCCGGAGCCTCAATCCCAGGGCCAGCAGCCGCAACAGCCCCAGGGCGAAAACGGCTTGCCCACGCCGGAGCGCGAGATGGCGCCCGACCACATGCCGCCTCCTCCGCCGCAACCCTCCGCGCCCGACATGGCCGATGCCGAAGTCGTGGGGCAGGGAGGCGTCAGCGTGAATATCGACTCGATCAACGTGCCCGGTACGCTCATCAGCGGTTCGGTCAGCTTCAGCGACGGCGAAACGGCGACCTGGTATATCGACCAGACCGGTCGCGTGGGGCTCAAGCCGAAGACGCCGGGTTATCAGCCCTCCGCCCAGGACATCCAGGAGTTCCAGGCCGAGCTGCAGGCGGCCGCCCAGAAAAAGGGCTATTTCTAAGGACTTTGCGCGGCGTCGCGTTTGGACGTCGGCGCCTTGACCGAACCTTCTGCCTCCCGGCCGGGCCGTTGCCGCCGGGTTGAAGAGTGGGTTTGTGCTGTATTTACCCTTCTCTACTATATCTCCCATGCCGACAAAATTCCTCCACACCCGTATCCGCGTCAGCGACCTCGACCGCTCCATCGAGTGGTATGGCAAGACCTGCGGCTTCCAAGTCGTGAAGCGCAGCGACAAGAGCCCCGCTGGTAACCAGATCGTGCACCTCGAGATCCCCGGCAACGACCACATGCTCGAGCTGACCTATTCGCCCGACTACAAGGTCGAGTTCCCCGAGGACCTCATGCACACGTGCATCGGCGTCGACGACATTGTCGCCTATTGCCAGAAGCTCGAGGACCAGGGTTTCGAGATCTGGCCCGACAAGTGGAAGCAGGAATTCACTTCCCCCGATGGCCGCAAAATGGCCTTCCTGACCGACCCGGACGGCTACGAGCTCGAAATTCTCGAGAACTAGGTCCAACCGTTTTCAGGTTTTCCGCGGCCCATCCCCGCACCCGCCAGACGCCCCAGACTCGGGGCGTTTTTTTTGTCATCGTGGTGCATGGGGTCCGCTATTGGCCGCTTTGTTTTCAGAGAGTGGCTTAATTTAAAATCGTTTTATGTTGCCTTGTGATGACTAATTTATAGTGGTTATTCATATGAGCGACCAGCCTTACTATCAAGTCGTTTTCAAGGCCGGGGTAACACCTGAGGAAATCAACTATTACACCGCCGTGAGGGGCATGATCCAGAACTGCGATCGCTTGAGGTTAACGGTGATTCCAATGGCGATTACGTTCTGTGTGTTTTTTAGTGGCGCGTCTGGCTATTTGATCCAACAAGCGTCAGATCTGGTTAGAAGCGTTATGACGACTCAAAATGCCACTTACCCGCAGGTGCTGATTTTTATGGAATTTTTGGGGTACGTGGGGTTGTCTTTGGTTTGCATCCTGATCGCCATTCTCGGCATGGGCCCGTTCTCAAAAAAGATGAAGATGTTTAATGACTTCTTGACGCGGTCAGTGACGATTTGCGTAGGCATGGAGAAAAGGATGTTTCGGTCCGATGCTACTGAGTTGGCGCTGACAACCCGTCTGGAACCTTTGCCGGATGCGGGAAAGGAGGGCAGCGCGCTGTTTATGAGGGTATTGGAGGTATGGCGCTACGCCTTGTTAGGTTGGGGAGTGCTCTTGTGCATTTACGCTTTGATTTTGTGGGATTCCTTGTTAGGTGTGCTGGCGTGAAGCACATGGATCCCGCCTTTCCGGTGTGGCTTGAGGACATGGAGCAAGCGGCACGCGATCAGACTTTCAAGGATGATCGGGAGAAGATGATGCTGGCGGTTCGGACGTCTGCGGAAAGCATCCGGCATCAAGGCGGTCCCTTCGGCGCGGCGATATTCGACCGGGCGACGCATCAGCTTGTGGCGCTGGGAGCCAACTGTGTGGTGCCTTGCAACTGCTCTCATTGGCATGCGGAAATGGTCGCGATCTACCGGGCTGAAGCTGCCAGCGGTCGTTTTAACCTGCGGGCGTGTGGTGAGCAGGGCTACGAGCTGTTCTCGAGCTGCGAACCCTGCGTCATGTGTATCGGCGGCACACTTTGGGCGGGGGTGACCCGCTTGATCTTCGGCGCGCTGGATGAAGATGCGAGGACGATTGGATTTGATGAAGGTCCGAAGCACCCGGAGTGGCAGGCGTATTTGCGGGCGCGTCAGGTTGAAGTCGTCGGCGGCCTCTGTCGGGAAGAAGCGCGGGCTGTCCTTCAGCGTTATTCGGATGACTCAGGGTTGATTTATAACGCGACCTGAGCGCGAAAGCATTCATCCTACGCCTTGACCTGATTATCGGCTGGTTGGTGTCGAGCCGGATCGCTGCAATGCCATTTGCTGCCGCGTATCGTGGCTACAGTTGTCGATCCTCGTCGCGCAATTGCGACCGTATGCTCAAAGGCGCACTCGGCAAAGCTTTCTGCCCGTCAGGACGACGAGCCGTCGTCTCCGGATGGGCGGTGCTGGGGCGTTAGTCGTTGCCGTATTTCCATTCGCTCCATCTCTGATTCCAGCGCGTCCTTGGGGAAGATGTAGGCCACGTGTCGATCGGTAAAAAGGAGATAGAGGCGATCGGTTTCGGCGACCTTCAGAATGCCTTCCCATCGCTGATATGTCTTCAGGGTGGCTGTCGTAATATGGAAACCCTCTGGAGAGAACGCTACGGATCTCGGGCTGTAGCATGTACCTTCAGGTAACGGAGCTGAACGCTCTAGGGCCAGGCGTCGCATCAGATAGTGTTCAAGACTCCGTACCAGGCTTACCACGATCGCCCCGACGGTGATCCCCAGCACCATTGCAGGCATACCTGCCAAAAAGAAAGCGAGGGCCGCTACGCAGACTGCACCTAAGGTCACTACCGGGAAGAAGTCGGGATACTGGACTTGGTGAAGCTTGCCATCAAAAGCACCGTGTACCAGTGCTCCTGTAAATTCTTCGAAATCTTCGGGCGTTAGTTGAAATCGCTTCATGGTCGCCAAGATCGATGCCTGTGAACGTGAGGCTTGTCGTGCCGAGCCGCAAGCCTGCATGCGCTCATGTTGTTTTGGCGCTGGCGCGCTCCACCTTTTCCCTTGCCAGAGGCGGGGGCGTACTGGCTTGCTAGGCGCTTTCGCGTCCTGCCGTTTGTAGGGCAGCTCGCCAACCCGAAAAATCCCATGAAACAGATGACTCCGCTCGAAGAGTTGCGGCATTCGGCGTCGCACATTCTGGCTACGGCAATTCTCCGGCTTTATCCGGAGGCGAAGCTCGATATCGGTCCGCCGACCGACGCCGGCTTTTACTACGATATCGACCTCGACCACAAGTTGAGCCTCGAAGATCTCGAGAAAATCGAGGCCGAGATGAAAAAGATCGTGAAGGAGAACCAGCGCTTCGAGCGCCAGGAAGTCTCTCGCGACGAAGCGATCGAACTGATCAAGAAGATCGGCCAGGAGCGCTACAAGCTGGGTCGCCTCGAGGACATCCCCGAGGGCGAGGAGATCAGCTTTTACCGCAACGGCGAGTTCATCGACTTGTGCGCCGGCACGCACGTCAAATACACGTCGAAGGTCAAGGCGTTCAAGCTGCTCAACATCGCGGGGGCTTACCACCGCGGCGACGAAAAGAACAAGCAGCTGCAGCGCATCTACGGTACGGCCTTTCCGAACAAGGAGGAGCTGGCGACCTACCTCAAGAACCTCGAGGAGGCCAAGCAACGCGACCACCGCAAGCTGGGCCGGGAGCAGAAGCTCTTCCACATCGACGAAGCGGTGGGGCAGGGCCTCGTGCTCTGGACGCCCAAGGGCAGCATCATCCGGCAGGAGCTGCAGAACTTCATCAGCGAAGAGCTGCGCCAGCAGGGCTACGATCAGGTCTTTACGCCGCACATCGGCAAGCTCGGGCTCTACCGCACCAGCGGTCACTTCCCGTATTACAAGGAGAGCCAGTTCACGCCCATCGTCGAAAACGACGAGCTGGAACACCTGGCGCACGAGGGTTGCAGCTGCGCGCAGCTGAGCAACATGGTGGACAAGGGTGAGGTCGACGGCTTCCTGCTCAAGCCGATGAACTGCCCGATGCACATCAAGATTTTCGACAGCCAGCGCCACAGCTACCGCGACCTGCCGATTCGCCTGGCGGAGTTTGGTACCGTGTATCGCTGGGAGCAAAGCGGTGAGCTGAACGGGATGACGCGCGTGCGCGGCTTTACCCAGGACGACGCCCACATCTTCTGCACCGAAGATCAGCTGGCGAGTGAGATCCACGGCTGCCTCGACCTCGTGAAAAAGGTCTTCGGCACCCTCGGCATGAACGATTACCGTGTGCGCCTCAGCCTGCGCGACCCGGACAGCACCAAGTATGTCGGCCGTCCCGAAGCCTGGGACAAGGCCGAGGCGGCGCTGCGCGAAGCCGTGCAGGTGCTGGGCGTGCCCTACAATGAGGAACCGGGCGAAGCCGCGTTTTACGGCCCGAAGATCGACTTCGTGGTCAAGGACGTGATCGGCCGCGAGTGGCAGCTCGGCACGGTGCAGGTCGACTACAACCTGCCGGAGCGCTTCGAGCTGAGCTACATCGGCGCCGACAACCAGGAGCACCGTCCGGTGATGGTCCACCGCGCGCCCTTTGGCTCGCTGGAGCGCTTCACGGGCGTGCTGATCGAGCACTTTGCGGGCAACTTCCCCGTCTGGCTCTCGCCGGAGCAGGTGCGCATCCTGCCGATCACGGACGACCAGCTGGAATTCGCGCAGGAAGTGCAGAAGAAGCTGCAGGCAGCCAAGATCCGCGTCAGCATCGACAGCCATAGCGACAAGTTTGGGGCCAAGGTGCGCCGCGCCGAGATGGAGAAGGTGCCCTACATGTTCGTGATCGGCAAAAACGAAGCCGCCGAGGGCAACGTCACCATCCGCAGCCGCGTCAACAAGGCCCACGACGGCGCCAAACCCGCTGACGAAGCCATCGGGCTCATCCTCGAGCAAATCGCGGAGAAGGCCCTGCCCGTGCTCGAAGAGAAGGCGTAAAACCCGCCGCCTCTTCTTTTACCAGAGAAGGCAGAAAAGACAGATAAGCTTTCCAGGCACCGGTCGCGAGATCGGTGCCTTGTTTCGTGGTGGCGGAAGGAGGTGGGATATTGGCCACAGAAGGCACAAAAGACACAAAAGGGGTAACCCGTGCCTGCTTGCGTCTGTCTACCGTTTTTCTTTGAATTTTCTGTGTCTTGTGTGCTTTTTGTGGCTAAAATAATCTTTTCACAGGACCAGCTTGCGTACTTCAAATTTGGGCGCACCGAAGTTCAACAGCATGCCGTGTTTGAGACGTGAAGTCTTGAGATAAGAGAGAACCTGCGCCGTGTGCATGTCATTTAGTGCCCGGACGGCTTTTAACTCGACGATCAGGCAGTCTTCAACCAGTAGATCGGCAAGATATTCGCCCACGATGGAGCCGTCTTCGTCGTAAACGGTCAGGGCGTGTTGCTGGGAGACCGCAAGCCCTTGGACGCGAAGCCTTCTTGCGAGGGCGTTTTCATAGACTTTCTCCAGAAAGCCGTTCTTGAAATAGACGTGCGTTTCGTAACCCGTCTGCCGAACCATGTCTACAAGCTGATCCATCTTCATCGTTAGATCTCTGCTACTTAGCAAAAGTTGTGCGGATCAGGATGGACAGACTTTTCTTCTTGTTTCGGGCTGGAAGCAGGGTTGGATGGGCCACAGACGGCACAAAAGACACAAAAGGGGGAACCCTGTCTGCTTGCGTCTACCGTTACTTCTTTGGGGTTTCTGTGTCTTGTGTGCTTTTTGTGGCTAAGGCTGCTACCTGCCTATTTCTCTTCGGCCAACAGGGCGTCGACGAGTTGGGGCACGAGTTCGCTGGCGAGGCCTTGCTGGTAGTCGTGGAACTGGTGTTCGTTGACCGGCGGGTCGAGCGTCAGGCAGACGGTGTGGGCGAGGGCTTGTTGACGGGCGATCTGGACGAGGCCGGCCGCCGGGTAGACGACACCGCTGGTGCCGATGGCGATGAAGAGGTCGCAGTGTTCGACTTGCTCGACGATGTGTTCCAGGCCCATCGGCATTTCGCCAAACCATACGATGTCGGGCCGCAGGGTGCTTCTCTGGCCGCAATCCGGGCAGGCGTGGGAGGCATCCAGGTCGTCATGCCACGCGCGTGATTGCTCGCAGGCGGTGCAACGTGCGCGGGTGAGGGCGCCGTGCATGTGCCAGACCTGTTTGCTGCCGGCCTGTTCGTGCAGATTGTCGACGTTTTGCGTGATCAGCGCAACCTGGCCCGGATACTCGCGTTGCAGGCGTGCAATGGCCTCATGCGCGGGGTTGGGGCGGATCTCGGGGCTTTTCAGCTGTCGCCGCCGCTCGTTGTAAAAGCGGTAGACGAGGTCCGGATTGGCGGCAAAGGCCTCCGGCGTCGCGACATCTTCCAGCCGATGGTTTTCCCACAGGCCCTCATCGCCCCGGTAGGTGCGGATGCCGGATTCCGCCGAAATCCCCGAGCCGGTCAAAATCACGATGTGCTGAAACATGCCTCTAGCAGGAGCGACCTTCGCCCCGGGATCAAGCCGCGAAAAGCGCATTTTACCCGACGAGCCGGATCTGGTGGCGGCCGGGGGTGAGGATGGAGAATTCGAGCCAGAAGGTTTCGGGCGGGAACCACTCGGTGATGTTATCGGGCCACTCGACGACGGCGATGAAGGGTGGGTTCAGGAACTCCTCCAGCGTCAGGTCCTCGGCGTCGCGGGCGCTCGAGAGCCGGTAGGCGTCCATGTGCAGGAGGTGACGCGAGCCGCGGTAGAGCGTGTAGATGTTGAAGGTCGGGCTGGTGATGTGCTTGTCGATGCCCAACCCGCGCGCGAGGCCGCGGACAAAGGTGGTCTTGCCGACGCCGAGGTCGCCGCGCAGGGCCAGGTAGGCTTCTCTCGGCAGTTCGGCGGCGAGGCGACGGCCCAGGGCTTCGGTGGCTTCAGGCGCGTCGGTGATGAGGCCGGATTTCAGGTCAGCGAAAATGCTCATAGCCGCTGGCCTTCAGCAAAGGCAATTCGTCCATCGGGTCGAGTAGCAACGGGGCATCCGGGCTCGGGCGTTCTTCGATCCGGCCGATGCAGGTGAGATCGGTGCCGGTAAAGGGCCAGCGTTCGCGCAGCTCGGTCGCATCGCCGCGCCAGGTGAAGAGCAGCTCGTAGTCCTCGCCGTCGGTCAGGGCGTGCTGCCAGGCGTGCTTACCGCTGCCGCCCGCTTCCTGCTCTTTGGCTTCGAGACGCAGGGGCAGGTCACTGCGGTTGACGAGCGCTTGCTGGTCGGGCGTCATCAGGGCGGGCAAGTCCTTGGCGATGCCGTCGGTCAGATCGATCATGCTGACGATTTCCGGCTGTTGGGCGAGCCATTGGCCCTCCTTGAGGCGCGGGGTGAAGCGGGCGTGCCAGGAGACGATGGAGCCGCCGAGCTGACCCGTAACGAAGATCCAGTCGCCAATGCCTGCTCCCGTGCGCAGGACAGGGCGTGCGGCGTGCCCCAGCAGTGTCAGGTTGGCGCTCCAACCGGCATTGATCTGCGCCAGATCGCCGCCCACAATGCGCGTGCCCCACTCGACGGCGCAGCGTCCGAGCCCTTCGGTAAACCGCTGCAGCCAGTCCTGGCGCAAGTTGGCGGGGAAGAAGCCGGCCAACACGGCCACGGTGGGCTTGGCACCCATGGCCGCGATGTCGCTCAGGTTGCGCTTGAGCAGTTTCTCGCCCGCCAGCTCCGGCGGCAGCGCGGTGGTAAAGTGTCGGCCAAAGACCAGCGAATCGGTCGTAATGACGTTGCCGGCGTCGTCGGGCAGCACCGCGGTGTCGTCGCCCATGCCGTGTGGCGCCGGCGGGGTGGCGTCGCCCAGCCATTCGCGGATATAGCCCAACAACTGCACCTCGCCCCAGGCGGCGATCGTCTCTTCTTTGTGCTCGGAAAAGAGGGGATAGGTGGCGCTCATGCGACGTGGGGGACGAGGAACATCATGATGACCGAGTTGAGGTTGAAGGCCATGTGGAAGGCCATCGAGGCCTTGATGTCACCGGTGAATTCGTAGATCAGCGCCAGCGAAACGCCGACGAGGAACAGGCCGGGGATACCCTGCCAATGAAAGTGCACCAGCGCAAACAAAAGGCTCGTGATGATCACCGAAACGCTGGTGGGCAGGCGGTCGCGGCACATGCGGTAGAGCCCGGCACGAAAGACCAGCTCCTCCGCGATGGGCGCCATGACCACGGCGGCAAAGATCAGCAGCGCCAGCAGCACGGGCGAGTTCATCTCCATGATCATCGTCACGGCCGGCTGGGCCTGGATCTGGATGTTGACGCCCAGGCTGATCAGGAGCTCCAGCAGCCAGCTCCACGCGAGGTTGACCCCGAAGAGCACGGGGTAGGCGGCCAC
Organism: Puniceicoccaceae bacterium 5H; assembly: GCA_009772895.1. Lineage (GTDB taxonomy): Bacteria > Verrucomicrobiota > Verrucomicrobiia > Opitutales > Oceanipulchritudinaceae > WOUP01. The sequence continues at coordinate 93,540 of WOUP01000005.1, read as the reverse complement.
CATGCTGAGCGCACCGATGTTGAAGGCCTGGAAGAGCGGCAGCGGGTGGGGGCTGATGCGGCCCTTTTCCTCTTCGCCGAAATACTTGTAGAGCCCCAGAACGGTCAGGATCAGCATCACCTCCATGGTGAAAGTGCCGAAGACGTCCATCGCGGCCGGCGTATCGGGCCAGATCGCGGTGATGGTGCTCTGGAGCTGACCGACGACCGAGATCGCCATGCTGTAGACGGCGACCACGGCACAGCCGAAGATCAGACTCTCGATCAGGGAGATGCGCCAGCGCGTGAGCCGCGGCGTGAGCAGGCTCGGCTCGGCCTTGAGGCGCGAAATGAAGCGGGTCGTCAGGATCAGGCCCCCCGTCAGCAGCACCAGCATGTAGATGCCGATGGGAATGAGCTGCTGGGGATCGAGGGACGACAACTCGTCGGTCATGAGGCGCTGGGCTCGAGGATCTGTTCGCCGTCCCAGATGCGCTCACCGGCGCGGATGGTGTGCTTTACGCGACCGCGCAGCGTCATGCCGTTCCACGGGCAATTCATGGATTTGCTCTGGAACTTCAGCGGATCGACGGTCCAGCGTTCGTTGGGGTCGAAGATACAGACGTCGGCCACTGCGTCCGGGCTCAAGGTGCCGGCGGGCAGGCCGACGAGCTTGGCCGGCTGCTCGGTCATGCGTTGCAGCAGGGCCGGCAGCTCGAGAAAACCGCTGTGGTGCCACACTTCGAGGCAGACGGCCAGGGCGGTCTCCATGCCGATCACGCCAAAGGGTGCCTTGTCGAACTCGCAATCCTTCTCGTAATCGGTGTGGGGGGCGTGGTCGGTCGCGATGATTTCCAGCGCGCCGTCGATCACGCCCTGGATGACGGCCTCGCGGTCTTCCGCCGTGCGCAACGGCGGGTTCATCTTGAAATTGGGGTTGTAGTCCTTGCAGGCCTCGTCGGTGAAGAAGGCGTGGTGGGGCATGGCCTCGCCGCTCACGCGGATGCCGCGCTTCTTGGCTTCGCGGATCAGCTCCACGCCGCCCTTGGTGCTGACGTGCTGCATGTGGATGTGCGCGCCGGTGGTCTCGGCCAGCACGATGTTGCGGGCGATGATGATGTCTTCCGCCGCTGCAGGCCAACCGGTCAGGCCCAGTCGCATCGACCACTCACCCTCGTTCATGGCCGCACCCTTGGTCAGGGTGTCGTCCTGGCAGTGGTCCATCACGACGAGGTCGAGCATGTGGGCGTATTCGACCGCGCGGCGCATCAGCTCGTTGTTCTGCACGCACTTGCCGTCGTCCGTCACCGCCACGACCTTGGCCTGCTTGAGGCTGCCGATCGGGGCCAGTGCCTCGCCCTTCATGCCGACGGTCAGGGTGCCGGTGGGGTAGAGGTGCACGATGCTGTTGGCTTTGGCCGAATTGCGGATGCGCTCGATCGTGCCGCTGTTGTCCGCTACCGGGCTGGTGTTGGGCATGCAGACGATGGTCGTAAAACCGCCGGCCGCGGCCGCACGGGAGCCGGAGCGGATGTCTTCCTTGTGCGTCTGGCCGGGCTCGCGCAGGTGCACGTGCACGTCGACGAGGCCGGGGCATACGATCTGGCCGCCGGCGTCGATCACCTCGGCCTGTTGCTGTTGTTCGGCGCTCAGTTCCGCCACGATCCTGCCGTCCACGGCAAACACATCGCCGACGGCGTCGCGTTGGTTGGCGGGGTCGATCACACGACCGTTCTTGATCCAGAGAATACTCATGACTGGGCGGGGGCCTGGGCGTTGTTGAGCTCGTTGGCCTTGGTCAGGCAGAGGAAAAGGGCGGCCATGCGGGTCACGATGCCGTTGGTGACCTGCTCGAGGATGACGGATTGCTTGCTGTCGGCGAGGGCGGAGTCGATCTCGACCCCGCGGTTGACCGGGCCGGGGTGCATGATGATCGCATCGGGCTTGAGCCACGACGCCCGCTCCTCGTTGAGGCTGTAGAGGGCCTTGTATTCGCCGAGGCTGGGGAAGTGGGTGCTGGCCTGGCGCTCGTGCTGGATGCGCAGCAGCATGACCACGTCGGCATCGGCGAGGGCGGCACGCAGGTTGTGGGTAATCTCGCAACCCAGGCTGCGGAAGGATTCGGGGATCAGGGTCGCCGGCCCGCAAAGGGTAATGTGGGCGCCCAGCTTTTTCAGCGCCCAGATGTTGGAGCGCGCCACGCGGCTGAAGAGGATGTCGCCGAGGATGGTGACCTTGCGGCCGGCGAGGTCGCCCAGGCGTTCCTTCATCGTAAAGGTGTCGAGCAGGGCCTGCGTCGGGTGCTCGTGAGCGCCGTCGCCGGCATTGATGACCGGAATGTTGAGGATCTTGCCGAGGTAATCGGCGGAGCCCGGCGAGCGGTGGCGCATCACGATCAGGTCGGCGTTGAGGGCCTGGATCACCTCGGCGGTGTCGCGCAGGCTTTCGCCCTTCACGAGGCTGCTGGCGGCCTCCTCGATCGTGGTGACGTCGGCGCTGAGGCGCTTGGCCGCGATCTCGAAGGCGACGCGGGTGCGGGTGCTCGGCTCGATAAAGAGGTTGATGACCGTCTTGCCGCGCAGGGTCGGCAGCTTCTTTTGCGTGCGGCCCAGGCTCTGTTTGAATTGGGCGGCGTAGTGGTGAACGGTCTCGATTTCCTCACGCGTCAGTCGCTCTATGCTCGTGAGGTCTTTGTGCCGCCAGGTGGTGGTGGTGCTCATGCGGGGCTGTGTTCCAACTCGATGATGTGGGCCGCGGGTTCGTCCGGGTTGAGGCGGACCTTGACCTTCTGGCCGGGTTCCAGTTCTAGAGAAAGTCCGACGAAATCGGGGTGCAGCGGCAGCTTCTTCTGGTTGATGTCGACCAGCGCGGCCACGCAGACCTCTTCGGGCCGCCCGTAGTCGAACAGCTCGTTGAGTGCGGCGCGCACGGTGCGACCGGTGGCGAACACGTCGTCGACCAGCACGATGGTGGCGCCGTCGATCTCGAAATCGAGATCCGTCAGGGCGAAGTTCGAGGGCAGTAGCTTCAGCGTGACGTCGTCGCGGTGAAAGCTGGAGTTGACGACGCCGACGGGCAGGTCGCCGCCGATCCGCGCGGCCAGCAGCTGGGCCAGCGTGATGCCGCCGTTGGCAATGCCGACGAGGGCCGCCCGGGGCTTGGGCTCGAGATAGGATTTGAGCTCGCGCGCGAGTTTTTCCAGCGCCGCGTCGAGGCTCTTGCTGTCAACCTGGGGGAAGTGCATCGCCGAGTGGTAAACCATGACCACGCAGCGCGGGGGTGCAACGGGAAAGTACAGGTTTTGCGGTAACAAGAAAGCACCCACCCCGACACGCGAGATGGGTGCGAAGCTACAACCCAGAGGTCGCCCGTAGCGGGCTAGGCGAGACGCCGTCGCCGCAGGGCGAAGAGCATTACGCCGAGCCCCACCAAGGCCAGGGCGCCGGTCGTCCTGGCTTCCGGCACCGCGGTGTAGAGCATTTCGAAGTCGCCGAAGGTCCAGGCGCCGCCGTTGACGTAGTAGAGCGGATCGGCCTGCAGACGGATGCCCAGGGCACTGTCTCCCTTCGACATGGCGTAGTTGAGGGCTTCGGTGACTTCGACCATCAGCGTCTGCCCGACCATGAGGCCGGTGGTGCTGATGTCGGCCACTTGCACGAAGCTCGGGATCCAGAAGTCCGTGAGGTCTTCCGTGTTGTTCCCGCGATACATTTCGGCGGCGATATTGCCGTCGAAAGAGAAGTCGTTGGTAAAGAAGAGGCCGCCGTCGTTGACGACTTCGAATTGCACGTAGGCTTTGGCCGCCGGCAGGGTCAGTCCGGTGATGTCGAATTCGGACATGCCACGGGCCTGCTCCTCCGCTCCACCGTAGTACATCTCGCCGACTTCTGCGAGGTTGGGGAGCGGTGTGGTGGAGGAAGAATGAAAATACGCCGCGTCAGCGACGGTGAAGGTGAGGCCGTCTATGCGCACAAAAGCGCTACAAGAGGCCGCGATCAGGCAGATCGCGAAGAGGTTCAAGATGAGCTTTTTCATACCGATACATAGCTGCATTGAACGAGCAGTAACGTGTATTAAACGAGAAACCTCTTTTTAATGACCACGATTGCAGGTACCGAGGCTAACTTGGTACAAGTAATCCTTACGCAGTGCCGGCGTAACTACCTTTTGTAGTGGATTTTTAACCTCAAAGGGATAATTCCCACCTTGTGTGGTGCGTGACCCAAAGTGCGGATGAAGCTTCTGCTCCTCCTGATTTCAAACGATCGTTTTGCCGTTTGGGTGAGATTTACAAATCATTACGCCACGCATCCCAGTCCTGGCGATTGGCAATGACGGTGCCGCCACGGTAGGAAGGGGCGAGCAGATTCTGATAGGCGGGGTCGGCGTAACGGCGCCCTTGCAGGACGACGGTGGCGTGCTGGTGGGGACCGCGCACGAGGCGGCCCAGCGCCTGGTTGACTTTTAGCATGGCGGGCAGCAAGTAGACTTCGCGAAAGGCTTCCTGTCGGCTCTGCCCGGCCTCTGCCGCTTCGAGCTTCGCCTGTTGCACCGGATTGACTTCGGGTAGTGCCGGGCCCACGACGACGGCGCGCTCGACGCGTCCGCCGAGGATGTCGATGCCCTCGCTCAGGCCGCTGCCGAGCACCAGCAGCAGCAGGTGGGCGTTGAGCAGCGCGAGTTCGAGGAAGTCGCTCATCTCGGATAACGGGATACCGCGCGGCGGAATCACCACGACAAGGTGGGGCGCTCGGGCTTCCAGCTCGCGCTTGATGGCCTCCGCGTAGGCGTAGCTGGAAAAGAAGGCCACCACCGGCAGCAGGGGGCCTCCAGCAGTCAGTTCGATCAGGCTTTCCGCGGTGATGCCGTAGCTCTGGGCGCGCTGCCGGTAGCGGGTATCCACCCGGGTATCGACGGCCACGGTATAGGCCCCCTCGCGCCACGGAGCCTCGGCCTCGATCCACCAGCCCGCATCGGGCGGCAGGCCGAGGCCGCGGTTGGTCAGGTCGCGCGGTTCGAGCGTGGCCGACATCAGTACCACCTGCTGATAGCTCTTCAAGGTCTGCGCGATTTCGGGCGCGGCGTTCAGGCAGTCGAGGCGCAGCTGGCCCTTTTGTGGAGCCCATTCCAGAATTTGTAGCGTCGCGCGCTCGAGCGTCTGATAGGCACCTTCGATCTCGCCCAGCAGCTCGAGGGCAAAGGGCGTCAACACATCGGCCAGCAGCCAGGTATGGCTCAGCGATTCATTGCAGCGAGCGAGCAGGCCCCGCAGCTCGGCCACGCCCTCCGGCGGGATACGTTCGGTCTTGTCCAGCTGCTGCAGCCAGTCCTCGAGGTTCTGCAGCGCGCGGATCGCGGGACGCGAGGCCCCCTGGATCTGCAGCTCCGCCGTCAGCACCGAGAGGTCTTCAGCGCGCAGATTGCGGCTCCACCCCGAGGCAACGCGGCTGGCCAGATTGTGCGCTTCGTCCACCAGCAGCAGCGTCTGGCGCGGATCGAACCCCGGCTGCTCGGTGAAGACACGCGAGTGCCGGGGCGAGAACACGTAATTGTAGTCTCCGAGCCATACCTCGCAGAAGGGCAGGAGGGCGCGGGAAATTTCGTAGGGCGGGATCTCCCACTGGTGGGCGAGCCCCTGGACTTCCGTCAGCGAAAGGGTTCCGACCTCGAGCAGCGCGTCGATGGCGGTCGCGCGCTCGCGCCAGCGCGCCTGCCACACGTCCCCCTCGCGGTGACCGATCCAGCGGCCCTCGGGGTCGTGCTCGGCCTGGTTGCGCAGCTGGTAATAGCGAAAGCCGGTAGGGCCCTCGGGGCGCATGCCGGCGAGTTGAGCGCCCGCCTGCCATTGGCCCGTGCTCTTGCCGGTCAGGTAGATCACGCGGTCGCAGCGGCCGCTCTGCAGGGCGTCGAGGGCAAAGTCGAGGGCCAAGCCCGTCTTGCCGAAGCCCGTGGGCGCCTGAAAAAAGAGCAAAGCGTCGCGGGTGGCGGCTTCGGCCAGGGCTTCGCGTGCCTCCGGTTGCCCGGGGCGCCAATCCGGGAAGGGCGCTTCGCGGGTCAGCTCGCGCAGCTCGAGGCGACGGCGGTGCCGGGCGTCGAGGAAGTCGACCAGGCGCTGCACCTGCCGATGGAAGAGGTCGAGGTCGTCCTCCATCAGACGCACGGTCTGCGACAGCCCCTCGTCGATATCGACCAGCACCAGCTCGGCGCTGCGCGTGATGCCTTCCTCCCGGTCGAGCAACTCCCGCAGGGCGACATAGGCGGCGAGCTGCGCAAAATACTCGGGATAGTCGTCGCGCAGGGCTGTCGGATCTTCCGGCAAGGGCCGCCGCACGGTCTTGATTTCGCGCAGGGTTTCGCGGTTGCCCTCGCGCAACAGCAGGTCGATACGGCCCTGCAGCTCAAGGCTCCAGCCTCCCTGGCTCCAGATGGCCTGGATCGTCACCTCCGGTTTGATCTCGGTCGAGGCCGTGGCCTGGGTCTGCACCGCCCGGTCCTGCAGGGTCTGGTGCCACTGGCGGCCGATCTCCGCGCGCCCGCGCCCGCTGTAGCCGCTGCCACCCGCGCCGGGGCCGAGCGCAAAGTTGGCGAGCTCCCGCACGCTCAGCCGCACGCGCCGCTGTTCCCAGTCCACCTGCATCCGGTCCATTGTCTGCCGAGGCGGGCGCTTGGCAAGGGTAGCGTGAGGATCCGGGCACAGGCTTTTTGCTTTTCGTGGGCGAAAACGCCCTTATGCTCGGCATTGATGCTGTCTATCCGACTGTCCTGCTGGTCCCGGTGGTGTTGCTGGGTTGGGCTGTGCCTGTGTCTGGTTTCCGGTGCGTGGTCTGCCGTGCGCATCGGCATGACGCCCGCGCAAGTGCGCGACGAGCTGGGGCCGCCCAATGGTGAGCGACGCTCGGGCGACGAGATCCTGTGGGTGTACGGCAACGGTGCGCGGCTGACCTTTGAGGACGGCCAGTTGGTGACGGTGGCCGGTATCGACTATGTCGGCGGCGAGGGCGAAAAATCGGGGGATCAGTGGCTGACGCCCGAGACGGCTCCCGAGACGCGACAAGGCGTGCGCTTCAGCGATGGCCGGTCGGCCCGCAGTACGCCTTCCGAGCAGCGCAGGGGTGTGTATTTCGAGAATGATGCCGAGCGCCCGACTACGGCACCCAAATCGGATGTGCCCAAGGTCGATACAAAGGGCTTCGTCCTATCGCCGGCGGCGGGCGGCTCTTCGTCGGCTCCGGGCACCCAGGGCGCTACGGTGGACCAGATGGGCAGCGTGCAGGTGCAGCCGGCACCTGAGAATGCCGCCGGTTTTCCGCGGCCTGCGCAGGACGATCCGCTGGATCTGGTGCCGCTGGAGGACGAGCTTTCCGCACCCGCCGGAGCGCCCGCAACCCCTGTGACGGAGCCGGAGGACGCCTTGAGCAAGCAGGCGCAAGGACTGGAGCAGAGCCTCGTCGACTACAACGACGCGGTGAACGAGGTGGCCGAAATGGGGGGCTACGATCCGGAGGCGGTCAAGGCGCTCTCGGGCATGCCCTCGATGCCCAAGATCGAGGGGCTGGAAGCGGAGAAAGAGGTCGAACAAGTCCGGCACAGTTTGGGCGGTTTCTTCCTGCTCTACTGCATCACGGCCTTCATTTCGTTCGGCTTGATCTGGATCCTGATGAAGGTGTTCAACGACGAGATGATGTTCGGGTCGATGGCGATTTTTGCACTGGTAGATGCCCTGATCATTGTGGGCGTGCAATACCTGATGGTTGCGGTCGCCGGCTTCCCCAGCGCCGTGCAGGCCGACTACTTGGCCGCCACCATCGTGATGGCGCTGGTCCTGCCCGCGCTTTCATCGGTGAAGGATCAAGTCCGTTCGTTCAAGATCGTGTTCTTGCACAAAGTCTTGCAAAAGGTCGTGCTGATCGCGCTCGGCATCTTCGCCTTTGCCGGGCTGATGGGCCTGCTGAGCTGAGCCGGGCCTACTTGCGGCGATAGACGCCCTCGATTTCCGGAGAGGCTTGGTCTGGCGTGGTCGGGGCTTCCGGGCGGCTGCGCAACAGGCGCTGGTGCGGGATGTGAAAGAGGCTGGTCGGGAGATCGGGGTTGACCGTCACGTGGGTCACGGTGGTGGTACGATAGCTCTTGCCGTCGGCCCGCGCCACGATCTCCACCGGAAACATGACGCCGTCGTAGCTCTTGTAGCGCTTGATGAAGAAGACGGCTGGCAGCGTTTTGCCCGCAAAGGTGTCGGGTGATTGGATGGCGAGGGGGATGAAGCGCTCCGCATCGATGTAGTAGCGGTCGGTGCGTTCCTTGTTCAGGCGGGCGTCGAGCATGTAGGCCTTGCGCCCCGCGACCTCCGTTTCACCCGCGTAGGAAAAGACGATGCCTTTGTCTTCGTAGTCGATGAAGGGGCCGTGCAGGTCTGCCTTTTCCTTCAACTCGCGCAACTCTTTGCCCTTCACGTAGGCGCCCGGCTTGGGTTCGGGCTTCAGCTCGCGACTCCAACCATACTGGCCGTCGGTCGTGATGAAATTCAGGTGCTCCCAGCCGAGGTGATAACGGTAAAACTCTTCGCGGTAGTTCCCGGGCAACTGATAGAAGCTCGTGAGCGTGTATTCCTGGGTCGGTTCGACGACTTCGGCGACGGTCTTGAGGCTGTGGATCTTCTCGATCGCGGTGCGGCCCCCCAGCGCCTGCACCACGAGGTCCACGATCTTGGCGGCCGTTTCGTCCGTCTGAGGCGGGGTGGGTTGAGTGATTTCGATGGTGCCCTTGGCGGTCGGCTTTTCAGCCCCGGCGGGAGCGTTCTCGGGGCCGGGTGCGTCCGACGCCGGTGCCGTGGGCACATCGGAAGGCGGTGCCTCGGCTACATCTTGAGCGTAGGCGAAAGGAAGGAAGCAAAAGGCAGCAGCAGTGGTCGCAAGCAGGCGCAGGCAGGTGCTCATCTCGGGTTTCGACGATAGCCGCAAAACCATGACTGGCAATCGGATTTACCGTTACCGGTGTAAGCATTAGGTTAAATTTTAGCTAACCAATGAGGCGCAGGTCGGCGTGATGTTCCAGAAACCGCTGCAGTTGCTGGAGGGAGGGCCGGACGGCGTCGTCGCCCACTTCGAGCTCGGCCAACGGTCGGCTCAGCCATTGGTAGACCTCTTCCCGTTCGGCGGAAGGCAACCCGGCCAGCCAGCCCTCGGCGACGGGATAGCCTTCGTGGCGGGTCCAGCGAAAGAGGGCCTTGAGCAGGACCAGGGCGGGACGGTGACTGCGGATGAGCGCCTGCCAGGTCTGCAGCGTCAACGCGAACAAGTCCGGGTCGGGCTGCTCAGTCGGCAGATTGTCCCGCACCCAGCGGTTCCAGGTGGCGGCGGCCTGAAACGACCCGTAGTGCTGGGCCAGGGCCTCGTGCTGGGCGATGTGGCGAACCTCCTTGAGGAAGCCGGCGCCCGTGGTGGAACGGCGTTCCAGCCTCACCTCTGCGTGGTCGAACAGGTCGAGTGAGGCCAGCGCCTTGCCCTTGCGGGTGGCCGCGCGCTGCATCACGAGAATCCGTCCGTTTTCCCGCGAAAAGCACCAGGTACGCAGGTGGGCTTCGCCGCTGGCTTCGCGGCCGAGCACCAGGACTTCGTCTGTCCACTCCTGCCCGGGCATGGTGACTTAGGGTTGGCGTTCCGTGGGCGGTGTCTGCGGAGCGATGGTGGCCGGATCGGGCGCAGGGGTGCTGGTACCCGTCACAGGGTCGAAGCGAGGCGTAACGGCCCCTCCGGAGATGATGACCTTCATGGCGTCGGAGATCGACATCTCGAGCTCGATTACCTCCTCCTTGGGCACCATGAGCAGGAATCCACTGGTCGGGTTGGGCGTGGTGGGCACGAAGACGTTGACCAGTTCGGCCTCGGTGCGGAACTGGACTTCACCCCGGCCGTCGCTGGTGAGGAAGCCGAGCACCCACACGCCCTTGCGCGGGTATTCGATCAGCACTGCCTTCTGGAAGACGGCCTTTTGCTGCTGCACGAAGGTATCGCGGATCTGCTTGACGGAGTTGTAGAGGCTGCGCACTACGGGCAGGCCGTCCACGATCCGCTCAAAGAAATTGACGAAGACGCGCCCCAGCAAGAGTTGGGAGAACCAGCCCAGCATCGCCACGAGCACGACCACCAACAGGAGGGACGCGATGTTGAGGCCCAGCTCCACAAACGGGTTTTCGAGCAACTCGGGCGTGATCCAGGCATCGAACAGCTCGCGCACCGGCACGCCTACCCGCTTGATCAGGAGGTTGAAGACGAACAACGTCACTCCCACCGGAGCGAGCAGAAGCAGGCCGGAGATAAACCAACTGCGCAGCGGCTTGAATACCATCGTGCTCTAGACTTGTAGGGCCGGGCCCGCTTGGCAAGTCCCCCTCACTTTATCCGGCGGGAGTCCACCGCAGTTCCGGCCAGAGTTGCTCGCGTCCGATCGCTTCCAGGCAGACGGCTTCGGCTGATCGCATGGCCTGGATGTGCTCGGGCGTATCGTCGCGCAGCCCGGCGAGGTGCAGCCAGCCGTGGACCACGTAGAGGGTCACTTCCTGGCGCAGGTTGAAGCCGTGCTGCGGGCCTTCCTCGGCCGCAAAGGGCACGCAGACCGCGATGTCGCCCGCGTAGTCGTCTTCCTCACCAGGGAAGGTCATGACGTCGGTCGCGGAGGGGTCACCGAAAAAGTCGGCGTGCAACTGCTGGCATTCCTCGAGCTCGATCATGGCGAGGCCCAGATCGCCGTCGGGTACCGACCACTGCTCGAGCGCGTCGAGCCGGTGGATGATTTGGGCAAAGTCCTCTTCGGCGAGCTCCAGCCCGTGGACGCGGTTCACAATCTCTACCGTGCGCGGCATAAATTATCGGCGAGGGGCGGAAGGTGCCGGCTGTTGGCTGGGCAGGCCACCCCCGCTGGTCTTTTCCTTGGCGGCCTTGCTCTCAGCCGTGGCGGCTGTATCGGTGTCGGGCGGGAAGGGCGCGCGCGTCTTGGAGGCCTTCTTCTTGTCGCCGCCGCTGTCGGTTTCCTTGGGGTATTCGACGCGGGCATGCAGGCTGTTGAGCAGCGTGAAGGCGAAGCTCTCGCGCAATTTCTTGAGGTCGCGGAAGGTCAACGGCGTGGCGTCGAGTTGGCCGTCTTCAATCCGGGCGCTTACGATCTTCTCGATCAGTTCCTCCACGCTCTGCGGGGTCACCTTGCGCAAGCTGCGGCTGGCGGCCTCGATGGAGTCGGCCAGCATGATGATGGCGCTCTCGGTGAACTGGGGCGTCGGGCCTTCGTAGCGGTAGGTGTCTTCGTTGACCTTGTCCAGTTCGATGCGCGGGGTGCGGCCGGTCGGATCTTCGACTACGGCTTCCTTCTGCTGCTCAATGGCCTTGTAATAGAAATACTGGATGAGGCTGGTGCCGTGGTGTTGGCGGATAACGTCGAGGATCACCTTGGGCAGGCGGTTCTGCTTGGCCAGTTGCACGCCTTCCTTCACGTGGCTCTTGATCACCAGGGCGCTCATGGAGGGGTTACGCTCCAGGTGCGGGTTGTAACCGTCGCGCTGATTTTCGGTAAAGTATTCGGGCTTGGCCAGCTTGCCGATGTCGTGAAAGAGCGCGCAGACGCGGCAGAGCAGGGGATTGGCCCCGATGCGGGCGGCGGCGTTTTCGGCCAGGTTGGCCACCATCAGGCTGTGGTGATAGCTGCCGGGCGCCTCCATTTGCATCTTGCGCAGCAGGGGGTGATTGAAGTCCGTCAGCTCCAGCAGGGTGATGTCGGTGGTGTAGCGGAAGATGGATTCGCCGATGGGCAGCAGGCCGACCACGGTAATGCCTGTGACGAGGCCGGTGAAGAGGGCGGCGATGATCTGGTAGACGATCACGGCCGGCTCCTGGGCGTCGCGCAGGCCCACGAGCACGGCAAAGATGGCCATGGCCATACCAGTGAGGAAGCCGGCGCGCACCACGCGGGCACGCAACTGGATCCGGCGGCTGGAGTAGATCCCGATGAGGGACGACAGCAGCGCGGCGATCAGCATGGCGAGGGAGTTACCGCCCATCATGGCCGTCATCACCGCAATGAGCGCCGCGGCGAGAATACCGGGACCCGTGCCGACGAGGATCGCGATGAGGATGGGCCCCAGCGCCACCGGAAAGAGGAAGGGCGCGAGCGAGGGCAACAGCGGATTGCTCTCGGCCAGCGGCCCGGTGCCCAGCTCGTAGATCAGGCGGATCAGCCCGAGGTTGAAAAGGATGGCGAAACCGGCGGTGACGATGAACCGGCGGTTGTCGGCGTAGGCCTGGTGGAAGGTGTGCAGGTAGAGCGCGGCGCCGGCGACGATGATGATCGTCATGATCATGCGCTCGATCAGCAGCGTTTCGAGGCCTACCTGGGAGATGCGGCTCGCGCGCAAGGCCTTGCGGTAGGCTTCGAGCTGCTCCTTCTGCAGGTCGGTGACGGTCGTGTTGGGCTCGATGATGATCTCACCCTCGCGCACGTCGACCTGGACGGGTTCGATCGCGGCGACCGCCTTGTCGATGCGGTCCTGGGTGCGCGCCTCGTCGTAGACGATGTTGGGCTGCAGGCCGGGGCGCAACAGGCGGAACAGGCTGATCGAGACCTCGCGCGGGATGTCGAGAGCGGTCAGGTTGATGCGCAGCGAGCGCAGGGCGTCTTCCAGACTGAGGATCTCGACCTGTTGCAGGCGGCCCTCCTTGTCGTGCACGTCGAAAAAGCGCAGACGGCCCTGGGCGGCCTGAAACGAGCCGTCTTCGGAGTTGTAGATCCCTGTCTCCAGCAGGTCGCGCATCAGCACGAGCCCCTCCTGGATGGCCTCCTGGCGGCGTTCGGCGGGCAACTTGTTAAAGAACGTGGCAAAGTCGCTTGCGTTGAGCCGGTAGGGGTTGCCCTCGTCGGTCGCTTCGAGGAAGTGGTTGACGTCGTCCGCCGTCAGCGCGGTGAGGTCGTTCGTCGCCCCCTGCGGCAGCTGGGCGTAGCTGGAAAGCTTGTCGAGCGTGTCCGTAATGTAGCCCTCATACTGCTCGAATTTGCCCATATCCACCCGGAAGACGGGCGGCACGGTGCGTTTGACCGCTTCGACGCGGTCCTCGCGCAGCAATTCGCTCTGGTAGGAGAAGGGCAGCTCCGCCACGACGCGGATACGGGCGACCTGACCCACCTGCAGGACGGGGCCGGCGGGGGAGAGCCCGACAAAGCAGATAATGACCGCCAGCAGGGCAAACAGGGCAAAGATGCCGGTGTCCAGCAGACTGCCTTGCGGGCCGCGTTGCTGGACCGGCTCTACGCGCGGTGCCTTCAACCGCTTGCGACGGTTGGCTTCGGCCTGGGCCTTCTTGGACTTGCGGAAAAGGGTCATGAGATGTCAGCCGCAGCAGCCGGATGGGGCGCGCCGCTGTTGGAACGGCGGGGATGCGCCCCGGGGAGCTGGCTGTCGGCATCCTCCTGGTAGGCATCGATGATGCGCTGCACGATTGGATTACGGACGACATCGCGTCCTTCGAAGTAGTGGAATTTGATTCCCGGTACTCCGTGGAGGATGCGCTCGGCCTCGCGCAAGCCCGAGACCTTGCTGCGGGGGAGGTCGATCTGCGTCTTGTCGCCCGTGATGACCATGCGGCTGTTGTTCCCGAGACGCGTCAGGAACATCATCATCTGCTCATGGGTCGTATTCTGCGCCTCGTCGAGGATGACGAAGGCGTCGGAAAGGGTGCGGCCCCGCATATAGGCGAGGGGCGCGATCTCGATCTTGGAGATGCGCTCGCTGCGGTCGTCGCGCTTCTCCTGGTCCAGCCCGATCAGGCGGCGCCCGTCGGCCTGGCCCAGCATGTCGTAGATTGCATCGTAAAGGGGCAGGAGGTAGGGCAGGATCTTTTCCGTCAAATCGCCCGGCAGGAAGCCCAGCGCTTCACCGGCCTCGACGGCGGGGCGGGTGAGGATGATGCGCTCCACGCGCTCGTTGAAGAGCGCATCCAGCGCGGCGGCCACGGCGAGGTAGGTCTTGCCCGTGCCGGCTGGCCCGATGCCGAAGACGACCTCCTTTTCGCGGATCTCCTGCAGGTAGCGCTTCTGGTTGATCGTCTTGGGCACGACGCTCTTGCGCTTGAACTGCAGCACCAGCGGGTCGGCAAAGACGCGACGCAGTTCATCCGCGTTGCCCTGCAGCACTTCGCTGAAGGTGTTGCGGTAGTCGCTGATGGTGATGCGGATTCCTTGCTCGCGCGCGAGGCGCAGGATGTCGAAGAAGTCCGTCGCCTTGCTCACCGCTTCGTCTGAGCCGGTGAACTGGATCCAGTCGTCACGCGTCACCACCTGGACGCCCAGGTTTTCCTCCACCGCCAGCAGCAGGCTTTCGTCGCTGCAATAAAGCTCGGAGAGGAGCCGGGGATTCTGGAAATATAAGGTTTGCTCTGCCATTTAGAGACACTCCTTGAGGCGCTCCCAGGTTTTTTCGAGCGCTTGAGGCAGGGTGCGGGTTTTCCCGATGACGGGAAGAAAATTCGTATCGCCACCCCAGCGGGGCACGATGTGGCCGTGCAGGTGGTGGGGAATGCCCGCGCCCGCGATCTTGCCGATATTGAAGCCGATGTTGAAGCCGTCGGGCTGCATCGCGCGTGTGAGCATGTCCTGCGCGTAAACGATCAGTTCCATCATCTCCGCGCGGGCTTCGACGCTGAGTTCCTTCAATTGCGCAACCGCTTGATAGGGAATCACCATGAGGTGCCCCGGGTTGTAAGGGTAACGGTTGAGGATCATGTAATGGTGCTCGCCCCGATATACGATCAGCGCTTCCCGGTCGTCCTTTTGCGGCAACTCTTCAAACAAACGGTCGTTGTTTGATTTCTTTTCTGGAGCCGCCGTCACGTACTCCATGCGCCAATAAGATTGCAATATATCCATAGTGCTCGCGCTGGCAGTCGATTCAAATGGAGAGTCGATAAATAAAGCGGGGCTGACGCAGAAACGCAACCCTGGTTTGTCTGGAGCACTTGGGGGTGGCCTTGGGAAACCGTCCTTCAGTCTGGAACCGGGGCAGGAGGTGTAAAGAAGATTCCTCAACCGCCCAAGAAAAAGGCCCGGCAACGTAAGTCACCGGGCTCCCAAGTTCTCTAGCTTGAAAAAATGGCGGGCGTTTTAGCCGCGGATGCGGATGCGGCTCTCGACCTCATAGGAAGTCAGGGCAGCAACGTCGCTGACGAGGGTATCGCGGGCACGTTCGTTAGCGGCGACTCCGTGGATAAGGATACGTCCATTGGAAAACTGGATGGCGAGGT
The DNA here is from genome assembly GCA_009772895.1 of Puniceicoccaceae bacterium 5H. Lineage (GTDB taxonomy): Bacteria > Verrucomicrobiota > Verrucomicrobiia > Opitutales > Oceanipulchritudinaceae > WOUP01. The sequence goes on along the minus strand of WOUP01000005.1, from coordinate 78,284 downwards.
TGTCGTAGTCCTGGCGGAGCTTGAAATCGTAGAATTGAAACAAGTCGGCCCGGTTCCGCCAGGTCGCGTTGAGCCGTGCGACCACAGCGCGTTCGACTTGCGCGGGCGAACCGGTGACGCGGTCTACCTGATTCCCGGAGTAATCGGGCTGCAGGGGCGTCGGCACGTCGAATTCATTGACGCCTGATTGTGCAAAGGCGAGAGAAGGGAGAAGGCCCAGTAGGCCGATAGCGAGAAGACGGCTAGTGTTTTTCATGATGCTACTGTGTTCTGGGTTTAGCAGTTCCCTTAGGGCCTATCCCATGCCACATTAGCCCATGTGTTTGTTAATATCTGTTTATAAACGATATGCGTAATGTTGTGCATTTCGGTGTGGATCTCTGTCGGGTGAAATATGCGATTCGCATGATGGTTTTCCGCTGAGGGCGATGCTTTGCAATAACCTCAAGAGGTGTCGTGAAAAATCGCTTAGCAGCAAGATGCAATGCGGCAGGTTTGGTGAATTGCACTATGCTGCGTTATAAGGTCCTGTGGCGTTGTATTATCGCTAGCGTTGATAGGCTGTTAGGTTGAAGTATGGTCGAATATATTGGGTATTTATCCTTAAAGAAGATGCTGGCATGCTTCTGGCGTATGAAGAACCTCAAGAACAGGAAGGCTGTCCGCCGCGTCCGTCTTGCGCCGCATTTCCACTGAAGGAAATCAGCGCTCGGAGTTGCTGGAAGCCTCGGCGCGCGCCATTCTTCTCCTACGCTCACATGAACATCACGATGTTTACCAACACCTACTTCCCCCTGGTGGGAGGTATCGAAAAGTCGGTGCAGACCTTCTGCGAAGACTTTGCCCAGCTGGGGCATTTCAACCGCATTATTACACCGGAGGCTCGTGATGAAAACGGCAAGCCGGTCCGCACCAGTCGGGGCGTCTTGCGGGTACCTGCCATCACGGGGATTACCGAGAAAAACTTTTCGATTCAATTTCCGACGCCGAGCCTGATCGACCACTGGATGGAAGCGATCCAGCCCGACATCGTGCACGCACACCAGCCGTTTCTGTTGGGGGATACCGCCCTGCGTATGGCGCGGAAGTGGCGCGCGCCGTTGATCTTTACCCACCACACGCTGTACGAGCGCTATGCGCACTACTTCATGGTGGATAACGAAAATACCCGCCGCTTTGCCGCGACACTTTCCGTGCAATACGGCAATCTGTGCGATCTGGTTATCGCACCGACCGAGAGTATCAAGAAGCTCCTGGAGGAGCGCGGCATCAGCAAGCCGGTGCGGGTGGTCCCGACTGGGATTCAGGTGAGCGACTTCAGTAATGGCGACCGTGAGGGCTTTAGGCAGCGCTACAATATCCCGACTGACGCGCGCGTCGTGGGGCAGGTGGGCCGCCTCAATCGCGAAAAGAACCTCGATTATGTAGCCGACGCGGTTCAGCAGGCGATGGCGCAGGACCCAAAGCTTTACTTCCTGCTCGTGGGCGAAGGGGAGCTCGTGGAGCCTATCCAGGAATCGCTGCGGGAGGCCGGTATGGGTGAGCGCTTTGTGCACACCGGCGTGCTGAAGGGGCAGGACGTGGTCGACGCCTACGCGGGTATGGACCTGTTTGTCTTTGCCTCCAAGACTGATACGCAGGGCATCGTACTGGCCGAATCGTTTGCAGGAGGCACCCCGGTGCTGGCGATCGATGCGCCGGGCGCGCGGGATTGCATTAAAGACGGCTATTCGGGGCGCGTTTTGCCCGAAACGACCTCAGAGGAGCAATTTGCCGCTACCATTCTCGAAATGATGACCGACGACAAAACCCGTCGGGCGTATTCCCGCCAGGCACGGGAGGCCGCCCAGCAGTTTGATCGTAAAGTCTGTGCAGAGCGTATGTTGGAAGTTTATGCCGAGACCATCGAGGTTTACCAGTCGACGCATCCGGATGAAAAACCGAAGGACGCCTGGAGCGAAATCATGGCTCGGCTGGAATCGGAATGGTCTTTGCTGTCTGAAAAATACGAAGCAGCCAAATCTTTGTTAGCCTAGAGAAGCGAGGAAGTTGGGACCCGTCAGATCATAGATATAGCTGAAGGACACGGCGTTGAAGCAGCGCCGTGTCCTTCGAGTTTTAAACCGCCTCAGCCTGTTGCACGAATCCCCTGCAAGCTGAAGTGCAACCTGCCATAAAACGTTATTTATGTGGTTTCTGAATATGTTTCAAAATACTGTATACCAATGGTTTAACGGGTATTTTATGTGAATTGGCATGGGATTCGCATTATTGAAGGGCAAACCAATAACAAGGAGTTTTACCAATGCTTACCTGGTCCATTGTATTTTTTGTTGTCGCCCTTATTGCAGCCGCTCTCGGCTTTGGGGGCATCGCGGGTGCCGCCGCCGGGATCGCGAAGATCCTTTTCTTCGTCTTCCTCGTGCTGTTGATCATTTCGCTCATCGCTGGTGCCGTCCGCGGACGCACCCCAACCGTCTAGTTGTTAAGCGCAATCGCGCAGAGAACGAATTAGTTTAGATGTCAGTTCCAGAAAAACAGCCGCTGGATTCCGCGCAGGCGCGGGATCCAGCTTCGTTGCCTCAAGAAGAGCAAGACGAGAATACGCTCCCGCCTACCACGGACGAGCAATTGGTCCGTGAAAACATGGTCGATGCAGGCGTCGAAGCCGCTTCGGATGAGCAGGCAGAAAATGCCCAGGACGAAGCACAAGATGACGAGCCCACCGATCGCTGAGGAGGCTTGAACGATGACGGGAGGTGAAATTCTGATTGCAATCCTGGCGGGAGCTGGGGCGGCGCTGATCATGCATTGGTTCATGCGCCTCGTCAGTCTCTCGCCCTCTATCGATGTAGATATGGTGCGCGTGGTGTCGGTTGTCATCCAACACAACCCGCAGGGCAGTAGCTACATTTCTCTCCTGATCCATTTGGGCCTTGGGTCTGTCTTCGGTCTGCTTTACGCGCTCGCGCTGAGTTGGTTCGGCGATGTCAGCGTTTTGGCCGGCACTTTGATGGGCGCAGGTCTTGGTTTCTACCAGGGGATCACGGTGGCCTTCGCCTTGATGTACGGAACCGCCGAAACCCTGCCGGATAACTACCGGCGGGCGAGCATGCAAGTAGGCGTTGTGCACACCGTAGCCCACGTTATTTTTGGCACCATACTGGGGTTGGTGCTGTCATTAGTGTAGCTTTCCCTCACCTTTACATCCGTTTAACCCTGAGCTGATAACGCAGGGCCTTCATACGCATCTATACTTTACCCTATACGTGATTTTGCGTTTGAGGGCTAGGGGGTATCGGTCGTAAAGTTTGCCTCCGATGTCGCCCAATCCTACTAGTCTTGCCCTGCTTCAACGCATCCGTTCGCGCCTCCCAGATCGTGCACTCAGTGCCTACGAATCGGTGGAAGCGCTGTATCATGACCTCTGCCAAGAAGTTGAATCCGATAGACTTACTTGCGGCAATAACGCTTATAAAGTCCACAACGCGATGCGTGACCTCGAGCGTCGTCTCGTGCAATTTGAACGATTAACCCGCGAGCGCGCCAGATCATCGCGCTAACTGCACGGCGTTTCCGTATATCGCAAAGCCCTTTCGCAGACGTTATGGTAAGGCAATCCGGGGTTTGTAGCCCAGGTTCCCCTTTGTTTGCGCACGAATAAGCCGATTGAGGCAGAATTGGCATGCCTCCTGTTCATCTACTGCCATGAATCGATGCAGGAGATCCGATCCCGTGGGTTTGGGTTGCTTTTGCCAGGCGGCATCAGCCCAGATCATCGACGGAGAAGTAGCCTTCCTTGAGCCCCTTCTTGATCGCTTCGGTACGGCTGTGAACATTCAGCTTCTGAAACAGCCGGATGACATGGGCCTTTACGGTGCCTTGGGTCAAAGATAGCTCGGAAGCGATCATCTTGTTCGAATATCCTTTGGCCAGCAGATGCAGGATCTCACGCTCACGCGGGCTCAATGGATTGCGAAAGTCATCCTCAATGAACGACTGATGCTCCGGTTTGATGACCACCTCACCTTGGGCTACTCGCAGGAGGCCCGCCACGACGTCTTCGATGGGATCGTCTTTCGTGAAGTAGGCATGGATGCCCAGGCGGAAGGCCTCCTTCACTTCCTGCGCATACGCGTAGGCAGACAGAATGACGCGTTTTGTATCCGGGGCCGACGACTGGACTTTTCGCAAGAGATCCAGTCCGGAGACTTCCGGCATCCTCAGGTCGACCAGCACGATGTCAACCGGGCGGACGCGAAGTTCCGCCAAAGCCTGATCGGCGCTGTCGGCCGTCCAGACAATTTGAAAAAGCTGTTGCTCCTCCAGAAGCGTCTGGAGTCCCAACAAGACCACGGGGTGGTTATCAACGATCCCTATTCTAATGCTCATCTGTAAACAGCCACGGCTCAGGAAGAAAGGCTTCTGACTACTGTCAGAAGACGAAGCCTCCGGCGCAATGTCGTTCGCATCTATAATTTGGCATATTCACTTTTAAAAATGTCGCACCACATGCAACTCAAGCGGCTGGTAGAGCGCTTGCGCTCTCATCGCCCCGACATCCTGAAGGAGTGGGAAAACCGCTCCGAACAAGAAAAGAACCCGGGGCGGCCTCTGTTGACCCGCCGTCAGTTTTACGACCATATACCTGCCTTTCTCGATCTCGTCGAGCAACGTTTGCATGACTATGCAGAAAAGAAGGTAGAGCGGCGGACCCACGCTCCGTGGATGCCGGAACTGCCGGAGAAATTACGCGAACATGGCCGACAGCGCTGGCACCAGGGCTACCATCTGGGCAGCCTGGTGCGGGACTGGCACCATTTGCGCGGCGCCGTTTTTCATGTATTGGACTACATCCTGAGGCATGAAGAGACCTTTGACGGAGAGGTCTTGCGGGTTACCTACGGCGTGATCTCCGAGCTGATTTCGACCGGCGTCGGTGAGAGCGTGAACCAGTTTGAAAAGTTGCGTCAGGGGGAGGCGCAAAGTCGCCTGGGCGACCTGGAGCAGCACATGTCGTTGCTCGACCGGGTGGGACGTTACCAGCGGGAGTCGCTCCTGGAGTTTGCCCATGATCTCTCCGGGAACTTGTCGATCCTCACCCGCGTCACGAATCGCCTCAAGGCGATCGGGCCCGACGAGCAGAACGGTCGCCTGACCGAGGTCCTGAGCCTCGGCCTGGAAACGGCCCTGCGTCTGCTCGACGAGGTGCGCGAGCTGACGTCGCTCGAGGCGGAGGAGCCGGAGATCTCACTGGAAGACACGACCATCGAGCCCCTCGTCTGCCAGGCGGCCGAGCCGTTCATGACGCTGAACGAAGGCAAGATCGAGTTTGACCTGCGCGGCCCGCCGGATCTCACGGTGGAGACGGACCCCCTCAAGCTGGGCCGTATTTTGCAGAATCTCCTGCACAACGCGTTCAAGTTTACCCCGCGGGGGCAGATCCGTATCGAATGGAAAGTGGTGGACGACGACTTGTGGCGATTGACCGTGCACAATCACTTCCCCGATGCCGCAGAGGCGGAAGCTCCCTCCGTGGACGGTGAGGTGGAGAGTCATGAGGGCGATGGCCTGGGCCTGGCGATCGTCCGCCGGCTGAGCGAAGCCTTGCGCGGCCAGATGGCGGTGCGCCGGGAAGACCACCACATGAGCGTGCAAATCGTGCTACCGCGCGGCTATCCTCGCCACGAGCAGGAAGGCGTGCTCGTGGAAGGGGAGCATGAGATCCCGCGCGAGCCGGCCCTGACGGAATAGGCTCGCTCCTTCCGCGAGTTCAGGCCTCCTCTGGCGGCTGGGCGGCCTGACCGTGGTTGATGGCCGCCACGAGGGCTGTGCCCCCCAGGATATTGCCCGTGAGGGTGGGCAGGAAGAAGCCGAACCACATGTGGCCGAGGCCGATCTCGCCCGACAGGAAGGCGTAGCTGGTCTCGACGAAGCCCGCCACGACGTGGGAAAAGGAACCGAGGCCGATCACGTAGGTGACGATGATGATCATCGGCACGCGGGAGGGGCCGGCAAAGGGCAGCAGCCAGACGAGCGATGCGATCAGCCAGCCGGCAAAGACGCCGCCGACGAGGTTGCGCGCAAATGATTTTTCGGCCACGTGCGTGGCGAGGGTGTGCGCCCGCTCCATCATGATCTCCGGCATGGGCTGGGTGTAGTGGACGACTGCGGCGAAGCAGAAGGCGCCGACGAGGTTGGCGAACAGCACAGTGGCCCAGAGTCGGGCCACGTTGCGCAGCTCCGCCAGCCCACAGTGTTTGAAGAGCGGCAGCACTGGCGTGATCGTGTTTTCGGTAAACAGCTGTTGCCGTCCGAGGATGACCAGCAGGAAGCCGATGCAGTAGCCGAACTTGGTGATCAGTTGAGGCCAGGTAGACGTTTCCGGCAGGTGTGCCGAGAGCGCCGCTTCGGTGACAAACGAAAACCCCATGGCGATGCCCGCGCCGAGAGCCGACCAAAAGAGCTGCGTCACCGGGCGGTGTAGCTCGTTTTCGCCCTCGGTGTAGACGGCTTGATAGACGGAGGCTGCGCTGGGGGCGGCGAAAAGGCGCTCTTCTCGCACGCGGCGTTGGTATTGAGGCTGACTGGACACGCCACGCGTGACGCAAGGCTCGTGCCGATCTTCTTCCGACAGAGCTAGATAGTGGCGACAGGGCAAATAGATGCATTGTGCATGACAAAAGGGACCAAGGTGCTTTGGTTATCGGTGGAAGACCTTATTAAATAATTACTTACAATGTTTCTGTCTCGTGTTGGCATGAGAGCGGCAAAAGAAGCAACGTCAAAGGCTTCGAGCTGTGCGCACCGCACGTGCCCGAAGCTATGTGTGCCGCTTCCTTTTTCGGGGCGGGCGCGCAAGACCCATTCAAAACCCAACCGAATGATGAAAAATCGTTATTACCTCCTCTCTACGCTGGCCCTGCTCGGTCTTGGACTCGCCGGCTGCAACGATCGCGAAGAAACCGCCGAGTACGGCAGCCAGGATCAGTCTGAAGAAGTCGCCGAAAACATGGAACAGGCTGGCAATAACATGGAAAACGCGGCCGAGCGCATGGGCAACCAGGCGGAATCCACCGCCCGCCAGTGGGGCAATCAGGCGCAGGATGCCGCCCAGAACATGGGCCAGAACCTGAAGCAGGCCTGGAACGACGTGCAGGATTACTCTGCCGATCACAGCGAAGACTTTACCAACGAGCTCAGTGAGGCGGGCGATCATCTGGAATCCCAGATGGATCAGTTGCGCGAGCGTGGCAGTGAGCTGTCCGGCGAAGCCAAGGCGGAATTCGACGAAGCCATGAACGACCTTGAAGATGCCAAGGCCAACCTCGATCAGCGCCTTGAACGTGCCGGTGATGTGACCGAGCAAAACTGGGACGAATTCAAGAGTGGCGTGGGCGATGCGTGGAACAAGATGCAGCAATCCTTCCAGCGCGCCGAAAATACGATTGAGGACAACGCTTAGTTACAGCCCTTCCTCAGTAAGATTTTATCGCGAAGCCGTCTGGGTCATCCGGGCGGCTTTTCTGTTTGGATGCAGGTTGCACTTGGCCATCGGGTAGAGCTGCAAAATGCCGGGATACGACTTTCGTGATCAACATAAAAACGCGTGATGGTCAGGTGTTTAGCTTGTGTTTTGGTGGGTTGGTACACATCTGGCAATATATGGGGTCACTATGAAAATGCGTAATATTCTATTCTTCATGGGCATCGCTGGGGTGCTCTTTTCCATCGTGGGCTGCAACACTTCCGAAGGCTTTGGTGAAGACGTCCAGGCGACGGGAGATGCGATCGAAAATGCGGCCGAGAATGCCAACGACTAGTTTGTTGGGCGTATAACGAACTTTAAATAGACCTCTCTCCCGCCATGAAATTGCAAAATCTCCAGAATCTCCTGATCCAACGTCTGCGCAATCACTGGGATTGCGAAGACAAGATGTCGGACACGATTCCCGCGCTGCGCACGGTCGCGAACTCGAACACTTTGGCTCTGGCGCTCGCCCATTACGAAGACCTGAGCATGAAGAATCTGCGTCGCCTGACGACGTGCTTCGAGAAGCTCGACACCGTCCAGATCGGCGGTCGCTGCATTCCCTCCGAAGCTTTCATGATCGAAGTCGAAGAGCTGGTGTCGAGTGAAGGCGATCCGAAGGTCAAGGATCGGGGCATCGTCTCTCTAGTGTCTGCCCTGTCCCAACTGAAGCAGGCTCTCTATAGCGCCACTCAGTCTATCGCCGAAGAGCTGGATCAGCCGGAAGTCGCGGAGCGCCTGCGCTTTGCCGCCGAAGACGAACTGGCCGCTCTCGAAGAATTTCAACGTCTGGCCGTCCGAGCCGAAGCCCGTCTCGAACCGGCCGCCATCCCCGCTTAAAGCTTTATGGATATTATCCGCCTCATCTTCGCCATCATTTTGCCGCCGGTCGGCGTCTTTCTCCAGGTCGGCTTCGGCATGCACTTCTGGCTCAACATCCTGTTGACCCTCCTGGGTTACATCCCAGGCATCATTCACGCCGTGTGGGTTATCGCCAAAAAGTAGCGGTAGCCCTGGCATATCTTTCAGTTCGACAGTCCAATCCCTTACCGTCATGAGCCCGGACGAGCGCGGCGCCGACCGCTTCGCTCCACCTCCTTCCAAGGAGAGCCATACGGAACAGGCCGCCCCGGAGCTCGCTCCCAAGAGCGGGTTGGCTCGTTTGGTGGCGGCGTTCCAGTTTTCGGCCCAGGGTTTCGGGGCCGCGTATCGTCATGAGGAGGCCTTTCGGCAGGAAGTCTGGGCGGCGGCGATCCTGGTACCGCTGATTCTGTTGCTGCCGCTGAGCCTCGGTAGCACTCTTTACCTGCTGGCCTCGATCTTTGCCGTCATGATCGTCGAGCTGCTGAACAGCGCGCTCGAATGGACGGTCGACTACATTTCGCTCAAACGGCACCCGTATGCCAAGCGCATCAAAGACATGGCCAGCGCGGCCGTGCTGATGAGCATCGCGCACTGCGGCTTGGCGCTGCTGATCGTCATCGGTGGCTGGGCTTATCCCCACCTGTCTCGCTAAAAACGGGTCGTGGGAGCATCCCTTTCTCCTGCCGGTTCCGCTAAACCCTGGAACGGCGGGATTTTTTGCGGTCGCCGATCAAGATCTCCATGATCAGCCCCAGCCCGCCCAGGGCGGCCGCCAGGAAAAAAATAATCGCGAGCCCCGGATAGCCGAAAAGGGTAAAGCTGGTCTTCACGCGCATCAACAAGGCGGCGCCGATGATGATGGCGGCGAGGATAATCCCGATGGTGATGCGGTTGGCGATCTTCTGAAAGCCCTCCATGAGGAAGTTTTCGTCGATCGCGTCCACCTTCAGGCCGATGCGGTTGTCCGAAAGCGTATTGAGGAGCCGGTTGAGCCGTGAGGGCGTCTGCTCCATCAAGTCCTTCCACTCCAGGCTCTGCTGGAGGATGCGGGGCAGGCTGGCGGAGTCCTTGATCTTGTTCGCTACGGCTTCCTTGGCGTGGTGCCGCACGGCATACGCCGGGATGAAGTCCGGGTGCAGTTTCATCGCGGCCAGATCCAGATTCATCAGCGTCTTGCCCAGCAGGTTGATCTCGGCCGGCAGGCGCACGTAATGCTCCGCGCAGGTGCGAATCAGTGAGAAAACGGTCTCGCCCATCGACTGCATGGAGACGGGGGCGTCTCGCTGGGCCAGCACGATGCGGCTGACGTCGTGCTCAAAGCTGAAGCGGTCGAAGGCGGGTCCGGCCTGGCCGATCTTCATCGCCATCTGGGCCGTGTCCTTGCCGCGGCCTTCGGAGAGCGCGAGGATAAACTGGAGCAGGTTTTCCTGCAGGTCGGGGCTGAAGCGGGCGCAAAGGCCGAAGTCGATGATGCAGAGCCGCCCCTGTTTGGTCAGCAACAGGTTGCCCGGGTGGGGGTCGGCGTGGAAAAAGCCGTGCATCAGCACCTGGCGCAAATAGGCGTGGAAGAGGTCGTCGATCATCTCCGCGCCCGGCAGGCGCAGGCGGTCCTGCTCATCCAGCTTGCCGACTTTCACGCCCTCGACTCGCTCCATCACGAGCACGTGGGGCGTGCAGAGGCGGTCGACCGTCCAGGGCACATACAGGCTGCGAAACGCGTTGATGCTCTCTCGCAAGTGCTTCTGGGAGCGGGCTTCGATCGAAAAGTCGAGTTCGATCGCGAGGTGGTGGCGAAACTCGCGGATCAAATCCGCAAAGTGGTAACGCGCTCCCCACGAGGTGTGGGCATCCAGCTGTTCAGCCACCAACTCCATCCCGGAGAGGTCGCGCATGATCTGCTGGCGGATGTTGGGGCGCTGGACTTTTACGACGACGCTTTCGCCGGTGGGCAGCCGGGCGCAGTGGACTTGCGCAAGCGATCCGCTACCGACCGGCTCGCGCACAAAGTTGTGGAAGATGGCGTCCGGTTTGGAACCCAGGTCTTGCTCGATCACTTGCTCCACCTCGGAGAACGGGATAGGCTTCACCTTGTCCTGCAGGCGGGAGAGGGCTTCGCGGTAAGCGGGTGCCAGCAGTTCCGGGCGGGTGGAGAGCAGCTGCCCCAGCTTGATGTAGGTGGGGCCGAGGGACTCGAGATCGCGCGCGAACTTTTCCGGCGATTCGGGCGGTTCTTCAGCCGAGACGTCATCCCGTTTGAGCGGCGCCCGCCCGTAGCGCGCCAGCAGGCGAAATAATTGCAGATACTGGCGTAGGTAGGCCGGGCGAAAGGTCGTCATGCAGGGCTCTTATTCTGAAAAGGCTCTAAAGGCTCATCGAGGTGAAGGCGGGGCCGCCATCCTGCTTCAGGTATTGCAGCTCGTGCAGGCACATCTCGATGTGGGCGCGGTGCTCGAGCACCATTTGCAGGGTGGTGGAATCCATGACTTCTTGCAGCGCGTCGTCGTAGGTGGCCAAGGCCTGGGTCTCGCGTTCGATCAGGCTTTCCAGCAGGTGGTCCGCCTTCGGGGGCACGATGGAGGCACGCAACTCGTCCCAGCTATGGCTGACGGAAGTCATGAGGGAGTCGCCCTCTGCGGTGTCGTGACCGAGGCTGCGGATACGTTGGTCGAGCTGTTGCTCGCACTGGCGGCGCTGTTCGGTCATTTGAGCCAACCGCGCGGAGAGCTCAGCGAACTTCTCTTTGAGGTGTTGGGAGGTGAACTCGAGCTTGAACGCACTTTCGCGACACTCGTCGCGCAGCTGTTTCAGGCGATCCACCAGCATGTCAGCTAGGTCGGCCATGATAGGAAACGGAATGCAAAGGATTCGTAGAGGAAGTGTCCCTTCCTCATGCGCGCCCTGTACCAATCCTGATTTCGGTGAACAAAAACCTTCTATATCAGGTTAACAGCGCATCGGCGGAAGATGAAGGTGCGGCGTGTCAAGGCAGACTGCAACGACTGTGGCGGGCCCATCCTTCAACTTGCATTCGCAACGGCTTTGCCGCCCCAGCGCTTGCGGACCCAATGCAGACCCAGGGCCAGGAGCGCGGCCAGCGCTACGAAAAGCAGGATGCGATCGGCATTTACGTTGAAGGCCGCGCCGCCGAGCCCCACCAGCGGAACGGCGGTGATGACGAAGATGGGCCAGCCGATGCCGAGATAGATGGACGGGGGCACATGCGCCGCCGCAAGCCCATAGATCTTGCCGATGTAGGGCGGCCCGGGGATCAGCGTGGTAAAAAAGGTGATGACCGCCTGGCTCCGGGTGCTGGCATTGCGCAATGCGTGCACACGGTCGCCAAAGCATTTATGGGCGACTCTGTTCAGCGGCCCGCGACCGAGGGGCAGAGCGGCGAGCAGCTGCAGCAGCACGACCAGTGTGACGATGGCCATGCCCCAGCCGAAGCCGAAGCGCACGCCGGTGATGAAGAGCGTGATCGAGATAGGAAAGCCGAACATCGGCAGCACCAGGATCATGCCGATGACCCAGAGCGGATGCGCCGAGCGTGCCCACTCTTGCACGTCCTGCTCCGTCAGGTTGTGGTGTTGCCACAAATAGACGCCAAGCCCGATGAGGGCGGCGGCCAACAGGGCCCAGAAGATGCGCGAGACCCACTGCTTGCTCATGGTTGTTGCAGCTCGAGATCGGCGATCAGGGGCAGGTGATCACTGGCCAGGCGGGTCTGTCGATCGGTGGGGCGCGCAATGGCCCGGACCTTCCAGTGGGGAGAGATCCAGATGTGGTCGATCCGGGCCACCGGTTTGAGGGAAGGCAGGGTCGGCAAGGGCGCGTGGTGGGGCAGCTCCAGCTGGGCGTCCCGCAGTTTGCGCGACATCACCTGATAGGCTTCCGTCTCGGGCAGGGCATTGAAGTCGCCCAGGATCACGACCGGCTCATCCTCGTCGACCTGCTGCAGCCAATGGCTGTTGAGCAGTTGATTGGCCTGGCGCACCCGTTCCCCGGGATTGAGGCCCCAGTGGGTGTTGAAAATGTTGATCTTCTGGCCTTCGACCTCGACTTGCACCCAAAGGCCGCCGCGGATTTCGCGTTTGGCGTCTTCGGTCCCCTGGTCGAAATTGGCGGCGCGGCATACCTTCAGCTGCTCGCGGCTCAGCAGGGCGATGCCGTATTTGCCGCCGCCCTGCGGGCGCACCGGCAGAAACTCGTGGTGGTAGCCCAGCATCTCGGCAATGTCCTGCGGCTGGTGCGTCCGGCGCGAACGCTCGACATCCACATCGACCTCTTGCAGGGCTACGATGTCGGGGGCAAAGCGACGGATAATCCGGGACACCCGAGGCAGGTCCAGCCGCATGTCCATGCCCTGGCAATGGTGCACGTTGTAGGTCATCACGCGCAGTCGACGGGCCGGATAGGCGCGTTCGAGCGTGGGAATGTTGCCGACATTGATGCTCTTGGGGGCCTCGTCCGGCGCGCGCAAAGCGATCCGGGGGATGCGGGTATCCGTGACTTCTTCCTGATGGCGCAGGTGCTGCGCGATGTCGTGCAGGTCGCTGGGGCGCAGGTAGGGGCGCTTGATGTGCACGATGGGCGGCAGCAGGGCAAAGCCGTGGGTCTCGTGTCGACCGGGGCCAGCGTGGCTGCCGTGTTCGTTGGCAAAGGTCATCGGCTTGGCCCAGTGGCGCCAGCCGCTCAACACCAGGTCGCCGGCCTGCGGCGTGCGCACGAGGTAGTCGAGGTCGCGGATCACTGCTTCGGGGAAGGGGTGGTGCGGGCCGCAAAGAGCATCGCGCACGTCTTGCAGCGGCTGGTCTCCTGTGCGGGCAGAGACGGCGCGCACCGTGCCGTCGCGCCCCGTGCGGTAGAGGGCCCACGGCACGCTATGGTTTTCGACCAGTTGCTTGGCGTAGGCCGCCTTTTGCTCGCTGGAAGGAATCTTCGGCCAGTAGACCTGCGCGAGCGGTCCCATGGAGCAGAGGCGCACGCCGTTGAGCGGGTCGGGCCCCTCTTCGCGTGGTGAGCCGGCAAACATGCGGCTGCCACGCTCGTGATACATGTTCACGGGCTCGGTCGGCTCGTCGGTAGGCTCTTCGCCGCTGATCTCCTTCAGCACGTGGCCGAGCTCGCGGCCCGTCTCGTGGGCGTAGTAAATCGTGTCTTCCTGGCCATGGTCTGAGTAGATCAGAACCCGATAGCGCCGCTTGTCGCTCTTCTCCGCGGCCTTGACCATGTCGCGCACCGTGTTGTCGATCCCCCGCAGCGTCCAGTGAGCGAAGTGGGAGCTGGGGCCTCGCCGGTGGGCCTGCTCGTCGTAGCCGATCAGGTTGGCGTGGACGATGGGCAGGCCTTCGGCGACGTCCTGCATGACCGAATAACGGATGATCTCCCGCAGCAGGATGCAGATCGAGACGCGCGCCGGCACGAAGATGGCCTCCTTGGGCAGCTCGCGCAGGTCCATCGAGCCGCGGACGGCGTCGGACAGCGCCAGACCGCTCTCCATCAGGCCAAGCCAGGCCACCTTGGACGTGCGCTTCAGCTGTTTCGTCAGCAGGCTGCTCCAGGTGCCGGGGCTGGCATATTTAAGGGCGGTCTTGGGACCGAATACCTGGGCACAGAACCGCGGACGCAGGGAGCCGGCGCAGTAGATGTTGGAATAGCTCGAGCCGCCGTGCAGCAAGGGCTCGGCGACGCCGCGGATACGTTTGGAAACGGCGGAGGCACATTCCGCCTGATACATGCGGAACTCGCGGCCCTCCTCGCGGTCGTAAAAGCTGAAGGCCGGTACCGCGCTCTTTTCCTTGAAGAAAATCTCGGCCTGCACCCCAGGGGTCGACGAGGGCATGCCGGAGTAGTGGTCCATCAGCTGGTAACCTTGGTCGTGCAGCAGGCGGCGGAGAAAAGGCATGCGACCACGGCGAAGCGCCCGCTGTAGCTGATGGCGGGCGAGGGCGTCGATCTGGATCATCAGGACGCCGGGCGGTCGATTGTCAGGAGACGAAGATGGCATTGTGCTCTCTTTAAGCAGGAGGCTTGCCTAGTTTGTATCTACTGAAATGTCAGAGTGATGCGGTTTCGCACGACATGTAGTTCGTGCAAAAAGCCGTGGCTGCTGCCGCCGGTCGTGCTATTTTTGCGGGGCGGGGGTCGACATCTGGGCTCGCGCGTCGGAGTGGGCGTCCCAGCGCAGCGGCAGGATCATGAAAAATTCGCTGCCCTTGCCGATCTCGCTCTCGCAACCGACCTCCCCGTTGTGGGCAAGGGCGATTTCGCGTGCGATGCTGAGGCCGAGCCCGGCCCCTTTGGTCTGTTGCTCGGGGATGCGGAAAAACTTGTTGAAGACGCGCGAGCGGTATTCCGGAGCGATGCCGGGCCCGTGATCGATCACGGAGAAGCGGACCTCCTCGTCCTGTTGCGCTGCCCGCAGCACGATGCTGGTGCCTTCGGGAGAAACCTTGATCGCGTTGGAAATGAAGTTGGTGAGCACCAGTTGCAGGCGGAAGGGATCGCCCTCGATATCCGGCAAGGTTTCGGCCGCTTCGATCTGCAGTTCCAAGTGGGCTTCCTCCACGGCTTGCCGCGTCTCCCGGGCGGAGTTTTCGAGCAGGTCGCAGGGGTGGAAGGTCTGGCGCTCCAGCCGCGACGAACCGGACTCGATCTTGCTGAGGCTCAGCAGGCTCTGGATCGTCTTCAGTTGCCGGTCGAGGTCGTCCTTGGCGGTGGCAACCAGTTCGCGCTGCACGTCGTTGAGGTCGCCGAACTGCTCTTCCGAGAGCATGTAGAGGGAGAGGCGCGCACTGGTCAGCGGCGTCTTCAGCTCGTGGCTCACGATCGCGACCAGGTCGTTTTTCAGGTCGCTGGTCAGCCGCAGCTTGGTGACGTCTTGCAGCATCATGACGACCCCGCTTTTGGAGCGGTCGCCTTCGACGAAAAAGACGGTGGGCAGGAAGAAGCGCTCCTCGTTGTGCACGTGCAGAATCAGCGCGTCGTCGAGCTGATCCGGGGCATAGAGTTTGTGGCTCTCCTGCACTTGCCGCTGGAGGGCGTTGACCTCTTCGGGCATGCCGTTCTTCCATTCGGGGGCGTTTTGCAGGTGGTCGGCCGCGTCGTTGGTGATGATGAGCTGAGCGTCTTGATCGTAAAAGAAAAAGGCGACCGGCAGGTTCTTGACGATGGTCTCGAGCGTCATGCGCGTCTGGGTGATCTCGGCATTGAGAAGCCTGCGGTAGGCTCGCAACCGGTCGAGCATGTGGTTGAAGGACTGGGCGAGGCGCCCGATCTCGTCGTTGGAATGATAGGAGACGCGGGTCTCGAAATCACCCTGGCCAATCAGTTCCGCTTTTTCCGTAAATTCTTCGATCGGGTGGACGAGGCGGTCACTGATGCGGTAACTGAGCAGAAGTGCCAGCAGCAGCGCGGCAAAGATCGCGATGATGGTGATCCAGATGAAGGTTTCGGTCCGGATCTCGAAGGCGTTGAACGTGTTGGCGATCGAGGCGTTGTTGCGCTCGATGATCGCCCCGCCCAGCTCGGAGATTTGCTGGGCGGATTCTTCTCGGCGCAAGGTGTAGCTGTCGGGAATGCTTTCGTCTGGATCGAGGATCATCTCGACCAGATTCACATGAGTCCGCACAGCCTCTGCGAGCTCTTCGGTCAGAGCCTTGGCTTCATTGTCGGTGGCGCTGGCCTGCTGCTTGTCGAGCTGTTGCTCGATGATGTCGCGGTTGCGCTCGATGACAGCGGCCCCCTCATCCCGATAGCCGTTGAAGATGAGGTTGACGCCGGCATTGGTTCGGTTGACCGCCGTGATCAGTTCACTGACGGCATTGGTGCTACGGATGTCCTCGTACTCGAGCTGCTCGACGGTCGAGACGAGGTAGTACGTGAGCAAGATCGCATAGATGCCCACGGCTGCCATCAAGATGATCAATGGCAGGAAGGCGAAATGGAGCTTGGTTCGCAGCTTTGTCACTTCGACAGCAGACCCATGCGCTTACGTTTTCGGTAGAGCGTAGCAGTATCGATACCTAGAATACGTGCCGCTTCTTCCAGGCTGTCGGCTTTGGCGAGAATACGGCGGATGTGTTCCTGTTCCAGTTCGTCTAACGTTACTTCGTAGCCCGGGCGAATGGCGCTCTCCTCGCGCTCGTGGAAGTCTTCCGGCAAGTCGTCGAGGGTGATCTCCTCGCCTGCGGCGAGAATGACGGAGCGCTCGATCACGTTGCGCAGTTCGCGCAGGTTGCCCGGCCATTCGTAGTCGATAAAGGCCTTGCGCGTCTCTTCGGCAAAGCGCGTGTCGGGCTTGCCCATGCGCTGGCGGAAAAAGTCGAGATACTTTTCGGCGAGGGGGAGGATGTCGCCCGGGCGGTGGTTGAGCGCCGGCAGGTCGATCGAAATGACGTTGAGACGGTAATAAAGGTCTTCGCGGAAGGTGCCTTCGCGCACGCACTGGGCGAGGTCGCGATTGGTGGCCGCAATCAGGCGGATGTCGGCCGTGCGGGTCTTCGTCTCGCCCACGCGTTCGTATTCGCGGTCTTGCAGCAGGCGCAGCAGCTTGGGCTGGATTTCGAGCGGCATCTCACCGATTTCGTCCAGAAACAGCGTGCCGCCGTCGGCCGCCGTCACCTTGCCCCAGGTCTCGCCCGTGGCGCCGGTAAAGGCCCCCTTGACGTGACCGAAGAGCTCACTCTCGAGCAGTTCCTTACTCAGGCTGGGGCAGTTGATCGTGACGAAGGGCTGCTCCTTGCGCTGGCTGCGGGAGTGGATGTTGCGGGCCAGGACGCTTTTGCCGGTGCCGCTGGGGCCGAGCAGGAGGATGGACGCCTCGGAACTGGCCGCGCGGAAGGAAATGTCGTAGGCCTTGCGCATGCTCTCCTCGTTGGAGGTGAGGTCGATGGCCGGGTTGTCTTCCGCCAGCTGGGATTCCAGAGCGGTCACCTTGTTTTGCAGGCGCCGGTTGTTCTCCAGCTTCTGCAGCATCTGCCGGATCTGCTCCGGGATGAAGGGTTTGGAAATGTAGTCGTAGGCACCGCGGCGCATCGCGTCTACGGCCGACTCGATCGTGGAGTAGGCGGTAAAGACGATGACGGGCAGGCCTTCGTCCTCCGCCACGATCTGGTCGAGGACGTCGAGGCCGTTTTCATGGCCCAGGCGGAGGTCGAGGAAGACAGCGTCGAGCTTGTGCCCGCGTACGGCACGCATGGCTTGGCGGCCATTTTCAGCCACTTCGGTCTTGTGACCCATACCGTTGAGGGCGAGGGAAGTGGTGCGCAGGATGTTACGCTCGTCGTCGACGATAAGGATGTGCATAGCCAATTAGAGAAGTAGCAGAGAGAGAGTAAAAAACGCGCGACCAGCGGATTGCTGGACGCTGCGTAGAGAAAAGAGCATCTAGAGAGTGGGGCGCCGAGGGGCGGCATTTCCAGTCGCCGCCGGAGTGGTCAGCCTGGATGGCTGAGGCCACCGACGCAGTCGGGCGGCAACGGGCGCCTGGAGGCGCCACGCCGCAAACCGCCTGCCGCGGCGGGGTTGGACTTTAGCCTTGCTTGCGCCCATCCTCCAATGAGTCGTTGCTGATGTAGTGGTCGAGGTGGTGAGCCCGATCTTCCATCTTGAAAAGCATGCCTTTGAGCAGGTGGTTGGTGCCGTAGTCGCCCATCTTGTCCGCCTCCTCGATGGTTTCGCGGGTATAGCGGATGAGTGCCTGTTCGTTGGTCAACTCGAGCTCCAGGCCGTCGCGGATGCGGAAGTAGCCTTCCGCTTCGACCTGAGTCACCGCCTTTTCCTGTTGGGCGGCCGGGCCGCTGGTGGGGATGCCCCCCAGCACGGTCAGGCGCTCGGCGATGGCGTCGAGGTCCTCGTGGATCTGCTTGTAGCTTTCCTCCAGATAGAGGTGCAGATCGTGCCATTGCGGGCCTTCCACCAGCCAATGGTGTTTTTGCACGAGGTGAAATTGCACAAAGAGCGAACTCACCAGCACGTCCAAGCGAGTGGCAAGGGCGCTTGCCGTTTTCTTGGGCAAGGCGATCGGGTTTTCTTCTAGTTTATCCGGTGCGTTGAGCAGGTGCGTGCTTTGCATGTTGCGAGTGATACAGAAATTTCTGTACCCGTAGAGGTTGTAATCCGCAAATTATTGATGATTAAGGTAAAACAGTCTTACCTCTCTTGTATTCTATCGGGATACTTGCATTTTGCAACTGGCTATTAGTTGCATAATGCAATTTGATAGGTCCACGCAGCGCACTTTGCCTACCTTGCTGAGTGCCGGATCTGGTGTGAAAATGTCCTGCAACTTAACCACCTGAAGCAGATGGTGAATTGCGGGGAATACGTAAGTTGCTGACATTCAGCCTGTCGTTAAAAAAAGATCAAATTGGCCTGCGGTGGGCTAATATTGCTTACATGAATGCTTCCATGGACAAACCCAAGCGATTGGAGCGGATCTCCTTCTGGGGTGCCTGGATCTTTATCGTTCCTTCCGTGATTTTCGCCTTTTTCCAACCGGTCGAGGGCATCCCGCTCTACGGGAAGGGCCTGCTCGGCGGTATGGTCTTTCTGCTGATCTACGCTTCCTTCAAGCGTGAGCGCGAAGGGCGGCGGATGAAGGACATGGGCAAGGATGATGTGACGCGGCAACACCCGCAGTCGTTCTCCTGAGCCCGGAGGACTTTAGGGCTTTGGACGCTAATGCGAGACAGAGGGAAGCGCTCCAAAGCAACTACAGAGAAACGAGAAGCAGAGAAACGAGAAGAGAGTGTCAGCAATATAGATGAAGCCCACACTGGAGACTTTCCAGTGTGGGCTTTCGTCATGGCACCGTGTTAGGGTCTGGATGGGTCGCGGGACTCTAATCCTGGCGACTTGCTGAGCTGTCTCTATCTATCAGGTGATCTGTATCTGTGATGGGAAAGGCGGCCGCGGGGCGGCCTGCGCCGGCTGTAGAAGAAGCAGGCCCCGCCCAGCGAACTGAGCGGGGCCCCTTGATCTAGTCTATGTCGCTGCTGATTGACCCGGGCTCGGTCCTTCGCCGATTATCTGACCCGGGCTTCCTTATCCTGCGCTGTGTCACTGAGCAAAAAACCGACTTTCAGGACGATCTGCCAATGGTGGACGCTGCCGTCCTTGATGTTACCGCGGGTGTCGACGACCTGGAACCAGCAGAGATTTTCGATCGTTTCGCTGGCTCGACGGATCGCGGACTGCACGGCATCCTCCATGGATTTGGAGGAGGTTCCAGTGAGTTCGATCGTCTTGTAAACGTGATTATCCATAGGAAAGTTCGTGGGTGGCGTGGGGGTGGCCCATGTAGTGGGCGAGCAGAGAGATCTGCTGGTGCGCTTCATCAGCGGTGTCTTGCCAAAGGCCCCAGGCCTCTTCGAGAGCCTTGCCCTTGGAGACGCTGATCATCGTCAACGCTTGACCCATGCTGCGGCGTTGCCGCTCCGCATAGACTGCCAGCTTGCCGATCCCGGCGGTACCGGCGGCCTTTTCAATCAGTTCCCGATAGTGGAGCAGCATGGCAGCATGCTCGCAGGCAGAGCAGAAGTCCGCCTGATCATCGTTCTGACCTCTGCGGCGGGTGGACTGCCCGTCGGGCTCTTGATGGCGTCGGGTGGCTGGCATCGCCCATCTTCTAATCATTTCCAGTGCCAAGATGTTTTTTCTCGACGGTTTTTTTACTTACGCGGAGCGGTATGTCTGGCGCGTCCGGCAAAAATGGCGATGTCATGGCCATTTAGTAGGCGGAATGCGGTGGAAAACCTCTGTTCCTGCACCGTTTGGGAATCGTAAAAGATATGCAAATTGCCCCAATCTTGCAAAATCGAAGGTGCAGGCTGCAGCTGTATGCGCAGTGCGCATGCCATCCGGGCCAAACGGAATGCCAGAAAGGCCCGCAGGTGGCACGATCACCTTTGCCCGTCGATTAGGCACGAGAATGGCATATCCCAAGGGTATTTCACCCTTTGAACAAACATGGCTATTGAAACACCGCTCGAAACACAACTAGAGGCGCGCAAGGAGTCCTTTACGCGCGAAACCCGCAACATTCGCGAGAAAATGGGCCGCCTTGGCGATGAGGCGCGTCAGGAGCTGACCGAAGAACTCGGTCGGGCCGAAGCCGCCTGGCAACGCGCAATACGGTTTCTGCATGAGCAACCGAGCCTCGCACGCAGCAACTGGGAGGAAGCCGAACAGCGCCTGGCGGACATCAAGCGGCGCATGACCCTCTAGACCGAGAGCCCAAGCAGAGGATTAGCCAAGTACGTAAAAAGAGCGACCGGACGGGATTCCGCGGTCGCTCTCGCTATTTTAAAGGGGCGGGGTGCTTCAGGCTACCTCGATCACCTGGGAGTCCCACGAGATATGGGCCAGCTGATCACCGGAAAGGACCTGTGCCTGGCCCTGCAATTGCGCTTCGAGACCGCTGACGCGCCAGTGGTCGTTCACGAGCACATCTTGCAGTTCGCCCGAGGCGCTGCCCTGTTTCTTGAGGCGGTAGTGCTTGATCTCGGTGTAGGAGCGCAACGGCGCCCGCTCGCTCTCGTCCTCCATCTCAACGCGGGCTGCTTGCTCGCGATTCTCCAGGCCTTGCTCCGTTTCCGCAGGCTGGGAGGAGACGGCGCGACCGTCGACCGCTTGCCAGTACATGGGCCACTGGTAATAGCTCACGAGTTTTTCCTCATCGCTGCGGGAGAGGGGCGAATCAGCGTCCAAACGGGGGCCGTTTTCCAGATCGTCGCGCGATAGAGAGGTCTGCAGCAGCTTTTCGTCTTCGCGCACCCCTTCGATCGCGTCCGGCGCGATCAGAACCTTGCGCTGCGGCATCCACTTCCCGGCGTCGACCACGAGGTATCGGATGTCTCGTGTATGTTCGTCGATCAGGAAGTCGATCAGGGGCAATGCTTCGCCGGCGCTGCGACCCACCTTGAAGTCCACCAGTTCACTCAGGCGGCGTGCCATGATTATGCGTGCTGGTGAGCGTGTTTGCCCTCGGCAACCTCTTCGACGAGCTTGCGGTTGAAGGCCTCGAGGTCGGCCGGGCTGCGGCTGGTGACGAAGCCCTGATCCACCACGACCTCTTCGTCGACCCAATTGGCGCCGGCGTTGATGAGGTCCTGCTTGATCGAAGGATAGCTCGTCATCTTGCGACCGCTGACGACTTCCGCGTTGATCAGCGTCTGCGGGCCGTGGCAAATGGCCGCGACCGGCTTGTGCGTGCGGAAAAACTGGCGGGCAAAGGCGACGGCTCGGTGGTTGGTGCGCAACGTGTCCGGGTTGATCACGCCGCCGGGCAGCAGCAGGGCGTCGTAATCGCTGGGGGCGGCATCGTCGATCGCTACGTCCACCGGCAGTTCCTTGTCCCAGTGGTCGTGTGCCCAACCGCGGACCTTGTCGTGGTTGGGCGATACGATTTCGACGGTGGCCCCGGCGTCGCGCAGTGCCTTTACCGGGCTTTCGAGTTCGCTCTGTTCAAATCCGTCGGCGACCATGCAGGCCACCTTTTTGCCATTCAGATTGTAGTCCATGGGAATAATCAGGTTGGTGAGGTTTATCTCTACCCAACCCAATCGCATGGCCTGTGCCAGTGCGCTAAGTCCCTGATGAGGAGGGCTGCCGCCGCAAGGCCTTGCAGCCTGCCATCTGCGGCGAGCGCCCCCTCGCTCAAAGGACACGACGATGCGAGCCTAGTTTGTCGGCATGCCGGCGACGGCGAAGTCGATCTGGCGCTTGAAGCGATCGACCTGATAGGTGACGACGTCGATGCGCTGACCGAGCTTGAACTTGCGCTTGGTGCGGCGACCGACGAGCGCATCCTGATCGCGGCTGACGGAGTAGAGGTCGTCCGTGAGCGAACTGGTGGGGATGAGGCCGAAGGCCATCGAGTCCACCAGCTCAATGAACATGCCGTGGTTGCGGATGTCGGTGATGATGGCGGGGAAGGTCTGTCGCTTGGGCTGGATGAGCTGGCGCTCGAAGAACTCGAGCAGCTTGATCTTGTTGGACTCACGCTCGGCCTCCGTGCTGTTTTGCTCCGTCAGCGAGAGGTGCTGGGCGATCTGGGCCAGGTGCTCGGGCTTGTAGACCGGCAGCTCCTGCTCGGCCTTCTTGCGGGCCGTATCCTCGCCGCTGCGGGCGAGGTAGAGGTCGAAGATGCGGTGCACGATCAAGTCGCTGTAGCGTCGAATGGGCGAGGTGAAGTGGGTGTAGTCCTTCTTGCCCAGGCCGTAGTGCCCGTCCGGGCTGGCGCGATACTGAGCCTGTTTCAGGCTGCGCAGCAACTGGACGCGCAACAGGTAGCTCTGCGGGTGATTCTTGATCTGTTGCAGCAGTTTGAGCACGTTCTTTTTGACCGTGAGGTCGCCGGCGGAGATGCCGACCGTCTCCATATACTCGCTCAACTCATCCAGCTTTTCCGCGTCGGGTTTGTCGTGCACGCGGTGGATCAGCGGGATGTTGCGCTTGTTCATGATCTTGGCCACGCCTTCGTTGGCCGCCAGCATGAACTCCTCGATCAGCTGGTGACTCTCGTCGTGCTCGATCTTCACGATCTTGTCGGCCCAACCGTCCGGGTCGACGTAGATCTTGGACTCCGGCATGTCGAGGTCGAGGCTGCCGGTGCGCATGCGCTTTTGGCGCAGCCGCTTGGCGACGCCCCAGAGCTGCTGCAGCTTGGTCTTGATCTGGCCCAGTTCGTCGTCAGTCAGGCTGTCGAGCGCGCGCCCGGTGCTGCCTGTCTGGTGCGCGGGTGGGCGGGGCAGGTTGCGGATCTTGGCCAGATCGTCCTCAAACATCAGCGCGTAGGCCTGCTCATAGGTCAGGCGCTTGCGCGAGAAGATGACGGTGTTGGCAAAAGTGGTGTCGAGCAGCTTGCCGCGCGGGGAGTATTTGAGGAAGACGCTCTTGGTCAGGCGGTCTTCGCCTTCGACCAGCGAGCAAATGCCGTTGGAGAGCGCATGCGGCAGCATCGGGATGACGCGCCCGACGAGGTAAGTGCTGTTGCCGCGGTTGCGCGCCTCGGTATCGAGGGCCGTGCCCGGCTTTACGTAAGCGCTCACGTCGGCGATGTGCACCCCAATGGTCAGGTTGCCCTCATCGTCCTGTTCCACGCTCAGGGCGTCGTCGAAGTCCTTGGCGTCCTGCGGGTCGATGGTGAAGACAAATTCGTCGCGCAGGTCGAGGCGCTCCTGCAACTGCTGCTGGGTCACCTTTTCGGGCAAGTTGCGGATTTCGCGCATCACCTCGTCCGGGAATTCCGGATTGAGGCCGTACTGATGCAGCAGGGCTTTGTATTCTGCGCCGGGCGTGTGGCTTTTGCCGAGGACTTCGATCACTTCGCCCTCGGGCGAGAGGTGAGCCTTTTCCCATTCGGCCAGGCGTACGACTACCTTGTCGTCGATTTGCGGGACGGGGTCGAGGCCGCTTTCCTTGGGGTCGGGCACCAGAATGTCGTGCACGATGCGGGGCTCGTCGGGAATGACGAACCAGAAGCGACGGCTCTGGCGCAGGGTGCCGGTGATCGTAGGGTGAGAGCGCTCGAGGATGCGGATCACGCGCCCGCTTTCTTCTTCCGGTTCCGTGACGGAGACGGCGCCGCCGCGCTTGGTGCGGTGGACCTTGCGGCGCGGCTTGCGATGATTCAGGCGGGCGACGACACGGTCGCCATGCAGGGCCACCGAAGTGTCCTCGGCGCGGATCTGCAGGGGCGGCAGTTGCTTGCCGTCGCTGTCGGGATCGCGCAGCATGATGGCGGAGCCGCTTTGGCGGAAGCGGATGGTGCCGGTCACAAGATCGGCGTCGCGCGGCAGGCAGATGCGGTTCTTCTTCAGCTTGACGAGGGTGCCCTGCCGCAGGTGGCGATTCACTTCGCTGCGAAACTCGGCATACTCCTCTTCAGGGATGTTGAGCACTTCCGCCAGCCGGTCAGTGGTTTGAGGGATGTAATCCTTGCGCTTCAGTTGTTCGAGCAGGCGAGGCAGATAGAGCATGAAGAGCATAGTAGACGGGGTTGGCGGCTTAAGCAATCCATCAAGCACTTCGACACTACGGGCTTGCGCGCTTCTGGGCGGCGGGCCATGGTCGGCGCGTCTCTCTCCCGCTTGCGTCATGAAAGTGCTCTTTACCTTTGCGATCAGTGATTTTACCGGGGCCAGCCGCATGGGGTTCCGCTATGTGCGCGCCTTGCGCGAGGCCGGGCACGAAGTGATTTGTGTCGCGCAACCTCCGCCCGCGACCGGGGATTCCATCGTGCATCGCCTGCGCGAAGACGGTTTCGAGGTCCACCACTTCGGCAACTTTCTCACCACGGCCAACCCGCTGCTGGTCTGGCGTATCGCGGCTTTTATCCGCCGCCGCGGCATCGATGTCGTCAGCAGCATGAACCAGGGAGACGTGAAGACTTCGGGTTGGGCGGCCTGGCTGGCAGGGGTGCCCTACGAGCCCCAGGTGCAGAATCTGCGTAACTTCGGGCCCGGTCGGGCGGGGCGGATCAAAGGCGCGCTCTATGGGCTGACGATGCGCTGCTGCTCGCAGCTGGCGGTGGCTTCGTCTCCGGCGACGGAGGCGGAAACCTTGCGGCGCTTCGGCGTTCGCCCCGGCGCGGTGGTATGCGTGCATAATGCGATCGACCCCAGTGCCTTGCCTGCCCCAGATGCGCAGCGCCGGGAGCAGTTGCGCGGTGAACTGGGGCTGGAGCCGCAACACTTCGTCTTCAGCTGCGTGGGTCGCCTGGGGGAGCAAAAAGGTCAGAAATACCTCCTGCCGGCCTGGGCCGACCTCGTGCGCCGCTTCCCTCATGCGCGGCTACTCATGATTGGCGGTGCCGGCGTGGGCGTACCGGAGGAGGAAGCCTATGCGGCTGAGCTCAAGCAGATGGTGGACGACTTGGATGTGCGCGATAGCGTGCAATTGCTTGGTTGGCGAGACGACGTTTCCTCGCTGCTGCAGGCCAGCGACGGCTATGTCCATTCGGCGCTCTGGGAGGGCTTTCCGCTCGCGGTGCTGGAAGCGCTGGGGTCTCGTCTGCCGACCGTGATGACCGACTGCGTGGGGCGCCCGCGCGGTTTTGTGGATGACCTGCACGGCTACGTTGTCCCAACAGGTGAATCGGCGCCACTGGCGCGCGGCATGGCGGCCCTGCTGGAAAAGACGCCGGAGCAGCGGGCGCAGATGGGCGCGGCCTGTCGTGCGTTGCTGGAGGCGGAGTTCGATATCCGCCGCAACGAGAAGCTGCTCGTGCGCGTGATGGAAGCAGCGGCGCGCGGGTAGTTATTCGTTGGGATAAACGAGGCCCCACGCCTGGCGGATGGCATCCATCTGCTCCATCACGGTCAAGGTCTGCACCAACGGTACGGTTTCGCTTTCCGCCTTGCCTTCGGCCAGGCAGCGGTGGACTTCACGGGCTTCGTAGGTCAGGGGGTGCGCAGCGGTGGGGTGCGATTCCTCCTGCCAGTCTTCGTGGTAGCGCCGCCAGCGCAGCTTCTGCGGATCCCAGCGGACGAGGTCGAGCAGCTCGATTTGCCCGTCGGCACAGGCCACGCGGATGCTCATGTCGTCGCCGCCACGTACACCGCTGGTAAGGCTCGCGCTGGCGCCGTTGCCGTAGGTCAGCAGTAGGGCGTTGCGCTCGTCGACGCCGGTCGAACCGAGGTGGGCGTGGTGGTGCAGGTGCAGGGGCTTGCCCAACAGCACGTAGGCGAGGCTGAGCGGATAGATGCCGACATCGAGCAGCGCGCCGCCGCCGAGCTCGGGGTTGAGCCAGCGGCTGGAAGGGTCGTTGCCGCCATGAAAGCAGAAGTTGGCCTCGAGGTGTCGGACCGGTCCGATGATGCCGGATTGCACGATCTCGAGCATGCGCCGGATCGCCGGCTGAAAAGGTGTCTTCATGGCTTCCATGAAGAGGGTGCGGTGCTCGCGGGCGGTGTCGACCAGTTCACGCGCCTGTTTGGCATTGAGCGTCACCGGTTTTTCGCAGAGCACTGCCTTGCCAGCTTCCAGGCATTGCTTGGCGATGCCGAAATGGGCAGGGTGGGGCGTTGCCACGTAGACGGCATCGAGCGCGTCGTCTTCCAATACGCGCCCCAGGTCGGATTCGCCCCGGGCAAAGCCGTGTTCGCGGGCAAAGGCCTCGGCGCGCTCGCGATTGCGGGAAACGATTACGTAGCGGGTAGCTTCGTCTGGCATGCTCTGCAAGGCTTGCACGAACTCTCCCGCGATCTCGCCGGTTCCGACGATGGCCCAGTGGACAGACTTCATGAGGCGAGCCTAGCCCGACGCTTTTGCGTCTGCCAATCCCTTTCGGGCAGTTCAAAGCCCCATGTCGCGGCGGAAAATGAAAAAGACGGCGCCGGCGATGCAGCAGGCGGCCCACAAATAGTCCCACGAGAGCCGCTCGCGCATGATGAGCAGGGTGAACGGTACGAACATGGTCAGCGAGATCACCTCCTGCAGGATTTTCAGCTGGCCCAGATTCATGGTCTCGTGGCCGATCCGGTTGGCCGGTACCTGCAGCAGGTATTCGAAGAGGGCGATGCTCCAGCTGATCAAGGCGGCTACGAGCCAGGGCCGGTCCGCCAGGTTCTTCAGATGTCCATACCACGCGTAGAGCATGAACATGTTGCTGCAGCAAAGCAGGAGAACCGTGTAGGCGTAGGGCTTCATGAGCGAAAATAGGCTTCTTCAGCGGGAGGTGAGGGAGAAACTGTTCCAACCCGGGAAGGGGCGCAACCCGACTGCGTGGAATTCGGTGGAGGCGGCCAGGCCTTGCGAAATGCCATCTTTGGTAGATGGGGCATTCTTTATTACATGTTTTTAAACGCGTTATGGTTGGAGGGGGCTGTTCGAGGGTGCATTTGGGAGAAATACCTGACCCGGTTGGCCCGCTTCCCTTGGGTGGCTGGTTTGTCACGAAAAGCACTAGAGGCGCCTGTTAATTCGGGCAAAAAGCCGGAATCGATGAGCGCTTAATATGAAACGCCGTGCGTTACGCATTAAATCGAGGGGGTTTGAAATGAATTTCGTGCATTAAACCTATGGTGCTTTAGCCGCCATTTGTATCAGTAGGTTATGTATAAGTATAAATACTCGCATGTCGGCAGGTTCGTGAATGGGAATACTTCCCGTGTTTGGGTTGGGTGGTTGCATCTATGGTGCAATTGAAGTGCGTGTCGCTTTGAACTGTTCCGGAAGTGGAGCAGGGAGCTAGAAGGCATAGTGCACGCCATAAACGGCCGTTTTTACTCTTTATGTCCATAAAATCGGTCATAAATGAAAAACAGGGGCCGATGTCGTGCAAGTTGTGCTTAGGATCGGCAAAATGCCATTTCATTTTGAAATTCTGGCGTAAGCTCAACCGTTAAACTCGCGTAAAAGGTTTTCCTTAATCTCGTGAAACTGGTTGATGTTGCTATCTTGGCGGCTATTGGCGGGATTCCGTGGTTCAAGTGGTACGTAAATTGATAATGATGATGCAGGGGTATTACCCCCTAAGTCACACTCAACTCGTTCCTAAATGAAACTCAACTGCCTAATCTTAGCGGTGGGCTCCTTGCTCGCCCCTTTTGCTGTTCAAGCAGCCGCTCCGACGGCCGGCTTGTTGGCGCACTGGATGTTCGATGATACCGGTTCGACGACTGCGGTCGATGATACGGGCAACGGACACGACGCCATGCTGGTCGGTGGTGCAGCTCAGGTCGCGAATGGCATGAAGTACGGCGCGCTGGAGACCTATGACGCCAATGACGGCGCCATCTGGACCTCCACCGATTCGCCGCAGATCACGATCACCGCCTGGGTGAAGTCCGCCGACCCCTCCGTCCCGCAAAATCCGCGTATCCTCGAAACCAACGGCTACCGCTTCTTCGTCTCCTTCGACGAATACAAGGTAGACCTCGTTTTCGAGCAGGATTACAAGGTGACGGGTGGTCAGGCCCGCGCCAAATGGCGTATCGTGCTGCCTTACAATTATGCTGACGCTTGGATGCATGTGGGCGTTTCCTACGACCGCAGCTCCCTGGCCAACGATCCGATCTTCTACGTGAACGGTGAGCCGGAACCCCGGATCCTCGATCACATCCCGGCTCCGGCCGCGGGCAATCCGATCGGTTACTCCTATCGTGCCTCCATCGGCAACAACCCGCAGCTCTACCGCGGCTACGAAGGCCTGATCGACGAGATCCGCCTCTATAACCGCGTGCTGAGCGACAGCGAAGTGGCCGACATCTACGAAGAAGACTATCCGTTCTTCTTCTTCCCGGGCCTCGTGGACATCGGCGGTGGCTACCACAACCTGCCCTTCTACGGTAACATCGACATCTCGGCCTTCCCGGATGTTTACCACCAGGAGCACGGCTGGCTGAACTTCGCCTACCTGACCCTGCGCCCGGACGACGAAGTCTACACCGCCTATGACCAGAAGCTGCGCTGGATCGTCTTCAGCCGCACGGCCTACCCGCGCATCTACAGCTACACGCTGGATGATGACCTCGAGTACCATGTGGGCACGGACAACCCCCGCACCTTCACCAACCTCGAAGACATGTCCGTCTTCGACATCTTCGACTAGACGCTTCCTCTGTCTCAGGAACCGACTGGTTCAGTTTTTCATCGCGCACCTTCGGCTTTGGTCGGAGGTGCTTTTTTTGTGCGATCGGATCGGTTCGCCTGCTTGTGAAATGGCCTGATCTGTGTTCTCCCTATGGTAAGGTGGTAGCATACAAGACACTCTCGAATCTCAAGAATGCAGCAGACGAACGGCTGGACGCCGCCTGGCACGGCGCGGCGGGTCCGGCGGACCACGAGGCGCCGCTGGTGCTCATCGGTCATGGTGTGACGGCCAACAAGGACCGCCCGTGGGCGCAGGCGCTGGCCGAGCGACTCTCCGCCGCGGGGTTTGACGTGCTGCGTTTTTCCTTTGCCGGCAACGGCGAATCCGAAGGCGATTATCGCGAGGCGACCATTACCAAGGAAGTCAACGACCTGCGGGCGGTGATCGACCAATACGCGGACCGCAAGCTGTACTACGTCGGCCACAGCATGGGCGGCGCGGTCGGCACGCTCACGATTGGTCGCGACCGACGCATCCGCGGCTTCGTCTCGCTGGCGGGCATGGTGGAGACCAAGCGCTTTGTGACGGAAGAGTTTGGCGATCTCAAGCCGGGGCGCGATGTGATGTGGGACGAGCCGGCGTTTCCGCTCAGTCAGGCCTTCGTCGATGACCTGACCCATATTCGCAGCACCTTGCCGCATGCCGCCGATGTCCACTGTCCGACGCTGGTCGTACACGGGACGGAGGACGATGTGGTGCCGATTCGCGAGGGCCGGGCGTTTTACGAAGCGCTGTCGTGCTCCAAGGCCTGGCACCGCGTCGAGGGCGGCGATCATATGTTCAGCGATGCCGCCCAGGACGACATGACGGCGGTGGTGGCGGCCTGGTTGCAGCAGCAGGCAGGCATGACGAGCGTTCCCGTGGCCGGGATCGATCGCGACAAGCTGCGCATCGGCCTGGTCGGGGTGGGGCGCATGGGCGCCAATATCGCCCGGCACCTTCAGTTTGATTGCGGTTACTGCGTCAACGCGCTCTACGACGTCAACCGCGATGCCGCTCAGAATCTCGCGGCCGAGCTGGATACGCAGGCCGTCGAGAAGCTGAGTGATGTAACTGCAGCCTGCGATCTGATCCTGACGGTGGTGACGAACGACGCCGCCATGCGCACGATCTTTTTCGGCGACGACGACAACCTGCTGCAGGGTGCGGCGGGCAAGACCTTCCTCAACTGCGCGACCGTCACCCCCTCGATTCACCAGGAGGTGGAGCTGGCGGCCAAGGGCGTCGGTGCGTTCAGCCTGGAGGCGCCGATGGCCTCGAGCATCCCGCAGGCCCGCAACGGTACGCTGTTTCTGATGGTCGGCGGCGAGCAGGAGATCTTCTCCAATGTGCGTCCGTTGCTGACGGATATGAGCAGCTCGCTCTATTATACTGGTCCGGCTGGCACGGCGGCCATGGTCAAGGCCCTGGTCAACATGGTGATGAACATCAACACCGCCGGTCTGGCCGAAGGCCTGGGATTGGCCGAAGCGTTGGGGCTGGACCTGCAGATGGTGAAGAAGATCTTTGGCAGCACCGGCGCCAACAGCCGCGTGCTCGAGACCGATGGTGACGACATGATCGCGCGGGACCACGAGACGTTCTTCTCCGCGGCGCACGCGGCCAAGGATAGCGGCATCGCGCTGCAGCTGGCCCTGCAGAACGGCCTCAGCCTGCCCTTGGCGGCCGCTACCCGCATGCAGTACGAGAAGCTGACCGAGATCGGTTTGGGCCATCTCGACAAGTCATCGGTGGCCGAGCTGACCTTCAAGCAGCGGCACGCCAGCCAGAGCTGCAAGATCCGCTCCGAATAGCTTTGGACAAAGCCCGGGAGGCCCGAAAGCCCCGGGCTTTTTTGTGGATAGCTCAATCCAGCTGCGGCATGCGTCGGAACGAGACGCTGAGGCGGTTCCAGGTGTTGATCGAGCACACGTTCCAGGTGAGGTCGACCAGCTCCGCCTCACTGAAGTGGCGACGCGCTTCGGCGTAAACGTCGTCCGGCACACGCGTATCGGCGACGCGCGTCACTGCTTCGGCCCAGGCAAAGGCCGCGCGTTCGCGTTCGGAGAAGCAGGGGCTTTCGTGCCAGGCGGCCACGAGGTCGATCTTGTGGGGCTCGACGTTGTCCTGGCGCAGCTCGCCGATGTGCATGTGCACGCAGAACGCGCAACCGTTGATCTGGGAGACACGCAGCTTGACCAACTCAAGCAGTTCATGGCTCAGGCTGCTGCGCCGCAGATAGCCTTCGAGGTTCATTTGGGCTTTTAGAGCGGCTTCCGCGTACGGGTAGTAATCCAATCGAGGTTCCATGCTTGGATTCTATACCGATAGTGGTTTAGGCTGTAGGTCCATTTACGCTGTTTTTGATTGGACCGCTTAAGCCGATGCCGCGACAAGCCCCCCTGCAAGATCTCGCCCTCCCGCTGCCCCAGGCGGGAGAAACCTGGCACCGCTGGCTGCACCGGCAGTTGCGCGACCGCATCCTCGACGGGCGGCTGAGGCCGGGGGCCCGGCTGCCTTCGAGCCGTAGCCTGGCGCGTCAGTATGGGATGGCGCGCGGCACCGTGGTGGCCGTCTACGAGCAATTGGTGCTGGAGGGCTACATCGAGAGTAAGGTGGGCTCCGGCAGCATCGTCTCGCCGCGCCTGCCGCAGGGAGCGGAGAGCCCGCGGACTCCGCCCACGAAAAACGGATCGACGACCGTGCCTCGTTATGTGCCGACGCCGCTCGCGCACCTCTTTCCCACCGCGCCGGCGATCAATGTGCAACGCGCCTTTGTGGCTAACCTGCCGGCGGTGGACGCCTTTCCAATGGAGCGCTGGGTGCGGATTACGAGCCGCGTCTTGCGTCGACTGTCTACCCAGCATCTAGCCCGGATCGATTCGCGCGGTTGGCGACCGCTGCGGGAGGCGCTGGCAGACTACCTCGCCCGGGCCCGTGGGGTGCAGGCCGAGCCCGATCAAATTTTCATCACGGCGGGGACCCAGCAAGCGCTGGATCTGGTGGCACGGGTCCTGGCCCGGCGCGGGGCGCGAGCCGTGGTGGAAGACCCGGCCTACGTGGGGGTGTTGCCGGCCTTTCGCGGCGCCGGCATGGACGTCTGCAGCGTGCCGGTGGATGACGATGGGCTCAACGTGGCGGGAGGACGCGAGATCTGTCCGCAGCCGGCCCTGTGCTACGTCACACCCGCGCACCAATCGCCAACGGGTGTCATGATGCCGTTGGAGCGCCGCTTGCGCCTGCTGGAGTGGTCGCGCGAAGCCGGTTTCTGGATTTTTGAGGACGATTACGATGGCGAATACCGCTTCGACGGCCGCCCTATCGCGAGCTTGCAGAGCCTCGATGCCAGCGGCGGCGTGCTCTATGCCTTGAGTCTGACCAAGCTGCTGTTTCCGAGCATCCGGCTCGGCTGTCTGGTGGTGCCGCCGCCGTTGGTGGAGCCTCTGCTGGCCCAGCGGGTGGTGGTCGATCGCTTTGCTCCGGTGATCGAGCAAGCGGTCTTGGCCGAGTTCATTGCAGAGGGGGATTTCGAGCGGCACCTGCGCAAGATGCGCGAGCTGTACGCGAGCCGCCGGAGCTGCCTGCAGGAGCTGGCCCAGACCTACTGGGGCGACCGCCTACGCCTGGAGACCGCGCGGGCGGGATTGCAGGTCGCCGCCTGGCTGCCAGAGGGCGTGCGAGATAGTGAGGTGGCGGAGGCCCTGCAAGCGCACACCGTGGAGGCGATGCCGATCTCGGAGGCTTTTCGGGCGCCGGAGCGGGCGCGGCAGGGCCTGTTGCTGGGTTTCGCCGCCGCCCACCCGCCGGAGTTGAAGCGCGGGGCGATCGCTTTGGCCCGCGTGCTGGAGCGGCTGTAACGGAATGCGGTCAGCCGCCGACAACTCCGCGCAGGTAGGGCAGACGCTTGCAACCGAGGGTGGCGACGACGCTCAGGGTAAAGGTCATGAAGGTCAGCGCCGGAATGCCCAGGGCGGGCGGCACTTCGGCCGGGTTGAGACCTGCCCGCTCGAAAGCCTCGAGGAAAAGAGGGTGAATCAGATAAACGCCCAGGGAAGCCGCCGCGAGCTGCTGGCTCAGCTTCCCCGGCGCCCCGGTTGGGTAGCGTAGCGAGCCGCAGAAGACGCGGATGAGGATAAACAGGGCCACGATCTTCAGCGCGATACTCGGAAAGAGGTATTGGTAGTAGATCGACTCCTTGTCCAGGATCGGCTGCCGCCAACCGTTGCCCAGGGCCGTGACCACAAAGCCGGTGATGAAAATCGCCAGGGCTGGCCACTTGTAGCGCTCGAGATGGGAGGGCCCCAGCAATACGTAACCAAGAATATAGAAGCCGATGTAGGGCACGAAACGGCTGAGGGCGGTTTCTTCGAGCCCGCCATAGAGGTAGTAGTCGAGCAGCAGGTTGGCGGAGGCAAGGGCCAGGCAGCTGATCCCGAGCACCAGACTCGTTTGGTTGCCGAGTGCATCGATGGCCCGGCGCAGATAAGGGGTAAAAAAATACAGGCCCGCGATGATGTAGACAAAGTGCAGGTGCCAGAAAGGCGTGCCGGCGGCCACCTGCTCGGCGTAATAGTTTACCGGTTCGTGGCTGCCATGGTGCCCTGCAATCCAGCGCAATCCCAGATAGACGACCGTCCAGAAGGCGACTGGAATGCCGATGCGCCGGAAGCGCCGCCGATAAAAGCCCTCGACGCTTTGGTTGGGGCGGTGGCGCAGGAGCATCGCCCCGCTGACCATGATGAAGAGAGCCGTGGCACCGCGGCAGATCGAGTTGAGAAAATTGACGCTCCAGAATTCCATGCCGGCGGTGTCGTCGAGGTAATGCTGGTAGCGGGAGCAAACGTGCACCAACACCACGCCAAGCACGCCGAAGATCCGCAGCAAATCGATGTACCACCAGCGGCTTTGCTGCTGCTGGGGAAACGGCGCGACCGGCTCTAGAGAGACGAAGTTGCGATCTGAACGGGGTTCTGCGGTGGTAGCCACGCCCCTTAAGCGCAGGGCTTGCCGGAAGATGTCTACGCGCCCATTTCGCCGTCTGTTAAAAATCTGTAATTATCTGGAATCCTGCAGCTTGCAGATGCGTGGTCCCGACGGCGCCCACAAAAGCGAGGGTGCGCAAATCTTTGCAGGCTGCACTCACGTGGCCTTTCTTTATCCTGCAGTTTAGGGCCGTTGTCTTCTTCCTTAACCAGCCGAGTTGAGGGGTATCGCCGGGTTGGCAGGGGTAGCTGATGATCTAGTACGCCACTTTTACGTCTTTTTTGGGGCCAAGCCTCGGGGAAGCGGCCTGAAGGTTTCTCTGCGGGCTGCAAACTGCATGTGGGGGAGGCCGTTTATTTTGTTTGAGGGATGCCGTGGCTTGTGGCGTTAAATCGGGTATGCACCAAGACGATCTGGAGCGAAATATCGAGCAGCTGCGCCGCCAGCCGTTGCCGAGCGCTCCCAGCAACCTCGAAGACCGGGTGTGGCGCAACATCCGGCAGGCGGAAGCGGGCAACCCGGCCACGGCGTGGTGGGAAGCTTTGTTGCCGCGCCCGGCCCTGGCGTTCTCGGCCCTGGCGGCTGCGATGGCCTTGAGCGCGGCTCTGACGGCCGCCACCGTCGTGACCCAGACGCCGGACCGTCGAGCGGAACTGAGCCAGGCCCTTGGCTTTGAGGCTTTGACGTCCACCCAATACGTGCACCTCGACAGTCCCCAACCATGAGCCATCCGCCCAAGGCCCAAAGACCTTCGCGCTGGCGTATCGGCGGCTTCCTGCTGTTGCTGGTGTTGGCGTGCGTCGGGATCGGTTACCTGACCGCCGACCTCGCGTCGCTGGCCATGCACCAGATGATGGAGCGTCCGCAGTGGAAGCACGATCAACCGCACGGGCACCGCTGGCTGCACGACGAGTTGGGCCTGACCGACGAGGAGGCCGCCCGCATCGATGTATTCGAGGCGGACTACCGCCAGCGTCGCCGCGAGCTGGAGACGGAGTTCGACCAGCGCATGGCCGAGCTGGCGGAGTTGATCCGCGCCAACGACAGCTATACTCCAGAGGTCACGCATGCGGTGCACGCCCTGCACGCGGTGCATGGTGAACTGCAGCAGCTGGCGATCGAACATTATTACCAGATGCTGAGCGTGTTGCCGCCCGAGAAGCAGCAGCGCCTGCGCGATCTGGCCGTCGAGGCCCTGAGCCAGCCCGAGTAGGCGCCCCGGGATGGACGACGACTTGGCAGTGCTCCAGCGCTTGCAGCGGGGAGAGGGAGAGGCCCTGAATACCTTGATCGAGCGATACCGCCAACCGGTGTATCGTCTGGCCTGGCGCTACCTGCACCTCGCGCATGAGGCCGAGGATGTGGCGGAGGAGACTTTTGTGCGCGTCTACTTCAAGGCCGCCCAGTTTCGCCCGCGCGGCAAGGTGAGCACCTGGATCTTTGCCATCGCGGCCAATCTGTGTCGCGACACGCTGCGCCGGCGTCGCAAGGATCGCCAGACGCAGTCCATCGACCTGGAGCCCGAGGATGCCCCGCAGGACACCTTGGCGGATCCGCGCCCGCGCGGCGTCGCGCTGGCCGAGCAACGGGAGCAGCTGGAGGCGGTGGAGGCCGCGATCGAGCGCCTGCCGCACAAGCTCAAGTTTCCCTTCGTCTTCTGCGTTCTGGAGGAGCGCAGTCAGGACGAATGCGCCGAGGTATTGAAGACGTCGCGCAAGACCGTGGAGACGCGGATCTATCGGGCACGCCAGTTTTTGCGCGACACATTGGCGGCCAACTGAACTTTTTCTGAGGGATGCGGGCGGCTGAACCCGTAGCAAGAGGTATCACATGATGGGGAAAATGTTGAACCGGATCAGACGCTCGCTGGGCGGCCTGAGTGCCTTGTGCCTGACGGCGGGAGCCGCGGCCCAATCGCCCGTCTTGAGCGGGAGCGGGCTGGAGGATTACCTGCAGCGGGCGCTGGCCGAAAACCCGAGCCTGCAGGCGGCGCGCTCGCAATACGAGGCCGCTCGACACCGCATCCCGCAGGTGCGTTCGCTGCCCGACCCGACGCTGCAGGTGACGCAGTTCGTGGAGTCGGTGCAGACGCGCAACGGCCCGCAGGAGCAGGCGATCATGCTGAGCCAGCGTATGCCCTGGTTTGGCAAGCTCGATGCGAAAGAGCAGCAGGCATCGGCGGAAGCGCAGGCCTTGCTCGCCGCGTGGCAACATCGGCAGCTGCAGTTGGCGCGTCAAGTGGCGGTGGCCTACTACGAATACGCTTACACGGGACGCGCGATCGAATTGACCCAGGAGAATCTGGACCTGCTCGATCAGCTGATGCCGGTCGTCGAGGAGCGTGTGCGGGGGGGCGACGACGTCAACCCGCTGCTACGCCTGCGCGTCGAGACGGGCCGGGTGGGTGACCGCCTGGCCTCGTTGCGGCAGCAACGCGAGACGGAGGCGGCCCAATTGCGTGCCCTGTTGGCCTTGCCGGACGGTGCGGCCTTGACCTTGCCGGATTGGCAGGCGCCGGAGACGGCATCGCTGGACGGTCAGGCGCTGACGGCGTCGCTGGAGTCCGCCAATCCGGAGCTGGCGATGCTGCAAAGCCGGATCGAGGCGGCCGAGGCCGGGCAGGAGTTGGCGCGGTTGGAGGGTTATCCCGACCTGATGCTGGGCCTCAATTACCTGCAGATCGGCGATTCGGGCGTCTCGGCGGCGATGGCGCCCGACCCGGGCAAGGACGCCTGGGGCGTTACGGTTTCTCTCAATCTCCCCGTCTGGCGCGACCGCCCGCGTGCGGCGGCCGCTGAAGCCGCGTCCCGCCAACGAGCCGCGGAGCAGCTTTACCAGGATCGTTTGAACGGCTTGCGCGCGGATGTGGCCTCGAGCCTCGCCCGTCTGCGAGACGCCCAGCGGCGCCTGGACCTCTACGGCACCGACTTGCTTGGGCTCGCCCAACAGGCGGTGGATAACAGCCGCGCGAACTACGAAGGCGGCCGCCGGAGCATTCTGGAGCTGATCGACAGCGAGCGCTCTTTGCTCGAGCTGCAATTGCTCTACTGGCGCGCCGCTGCCGACGCCTGGCAGCAACGGCTGACCCTGCAAGCCCTGACCAACCAACCTTTACTCGGAACCCTTTCCGTCACCCACGACGAATGAACTGGAAAATGATTTTACGCACCGGCGCGATCGGCTTGATCACGCTCGGCATCGGTCTGGGCCTGGGGCGCTGCATGGCGCCGCAAGAGCACGACCACAGCCATAGCGCCGCTTCCGCGAACGCGGCCGCCGCGCCGGAGAAAGAAACGATCTGGACCTGCTCCATGCACCCGCAGATCCGCCAGAACGAGCCAGGCGATTGCCCGATTTGCGGCATGGATCTGATCCCGCTCGAAGAGGGTAATGCGGGCGATCCGGGACCGCGGGCGATGAGCATGAGCGAGGCCGCTCGGGCACTGGCCGACATCCAGACGACGCCCGTGCGCCGGGATTACCCCACGGTCCAGGTCGACCTGGTGGGCAAGCTGACCTACGACGAGACGCGCATGCGCTCGCTCACGGCTCGATTTCCCGCGCGGATCGAGCAGCTGTTTGTGAATTACGAGGGCATCCCGGTGGAGCAGGGCGACCACCTCGCGGTCGTCTACAGCCCGGAGCTGCTGGCAGCGCAACGTGAGTTGCTGACCGCGCACCGCGCCGATCCGGATGGCGTCATCGCCCAGGCGGCGCGCGACAAGCTGCGTCGCTGGGATCTGCTGCCCGGGCAGATCGACGCGATCATCGAAAAAGGGGAGGCGTCGGACAACTTCGAGCTGGCGGCCCCGATCAGCGGTGTCGTGGTGCGCAAGAACGTGAAGGAGGGGGACTACCTGACGACGGGCCAGTCGCTCTTTTCCATCGCCGATCTCGACCAGTTGTGGCTGATGCTCGATGCCTACGAGTCCGACCTCGCGTGGCTGCGCTACGGCCAGGAAGTCGAGTTCACGGTGGAGGCGCATCCGGGCAAGGTCTTTACGGGGCAGATCACGTTCATTCAGCCCGAGGTGAACCAGCAGACGCGCACGGTTGCCGTGCGGGTCGAGGTGCCTAATGCGGATGGGCGGCTGAAGCCCGGCATGTTTGCCCGCGGCACCGTGCAGGCCAAGGTGGCGCCCGGTGGAGGCGTTTATGCGCCGGACCTCGCGGGCAAGTGGATCAGCCCGATGCACCCGGAGATTGTGAAGGACCACCCCGGCCAGTGCGACATCTGCGGCATGGACCTCGTGCCGGCGGAGTCGCTGGGTTACGTCTCGAAGCCGGAGGGGGAAGCGCCGCTGGTGGTGCCGACTTCGGCCGTGTTGCGCACCGGCAAGCGGGCCGTCGTCTACCTCGAGCGCGCCAACACGGAAAACCCGACATATGAGGGCCGCGAGATCGTGCTCGGCCCCCGGGCGGGTGACGTCTTTGTGGTCGAGTCGGGCCTCGCAGAGGGGGACCGGGTGGTAACCAACGGCGCCTTCAAAATCGACAGCGCGCTGCAGATCCAGGCCAAGCCGAGCATGATGCAGCCCAGTGAGGACCAGGCGGCGAGCGGGAATGCGCCGCAACTCGCCGTGGACCAGGCAATCGCCTTGCTGCCCGATTATTTTGCCTTGCAACAGGCGCTGGCAGGCGACGATTTCGAAGCGGCCCAGAAGGCGCTGCAGCACATGATGCAGACGACGGGGCACGAAGGGCCGGTGCCGGACCTGATCCACCAGATGCTGGCGGCCAAGGACCTGGCCGGGCTGCGTGAGCCGCACTTCATCACGCTTTCCAACAGCTTTATTGCGGCGATGCGAGCGCAGAAGGGTGCGGTGTCGGGAGACCTCTTCCTGATGCACTGCCCCATGGCGGCGGGTGGCGAAGGCGCCGACTGGCTGCAGCCGACCGATGAGCTGCGCAACCCCTATTACGGGGCCATGATGCTGACCTGCGGCGAAGTGCGTGCCAACCTCAGCGAGCCGACGGAGGCGGAGTAGCACCATGGCTGCAGAATCTCCCAAGGGGCCGGTGGCGGCGTTGATCCGCTTCTGCCTGCAAAACAAGCTCGTGGTGCTGCTGTTGACGGCGGCCCTGATCCTCTGGGGCGTGATGGTCGCGCCCTTCGACTGGGATCTCGAGGGCCTGCCGCGCGATCCGGTGCCCGTCGATGCCATCCCCGACATCGGGGAAAATCAGCAGATCGTCTTCACCGAGTGGATGGGCCGCTCGCCGCAGGACATCGAGGACCAGATCACCTATCCGCTGACGACCGCGCTGCTCGGTCTGCCGGAGGTCAAGACGGTGCGCAGCTACTCAATGTTCGGCTTTTCGTCGATCTACATCATTTTCAAGGAAAGCGCCGACTTTTACTGGGCGCGCAGCCGCATCCTGGAGAAGCTCAACAGCCTGCCTTCGGGCACGCTGCCGGAGGGCGTCTCGCCGCAGCTGGGGCCCGATGCCACCGCACTGGGGCAGGTCTACTGGTACACGCTGGAGGGCCGCGACCCGCAGGGCAACCCCACCGAGGGCTGGGACCCGCAGGAGTTGCGCTCCGTGCAGGACTGGTATGTGCGTTACGCGCTGCAGGGGGCCGAGGGCGTGGCCGAAGTGGCCTCCATCGGCGGCTACGTGAAGGAATACCAGATCGACGTCGACCCGGATGCGCTGCGGACCTACGACATCACGCTGGGGCAGGTCTTCCAGGCGGTGCGCGGCAGCAATCTGGACGTCGGCGCGCGCACGATCGAGATCAACCGGGTCGAATACGTGATCCGCGGGTTGGGCTTCATCGAGCAGCTCGACGACCTGCGTCAGACCGTCGTGACGCAACGGGACAACGTGCCGATCACGCTCGATCAGGTAGCGGAAATCGAATTTGGCCCCGCTCTGCGGCGTGGCGCCTTGGACAAGGCCGGGGCGGATGCCGTTGGCGGCGTGGTGGTGACGCGCTACGGTGAAAACCCGCTGGCCGTCATCGACCGGGTGACGGAGCGCATCGCGCAAATCGGGCCTGGCTTGCCCAAGAAGACGCTGGAAGACGGCACCGTCAGTCAGGTTACGATCGTGCCCTTCTACGATCGCTCGGGCTTGATCCATGAGACGCTGGGCACGCTGCAGGAAGCGGTTTCGCTGGAGATCCTCATCACGATCATCGTCGTGGTGCTGATGGTCCTGCACTTGCGCAGCGCCCTGCTGATCTCCGGCGTGCTGCCGCTGGCCGTGCTGTTCGCCTTCATCGGCATGTCGGTCTTCGGTGTCGATGCCAACGTGGTCGCGCTTTCAGGCATTGCGATCGCCATCGGCACCATCGTCGACATGGGCATCGTGATGACGGAGAACATCCTCAAGCACCTCGACCGAGCCGACCCGGATGAAAATCGGCTGGAGCTGGTGCACCGGGCCTGTTCGGAGGTCGGCGGCGCGGTGTTGACCGCCGTGCTCACGACCGTGATCAGCTTCCTGCCCGTGTTCTTCATGCAGGCAGCCGAGGGCAAGCTGTTCCGCCCGTTGGCCTACACCAAGACCTTTGCGCTCATCGGCTCGATCCTCGTCGCGCTGATCATCATTCCGCCGCTCGCGCACTGGCTGCTGGCGGGCAAGCTCAAGGCGCGCTGGAGCCGCTACGGCCTCTGGGGTGGCATCGCCGCCCTGGGTATCGTGTTGCCGCTGGCGTGGCCGGCCTTCCCCTGGCTGCTCGGGCTGCTGATGCTGGGCGTGGGCCTCTACAACTGCTTTGCCAACCGCGTGCCAGAGCGGTGGCAACGCTGGGTGGTGCTGAGCTTCAACGTCATCGTCGCGCTGGTCGTGGCGGTGATCCTGGCGGGCGCCTGGCGTCCGCTGGGGCCGGAATTGCCGCTGAGCAACCTACTCTTTGTGTTGCTCGCGGTGGCCGGGCTGTTGCTGCCCATGCTGGCCTTCATCTGGCTCTATCCGCGCATCCTGCGGGTGGTCCTACGGGTCAAATACCTCTTCCTCGGCCTCAGCGGGATGGTGGTGCTCTTTGGGGTGACCGCCTGGCTGGGGTGGGGCACGCTCTTCGGCTGGCTGCCGTCGCCGATCAAGAGCACGCCGCCTTACACCGCGATGGCGCATCTGCTGCCGGGTCTGGGCGAGGAGTTCATGCCGGAGCTGGACGAAGGCTCGTTCCTCTACATGCCCACCACGATGCCGCACGCGTCGATTGGCGAGGTGATGGATGTGCTCGAGAAGCAGGACATGGCGATCAACGCCATCCCGGAGGTGGAGCTGGCCGTGGGCAAGCTCGGACGGGTGGAAAGCCCGCTCGACCCCGCGCCGGTCTCGATGATCGAGACGATCATCAACTACAAGTCCGAATACAAGACGGGCGAGGACGGCCATATCCTGACTTTTGCCTACGACGACGAGGCGGACGCGTTCCGCCGCGATGTGGAGGGCAACCTGATCCCCGACCCGGACGGGCGGCCTTTCCGCCAGTGGCGGGACAAGATCCAGAGCCCGGACGACATCTGGGATGAGATCGTTGCCGCCGCCCAGGTGCCGGGCGTGACCTCGGCGCCCAAGCTGCAGCCCATCGCGGCCCGCCTGGTGATGCTGCAAAGCGGTATGCGGGCGCCGATGGGGCTCAAGGTCTACGGTCCCGACCTCGAGACGATCGAACAGGTGACCCTCGAGATCGAGCAACTCCTGCAGGATGTGCCGTCGATCCGGGGCGAGACGGTGCTGGCCGACCGCATCGTGGGCAAGCCCTACCTCGAGATCGATATCGACCGGGCGGCCATTGCGCGCTACGGGCTGCAGATCCAGGCGGTGCAGGACGTGATCGAGGTCGCCATCGGCGGCAAGCCCATCACCAACACGGTCGAGGGTCGCGAGCGCTACCCGGTGCGCGTGCGCTATCAGCGCGAGCGTCGCGATTCGATCGAGGCGATCGAAAACACGCTCGTCGCGGCGCCGGACGGCACGCAGATCCCGCTCAAGGAGTTGGCGTCGATCGACTACCGGCGCGGCCCGCAGGTGATCAAGAGCGAGAATACCTTCCTCGTCGGCTATGTGATCTTCGACAAGCGCGCCGGGTGGGCCGAAGTGGAGGTGGTCGAGCAGGCCCAGGACTACCTGCAGGACAAGATCGACTCCGGGGAGCTGACGATCCCCGCCGGCATCAATTACGCGTTCACCGGCAGCTACGAGAATCAGATCCGCGCAGCCAAGCGTCTGCGCATCGTGCTGCCGATCTCGCTGCTGGCGATCTTCCTCATCCTCTACTTCCAGTTCCGCAAGGTGACGGTCACGCTGATGGTCTTCACGGGCATCGCCTATGCCTGGGCGGGCGGGTTCATCCTCGTCTGGCTCTACGGGCAGCCCTGGTTTCTCGATTTCGGCCTGTTTGGGCACAACCTGCGGGAGTTGTTCCAGATCGGCACCGTCAACCTCAGCGTTGCGGTGTGGGTGGGCTTCCTGGCGCTCTTCGGCATCGCGACCGACGACGGCGTGCTGATGGCGACCTACCTCGAGCAGCGCTTCGCGGAAGCCCCGCCGGATAACCGAGCCCAGCTGCACGACCGCGTGGTCGAGGCGGCCAGCAAGCGCGTGCGCCCCGCGATGATGACCATCGCGACGACGATCCTCGCGCTCCTGCCGGTGCTGACCTCTACCGGGCGCGGTTCGGACATCATGGTGCCGATGGCGATCCCGACCTTTGGGGGCATGTTGCTGGCGACCATCACCATCTTCGTCGTGCCGGTGCTCTACTGCATGCTCAAGGAGCTGCGCATACGACGCTAACGAACGGAATCGCGTGAAATTGACGACGGGCTGTCCTTTCGGGGGCAGCCCGTTCGTTGTAGAGATGAACCCAAACCTGGAATCATCTCATGGCACATTCTCATCCGCTCTCCCCGACGCCGACCGAAGGCGCCACCCAACTTCCCTACGTCGACGGCTTCGTCATTCCGGTGCCGCGGGACAAGATCGAAGCTTACCGCCGCATTGCCGCGGCTGCCGGCAAGATCTGGCGTGACCACGGTGCGCTGGAGTTTCGCGAGTGCGTGGGCGAGGATCTGGAGGTAAAGGATCAGCGGCCGTTCCCCCACCTGGCCCAGACCCAGAAAGGCGAGACGGTCGTCTTTTCGTGGATTGTCTACCGATCTCGCGCGCACCGGGATGCGGTGAACGCCAAAGTGATGGAAGACCCGCGCATGCAGGAGTTGATGCAGGAACCGATGTCGTTTGATTGTGCCCGCATGAGCTACGGCGGCTTTCAGGTGATCGTAGACGCGTAAAGGTTTGGCCGTTATTAATAACGGCCAATGCCTAAAATAGAGACTGTTGCGCAGCCGTATTGCCTGACGTTCGTGAGTCAATACTTGTCTCCGCGCCCAGCGTCGCCTAAGCTCCAACTAACTCCGTAGGCGTTCGCCGCCGGTCTATTGTCGTCCCTCCATCCCCCCTGACTCTCATGAAATACCTCCCGCAAATTGCGGCCGTCCTGCTCGGCCTGATGTTCGTCGCCTTTTCCCTGATCTATTTTTTCAACCTGATGTCGCCCGAGCCCCCGCCCGAGGGTTCGCCTGCCTCTATGTTCTACGGCGCGATGGCGCCTAGCGGATACTTCGATTTCATCAAGGCCTGCGAACTGGTCGGCGGCATCCTGGTCATGATCCCCGTCACGCGCTTCCTTGGTTTGCTGATCCTGGGGCCGATCATCGTCAACATCCTGGCCTTCCATGTCTTCATCATGGGCGGCGCAGGATTGGTTGATCCGATCCTGATCGCCATCGTGGTGCTCGCCCTCTTCCTGTTGTGCACCCATGCACGGCGACTGGTGGGCACGAGCGCGACGAAATAAAAACAGGCCCGGTGTCCTTTGCGCGTGCGTTCGTGCGTCATACCGGTGGACCCATCAACCGCAGGCACTCATGGCAGACTTCACTCCTCCGTCGAACGACGGCGATTACCTCCTGTTTATCCGCAACAACGCGTGGGACAACGCCCGCTCGCCGGAGGAACTGCAGATCGCGCTGGAGCGGATCTTCGGCTGGTTCGATGAACTGACCGCCAAGGGCATCATGAAGGGCGGCAACCCGCTCTACGTGCCCGGCAAGGTGATCTCGCAATCGGGCGCGGAGCCTGTGGTGGACGGCCCCTTCGCCGAATCCAAGGAAGCCATCGCGGGCTACATCCGGCTCGATGTCGAGAGCATGGAGGCCGCTGCTGCCCTGGCGCGCGAAGCCCCGCACCTCGATTACGGCATGACGCTCGAGATCCGCCAGATCTCACCCACTTCACTCGAGCTCGGCCGGCTACAGCAGCTG
Organism: Puniceicoccaceae bacterium 5H; assembly: GCA_009772895.1. Lineage (GTDB taxonomy): Bacteria > Verrucomicrobiota > Verrucomicrobiia > Opitutales > Oceanipulchritudinaceae > WOUP01. Next base: position 34,045 of record WOUP01000005.1, on the reverse strand, counting down.
GCGGCTCATGCTTAACCTTCCACCTCATCTCACCATGGAAGATCCCCTTGCGCATCCCGCCCGTTGCGAAGGCTACATGCTGCTGTTTCACCGTATGGACTGGGACGCCCAATGCCCGCCCGAAGAGGCGCAGCGGCTGATCGACGATATCCACCGGTGGTTCGACAACCTGGAGCAGGAGGGCAAGCTGAAGGGCGGCCATCCGCTTACCGAGCAGCGCATCGTCATCCGCCGCGAGGGCAGCCAGACCGTCACCGACGGGCCTTTCGCCGAATCCAAGGAGGCCGTGGGCGGCTTCATTGTGTTGGACGTCGCGAGCATGGACGAGGCGGTGGCGATCGCCCGCACGATGCCCGTCGTCCGTTATGGCCTGAAAGTCGAAGTGCGCGAAGTGGCGGAGTCCTGCCCCGTCTACATGCGCATGCGCCGCCATGCCGTCACACCCGCCTGATTCCGTCGTCTCGTTCCCCGACGGCCAACCGGTGCGGGCGGACGATGTGCCGCGCGTAGCCGAGCACCTTTTCCGGCAGGAAGCGGGCCGCCTGATTTCGATGCTCACGGGCATCTTCGGTCTGGAGCGCCTGCAATTGGCTGAAGACGTCGTGCAGGAGGCGTTGATGCGGGCGTTGCAGGTGTGGCCCTTTCAAGGCTTGCCCGACGAGCCTGCCGCCTGGCTGTTCCAGACCGCGCGGCGGTTGGCGCTGGACGTGATTCGGCGGGAGAAAACCTTCCGCATCAAGCAGCCGCAGATCGTGACCAACGTCGAGCAACAGCTGACCGAGCTGGATGCCCGCGACCCGCAGTTCGAGGCGGAGCTCCGCGACGCGCGCCTGCGGCTGGTGTTTGCGTGTTGTCACCCGGCACTGCCGGAAGAGGCACAGGTGGCGCTGGCCCTGAAGACCCTCGGCGGCTTCAGCACGGAGGAAATTGCGGCGGCCTTTTTGTGCTCCGAGCCGGCCATGGCCAAGCGCTTGACGCGGGCACGCCAGAAGATCCGCGACGAGCGCATCCCCTTTGAGATCCCGGCCGGGCCGGAGCTGGCGGAGCGGCTCGCGGGGGTGCTGAAGGTGCTCTATCTGTTGTTCAACGAAGGCTACCGGGCGACGAGCGGGGAGCGCTTGATCAAGGAGGAGATCTGTGCCGAGGCAATCCGCCTGGCGCGACTGGTGGCCGACCACCCGGCGATGGGGCAGCCCGCCGCCCATGCGCTGCTCGCGCTCATGCTCTTCAACGAGGCCCGTCGGCCCGCCCGGGTGGATGCACAGGGGCAGCTGGTGCGCCTGCGGGATCAGGACCGCGCGCGCTGGGACTACAACCGCATCGCGGAGGGGCTGGCGCAGCTCGCGCTGGCGGCGGTCGGCCAAGAGGCGAGCGATTACCACCTGCAGGCGGGCATCGCGGCATGCCACTGCACGGCGGCTGATTACGCCTCCACGGATTGGGCCCGCATCCTGTGTCTCTATGATCAGTTGCTGGCGCACCACGATTCGCCCATCTATGCCCTCAACCGGGCCGTGGCGGTGGGGCAGGTGCATGGTCCCGCGGCGGGGATGGAAGCGGTGGAAATGCTGATCCACCGCCACGAACTGGCGTCTTACCCGTTGCTCTACGCCGTGATGGGCGATTTTGCTGTCCGCCTGGAACGCTTCGATGTGGCCGCCGACCATCTGCGCGAAGCCCTTCGCCTCACCACGCTCCCGACCGAACAAGCCTTCCTGCGTCAACAGCTCCGCGAACTCGACCAGAGCGAAGGGTAGATTATAGATTCCCACATGGCCTCCACTGACTACAGTCAAAAGATCGATCCGCTGCGGGAGCAGTGTGCGGTAAAGGCGACGCTGGATGTGATCCGCGGGCGGTGGAAACCGCTGATCCTCTGGGAGTTGAGCCAGGGGGTGCAGCGTTTTAGCGACTTGCAGGCAGAGCTGTCGGGCGTGACGGCTCAGGCGCTGACCGTACAGTTGCGCCAGCTCGAAGCCGACGGCGTGGTCAAGCGCACGGTTTATCCCGAGGTACCGGTGCGGGTGGAATACGAGCTGACGCCGGAGGGCGGGCAGCTTTCGGGTGTGATGGCAGAGTTGGAAAAGTGGGGTATCGGCTATCTGAAGCGGCAGGGCGTCGCCCGGGCGGCCGAGTGCATGCGGGGTAGCGGAGAGCATTTGTCGTGACTCACATTTGTGTGAGCGACTCACGATTTTGAGATGAAGCACGTTGCGCCGCTTTGTGGCAAGATGGCGGCACGATGAAAAACTTGCTCGTCATTCAATCCAGCGGACGCGTTACGCGCTCCATTACTCGCCAACTCGCCGATTGCTTTATCCAGCGCTGGCGAGTCAATCATCCAGACGCTGCCGTTACGATTCGTGACGTGGGGCTGATACCGCCTCCCGCGGTTAACGAAGCGTGGATCGCAGCCGCCTTTGTCGCAGATACGCCCGCGGCAGAAGGCCCGTTGGCACTGAGCGAAGAACTGATTGCCGAACTCGAAGCGGCCGATGTGGTGGTGATCGCGGCGCCCATGTATAACTTCGGCCTGCCGGCGCAGCTCAAGGCCTACTTCGACCAGATAGTAAGGGTAGGGCGCACGTTTGCCTTCGATCCGACCCAGGAGATTCCTTATCAGCCCTTGTTGGAAGACAAACCGGTGGTGGCGCTGATCTCGGTCGGCGATGGCGCGATCTTGCCGGGCGGGGAACTGGCGCACCTCAACCACCTCGAGCCGCACTTGCGAACGATTCTGGCGTTTATCGGCCTGCACGACCTCAGCTATATCCGCGCGGGGTACGACGAATATCAGGACGGCCGCGCCCGCCGCTCATTCGAGCGAGCCGAGGCCGAAGTTGACCGCGTGGTGGCCCGCCTCGCTTTACCCCAACCGCTTGTGACGCCTCAACCCCGGCTACGTCCATGAGTGCCGCACCTGTGGCCGCGGTCGTCATCCTGTCTTTAGACCATGAAGACCTCTCTCCGCTGCGCGCCATTGGGAAGCTGACCACATTTATTGGCAGGCCGTCACGAATCAGACATTAGGGGGAGCCTTTGGTGGTGAAAGCGGTTAGCTCTCGTTGCCATCTTTGAATCTTTTTTGGTCAGGATCTTGACCTTGCCTAAGCAAAACGGTCTAAATCTTAGCATGGACCAAAAACCTAAATGCGTTTGCTTTGCCGGTCTAGTAGCTGGCCTTATGTTCGGGGCTTATCCTTTGCATGCTCAAGATTCGTCTGGAGCCGTTGATACACAGGAGTCTAACACTATCGCCGTTGAAAACTATCTTTCAGAATTGCGCCAGGAGGTTAACACAAGAGAGACGGCATTGGCCGCACGTCGTAAGGGGCTGAATGCGGCCCTACAGGCCTATCTCTCGAGCGAACCGGATGCGAGCTATGAGGAGTTGACTGTGATGCAGGCGGCTTTCATGCGCCAAAATTTTGAAGAATACGTGCTAATCGAAGCAGAGCAGGGCAAGCTGGACGCCTTGAAGCGGGTGTACGCCTACCGGGCAAAGCAGCTTCGGGCGGAATCGATTGAGTTGGCCTCCGAGGGGGCTGCCGAGTTGCAAGAGGCTTACAAGGAAATGGCGGAGCAATTGATCCGTTTGGAGCAAGCTAACTGAAACCTGAACTGATACCTTGAATGAAACTACCATTTTGCTGGCTGACCTGCTTGAGCGTAGGATTTTTGACTTCTGTTGGCTCTGCTGAGGTTTTCGACTCGAATATCGCAGCACACCCCTTGGTTGCAGTAGGGGGGTACGTGGCCGACAATAGTCCTTGGGTCGCGACAGAGCCTTCCCTCACCTACAATGGCGACTTTCTTGATGTCAATGATGCCGATCCCTCAATGTTGAATGTTTGGGGGTGGATGCATGTGATTATCGATCGGTCAACCGGGGATGTTGTTTTGCAACCGGTAGACCCCGACTCGGAGACCTCTGACGCGTATCCTGTTTCGATTCAGGATAGTCCCGCTGATCTGCTTGCCAGCATTGAGCAATATTACGATCAGCGCTACCTGCATATCGTTCTTAGTCGACGAGATGCTCAGCTGGGAAATAGAGGCGGGGGCCAGTATACACTCAGCGATGCGTTGATCAGCAAACTCGTGGATATGGGAGCGACACGGGAGGCGCTAGAACTCTATCGTTCGGACGGAAATACGGGTGATATGAGCAGAGATGGGCTGTTTGACCTCTATACATTCGGCTATGTCTTGGTCGGTATCCCGGGAATCAAGGGGGGCAACGGTCTGGAGGCAACCCAAGAACAATTCACCCTCCCGCAAGACGCCTTAAACCCCGTGCCCGTAGTCTCAACCATCCTGCTGAAGAACACCTCTTCTGGAATCGCACCGCACCGACTGTATATGCCGATCGGAATGAACGGCAGCGCCCTGACTCAGGATGATGGAGACTTGTGGGCGGCCCGGGGGATTGAAGCGGGAAATGGCAGTTCAACCGAGGATAATGGTGGCATCGCAGTGGGGCATACCGCCATCGCGGGCGGCACCTATGCTGCGGCCTTCGGCAAAAACGTATTAGCTGGCCCGGAGATGACGTTGGTCGGCGGCAACAATGTTAGGCTCGAAGCAGGCTATGCGGATGCAGGCGCGGTTGCCTTTGGTCAGTTTAATCTGGCTGGGACATCAGGGCAGGGTGATGAGCGCAAGCCGATATTTGTAGTTGGATCGGGATCTAGTGATGAACGCAAGGACGCTTTTGTGATTTATGACGACGGTTCATACCAGCTAGGCCAGTCTGATAATGCAAGTATCGAAAGCCTCGATAGTTCTGTTTCGAATTTGCAGGATTTGCTTGGTGTGACGAATAATAATATCATTAACCTGGATGGCGCACTTGTGGTGGACTCCGGCCTCGATAGGCCGCTGGAGATCTCAAAAGGAAGTCAAAAACTGGAATTTTATTTCAATGACGGGAGCGATGGCGATCCTAGAAATTCATTAATATTTCATAATGGCTCATTTGAGATATACGATCAGACCGCGAACAAGCGCCGTCTGTGGATAGCACCTGATGGCTCTGTTAGTGTGCCAGAGGCGTTTGCTGCTTCTAGTGTGAAGTCTCCGATGTGGTCAACGGACCAGGTTGGAAAAATCGTGCCCTTTGTAATTCGAGGAACAGCTAGAATCGGTTTCAAAACTCAACTATTTAGCTTGTACAGCAATGTGGATCGTTAAAATGGCTGAGGCGTGAGCCATTTGAATCGCTTTATCACGGACGATCAATGGGATAAAATCAGCAAGCACGTGCCGCCAGCGAACACGGGGCAGCCGCGCTGCAACGACCGGGAGGTACTGGAAGGCATCCCTGGGTCTTGAAGACGGGCGCTCGCTGGCGCGATCTGCCCAGGGAGCTTCCCAGCGCGTCGACTTGTTGGCGGCGACTGCGCGACTGGGAAGAGCTGGAGGTGTGGGAAACGATTTGGGAAGCCTTTCTGCAGGAACTAGATACGCAGGGCTTGGTCGACTGGGAGGAGGCCTTCGTGGATGCGAGCTTCTTTCTGGCGAAAAAGGGGGCGACGCCGTCGCAAAACCAAACGGGGTAAAGGAACTAAGTGCATGGTGGTGGCAGATGGCCAAGGTCTTCTTCTGTCATCGCGCCCTGCAAGCGGCGTTCGTTCACCTGCCAAAAAAAGGAGAGCGCCGGTGGGACGCTCTCCTGCTTGAAGGGGGTAGGTGAGGCTATATGGGCTTACGCGTTTTGCGGCGGTTGGGGGGCGAACCAGCGATACAGCGCCGGGATCACCAGCAAGGTCAGCACGGTCGAGGAGACCAGCCCGCCAATCACCACGATTGCGAGCGGGCGTTGCACCTCACTGCCGGTGCCGGTGGCGAGCAGCAGGGGCAGGAGCCCGAGCAGCGTCGTGCCTGCCGTCATCAGCACGGGGCGGACGCGCAGGCAGGCGCCTTCGACGCTTGCTTCGTCCAATGGGCGGCCGTCGTGCACGAGCTCGTTGAGGTAGGTGACGAGGACCATGCCGTTGCCGAGTGCGATGCCGAAGAGCGCGATGAAGCCGATGCTGGAGGGCACGGAGAGGTTTTCTCCGGCCAGCCAGAGCCCGACGATCCCGCCCACGAGGGCCAGCGGGATGTTGAGCAGGATCAGCGCGGTGTTCTTGACCGAACCGAAGCTCAGGTAGAGCAGCAGCGAGATGAGGACCAGCGTGACGGGGACCACGAGCGCCAGGCGAGCGTTGGCCTCCTGTTGCAACTCAAACTGGCCGCCCCAGGAGACGAGGTAGCCCGTGGGCAGATCGACGTCTTGTGCAATCGCGTCCTGGGCCTCTTCGACGAAGCTGCCGATGTCGCGCCCGACGACGTTGGACTGGATCTCGATGTAGCGCTGATTGTTTTCGCGCACGATGGAGCGCGGCCCCACGACTTCTTCGATCACCGCAATCTCGTCCAGCGGGATCAACGCGCCGCCTTCGCTGCGTACGATCAGGTGGCGCAAGTCGTCGATCGTTTGGCGCGCCTGCTCCTGATAGCGCACGTAGATGTCGAAGCGCTGCACGCCGTCGTAGATCTGGCCGGCCTCGACACCGCCCACGGCGGCCTCGATCAGCTCCTGGACCTCCGAGAGGTTCATGCCGTGGCGGGCGATGGCCTCGCGATCGGGGCGCACGACGATTTGCGGCGAGCCTGTGACCTGCCCGGCCTGGACGTCGGCGGCGCCGGAGACTTGCCCAAGCACGGCGGCGATGGCGTCTCCCTTTTCCTTCAGCACATCGAGGTCCTTGCCGAAGAGCTTGATCGAGAGCTGCGCCTTGGAGCCGCCGACCAGTTCGTCGACGGTCAGCTGGATCGGCTGGGTGATGTTGACCATGACGCCGGGCATGCCCGCGAGTTTTTCTCGCATCGCGTTCTCCACGTCGACCTGGGTGAAGCCGTCGCGCCATTCCGCTGCGGGGCGCAGCACCACCATCATGTGCACGGTGTTGATCGGGTCGGCGTGGGCGCCCACCTCACCGCGCCCGATGCGGGAGATCGTCTGCTCGATCTCGGGAATCTCCAGCAAGCGCTTCTCCGCGATCATGGAATTGCGCTTGGTTTCCTCGAGCGACACGGAGGGGGCCATCGTGAGGTTGGCGATGATATCGCCCTCCATCAAACGGGGGGTGAACTCCGAACCCAGGCGGGGGAAGACGGCTACCCCCAGCGCCAGCAGTCCCAGCGCAAGGCCCACCGCCAGAATGCGGAAGCGCACGAAGAAGCGCACCACTGGCCGATAAACGGCGATCAGTAGGCGCACGATCCAGATCTCCCGGGTGTGGCCGGTATCGTCTTCCTCACGGTGAGGGCGGGGCATGAAGAGCCAGCCGTAGACCGGCGCGGCGATCAGCGCGTAGAGCAGCGAGCCAAACATGGCCAGGGCGACGGTGTAGGCCAACGGGCGGAACATCTTGCCCTCCATCCCGTGCAGGGTGAAGAGCGGCAGGAAGACGAGCACCACGATGAGGATGGAGAACGTGATGGGCTGCGCGACCTCGCCGCAGGCGCGCGCGATGACGCTGCGTTTGGATTCGCCCGGAGGCGCCGCACGTAGCAGCCGGTCGGAGTTTTCCACCATCACGATGGTGCCGTCGACCATCATGCCGATGGCGATGGCAATACCGCCCAGCGACATCAGGTTGGCGGAGATGCCGCAGTAATACATCGCCAGCGTGGCGAAGAGCACCGAGAACGGGATCGACAGCGCGACCACCAGGCTGGGCCGGAAGCCGCCGATGAAGACCAGCAGGATGATGACAACCAGCCCGATGCCCTGGACCAATGCGTTCGTCACGGTACTGACGGACGATTCGACCAGCGTCTTCTGCTCGTAATATGGGTCGATCACGACGCCCTCGGGCAGGGCTTCCTGCAGCTCGGCGAGCTTGTCCTCGACGGCGGCGATTACGGTGGAAGAGTTCGTGCCGTAGAGCTTGACGACCATGCCCGAGACGACTTCGCCTTCGCCGTTACGGGTTTGCAGGCCCTGCCGGATTTCGCCGCCGATCTCGACCGCGGCCACGTCCTCCAGGTAGACAGGGGTGCCGTCTTCGTGGGCCACGACGATGCGCTGGATGTCGTCGAGACCGCGGGCCAGGCCCTCGGAGCGGACGATGAACATCTCGCCATTGCGCTCCAGAAACTGGCCGCCCACGTTTTGGTTGTTGGCCTCGACCCGATCGATCACCTCGTGCAGCGACAGGTTGTAGCGCAACAGGGCGTCGGGATCGACGTTGATCTGAAACTGCTTCACGTAGCCGCCGATGCCGAGGACCTCGGTAACGCCGGGCACGGTTTGCAGGTTGTACTTCACGACCCAGTCCTGGAGCGAGCGCAGCTCTTCGAGCGAATATTCGCCCGTGGTGTCGATGAGGTTGTAGTAGAGCACGAGCCCTTGCCCGGTCGAAATCGGGCCCATCTCGGGCTCGCCGAACCCGGGCGGGATCGCCTCGCGGGCTTCTGACAGGCGCTCGCCCACCACTTGCCGCGCGAAATAGATGTCGGTGCCTTCCTCGAAATAGATGCTGACGACGGAGAGCCCGAAGTTGGAGACCGAGCGGATCTCCTCGACCTTGGGCAGGCCGCTCATCGATGCTTCCACCGGGAAGGTGACGAATTTTTCCACCTCTTCCGGCCCGAGGCCCGAGGTGACGGTAAAGACTTGGACCAGCGCGGGCGAAACGTCGGGGAACGCGTCGACCGGCAGCTTTTTGTAGCCCCAGTAGCCGCCGCCGATCACGGCGAGCGTGAACAGGACGACGATCAGCTGGTTGCGCAGGACGGTGTCGATTATGCGTTTGAACATGCTTGTGACTCCTTCCCTGCGTTAGTGGTGGTGCCCGCCAAAGGAGCCTTTGCCCAGCTCGGCCTTGAGGGAGATGGGGTGGGTCGTGACGATCGTTTCGCCCGCTTCGAGCCCTTCGGTGATCTCCACCGCGTCGGGGTCGCTGTGGCCGATGGTGACAGGGCGCGGCTCGAAGCCTTCGTCCGTCTGCACAAACACGCTCGTGCGGCCCTCGAAGGTCAGCAGCGCGGTGCGTGGGATCACGATGGCGTGTGCGTGTGCATCGGCTTCGACGTGGCCCTTGATGAACATCCCGGGCTTCCAGCGGCCCTCTGGGTTGTCGATGATGACACGGGCGAGCCCGGTGCGGGTGTGTTCGTCGATGGTGGGCGCGAGATAGGCGATCGTGCCCTCGGCGGCAGACAGGCCGTGTGCGCCGCGAATGTGGACGTGCTGGTCTGCGCGGATCTGGTCCATCTGGCTCTGATAGATGCGCAGGTCGGCCCAGACGGTCGAGAGGTCGGCGACGGTAAAGAGCGAGGTGCCGGCCTCGACCGTCTGCCCGGACGTGATGTTGTAATCGACGACGGTACCGTCGAAGGGCGCGACGACGTCGAACGGGCGCAAGGTGTCCGTGCTCTCGAGGCGGGCGAGCACCTGACCTTTTTTAACGGCGTCGCCGAGGCGGGCACGGATCTCGAGCACGGTGCCCGCGTAGCGCGGCGTGACGTGGGCCCGTGCCTCCTGGTTGAATTGGATCTCACCGGGCAGCACCGCCTGCTCCTGCAGGGTACCGGGGCCGGCTTGTCCGAGCCCGATATCGAACTCGCGGCGGACCTCAGGGGTCAGCTGCACGATCTCCTCGTGCTCATGTTCGTGACCTGCGTGGCCGGGCCCGTCGGCAGGGCCATGCTCATCCGCAGGGGCGGCATGGTCGTGATCTTCATGGTCCTGGGCGGCTGCGGTTGCGGGCAGATAGGCCAGGCACGCCGCCAGCAGCCAGATCTCCGGGCGCAGGCGGTGGAGGAAGTTAATAGAAGTGGAAAAAAGGGTCTTCATGGATGGATGCGTTTTCAGCGTTGGATCTGGGCAGGACGGGTGAGGGCGGTGATGCGCGCCTCGGCGTGGGCATAGCGGCGGAGGGCATCGAGGTAGGCCTCTTGCACCTCGTAGAGCGCCGCGCGACTGTCGAGCACTGCGAGTTGGGTGAACTGGCCGCGTTGATAGCCCTCTTCGGTCTCGGAGAGGGTCTGGCGGGCGGCGGGGATCAACTCCTGTTCCACCGTCTGGGCCTCGTGGGCCGCAGCGGTCAGCTCTTGATAGGCGATGCTGAGTGCCTGACTGAGGGTGCGGCGGGTTTCGGCGCGCTCGTGGGTGACGGCGCGCAAGCGGGCCCGGGCGGTTCGGATGTTGCCCTCGTTCCGGTCGAAGAGCGGCCAGGGCATGGCGACGCCGGCCAGAAACGCGGCATCGCCATCGTTGTCGCGCGTGTAGCGGCCGCCGGCGAAGAGCTCGAAGTCGGGCCTGGCGCGCGCTTCTTCCAGCTCGACGGCCGCACTGCGCTTTTCGCGCACGGCCTCGTAACGGGAGATCGCGGCCGTTTGCGCCAGCGAGGTCTGGAGTTGTTCCAGGCTGGGCGTTTCGGCTTCCAGTTGTAACTCGCCGGTCACCTCGAAGGCGGGGGGCGACGCGACGTCCCACCAGGTCGCGAGGCCCTGGCGGGCGGCGGTGAGGGCTTGCTGGGCGCGTTGCACGGCAAACTGCTGTTGCCGCACGGCCAGGCGGGCGCGGGTGGCTTCGACTTGCGGGGCGCGGGCGGCTTCGACCAGACGGCTGGTCTCGCCTTCGCTATCCTGTGCCACGCCGAGCAATTGCTGGCGCAGCTCCAGGGTGCGTTGGGCGAGCAGCACCTCGATGAAGGCGGCGCGCACGGAGGCCTCGACCTCGGCCCGGCGCAGTTCGCGGTCCCAATCGACGAGTGCGCGTTCGCGGCGGGCGAGGGTCGTGCGCTTCTGGCGCTTGTCGGCGGTTTCGATCACCTGGCGGACGCTCAGAGTGATTTCGGCCCCGTCGACGCCCTCGAAGGGCCCCGTGCCGAGGATGTTTTCGACTTCGGCTTCGACCGTCGGATTGGGCCGGACATCGGCCTGCTCGATTTGCCCTTCCGCGGCGTCCTCTTCGGTTTCGAGGCGTTGCAGGGTTGGGTCGCGTTCAAGAGCCCAGTGGAGCGCCGTTTCGAGGCTCACCGGGCGGGAGAGGTTGGGGGGTGCGCTCTGGGCCTGAAGTTGTGGGAGGCCCAGCAGGCACGAACAGAGAAAAAGACGACTGAGGGTGCGTGGAATAAAAGTTCGGTACATGGAAAATCCTGATACGGGTTGTCACGCGGAGCACGGAAGCTCCGGGCGGAGACCGACGCGGCGGGCCACATCGGGACGACAACGGATATCAGGATCTCAGCACCGCAGGATCACCACGCGGGCGATGCGGACACTTAAGGCGTGGACGTGGGGTGGCGCACGCGGGCCGGCAGTGCGCAGCACCATGCTTTCCGGCAACGGCAGCACGGGCGGCTCCGGCAGGTTTTCGGCCACGAGGGTGGGCAGGGAGGCCGGTTGAACGTCGTCCGTTCGCGCCGGCGGCAGCACACCGCCCTGCAGCTCGATATCCAGGCAGGAAGGGAGCCCTTCGACCGCCGGGATGGAAAGCTGCCCGTGGTGATGGGCGCCGCAGTGGGTCGCCGTCTCGGTGCCGTTGACCAGGTGCGCCGAGCGATCCTCATGCATGCAGAGAAACAACCCTCCGGCGCTGCCGAAAAGGGCGTTCAAGGTGAACAGGCATAGTAGCCAGAGCACTGTGCAGGTGCGGATCAAGAACTGTGACGATGCCAAAGGCTGCCGCCTTGTCAACGACGGGAGGACGCTTGCCCGGGGCGCGTTTGCCGGGGGAAATTGTAAAGCGTCGGACCGCGGGCCAGTGGTGAGGTCAACTGTCTACCGGTGGGTGGCTCGGCAGCATGAACAGCTTTTGTTGTGTTCCTGATCAGTTCTCGGCGGCAATCTCATCACCGTCGCAGAAGGTAAGAACTCCTTAATACCCCCAAGACAATGCCAGACATCTTTAAATATAGCCTGTTTGCGGCTGGCCTGAGCATGGCCTCCTGGGCTTTTGCCCAGTCTTATGGCGACGATACGCCCGACGATGAATACGTCTACACCCTCGAAGCCTTCTCGGTCCAGACTTCGGCGAACGACCAGACTTACAAGGCCAACGAGTCCATCGGTGCCACGCGCATCAATACGCCCCTGACGGAAATTCCGATCCAGGTCTCCGTGCTGAAGCCGGAGATGATCGAAAACTTTCAGCTGTTCGACCCGGATGAGCAGGGCCAGTTTGTGGCCAGTTGGCTTTCGGGTGAAATCGAAGGCGGCGGTGGCGGTGGCAGCCGTCTGCGCGGGTTTGTGCCGCTGCCGTTCCGCAACGGCTTCGAGCGCACCGGCGTGGGCGAAGTCGTGAACCTCGACCGGGTGGAAATCATCAAGGGGCCGCTCTCCGCGATGTTTGGCCGCTCCAACCCGGGCGGTCTGATCAACTACGTGACCAAGAAGCCCGCCCGCCGCCCCAGCACCAAGCTGATCGGGATCTATGGCAGTTTCGACTTCACGCGCTTCGAGCTGCACAACACCGGCCCGGCTTCGGTCGTCAGCGACGATCTTTACTACCGTGTGGACTCGTCATACACGAACACCCGCGGCGTCGAGGACTTCTATTTTACCCGCACCTACGCGTTCAGCACGGCCTGGACCTACGAGCCGACGGACAAGACCACCATTACGGTGGAAGCCGAACAGCTCGACCGCTACCAGAACCGCGGTTTCGGTGGCTATCTGAATCGCTGGAAGGACTTCGTCAGTCCGGTGGACGGCCAGAGCTACGGCAACGTGATCGGCAGCATCAACGAGGAACTGGTCGAAAGCGGCTTCAATTACCAGGGCCCCTACGCTCAGGTGAACCGCGAGATCACCACGCTGGACCTGCGTGTTGAGCAGGAGCTGACCGATAACTCGGGCTTGAAGTTCAACGCGCAATACTGGGACCGCACCTTTGAAGACTGGCGCTTCACGACGGGGGCCAGTGCGTTCTACGTGGACGATCCCGACGCGGTTTACTCGCGCGAGCCCTACGTGCACACCCAGCCGGAAGACGCCTTTTCCGCCCAGCTCGACTACGTGCTGCGCAACCGCTGGGAGCGGTTCGAGAACAGCCTCGTCGCATCCGTCGACTACCTGCGGCGCAACAAGGAGCGCCGCGACTTCAGCATGGAGCCTGAGGTGCGCTCGGAATACTTCCCGGACTACAACAAGTTCGATATCTACGATCCGGAGTTTCAGGCCTACGATTACAGTCTGCTGACGCGTGAGCGCCGCTACCACCTGGATGAGCGCGAGCGTACGGGCTTCCTCGTCAGCGACCGCTTTGCGATGCTGGAGGGCGATCTGATCGGCTACGGCTCGCTGCGCTACGAAAGCACGTCGACCTTCACGAAGTTCAGTTCGTCGGCGGATGACACGAAATCCAAGGCCACCCCGGCTTCGGCAGACGAGGATGCCACGACCTACTCGATGGGCGTGGTCTACAAGATCCTGAGCGACGACCTGATCGTGTTCGCCAATCACTCGACTTCGTTTGAATGGGCCACCGAATCGACCCCCACGCTGGACCGCGGCACGGGTTCGCTCGTGCCGAACGTGGAGGGCACCGGCTATGAGGCAGGCTTCAAGGGTCAGATCTGGGAAGACAAGATCTACTGGACTGCCACCGCCTTCCAGATCACCCGTGAAAACATCTCGATCCGGAACCCGGAATTTATCGAAGACGACGAGGGCAATTATCCGGAAGGCATCCCGGAATACCTCGGCCTCTCCGAGGAGCGTTCCGAAGGCTATGAGCTCGAGATCTTCGGCGACCCGACGAAGAACCTCTCGTTTACCTTCGCGCTCGGGTATGTGGATGCCTACACCAAGGAGGCCCCCGATACGCCGGAGATCGAAGGCCGCAAGCTGCTGCGCGCACCGGAGTGGAACGTCGGCTCCACCGTCACCTACCGCATCAAGGAAGGGCCGCTGCACGGCATGAACTTTGGCGCTGCGGTTCGCTACACCGACGAGTATTACGCCCGCTTCGGCGGCGTCGCCTCCCAGGTTACCGGCGAAGACGGTTACACTGCCCCGACCCAGCCCTCGCAGGAAGGCACGGAGCGCAACAGCCGCATCGAAGAGATCCGCCCGGCCGTCACCCTGTGGGACTTTTACGTGGGCTACGCCTGGCGCACTGGCGCGGAAAACGACATCATCCACACGACGCGCCTGACCCTGAAAAACGCCTTCGACGAACGCTGGTTCACGGTCACGGGCCGCGAGGGCACGCCGCTGGAAATCCGCGGTAGCTATTCGGTCAGTTTCTAGGAGTCTACAAGCACGGTTAGTCAAGGCACCGACCGGGGGAACACGGGGCGGCGGCACGGGGAACAGTTAGAGTTGTCGCCGCCCCGGCCCTCCGGGCTCTTTCCAAAATCCACCGCAATTTCCCTCCCATGAAGTACACGCAGATCGCCATCCTGACGATGGCCGCCGGAGCCCTGACGGCTCAGACGCTGAAGAATGACGATTTCCGGTTGTCCGTGCAGGATAGCCAGCATCTGGAGGTCCAGCCGCAAGGCGGTCACCCGCAGGTGTTCTCGCTCGATTTCGTTGTCTTGCGCCAGGAGGAGGACCCCAAGATGGCCCTGCGCCCGGGTGGCCTCCGTGTTTCCTACAACCTGCTTTCGTGGGAAAACGACGACTTGCGCAACCGAGGCGCTGCCCTCGAGCAGGTCAAGCGCCGGGAGAGCCAGCAGGGCGACGGTTTTGACGACCGCGTGTTGCTCGGCAGCAGCAAGTCTCGCACGGCGGATGTCTTTTACGCGGGGCAGTCCGAGACCCTGCAACCGGTCAGCCACCATCAGGAAGGCGATCGGGTGGTCTGGGAATTTGCGCCGACGGATTGGGGCACGCTGCAGGCTGAGCTGACGCTGCCCGAGCAGGGCGAGCCGATGCTGACCTACACGTGGGACGCCCGCGAGCCGGGTTATTATTCGATTGGCTACCTCGGGGCGCCGGCGCGTCCGGTAGAGGAGGCCGACGAGATTTCCCAGCCCCTCATTTGGCAGGAGAAGCGTTTCCCGGAGGTCAGCTATCTCACAGCCGCCTTTCGGACCCCGATCCCCTCGGCCCTCGTGACGGACGAAGGCCAGACCTGGGGCGTGCTGGCCGACGCGAGCGAATACCCGTTCGACCCGCTGCCGGTATTGGCCAACAGCCGCTTTGGGGTGGGCGTGCGTAATCAACAGGGTGAGGCCCAACCGTATCTGTTCGCCCCGTTGCTGGGCGGGATCGAGTCGTGGCGCGAGCCGGGTGAACCCTACCGCTTCAGCGTGCGCCTGTTGCTGCGCGATCAGGACATCACGCACACCTACGAATACGTGGCACGCACCCACTTTGGCTTTCGCGATCTACGGCATAACGCCCTCGGGTCCCTCAACGCAGCCCTCGACCGCATGGTCGACTACGGCATGAGCGAATACAGCCACTTCAATCTCGATCTGAAGGGCTGCAGCTATTCGACGGATGTGCCCGGCGCGGTGAAAAACGTGTCGTCGCTCAATCCGCTGAACCTGGCGTTGGTGCTCGACGACGAGGAAATTTTCGACCAGCGGGCGTACCCGATCATGGAATACCTGCTGTCGCGGGAGAAGTTCCTCTTCTCGCTCGATCCGGAGCAGAAGATCCAGAACCCCTCGCGCAACATGACGGGCCCGAGCGCACCGGTCAGCGAACTGGTGGCGCTCTACGAGATCAGTCACCGCGCGAATCCGGTGTTTCTGGAACTGGCGGAACAGATGTACGGCACCGACCGCACGCTGAACCTCGATGTGCTGCAAAAGGGCGACAGCTGGGAAAACAGCCTGATGCTCTATCGCGCGACCGAAGACAGCCGCTTCCTCGCTCGCAGCCGACGCGATGCCGATATCTACATCCGCGAGCGGGTGGACCAGCCGCAGGAACATTTCACGGGCGGCCAGTTTTTCTGGACCCAGTTTACGCCCAACTGGATCGAGCTGTTCGAGCTCTACCAGACGACTGGCGATGAGCGTTACCTGGAGGCCGCGCACGCAGGCGCCCGCCGCTATGCCTTTTTCACGTTCATGAGCCCCAAGGTGCCGGACGAGCTGGTACTGACCAACGAGGGCGGCAAGGCCCCCATGTATTGGTATCTTGCCAGCAAGGGCGCCCGGCAGATCGAGCTGCCGGAGGAGTTTGCGCCCGCCTGGCGCTTGTCCGCGATGGGGCTGACGCCGGAGTCTTCCGGCACGAGCAACGGTCACCGCGCGATCTTCATGGCCAACTACGCCCCGTGGATGCTGCGGATCGCGGCGGAAACGGGTGACGCCTACCTGCACGATATTGCCCGCTGGGCCGTGATCGGCCGCTACCGCAACTTCCCGGGCTACCACATCAACACCGCGCGCACCACCGTTTACGAAAAGGCGGACTACCCGCTGCGCGAGCACGACGAGCTGAGCGTCAACTCTTTCCATTACAACCACATCTGGCCCATGATGTCGATCCTGCTCGACTACCTCGTGTCCGACGCCCATGCGCGCAGCGAGGGCCAGATCGCGTTCCCCTCCGAGTACATCGAGGGCTATGCCTACCTCAAGTCGAAGTTCTACGGCCACCAACCCGGCACCTTCTACGGCCGCGACGATGCGGTGTTGTGGATGCCGCGCGGGCTGGTGCAGGTCGATTCGCCTGAGATCAACTACGTCGGTGCCCGCGGCGAAAACCGCTTTTACCTGGCCCTGATGAACGAGTCGACCGAAACGGTGCAGACGCTCGTGCAGCTGGATCCGCAGCGCCTCGGCCTGCAGTCGGGTCGCGACTACAAGATCCGCACCTGGGTCGACAACGAGCGTGGCGATAGCCAGAAGCTGCAGGACGGCGCAGTGACGGTCACCGTCCCGCCGCGCGGCATCGTGGCGTTGTCCGTCCAGGGCGTGGCCCCGCAGGTGGGCTTCCAGCAGAGCGTGCTGGCCCTGGGTCAAAAGGATGCCTGGCAGGATGCCTACCGCGAACTGCCGACCGGGGACGCGCGGGCCATGATCATGGATTGGGGCACTGCGGGCACCTCCGCCTACGTCTATCTGCGGCAAGATGACGCCAAAGTCACCCGCGCCACGCTGGAAGTCCGGCAGGATGGCGCGTGGCAGCCGCTGGCCGACGACGCTTTTCCCTACGAGTGGACCGTGCGCCTGCCGGGTGCCGCCGATGCCTTCACGTTCCGCCTCACGGTGGAGACGACGGACGGTGAGCGCGTGCAGGGAGAGGTCCAGACGATGCGCCGCTAGGCCCACGCGGGCCAGGCGCACCTCAACCGAGTCTTTTTTATGAGCGATTTTGTTTCTACGTTGAACCCTGGCGGCGGCTCCGAGCGATTGGCTCGCCAAGCCCTGGAGGCCCGCGGCCGTGAGCTGCGCACCGAGACCCTGGAGCGCGATCTGGTGATCGTCGGGGGTGGGGTGGCCGGGACCTGTGCCGCCATCACCGCTGCCCGGGCCGGGTTGAAGGTCGTGCTGGTGCAGGACCGTCCGGTGCTCGGGGGCAATGCCTCCAGCGAGGTCCGCCTCTGGATGCTCGGCGCCACCTCCCACATGGGCAACAACAACCGGTGGTCGCGTGAGAGCGGCGTGATGGGGGAGTTGTTGGTGGAGAACGTCTTCCGCAACCCCGAAGGCAACCCGCTCCTGGTAGACGCCCTGCTGCTCGACAAGGTCCAGCAGGAGCCCAACATCGAGTTGTTGCTCAACACGGTAGTCTACGAGGTGGAAAAGCGGGGAGAGCGCGAGTTGGCGGCGGTGGTCGCCTTCTGTTCGCAAAACTCGATCCGCTACGTCCTGCGCGGGCGCGACTTCATGGATTGCTCGGGCGACGGCGTCGTTTCGTTTCTGGCCGGGGCCGCCTTCCGCATGGGCGCCGAGCCGCGCGATGAGTTTGACGAGGGCCTCGCGCCGACCGAAGACTACGGTTACCTGCTGGGGCACTCCCTGTATTTTTACAGCAAGGACACAGGCCGCCCGGTCAAATACCGCGCCCCTTCTTTTGCGCTGAAGGACATCAATCGGATCCCGCGCTACCAGAAGATCAATCTGAAGGAATTCGGGTGCAAGCTCTGGTGGGTCGAATACGGCGGTCGGCTCGACACGGTACACGAGTCCGAGCAGATCAAGTGGGAGCTGTGGAAGGTCATCTACGGCATCTGGGATTACATCAAGAACTCGGGCAAGTTCCCGGAGTCGGAGACGCACACGCTGGAGTGGGTCGGCATGATCCCCGGCAAGCGCGAGAGCCGCCGCTTCGAGGGGCAGTACATGATGACGCAGCAAGACATCGTGGAGCAGCGCCTCTTCGACGATGCGGTGGCGTTCGGGGGTTGGGCGCTGGACCTGCACCCGGCGGACGGCGTCTACTCCAACAAGCCCGGCTGCAGCCAATGGCACTCCAAGGGCGTCTATCAGATCCCGCTGCGCATCACCTTGCCGCGCGATTTTGACAACCTGGTGCTGGGCGGGCGCATCGTCAGCGCCACGCACTCGGCCTTCGGTTCGACCCGCGTCATGGCGACCTGCGGCTATCTGGCCCAGGCGACCGCGTTGGCGGTGGTCGAGGCGCAACGCCAGGGGATTTCGCCTGCGGCAATGGCCGAACCGGAGCATTTCCGCCCGTTACGTGTGCAACTGCAGCGGCTGGGGCAGCATATCCCCGAAGTGGCCCTGGAAGACCCGGACGACCTCGCGGCCAAGGCGCGTTTCAGCACCTCCAGCGCTTGGGCCATTCAGTCGCTCCCGGCCGACGGCCCCTGGCAGACCCTGCATGAATCGCTGGCACAAATGCTGCCGGCAAAACAGGGCAAGCTGCCGGTCATGACGTTTCAGGCCAAGGCGGAGGCCGCCACGGAGCTGGTCGTGGAGCTGCGCGTGGGACACCGTGCCGCCCACTTTACGCCGGATCGCGTGCTCGAGCGCCGGACGGTGCGCCTGCAGCCGGGCGAACAGGCGGTGAGCCTGCCATGGCAGGAAGCGATGCCGCGCGACGACTACGCGTTTGTTTGCTTCCTCGCCCAGCCGGGCGTCTCGCTGCGGGCTTCGCAAACGCGCGCCACGGGGCTGTTGACGGTCTACAACGGCGTGAACGAGCGGGTGTCCAACAACGGACGCCAGGACGCGCCCGAAGGCTCGGGGGTGGACAGCTTCGAGTTCTGGACCCCGCGGCGCCGGCCGGAAGGCTACAACCTGGCCTTTGCGCTCTCGGAGCCGGTCTTTACCTGCGACAAGACGCAGCTGCGTTCGGGCTTTGAGCGACCGACTTCGCAACCGAATGCCTGGATCGCGGATCCGCAGGACGGCGCGCCGATGCTGGAAATGCGCTGGGATATGCCGCAGGAGCTCGGCTCCGTGGTGCTGGCCTTCGATACGGATTTCGACCACGCCATGGAATCGGTGCTGATGGGGCACCCGGAAGAGGTCATGCCCTTTGCGGTTCGGGATTGTGAGCTGCTCGATGGCGAAGGCCGCCTCGTGGCGCAGGTTTCGGGCAATCACCAGACGCTGTTGCACCTTGCCTTTGAAAAGGGCTGGAAAACCGACTGCTTGCGCCTGAAGCTGGCGCACCCCTCCGCGCACGTGCCGGCCTCCCTTTTGGCGGTGCGCTGCTACGGTCCCGACGTTCACCTCCCGCTGCCCGCCCTGCACGTATGAGTACCCCCGATTACCTCGTCATCCTGCTGTATGTGATCGGCCTGCTGGTCATGGGCGGGTTCTTTGTCTCCCGCAACAAGTCGTCGCAGGAGATGTTTGCCGCCGGCGGCGAATCCCCCTGGTGGGTGTCGGGGCTGTCGGCCTTCATGACGATGTTCTCCGCCGGCACCTTCGTGGTGTGGGGCGGCATCGCCTACCGCTACGGCTTCGTGGCGGTCGCGATCAGCCTCTGCTACGGGGTGGCGGCCCTGGCCGTCGGCTGGACGCTGGCGGGTGTGTGGAAGCGCCAGGGCGTGTCCTCTGCCGCGGAGTTCCTGCAATTGCGCTTCGGCAACTCCATCGTGCAATTCTACACCTGGCTGCAGGGCCTCATCAATTTGTTCACGATGGGCGGCTCGGTCTACGCGCTGTCGATCATCGTCTGCACCCTCGTGCCGCTGGGGGTCGACCACCCGCTGGCCGACCCCGCGACGGGCAACCTTTCGGTCACCTACACGTCGATTTTCATCTGCGGGGTCATCATCCTGATCACCTTCGGGGGCGGCCTTTGGGCGGTGCTGATGACGGACGTGTTGCAATTCATCATCCTGAGCGTGTCCGTGGTCGTGGTGGTGCCGCTGATCCTGATCAAGGCGGGCGGCTTCGAAGGGTTGGCCCAGGCGCCGCAGGGCTTCTGGCAGCCGGTCGCGCAAGATTACACCTGGTGGTTCCTCACGGGCTGGATCGTGGTGCACTACTTCAAGATCGGGGGCGACTGGACCTTCGTGCAGCGCTTCCTCTGCGTGCCGGACGAAAAATCGGCACGCAAAAGCACCTTCCTGTTCGGCATCATGTATCTGGTCAGCCCGATCTTCTGGATGCTGCCGCCGATGGCCTTCCGGCTGATTTCACCGATCCCCGAGGGCCTGAGCCCGGCCGAGATCAATGCGCTGGGCGAACGCGCCTACGTCATGTCCTGCCAGGAAGTGCTGCCGGTGGGGATGATGGGCCTGATGGTGGCCGCGATGACGAGCGCGACCGCGAGTATGGTCACGACTCAGCTCAACGTCTACGCCGGGGCTTTCACGAATGAATTTTACCGCAACCTGATCAACCCGCAGGCGAGCGAAGGCCGCCTCGTGACGATGGGGCGGGTCTTTACCATCGCGCTCGGCCTGGTGATCATTGCCGGCTCGATGATCATCCCGCGTGCCGGCACCTATACGGGTTATATCATCTCGCTGACCGCGATGCTGACCGGGCCCCTGGTGCTGCCGACGATCTGGGGCCTGTTTTCCCGCAAGATCAGCCTCAAGACGGCCTGGACCGCGACGATCGTGGGCGGTGGCTGCGCCGTGCTGGCCAAGTTCGGGTTGTCCGCGGGTGGCTTCCTCGACTTCTCGTGGTTGCGCCCGATCACTGCGCTGGTGCAAGTCAACCAGAAGGTGACGGACCTCGTGGTCGGCTCGGTCACGGCGCTGCTCGTGCTCGCGATTTCGGAAGCGTTGAGCCAACAGGAGGCCCCCGGCTTTCGTCGCATCCGCGAACATGCCGCCCGGGCGAACGAACTGGCCGCCGCGCAACCTGCGATCGCCTCGATGCTGCCGGCCAAGCTGTGTGCCGGCGCGGTCGTCATCCTGGGGCTCGTCATGGCTGGGTTGGCGGTGACAGTGGCCCAAAAGGTGGCCGTGCTACTGGTCTTTGCCGGCATGCTCTTCGCGCTCGGCGGCGTGATCTTCTACTTCGTGCGCCGCCTGGAGCGTAAGCTCGCTTTGACGCCTGCCGTCTGAGGGCCTGCCCACACTTCAGCTCGATTACGACTGCGCCAGAGGAGCCGCGACGGCTTTCTGGCGCGGCATTTTTTCCGAAACGGTGGTGCGCAGGGTGACGGGCACTTTTTCACCGCGCGAGGGCAGGCTGAAGCCGTTGCGGCGGTGGGAGTCGACCATGACGACGCGCGGGTTGTCCGGCACGCCGGTCTGATTGAGGTTCAGGTTACTGGCGACGAGCGAGACGGTTTCGCTGCCGATCAAGCGGTAGCGGTGGTTAACGCCGGTGGCGTCGTCGGGCGGCTCCGAGAGGTCGATATTGGCAAAGCCGAAGTCCTCCGGGATGCGGTAGCCCAGGCGCACGAGGCGCTGGTAGGTACTGCCCGCGCTGATGATGGATTGCGGGCGATAGGTCTCGATCCAGCAGCGCAGGTTGTCGTCCGAAATGTCCTTCTTGGGCAAGATGGGGATGTGCTGGCTGGGATCGATCTTGGTCTGGAAAAAGAGAAAAGAGGAGGTGAAGAGCTTCTGGCCGATCCCGCCCTCGCTGTAGGTCATCACCAGCCCGATGCGTTCGTAGCCGAGGGCACAATGGTGCTCCAGCAGCTCGTCCATCATCTGCAGGTAATTCGGGCAGGCGCGGTCGAGCATCGGGTCGATGATGCTGAAGCCAGCGGTCGCGGCGCAAAAACCGCTGAAGTCGAAGTCGATCCGCCCCACGCCACTGCGAAACGGCAGCAGGATAATGCCCTTGATGCCGCGCGCGATCAGGATGCTGCGCAGCCGCGCCGGGGTGACGCCCAGGTCTGCCAGGTGAAAGATGTCGAGTTCGAAGCCCATACGCGCAGCTTGGGCCTGCAGTCCCTCGAGCAGGGCTACGATGGGCAGATAGCTCTGTTGCTCGCTGGCGCTGATCTCCGGGATGAGCACCGCCAGCGTGGCCGCCGAGCGCGTGGAGCGCGATTGCCGCAGGTGCGCCATCAGCTGTGTGATGTGCGGGTCCTTGGTGTAGCCCAGGCGGTGGGCGATGCCCTGAATGCGTTCGCGCTGCTGATCGGAGATCTTGGGGCTGTTGCGCAGGGCCAGCGAGACGGCAGAGGGCGACACCCGTGCCTCTCGGGCGATGTCGCGTATGGTGACGGGACTGCGGGGCATGGAGCAGGGGAGAGGGGTTGGGGCGATTGTTACGCTCGCCGGGCGCTGGGGCAAGTCTCTTAGGGCGCGTCAAAGTCCAGGGCCAGGATCGCGATACCGTAGGCAGGCAGGCGCACTTGGGCGTTCTGGATTGGCGTTTCCCGCGCTGCGTCGAGCTGGACGATCTGGCGCAGCGTCATGCCGGGCTGCGGGGCGAGCTGGTTCGCCTCGAAGCGCAGGCGGGCCTCGCGGGGCTGGTCGGCGTCGTTGAGCAGTACGAGGTACGTGCGGCTGAGGTCGGTGGCGTGCGCGACGAGGTAGTCGACGGCCGCATCGCCCGTGTCGAGCGTTGCCCACGCCAGTTGTGCGGGCTCGCCGGCAATCTCACCGGGAGCGAAGCCGTAGCAGGCGTGCGGCCCCACTTTTGGGGTCATGAAGCCGCGCGGGAAGTGCACGGCGCCGGCGGAACGGTAGTCGGCTTCGGAGATCAGGTAGTCGGTGATCCAGCCGATTTGCCACCAGCCGTGGTGCGGATACGGTCCGGCGCCGCGATTCATGGCCTTCCAGTAGTAGGAGGCCACCTGCGTGTCGGGGTTGACGAATGCGTCGCGGGCCAACGTGGCGGCCCGGGCGAGTTCGGCGAAATAGCGATCGCCCGTCAGCTGGGCGATGCGGATGAAAAGGCCTGCGTGGCTGGCGAGCAGAATGGGGCCCTCCGTGCCGGCGGACCCGATGGAACCGCCGTGTTCGAAGCTCAAGCCCGTCTGGTTGATCGCCCAGTCGGGTTGCGCCGTGCCTTTGACGTGCTTGGTGGCGGTGGTGGCGCGGGGGTGGGTGAAGACGGCGGTCGTGTAAAAGCGTGCGGTCTGGATTGCCGCGTCGAGGTAGGCCTGTTGGCCGGTCAGTTCGTGCAAATCCAGCAGGGCCTGGGCGATCTGGGCCGTGGCGAAGTCGGGCGCGAAACGGTTGTCGCCGCACACTCCCAGAAAGCGCCCCTCGGCCACGGCATGTTGCATCAGCCAGTGCGCACCCTTTTCGGCCGCCTGCAGGTAGCGCTCATCTACCAGGATGCGGTAGGCAACGAGCAGCCCGTAAAACGTGGGCCGGTAGTCCGGCGTGGCGGTGAAACGGGGGGCGTGGGTTGTATGGTCGTAGGCGACTTCCCAATGGCCGTCCGCGTATTGCCACTCCAGGAGGCGCTCGGCCCCGAGGCGCAGGCGTGCGCGCAGTTCGGCATCGTCGGGCGAAAAGAGCAGGATGTTGCCCAGGTCGAGCATCATGTAGTAGGTCAGCCCGACCGGCTCGACATAGTCGCCCCACTCCTCAGTGAAGCGTCGGCTTTGGGAAAGGTAGTATTGGCCGCGCGCGGCGCCCTCGAAAAAGCCCGGCGCCTGCTGTTGCTGCACGAGCTTGAAGTTGCGGGCGTAGGGCAGGCGGTCTTCGGTCAAACGCGGGTCTTGCGTCAGCGCGGCTAGCATCCACATCGCGCCATAGTCCGAGTTCTTCATCGCATCCTTGTCCGAGCCGACGACGCCGCCCAAGTAGGCCTGGGCGCCGATCTCGACCCCCTCAAAGGTCTCCGTGCGCCACATCGAGGTCGCATCGTCGACCACATAGTCGTGCAAGGCCACGAGGCGTTCGCTCAAGGAGGTGTGCGGCTGCTTCAGCTCGAGGAAGTCCGGTACCCGATAGACGTCTCGGGCGACGTGTTTCAGCGCCGCATACCAATCGTCCCGACGCAGGCTGTAGCGGGCGGTAAAGGTAGTCGATTCGCCCGCTTCGAGCCACGATCCGTCTTCGCCCAGCACCGGGTGGTAGAGCGTGGGCGAAAGCGCGCCCTGCCGGTCGAGGTGCGAGAGGCCGAGCCGCCAGGTGCTGCGGCGGGCATGATCGTCGGGCCACGGGTCGGCGGCCGTGCCGGGAGCGGCGGAGACGCTGAGGGTCAGGCCGCTCTGCAGGGTGAGAATGCTGGCGAGGGTGGAGGTGCCGCGTTCGCGCGCGAGCACGGGGCGGCGCGGCAGGCCGTGACCGTAGACGAGCGACAGCACGAGGTTGTCGTTGAAGCGGTGCCCCTGGAAGTAGCCCGGCACAACCGCCCAGGCGAGCTGGTCTTCGGTTGCGGTCAATAGCTCCGGCGTGGCGAGCGAATAGTAGCCGGCCTTCCGCGCGGTCAGGGTTTGCGTCACGATCAGATCGCCCGGGAAGGATGGATCGAGCCGCCACTGCGTCTCCACTTCGGCGTGGGGGCCGGATTCGTGCAAGCGCAGGCTGCCGTCGGGCGTCAGCTCGGCCTCGGACGGCAGAAAGGTCCAGGCTTCGCCGGCCTCGTTCAGGGCAACCGGCGTGGTGGCTTCGTGCCATTTCTGCACGTTGTAGCGGTAGATCGGGTCGGGAAAGGGCGTGTCCTGCCCCGGCAGGTAAAAATCAGGTGACGCCTGCGATGGGGCCTCGGGTGCGAACAGCACCGTATGAGCGCCACTGGGATGTGCGACCGCGAGCGGACCGTCGACCGTTTTCAGCTCAATGGCATCGAGTCGCCAGCCATCGGGCGTCTCTTGCCATTCGAGGTGGCAGGCACTGTCTTCGAGCGCATAGGACGCGGCCCAGAGCGGGCTGATGCAGAGCAGGCTGAACAGGCAGGAAGCGAGGCGCATGGGGCTAGGGTTGCGGGATGAAGCGGATGAGCACGCCATCGCCTGAGGTGAGGCGGAAGCACGGATGCCAGCCCTGGTCGACGCCTTTGTGTGTCTCGTGGGCAAAGGCGTGGGGTTCCGGGCTGGTCAATACCTGGGCCGTGTAGGTGCCCGAGCCGAGAAAGGACAGGTCGAGGTCGCGAATTTCCGTCGGGCCGTCGTTGAGGATGGCCAGCCACCATTGGGCGCCGTCGCGGCGGGCCATGACGACGCGTTCGCCGATCTCGCTGCCCGGCAACACCCGCGTCTCGTCCCAGAGCGTCGGCACCTCGCGGATGAAGGGCAGCGCCGGGGCGGTGCGGGGATCCTCGAGCAGCAATCGCGGGTCTTCCGCCAGGACCTGCACCGGTGAGGTAAAGGCCACCAGTGTCGCCGCCTGATGGCTCCAGGTCGTTTCGCCGGGGGCAGACAGGGCCAGCGGGGTATAATCGCCGGCGCCCACCACAAAACGCGTGAAGGGCAAGGCGGTGTTGTGCTCGGCCGTGACCGGACCCTCGGCCATGTGGTTCAGCTCCGCGCCCCGGATGCCTTCGCGGGTGACTTCGTTGGGATAGGTGCGGGCCTCGCCGCTGGGCTTCTGCAGGCCATGGAAGATCACGACCAGCTGGCGCCGTGCCGCTTCCTCCAACGCCCGGTGCTCGAAGTCGATCCGGTCCTTGGTCTCCGCGTTGAAAAAGTCGAGCTTCACCCCGGCGGAACCGGCTTGCGCCGCGCGGTCGAGGAAGTCCCGCAGTTGACGGTAGTCCTGCGCTGGATCAGCCACGTCGGCATAAGCGCACCAGATGAGCACGCGCACGTCCTGTTTGCGCCCGTAGTCGGCCAGCTCAGCGACGCGCTGCCACGGCTCATCCCAGTCCTTCCAGCCGTCGTCGACGAGGGCATAGGTAAAGCCCAGCCGCGCGGCATAATCGAGGTAGGCGCGTTCCTCTTCCGGCGTGCCGGTGCCTGAACTCCACCAGCGCCAGACCGCCTTGCCGTAGTGGATCCAGTCCGTATCGGCGAACAATTCCGGGTCGGGCGCAGGATTTAGCGCCGGGATCACGCGATTGTTGACGAGCGCGTCTAGATCACGCGCGTAGAGGGCGACGCGCCAGGGGCTCGTGATCGGACCTGAGGTGGTAAACGGCTGCACATCCGCCAGAAGCAGCCCATCCGCCTCCGCCCGCAGCCGCAGGCCGCTGTAGTCGCTCAGGGCGGCTTCGGAGAACAACGCATAGCTGCCGTTGGGCAATTCGGCGACGAGGGGTGGTCCTTGCACGGGTCCGACGGGCGAAAAATCGGGCAGATCCTCCCGATCCACGCGCATGAAGGTGCCTGCGTAAGACTTGAGCTTCCAGTCGTTGGGACGCTCGGCCAGCCATACCGTGCTGTCTTCAGGCAGGTGAAAGCCACCGGTCTCGCCCTCCACCTGGCGTTCACCCTCGCCCGCCACGATGTAGCGCCAGGCAAAGCCGCCGTCGAAGAGCCGCGCTTCGAGCGTCCACCACTGGCCTTCCGGCCCGGCCAGCTCAAGCTTACGCCCGTTCCAGGTAATGGGTGACGGTCGAGCGACGCCCTTTTGGGCCACCACATCCTGACCTGAGGAGGGCGTCACGGCTTCAAGCGTGGAACCGGGGCCATACTGAATGCCGTCGATGCGCAACCCCAGCGGAGCAGTCGGCAGGACGACTTGCCCCGCGGCGGCCAGTCGCCAGGTGGGCGTGCCGGTGCGGGGGATTTCCAGGGTGGCGGTCAGACGCCCGTCAGGGCTTTGCCAAGAGACGGTGTCGTCGGCCGCGCGGGCGGTAGAGGTGAGCAAGGCCAGCGGCAACATGAGCCGGGAAAACGCAGCAATCATCGGGGAAAGAGGGGTCGGAGGTGGCGGAGTAAAACCAGTCAGTGCACCCTCGGCGAGCGAGCGAAGGTTGGCAACGCACGCGTCGGTGTACTGTTGACTTGGAGGCGATTGGGCTCGCTGCCTCCTTTGACCTATGGATGGTCTGAACCTCTGTTACCCCATGTCGTATTTTCGTATCTGTGCCCTGTTTCTACCGACTGTCTGCGTTGTGTTTGTGGCCTCCCTTCGGGCCGAAGTGGGCCTGGGCGCGCCCTTCCAGGATCATATGGTGCTTCAGCGGGGCAAGCCATTGAACATCTGGGGCTCCGCTGCACCGGGTGAAGTGGTAACAGTTACGTTCGCGGATTCGCACGCCCGGACGCAGGCGGGTGCAACGGGCCGCTGGCAACTGCAACTTCCGGCCCAGAAGGCTTCTGCCGAGGGGCGCCCTCTGACGGCAGAGGGGGAAAACCGGTTGGAATTGCACGACGTGCTGGTTGGGGAGGTGTGGCTCTGCGCTGGTCAATCCAACATGGAGTTTGGCCTCAGCCACATCGCGGGGGCGGAAGCGGTAATCGAGAGCGCGCAGTACCCCTTGATCCGACAGCTGAAGGTGCCGCGGCGCGTGAGCGATGAGCCGCTGGATGTCACTGCGGGTACCTGGCAGGTTTGCAGTCCCGAGACCGCGGGCACGTTCAGCGCGGTCGGCTACTACTTTGCGAGGCAAGTGCAGGCGCAAACAGGGGTGCCAGTGGGTATTCTCAACGTTACGCATGGCGGTACGCGGGTGGAAGGTTGGACCCGTGCGGAGACATTGGCCGCTCATCCAGAATTTGCTTTCGTCGCGGAAGAATGGCAGGAAACCTTGGCGCGCTACCCGGCGGCACAAGCAGCCTACGAGAAACGCCTCGCCCAGTGGCAGGCAAGAAAGGCTGTGGGGCAAGACGCCTCAGCCAAGCCGCGTCCGCCGCTCGGTCCCGGGCACCACTATACGCCCTCGGGGCTCTACAACGGCATGTTGCATCCGGTGATCCCGATGACGTTGCGGGGCATCCTGTGGTATCAGGGCGAGAGCAATTCGCGACGTGCGGCACCCTACGAGGCTCAGCTGGTGGCCATGGTGGAGGATTGGCGTCAGGCTTTTGGTCAAGGCGACCTGCCGTTTTATGCGGTGCAGCTGCCCGGCTACGTCCGCGCCCCTGAAAACCCGGTGGAGCAGGAAGGCTGGGTTGCGATCCGGGCGGCGCAGGCCCACATAGCTACGCTACCTCAGGCGGGGCTTGCCTGCGCCATTGACCTTGGCGAGCATCATAACATTCACCCAACGCACAAGCGCAGGGTTGGCGAGCGGTTGGCACGGCTGGCCTTGCATCGGCAGTATGGGGTTCCTTTGCAGGATACTGGGCCGCAACTGCGTTCCGTGGTCCGCAAACAGGGACAGTTGCGGCTACGTTTCGCGGACGTGGGGGCGGGGTTGGTGGCAATCGGTAACGTGGCTTCGGGCTTCGAACTGGCGGGCGTCGACGGCATTTTTCATCCCGCGGATGCTGCGGTCCAAATCTCGGGAAACTGCGTGGTCGTGACCTCTGAACGCGTTCCAGAGCCTGTAAGTGTACGCTACGCTTGGCAGCCCTGGCAGGAGGGGTATCTCTACAACGCTTCGATGCTGCCTGCGCCGCCGTTTCGCTGGGTGGAGGAGTGAGCGGGGTCAACTGTGGACCGGCACGGCATTCGCGATTGGGGCGCGTTAGGCTTCAGGTTGTGGGTGTCCTCCCGTTCGGCATGGACGACTCCTTAAACCCCTACCCACCCCTTACATGAAACTTTGGCCCTTGCTTGCCTTGCCGGCGGCCTCCCTGGCGGCCGCGCCCTCGCTCCCCACCTCCTTGGAGGTCAACAGCGGCCTGACGCCGGTCTTCCCCTTTCCGTCCTTTGGCTGGGCGGACAGTTCCGGCGCGACCCACTACGAAGTCCAGGTCTCCGACGACGCCTATTTCTCCAACCTGCTGGTGGACGAGACCTCGCGCATTTCCCGCTACGCCCAACCGGTCGGACTGCCGGCGGGCACGCTTTATTGGCGAGTCCGCGCGGTGGATGCCGCTGCGACCACGAGTAGCTGGGCCACGGGCGGCAGCTTTTCCGTCAGCACGCCCGTCACGGTCGTCAACGTCGACACCTCGGACACCGCCGCCGACATCCAGAGCGCGATCGACGCGGCGCTCGGCAGCGGCGCCGTCTACGTAGAGTTCGCTTCGGGCACCTACCACCTCGAGCCGCCCTCCAGCGCCTCCTACGACTTTGTGCTCAACCTGCGCTACGCCGACAACGTGTGGATCAACGGGCAAGGCGCGGAGATCATCATGGAATCGGCCACCTCGGGCTTCGTCTTCCTCGACGACACCACCAACGTGCTCATCGAAGACTTCGTGATCGATTACGACCCGCTGCCCTATGCGACCGGCACGGTGGTCAGCAAAAGCAGTGCGGGCACCGGCTCCGTCACGATCGAGGTCAATGCCAATTCTCCGGCCTTCGACGACCCGCAGATGCAGGCCAGCTGGACCAGTTGGGGCTGCATCCTCGATCCCAACATCGACGGCAAGTTGAAGGACGGCGCCTACCTGCTCTACAGCTTCGACCAGAGCGACGTCAGCCAGTCTACGACAGACCCTGACCAGTATATCTTCACGCTTTCGAGCACGGGCTACCTCAAGTATTTCGACGCCGGCGACCGCTACGTGCACTTCGCGCGCGAGGGCTGTCAGCCGCTGTTTTCCGCCGACCGTGCGACCGGGGTTACCTTTGCCGACATCACCAACTATGCGGCGCCGGCCGGGCACTACTCGATGATGTGGTCGCGCGACGTGAAGGTGCTGGGCTGCGATTCGCTGATCGCGAGCGGTCGCAGCTGGGGGGCTAACGCGGATTTCGTGCATTGCCGCTCCAACAGCATCGGCCCGTGGGTCGAGGATTGTACGGTGGAGGGTATCGGCGACGACATCGTGGCGCTCTACCTCAAGGGCATCAAGATCGTCGACATCGACGACACCGACCCGACCCTGGTTACGATCCAGCAGGACAGTAGCCACTCCGTCTACACCGGGGACCAACTGGAGCTGTTTTCGCCGCAAAACGGCACCGTGCTCGGTTCCTATGAAGTCGTCACGCGGACGTCGCTCGGCGGCGGCCAATACCAGCTGCACCTCGATCAGGCCCTGAACGAGAGCGCGTTGACCCTTTCCGGCGCGCGCGACGAGGTGGATCAGTTCTTCGACTACAGCCGTTCCAACCGCAACTTCGCCATCCGCAACAATACCTTCGGGCCGGGCCGCCGTCACGGGGCGATCATCCGGGCCACCGAGGGCGTGGTGGAGGGCAACACCTTCACCATGCTCGGCAGTGCGGGGGTGATCTTCGAGAACGAAGCCGACCTCTGGTTCAACGGGCTCTATTCGCAGTCCGTGCAGCTCGTCGACAACACCTTCGACCGCTGCACGTTCGTCAAGAATGCGACAGAGCAGGGCTCGATCACGCTGCGCATCGCCAAGAGCGACCGCACGGACAGTGCGGAGGCCCTGCATGGCGATTTGTTGATCCAGAACAACACGATCCGTGACTGGAGCCACCACGCGATCAAGGTGGGCAACGCCAACGGCGTGGAGGTGCGCGACAACGAGATCCTGTCGACCGTCAGCGGCTTCTATGTGCCCTCGGTCGACAACGTGATCTTCGACATTGCGCACAGCGACGACGTGCTGATCGACGGCAACGATTTCTCGGGCGAAAGCCGGGCCGTGGACGCGACCTTCCAGGTCACGGACTCGACCAATGTGGTCAATAATGACGACTGAGAACTGCCAGAAAAACAGCCATTGTCGGCTCTCCCCGTTGGTCCGGGGGGAGCGGCTTTGGCTTTGGGGCCTGCTGCTGTGCCTGCTGGGCGCCGCATCCATGTCGGCTCGGACGCTCGAGGCGGTAGACTACGGGATGCGAGCCGGGGAGGACGCCACCCCGGCCTTGCGGCGTGCGCTGGAGGCATGCCGAGCGGAAGGCGCCGATGTGCTGCAGTTGCCGCCGGGGCGCTATGAGCTGCATCCGGAGCAGGCCTTCGAGCAATACCGCGCGATCAGCAACCATGACAACGGGCGCAAGGCGATCGGGCTGCCGTTGGTGGACTTTACGGGGCTGACCGTGCGCGGGCAGCAGACGGAGCTGATCTGCCACGGCCAGATGGTGCCGCTGGTGATCGACCGGTGTCGGGATCTCACGATCGAAGGCATTACGATCGACTGGGCGGTGCCGTTTCACATCCAGGGCAAAGTGGTGGCGGTCGATCCCGAGCATCGCAGCTACGAGCTGGCGCTGTTGGACGACGGCGGCTACACGGTGGAGGCGGGCGCGCTCTATCACGGCGAACGCACTGGAGACGAACGCACGTCCTGGCGGCGCAACCTGGAGTGGGGCGCGTGGTTCGACGGTGAAACGGGTGCCATGATTCCCGCCTCGACGGCCCCGGACGGCGCGCTGAACTACCATCGCTGGGATGCGCTGACCGATGCGCCCAGCCGGGTCGAAGCTCTGGGCGGTAATCGAGTGTGCCTGACGCGCGTGAGCGAGCGGTTGCCGGAGGTGGGCTGGGTCTACGTGGCCAAAGGGCGCGCCGGTCGCACACCGGCGACGGGCCTCAATCGCCTCTCGCCGGCGGTGCACATCACGGGCAGCACGGACGTCACGCTGCGCGATATGACGATTCACCATGCGGGCGGAATGGGCGTGATCGCCGAGCGCAGCCGCGACTTGTCTTTGCAGCGGTTGCAGGTCGTTCCACGCCCGGGCAGTGGGCGCATGATTTCGACCACGGCCGATGCGACGCACTTTGTCGGCTGCGGGGGCGAGATCCGCCTCGAGGACTGCACCTTTGCCAATATGATGGACGACGGCGTGAACGTGCATGGGGTCTACGTGCCGGTGCTGGAGCGTCTGGCGGACAATCGGTTGGGTGTCCGGGTGAACCACTTCCAGCAAGCGGGACACGTCTTCGCCGGAGCGGGCGACCATCTGCAGTTTTCCCGGGCGGCTACGTTGCAGGCCGAGGCGAGCCGCCTGGTGGAGCGGGTCGAGTGGATCAACGAAAGCTACGCCATCCTGCACTTCAGCGAGGCGCTCCCGTCGGAGATTGGGCCCGGGTGGATCGTCGACAACCTCGATTGGCAGGCCGACCTCGTGATGCGGCGCTGCACGGTCCGGAACAACCGGGCGCGTTCGGTGCTGGTGACGACGGCGGGGCGCGTGCGGATCGAAGACTGCCGCTTCCTCAACCCCAGCCTGATGTGCATCCTGATGGAGGGCGACAGCCACTATTGGTTCGAATCGGGTGCGGTCCAGGACGTCCTGATCCGGGGCAATCGCTTCCGCATGATCCATCCCACGCTGCCGGTTTTCCGTATTGCGCCGATCGCCTCCGCAGTGCTCGCCACCGATGCGCCCTATCACCGCAATATCCGCGTGGTCGACAACGTGATCGAGACGCCCTCCGGCAATCTGGTCGAAGGCAGGCGAGTGGGGGATCTGTGCTTCCTCGACAATCAGATCGCCTACACCGGCGAAGGGGAGCCGCCGCCTGCAAGTGGATTCACGTTCGAGCGTTCTAGCGGTATCGAGGTGCAGGGGCTAGGTTCGTCGGATTGGGCTGTATTTCCGCTCCGGCAAGATGGCACGGAAACCGCGGTCGAAGTGCAGCCCTAAATAGAGGTGACTTGGGGAGGGCAACTGCTGAAACGACGACGATGGCACCTCTTCAAGGTGCGTCTATGACCTTGAATCCACCGGTGGTATCGCTCGCATGGCGTCGCTCAACCACCGGCTACGTTATGGCAAGCCTTCAGCTTGCTGGAGGCCTGGAGACATTCCTAATTCAGAAAATGGGGACCGAAGTGCAGCCCTAATGCGTCTGGACGGGGCGGGAATAGATGTCCGGGCAGCGGTCGGGCAGGCACTGGAGGCGTTCGCGCACTTCGGCGACGCGCTCACGACGGATTTCGCCGTAGATAATGGTCGAATCGACTTCCGTCGTGGACGCGACGATGGTGCCGTAGGGATCGATCAACTGGCTGCGACCGGCGAAGGTCACGCCGCCGTCGGTGCCTACGCGGTTGCAGGCGGCGAGGTAGGTCTGGTTTTCGATCGCCCGGGCGAGGGCGAGGGTTTGCCAATGCGCGCCGCGCAACAGCGGAAAGGCGGCCGGGCAGACGATCAGCTCGGCGCCGGCCAGCGTCAGCGCGCGCGCCATCTCCGGAAAGCGCAGATCGTAGCACGTCATGAGGCCGACGGTGAAGCCGCCGAGGCTGCAGACCTGAAAGCGATCCCCCGCCAGCAGGTGGTGGTGCTCGAAGACCGGATCGGCGGTGATAAGGTGCACCTTGCGGTATTTGGCGACCAGCTCGCCCTGTGCGTCGATTACGGCGAGCGTATTGTAGACGCCTTCGGCCGTGCGCTCGGAGAGGCCGGCGATGATGTGCAGGGTGTTTTCGCGCGCGGCTTGCTGGAGTTGCTGCAGCGGGCCGTTTGCGTTCCAGGAGGAGGCGTGGGCGACGATCTCGCCCATGCGGTAGCCGGTGTCGGCCATCTCGGGCAGCACCACGAGGTCGGCGCCGGCAGCACTGGCCTCGTCGATACAGCCCAGCATGCGGTCGACGTTATGTTGCACGCGGCCCGGTTCGCAATCCATCTGGACGAGCGCGAGATTCAGGCTGCGGTTTTTCAATCCGTTGGCAGGCAATTCAGACATGATAGGGGAGGTGTTGAGCGGGAGGTTCGAGGCACCTTAGCGCAAAATCACGACAACGAAAGGCCCGCCCTGCGCATAACGGTTTCTATGGGGAGGTACCCCTGACCAAAAAAACCTGCGAAACACGTGGGATTCGCAGGTTCGGATGGTCTTCAACGTCTTCGGGGAAAGCTCAGGCCATGGGCTCGGGTTTGAGCCAGCGCTGCTCAGCGTCGCTCCACCACCAG
>WOUP01000020.1 GCA_009772895.1 Puniceicoccaceae bacterium 5H | reverse complement strand
AGACGGCCAAGGTCTTCCTCTTTCATGTCGGCTCGCGAGCGCCAGCCCGGCCGAAATCACGCTGCTCGAAGACGCCCTCGACCATCTCAAAGCTCGACGACCCTGGGGCCTCAAGCTGATCGCCGATCGCGCCTACGATAGTGACCCGCACCGCAAGCGTCTCAAACGCAACGGCTTCGACCTGATTGTGCTCCATCGCAAGGGGCGCGTCAGGCCAAAAACTCAAGACGGCCGAGAGCTACGCCGCTACAAGCACCGCTGGAAGATCGAGCGCACCTTCGCCTGGTTCGGCAGCTTCCGCCGACTGCTGGTGCGCCACGAGCACCACCTACACCTCTACCACGCATTCTTCATGATCGCCTACATTATGCTAACGATGTGCAGGCTGACGTTTTGGAACCGCTTCTAGAAAGCGAGGCTCTGTCTATTGGTCGTAGCTGCGCCAGAAGGGTTCCGAGACGGGAACCTGTTGGCCCGGCCGCCCGAACCACCCGACGAGTGGAGACGGCCAGGTGGAGGAAAGCGGCAAGAGGGTGAAGGAGCCGGATATCGAGGTCAGAGCGTCGGCTGGGAGGCGTGAGGAGAGGTCGACGTTTTCTCCGTTCTCTTCGGCATTGCGTTCGCCTGGCACGGCGGAGAGGTGAGAGAGAATCGTCTGGCCGCCCTTCTTTTCGAGATCAACGACCAGGTCGGTGCCGGCAAAAAGGATTCCCTGGCCCGCGGGGGCCGTCAGCAGCGCGAATTCGACCGCCCGACGATTACCCGGAAAGTAGAGGTCGGCGCGATTCAGGTGAAAGAGGCCGTATTCGTTGTGATGGTCCTTCCCGGGGTAACCTGCGTAAGGGCCTTCGCCAAGCCAGCGAAGCTCCGATTGCGCTGCAGGCACCGCGAGCGCAAAGCCGGCTTCGAGCATCTCCCCGGTGGCGTCTACAGGGGTGTATGCGTAACTGACTTCAATGGTTCCGTTCGGAGCGATCTGGAGGCGGTAGCTGCCGCGCACCGACTCGTCAGGCACGCCCGGGCGTGGATAATCGCCTTCGACGACGATTTCGATCCCGGTGGGGAGCTTTCGGGCGGAGGTCTTCAGGTCCCGCACTGCTTCGAGCAGACTGCCGCGCCAGAGGCGGGGTTCGCGCTCACGATTTCTTCCCAGATCGTTGATGGTCGGGTGACGGCCGGTGTGGGGACCGAACGCCGAGGCGAGGCTTGAGCCATCGCGGCCGATAAGCTCGAGCTGTCCGTTGCTGCGGTCGAGCCGCAGCTGATAGTCGGGGTGCTGAATCGTGATCCGTTCATTGCTGATGTCGAGCTTGAGGTCCTGAGCTGGTAACGCCTCCTGCAGGACGACTTGGCGGTCAACCGAAACGGTACCGAAGTCGAGGCGCAGTGAACGTTCGTAAAGTTGGCGACCGGTTTCATCTTCGCAACGAAGCTCCAAGGTCCAAACGTCTGCTCCGATGCTCTCGGGTAGCGAGGTCGGGATCGCCACGGTCTCCTTTTGCTTTGCCGGTGCGGAAAGCGGCAGCGCGCCACGATCGAGCGCGACCCCGTTTTTTTGCACGGACCAGTGGAGGGTGTAGCCGCTCAAGGAGCGAAAATCGTGGCGATTCTCTACTTCAAGGGAGAAGACCTGCGCCCCAGGGCGGGCCTCGAGGACATCGGTCGCAATCTGGACGGGCGAATAGACCTTGCGCACCAGCCAATAGTCCACCTGGGGCGTCCGGTCGGAGTAGACGAGCCCGTCCATGCCGGAAAAGCCGTGGGTGTCGAAGTAGCGGTGCTCATCGAGCCATACCTTTAGATCGGCGTCTTCCACTCTGTCGGGGGCATCTGCAGTGCGCAAAATACCTTGATCCTGAAACAGCCAGATGGCGCCACCCGCGATACGAGGACTGTGGTAAAACAGCTCCCAGAGATCCTGCACGGCGGTCCCGGCTCGTGCGAGGCCGCGTTGGTGGGCGTATTCGGTAAAGATGATCGGGCGCGTCAGCGTCGCGGCATGTTCGCGGGCGCGACGCAACGGCGGGTAGTGCTGAGCGTAAATATCCTGGATGTCGGACATGCGCTCGTAGTTTTGGGCAAAATAGGAGCCGATGGTGGGAAACATGATCGGACGGCTCGGGTCCAGTTCCTTGACGTAGGCCCCTGCGCGGTTGCCCAGCTCGTTGATGGGATTCTCGTTCCCCAGGCTCCAGAACAGCACGCAGGGATGGTTCTTGTCGCGCATGACGGTGGCACGTGCACGGGTATAGAGCGTTTCCTGATAGGTCGGATCGGTCAGATGCTCTTGCCCGTGGGTGAACGGCACCTCGTCGAGGACGTAAAAGCCCATTTTGTCGCACATGCGCAACAGGCGCGGGTGGGGCGGGTAGTGGGAGGTGCGGATAAAGTTGATGTTGGCCGCTCGCATGAGCTCGAGATCGCGGCGGGTGTTGGCGGGGGTGGAAACGCGTCCGCCAGGCCAGATCTCGTGGTGGTTGACGCCCCGGAGCTTGATCGCAGTCCCGTTGAGTTTCAGGACACCGTCTTCGATCGTCACCTGTCGGATCCCCACGGGTGCGGTGATCCGGTGCATGCTGCCGTCTTCCTTGTCCTTGAACGCGAGCTTTAGCTGGTAGAGCGCCGGAAACTCGGCGGACCATAGCTCCGGGTGGGTTACCACAAAGATAGTGTCTCCCGCTCCGTCTGCAGAGATGGGCAGGTCGAAGGTTTGGACCGTATGCCCCTCGGGGTCCAGAAGCTGGCCGGAAAGCATGCCCTGGCCACTGGTTTCGGCATCTAGCTCAAGCTTGGCCGCACCGTCTGGCTGCAGCGTGGTCTGGATCGTATAATCCTTGATATGGGCGTCGGGGAGAGAAAAGAGGGTTACGTCGCGATAAATGCCGGAAATCGCCCACCCGTCGAGCGTATCGAACTCCCAGCCCTTGCTCCGGGTGGTGACGCGGACGGCAAGGGTGTTGGTGCCTGTCGCGGAAAGCGCGTCCGTAATGTCGAACGTGGCCTGGTTGAAGCCGCTGGCCCAACTGCCGATCTGCTGCCCATTGACGTAGACGGAATATCCATAGAGCACGCCCTCGAAGCGCAGAAAGACACGGCGGCCATTCCAGGAATCATCCAGGGTAAAGGTGCGTCGATAAAGCCCCAGGCCTTCCTCGACGTCGCTTTCGTATTTCGGTTCGGCAAACCCTTGTAGCTCCCAATGTCCCGGGACGTCGATCGTCTCCCAATGGGAAACATCGAAGGCAGGCTTGTGGAAGGCTGCATCTTCGCCCGCCTGGAGTCCGGGAACATACTTGAAGCGCCACGTGCCGTTGAGGGACTGCGTGTATGCTGCCGACTGGTCGGGTTGTGCCAGGGCCGTATCGGAGGGCGCTGCGGTGGCCTGCGCTGCAAGGGGCAGGACGAAGCAGCAGAGGCAGAGCACGCGCCAGAGCTGCAGCCAGATGTTGGGGACATCGCCGGGTGGGGTCAGGAGTCGCATGGAAGCTATGTAAACGCGCGCTGCTGGCGCTTCCAATGCTCGCGGCTTGTTAACGTAACATCGTCGCGTCTTGAGGGTCGACCCACTGGCCCGTAATGGAGATCGAGGTCGGGATCTCTGGTATGCCTCGTTCGGCTCTGACGAAGAGATCGGAGAGCGTGCTGACGGCGCAAACCCCGATGAGGTCGTCCCGCTCGTCCAGCCCCGGGGCGTAATCGAAGAAGGCGCGGGAGTTCGCCAAGGCCCATGCCACGCGTATCCCCGCCCGCTCCAATGCCTGTTGAAAGCCGGGTTGATCCGGCGGGCGCCCCACGAGAATGACCTCCGGCTGCTCGCGTTGGGCCCACACGACGATGTCGGGCATCGGCTCGTCGGGCATGAAAAGCAAGGGCTCACACCGTACCTGGTGGCGTGCGTGATGCCAGGCCAAGGCGGCGGGAAGCGCCTCGCGGGTGCGTTGCGCGTGCGGCGTCAATCCCACGTAACCGATACGGCGGTAACCTCTCGCGGCCAAATGATCGATCATGAGCCGGGCGTTCGCCGAATGATTGGGAGCGACTTCATGGAAACGGGGCTGGGTGACACTGGAGGTCGCCGAGACGACGGAAAGGCCGCTCCAATCCAACGCGCTCAGCTCCGTGGGGCCGACCATCGGCAACAGTAGAACGCCTGCGACTCCGCGCGCCTTCATCATGCGGAGCGTGGCCGACCAGTCTCCCGTCACACTTGAAACACGGATGAGCGAAAACCTGAAGCCCAAGGCTTGAGCATGTTCCGCCGCGTATCGGCAGAGACGTGCGCTGTAGCGTGGTTCTTCTCCCGGCGGAAAATTGGTCACTGCGCAGAGGTTTGCCTTGAGCTGCGCCTTGCTTCCGCGCCGGAGGTGGCGCATCAGGCGGCCCATTTCCGGGTCGGGGCAATAGCCTAGCCGCTGCGCCGTCTCTTTGATCCGTTCGCGCATCTCGTGCGCCACCCCCGGTTGATCCCGCATGGCCCGAGAAACCGTCATCGTGCTGACGCCAAGCTCAGCCGCTATATCGCTCAGGGTAACGCGAGACATGATGCCTTTTAGGTGTATCGCACGGAATTTAACAGAATGCGGATGTTGCACGGCAAGCCCATACCGGGGTGCTTACGACGGGGTGGTGGCGAAATATTCTGAGGGGTTAGCCTTGCCTCTGCGTTTTAGTCTATGACGGGGGCGACGGGCGGAGTCGTTGGCCCTGGAACCAAAACGAATCGCAGGAAGTGCAATGAAAGAAATCAAGGCATACATCCGTAAGGAGCAACTGGATCCTGTCATCTACGCTCTGGCCCAGGTTCAGGGGCTGAGTGGCGTGAGCGTTAACACCATAACCGGCTTTGGGCGTAGTCGGGGCATCTTGCGTATGGTAGACTTTGAAACGCACGCCAAGATAGAAGTGGTTTGTGCTGATGAGCTGAAGGATACCGTGGTCGGGACCATTCTGGACGCGGCGCATACGGGCAAAAGGGGCGATGGCAAGGTCTTCGTCGCTGAAGTGGCCGAGGCGTGGCGCATCGAATCCAAGGAGGAGATCAGTCGGGCCCAGACCGGGGAGGCGTGACCCTGCTTTTCAGAAATCGTCCGAACTGGAGGGGAGGTCTGCGCACGCTCAATTCCGACCGCCGTTGGCCTTGAGGATTTGTCCGTTGATCCAGCCACTGTCATGGCTGGCGAGGAAGGAGACGATGCGGGCGATGTCTTCGGGTTGACCGAGGCGGCCGAGCGGGATGTCGTCGATCAGGCGCTGGATGATGTGCGAGGAACGGCCGGCGAAGAGTAATTCTGTTTCGACGGGGCCGGGCGCAACCGCATTGACGGTGATGCTACGGTCGCCCAGTTCCTTGGCCAGAACGTGGGTCAAACCTTCCACGGCGGCCTTGGTCGCGACATAGACGCCGTGGCCGGGCTGATAGTGGCCGATGATGCTCGTAGAGAGGTTGATGATGCGACCGCCGTTGCGGATGCGTTTGGCTCCGGTGCGCATCCCGTTGAACGTTCCGGTGAGGTTGACTGCGATCAGTTGCTGGAATTCCTGATCGGTAACATCGGCCAGAGGCGATTGTTTGGCGATGCCGGCGTTGTTCACGAGCACGTCCACGGCACCGAATCGGGCTTCGGTTTCGAGGAAGAGTGCCTCGACGGCGGACGCGTCCGAAACATCCGCCTGGATCGCCAGGGCGCTTCCGCCGGCTGCTTTGATCGTCGCCACGACGTCCTCTGCCTCGGCGACGTTGGAAACGTAGTTGACGACGGTCTGAAAGCCGTCTGCAGCGAGGCGTTGGGCCAGCGCGGCGCCAATGCCCCGGGAGGCTCCGGTTACAATAGCCGTTCGTTGGGTGGATGACATGGGGTGTTGTTTTGGAAGTGAGAGCTAGCCGAGGCGCAAGGAGAGCTCGACGTCTTCGGCGAAGGGGACGGAGAGGTATCCGTTGGCGGGCGTGCGCACGTAAGTGAGGTATTCCGGGCTGTAATCGGCGTTATCGGCGACGATCAGGGCGCCGGGTATCAGTCGGCTTTCCAGCAGGGAGAGAATGTCTGGATAGAGCGCCTTGGCACCGTCGAGCAGCAGCAGGTCGATCGTCTCCGGCAAATCCGTGGCGAGCGTCTGCAGGGCATCGCCCTCGCGGATTTCCACCAGGTCCATCAAGCCACTCGTCTCGAGATTGGCTCGGGCGCGCGCCACCTTGGAGGGGGCAAACTCGGTCGTAATCAAGGCGCCGCCTCCGTTGTCCCGCAGGGCGGCGGCCAGGTGCAGGGTCGAGAGGCCAAACGAGGTGCCGAATTCCACGATCGAGCGCGCGCGGCAGCTGCGGGCGAGCATATAGAGCAACCGACCTGTCTCTCGGGAGACTTCGAGTGGCAGATCGCTGAGCATTCCATACAGCTCGCGGTAGTCGGTCTTGCTGTGCATCAGTCGGTCCAGCTCGTCGGCGGGCAGTTGAGCTACGGCCGGGTCGTTTTCGGGCGTGGAGCGTGCGCACTCGCGGAAGAGGTTCTCCAGCAACGGCGCGAGTGGCAGGGTAGTCAAAGTGCTCATCGGTTTTTGGGATCAGAGTGATGTTGGATTGTGTTGTGGACCTGTTTAGAATACGAATAATCCGTCACGTTTACAATTCGCATTCGGCCCACCCTCATGAGTCATCCACCCAGTCCCCGGATTTCACTGCGAAAAAAGCCGCAGCAAGAACGCTCCAACGAGCTCATGGCAGCCATTCTGGAGGCCGCGGTTCAGGTTTTGACGAAGGAAGGGGCCCAACGCTTCACCACGGCCCGCGTGGCCGAGAGGGCCGGGGTCAGCGTGGGCTCGCTCTACCAGTATTTTCCCAACAAGGCCGCGATCCTCTTTCGTCTGCAAAGCGACGAATGGCAGCAAACCGCGGAAATGCTGCGTCGTATTTTGGAAGACACTTCAAAGCCGCCGTTGGAGCGATTGATCGCGCTCGTGCATGCCTTCATTCGCTCGGAGTGTGAGGAAGCCGCCATCCGGGGTGCCCTCCACGACGCCGCGCCCCTCTACCGCGATGCGCCCGAGGCGCAAGAGGCGCGTGCGTCCGGAGAGGGCATCCTCGAGACGTTTATGCAGGAGGCTTTGCCTCAAGTGCCGGAACCTACCCGTGCGGTCGCGGCCGAGCTGATCGCGACCACGCTCACCAGCGTGGGCAAGCAGTTCTCGGAGAGCCCGCGCACCGACGCCGAGATCAAGGCTTACGCGGGGGCGCTGGCGGATATGGTTTGCGCCTATCTGGAGCGAATCCGGCAGCGCTGACCGCTCAACAAAGAAGGCGCCCGCCGAATTCCCACGACGGGCGCCACATGGCTTCTGTGTCCTTTTCTGTGCGGTTAGCGAGCTGACATCAGGGCGCTGTGTCCGTGCAAAGAGAGACGGGAGACACGGCGACTAAAACGCGGCGGAAACGGAGAACAAAAACTCGCGCCCGTTGCCGTCGGGGATGAGCGTGGCGTCCGTCGTCCAGTTCTTGCGTTCGAAGATATTCTTCACGTTGAGCTGAGCCCGGCAGGCGACACCGTTGAAAACGAAGGGGTAGGCGATCGAGCCGTCGAAGCGCACGAAGTCCGGCGTCTTCCAGACGTAGTTTTGCGCTTCGAGGCCGGCTTGAAAGAAGCCGCGCCCGACCCAGGTCGCGTTTTTGTAGATCAGGCCGAGACCCAGTTCCAACCCTTCGACCTGCGGCAGTTCCTCGCCAATGGTGTAGCGATTCCAGAGGCTGAGGTTGTGCTCCGGCACACCCGTCAGCGGCTCGCCCTCCTGCCAGGGCTGGGCCTCCTTGATCTCGGTATCCACCCAGGCATAGGAGCCGACGACCTCCCACGCCTCGGTGGGGTGAGTCTGCAGGATCAGCTCGACGCCCTGGCTCTGCACGACCCCGTCGAATTGCGTGAGCCCGTATTGGTCGATCGTCTCGCCCGGGTTGTCGGGGTCGGGCTGTGCCGGGTAGAGATCGGGCCGGTATTCCGTGAGGTTGAAGCGGTAGTCGAAGTAGGTGACGTTCTGGAATTCGCTGCGGTAGAGGGCGAAGTTACCCGTTACGCGACCGCTGAAGAGGCTGAACTTGGTGCCGACTTCGTAGCTTTGGGCTTCGTTGGGCGGGGGCGCTTCGTTGAGCTCGTTGACGTTGCGCGACCACTCATACCAGAAGTTCTCGGCGTAGGAGGCATAGAGGTTCAGGTCGGGCGTAATGTTCCAGATAATGCCGTATTGCGGCACGACCGGGTCGTATTCCTGGGGCCAGTCGTCCACGCCCGGGCTATCGGCGTTGGGGGCCGTGCGGCGGTCGCGCTTCTCGATGTCCGAATAGCGCACGGCGGCGAGCAGCGTCAGCTTTTCGCGAAAAAGGTCGACCTGCGCCGTGGTGTAAAACGAAGTCGAGATCACCTCCTGCGTCAGCCCAAAGTAGTTATCGGCCACGATTTCGTCCATCTGCTCGCCTGTGATATGGGCGGTACGGCGGGCGCCGGTGTCGGCATTCCACAGGTAGTAACCCCGCAGACGGCGGTTGTCTCCTTCGCCCCACACGGTGCCGGGTGCTTGGTTGAAGTCCTCGTCGAAGCCGTAGTCCCAATTCGGCAGGTTGGGGAAGTGCACGACGCCGCCGACGCCCCAGGCGGTGGTGGTCCAGGCGCCGTCGGTGCGGTTGCGCTGGCGGATCTTGGCGGCCGCGCTGTCTCCCTCGATGGGCGGCAGGTCGCCCTTGCGGCTGGGATCCCAATATTTGAGGTTTTTGTGCTCCGCGCCGATGAGGATGCGCGCGCGGTGCTCCTTGCCCAGGTTGAGCGTATTGACGAGGTCGGCGGTGTAGGTCTGGTTCAGGTTTTCCAGCTGGAAGGTCATGGGGAACCAGGCGTAGGTATTGGGGCCGACGAGTGGGAGGTAGCCCGCGTTTTCCTCCGCCGTGAGGTCGCCCGGTGAGTAGCCGTTCGAGCCCGCCAGATTGCGGGCGCCGACGACCTCCTCCAGCGCGTAGTAATAGCCATTGAGCGCCGCGTAGCCGATGGGCAGGCCGGTGTCCGCGTCGACCCCCAGGTGCTCGCGTCCGTCTGCCGGTCCGGTCCAGGCCCCGTCGACGTAGGGGCCGGCGGCATTGGAGGCATCGACGACGGCCCCACGGGCCCCTTGCGGCGCTCCGGAGTCGATGGTGGGGATGCTGCCGCGCACGCGATCGAAGGTGCGGGCGTAAGAGGCCTGCAGATCGACCCGCTGAAAGAGGCCGTCGCCGTTTTTGAAGAGGTTCTGATTCAGCTTCACGATCAGGTCTTCTTTGTAGGCGTTCCAGAATCCCGCACCGCCGGTCGGATTGTAGTCCCACGGGTCGTCGCGAAACTTCTGGTTTGGCCCGGCAATCCAGGCGTTGTCCAATTCGTCCGGTGCCGGGTAGGTTGCCTGTTCATCAGGGGAGAGGCCGGCATAAAACTCCCCGTAGCGCCGGTTGAGGCGGGCGAACCCGGTCTCGGCATCCTGGGTGTCGGGCGGCAGGCCGGCGTGCAGACCCGTGTTTTCGGTATCGTCGATCGTGTAATGGACGGTGATCGTGGTGTCCTCAAACGGCTGCCATTTGATGGACGGATAAAAGACGGAGTTTTCGTTCGTCACGTCCGGTCGGGCGGCTTCCGAATCCTCGCGCGAGAGGAAGAGGCGCACGGCCAACTTGTCGTCGAGCAGCGTCTGGTTGAAGTCGACCTGGCTGCCGTAAGTCTCGAAGGAGCCGACCGTAAACTTGAACTTGCCGAAGTCGTCGCCGAGCGTGGCCTGCTTGGTCACGATGTTGACCACGCCGCCTGGTTGCGTCTG
The DNA here is from genome assembly GCA_009772895.1 of Puniceicoccaceae bacterium 5H. Taxonomy (GTDB): domain Bacteria; phylum Verrucomicrobiota; class Verrucomicrobiia; order Opitutales; family Oceanipulchritudinaceae; genus WOUP01. The sequence continues at coordinate 44,437 of WOUP01000020.1, read as the reverse complement.
GCCGTAGACGATGGCCGAGGCACCGCGGATGACTTCCACCCGGTCCACCATCGCGTAATTGGGCGCCCGGTAGATCGGCACGCCGTCGCGTAGGAAGAAATTCACCGGGAAGCCGCGGATCGTAAGGGTGTAGTCCGTGCGGCTGCCGCCAGCGCCCTCGGCCCCGACGTTGACGCCCGCTGTGTAGGCGAGGATCTCATCGATGCCCTGGGCGCCGATGTCGCGGATAAAGGCATCGGTCACGACGTCTACGACGAAAGGCAGGTCCTTGATGCGGGTGTTCATCTTGGTGCCGCCCATGGAGTTGGTGGCTGCATAGCCGTCATCCGTGGATTCGACGGCAAAAGGGCTTAATTCATAGACTTGACGGTGATCGTCGTCGTCTTGTGCCCAAAGGAGCGAAGCGCTTAAATAAAGGGCAATAGGTAGCGATAACAGAGAATGTGACAGGTGTCTCATCTGTTTTGTAAGAAGGGGGATTGACTTGAATTGAATAAGGTGTAGCTCTCCTATTCATAGCCACGCATCGGGACTCAATAGGGGAACGCATCGAGGCGTATGAGTCCGGGATAGTGAGGTTGCGGAGCTGAAGAGAAGACGTCGCCACTGTTGGAAAATCAGGCGATCACTCCAACCTCACAGTTACTCTTTCTTAAGAATCAGCCCCCTTATTTTTATGAGCCATAAAAACAGTAAGCGAGTGGTCATGAAGGACGTTGCGCAGCGAGCAGGCGTCCACCAGACCACTGTATCGCTCGCTTTGCGTGGTCATCCCAGCATTCCCGAATGTACACGCGAACGGATTCGCAATATCGCGGATCAGATGGGTTATCGGCCGGATCCATCGCTGCGGGCTTTGCATGTATACAGGCGCCAGATTAAGGGCAGTACTTCAGAGCAAACGCTGGCCTATATCACTAATCTCAGAAACGACCAGAATCTGCGCGATAGCCACGTGCACGCGCAATTGGCAAAAAGCGCACGTGAGCGGGCCGAAGAGTTAGGTTACAAATTGGAAACATTTTGGTATGGTCGCGATTACCAGACCTCACAGAGCCTCGATCGCGTTTTGAAAGCACGCGGCATTCGCGGTGTCATCCTGGGCGCCTTCGTCGTATTGAGGACGGACCTCGATCTCGATTGGAACGCTTACTGTGGCGTCAAGATCGACCTGTTGCCCATCGAGCTGTGCCTCGACGCGATTCTCAGCAACCAGATGTTTGCCGTGCGCATGGCGATGCGTCATCTGCGTGAGTCCGGCCTGAGGAGGATGGGGCTGGCTGTGGCACAGCACGACGAGTTGCACAACCGCAACCTGTTCACCGCCGGTTACATGATCGGGCAGCGACACCTGGACCCCGACGACCGCATCCCGCCCCTGGTCTTTGATACGCACGAGCCGGGGCGCATCTACGAGCAGATCCACGATTGGGCACAGCGTTACCGACCCGATGCGATCATGAGCAACTGGAACAGCCTGGATCGCATTGCCTGGCAATACGGGCGGGAACGTGGACAACCCTGTCGTTTCGTGCCCCTCGACGCCAACGAACGCACGCGGCGCTACGGCGGCATCGATCAGAACCACGTGGAAGTCGCCCGCCGCGCGGTGGACCTCGTCGAAAGCCAGATGAGCACCTTTCGCCACGGCATCCCGAAGTCACCGGGCATGACACTTGTCGACCCCATCTGGATCCCCTTTCGCCCGATCAGCCTCGACGACCCGCCGCCGATCGCGCAATCCGAGTTCATCCCCGGCCACGGCCACCACGTCATGGCGTGAGGGGGGCGGTCCTGCGAAGAAAGAGCCGAAAGCAGGGGAGATCACGGCAACGCTCTTGGCGGCTATGACAGGCATCGTATTTGCCCATGCTCGGTTCGATTGCGCGCGCTAAAGCTGCTTGTTACCGGACTAAAAGTGAATTGCGCAAAGAGGTTTGTCCTAAAATGAAAAAGGGCTAAAAAGCCATGAAAAGGCCGAAAATCAAGGGGTTAAGAGACCTTGGGGCCGATTTTGAAGGTTTGTCCAACTTCGGGGCAAAAATGGGCAGTACGCAGTAGGTTTGTCCAACTTTGGGACGCGACCAGGACAAATAAAAAGCCCCTGCAAGTGTTTTGCAGAGGCTTGGAAATCATCCTGCAGGCGGATTTCAGAATGGCTCGCTTGCTCCGGTTGGAGTGGAAATGCGGCCGAGGGTGGCCATGGTGTCGCCGTGGGCGTTGGGGAGGTAGTGGAGTTGGCGGCCGTGGCGGTTGGTGATGGTTTTACCGGCGTCTTGGAGGGCTTTCTTGGCGGTGCGCTGGTAGTCGAACTGGAGGGCGCTGATGGCTTTGTGCCACCGGCCCCACTCGGCGTAGTCGGGTTCGCCCATGTAGTCGGGGTTGACGCGTTTGAAGAGTGCGTCGACGTAGGCGCGAGCGTTGGCCATCTTGAAGCGGCCCTCGTGCAGCTCGTTGGCGCGGCGCATGATTTCTTCGCAGACCCAGCGGCAGCGGATGCCGGGTTGATTCACGACGTGGGCTTGTTTGCCGAGGTCGGTCGGTGCGCTGATGGCCCAGAATTCAGCAAGCAGGCGATCCAGCTCGAAGTTGTTGAGGGCGGCCGATGACTTGGGCTGGCCTTTGTGGTCGACGGCGCCGACGAGGGTGTGCAGCTCTTTGCGGCGGGCGTCGGCGGCTTTGGGGGCCCAGCCCATTTCGCGGAGCGCTTTGCGGGCTTTGCCCCACTCCGCGCGGTAGAGGGCGAGTTGTTTTTCGGTCATAGTGCGAGGCCGATTTGGACTTTGCGTAGGCGGTCGCGGATGAGCTCGACGTAAGCGGGATTCAGCTCGATGAGGGCGGCGCGGCGGCCGAGTTCGAGGGCGGCTTGGGCGGTGGTGCCGCTACCGCCGAATGGATCGAGCACGAGGTCGCCGGGGCGCGTGCCTGCGAGGATGCAGCGGCGGGGAAGCTCAAGCGGAAAAGTGGCGAAGTGGGCGCCGGGGTAGCCTTGCGTGTTGATCGACCAGACGGAGCGGGCGTTGCCGCCCTGGACGGTGTTGCGCAGCTCATTCAGGCGCTCTTCGTTGCTGGATCCACGCCGCGCACCCGCTTTGCGTTCCTCGCGGGTCGGGTGCGTGCGGCCGTCGCGGTGGACGCTGCCGTGCTGGCCGGGCTCGGTATCCCAGCCGGCGGGCGTCTTCATGCGCTTGCGCTTGTTGGCGATGATGCGGGACTTCACGTCGCTGGCATCCTGCACTCCTGCCGCTGCGTAGTCCTTCGTGGCTTCGCCGGTGTAGCCCTCCTCTACTTGCTGAAGCAGGGCTTCGCTGGGCGGGGTGCGGATCGCGTCGGCATCGTAGAAGTAGCGGGCCGATTTGGTGAGCAGGAAGAGGTATTCGTGGGCCGTCGTCGGGCGGTCGCGGCAGCTTTCGGGCATAGGGTTGGGCTTGTGCCAGACGATGTCGGAGCGGATCCACCAGCCGTCGTCGCAGAGAGCGATGGCGAGGCGGTGGGGCATCAAAAGCTTGTCCTTCGGCTTATAATGGCCGGTGGTCTTGGCGCGAGGTTGGGCGCGCGAGCCCCAGGTGGTGCAGCCGTTGCCGGTCGCGTTGCCGTTGTTGTAGCGGGTGCTGTGTTGGCGCTGAGCGGCTTCCTTGGCGCTGCTGCCAGCCGTAGCGTAGCTGTCGCCCATGTTGACCCAGCAGGTGCCGTCACGCCTCAGCACACGGCGGACTTCGGCGAAGACGGCGACCATCTTCGCGATGAACTCGGCGGGCGTGGGCTCCAGGCCGATCTGGCCGTCGACGCCGTAGTCGCGCAGCCCCCAGTAGGGCGGCGAGGTGACGACGCATTGCACGGAGTTGTCGGTCAGCTCGCGCAGGCGCTCGAGCACGTCGCCTTGCAGAATGGTGAGGAGGTCGTTCATGCCGCACCCTCCTCTCCACTCGCAGTCCACTGGCTGATGTCGTTGCTTTGCGACATCACGGCGAGCACGAGGGCGCGAGCCAGGCCGCAGGGCACGGCGTTGCCGATCTGCCGGGTGACGTCCTTTTGGGTGCCTACAAACCGGTAGTCCGGCGGGAAGCCTTGTGCGGCTGCCAGTTCGGCTGGTTTGAGCATCCGCATCATCACGTCACCTCCGGCCGCGCGAATGAGGGCAAAGCGGTCATTGCAGGTGACGGTGGGCAGGGGCTCCGATACCGGCCGGGCGCTGCCGTTGCCGTAGTATTCAAGGATAAGGCTGATAGCGCCAGAGGTGGACACAGTCGGAGCTGGCTCGTCTACGGGGCGCAGTTGGCCGCCGGACTGTTGGGGCAGGAGGTAGGCTTGAGTGCTGCCAAGTCCATAGCGGCGCAGCCCATCGTCGACCGCACCGTATTTGACGATCGCATTGACCGTGGCAGGCACGCCGGGTGCGTCTTTGATGTCTCGGGCGCCTTGTTCGACGAACTCGGCGAGGAGCAGCTGGCCGGCGGCGCGTTCCTCGGCGTCGGTGAACCACTCGTCTAGCCGGTCTTTCATGCCCGGCGTCAGCGGTACCCACTTAATGAGGTGGCCCCTGAAGGCTTTGCGGGGCTTGGGCTCCATTTCACCGCAGAACCAGCTCAGGAAGGAAACCTCGCTAGTAAAGCCGTCGGCCCGTGCGAGCTGCTCGACGGCCGCGTCGGTCAGGCGCTGGCCGTCCACATCTACCTCGGCGTTTCGGAACTGGTAGACCAGATTGGTCTTCTCCCCACAGTTGTAGATGGGTGCTGTGTGAAGCTTTTGCCCCCATCGCAGGGTGATGGGCTTGACGCTGGTGCAGACGGCATCCATCAGCTTGCGGCAGCTCTTGGTGCGCTGGCCGGTGTAGAGATAGAGCGTGTCGCCGGGCTTGATGGGCTGCTTACGAGTCTCGCGGATGGTCTGGCCCTTGGCGCCGGATTCGACGAGGTCGGCGAATTGCTTGGAGAAGTTGAGGGCGGGCATGGCTATTCGGCCTCCTCTCCAAGCTCTTTTAGGCGCTTTTTGGCGTTCAGCCAGCGGGCCTTGGCGTTGACTTCCAGGCGGGTGAGTTCTTCGATCCGGCCTCGTGCTTCGGCCACGTCGGCCATGTATTTGTCGTAGTCGGCGCGATAGGTGGTCCAGTTTCGCGAAAGTCTGACCAGGTAGTCGTAGGGCTCCCATACCTTGCCGCAGGTCTTGCACACGCAAGAGCGCGTGTGGCTGTGAAGCTCCACTTGCCGGCAGCTGGTGCTGCAAGGTTTGTCGTAGCGGTGCTTTTCGTAGAGACGCTGCTTCTGGTCGATGTGGCGAAACTCGATGAGGTCGCAGGGCTTTGGTTCGTCGCTCATGGCCGGGACTCGTGTTGGCAGTTGCACGTGCAGGCCGGGGCGCTCGCTTGATTAGTATTGCCTCCCAGAGCCATCCAGATGATGACCGCGACTGCGACGATCAGCACCCAATCAGGCTTCTTCTTATCCATGGCTCACCTCCGGGAATGCGTTGTGAATTTCGTCGTCGAGTTCGCGGCCGGTGGCTTTTTTGCCGAGGCGGGCCGTGCCGGTTTCACCATCCAGCCAAGTGGAGTCGCCAACGCGCTTGCCACCTGAAAAAACTGCGCGGAAGCCTCCATCGGAATGCACCAGCCCCCAGTCTACGAGGGTAGACAAATCCAAGCGCTGGTCGCGTTGATAGTCTGGTATCCACTCGCCCCACTGCTTGAAGTGGAAAGGCACTCCAGCAGCCTTGCATTGGTCGCGCAGGCTGCGGGCCCAGTCGGGGTGCATAGGGCGCGCGTTCGGGCCGCTTTCGCCGCCGCAGATGACCCAGTGAATCGTCGGGTATTCGGTGCCCTCCAGCTTGTGGCAATGGCCTTGGTGATACCACTGGAGGCAGTCCCCGAAGAAACCCGGCGAGACGGTTTGTTTGACGGCAGTCAAATCGACCGGGCCCAGCAGCGGCTCGCAGGAGAGAAAGCGCACGCGGGCCGGGATGCGGAGCAGGTGCGGGATGCGCTCGTCTGCGCGCGGCTGGTCTTCGACCGTCGTGCCAATCCAGACGTTTTGCGGTGGTTTTTTGCCTAAATGGTGAGACGGTAGATCCACGCCTCTTATCTCATCAGCAGCGCATAGCCAGTCGTTCAGCCACTGGAGAAGGTCATAGTTTTTGCCAACTACATCAGGAGTATAAATGCTGAATATCTGGCGATACCACAACTCCGGCCGCTTGGTCAGCAAAAGCCAGGTGAGGTGAGGCGTCTGGCGGATGATGTCGAGGGTATCGGCCAGCAGGGCTACGGGCACTTCGGGGTCGAAGATGTCCATCATGGAGCCGAGGAAGACGCGGGGGCTATTTCCGGTGCGCTCGGCTTCGGCGTTCAAGCGAATGGGCTGGCGCCAGTTGGCGGCCCCGGTGCGGCGGCGGGGTGCGCCTATACCCCAGTTGCCGCCCTTGAAGCGGTCATTCTGAGCTTTGGCGTAGCAGTTGGTGCAGCCGGGGCTGACTTTCGTGCAGCCGATCCACGGGTTCCAGGTGTGCGTGGCCCAGGAGATGTGCGTGTTTTTCATTAGGGTGCTAGAACTTGTTGGCGTCGATGGGGATGCAGGCTTCGCGCAGGCGAGCTGCGATGGGATCGCCGAAGGACTGGGGATCGCCAGGGCCGATGAGGTTGGCGAGGGTCTTCCCCGTTTCGTTGCTGGTGACAAGCATGGGCCGGAGGTAGGCCATGCGTTCTTCGAGGATCTCGAAGAGGAACGTGGTCATACGGGGGGTGAACTTGCATTTGCCCAGGTCGTCGATCGCGAGGATGTCGACGGTGGCCAGGCGGTGGCAGAGCGCCCCGTAGGCGTCGTGGCGGAAGGCTTCGAGCAGGCGGTGCTCGGTATCGGATGGACGCAAGACCTCGAGGTCGTAGCCTTCACGCAACAGGCGCTCGAGCAGCTGGTAGAGGCAGCGGGTCTTGCCGGTGCGAGTCTGGCCGGTGATGATCAGGCCGGTGGAACCGACCTGCCAGGCCATCACCTTGCGCAAAAGAGCCTGGTTGAGGCGGCTGGGGTCGGTCTCCTGGTAGAGCGGTGGGCAGAGTTTTAGCCAGCGCTCAGCAAAGGTCTTGCCGGGGTCTTGCGCTGCAGCTGCTTCCGCCGCCTGCTGGGCCTCAGCTGCTTGCAGGCAGGCGTCGGAGCAGTAGCGGGGCGTAAAGTCGGCCGGCAGGCCAGACTCGGGGGGCACCTCAATAGTGTCTTCACGGCCGCAATACTCGCAGGTGTAGGATTTTGAGGGCATGGCTCAAAAGCCTTCGCGGCGCGGCGCGGGTTTGCGGGTGCCCTGGATTCGACGGGCAAACCTTTGTGGGAAGACGCCGTCATGCTCCGCGTTCATCGCGGAATCCATGGCAGCAATGGCCGCATCGGAGCCGAATTCGGCCCAAGATTTGAGATTGCGCTGGATCGTCTCGCGTTTCCACGACTTCTTCTTCAAGCGCCTCCGCCAAGCGAGATACTCGGCGAATTTCCGGTGAAAGGCTTCGGTGTCGAGTTCATCCGGCACGCGGACATCGATGAGTCGCTTTTGGGCGAGGCGCTGGCCGGTCAGCTCAAGCAACTCAGCGTAGAGCGACTCGGCTTTATCCTGCAGGGCCTGCAGACTATGCGAGCGATGGAGTTGCGCGCAGAAGATGAGCTCTAGGCTATCACGGTTGAAGTGGATCGCTGCGAGCTGATAATCCGGTTGCAGCGGGTCGACGGCATGCAGGCGCGTCGGGCTTTCATGGGTCCATTGGAGAATGCGTGTGCTCATCGGTAGATATAGTTCATGACGCACTGCCAGGCATCTGCGGCGGCGTCAGAGTCGTGTAGGGCTCCAGGCGACGCTTCCCAGCAGGCGATAGTCGATGTGACGCCGAGGCGGACTGCACGGGCGATAAGGTGGAGCAAGGTTGAATCATTCACCGTAGCGAGCGCCTCAGCGAATGCTCGAATGGCGGCTGCCTGTTTGTCGGCCGAGCTGCGGACGCCCTCAGGCTGGACTTGTTGCAGCCGAAGGGCTGCACCTTTGAGCAGCTGCCGATAAAGCCGCTCGGCACGATCCTTCAGCTCATCGAATTCTCCATATACCACTGTGGCGCCAAAAGTGAGGACACGCTGGTCAGGCTTCTCGTCGTCGTAAGATGGCCCGATTCGGGCGATAAGCAGATAAGGCTGGAGAGGGTCAAAGGCCTTGGCGTAGACGCTTTCCCAGCGCCAATTGAGGATGGGGGCGGGGCGATCAGGCAACTCATATAGCCCTCGGCAGATGCTGGACATAGCCGATTTAGCTGACTGCGACATTATCACCTCCCTTCTTGATCTGGTCGAAGGGGATGTCGTTGGCGGTGCGGATCGCCAGCACGGGCGATTTCGTGAGCACGCTGATGTTGTAATCCTTCTGGATGCGCTTCGGTAGGGCTTCACAGGCTTCGGCAACCGTCTTGATCGGCAAACGACGGCCCTTGGGCGTCGTGTTGAAATCATAGGTAGCGCGGTGTAGAAGCTCCTCAGCGGTCAAGGGTGAGTCGTCTTCGGGGATCTTGACGACGGAGGCCGTGAAGTCTTTTCCCACCAGGTCGCCGTTCTGGTCGTAGACGATCACGACGAGCTGTTTCTTGATACGGTCGACGGGCGGCTTTTCTGCTTCCATCAGCTTCATTTCTTCTTCGATGTCGCCGATGATCGAGTCGACGCGGCGGGCTCCCAGCTCGTTGCGCTGGAGGATGTGTTTGACGAGGTCTAGCTCGACTTTGGCCATGGTGCTCAGTTGGTGGGTGGGTTGACGGCGCGAAACCCGGCGAAGAGCCCGCGCAGTGTTTTGAGAATGAGGGAAAGAAAGCGCACGGCCTGGGACCGCTCTGCCAGCTCGGGCGAGATGCGCTTGACGCCGGCCGGAAGCGGATCGCCGTCGATCAGGATTTGCATCGCGAGCCCGGTTTCCGCCGTGTCTTCGATGGTGATGACAACGCGGCTCATTTTTTGGCCTTGGCCTGAATCTCGAAGCCGTCCTTCTGCGTGATCTTGAAGAGCTGCAGAGCCCACTCGACTTTCGCCTGAACGGCCTTCTTCAGGCGTTCCTTGTTCAGCTCGTACTTGAGCACGAGGTATTCGTCGCGGCCGGCGTCGTGCAGCTGCTCGGCCAGAACCTCTTCCTTGACCTTGCCGACCTTGGCAAGGGTCGGATTGCCCTTCCGGAAGCTGTAGGTCGCCATCGGGGTTTCGCCCGAACGGGTGCCGTTTGGCGAGAGTTCATCCCAGTGGGTGTGAGCGTAGGCGGCACAGAGAGTAGATTCTCGCTTGATTTCAGATTCCAGCGCCTTGATCGCGGGCTCGCGCTCGGCAATGACGGCCTCTTTCGCCTGGTCGCGTGCGGCGATCGCCGTCTGCAGCTGGATCTGCAACTCGGCAACACGGTCGACTTTTGCCTCAAATTCGCTGCGGGTGGCGGGGAGGTCGGTCTTCAGGTTGATTTTCTGGCGCTTACTCATTGGATGTCGGTGTTTACGGTTTCCGGGTCGATGTAGTGGGGGGTAGGCTCGGGGTCGAAGAGGCAATCGAAGCCTCGCATGACGCTCGCCGGCGGGTGGATGGGAATGGGCTGATCGCGAGATGGTTTCAGCTGCTCCAAGCGATTGAGAATGGCGGCGGATCCCGGCATAAGAGCCGCGAAGGCGTCTTTATTGGTCATAATCCACCTCCTCGAGGGCGTCTGGCGCAGGCAGCTCGGGGAGTGGATACCAGAGGCCAGTCAGTTGGGCGGCAGTGCAGACCCTGAATCCGTCGGCGGATCGTACTAGTCCGTCCCGCACATGACGCACGACGAAGTTATCGTCCGCGTAGTAGACAAACCAGGTCCCTTCCGCTGGTTGATAAGCCTCAGCATCAAACCAGCGCTGATTCCGCACACGCACCGTTGCCGAAAAGGAGATGACTTCGGGATCGGAGTTCATGCCACCTCCCCTTTCTGCAGCCGCTTACGCCAGGCCGTGGCCTGGAAGACGTGCTTTTCCTCCAATGGTTCCTTGCTGTTCGAGGCGATCCTTGAGGAGAACTTCAGCAGTTTGTTCAGGGCCCGCATGCGCCCATCCCATTGGTTCACGATCTCTAGGCAGAGCGTGTGCAGCTTGCGGCTGGGCTCGGGAATGAACTGCGCCACCATGGGCAGGTAATCTTCCTCTGTCATTTCCGTAGGCAGCTTTACGGTGAGGTCGATGCGCCCGAGCAGCTGCTCAAAGACATAGTCCATCTTCCGCAATTGCTCTTCAAATCGGGATGTCACCATCAGCCCCATGGGCAGCTCTTTCTCGTCATGCAGCGAGCGGAAGAACTCGACCGTATAGGGATGAGAACGGCGGTCGGTAGGCAGCAGGCGAGCCGCTTCGTCGAGGATCATGAATCGGCGGCTGTTGAAGGCTCGCCGGACCGATGCTTCCATTTCTGTGACACTAGCGTTCTTGCCTGCTTTCGACTTGGCGCAGAGGGCCCGAAGGACGCCTTTATGGCCTCCCGTCGGCGGCACTTCGACCATGGCCGTGCGTCCCCCGTTGTGCCGGTGCATCCAATCATCGGCACCGGCTGTTTTGCCTTGGCCGGATTCGCCAATGATCATCACGATCCCGCCTGAAATAGAGGCGTAGTCCAGCGTCGAACTGATCAGCCGGGAAATGCGGTTCGCAGCGAACGTAGAGTTCTGAATCTGCTTGATGGAAGCACGATATTTGCGGATCGCAGCGATCACGTTGTCCCAGGAGCCGGGATAGGTTCCCTTCAGAATCTTGAAGATGACGGACCGCTCGTAACCGATGGTGTTGTGGATATTCTTCCACTGGATGTTCTTGTCGATCAGGTGTTGATGATACCAGATGAGTTCATCCTGGTATTCCTCGGAGAGCTCCTGCCAGCAGTCGAGATTGAGCGGGACGTTGATACCAGCGTTGGCGGAATTCGCTTCTTTCTGGATGCTTTCGGGAATGGGAAGGTTGGTCTTGCCGCGGCGTGGCTTGGGTTCTTCGCCGCTTTGGTTGCTATTCTTGCTCATCAGTGTTCAGCTTTTTGGGTTAGAACTCATCCTCGGCGAAGTCGGCCTGCATGCTTTCCAGGTCGATGGAGGCGGCTTCGTCGGGGGTGTCTTGCTTGCCCATCAGGGCGGCGAAGTCGTCGACGGTCATGTCTGACTCGCTGCTCGCCTGATTGGACGCGCGGGTGATCTTGGCCTTGTCGGCGATGATCTTGCGCTTTTCGGCTAGGGTCTGGCCGTTCGTCGCCAGCTTTTTCAGGGCGGCGGCATTGGTGGCGAGGGAGCGCTTGCGGCTGCCCTCGGCCGGGGAAAGATTGGCTCGCACGGCCACACCGCGCACGGCGTCGGCGTAAAGCTCTTCCAGCTCTGCGTGCTGGCGGTAAATGGCGTCGGTATCGGCGCGGCTCACCTTGTCCCAGCGCTTGCAGAAGCCGAGGTAGGCGCCGCTGTCCTTGTCGCACACCGCGAGCCGTGCGGGGTCGAAGGGGTTGGCGAAAACCATGTATTCGCGGCCTTCGGTCAGGCGGGTCGGGAAGCCGTACTGGTCCTTGATTTCGGCCAGCCACTGCGTGGGCGCGGGGTCTTCCGGGGCGAGCTTGAATTCGAAGGTGGCGCTGCGGACGGAACGGACTTGGCCGAGGTCGCGGCCGAGCAGGCCAGGCAAGGCGGAAATGGGCAGCTTGATCAGCTCGCCGCGCTTCTCCTGCATCACCTCGGCTGAGGTCATGGGACGCACCCGGCGGAAGATGGGATCGGCGGCGACCATTTCGACGATGCGTTCGCGCTGTGGAGCCGGATAAGTGTCGAGCACTTCCACCGGCATCCACTCGTCGGCCAAGGGATTGAGGCGGAATTCCTTCTTTACCAGGCCGGCTTCTTCCCACCCTTCGAGAGTGCGGTCGCGGCTTTCGTTGATGCGGGCGTAGCACTCGTGAATCGCGCGGGAGGCCTGCGGAAAGTCGAGGAAGCCGTATGCAAGGTCTTTGGCGACCTGCGGGAAAAGTTGTGTGATGGCCAGCAGCAGCTCGTTGTCGCGAGCCCGCCCGTGGTATTCGCTTGGCATCAGGTCGGCGCTCTGCCCCACTTGGCCCGGCAGCGCGGCCAGCTCGGCGTGAATCAGGCGGCCAAGGCCTTCCTTCAGCGCCTTCGTGCGGAAATTGCCCTTTCTGCGCCCGCCGTGGGCCCCGAGGAAGGCCGCGCGGTCGCTGTGGTGGATCCCGCCCTTGCGCACCATGACGAGCCCGTCGGTGGCCAGTGCCAGCGCTTGGATGTGTTCCTCGCGCAGGGTCGTAGTGCCGTGCTCCATGTTCAGGATTGTGCCACGTGGCGAGTAGCCGAACTGGGTCAGGAAGTGCGCCAGGTAGAAGCGGAAGTCCGCTTCATTGAGCGCCTTCATTTTTCCATCGTCCAGGCTGCGCAAGCGAGGCTTGAGCGCGGGTGGAAAGATCAGGCTCGAAAACACGTCGACCGCGCCGAATTCCAGCAAGCGGCGGCTGCTGCGCTCGCCGGTGCCGAGCACGTTGACTTCGAAGTCGTGCCACATGTCGTCGAACTGGATTTCCGCGAAGCAATACAGCTCGACGCGCGTGGTGCGGACCGTCGGTAGCAGCTTCTTGGCAGCATCCCTACCCTGCCGCGCGGCGGCCAGCTCCAGAGCTTCGGGGGCGTGGTTGAGGAGATTGCGGTAGCTCCAGCCCCGCGGGTGATTGGTGTTCGGGTGGTTCGCCGGCGGGCGATTGTAGCCGGGGATAGGCTCGCCATGCCCACGCCGCCAGGCGGTCAAGTCGCTCAGGAGCTTAGCATGAGCACGGCGGCTGGAGCGCTGGTTCCGCTCGCACAGGCCCCGCCAGTGTTCCAGAAATTCAGGAGCGAGCTGCGGATAGTTGTCGGTTTTCCACCAAGCAGGAACATGGCGCCGGTCGACGAGCTGCTTCCAATTGAAGCCAGAGTCAATGTAGGCGCGGTAGTTCCGCTCCAGCTTCTTGGGGTGCACGCCTTCATAGCCGCCCACCAACTTGCAAGCGGCAGAAAGAGACCGTGCATAGCTCTTGCGGGGACTATGCAGGCCGCGAGCGGCTTGCACTGCGGGTTGCAGGTAGCTGTCGACGAGGCGAAGTTGCTCAACCAGCAAGTCAAGTGCGCGGCGCGGCGCGTCGGGCAGACGGGCGTAATCTTCACGCTCTGGCGTGCCTTGGGCAGGAAGCGAGAAGGGGAAGTAGGTGATCTCCGCCATTTCGCCCTCGTGGTGCGTGGTGATTTCCGTCGAGTGCGCCATGACTATTTCCTCGGGAGGCTGGATTCGACTTCGAGGGCGGCGGCACGCAGTTTATCAGCGAGTTCGCGCCTATCCTTTTCTTCAAGGACTTCCCACTCCCGCTTTGAAATGAGGCGTATTTCAAGATCGGGGATCAGGCGTTCGTGAACGAAGTCAAACACGCGCTGGCGCGCGGCTTGTTGCCTCTGAGAAGCAGTGATGATGGGTGCTTCATCGGCGGCGTCATCGCCTTTGTTAGCGCTGTCTGAGTTCGCTGATTCTGCTTCAGCATCACGTTGAGCGTCGGTCAGTGTGACACGTCTACGTAACCCAAAATGCTCGTTGAATATCTTGATGAACTCCTGGTTCTTTTGGAGTTCGGGGAGCATTTGGACTAGCGCGTCCAGCGAGGGCAAAAGTACCAAATTGGTACTTTTGCTAAGCTGTTTGACCATGTCTTTGGAGGTCTGGCGCCAGCGGACTTGGGTTTGCTTGGGCATGCCAAGCCGATCGCGGCAGTATGCCTCAAAAGTGCCATGAATGGAGCGTTCAGCGATGAGCCGCAGGATGGTGCCGCAACAGAACGTCCGCCATTGCGTGTGGTTTGCTGCCTGAATCGCTGCCTCGCGGTCTTGCTCAAAACGCTCGGCCAGACTCGCGATAAACGGATCCTTGAAGGGGTCGACATGATCAATTTGGCGTGTAGGCATGGGAAATCAGTAGGTTTGCTTTTGTTGGATGATGGCGCGGATACCGCTCTGGATCTGGATCAGCTCTGGAAGACTGCGGCGGCGGAGGGCTTCGAGGTGTCGCTGTACGGCGCTGCCGGTGTCGTAATTGGCCGTCTCGATGAGATACAGGATCAGGAATTCGCGCGGGATACGGCGCTCGTAGCGCTGTTCACGGCCCTTGGCGGCGCTGCCGTTGTGGGCGTGCCCACAGAGCTTGCCCATGTCGAAAGCGTCGCGGACGAAGCCAGGCGAAAGGTCGAGAATCGCCGCCGCTTCCTTCACGCCAAACCACTCCTTCCCTGCTGGCAGCAGGTAGTCGAACTGGTCTTGAATCTTGGCGTGGGAAGACATGGTGTTAAGTGATGCTTCGGTTGGGCTTGTCCGAGGTAAGCAGGTCGAGCGCGGATTGAAGAAGTTGGGCGGCTTCCGCTTTTCGGTTAAAGCGCCGCGGCCAGTGCTCGGCGCGCCAAGCGGATGCCCAGTTGAAAACCTCGGTGCGGGTGACAGTCATGCGGTAGCGCTTCTGGATATGTTTTACCAAGGCTTCGGCCGACTGCTTTTCGGAAAAACGAAACAGGTCCTCTTGTTCCTTTTGTGAAAGGAACGTCAGCGGGCACTGCACTGACCGCTGGCGGACCATGGCTAGTTGACTCCCTTCGACGGGGTTTCGCGCTCCGCAATCATCGCCTCGATCGCGTCACAAACGCGTCGGCTCTTGCGATGTCCGTTAAGCACGCGGTTAACGTGCTCCACCCGGATCCCTAGTTTACGGGCCACTTCATTTTGGTTTACTACGCCGAGCATTCGGCGCTTGAGTGCAAGTAGTTGCCGGGGCATGCTCTAATTTGGACCACAAAAATTGGAGCAATGCAAGATGAATTAGAGCATAAGCGCTCTTTTTTAGAGCGTACCGATGCGTTATCAAGACGCTTGGGGGTCAGCCTACGGGCTCTTGCCGACCATATCGGTATTAGCCAAGCAACGTTGTTTGCAAACCGAGCCGGTAAGCAGCCGATTTCCGAGAAAACCTGGAGGAAGCTTGAAGAAGCAGAGCAGAATGCTGGCCTTTCCAAAGGCAAAGGCTATCCCCTGACGCTTAGAGAGGACTCACCAGCTTATGGCAATCGCTCTAGATTTTCGGAGCAGAAATCAGAGCAACTGTCTAGCGCGGTTGAGGCAGCTCATATTCTCGACGCTCAACTGCGTCGACTTTTTGATGTGCTTCCGGCTTTGGCCAAGCGGCCTCCATCCCATCTTTCAAAGGTTGAACGGCAATGGCTTCAGGACCTTGCTAATAAACAAGAGCAAACGGAGCAGGCACTTTCGAACGTAGTACAGTTCCTTCAGGATGGGGGAGAGTCTGTTCCTATAGCCAATGCTCTCGTGAAGCTATTCGAAGACATTTCGGAAAAAAAATGATCTTTTCCGTGTCGATTTAACCCACTATTCAATCTTTTATGAAAGTCATCGTCGCAATACTCCTGATTGTCGCTGCCCTGCCGCCGATTCTTGTCGCCAATCCACAAAAACCTCGTTCGGCGGTCGTAATATCAACAGAGATTGGTCAGATCGCTGGCTCTGAAAGCAAGGTCCAGCTAAATTATTTTCTATATATTGAAAGCGCCAAAGACACGGGACTAGTCTCCATTGAAGAAAAGGATCCCCATGGATTGCGCATGCTCCTTGGACTGGAGCAGCTCCAGAGTTGCGGTCAAGCATTACAATCTGCTGTTGATGCCGCATTGACTGATCAGGCAGCGGATTTCCCATATACAGGCGGGCAGGTAAGCGTGACCAATGGAATGTTAGCCCCTCAAATCATCATCAGGCCCGACGATCCCGGCAGGGGGATCAGTCGCCACGCCATGAGTTTCGACATCGACAACGCCGAGCAGCTGGTCCGCTTGATCGACAGGGCATTGAGCAATGCGGAGTGGATTTCCTCTCGTACCGAGGCTTTGAAAAGCACCAAATAAGCCCTTGCGCCCCATTTTTTTAGGCTCCAAATAACACCCGTAACAGTTGTATCGCCCGCAGCGCCCGCATTCATTGCGGGCTTTTTTTGTGCCTGTTATTATCGGCGGCGTCATGCAGGCACCGAGCGAGCAACCCAAACACCAAAGCGATGAACTAAGCAATCCAGATTCTGCCACTGGTGGGCTGCTTATGCTCACCAGTGGCCAAATCACGGAGGAGCTGCGGGCGGTCTATCCCCACGTCGACATCTACGCGTTGGATGCGACCTACAACGTCGTCAGTCGGGCGGCTGTCGATGCCTACAACGAAGAGCTGTCCCAGATGCTGTTCGCAGCCGGAGCGCTCCGGTGGAGCGAACAATTCGACTGTGAAGATTTCGCGGCATGCGCGTGGGCGCTGGCAAAGCAAAAGCATTTAGCCGCCGCTCGCCATCAAGGCGACTTAGCTCAAGGCGTCGCGGTCGGCATGCTTTGCTACCGCCTCGACGGCGCACCGCATCGCGGTCACGCGATCAACATTATTCGCACCGTAGGCGGTTGGATGACCTACGAACCTCAAACACGCCGTTGGACGACACTCAACCCCGCCGAAAACGCCTCCGCATGGCTCGCATTGCTTTAATCCTCGCGGCTCTCGCTGCGCTCTTTCTCGGCGGCTGCCAGTCGCCATCCACCGTCACTCCCTGGACCTATGAACCTGCGCCCAGTCATGAATAGCAAACCGATCCACCAGAGCAAAACCGTATGGGGGCTGATTGTCTCCATTATCTTCGCCCTCCTCGCCGTTTTCGACGTGCGGGTGACCGATGCCGACTATCAGCAGGTCGTGGAGGCGATCGGCGTGATCGCGGGCTTTGCGATCTCACTCTACGGACGCATCGTCGCCAGGGTCCCGCTGCAGACCAAAAAGCAGGGGGCCTCCGGCACAACTGCGATGCTGATGCTGCTGGTCCTGCCAATGGGCCTCGCTATGCCATTTACAGGGTGCGAATCGATGAGTCCGGCACTGCAGCAATCGCTGAAGGAAACCGCCAGGCTGGCCGTAACGATCGGCCTGCAGCGGCTGGGTCAGGAAGTCGACGAGGTGGAACCCTACATGCCGCTCATCTCGGATGCCGTAGACTCCGCCTTTGCCGTGAGCACGGAACCCGGAGCGATCGGGAGGCAACTCAGCGAAGAGTTGGTCGCCAGGCTTCCGGAAGCGATTGCCATGTTGGCGCTCGATAGAGCCACG
The DNA here is from genome assembly GCA_009772895.1 of Puniceicoccaceae bacterium 5H. Taxonomy (GTDB): domain Bacteria; phylum Verrucomicrobiota; class Verrucomicrobiia; order Opitutales; family Oceanipulchritudinaceae; genus WOUP01. The sequence continues at coordinate 27,238 of WOUP01000020.1, read as the reverse complement.
AGTCAGCTCGTGCCGTCCAGTGGCACTACCGCGAGCGGGAATGATCCGCAGGCTGAATACAACCTCGCGATCGCGGCGGCCCTGTAGGCCCGGTTCCTCGTCACATCCAACCATCTGCTGCTGTGCCTGACGTCCCTGATCCCGTCACTCTCGCTGGATTCCTCGGCTGCCTCGCGTTTGTCTTAATGATTGCCAACAGCGTCAAAAATCTGATCGGCCGCAAGACCACCGCCATCGATGGTCAACCGATCGAAGTGCGCCTCGCGAGCGAATTCACCGGGAAGGAGGAGTTCCAGAAATTCGAGGCCGACACCAAAGCCGAACTACGCGGGCTCAGCGAGACTGTGCAGCGTGGGCTGACGAGTGCCGATGAACTCCGGCGGGCGTCGATCAGCGGGGTCTACAAGACATTTGAAGAGCGTCTGGAAAAGATGCGCCAGGAGGATGCCCGAACTGGCGAGCGCCTCTCAGCCATCGAACAACAAAATCGCGGTTTCGACAAGCAATTCGACGACATCAAGGCCCAGCAAAAGGAGACCAACGGCAAGCTCGACATGGTCCTCACCGCGCTCCAGGCGCGCAAACCCAACTGATCCACCCATGGCCGAATACCAAGACATCACTTTTCTGCGCAAGCGGATGCTGCAGCTGCTGGAGCCTTATCGTGACACCGGCATGACCGCGAAGACCCTCCATATGGCCCTGACGAATGAATTCCCACGGCTAACCGAGGAGACCACTTGCCACCAGCTCCACTATCTCGCTCAAAACGGCTTGGTGGCGTCTAAGTCCGCCCTGCTTGGCGGTCCGCATCGCTGGCTGCTGAGCGCCGCGGGCCTCGGATATGGAGAGTCCCAAGGGCTCTTTTAGGCCGATTTTCGGCCTATGTGAACAACGCATTCCAAACCTCTTCTAAGAACTTGAAAAAGCGACGCTCAGATTCCGTGCTCGGCAACCTGCCCGAAGCGACTCAGGAGGCGATCTTTGCTCTCACCGAGCAGAAGAGCCTTGACGATGTCGTGAACGAGCTGGCCATCCCCGAGGCGGAAGGCGGCTACGGCATCACCATCAGCCGCACCGCCCTTGCCACTTGGGCAAAGGAGATGCGCACCGCTCAATTTATCGGCCGGCTCCGCCAGGGCCGCGAACGCGTGCAGCAAGCCGCCGACGAACTACACGCCGAGGCTCCTGCCAGCTACGATCCCGTGATCGTCGAAGCGGTGAAAGAGTTCACGCTGGATCTTCTGGCCTCCGGCGACGTGGACGCCAAGAGCGTGAGTGCGTTGCTCAAAGGCCTGATTGCGGACAAGAAATACAGCCTCGAAGTCGAGAAGCTGGAAATTGAGAAGCGCAAGATTTCGCTGCTGGAGAAAAAGGCGGCGCAATTCGACGAGGCCGCAAAGGTCGTCGAAGACGATAGCCTGTCGCCGGAGCAACGGCTGGCAAAGATCCGGGAGGGCCTGCGCCTATGAAGCCGATTGTCCCCAAAGGTTTCAAGGGTGCCGCCCGATGCATCCCGGCTGAACCGGATCGCATGCTGCTGGAATTCCAGCGCAAGTGGGCCGACGACAAGAGCCGGGTCAAGCTGGCCGAGAAGTCGCGCCAGATCGGTTGGACATGGACGGATGCCCTCTCAGCCATGGAGTGTGCCGCCAGTGGTTCGAATGACGTGTGGGTCTCATCCCGCGACGAACTGCAAGCCAAGCTCTATCTGGACGACGCCACGTTCTGGGCGGAACTCTATCAAAAGGGTGCCGATGCTCTGGGGCTGCAGGATGTCTCCGACGATAAAGGCGAGAAGCACAGTGCGTTCGTCCTGCGCTTCCCGTCGGGCAAGTGCATCTTCTCCCTGTCGTCCAATCCCGACGCTCAGGCAGGCAAGCGCGGTACGCGCAAACTTGATGAGTTCGCGCTGCACAAGGACCCGAAGCGCCTCTACGACATCGCTTACCCCGGCATCACCTGGGGCGGTTCGATGGACATCTTCAGCACGCACCGGGGCGCAGCGAACTACTTCAACACCCTGATCCGTGAGATCGTAGAGGGTGGCAATCCGAAGAACATCAGCCACCACCGGGTCACGCTCGAAGACGCTCTGGCCCAAGGCCTCCTTTTCAAGCTGCAGCAGCGTTTACCCGAGCACGATCCTCGGATGGCGATGGATGAGCAGGCCTACTTCGACTACACGAAAGCAGGAGCGACCGACGAGACGGCTTTCAACCAGGAATACATGTGCATTCCAGAAGATGAAGGCTCGGCCTTCATCACGCAGGACATGCTCGAAGCGGCCAGCTATAAGGCGGCTGAAAACCTGCGCGAGACGACAGAAGAGATTTGGGATGAGATCAAGCAGCGCAAGGGGAGCATCCGCTACCTGCTGCATCCCGACTTGTCGCCGACTCATCTGGCGCCCGGTTCGTGGTATCGTCGCGAGCTGTTCGTCGGCATCGACTTCGGCCGCAACCAAGACCTTACCGTGGTGTGGGTGCTGGAGCGCGCCGAAGGGATGCTGTTCACGCGCGCCGTGGTCGAAATGTTCCGCGTGCCGCACTATCGCCAGGCCGCGATTTATTTCCCGCTGCTTGGCCTATGCCGCCAAGGCGCATTGGACGAAACCGGCATGGGCTCCAAGCCGGTTGAAGATGCCCAGCGCGAATACGGCATCTGGAAGATCGAGGGCGTCACGTTCTCCAATACCTCCAAAGCCACGATGGCTTATCCAGTTCGCGGCGCATTCGAAGACCACACGCTTCGCATTCCCTACGACAAGAAAGTCCACGCCGACTTCCGCATGATGCGGAAGGAAACGTCGGCCGTCGGGAACATCCGCTTTGTAGCGGAAGGCAAGACGGACAGCCACGCCGACCGCTTTTGGGCGCTGGCGCTGGCAATGTATGCCGGCAGCAACGCTACCGTGCCGCCCTGCTCGCAATCCGTGTCCCGCAAATTCTCTGAAGAACGTCCCAGCATGGCGGCCTATCACGGCCGTCAGGAGGTGATTCTCTAATGGCTGAGCAACTTCCTACCACTTTGCCGGCCGCCAATGCGGCTATGCCTGCCCTCGGCTCCGAACGCGTCGAGCAGCACAAGAACTCGCGGTTCTCGCCCCTGCGGAACATGAACCCGACACGCCTGGTGCGCGTGCTCGATGCCTACCACGCCGGCTACCTCACGGAAGCCTCGCAGGTCTGGCAGTCGATCGAGGAACGCGACCCGGTTTGCCAGACGGTGATCCCGAAGCGCAAGCGCGCGGCCGCTCTTCTCGATTGGCAGATTCTGACGGTCGACGATTCGCCCGAGGCTGCCCGCCACAAGCAAGCGCTGGAGTGGTTTTACAACAACTGCACCGCGCGCCACGGCGTGGACCAGGACAAGCAGGGCGGCGCCCAGCTCCTCTTCCGTCAGATGATGGATGCGGTGGCCAAGGGCTACGCCGTCCATGAAATCCTCTGGGAGCCCGACACCGACAACGAGGGCCGCGACGCCTACACCGCTACTTTCGTCTTCGTGCCGCTCTGGTTCTTCGAGAACCGTACCGGTAGCCTCCGCTTCCTGCCCTTCGATTGGGCGACCGACGGTATCCCGCTGAACCGTGGTCAATGGATGATCACGAGCGCCGACGTGGCGCTGATGGAGGCGACCAGCGTGGCGTGGATGTTCAAGAGCCTGCCGCTCAAAGACTGGCTGATCCTCAGCGAGAAATACGGCTTCCCGTGGGTGCAGGGCAAAACCCCCGCCACCAAAGATTCAAAGGAGTGGAAAGAATGGGTGGAGGCTCTGCGGGGCCTCGCCAACGATTCCATCATCGCTACCGGCATGGCCGAAGAGGTGGAGATGAACACCATCTCCACCAACGGCGAACCGCCGCAGAAGGTTTTGGTCGAGCACATGGAGCGCAGCATCATGGCGCTCTGGCGTGGCGGTGACCTCTCCAGCCAATCCAAGGGCGACGCCGTCGGTGCCACGCAGCAGGAGGAAGAGCGCGAGAACATCGAGCAGGACGACGCGAACATGCTCACCGAGGCGCTCAACATCTACGTCGACCGCGAGATCGGTCGCATGCTCTTTGGCTCTGATCGGCTGCTGGCCTACATCAAGATCCTGCCCAAAGACCGCACGGATACTGAGAAGGAGCAGGCCAAGTGGGACAAAGCCATCGATCGTGGTATCGAAATCGCAAAGGACGATTACCGCGAACAATTTGGCCTGCCCGCGCCCGCCGAGGGCGAAACAGAACTTTTGGTTGCCAGTCGTCAGTCACAGCCAAATGGGGTAGAGGGTGAAGTCCCGGCGGGTCGGTCAGACCCTCAGGCCGAAGGGAAGCACCGCCGGGACACTCCCCCCGATGGTGGGGCTCTGCAGCAGGCCGCCAATGCCGCTGCAAAGGTGCGCATCGAAAGCGAAAGCATTGCCCAACAGCTCCAGCAAAGCATGCAAGCTCGCGTGGCTCGTGCACGCGCCCACCTGACTGATCCGATCCGGCAGCGACTCGTCAGTGCCGCCAATGCCGCCACGACCGAAGAGCGCGACGCTATCCTGCGCAACCTGCGGGCCGAAATGCCCGACCTCTACCGCCAAATGAACGAAGCCGACGCCGTGCCCGAGGTCATGGTGCAAGGCCAGGCTGCCGCCTTTATCAACGGCGCCGCCGAAGCCGCTATCGTCAAGGGCGAATCTTTGTCCGCCGAACCCGAGCCGGAGACGGTCCAGCAGCGCGGGATCCTCACATTCCTGAAGAACCTTTTCAGCCGCCAATCAGCATGAAACCGAAAATCGCCCCTGTGAGCCTAGACACCCTTTGCCCATGTCATGAGCCAGTCGATTCGCCGGAGACGTTTTGCAAGGCATTCTCGCCGTTTTGCAATGCCTCCACGATTGGGCATGCAACCTTCGATTTGGCCTCTGCTGCCAATGAGGAGCAAGACCCTTCCGAAGCGCCCGCTGAAGAACAGTTCTGCTGCGGCCCGCTGGAAGAGATGTCGAACGCCTCTGATGGCTGGTATCGCGTTGCCACTTACGGCGACGTGCCGCACTCGCTCGGTCTCCAGCGGATCACGAAGGCGAGCGCCGAGACCATGGTGAAGGCCTTCAAGTCGACCGGGGATCGGCTGAAGCGCGCCTTCGGGGTGGGTGGCCACCGTCCACCGGTCTACATCGGCCATCCGGACGATGCTGCCTTTGCCAACCAGGAAGGGCACGAAGACACGAGTCCCTATGGCGTCGTGACCGGCATGGAGGCCCGTGACGACGGATTTTACCTGAAGGTCGATTGGGCCGAGGCATGGGCGAACGTCCGCGAGCGCAAGAAGTGGCGCTTTTCGCCGCGCTGGGCCATGCGCGCCGTTTCGACCGCCCCCCGAATCTTTTCGCCGGTCAAGCTCCTCAGTCTGGGGCTGACGGACCGGCCAAATCTCCCCGATGCGGCTGCGGCCAACTCCGCTACCGCGCCGAACCCGAAAAGCACATCCATGAACGAAAAACTGAAGAAACTCCTGCTCGCCCTCGGGTTTTCCAACGAGCGCGTAGCAGATACCGTCGCAGAAACGCCCGGCGCCGATGCGATTTCGATCACCGAGATGACCGCCAGCGTGGCGGGTCTCAAGCAGACGGCCGACGCCGCGAATTCGGAAGACTCGAAGTTGAAGGCCGCCCAGACGGCTTTCGCCAACGAGCGCAAGGCCCGGGCCGCCCTCATTGTCGACGGTCACGTGAAGCGCGGCGCCATCACCGCCGCCGAGCGCACGGGCTTCGAGCAGCGCATTGTCGATGCCGCCAACGAGGCCGCGATCGAGACCGTCTCAAAGGAGCTGGGAGCGAAAGCTACCACCGTTCACAGCGCCCAGAACGCCTACACTGCGGGCCTCGGCGCCCGCCGGGCGCCCGTCGAGTCCAAGGGCCGTGCGGCCTATGAAAAGCTCGTCGCCGGGCACATGGCCGCCGGCATGACCTACGAGGCCGCCAACCAGGCCGCTTCCGCATCGCCCGAAGGCCGCGCTGCCTGGGAGACGTGGCAGCAAGAGACCGCCACCGCCAACACCGATCCGCAGACGGTCTAATCCCCGCCAGCCCGCCACCAACACCACACTTTAAATACCATGTCCGGAAAGACCAATTCTTCGGCCCCCGTGGCCAATGAGCCCGTGGCCAACGAGCCCGCGGCCAACACTCCTGTAGACCTCGCCGCCCTCTCGGCTGCGTCGTCTCAGTTCACAGACCGCCTCAAGCCGATCATCCAGCGCAAGATGAAGGCTGGCCTCACTCGAGAGCAGGCGGTCGCCGTGATCGAAGCGCAGATCAAGGCCGATCAGGCCGCTGATACGCCCTGCCAGATCACCGCCGAGCTGGTGGCCATCGCCAACAGCAAGGCCTAACTCCGGTCAATCTTCCATTTCCACACTTACTACCATGTTCGTGCCCATCCTTTTTTTAGTGCTCTTCCTGTTCGCCTTCGCCGTGTTCTACGTTCGCAACCGCGATTCCATCATCGCCTGCAACGTCGCCCCGCCCAACGAAATCGAATACGGCGCGGTAACCCGTGTGGCCGAAGAGGCCCTGACTCTTGCCAGCTGCCTTGTCACCCAAGGCACTGCCGACAACGAGGTCGCCATCTGTGCCGCAAACGAGGTGCCTCTGGGCGTTGTCGATGCGACTGCCGCCCTGGGAGACTTCTGCACCGTGCGGCTTTTGGCTGGCAAACCCGTCGGCAAGCGGATGATCGCCAGTGAAGAGATCGCCGCCGACGAGCCGGTCTACGTCGCCGCTGCCGGCAAGGTGCAGAACGAGCCTGCCGCCGCAGGCACCTACTACCGCATCGGCCGTGCCCGCACTGCCGCCACTGCCGACGGTGATGAGATCATCGTCGAAACCCATGCTCCGGTGAAGGTGGTCGTGCTGGCCGCTTTCTCTGGCACCGCTGGCACCGACATCGCCGCCGTGGGGGCCGCCCTCACCGAACCCGCCGAGCTGAAGGTTCTGCAAGCCTAAGCCGCCGCTTACCGACCATACCGAATCGTTTTTACCATGATTTCCGTTCTCGAACCTTACGCGATCCCGCTCGAAGCCGTTCATGCCGACCAAGGCAGCAACTGCCAGCCCGGCTTCGTTTACGCCTCCAACGAGTCCCGCTTTGACGAAAGCCAATACAGCGAGCCACTGACGAATTACATCGTGGGCGGCTGGGACAGCGATCCGCTGGAGCAGCTCCTGGAATTCTACGCCCCCGGCGTCCAGGTCCCGCGCCTCTTCGAATACAAGGAATTCCTCCACAGCGATGAGTTCTGGAGCGACGACGGCGATGAAGATGTCCGCGAGATTTATGCCGACTTCGCCCGCGTGAAGGAACGCGGCGCCGTCGACAAGAATGGCAAGACCTTGAACAAGGGCCTGACCATTGTGCTCGACCGCGACAAGCTCAACGGGCCCTTCTCCGAACAACAGGAGACGATGCGCCTGATGCAACGCCTGAAGCGTAACGAAATCCGCCGGGCCATCAACCTGCTCAAGGCCGCCGCGACGAACGTCAATCTGACGTGGGACACGACGGCCGGCAAAGATCCCGAACAAGACATTCGCAATCAGCTGCTGCTCTCACAGCAAGCGGTTGGCCTTCGCCCGAATCGTGTCGGTTATGGCGAAACGGCCTGGGAAAAGCGGGTCACTGCCTGCCGTGCCCAAAACAACGCCGGCGGATACGCCAGCGCGGCGATGTCGGTGCAGCAGGTTGGCAGCTTCCTGAACGTCGAGTCGATCACGGCCACCGATGCCCGCTACAAGGGTGCCAGCACTTTGACGCCTTATGTCGCGAATCAGGTGCTGATGTTCTACGCGGTCAGCGGCCTGGGCGTAAACGACCCCTCGTGCATCAAGCGCTTTGTATCGCCCGTCGAAGGCGGCGGCCGCATCCGCGTCTACCGGCGCGAGATGGGTCCGAAGCTCATCGCGATCACCGTCGAGCATTACTCGTCGATCGTGCTCACGAGCACTCTCGGCATCCGTAAGGCGACCATTTCGTAAGGTCCCATATCGTCCTCATGCCCACCGCCCGGGCGAGTTAAGAGGTTTTCTCGCCCGGGCTCCTCCCTTCTTTATGAGCTGGATCCAGATCACCGAAGCCGACGTGCTCACGGTCCTCAACGCCCGCGAGATCGAGAAATACCGCACTGTCGCCACGGCGGCCGGGCAGGCCGATCCCGTACTGGAGACGATCAAGCAAGTGGTGGACGAAGTGCGCGGCTACGTCGCCGCCTGCGACCACAACGAGCTGGCCGCCGGTGACACGATCCCGTCGAACCTCCTGCAAGCCGCGCTGCACCTCATCACGGTGCGCATTCCAGCCCGCGTCGACCAGAAGGTCAGCGAGACCCGAATGGACCTCTACAACGCCGCCCTCGTGCTCTTGCGCCAGGTGGCCGCCTGCAAGTTTCGGGTGGAGCAGCCCGAAGGCGCGACCGACGACACCTTCGCCACTGGCGCCGCCGTCACCGTCGTCAAGAAAACCACCCCTCTCGCCACCCGCGACAGCCTCAACGGTCTCTAAGCCGATCCCTTTCCCACCTCCATGATCTTCACCGAGCCAGTTCCATTCTCTGAAGCCCTCGCCGATTGGCGCGTGCGGGAGATTTGGCCGACTCCTCTCACCACTGAGGAAATCGAGTTGCTCGAACTGGAGTTCCGCCGATCGGCGATCTTTTCCGCCCGCGTCCAGAACATCGAATTTCTCGAAGAGGTGCAGGTGGTCGTGGACGAAATCCTCAACGGCGAACTGGGCACCGCCATGGCCAAGGCTCAACTGCGCGACCTGGTCCGCTTGGGCGATCCGGCGGCGCTGATGACCGACGCCCGCCTGGAACTGATCCTGAATACAAACGTCGAGATGGCCCTAGGCTACGGCCAGTGGAAACTCGATCAGGATCCCGACATCCTCTTTCTCTACCCGGCTCAAGAGCTGATCCGCGTGGCCCAGCGCATGGAACCGCGCGACTGGCCCACCAGGTGGCGCGCGGCTGGCGGGCAGTTCTACGGCGGTCGCATGATCGCGCTGAAAAACGATCCCATCTGGCGCAAGATTTCGCGCTTCGGCACACCGTGGCCGCCCTTCGACTTTAACTCTGGCATGGGCCGGGTCGACATCTTCGTCGACGAAGCCGAAGCGCTCGGCGTGATGAACCCGGGCGATCAGCCTCCCACTCCGCAGGACGACACCTTTGGCGACGTGCCGCCCTCGGCTCAGCCGAAGGTGAACGACCCGCAGCTGCGCCGTGCGCTCGAGGCGAGCGGCATTGGCCGCTTCGACGCTTCCGGCCGCTTCGTGGCCACGCCCTTGGAAGACCTTGACCTGGAGGACGACGAATGAGCATCACCTCCGTTACCATCAATTCCAAGCCGCTGCAGGAGTTCATGCACCAGCTGCACGGGGCACCTTCAGAGCCGCGCTACCTGCACGCCATCGGCAAGGCCGTTGCAACGGTCGTAAAAGTCCACTTGCAAAAGAAGGACGCGGCCGAGCCGAATAAGCTGGGCGGGCCCCGCGAGCACTACTACGCGAAGGCGGCTTCCGCCACGAGCTGGTCGGTCGACGAGCGCGGCGTGGTGGTCTCGGTCTCACAAGTCGGCATCAACCTGCACTACCACGGCGGCACCGTTCGCCCGACTGAGAAGAAGGCGCTGGCCATTCCGATTTCGCCTCTATCCAAGGGCACAACCGCCCGCGACTTTGAGCGGTCGACCGGGCTGCAAATGTTCAAGCTCCCGTCCAAAAAGGGCAAGCCGGAGACCATAGGCATCCTCGCCGTGCAATTCGACGATCACATCGAAGGCGTCTACGTGCTGCGCCGCAGCTCTAAGCATGCCCCCGATCCCACCGTGCTGCCCAAGAAATCCGCCATGCGGGGTGCGGCCATCCGCGCCATCCAGCGCCTCGCCGCGCGCGACTTTGCAGGAGGGGGAAACAGCTAATGGCCTACGACGATCCACGCGCCGCCCTTGAAGCCCTCCGCGCCCGGCTTTACCAGCTCGGATGGAGCGATCCCATCGAGCCCGTGTTTGCCGAAGGCACCATCCACCTCGGCACGTCCAACCGGAACGTCAACGAGCAGCTCTCCAAGCTGATCGAGCTGAGCGAGCGGTCTTGCCTCATCGTGCCCGGCCGCGACTCCTACCGGCGCCAACGCGACGGGCAGACCCTCATCACGCACCGCGTCTTTGAGGTCTACGTCTTCTACCTCGACGCGACGATCACCGTGGGCGAAGAGTCGCTGGCCTTCTTCGGCGATGACACTACGCCCGGCGTTTTCAACGTCCACGAGGGTTCACGCGACCTGGTAGAAGCCATGCCCCTCGATCCCGAGAACCTGCCGCACGCCTGGTGCGCGGTCGACGAGGGCAACCCGGCCATCTTTGCCAAAGACGACGATGGCCCGGCCAAGGAAGGCTACGTGCAAACCATTTCGATCGCGCTGGGCACCAAGCGCCGAACCCTCGGCCGCACCGCTCACGCCACAACCTAAACTCGATCCATGAACCTGATCACCAATCCCGACAGTATCGCCGATAAGCACCCAAAGGTGCCTCTCGATCGCCAGGCGCAGATCTACAACCACCTCGCTGAGTGCAGCGATCGAGCGGCTGTGGTGCGCGTGCTGGAACATCAGTTGCCGCCAGCAGAATGGGCCTACGTCCAGGCTATCACTCAGGCCCATGGCGCGGGCGCCGAACAGCTGACGCCCAAGGCGGTCGGCTTCAACGTTCCAGGCAAAGGTCTGGTACCGATTCCGCGTGGCACCACGGCCGCCAAGCCCTCCACCGAAAACTCCAAGAAGTAACCCATGGAATCCTACTACAAGGACTACCTCCAGTGCTCTGGGACGGGCGAATTTCACTTTGCCCTGTCCAAGTTCAGCACCCTCGCCGAAAACCATCGCCGCTTTGAGCAGTTCGGCAGTCTCCCTCGCCTCGCCTACGAGCCGCGCAACGACGGTGAAGATGTGACCCGCTTTGGCCGCAACGGCCCCCAGGTGGTAGGCCGCCGCCCTAATGGCGCAGGCATGAAATACCCGCTCACGCTCTCCGAGCTTGGCACCAATCAGCTGTGGTTGATGACGATGCACGACCCCAACTACGACTGGGGGGCCGTGGCGAGCGACAATGCCCAGACGGCCCTCAGCGCTGTTGCCGGTCAGCCCTTCGACTTTGACGAGGGCGATGCCGGCCTTGGTGTAAAAGCCGGCATGTTGACGCCTTTGTTCACCACCACCGGCCTGCGGGTGGCATTTCCTACGGCCGTCACGTTGGCCGGGGTCGAGACTGTCTACGGTCCCTCCAGCGATTCCACGGCGCTGGTGGCGGGAGTCGACTTCGAGCTCGACCAAGTGACAGGCAAAATCCATTGGCTGCGTGACATCAACGATGACGTGATCACGCCCACTATCACCGCTCCGGAGATCACGAGTTCGAGCCCCGAATACATGATCCGCGCCAAGGCAATGAGCGGTCAACAGATCAAGGGCTTCGCAGACATCTACATCCACGCCAAGGGCGGCCCGGCCAACTTCCACAGTCATATCGGGGCCTTTGGGACCCTCTACATCACTGGCGGTTTCGAAGTAGGCGAGAACGGGCAAATGCGCCCGACGGCCGAATTCACCGTCCACAAAGCCGGCATCGTCGAACAGCGAATCAACGAAAGCTAGAGCGGATCTTCATTTCCCGCGCCGGTAAAACCCGGCGCGCTTATTCCTGTCAATGAGCTACGTTTTCCTCAAAGTTGACCTTGCCACCAAAAAGCTGATCGGGGGACCTGCACGGATCTCACGTGGCGGACCGCGTCCGCTACGGTTGTCTTTCGTGAATGGTTCGACCCCGACCATGCTACCAGAAGGCGCTACGATCGTCCTCGAGCTTTACGTGCCCGATGATTTGGAGAATGCGATCCCCGGGAGTGTCTTGTCTGCCTGGAGCCGCAATACAGACGCAGGTGACTATAGTGGCACCCTGAACACAGGCGGCAATCTATTGGGAGGACTGGCTTATCCTACCCTTTTCGGGCGCATTAAATGGATCGAGCCTGCAGGCGATGTGATTCAAACGTCGCCTTTCCATGTGATCTACGGCGGCGAGTCGATCGAGGGGACGGACAAGGCCATTCTGTGGGAGCAGCTGACGAATATACCATCCTCTTTCCCAGCTCAGACGCCGCTGCCGATCACCGCTGGTGCAGTCACCTTTTCCGGTGATACGGTTGCGGGAGCGCTCACGCGACTCGACAACACGGTGGCACTCAGTCTGCGCTCAGTGGCTATTCCGAGTACCTCTGACCAGCGCACCGTTATTCAGGCTGTGTTTGATGCCACCAAAGGAGTGATCACCATCCCGCGCGGCAGCTGGACCATATCATCAGGCACGCTCGAAGTCCCCTCGGATGTGACGCTTAGAGGAGATGGCGGCGTGATCAAAGTGACCGGCAGCGCTCAACTGCTGTTCAATGGTCGCGCCGAAGGTGCATCGCAGATATTCGAACTGGACAGCCCGGATCAGTTGCGGGCAGACGGCTTGCCTGTTTGCGGCGTAGGATCACCTGTATGGTTTGATCAGCGTGCCGGAGAAAATGCATCAGATGCGTGGCACGGTCTGCAGTGTGCCTGCAAGATATTTCGTTCGGTCGAAGTCCCAGGGCGATACTCGGTCAGCCAGCCGGTAGTATGCAAAATCGGTCTGGCCATTTGGGGGCCCGGCAACTTCGACCACAGAGCGGCAGATTCGGACCGCCATTATATCACGCGCACATCGAATGAGCCCGTCTTCGTGTCGGAGTCGCTGCCAGGCGGCGGCGTGCCTACGAGCCACAATGGCATTCGAGCCAGCACATCATTTTATGGGGTGTGTATCAAAGATACCCGCACCAGTTTTAACGGAGAGTCCATTACAGCTCCACTGCTATCGTTCAAAAATGTCGGCCTGGGGCGAATGTGGTGCTGCCGCGTCGAAGGACCCGTCTACAATGAGAATTGCCGATATGAGCTTTTGCACAGTCACCACCTTCAAGATTTCCGGATCACTGACTCCGTCCTGATCGGGGGCGGATCTTGGACTGATGACCGCGTTCCTTCAGTTTTTGTAGGGGGGAATGACGGTGTAGTCTCAGGCGCTGAATTCGTTTCGAATGAAGTGCATTTTCTGGGCTGTCATTTTGAGGGCTTCAATGGAGCTGCACTGGTTTTTGCCGATCAGTTCCATTCGTGCCATGTGACGAATTGTAAGTTTGAGAGTTCCCAGTGCCCAGCGGAAGGGCGATTCCTCCCGCCTGTGGTCATCGCAGAGAACGGATCGGCCTTCCACATGTCCGGATGTTACATTCTCGCCGGTCAGAATGAAGGCATGTTCAATGCGGGTTTGCTGAAACTCGACCGGTTATACGGGGCCACGGTCGAAACCCGAATCGATGCGAAACGGGAAATTTCCTGGTCGCAGGATGGCAAAGTAGCTGACCACACACTTGGGCTGGTAGTAGGCCAAAAGTACCGCATTGAAAATTCTCCCGGAGCGGATGCGACAAACGTCGGCGCGGAAACAAATGATGTAGGGACGATCTTCACTGCCCAAGGCGGTGAAGATGGCGACTACGTCGAGCCCGCCTCATGGGGATCCAACCCGACGTTCGCGTTCCGACGTATCGCCCGTTCGGATCAATGTTATATCTCGGCTCCGATCGTCGTCAGAGGCGCACAGACGGGCACGAACATCCTCGCATTTTGTGGTAGTAATATACTGCAGTCCTACGCGCTCGGTCAGCTCCACAGTCTATTGGAAATGCAAAGCGTGAGTGGAGTATTCCCAGCAGCGACGTCTGTCTATGCACGTAACATGGCGTGGGGCGTAGACGTCCGAGGGAACCCAGACCGGCTGGCTCTGCTGCGCGTATATCCTGACCCTCGACTGGCCGGAAATACGATCTATGCATCGGTGCGCACGAGTCCTCTGATCATCAATACCTACCTCGACGAAAATTCGAATTCAAACTTCGCTGCGCCGTCTTTCGGCGCCGGAGGCGGGGACCGTATTTGGGCAATCGATCCAAAGGTCGCCGCTGGCATCGCTACACAATTGGATTTTGGCGTTTGGAAGCATGATTTTCGGGGGAGCAACTACCAGGATAAAGACCTTTGGGAGGTCTGGGACCTACAGCTCGCAAAGGTCTTGTGGAAAAAGCCCGTCAAGCATGAGGCACAGCTAGAGGTCAAAACTACGGCTGGGAAACCTCTAGTCATTTACAATCCCGATTTAGGCACCACTGCGCGTATTTATGTGGGCGCAGGCAATCACGTCTTTATCGGGCCAGGCACCAGTGACCCTTACCAGCAAATTACTACCTGATTTCAAACCCACCACCCACTATGAATACCGAACAAGACATCTGGAACGAGGGGCGCAAGCAACTCATCCTTTTCACCGACCTGGGCGAGCAGCTGCAGGTCATCATCAAGAAGATCGGCATGGGGGTCATGCCGCAGTTCGAGATTTACCAGCTTGGCGGGCTGGCGGAACACGAGGCCGCCAAGCTCTGGACCGAGAAGATCCTGCAAACGGATGCCAACGGCACCACCACCGAAACGCCTGTGACCAAAGACTTCGGCTTTGAAGAGTGGTTTAACGCCCTCGATGCTGAAAGCCAATTCCAGCTTGTCGAAGAAGGGACGGAGCTGCAGCTCCCTTTGTTCGAGAAATGGAGCGCCTTGCAAAAGAAGAGGCTCTTGAAAGCGCAAGAGCAAAGGGAAGCGACTGCCGAAATCCAGGCGCAGCGACGGGCGGCCAAGATCAAGGCTACGGGCATCGACGAGACGGCCATGATGGTGGAATCCATGCGGGACGCTCTCCGGGAGGAAGCCGGGAAGGTTTCGGGCCAGCTGCTGACGAATCTCTTCGGGGACCTGATGACCAAGACCGCCGCCTCGAAACCTACCTCCGAAGACACTCCCGAGCCGGCAGCTACGGAGAGCTAAGAACCTACCTCGAAATCGTCCACCGGATCACCGAAGAGCAGCTCATGGCGTGGCCGGTGGACAAGGGCCAGCTCGTTTACGCGATGCTGCGGCGCCTCGAATACCAGACGCTCTTCATGGAACTCGAAATCAACCAGGCCGCCGCCGCCAGCGTCTGGGGCGAAGGCGGGCAAAAGCGCTACAACCAGATGCGCAACCAGCTCCAGAAGGCCGCCGGCTATCACCAGCCAGAATACATCGAACCGCCCGCCCCGCGCGAAACCTTCGCCGAACGCAGCCGACGCCTGCGCTAAACCATCCCACCACCTGCACCCTTGGACGACAAACTAGAGATTGTGATGAAGCTGATCGACGGCTTCTCCTCAGTCGCTGACAAGATCAGCGTCTCGATCGAGAAGCTGGTCGACGTCACCGACCGTCTCGACAAGTCGAGCAAGGGCGTAGGCGATGGGCAGCGCAAAGCCGCCACCGCGCTGAGAGAAACCGGCGCTGCAGCCGAGAAGAATGCCAAGCAGCTGGAGCGCTCGGCAAACCAAGCCCTTGAGTTGGCCCGGGCGCAGGCCACCGGCGCGGCCGCCGAAGGGAAGTATAAAGAAGCAGTCGACCTGCTGAACCAGGCGCTAGACAAGTCGGCCGCCAGCGCTGTGCGAAAGCAGCGGGCTACCAACCAGCTCCAGGCGATCACCCGGAGCATGGCCAAGGCCGAAGCTGAAGCCGCTGAAGCCGCCCGGAAACAAGAGATCGAGCAGCTGAAAGTCGCGGCCGCCGAAGAAAAGGCCCGCATCGAGGCCGAGCGGGCCGCAAGTCAGTCGCTCGCGCTGGCCCGGGCGGAAGCCTCCGGAGCCGCAGCGGCCGGCGACTACGGCCGCGCGGTGCGGATCCTCGGCGAAGCGCTGGAAGGCTCGGCCGCCAGTGCCGTCCAAAAGCAGCAGGCCACGAATCAGATGCAGACTGCGATGCGGCGCCTATCTGATGAGATGGCCAAAAACGCCAAGGAGACCAACGAGAACCGCAGCATGCTCGACCACCTCGGCGACATGATGGACCGGGTCCGCCGCAAGGCTGCCGAGCTGCGCCGGGGTGGCGTCGCCGCCCTCAATCGGGGCTTCGCCTCGATGCGCAACCTGATTTTCGGAGTCGTGGGCGCCATGACGATCTTCCTCGGCATCGGCGGCATCGGCGGCCTGATCACCAAGGGCGTCGACGCGGTCGAAACGATGGACCGCTACAACTTCACCCTGAAGGCGGTCACCGGAAGCCAGGCGCTAGCCTCAGAAGAGTTCCTTTACGCCCAGCGCGAAGCGGATCGACTAGGCGTGGCGATCAGCAGCGCAGCCGGAAGCTATTCGAAGCTGCTGGCAGCCGGCAAACCAGCCGGGCTGCAGATGGCCGAAATACGCGAAATTTTCGAAGCCACGTCGGAGGCAGGTACCGTTTTGGGACTTTCGAATGAGACGCTGGAAGGCACGCTCTACGCCATCCAGCAGATCATGAACAAGGGTAAGCTCTCGGCCGAAGAGCTGACCCAGCAGCTTGGCGAACGTCTGCCGGGCGCAAACGCCCTCGCTGCCGAGGCGATGGGCATGACGACGGCTGAGCTGGCAAAACAGATGGAGCTCGGAAATGTTTACTCCAATGAGTTCCTGCCGAAGTTCGCCGCGACGCTGCGCAAATATTACGGCGACGAAGTAGGTGACGCCGCTGATCGCTTCGCCCGTCACCTGACGCGGATGCAGAACCGCATCACCTATGTCACGGATCGGATTGCCCGGCCGATCACGGAATCGTTGATCCCCGTCTTACGGGAGGTAAACGAATGGCTGGACCAAGGGCTGGAATCAGGGAAGTTCGAGCGCCTGGGCTACCAGATCGGGGGCTTTGTGCTGTTGGTCAAACAAGAGTGGGCTGCCGGCCGCGTCGACGACCTGATCGCGCTGACGCTCGAAGCAGGTATCGAGTCGGGCATGAACGCCGCTGGCAGGACAATGGAAAGCCAGTTTGGCCACACCGTCAAAAAGGGCCTGCTCAAGGCGAATCTGGTGATGCTGAAAGAATTCGCCCAAGCTTTCAGCGACTCGATCAGCTTCGTGGCCATGAACACCACGGCCTACCTGGTGGCAGCTTTTGAAGCTGCCGCGGACCGTATCGCCACCTACTTTGAGAACCGCTTTACGCGGCTGGGGCAATATTTCAAGGGTGCAGGCGAAATGATTGCGAAGGGGCAAATCCCCGGTGCGCGGTCATTCTCGGAAGTCGCGGACGCCGGTGCTCCTGCCGACTACCAGCCCCGGCAAGCCCGCTCTTACGATGAGATAATGCAGGAAATCCGCGTCGACACTGTTGGCAATGCGGATGCTCGCCGGGGTTGGCTGGAAGATTACTTTGGAGGTTTGTCAGCCGGCCTGGATTCAGCCAATCAAGTCGACGGAAAGTCAGCCACCGAAAGGTTTGGAGAAGAAGTCGCTAAGCTTAGCGCCGCACTAGAAAAGAACTCCGCAAGCCTCGAGAAGACCTCTACCGGCGAACCCAATTCAGCCACTGGTGGAACGGGAAGTTCTGGTCGCGCCCTATCGAATGCAGAACTGCTCGCAGCGGCCAAACTGCAAGGCTATCAGCCCAGTGGGCGCGATGAAGGCGGCTTCGTAAAGAAGAACCCATCCCGTCTGGAAGAGTCCCGCGCTCGGCTGGAGGGCCAACCCGTGTTTGACAGCACTGACGGCCAGAACTTTACACCGACAGGTGACAGTATCGGCGGGTTGACCGATCCGATGGATCACTTTCAGAGCGCGTCGGAGGGGATGTTGGGAGCCCTCTATGAGATCCAAGCTGCGTTCGGCTCGATCGGCGATGCGGTCTACGACCTGACCGATGGGGCATTCGATGCTATGGGCTCTTCTATCGAGGACATGCTTAACGGCACCCAAAACCTGAGCAGTGCCTGGAGCGACTACGGCAAAAGTATTCGCAAGGTCGCATCGCGTGAAATCGCCGAATGGGTGCAGGCGCGGATTGCCGCGCTGACACGAGTGACGCTGACCAAGTTGGGGCTGATGCGCACTGAGTCGGCTGCAAAGGATGCCGAAACCGCCAAGGAGCAGATGCGGGGCATGACGGAAGCGGCCGCGTGGACGCCGGCGGCGATCATCAAAAGCATTGCCTCGTTCGGCATTGCGCTGGCCTTCGGCGCGCTGGCCATGGTCTTGATTGGCTCGCTGATCGGCGGTATGGGTGGAGGCTCGATGCCAGCCGAACCGGCGGTTGGAGCGACCAACCCATACGACGGGTCTACAACCAGCGTGCAAACGCCTGGTTTTGCCGATGGCGTCGTAGCCTTCGACGGTCGGGGTGGCCCTCGTGACGACGCCAACATGGTCCGCATGTCACGCGGTGAGTCGATGATCACGGCGGCCGCGACAAACTTATTTGCTCCTGCTCTGCGCGCCATGAACGCCGGTGGCAGTCGGGGCTCTGTGATCGCGGCGATAGGTGGAGCCGCCCCCGTCGTGGCCAGCCCATCAGCCACCTCGACCACAGCGAACAATCGCGGCGGCGAGCAACGCAACATCCCGATCTACCTTATACGCGACGAAGCCGACATGCGCCAGGCGATCCGGCGCGACGGCCCGGGCGTGATGATCGACCTTATGCGCGACTATGGCGCGTCTTTATCCATTTAAAAACGCCAAATTGGCACTTTTCCTATGAGCACCGTTCCCTTCACCTTCGAGCCCCTTGCGGCGGCCGGCCTGACGCTCAGCCGGCTGTTTCGGACGGAGGTGCACGTTTCCGAGCCTGGAAGCGAGCAACGCGAGCGCTACGACGGGGAGGGCCGCTGGCAGCTCCGCTATCAGGTCGACACGAACGCCATCGCAGAGACTCAGGCCCTGCGCTACCTGCTCGACCAGTTGCAGGCGAAGGACGTGGCGATCCCATTCTGGCCGGGTATGGCTTGGGTGGCGTCGATCGACGGAACGACGATCACGACGGAAAGCCCGCTGCGCCACGATTGGAACGTCAAGCAGGCCGTGCTATTCAACAGTCCGACGGACTACGAGGTGGTGACGCTCACCGCGGCGGCCGGCGATACCGTAACCCTTGCCGGTGCGCCTTCGATCGTGCCGGGGCCGGACCTGCGGATCATCCCGTGGCGGGTGGGCTACATCGAGAAGGATCCGGACTTGGCCGAGCCCACTGCCGAGGCGGGCGACCTCGAATTGACGTGGGTTGAAAAGCACGGGAACCGGCGCACGGCCCCTGCGGCCTACGAGCCGCAACTATTTGCCGGCCGCGCGGTCATGCCATTTTGGCCGAGCGGTCGGGGCGGCGTCACCAGTGGGTGGGACGCCGCTATAGATCTTCGCGAGCTGGGATTCGGGAATCCCGATCGCATCGCGCGCAACGAAATCACTGTCCGCCACCGCAAGCTGCCCTTTCAGTTTAGCGACTTGGAGCCGTGCTACACGGTCGAAGACTGGTGGCGTTGGGTGGAATTCGCGGGCGGCGAATACATGGACTTCTGGCTGCCCGAGTGGCAAGCCAACCACGACGTAGTCCGCGACATCGAGGACGGGGCAGAGTCGCTCTACGTGGCCGCTGGGTTGGCGGCCTGGTTCAACCAAAGGGCCGGCTACCAGTTCATTTGCATAGCCTCTGCCGACGGTGTGCAACCGCTCAAAATCCACACTGTCGCGACCGAAGACGAAGAGGATCCGCTTCTAGTCGCAGGCGTCGAGCGGATTGACCTGGTCGACCCTGTGAGCGGCGCGCATGACCGCCGGGAAGTGGTGCTTTGCTGGCTGCTCTGCGCCCGCTTTGCCAAGAGCGAGCTGGCCCTGACCTATGATACCCTTACCAGCGGATCCGGCTCCTTCGAGTTCGTCGAACTGCCGTGGGAATACAGCGCGGCCAGCGTGGGCGCGCGACCCATCTACCTTTATGAGTTCAAAGCGAAGAATCCATCGAGCAGCTTCGCGACGCTGCGCTACACCTCCTACTACGAAGCGATCGAAGCCGGCGGCAAAACCTTCGGCTACTTCAATCTCAGCCACGGCGCCATCAAGCGCGACGGCAACGCCGTCAAGCACCCCGTCGACGTCGAGTTGATCGATGTGGCGGGCACACACCCGCTCCGCGCTTGGACACGCGGCGAGAACGATGAGGTGTTGGAAGTCACCATCTGGCAGACGACGGCCACGGCGCCGGCGCTCGACAACCAGCTCGTGCGCTCCTCAATGCTCCGCGTAGAGGCTGACGACAAGGAAAAGCTGATTGTGGAAGTGGCTAGCATCCTGCGGATTATGGAGCAGAAAACGGGCCGCGGCTTCGGCTCTCCCACTTGCCCCCACAAGCTGTTCGGCGGCCTCTGCGGGCTGGCTGAAGCCGATTGGCGCGAAAGCGGCGAGATCGGTGCGCTCGGGACAACAGCCAACGGGCAACCCTATGTGCAACTCGCCCTCACCGGCGCCCGCGCCGCCAGTTTCTTCCAGCTGGGCAAAGCGAAGGTTGGTAACGAAATCCAGACCATCAATCGTGCGGAGTTGGCCGCCGGCGTCTACACGCTCTACCTCTCGCTGCCGTTTCGCCAAGCGGAAATCGGCCTGACCCTCTACGCGACTGCGGGCTGTGATCGGACTTATGGCACATGCCTCAGCAAGTTTTCCAACCGCGTCAACTTCGGCGGCGAACCCTTCACACCGGCAGACAACCCGGTGATTGAAGAGGTCGAAATCGACACCGAAATCCCCGGCTTCGACAAATGACCCCCGGCTTCTATTCCCATCCCGATCATGCAGAAGCCCTGCGGGCCGCCATGGCCTCCTGGGCGGGCGCGCGCTTCCACAGCCGCTACTGTCTCCCGGGCCGATTCGGCGACTGCTTTACCGCGCCGAGAGAGTGTTTCGCTCGTACGGGCGCCATTGGCAAGATCGACTCCAAGGCAGGTTATTTCAGCTACGCGCGAACGCGCAAGGGCCTTCAGCGCTGTGTGGCGGCGATCCATCAGGCGGCTGAGGCGGTCGAAGTCGGGATCGAGGATCGGCAGTTCGGCGACTGGATCGGCTTCTTTAACGGCGTCTTTCACTCGGCGATCGTGATCGACCGCGAAACGATTTGGCACCTCCACATCGATGGCGTTGCCGAGGTCACCTTCACCCCTGACTGGCTGGCTCAAGCCGCCGTCTGCATCCGTCTGATTGGCCCACGATGACGCCTACGCTGAAACAGATTGTTCCGGTTGAACAGCCAGACGAAACGTTTGCGAATCTCAAGAATGACTCGATCGCCACGAATGTCGGCAATCGACCGTCGACCGTCTATTGGGGATGGCATCGCACGGCAGGCGAATTCAGGACGCCCATTTGGGGCAAGAAGAAGATTCCCGTTCGTCAAAAGATCAAAACCGGAAAGAAGTCGAGCGAGACGATCACGATTGGCTACGAATACTATGGAACCTACGCCATGAGCTTTGGCCTGGGACCGCTTACGCGCATTGAGCGCCTGGAAGCCTCCGATGGGCCCTATCAATCGAGCGGTGGCGACGTGCTATTCCAGGGCACTCTGAACCGCCCAGGCGTCACGACCGCTCCCACCATTTTCACGACGAACCTGGGCAAGATCCGAATGTATTGGGGGACAGAAGACCAGCTGCCGGACGCGATGCTCGAAGCTTTCGCCCAACAACCCGCCCGGCGCTGGAAGCCCTACTTTGTAGCCGACGACCTCTTCTTCGGACGCAACGGCGCTCCACCGAACATCCTGCTGACTAGGGTGCGGGTGCCAAACCTGCTGGACATTTCAGCCCATGAGGAAGACGGCGACGTGCTGCTTCCGGAGGTGGTCTACGATTACCTGCTCGATCCGATATATGGAATGCGACGCGACGCCACCGAGCTCGACAAAGCGAGCTTCGAGGCACTCGCCGAAGAGCACATCAGCCGCGGGCTGTGGTTCTCGCCGAAGAAGGCCGAGAAGGAAACCGCCCGCAAGTTCCTTGGCCGGATGTCGGACCAAGGCGGCTTCTTCTACCGCGAAGGGGCCGACGGCCGCTTGGTCATCACTGAAGATGCACCAGGTAAGGCGGTCAGCTTTGCCCTCACGAAGCACGACATCATCAAGGCGACTCTCACTCCTGACACTTGGGAAGAGGTGCCGTGGCACTTCACGTGCAGCTTTGACGATCGGGACGGCACCGAAAACCTTGCCCGCTACGTCGACGAAGGGGCATCTGACAAGAGTGAGACCGACGAAGAAAAAGAAGTCCCGGGTGATTCCATCACCAAGTTTTCGGTGGCCAACAAAGTGGTCAACCTGCTCGGCCGGCCGCAAGCCGTGCCGCCGATTCCATACCAGGCAACCCTGATGCCTTCCTTTGCCGAGATCCGCAACGGAGACGTGCTCACAGTCCCGCACGACGGCCAGACGTGGCGTGTGATCGTCCGCAACGTAGAGGTCAAGGAGAAGCGGACGGTCCAAATCCGCGCGGACGTCGACCGAACCTACCTTCGTGAAGACACTGAGACTGTGGAGGGTTGGAATTATGAAATCCCGGTCGATGGCCCCGCGCCGGCCTACGTGCGGCTCGGCACCTTGCCCACCAACTTGCGCGGCACTGCTCAAGACGGCCTTCTGGTCGCCTGGGCGCGTCCGAACAGCCAAGTGACCTCAGCCAGGGTTGATTTCACTTGGAGCGCGGCTGCTGATTGGACCAGCCTGGGTGCGCTCGCCAAGCCCGCCATCGCCTTCACCGTCAACGGCTGGCGCGTGATCAATGGCTCCTTTGTCGCCCTGGACATCACCATCCGGACTGCATTTGAGGATTTCGAATGGGGCAAGCTGCTCGAGCGCAATGCCACTGGTGGCCTGTATGTCGTCATTGGCCAGCGCGCGATCGACACGCCGGCCGCCACCAACAGCCATGAGACTGCGCCCCTCTGGTCGGTTATCCGCATCAACTCATCGCCCACGCCGCACCCGACGATCGAGCGGCGCTACCTGATCGACGTGGAGTGCGGAGCCTTCGGCGGGACTCCTTTTTCCTACGACGCAAACGGCGGATCACCCCTCATGCGTGCACCAACGGCCGTGGGCTTCATGGGGACGGCCGACTGCTTCGGTATCTTCACCAGTGATTCGATTCGGTTCGAGCGGACGGGCGGCAATCACCCGGACGACGTAGAATTGAAGCGCCACATACGCTTGCGCACGGTCGCGAACAAAGAGGTAGAAGACGCAGAGACGGCCACGCAGGCCGCCTATGACCGCGACGACACCACCGGCAGCGCCGCCGGTACTTTCTCGCCGGACTGGGGCGCTGCAGCCTCCTACAGCGAACACCTTGGCAATGACGTTGACGGGCAAGACCCATTCGCCCAAGACGTGGCCGACCCGGTCGCGGCCTATCGCGACCCGCTGAACCCGATCAATGGGGCCAGCAGCCAACTCGCCTCGCCGGTCGAGGCCGACATCACCGAAATCAAAATCGTGGTATGATCACCGAAGCCCTATGCCAACAGCTCGCCGCCCACTTTGAACAGCCAGACGTAGGACCGGCTACGCCTTTACTTAGCCTGGGCGACTCCCTTGAACTGGTCGACTGCCTGTGCGTCATCGAGGACGCACATGGGGTGATCATCGAGCCCCGCGAAATGCTCGGTCTCACAACCGTGGCGGACCTCGCAACTCTCATTGAGGAGAAGCACCGATGCCAGTAAGCGTTCCCATGTCCATCCAGGGCGGAGCCGAAGGCGACATCCTGCAGCAGCGTGGCGGCCGATTGGTTGCGATCCCCCGCCGCCCCGCCGTCGCTCCAGTTGACCGGTCCAACCTGCCTACAGGCGGCGTTGATCGGTCTGACGAGCCGGCAGCAGGCGTAGATCGTACCGACTTGCCGGCAGATGATGACTTTACCGCGCTTCCCGTGTCTGATCCGCCCGCCCAAGCTGAGGTCCGGGCTCTGCGAGACCTTTGTGAGGCGCTCCGTGACCAAGTCACGGTGCAAGCTGATTTTATCGACCAGCTGCGAAATCAGATGGTGACCCAGGCTGACTACATCGACAACCTGCGCAGCGCACTCGAAGCCAGCATGAACACCATCGACCTCTACCGGGCGCGCCTCCGCGTCACCGGAGGCAATGGCCTGATTGCGGACTAGCGCTCCACTGCGTCTGTTCTTTGACCGTGGCTGAGCAACCAGTTCAGCATCTTCCATCCGGGAGTAAAAGCCGGTTCCATCTCACCGTTCAGCCAACGGGTGACCCGGTTGCGGGGGTAGCCGATGGCCTCGGCTAGTTCGCTCACTCGGCCGCGCTTGGACTTGCAGAACTCATGCAGTGCTTGGCGCAGGTCTTCCCAGTCGTGGTATTTGACTTGATCCATAGGTGTTTGGTGGTAAGTTACCAAACATAGGAGGCCGCCCGGGTGCGAGCCGGGCGGGGGATGATTACCGTTCCCTGCGGTCCTCTCGCAAGATCAACAAGATCAGCAAGAGGACGATGATCAGTTCGATCATCTTTCCTCCTTATGTTTGGTATTTCAATGGAAACCGTCGGAAGCCTCAGTGCCTCCGACGGTTTCCATTGTTCAGATAATTGAACACTCCGCAAGAGTTTAGTTCATAAAAATGAACAAAAAAAGCCGGCATGAAAGCCGGTGGCGAAACGATCAAGTGTTGTTCAAAGCCCGTGCAAAACCATTTTCCGAGCTATGCAGAGCAGCCTCGGGAAATGGCCTGCTCCGGGAAAAAGTACAAACCTACTGCACTTTTGGACAAACCTCTTTGCGCATTACAAAAGCGGCGCAATTTACAGGTAGAACCAGCCTCCACTTAGATGGCGGAGGCTGAGGGATTCGAACCCCCGGAACCCTTGCGGGCTCTGCGGTTTTCAAGACCGCCGCATTCGTCCACTCTGCCAAGCCTCCGGGACGAAAGAACCAGACTAAAGGCGGCGGGGCGTGGGCTGGCAATCGGAAAATCTGCGAGCGCGGTGGTCGGGCCGGCATGGCCGCGACGGCGCGCAGCTGGATAAGAGGCTTGACCGGCGGCGGCTTCTGGGGCTTCCTAGGGGAAGCATGTCCAGCCATCAGCTCAATCTCGGACTGATTATTGGCGCCCTCATTATTAGCTGAGGGGCCGGCTGTAGCTTGTGCAAAATTGGCCGTCCGGCCCTGTTGACCTGGCCTTCTTTCGCGTTCCTTCTGGTTTTGGAGCGCACGTGGCTGCCTCACCAGCCCGATCTTTTCGTTTGCCTCAACGAGGCCCTACCCAAGACTGCACTTTTGCTATTTTGACATGAGTTCCGAGAAATCGCCCGTTTTTGTTTATGATACCACCTTGCGCGACGGCACGCAGGGGGAGGGCATCTCCTTTTCCGCCAAGGACAAGCTGCTGATCGCCCAGCGCATGGATGCCATGGGCTTCGACTACATCGAAGGCGGTTGGCCCGGCAGTAATCCGCGCGACATGGCCTTCTTCGATCTGGCCAAGGGGGTGAAGTTTCAGCACGCCCGTCTCGCGGCCTTCGGCTCCACCCGTCGCGCCAACGTCACGGCTGAGGAGGACCCGCAACTGGCTACGCTCGTCGCCGCCGACACGCCCGTCGTCACCATCTTCGGCAAGACCTGGTTGCTGCACGTGACCGAGGTCCTGCGCACCACGGCGGAGGAAAACCTGCGCATGATCGAAGATTCCGTGCGCTTCCTCACCGGCAAGGGCCGTGAGGTGATCTACGATGCGGAGCACTTCTTCGACGGCTACAAGGACGATCCCGAATACGCGCTGGCCACGCTGGACGCGGCGCAACGTGGGGGCGCGAAGTTCCTCGTGCTCTGCGATACCAACGGCGGTTCGATGGTCAGCTGGCTCCAGGAGACCGTGCGCAAGGTCGTGGCCCGCTTCCCGGGCACGCCCGTCGGTATGCACTGCCACAACGACTGCGGTCTCGGCGTCGCCCTGAGCGTGGCCGGGGTCGAAGCCGGCGCCACGATGGTGCAGGGCACGATGAACGGCTACGGCGAGCGCGTCGGCAATGCCGACCTGACCTCGATCGTGCCCAACCTCGCGTTCAAGCTCGATTACCCGGTCAATTGCCGCGACGAGCTGAAAAACTGGCGCTCGTTTTCGCTCGAGATCGCCCGCTACGCCAACCAGGCGGCCAACAAGAAGGCCCCGTGGGTCGGTCAGAGCGCCTTTGCCCACAAGGGTGGGGTGCACGCCAACGCCGCGCAAAAGGTCGCCCGCAGCTACGAGCACATCGAGCCCGAAGTGGTGGGCAACCGCCAGCGCATCTTGCTCAGTGACATGGCCGGTGGCAGCAGCGTGGCGATGAAGGCGGCCGAGCTCGGGCTCGAGATCGACCACAAGAGCCCGCAGATGCGCGACTTCCTCCAGCGCCTGAAGGAGCTAGAGAACCGCGGCTACGAGTTTGAGAACGCCG
The DNA here is from genome assembly GCA_009772895.1 of Puniceicoccaceae bacterium 5H. Classification (GTDB taxonomy): domain Bacteria; phylum Verrucomicrobiota; class Verrucomicrobiia; order Opitutales; family Oceanipulchritudinaceae; genus WOUP01. The sequence continues at coordinate 816 of WOUP01000020.1, read as the reverse complement.
ATGCCTCCTTCGAGGTGCTGCTCAACGAGTTCTTCCACGGGCTGGAGGACAACTTCAAGCTCGTCAGCTACCGCACGATCTCCGAGGTGGTGCGCGAGCATGACGAAGTGATCGCCGAGGCCGTGATCAAGCTGCGCGTCAACGGCGACGACGAGGTGCATCTGGCCATCGCCGAGAGCGAGGGTCCCGTCGGCGCACTCGACCAGGCGGCGCGGCGGGCCTTCGGCACGCACTTCCCGGAGCTGGCCAATGTGCGCCTGGTCGACTACAAGGTCCGCATCCTTCAGTCCAACAGCGGGTCCGATTCCATCGTGCAAGTGCTGATCAACTCCAGTGACGACGAACACGAGTGGTGGACCTGCGGCGCCTCGCCCAACATCATAGAGGCCAGCTGGCAGGCCCTGCGCGACTCCTACCGCTACAAGCTGATGAAGCTCCAGCAGTCCGGCGTCGTGCCCTCTGCCGCCACGCCCGTCTAGGCACGCTTTCTCGCCCGTCCCGGCCCTCAGCCGCGGCGGGCTTTTTTCTTCTGGGCGCCGTCCGCCTCGTCGTCCTTTACCACGCAGAGTCGGCTCAGTTGGTAGACGATGCGCCGTAACTGCCCCTCTTCGATAGACTTAGCCGGACGATATTTGGTCACGAGTGAACGCACGCCCTTTGGGTTCAGCACATACGCTGCGCCCAGGTTTTCCGTGCGAACAAACCAACCCGGAAAGACTAGAGCATTTTCCATCTATTCTGGGGCATATTTGGCATGCTTGAAGAGGTTCTGACAGAGTTGCCCTGAAGAATGTTGGAGGATCTGTGCGGTCGCGT
>WOUP01000038.1 GCA_009772895.1 Puniceicoccaceae bacterium 5H | reverse complement strand
TCTGCGGCGGATGCTTGTGGCACGCCCTTCGGGGTGCATCTTGGTTCGCCTGGTGACCGGTGGTGTCGTCCGCTGGCGCGGCCTCAACCACCGGCTACGTTATGCAATCCCTTCAGGATTGTTTGTGGGAGGAACGCGACGGGAGAGGCGCTGAATCGGGCCGGTGGGATGAGGGCTGCTGCATCGGGAAAGCGAAGACCATGGGTTGTTGCCGCCGCGCTGCTGGAGGGGTGGGCCTCGCCAGACGCCAGCGGTGGGCGAGCAAGCTGAAGGCTTGCCATATCGTAGCCGGTGGTTGAGGTCGCCGCGCGACCGATACCACCGGAGCCCGAACGCCGACAGTCGCACCTTGAAGAGGTGCCATAACCGACCGCTACGAGCGAGCCTCTGCTGATATCTTTGAACTCTTTCGGCTCGCTCCTCACCCGCACAAAAAAGGCACCTTCGGTTGGAAGGTGCCTGAAAGGGCTTGCGCTGCCTGGCGACGACTTAGTCGCGGCTGAGCAGGAAGAGGTAGATCAAGTTGGCCAGCGAGGCGATGAACGCGGCCACGTAGGTCCAGGCGGCGGAGTCGAGGGTGTCGTTCACGCCCTCCATCTCCTCGTCGTAGAGGATGCCGCCGTTGACGAGCTGGGCCTTGGCGCGCTTGGAGGCGTCGAATTCTACCGGCAGGGTGACGAGTTGGAAGATCGTCAGCACGAGGTAGGCGAGCACACCGAGCGTGATGAGCCCCGTCATGTGAAAGAAGATACCGCCCAGCAGGACAAACGGCAGCATCTTGGAGGCGAAGGTTGTCACGGGCACGAGGCCCATGCGCAGCTTCAGCATGCTGTAGCCGGTGGCGTGCTGGATGGCGTGCCCGGCTTCGTGGGCGGCAATGCCGACGGCGGCCAGGCTGCGGCCGTGGTAGTTCTGTTCGCTCAGCGCGAGGCGCTTGCTCGTCGGGTCGTAGTGGTCGCTCAGTTGGCCGCGGATGGGCACGATCTCGACGTCGTGGATGCCAGCGCGCTCCATCACGATGCGCGCGGCATCGTAACCGGTCATGCCACGACGGTTCCCCACCTTGGACCACTTTTTGTAGGCGCCCATGACTTTGGATTGGGCCCACATGCCAAGGAAGATGGTCGGAACGACCAGAATTAGGTAGAGCATCATCGTTATTCAGGGAGTAAAGGTTCTTGCTGTATGACTAGCAGGCGCGGTGCCGATTACAGGGCATTCGTCGGGCGCTGCCGAAAGGTGGCTCAGGATGCGGAAGTGCTTGTAATTGCTTTATTAGCGAATCGATACCTTCTTAAACGTCAAGGGAGACCGGTACGTTGCACGAAATCAGTGTCGTGAAATTGTGGCACTGTGGGTCAAATTGACCCGTTTGCGTGCGTAGCTGCTTCTGCAGCAGCAGCTTATCGGCGCATGACGGGTGGCCACTGCTGCCGACGCAGCCAGAGCACGCAGAGTGAGCAAACCGCAACCGTTATGGCGAGGCCGAAGAGCAGCCCGCCGTCGCCCTGTACCTCGATGCCCAGCGGCGTGAACAAGTGGGCCGTCAGCGCGCCGAGCATCACCAGCAGGGCAAGGGCAGCTCCATACACGCTCCAACGCCCTGAAAGCAGGAGGGCGGCGGCGATGAGTTCCGTTACGCCGGAGCCGAGGCGTCCCACGGGTTCCAGCCCTAGGGTGCGGAAGATATAGACGGATTCGGAGGCCGCGGTGAATTTGAAGTAGAGCGTTTGCAGCAGGATGGCAGCGGCGATGAGCTGCAGCAGCCAGGACGCGAGTCGGGCGGGTGTCTTCATGGATCGAGAATAGGAGCACGCGCAGTGGTCGGTGATTCCAGGGATAGATCGAATATTACAAAAGTTGAGAAAAATAATAATATCTCACGATGCAGGGTGGTAATTCGGGGCAAAAGTGGCCATGTTGGCGGCATGAGTGTGAACCATGCCTGGTTGATGGTCGTGGTCGCGGGATTGATCGAGATCACGTGGCCGTTTCTGCTGCGCGCGTCGGACAACTTTTCGCGTCTGGGCTGGAGCGCGGCCACGGTGCTCGCGCTGGTGACGAGCTTCTGGTTCCTCAATCGGGCGCTGTCGGTGTTGCCGGTGGGCACGGCCTACGCGGCCTGGACGGGCATCGGCACGATCGGGGCGGTGATCGCGGGGATCGTGTTTCTGAAGGAGCCGGCGACCTTTGCCCGGTTGCTTTTCGTGGGGCTGATCGTCGCCGGCCTGCTGGGCCTGAAGCTGACGACGCAGGCGCCTGGGCATTGAGTGGTTTGCCCAAGCGCGTCAGGTCACCGCGTGCCGTCTACTTGTGGCCGTTGCCGTTGGGGCGGATGAAGACGGTGAGGCGGTCGCTGTGCTGCTTGAGCTTGTCGAGGATGGGCAATTCGGCGCGCTCGATGAAGATGCGCAGCAGGTAGCCGAGGCCGACCCCGACGACGAGCAGCACCCAAAAGAGCCAGTCACCCTGATTCTCGAGGCCGCTGGTCAGGTTCATGCCAAAGACGGAGGCGAGGGCGGTGAGGGGCAGGAAGAGCGCGACCATGAGGTTGAGGCGGTGGCCGCTCTTGGCCATTTCCAGGTTCACCTGCGATTGCAGCTCGGAATCTTGCGCGATGGCGTAGTCCATGGCCATGCGGGCCTCGGTCAGCAGTAGTTCGGCTGCGCGCTCGAGCACCTGGGCGCGCTCGAGGTAGGGGCGCAGCTTGGGATCGATCAGATACTCGTGGCTGCGGTCGAGCGTGCTGGAAAGGTTGCGCACGGCGCGCACGATGGGGTGGGTGCCGGTCAGGATCTCGTAGTAGTCCTTCACGCGGTTGGAGACGTCGAGGCGGTCGTCGAGCTGATCGATGCGCTGCTCGTAGTCGTCCAGCATTTCGCCGAGCAAGAGCAGGCCGCGCGGCTCCTTTTCGTTGTGCCACTGGCCGCTGGGCTCGCGGTAAAAGATGACGCCCTCGCGGTCCGGCGTATCCTCGTCGGGCACGCGGTGGAGGAAGAGCAGCAAGTGCCCGTCGGCAAAGAGCGCCTGCTGTCGACCGCCGGCGGGGGTGAGGCGGTCGAGCAGTTCAGGCGGCAGATTCCATTCTGTAGGCAGGCTGCGCAAGGCGGTCTAGAAGCTTTCGAATTCGCGTCGGAAGGCGTCGCTGTCGTCCGCCTTGAAGAAGGCGGTGCCGGCGACAAAGGTATCGGCGCCCGCCTCGAAGCAGCGGCGCCCGGTCTCGAGGTTGATGCCACCGTCGACCTCCAGGCGGAAGTGGTAGTTCTTTTCCGTGCGCCACTGGCTGAGCTGTTGCATCTTGGGCAGCGTATCTTCGATGAAGGACTGGCCGCCGAAGCCCGGCCATACCGTCATGACGAGCACGAGGTCGACCAGTGGCAGCAAGTCTTTCACCGCCGCGGCCTCGGTGCCGGGATTGAGCGCGAGGCCGCACTTGAGCCCGCGCTGCTTGATGTCACGCAGGGTGCCGGCCACGTCGTATTCCGGCTCGATGTGGATGGTGATCTGCTGCGAGCCGGCATCGGTGAAGGCCTCGATGTATTGATCGGGGCGCGAAAGCATGAGGTGCGTGTCGAAAAACAGCTGGCCGTCGCGCTGACGGAGGGCTTGGACGGTGCCGGGCCCAAAGCTGAGGTTGGGCACGAAATGCCCGTCCATAATGTCGAGGTGCACCCAGGAATTATGGGCTTCGGCCACGGCTTGCAGGCCGCGGCAAAGCTCCGCGTGGTCGGCGGCGAGGATCGAGGGTGCGAGGATGGGAGAGTTGGAGGACTTCACGGGCGGAGGCGTTCTATTCAACGCCCAATGTGCGGCTGCCGTCGATGAGGTCAACCGCGCAGTCGCATCCGCTTACTGCTCCGGCCAGGCGAGCGGCGCCGTATCGAGGATGGCGCGCGCCAGTTCGTCGAGGGCGTCGGGCAATACCTGATAGGTCGCATCGGGCAGGTTCTGACGGGAGACGATGAGCGAGGAGGCGTCCACCTGCGTGCGGTTGACGATGATATGGGTCTCGGGGTCGCGCCAGATGACGTCGGCCGTTACTTCGAGCTCAAACGTGAGGTCGCGGCCCGTGTCTTCCGGCAGGCTGGCGCGGGCTTCGGGCCTGCCGCGCACGAGGTGCACCTCCAGCGCGTAGTCGGCCCAGTCGGCTTCGTCCGCCAGGTGACGGCTGGGACGGTTGATCAGGCGTTCTTCCAGCCGCAGCGTCAAGGTAGGCGCGGCGAGGGGCAGGTCGCTTTCGTTTACGACCGGGGCGACATAGACGAAGGTCTCGGCATCGCGCTGCCCCTCGGGAGTGGTGCCCCACTGGTAGTTCTGACAACCGCTGGCGAGCAGTGACAGCCCCACCAGGCAAGCCAGGCTGGAACGCAGAAAGGTCATTCGGCGCGGCCGGCGTCGCCTTCGGCCGCTTCTTCGGCGGGGCTTTCCGGGACGTTGTCCATTTCGTCGGTGACTTCCATCGGGTCGGACTGCGGGGCGCGGGCGGGCACGTCGGCCTCCGGCGCTTCGCCTTCCTGCTGGCGCTCTTCGATCATGGCCAGCAACTCGCGGGACTCCTGGGCGGCTTCGGAATCCGGGGCCAGGGTGATCGCTTCGTTGAGGAAGATGGAGGCGGCGGTGTAGTCGTCGCGGTAACGCAGGAAGTAGCGGCCCAGGACCAGCTTGCTGCGTGCATTGAGGTCCAGCATGTTTTCGAGGCCGTCTTCGGCCTGGCCGACTTCGGGCTCGTTCGGGAAGAGGATCAGGTAGTCCTTGAAGTAGTTGATCGCCTCGCGCGTTGCACCCTGGTCGTAGAGGGGGCCGGCGGTCTCGTCGGCGAAGGTCTGGGCGAGGTCGAGGTAGGCATCGTCCGTCAGCTGACCGTTCGGGTAGAGGTTGATCATCTGGTCGAGCGCGTCGATCGCCTGGAAGGTCTTGCCGGTGTGCTGGAAGATGCGCGCCATGTTCATCAGCGCCAGCGGTGCGAGGTCGCTATAGGGGGCGTTGACGACGATGGCCTGGAAGTGCGCGGACGCGGTGTTGTACTTCTTGTAGGGGAAGAAGAACAGAAAGCTCAGGTTGCGGCCTTCGGCTTCGGCCAGGGCGATCTCGAACTGCAGCCGCAGGACGTCGTTGAAGTTGGGATACTCCGGGTAGCGGCTGATGATGCGCTGCAGCGCCTGGAAGGCCGGCGTATAGTCGGCATCCTGATAGCGGGCACGGGCGTAGAGAAAGAGGGCGGGTGCGGTCTGGTCGGAGAGGGGGTAGCGGCTGTAGAGGCGTTTGGCGATGTCGCCGGCCTCGTCGTAGTCGCCCGCATCGAATTCCGCCTGGGCACGGTTGTAAAGCGGTCGAGCAGCGATGTTCTGCTCCTCGGCGTTCATTTCCGTGGGGTCCACTTCGTCATCGTCGAAGGGGTTCCACCAAGCGGCTTGGGTCGTAGGGGCAAGGCTGCAGGCCAGCCCGAGAACAAAGATCAGACGAAATCGCACCATGTAAAAATTTAGAACCACTTTGCGAGCGTTGCGCCCCAGGTCAAGCCCCCGCCGAAGGCCACCATGAGCAAGTAATCGCCCTTCTGGAGGCGTCCTGCGCGGTTGGCTTCATCGAGCGCGAGCGGGATCGAGGCCGACGACGTATTGCCGTAGCGGTCGAGGTTAATGATAAAACGGTCCATCGACACCCCCATGCGATCGGCCATGGCTTCAATGATGCGGGTGTTGGCTTGGTGGGGCACGAACAGTTTAACCTCCTCCGAGGTCACATTGTTTCGCTCAAGCAATTCTTGTGAGCTTTGGCCCATCACCCGCACGGCCTGCTTGAAGACCTCGCGGCCGTTCATGTAGATCGTGTCGGGGGCAAATGCGAGAGATTCGGGCCAGGTGGGGGCCTGCTTCGGCATCATGGGCACGCACAGGATCGGGCCGTCGCGGCCATCGGCGCCCAGCTTGGTTTCGATCAGGCCGTGGCCGGGTTCCTCTTCCAGGCCCAGCACCACGGCTCCGGCGCCATCGCCGAAGAGCACGCAGGTGGTGCGGTCGTTCCAGTTGAGGATCGAAGACATCTTGTCTGCGCCGATGACGAGGGCCTTGCGGTGCCCGTGACGGCGCATGAGCGCATCGGCCACATCGAGCACGTAAGGGTAACCGGCACAGGCGGCCTCGAGGTCCATCGCGGGCCCGGGCTTTGCGCCGAGACGGGCCTGCACGATGGTGGCGACGTTGGGAAAGGCCATGTCCGGGGTGCAGGTGCCGACGACGATGAGGTCGATCTCCTCCGGCGCCACCCCAGCGTTTTCCAAGGCCTTCCGCGCAGCCTCGGTGGCCATGTCGGAGGTGGTTTCATTCTCCCCGGCGATCCGACGTTCTCGGATTCCGGTCCGCGGGCGGATCCACTCGTCGGAGGTCTCCACCAGCTGGGCTAGGTCGTCGTTGGTCATCACGCGCTCGGGAGCAAAGCTTCCCGTGCCGAGGATGACGACCGACTGGTTCCAGGCACTGCTCATCTCGGAAAAAGGCCAGCAAGATATCTTTGTGTCCACCTGTCAAGGTGGCAGACCGTGGGGCGACAAACGAGGCGTCTGAAGGCCGGGCTGGCTGCCGGCCGCCCACGGGGAGGAAAAGGGGTTGCCTATTCGGCAGCAGGGGCGGCCTTGAGGCGTTCGTTGGCCCACAGCACGTCGTTGTGCACGTGGGAGATCAGCTTGCGTTCCACGACTTGGGAGGCGATGCGGATCGCGTTGGAGATGGCGTCGCGGGAGCTGCTGCCGTGGGATTTGAGCACGGTGCCGCGCAGGCCGAGCAGGGGGGCGCCGCCGTAGCGTTCAGGGTTGAGGCGTTCCTTCATGTTGCCGATGGCGGGCTTGATCAGCAGGCCGCCGAGGGCCGTGAGGGCACTGCTGCTCTTCACTTCCTGCTTCAGCACGTTGGTGATCATCTTGTAAAGGGCTTCGCTGGATTTGAGCACCACGTTGCCGGTAAAGCCGTCCGTCACCACCACATCCACGTCGCCATTGAAGAGCTGGAAGCCCTCGATCAGGCCCACGTAATTCAGGCGGTCGTCGTCGGCGGAGAGAAATTTGAGCAAGTCGTGCGTGCGGGAGGTCAGCTCCGTGCCCTTGCCCTCTTCGGTGCCGATGCTCAACAGGCCGATGCGGGGCTGCTTGAGGCCGATGGCGTCGCGGGCGTAGGCGTTGCCCATCATCGCGTAGTGCACCAGATGCTCGGGCTTGGCCATGGGGTTGGCTCCGGCATCGAGCAGGAGGAAGTGGCCGGACTCGGAGGGCCAGACGGTGGCCAGGGCCGCGCGGTCTACACCGTCGAGCGTGCGCAGGCGGAGTTGCCCGGCCGCCATGAGCGCCCCCGTGTTGCCGCACGAGATGCCGGCGGCGCAGGTGCCCTCCTTGACGAGTTCGACCATGCGCACGAGGGAGGCGTCCTTCTTCTTGCGGATGGCCTGGAGGGGCTTGTCCGACATTTCCACCACCTGGGAGGCGTGGAAGATCTTGACGCGCTGGTCGTCGGCGAGGCCTTCGCCTTTGAGCGCGTCCTGGATCTGGGCTTCGTCGCCCACGATCACCACGCCGTCGAGCGCGTCGCCGTTACGGATCGCCTCTGCCGCACCAGCGACCATTTCCTGCACGCCGCGATCGGCGCCCATGGCGTCCAAAGCAATGGTTCGGGCTGAATCCCCCATATGTGGGCAAAAGAAAGCCGGTCTGCAAGAGACCGGCAAGCCTAGATAAAGTTACTCAAACCGCAGCGTCGACTAGAATTGGTCGACTTCGATGATCTGACGGCCGCGGTACATCCCGTTGGCGGGGTTCACGCGGTGCGGACGGAAGGTGGAGCCGTCGGTCGGATCCTTGGCGAGTTGCGGCGCGGTGTAACGCTTACCACCGCGACGGATGCGGGAGCGTTGCTTGGAGGTTTTGCGTTTCGGCTGGGCCATGGTCTGGAAAGTCTTTAGAGATTAAAGAAAAGGAAAGACAAAATGCGTCGATGCACACCCTGTCAAGATGGAAAAATGGATGCGGGTGGGGGACTCGAAGGTTTTGGGTAGAGGAGTTAGAGGCGTCAAAAGGAGTTTTAAAAAAGCAGAACATGCAGGAGGCGCAGGATTTCCAATTTCAGGGCCTCCTTTCAAGAACTTGGCGCTCTTGGCGCTCTTCTGTGAAAACGCTTTTTTTACCCCTGTGCAAATTCATTCCCTTCCTAGCCGAGCATCAGGCCGAAGTAGACGACGACCACCAGGGCGAGGCCGATGCGGTACCAGGCAAAGAGGCCGAGGCCGTGGCGGCTGAGGTAGCCGACGAGCCACTTGACCGCGAGTGCGGCGGAGACCATCGCCACGACGCAGCCGAAGAGCACGGGGCCGAGATCGAGCACGCGCAGCATGTCCTGCCCGTCCTTGACCGTCTTGTAACCGGCGGCGGCGGTGAGGGTGATCAGGCCGAGCAGGAAGCTGAATTCGGCCGAGCGGGCGGGGGAGAGGCCGACCAGGTAGCCGCCCACGATCGTCATCATGCTGCGGCTGGTGCCGGGCCACATGGCCACGCATTGCAGCAGGCCGATGGTGAAGCTCTGGCTCAGCGCAAGATCGGGCAGGTCGGGGCCACTGTCGGGCTTCATGGTGCCGTGGCGGCGTTGGCGCCAGTTTTCGACCCAGAACATCAGCAGCGCGCCCGCAAACAGCGCCACCGCGACCGGCCAGACGCCGAAGAGGTAGGTCTCGATCAGGTCGTTGAAAAGCAGGCCCAGCACGGCGGCGGGCAGGAAGGCGACGCCGAGGTTGAGGGCGAGGCGAAACCCGCGCGCATTTTCCTCCGGGCGGCCCCAGCGCACCCCTACCAGGCCCAGCGCCCAGCCGATGCTGCCGCGTGCGGCCTGCCAGACGCGCCCCCAATAGAGCAGCAGCACGGCGGCGATGGCTCCGGCCTGGATCACGATCGCGTAGGCGTCGGCGGCGTGCTTGAGGGTATAGGGCACCTCTTCCGCATCGGTAATGAGCGCGCCGGTATCGTCATACAGTGGCTCTTCGAGGTCGAGCCCCAGCCAGGCGTTGGTCAGCAACAGGTGCCCGGTGGAAGAAACGGGCAGGTATTCCGTCACGCCCTCGACCAGTCCCAGCACCAGCGCATCGACGTAATTGAGTTCGCGCGCCTCTTCCTGGGAGGGTTCCGGCGGTGATTGCGGGTCGGGTTCCTGGGCCGCGACTGGCAGGACAGCGGCAAGCAAGGCAAACAATAGAGCGAGACGGCAGAACATGCGGGGATAGGAAGAACGTTCTTTGCGCCGGGGCAATCCTGGAATTGGCCTTTTCGCTTGTCTGCATAGGGCGGGGCGGGTAGTCCATGCGCATGGAATTGTTGGTTGAGCTCACGCAGCAGGTCCGGGAGGGTGCGCACCTCGACGCCAGTCAGGCGGAGCAGGCGGCGCATGCCCTGGCTTCGGCGGACGAAAATCCGCTGGAGAAGGAGGCCTTCCTCGACGCGCTGCACGAAAAGGGAGAGACGGTGGCCGAGATCACCGCCTTCGCCGGCGTCTTCCGGACGCTGGCCCTCGATCCCGGGCTCGACCAGTGGCGTAGCCGCGCGCTCGACATCGTGGGTACCGGCGGCAGCGGCGTCGGTGGGTATAACATCTCCAGCGTCACCGCCCTCATCACGGCCGCCGCCGGCGTGCCGGTGCTCAAGCACGGCAACCGCGCGGTCACGTCCAAGAGCGGCACGGCAGATTTTCTGACCACGCTGGGCATCCCCATCTCGTCGGACAGCACGCTGCTGCGCCAGTCCGTGGAAGAGCTGAACTTCTGCTTTTTCTTCGCCCCCGCCTTTCACCCCGCTTTCAAGGAGATTGCGCCGGTGCGCAAGGCGCTCGCGATGAAGGGCAAGCGCTCGCTCTTCAACATCCTGGGGCCGCTGATCAACCCCGCCCGCCCGAAGCGTCAACTGCTGGGTGTGAGCCGGGCCGATCTGGTGGCGCCGCTTGCCCAGGCGCTGACGGAGCTGGGCCTGACGCACGGCTATGCCGTGTGCTCGCAGGTGATGGCGGACAAGGTGATGGACGAGTTTTCGACCGCCGGGGACAACCATGTTGCCGGGATCGGGCAGCTGCAGGAGCAGCGGGGCACGTGGACGCCCGAGTCTCAGGGCTTCCGCCGCTGTGCGCTGGACGAGCTGCAGGGTGGCAACCCGGAAGAGAACGTGGCGTTGTTTCAGCAGATGACCGAGGGCAATGGCCGACCGGGATTGATCGATACGGTTTGCCATAACGCCGGCGCTGCATTGTATATTGCCGAGGCCGTACCTTCGCTCACCGAGGGTTACGACCGGGCGCGTGAACTGTTACTCGGGGGCGAGGTCGCCCGCTGGGTGACAAAGGCTCAGACGTTTTATCGCGAGCTGGTATGAAGTATTTTGGAACAGATGGAATTCGTGGAGCCGCCGACAGTGAATGGCTGTCGCCTCCCTTTGTACGCCGCTTTGGCCGCGCTTTGGCCGAGCACCTGCGTGAGCAGCAGCCGCATGGGCTGATCCACGTGGTGATTGGGCGCGATCCGCGCACCTCCGGCCAGCATATCGTGCGCGCCCTCATGCAGGGCCTCGCGACCGACTATATCCGCATCTGCGATTGTCAGGTGGCGCCGACGCCGGCGATCGCCCTCGCGGTCAAGCAGCTCAATGCGGCCGCCGGCGTGGTGGTGACGGCTTCGCATAACCCGGCGAGCGACAACGGCCTGAAGCTGTTCGCGCCGGGCGGTGTGAAGTGGAGCGAAGCGGCGGAAGCGGCCCTCGAGGCACGCATCGACGCGATCGAGGAGGCACCTGAGCGCGCGCTGCCGCCGGCCTACCTGCACGACGCCCGCCGGCACTACCGCCAGTTTGCGGTCGACAGCTTTGGCACGGAGACGCTGCAGGGCTACACCATCGCGCTCGATGCCGCCAATGGGGCGACGGCGCTGACCACGCTCGAGGTGCTCGAGGAGCTGGGTGCCCGCGTCTTTGCCATCGGCGTCGATCCCCGCGGCGACAATATCAACGATGGGGTCGGCAGCGAACACCCGGACCGGTTGGTCGCACTGGTGCGCGAGCACGAAGCGAATCTCGGCATTGCCCACGATGGCGACGGCGACCGCCTGGTGCTGGTCGACGATCAGGGCAAGGTGGTCGACGGCGATGCGCTGCTGGGCCTGTTGGCGCAGGAGATGCAGGCGCAGGGCCGCCTGAAGGACGATACGCTCGTCATCACGACCGTCAGCAACCTCGGGCTCGACCTTTCCCTGCAGGAACAAGGCATGAACGTTGTCCGCACCCCCGTGGGCGACCGGCACGTATTTCACGCCATGCGTGAGCACGGCTACACCCTGGGCGGCGAAAACAGCGGCCACCTGATTGTGGGCGATCGCCTGATGACGGGAGACGGGCTCGGCGCGGCGCTGGAAGTCTTGCGCATCCTCGTGCGCACGGAGAAGCCGCTGAGTCAGCTGGTCAATACCATCGAGCTGCTGCCCCAGCAAAAAGCCAACCTGCGCGTGAAGGAAAAGATCGCGCTGGAGCAGATGCCGGAGTTCGAGGCGGGCGTGCAGGAACTCGAGCAGGCTCTGAACGGCGAGGGCCGTATCCTGGTCCGGTATTCCGGTACCGAGCCGAAGATCCGCTTGCTGGTGGAGGCGCGCGATCCGGCCAGGGCCGAGCAGACGCTGCAGGCCCTGCAGGAACTCACGGCCCGCCACCTTGAGGTGGTCGGCTAGGGGCGCCCCGGCCGATATGGACTCGCTCGGCAAAACGTTGGTGGTGGCCGGTCTTCTGCTCACGGGAGTCGGCCTCATCGTGTGGTTGCTGGGCGGGCGCGGCTGGCTCAACTGGTTCGGTCACCTGCCCGGCGACATCCGCGTGGAGGGCGAGCGGGGCGGTTTTTATTTCCCGCTCACGACCTGCATTGTCATCAGCGTCGCCTTGAGCCTGCTCATGTGGCTCTTCCGGCGATAGGAGGTGCACGATCCGTTGCTGGCATCCCGTGTGGGATGTGGCTTGCGGTTGTGGTGCGGGTTCGCGTGCGGCTTGCGCTATGGCACCCTTTCCGGGTGCGGTGTCTGGCGGGTGGCAACCGGGGGTCTTCGCTGCGCTCGACACCCCGGCTACGCTATGTGACCCCTTCGGGGTCGGCGGGCCGTCCGGGCATGAACGCTGGCGGTGGCGGCGAGCGATTGCGGTCGGTCGGTGGGCTGCATTGCGCATCCGGGGTCGGCGGGGCCGTCCGGCGCGCAAGCTGAAGGCTTGCCATAACGTAGCCGGTGGTTGAGCCCGCCAGCGCGGGCGACACCACCGGGTCCCGTGTACTCCGTCGGTAGCACCTTGAAGAGGTGCCATAGAGGGGCGGTTGGCATCTCGTGTGGGGTGTGGCTGGTGGTTGCGGTGCGGGGTTCGCGTGCGGCTTGCGCTATGGCACCCTTTCCGGGTGCGGTGTCCTGCGGGTGGCAACCGGGGGTCTTCGCGGCGCTCGATACCCCGGCTACGCTATGTGACCCCTCCGGGGTCGGCGGGCCGTCCGGCGCGCGCCGATAAGCGGAGGCGCCAGCGCGAATGGCGTCCGTTGGCGGCATCCCGTTGGTGCGTGCCGATGGGCGGAAGCGGTTGGGCCGGCGTCTTGTGGCGCCGGCACTCGGCGAGGGTGCGTATGTTGTTGGACGGATTGGCCGTCCG
>WOUP01000004.1:132500-222715 GCA_009772895.1 Puniceicoccaceae bacterium 5H | reverse complement strand
CTTCAAGGTGCCTCCGTGGGACGGCCGAGCAACCGGTGGTGTCGCCCGCTACGCGCGCTCAACCACCGGCTACAGGCTGGCATCCCTTCAGGATGCGCGAAACCGAAACGCCGGATCCGGCTCTGTATTTCAGCGCTCCGGTTACACTTACGGTGAACAATGCCATATTTATCAAAAAACACAGCGATCCGGACGATCGCGATCATCCTCCTGCTCGTGCTCTGCCCCGCGCAGCTTGATGCCCGACTCCCCACGCTCGCGCCGCTCCGGTTGAAAATTTTGCGCTATCTTGCAGGTTTGCATCAGGTTTCGTAGCGGCGCTTGCGTTTCGGCATGATTCCTTCAGCATGGCGCGCGTGGCTACTGCTCTGCCCCATCCAGAGAAATTTTACCAAAGTATGCGCCGCCAGGCCGAGCGTTTGCAGCTCGACACCCTGGAGCCGGATACGGCGATCCGGCTGAAGCGTTTCCGGGAATACCTGGAACGCTCGAGCCACCTGCTCGAACGCTACCACCACCAGGGCGCGGGCGGCCTGCGCGTGTGCAATTGCCGCACCATCGTCATGGACGTGTTGCTGGAAAACCTGCTGAGCCTCGCCCTGAAACAGTGGCGCATGGACACCGGCAAGGAACCGCCCGCCGAGGGTGCGCTGCTCGCGCTGGGCGGCTACGGGCGCATGGAATTGTGCCCGCACAGCGATATCGACATCATGTTCCTCTACCCCCAGCGCAACCGGGGGCGGGACTTCGAGGCCTTCCAGAAGAGCGTGAACGACACCGTGCTCTACCTGATGTGGGACCTCGGCCTGAAGGTGGGCCACAGCACGCGCACCCCCAAGGAGGCGCTGCAGGAGGCCGAGGCCGATGTGCAGAGCAAGAACAGCATGATCGAGGGCCGCTTCATTGCCGGTGCCCGGGAGCTGTGCCGCAAGTTTCAGCAAGAATACGACCGCTACATCCGCAAGGACGACGCCGAGCGCTACATCGAGGCGCGCCGCCAGGACCAGGAAACGCGGCGAGCAAAGTTTGGCGACACCGTCTTTCTACAGGAGCCGGACCTGAAAAACGGCGTGGGCGGGCTGCGCGACTACCATAACATCCTCTGGATGGCGCGGCTAAAATTCGACAGCCGCGAGACCGCCGACCTGGTAGACCAGGGCTTCCTGCGCAAAAGTGAGCACGAAGCCCTGGTCAAGGCCTACGACTTTATCCTGCGGACCCGCAACGAGCTGCACTACCAGAGCAAGCGGCCGACGGATGTGTTGAGCCTCGAGCGCCAGCCCAAGGTCGCCTGGGCGCTCGGTTATCGTCAGCACGAGATCTTTCATCGCGTGGAAATCTTCATGCGCGACTACTACCGCCACGCCAAGCGCATCCACCGCACGGCAGAGTATCTGGAAGAGCGGCTCGCGCTGGAGGCCAAGGAAACGGTCACCTTCAGTGAAGTGGTCAACAGCCGCCGCCATGTGCGCAAGAGCTACACCGACGGGCTGGTCTTGCGCAACCGCACCCTCGAGGCTGAAAACAATTTCATCTTTCGCGAAGATCCGGTGCGCCTGATCCGCATCTTCCGTCACGCTCAGCAGCTGGGAGCCGACTTCGACTTCGAACTGACGCGTCTGATCGAGGATTCCGTGGGCCTGATCGACCGCAAGGTGCGCGAAAGCGCCGACGCCGCCAAGGCCTTCCGTGCCCTCCTGCAGGAGCGTGGCCGCGTCTACCCCTACCTCTACCGCATGCACACCCTCGGGGTGCTGCAAAAGTACATGCCGGAGTGGGCCGAACTCTACTGCCTCGTCCAGCACGAGTTTTACCACCGCTACACGGCCGACGAGCATACGCTCAACACCATCAAGGAACTGGACGCCATCTTCAGCCACGACGAACCGGGGCTGACCACCAAGTACCGGGAGGCGCTCGAAGCCACCGATGTCCCGAGTCTGCTCTACCTCGTGATGCTGCTGCACGACATCGGTAAAAGCCGGGGCATTTCTGATCACGCGGCCAATGGAGCCGAAATGGCAGTGCACATTCTTGAGCGATTGCAGGTCGTACCGGAGCTACGTGAGAAAATTCGTGCGCTTATCGCCCTGCATCTGGAGATGGCACGCTTCTGGCAAAGGTATGATGTCGACGATCCACGGTCTATCGCAGCCTTCAAGGAACTGGTCGAGGATAGCCAACAACTGCGTTACCTCTATGCCCTGACCTACTGCGATGCCCGCGGCACCACACCTGAACTCTGGAACAGCTACAAGGACGCTTTGCACACCCAGCTATATCAAGCTTCCCTGCGCGCATTTGGCCACTCCGTCGGAGTCGGCTCTACCGCTACTATGACCACCAAGGAAACCATTATCGAGCAGCTGCCGGACCTCTCCGAAGAGGAGATCGAAGCACACTACAACCTGCTGCCCGAGCGATACTTTGTCTCGACGGTGGCCGATGAGATCGCCCTGCACCTGCGCATGGTGCACCGACTACTCCATAACATCGCCGAAGCAGACTCCCTCGGATCCCTCGTCCCCGTCGTCGAATGGCAAGACGACGTCAACCTCGGGATGTCGGTCGTCCACGTCGTCACGTGGGACCGTGCCGGCCTCTTTTACAAGCTGGCGGGCGCCTTCAGCGTGGCCGGCCTGAGCATCATCAGCTCCAAGGCCCTCACCCGCGCCGACCACATCACCATCGACACCTTTTACGTTTGCGAGCCCGACGGCGGCATCGTTCGCGATCCCGACGCCAAACGCGTCTTCCAGAAAAACCTGGAGGAAGCGCTGCTCAACAACACCGATTTGATGCCCCGCATCGAAAAGCTCGCCAAGGAGCACCAGCGCAGCGCCTACCTGCGACGCACGGAGCGCCTGCGCGCACCGCTGCCGCCCCGGGTGGACGTCTACCACGAGCTGAACCTGCGCCGCACCATCATCGAGGTGCAGGCCACCGATACCATCGGCTTGCTCTACCGTCTGGCCAAGGCGATCTACGATCACGGCTTCGACATCACCTTCGCGCGCATCTCGACCGAGCGCAATGTGGCCGTCGACACCTTTTACATCGAGCCGGCCTCGCACCAGCGCACCAGCAACAGTGAGAATTTGCTGGCCCTGCGCACCCGCCTGAATGAGATTGTAGACTCGATCAGCGGGATGGAAGACGCGCTCTAGCGGCACCGACAGTCCCGGGAGATTGTAGATGCTCGCTCCAGAGATGACCGAGACCGACATTATCGATTCGCTGTACCGGATCACCAGCCTCGTCAACCAGACCCAGGACCCCCACGAAGCCCTGGAGCTCGTCGTCGACGAAATCATGCGGGTGATCCCCTGCCACAGTGCCGCCATCGAACTCATCAACCCGGAGTCCCGCCAGCTCGAAATCGAAGTGACGCGCGGGTTCCCGACCGACGCCAAGCAGACCCGCCTGGGCCTGGGCGAAGGCGTCACCGGCTGGGTGGCCCTGCACGCGCGCCCGCTCCTGGTGCCCGACGTGCGCGAAGACCCGCGCTACGTGCTGGTCAAGCCGGAGATCCGCAGCGAGATGGCCGTGCCCATCCTCGCGGAAAACGGCGAGTGCATCGGCGTGGTCAACTGCGACAGCGAGAGCACCGACGCCTTTGCCGAGCAAGACCTCAAAGTCCTCAGCCTGCTGACCAACGAAGCCGCGCGCGTGCTCAACCGCCTGTGGCTGATCAAGAAGCTGGCCCAGAAGGCAGACCAGCTCGAGGCCCTGATCAACACCGCGCGCTCCATCGTGAAAAAGCGCGAGCTGCCCGACCTGCTCAAGAGCGTGGTCTCGGAGGCGCGTGAATTGATGGGCTGCCGCATCTGCTCCCTCTTCCTGCTCGAGGAAGATGGCGACACCCTGACCCTGCGCGCGCTCGCCGGCGTGCCGGGCCGACGCTACTCCGAGCGCATCTCGGTCGGCGACTCCGCCATCGGCACCGCAATCCGCCGCCATAAGCAAATCGAAGTCAACGACCTGCGGCGGACGGAGGAACATCACTTTATCAGCCTCATCCAAAGCGAGGACCTCGTCTCGATGCTCTCCTGCCCCATCGAGTACGAGAAGGAGGTCATCGGCGTGCTCAACGCCTACACCGACCGCCCCCACCGCTTCAACAACGAGGAAAAACGCCTTTGCCAGACGCTGGCCAGTATGACGGCGGTCGCAATCCAGAACGTGCGCCTCTACGCCCGCATCTTCCGTCAGGAAGAGCACCTGCGCCGCAGCGAGCAATTGACGACGCTTGGCCTGCTGTCCGCCGAGATCGCGCACGAGATCCGTAACCCGCTCACCGTCATCCGCCTGCTCTTCGAGAGCCTCGACCTCCAGTTCGAGGAGGGCGACATGCGCGCCAAGGATGCGGCCATCATCGGCGAAAAGATCGATCAACTGGAGAGCATCGTCTCCAAGGTGCTCAGCTTCGGCAAATCGCGCGAAAACCTGCGTGCGCGCTACGACCTGCACCAGTTGATCGAAGATACGCTGCTGCTCGTGCGCCTGAAATTCCAGCAACGCGGCATCGACCCGCGCTTCCACCGCCTGCCCGATCAGGAAATTCTGGTCGAAGTCAACAAGGGCCAGATCCAGCAGGCCATCCTCAACCTGCTGATCAATGCCATGCAGGCGATGAGCGACGGCGGCACGATCGAGATCTGGGTGCACCACGAGCAGCGCGACAACCAGCCCGTGGCCATGATCGACATCTCCGACAACGGCAACGGCGTGCCCGAACACCTGCGCGACCGCATCTTCGACAACTTTCTCACCGGCCGTCGCGGCGGCACCGGTCTCGGCCTGGCCATCGTCAAACGCATCATGCAAAGCCACAACGGCGACGTGGAGCTGCTCACCACCAGCGACCAGGGCACGACCATGCGCCTCTGGCTGCCCCTGGTGAAGTCCGTCGAAGAGTAGCGAGGGGCGCCAAGCGTCCGCAACGAGAGGAGCGCTATCCCGGACGGTGCAAGTTCGGACCCTTCGGACCCAACTAAAAACAGCGGCACCCCGGGGCAAAGAGAGTGCCGCTGCCCATGAGCATGAGGACCACTAAGGCGGAATCAACCGACACGTCGACGTCGGAAAGCGGCAAAGGCCAAGGCAACCCCGCCTAGCATGAGCGCATAGGTCTGCGGCTCAGGCACGGCGGCCAGAGAGGAGAATGAGCTGCCGAGGTCGAGACGCGCTTCTACCGTCGATTGGTGAGCGATGATCGGTGCGGTGATACTGACCGACGAGATATCGTCGGTGATGCCGGAGAGGTCCCACTGCCATGCATAGGAAGAGAGCTCCCCTTCGAAGCCGGAAATCGTCGTATGGGTCGGCCCCGCCACCACTTCCGAGAGGGTGGCCTGGATACCTTGGGTCCCGCCGTTGTAGTTCAAGGTAGGACCGCCGGCGTAGCCGACTTCCATGTCGAACTCCGGCAGATAGGAGCCGTCGTAGTTGAGGATCTGTTCCGTCGTGTAATCCGGGTTCGCCATCATGACGAGCTGGAAGACCACGTTCTGGGTGTCGAACGTCGAACTGCTCGTGACTTCGGCGCCAAAGTCACCCTGCCAGCTATAAAAACCGGCCGAGGCCTGATAACCCGGTGAGATCGGCGTGATGGTGCCGGTTCCCGTCGTCGGTGTCAGCGAGGTGTTGGCGTTGTTCAGGTCGGGACTTTCCCAGGCCACCGTTTCCTGAAGGCCAGGCATGGTGACGTCGACGAGCATAACGGAAGCGTTTGCGGCACTGGCCGCCCACGCGAAGAGGCCGAGCAAAGCCCAGCGAGTGCGAGAGGTGAGGTGTTTCTTCATCGTTCGGAATCTCCAAGAGATGGAGGTGTATGATTGAGAATGTGACTATTTCTCAAATTATTTATTGGTACTGAGTCTCAGTACCATTATTACGTCAAGACGCTTTTCCGAAGTAATTGACAGCGAAGTGTATAAAAAACGCCTCCACACCTCCTATGCACTGACGGGCACAAAAAAAGCCGGAACGGCGCACGTTCCGGCTCGGACTCAAAATGGGCTTAGGGGGCGTTCTACTTGCCGGCCTCGAGCACGATACGGTAGCGGGCCTTGCCGGCTTCGAGGTGTTCGAAGGCCTCGTTGATCTGGCTCATCGGGTAGAGCTCGGTCTGCGGCAGGATGTTGTGGCGCTCGCAGAACTTCAGCATCGTGGCGGTGGTCGCGGGGCTGCCCATCGGCGTGGCCCCAATGCTGAGCTGGTTGGCGAGCAAGGTCATCACGCTGCTCTCGACCTTGGGGGCGGCGCCGACGATATGGAAGCGGCCCTTGGGGCGCAGCGTCTTCAGGAAGTCCTCCCACGGCAGCTCGACGTTGACGGTTGAGAGGATGAAGTCGAAGGAGCCCTGCAGCTTCTCCAGCGCCCCCTCTTCCTTGGTATTGACGAAGTGGTGGGCGCCGAACTTCTTCGCCTCGGCTTCCTTGTCCGGGCTATGGGAGAAGGCCGTAACCTCGCAGCCCCAGGCACGCAGGAACTGCAGCGCCAGGTGGCCGAGACCGCCGATGCCGATCACGCCGACGCGCTGGGTCGGGCGCACATCGTACTGCATGATCGGGTTGAAGACCGTGATGCCGCCGCAGAACAGCGGGCCCACCTTCTTGGCGTCGAGATCGTCCGGCAGCGGTATGATCCACTCGGCCCCACCGCGCACGTAGTCGGCAAAGCCGCCGTGGCGCCCGATGATGGTGCCCTGCCCTTCGGGGCAAAGGTTGTGATCGCCGTCCATGCACTGCTCACAATGCGTGCAGGAGTGGGAGAACCAGCCGAGGCCGACGCGCTGGCCGACCTCCACGTTTTTCACGTGCGGCCCCACCTGATTGACGATGCCGACGATCTCGTGCCCCGGCACGAAGGGGTACTGGCTCATCCCCCAATCGTTGTTGAGCATGGAAAGGTCGGAGTGGCAGAGGCCACCGTATTCGACCTTGATCTCGACTTCGTCGTCTCCCAAGGGGCCTGGATCGTATTCAAAGGGCTCCAGCTTGCCCTTGGGTTCTTTCGCGGCGTAGGCGTGATAGGTAGGCATGCGGCACGGTAACCACGAAAGTCAGGTAAGGTCAAGTGTTTTTTGAAAATGGTGATAGGTAGGCATGCGGCACGGTAACCACGAAAGGGGTATGTGCAACCGATGGGCAGACAAGTTTTTCTACCTGGCGCTGCCCAAAATCCCCCTAATCGAAGGAAACCGACTCGAGGTCGAAGTGCGCCGCGGGAAAGTCCATCTCCATCTCGCGCAATTTGCGCACCACCACCTCCGCCACGAGGATGTTGCGCACCCATTTGCGGTCCGCGGGGATGATGTACCAGGGCGCGTCCTCGGCGTTGCACTTCTCCAGCACGTCGGCATTGGCCTGCATGTAGGCGTCCCAACGCTCGCGCGCACTGATGTCGCTCGGATCGAACTTCCAGTATTTCTCCGGGTTCTCCAGACGCGACTTCAGGCGACTCTTCTGCTCGTCCTTGCTGATGTGCAGGAAAAACTTGAGGATCGTCGTGCCCTCGTCAGCCAACATGCGCTCAAACTCGCGGATGTGGCGGTAACGGCGCTGCCAGACTTCCTTGGGGAAGAGCTCGTTGACGCGCACCGTGACGATGTCCTCGTAATGGCTGCGGTCAAAGATCGAGATTTCGCCCTTGGCCGGCACGCGGGCGTGCACGCGCCAGAGGTAGTCGTAGCTCAGCTCCTTGCGCGTGGGCTTGTCGAACGGTGCCACGTGCACCCCCATCGGGTTGACCATGCGGAAGACGTGACGCACGGTGCCGCCCTTGCCGCTGGTATCCATCCCTTGCAGGATGATCAGGACCTTGTGCTGCTTTTCCGCGTGCAGGCGACGCTGCAGCTCGGCCAGTTCGCTACTGAGCTTGTGCAGGTATTCTACCCCATCGTGCTTGTCTCCCACGACATCGTCGGAGAGATGGGTAGTCCACTTTTTCAAGTCCGGTCGCTGGCCGACGGGCAAGACGCATTGGTCGGCAACCCGCTCGTAGAGGGTTTCTGGAGACGCCATGGATCTGTTGAAAGGGCACCAAACGGGCCGAATTGTCAACGGTCTTTACCAGATGCTGCTGCCGCTCCGGCCAGGCGGTCCTGCGCTCCCGGTCGCTAGACCCGGCCGATCAATTCCAGGGTCCGCAGGTCCGGCTGGCTATCGTAAAAGCGGTCCAGCGCCTGCCGGAAGGTGCCGTTGGGTTCGCACTGGTCGAAGAGCGTCATAGACGAACGGAATTTCAGGTAATCCGGATCGCCAAAGATTTGTTCGGCCGACTTGTGCTCCGGCGCCTGCATCACCGTCTCGGTGCATTCGCGCAGGCGCGGGCCCAGCTCGGGATGCTGCAGGTAGCGCTCGGCCTGCTCCAGCGAGTCGAGGGCATAGCGGCGCGCCGTCTCGCTACGGCCCAGGCCCTTGAGCTGCGGAAAAATGAACCACATCCAGTGCGATCGCTTGTCACCTTGGCGCAGCTCCTCGAGCACGCGGCCGTAGATGGGATTTTGGGCGCTGATGAAATGGGCAAACTCGTCGGGGGTACTCATGGCAATGCGTACCCTAACCAGCCGCTCCCGTCTCGCAACCGCATCAGCCAACCTTATCCCCCCTAGTGCGACCGCGTCTTCTTCAGGATTGGAGCTTGCTGCCGCTGGCAGGCCGGGCATTGTAATAACCAGCATTTACTTAGCTAACCGTTTACCCCGCTCCCCCCACATGAAACGCTACTTCGTCAGCTACTCACCTGAAGGAATCGGCTACGAGGTGCATACCGCCGCGTGTCGGCACGTCGCGCCCGAAGCAGAGCGCATCGAGCTTGGCTACAGCCTCAACTGCTACGAGGCCATCCGCAAGGCACGCCGTCATCACCCCAACGTCAACGGCTGCGCCCACTGCTGCCCGCGGTGCCACGCACCCAAATGGGGCGCCATCTCGCCGGGAGCTAGTCTCGCGGCCAACGTTGAATGAACGCCGCCGGCCCACGCGTCACCTGCTGCTGCCGATAGTCGAAAAACGCAAAACCGGTCTGCACCTGCGCAACATCCTGCCCCGTCGCCGCGTGCGAGAGCCGGTAGACCAACCCAAAGCCGCTGCGCCGCATCTCCTGCACCGCCAGCTGCACGCGCAAGGCGTCGCCCCAGCGCGCCTGGGAGAGGTAGCGCACGGCGGCATCGGCCTGGATCAACCCCACGCCTTCGCCCAGATCGAGTTCCGTCAGGCCCAACGCGGCCAGCCACTGTACCCGCACCTCGTGCACCAGCGCCAGCACGCGATCGTTGGCAAGGTGTTGGCCGTAGTTGAGGTCAGTCAAGCGGACGGGCAAGGTCGTTTCGTAATCGTAGCTCTCGGGCAGGGTAATCTGGATGCGCGCCATACGGTTTGGGGATTGCAGTTGAAGCGACGTTATAGAATCATGGGAGCTGGTGCGACGTCGAATCCTCATTTACTCGCCCCAGCTCGACTCCCTGGGTGGCATTGAGCGCCATCTGGCGGAGACGGCGATGCTCCTGCGCGGGACGGGGTGGTCCGTCACGCTGCTGTCGACCAGCAACTCCCTCCATCGGCGCGTCCAGGACAACCTGCACGAGGCGGGGGTGCACCTGCGCCTGTTGCCGCTCTCCCGCGGCGAGGCCAGCAACCGCCAGAAGACGGTCTGGCTCGCCCGGCAAATCCTCAAGCTCCGCGAGCAGCGCTGGGACGTGATCTACACCAATGGTCAAGGCGGACTCGTCCCCCTGGTCTGGCAGGCGGGGCACCGGGATACCCGGCTGATCCACCACCACCATACCTCCGCCGCCGCCGAGGAACGCGCGGGCTGGAACCTGCCGTTTCGCCTGGCGCTGCAAAGCGCGCCCACCCTCGTCGCCTGCTCCCAAGCCACGCGGCACAACCTGCTGGCCGGCCTCGATCGCCCCGGCGGCAACGTGATCCACCTGCCCTACCTCTACCCTTGGGAGCCTTCCCCCCAGACCTATGCGCCGCCGGACGGCCCGCCCTGGCGGCTGATCTTCGCCGGACGCCTGACCGTTTCCAAGGGCATCGATACGATCCTGCAACTGGCCAGCGCCCACGACTTGCAGGATGTGGAGTGGCACCTCTTCGGCAGCGGCGAGAGCTACACGGCGGAGGACTTCGCAGACGTACGGCGCGTGCACTACCACGGGCGCTATGAGTCGCGCCGCGAACTGCTCGAACACTTTTCCCGGATGCACGGCATGGTGCTCTTCTCACGCCACAGCGAAGGCCTGCCCGTGACGCTGCTCGAAGCCACCGAGCTGGGCCTGCCCTGGATCGCGTCCGACCGCGGCGGCACGCGCGAGATCGCCCTGCGCAGCCCCGACTGCCAGATCTTGCCCGCCAACTTCACAACACGCCAAGCTCACGACGCGGTGCTCCAGTTGCGCGAGGCACTGCAATGCCGCACAACCGATCCGGCAGCCCTGCGCGAGCACTTCGACGCCCGTTACGCTCCGGCCCGCGTGCGCGCAGCCTGGCTGCGCCTCTTTGGCGAGCGCTGAGCGGGAAACCTCTCTCCCCTCCCGATCCGCCGGGGCGGATCAGGTCTCGCGGAGTGCTGTGGGCACAAAAAAAATCGCGGGCCGTCGGGCTGACGACTACGCGACCATTTCGAGCCAGGGCGCTTTCTGTAACACGGCACGCGAGGTGCCGGGGGCGGGAGCCGGCTGATGAATCAGCTTCGGCGAGCGCATCCGCCGGTTGCGGGGGCGCTCTTCCTGGATGAATTTCAGGTACTTAAGACGCGCTTTTTTCAACATGAAGGAATTGAGCCCAGCTTTCGTCGATGTCGGAGCCAGCGACGATGGCCACAAAGGGGCGCCATTTGGGGCGGGAAGGCTTGCGGATGAGCCTCAACCCGGCCTCATGGGGCAGCCGGTTGGCTTTGCGGGCGTTGATCTCGCGGGAACAGGTGACGATGTTTTCCCAGGAGGTGCGCCCGCCGCGCTCGCGAGGGATCACGTGATCCAGCGTCAGATCCTTGGCGCGAAACACCTTACCCGTGTACTGGCAGGTATAATTGTCTCGCTCGAAGATGTTCTGACGGTTGAACTTGACCTCTGCGATCGGGAGCCGGTCGTAGTCGTGCAGCAAAAGCACCTTGGGCATCAGGATGTTGCGGCGGATGGTGCGCACCCACTCGGCATACCTCAGGTTTTTGCTGGCGGCTTCGTCCGAAAACGCGAGCCATTCGGCCGTGGACATGGGCAGAAACTGCCCGTCGAAGGTGTTGATGACGCGCGCGTGCTCCTGCCAGAGCAGGCTGAAGGCACGCTTGACGCCAATGATGTTCACCGCTTGCCAGTTGCGGTTGAGCACCAACACCCGACGAAAAGACGGTCTGTCTTCACAGACTTCCGGGTCGTCGTAAGTGGAACGCGGTGCGTTGCTCATCTACGAAAATAAGCATAATCTACGGATGCGGGCGGCTGTCAACTCGCAAGCGCCCTTGTCAAGGTCAATTCACAATGCCGTCACCTGCCCTCCGCACAACGTTTGAACAACCTAGGCTGGAAATCCTCATCGTTACTGCATAGGGTGCCCTCGATATGACGGCCCTGGAATTTCTCCTTCTGGCCCCGGTTTCGCTGTTTGTCATCAGCGGGCCCATCTCGGCTGTCCCCTTGTTTCTGGCCATCACGCCCGACAATACGCCGCACGAGCGCGTCTACATGGCGCGGGTGGCCTGTATCGTGGCGGGGTGCGTGCTGCTGGCCTTCGCAGTTTTGGGTGAGGTGATCTTCCGCGCGATGGGCATCACCATTCCGGCCTTTCAGGTCGCGGGCGGGGTGCTGCTCTTCCTCATCGCGCTCGACATGCTCAAGGCCGAGGAGTCGCGCCGCCAGATCACACCGGAGGAAAGCGCCTACGCGGCCCGGCGCGACGATATCGCAGTGACGCCGCTCGCCGTCCCGCTGCTGGCCGGCCCCGGGGGCATCTCCACCGCGGTGCTGCTGCAGAGCCAGGCGACGACGTGGCTGCACATGACGATCCTCTACGTCTCCGTCGTGCTGGTCATGTGCGTGACGTTTCTCGTTCTGCGGCTCTCCTCGCATGGGGTCCGGTGGCTCAACCCCCTGCTCCTGCGGGTCAGTCGGCGCCTGATGGGCCTGATCCTCGCCGCCATGGCCGTGCAGTTCGTCTTCAACGGTCTGCAATCCAGCGGCCTGCTCGGGGATTCTTTCTAGAAGCCTACGACGATCTCCGGCGCGCAAATACGCTTTTTCCTAACTTTTACAATTTAAGCATCCATGATTAGATAAAGCCGCAGCAAAACGAACCGAAACTAATAGCAAACTCGTGTTCGTCCTCCCCATTATGCGGTTACGTCTCAAGTCTCTTCGCGCCAAGATCCTCACGGCCACAGCGGTATCTTTTACCGTGATCGCTGGCTGCGCGATCGTGCTTTATCACAATGTGGATCGTATGCTCGAACTCGAGCATGATGTCTCGCATTCCACCGACGTGATCGAGCACATCGACGAACTGCGCCTGAAGTTGGCGGACATGCAGACGGGCGTGCGCGGCTACATCATTACCGGAGACGAGGCGTTTCTCGCCCCCTACCGTCAGGCGAGTCCCGAGCTCGCGCCCTTGCTCCAGGAGAGCAAGGCACTGCTGCAGGGCAAGCCGGCGTTTCTCGCGAAGGTCGAACGGATCGAAGCACTGGCCCTCGACTGGGATCAGCACGACCTGCAACCCGAAATCGTCCATCGCCAGGCCGTGACGGCCGGGACGCTGTCGATGGAGGTCCTGACCGAGGATCTCAAAAAGGCCCAGAGCAAGGCCAATCTCGACGAGATCCGGACGCTGGTCGACGATTTGCGCCACTACGAAAATCAGCACCTGGCCAACTGCACCGCACGTTTCGACACCATGGCCGCGCGCTCCGAGGTCCTGGCCACGGTCGGGATCGGTAGCGCCATCGTCATCGGGCTCGCCTGGCTGCTGTGGATCATCCGGCAAACGAGCAACACCCTCGCCGGCCTCGCCGAGACCATCGACGCCGGCACCCTGCAGATCAACGTCGCGACCGGCCAGATTTCTTCCGCCGTGCAGACCCTCGCCGATGGTGCGACCGAACAAGCCTCCTCCCTCGAAGAGGCCAGCGCGTCGCTCGAAGAAATCTCGTCCACCACTGCGCGCAACGCCACCTCCGCTGGCGATGCCATGCCCTACGCCCGCCGGACCGAAGACGCGGCGCAGGAAGGCAGCCAGACTGCAGGCGAAATGAAAGCCGCCATGGACAGCATTCGGGAAGCTGCCGCCCGCGTCTCCCAGATTACAAAGACGGTGGACGAAATCGCCTTTCAGACCAACATTCTCGCCCTGAACGCCTCCATCGAGGCCGCACGTGCCGGTGATGCCGGGTCGGGCTTTGCCGTCGTGGCGGAAGAGGTGCGCAACCTCGCACAGCGCAGCGCCAAGGCCGCCCGTGAGACCGCCGCCCAGCTGGAGGGATCCGTGGAGCAGGCCGACCTCGGCCTCCAGATCAGCCTGCGTCTGAGCGACAATTTCCAATCCATCCTCGACGCCTCCAGCGAAGTGACCTCCCGCATCCGGGACATCGCCACGGCATCGAGCGAGCAGAGCCAGGGCGTGCAACAGATCAATCAAGGCGTGTCGCAACTCGACCAGGTGGTACAGACCAACGCCGCCATGGCAGAAGAGACCGCCGCAGCCTCGGAGGAGCTGAACCAGCAATCCGAAAGCCTCAAGAAACTCGTCCAGAGCCTGATGGTGCTCAGCGGTCGTCAACAGGGGACCGTCGTCGGCCCCACCCGCAGGATTTCCTTTGTCCAGGCCGGCGCCAAGCCGCCGCAGGCACCGCAACGCCCCCCGCAACCTGCCAAGACCAAGCGGAAAGAAGAACTGTTGCTGACGGCCTAAACCGACGGTATCAGCGGAGGTGAGGCGCGCCTACTGTTGCAGCTGCACCTCACCCTGGCCCGCCACGATCTCGCCGATGTGGTAGGCGCGGTGGCCGGACTCTTCGGCACTGGCCGTGATCTGCTCCACCGCTTCCGGCGCCACCGCCATCACCAGGCCGATGCCCATGTTGAAGACTTCGTGCAGCTCTTCGTAGCTGACCTCGCCGTATTTCGCCAGGGTCTGGAAGATCGGGAGCGGCTCCCACGCGCTCGTGCGCACCACCGCGTCGACCTTGTCCGTCAGCACGCGAGGGATATTGCCGGTAAAGCCGCCCCCCGTGATGTGGGCGACCGAAAAGATCGCATTGCCCTCGCGGATGTCGGCCCGCTCGGCCTTGTTGAAGAGCGCGAGTGCTGACTGCAGGAAGGGCGCGTAGTTACGGTGTGGCGCCAACAGGGCATCGCCCACCGTAAGGTCTTCATAGTCCGGCAGCGGCGTGTCTGCCTGCCAGTTCTGCTCTTGGAAGCAGATCTTGCGGGCGAGCGAAAAACCATTGGTGTGCAGGCCCGTCGAGGCCAGGCCGATCAGTTGATCGCCCGGGCGCACCGCATCGCCAGTCAGGAGCTTGGACTTCTCCACCACGCCGACGATGGCCCCTACGAGGTCGAATTCCTCGTCGATATACACGCCGGGCAGCTCGGCCGTCTCACCGCCCACCAAGGCCACATTGCCCGCCACACAGGCTTCGGAGAGGCCCTCGAGCAGTTCCACGTAGGCATACTCTTCCAGCTTGCCCGTGGCGTAGTAGTCGAGAAAGAACAGCGGCTCCGCGCCGCACACGGCGACGTCGTTGGAGCAGTGGTTGACGATGTCGTGGCCGAGGCCGCGGTATTTACGCGCCAACGTAGCCGCTTTCACCTTCGTGCCCACGCTGTCTGTGCTGCTGACGAGCACCGGATGCTTGAACCGCTGGGCCAGGCTGGAGATGTCGAACAGGCCGCCGAAACCACCGATGGCGCCCAGCGCCTCCGGACGAGTGGCGCGCTTGAGGGCAGGCTTGACGCGGTCGAGCAGGCGATCGGCCAGGGCGATGTCCACCCCGGCTTTGGCGTAGGCTTTGGAGGCTTGTTCCGACATAGCCCCCAGTCAGCAGATTCCGCCCTCGACCGCAATGCCGATTTGCCGCGAATCGGGAGCCTTTTGCAGCCCTCAGCCCTCACTGCCGGCTGCTGAAATACCTTGCCTTTTGGCTATCGCACTATATCATAGCCACGAATTCCGATCGTGCTGTACTGCCCAGCTCCGCTGCAGAAGCGCTACCAGTCGCTCCGGCCGAAACTCCGGTCCTCCTGCCTCGCTTGCCCGGACCGCTCCAGAAGGGAGCGGTCCCCTGCTCCTCCCCGGCAACCTGCGGAGTCGCCGCACGAACGGACATTGCGTCCAGGCCAGCTTCTGTTCTAAAATCCCGTCGCCTTCTCGCTATGCAGCCCACGCTTGTCTCGCTTTCCGCACCTCCGACCGTGGTGGGACGCTCCGTGCGCACCACTCACCACCAAAACGACCTCTCCGACTTCTCCCCTATCGGACAGCTTTGGAGTCGTTACCTGACGTCCGACTTTCCCTCGCAAATTGCGCGAGGCGGCGAACGCATCTACGGCGTTTACCACGAGTTCGAAAGCGGCCAGGAGGGCGCTTACACCGTCCTGGCAGGGATGGACAACGTCAGCGCTTGCGATCACGAAGCCACCGTCTGCCTGGAGCCGGGACGCTACCTCGTCTTTGCCCAACGGGGGCCTAAGAATGAGGCCTCGATCGCCGCCTGGCGGGCAGCCTGGGAATATTTCTCCCAGCCCGACTGCCCCCATCGGCGCCGCTTTGCGACCGACTTCGAGCAATACTTGCCCGACGATACCGTCGAGCTGCACATCAGCATCGAATAGAGCGCCCTACGGCGTGTCTTCCTTCGACGCGTTCGGCATCACCTTCTTGGAATCGTCGCGCGGGCGTTCGCCGCGGTCGGTCTTGGCTTCGTCGAGCGGCAGCTGCGCCACATTGTCGGGTTCGTCCGCCGCGCGGGTCGCCACGGGCACCTTGCGGGTTTCCGGGAAGTCCTGCAGCGAGATGTGCGCGCTCTTGGTGCGCTTGAAGATCGGATGGCTCGTCATGTAGGAGACCAGCAACTGGCCGACCGAGTTGAGCGAATCCAGATGGGTGCGCTCGTAACCGTGCGAGGCATCCAGGCCGAAAGTGATCAGCGAGGTGCGGATGTCGTTGCCCGACTCGATGGCCGAGGCGCTGTCGCAACGGTAGTAGCGGAAGATGTCCCGCGCATGCGTAATACCGTGATCGCGGCACAAGTGCAGCAGGAAGTGCGTCAGGTGATAGTCGAACGGGCCGGAGCTGTCCGCCATGACGACCGTCACCCCACGCTCGATCGTGTTCTGGCCGGGCGCCATCGTGCCGTTGTCGATCGTCACCATCTCGGCCACGTCGCCGTGCAGGCCGGCCGAAGCACCGATGCCCACCTCTTCACTGATGGTGAAGAGCACGTGACAATCCACCGGCAGCTTCATCTTGCTCTCCTTGAGGAACTTGATGACGGCCAGCATTGTGGCCACACCCGCCTTGTCGTCCAGGTGACGCGCATTGATGTAGCCGTTGGGCAACAGCTCGGCCTGGCTGTCGATGCCCACGAAGTCACCGACGTTGAAGCCGGCCTCGAGCAGGTCGCGCTTGTTGTAGAGCGGCGCGTCGACCCGCATCTCGAGGTTGTCCCAGTTGACCGGCTGCTTGTCGACCTCGTCGTCGTAGACGTGACCGCTGGCTTTGAGCGGCAGAATGCTGCCTCGAAAGAGCTTCGAGTCGGTAAAGATGCTCCCGCGCGCGCCTTCGGCCCAGCGGGCGGACCACGTCCCGACTGGCGTCAGGCCCAACCGGCCGTTTTCCTTCAGCTCCTTTACCTGCGCCCCGAGGGTATCGAGGTGCACCACCACGGCGCGGTCGGGGCTGTAGACCTCGCCCGGCAATGTCGCCCGGATCGCCCCGCGCCGCGTCAATTCATAACGCACGCCCATCTTGCCGAGCTCCTCCGAAACCCGCCGCACCACCGGGTCGGTATAACCGGTGGGGCTGTGGATCGACAGCAGCTCCAGCAACATGTCCTGGAGGTAATCGAGTGGTAAAGACACGGCCATAATCAGAAGCAAACCACGAATGCAGCCCTGATGACACGTAAAAAATGAAACGGGTTTGCACCCGACTCTGCTTCAACGCGGCGGCAGGCTTTTCCTGGCGTGTGCGCTCCGCCTCCGGCGGTTACGCGGGTCTTACGACGGCACCTCCTCCGCCTGCTTGGCGGGCGCGTTGCCGCTCTGCACCGTCTGCGGGAAGAGCAGGTCGATGAATTTCTGGGCGGTCGGTTGCGGCTCGTGGTTGGCCAGGCCGGGCCGCTCGTTGCCTTCGATCGCGATGTAGCCGTTGGGGTCTTTCGCGCTCTTGACGATGAAGTCGAGCCCCACCACCGGGATCTCGAGCGCCTGGGCGGCCCGCACGGCCGCGGCCGCCAGCTCTGGATGCAAATCGTCGGTCACATCGTGAATCGTACCGCCGGTATGCAGGTTGGCCGTCTTGCGCACGCGCAGGATCTCGCCCTGCGGCAGCACGCTGTCCATGGCATAGCCTGCTTCCTGCACGCTGCGCTCCGTCTCGCTGTCCTGCGGGATGCGGCTCTCGCCCCCCGTGGCGGCCGAACGACGGCGCGACAAGCTCTCGATGAGCGACTTCACGGTGTGCTGGCCGGTGCCGCAGATCTCCGGCGGCTTGCGGATCGCGGCGGCCACCACCTCGTAATTGATCACGATGATACGCAGGTCGTCACCCTCCACGTATTGCTCGAGCAGCACGCGCTCGTCCTGCTCGCGGGCGGCGGCCACGCACTGCTCCACGCCCTCCGGCGTACGCACGTCGACGAAGACGCCTTTGCCCTGCTCACCGCGAATCGGCTTGATTACCAGACTGCCCTGTTCCTCCAGAAACGCGCGATTTTCCTCTGGCGTGCCCGCGAGGCGCTGGGCCGGCACCGCGACATCGTGCTGCTCGAATAGCAGGCGCGTGACTTCCTTGTCGTCGCAACGGCTCATCGCGACCGCGCTGGTCAGCTCGCTGAGCGATTCGCGACAGGTGATGACGCGCCCCCCGAGGCTCAGGCGGAAGTAGCCGCGCTTGGGGTCGAGCGGATCCACGTGGATGCCGCGCCGCATCGCCTCATCGATAATGATCGTGGCATACGGGTTGTAACCCTGATGGGGCGGCGAGCCGATGAAGAGCTTCTCGTTGATGCGGTTGCGGCACTTGACCGCGAAGATCGCGACCTTGTGAAAATTGAGCTTCTCGTAGAGCCGGATCGCATTGCTGTTGTTGTGCATCACCGACAGGTCGAGTTGCGCGCGACCGCGATCGCGGAAATACTCCACGATGTAGCGCACGAGGCACTCGCCGATGCCGGGGAATTCCGCCTGGGGATCCACCGCGAGCGACCACAGGCTGCAACCATTCTCGAGGTCGTCGAAGTTCGCCACGTGGTCCACCCCCATGACGACGCCGAGGATGCTGCCGTTGCCCTCGTGGCGGGCCACGGCGTAGTGCAGTTTCTCGCCGTCGCGGTGCTGCATCACGTAATCGACATCCAGCGAGACCATATTGAGCGTCGCGTAGATGCGGTTGGCCTCCTCCACGTCTTCGCGCGACTGCACCGGCTCGATGACAAAGCCGCTGCGCTCGCGCGTCGAGGGCACGTAGTCGGCAAACTGCAGGCGGTAGGAGTTGGAGGGGTCGAGGAAAAGCGACTGCGGTGCGTGGTTCAGCACCAGGTGCGGATCGACAATGTAGTAAGCAATGTCGCGCTGGCCGGGCTGTTCATTCAGCAGGGTCTCGGCCACCTTCTCGGGCTCGATGAAGGTATGCGCGAAAATCAGGCGGCCCCATCCGCAGGGGAGTATCACGCCGGGAGAGGAAGCGTCCATAAGTGCGATTCAGGATCAGATGGTCAGGCCCCGCCCTCGGGTAGAGACGGGGTCCGGCTAATGAAACAGAAATTGAGCATTCTAGATGCCATGCGTCTGCAACCAGCGCTCGAGCAACGCGAGCTGCCAGAGCTTGGAACCGCGCAGCGGCGTGATGTGCTTCTCAGGGTCCTTGAGCAGCTTTTCCACGTAATCGCCCTGATAGAGCCCGCGACTGCGCGCCTGATCGTTGAGCAACGCGTCCTTGGCGAAGTCGAAGAACTCGCCGCGCAGGTATTTGAGCGCCGGCACGGGGAAGTAGCCTTTGGGGCGGTCGATGACCTCGCTCGGGATCACCTGCCGGGCCGCCTCCTTCAGCACATACTTGCCGCCTTCCGGCACCTTGTACTTGGCCGGCATGGACGCCGCAAATTCCACCACTTCGTGGTCGAGGAACGGCACACGCGCTTCCAGCGAGGCCGCCATGGTGTTGTTGTCCACGCGCTTGACCGGGTCTTCGACCAGCATCACCTCGGTATCGAGGCGCATGGCCTGGTCGATCGCACTGTCCGCCCCTGCACTGCCGAAGTGCTCGGCCACGTATTCGCGGGCAAAATCGCGCTGATGGAAGCGCGGGTTGACCGTCTCGCAGTATTCGGCGAAGTCGCGGTCGAAAAACACGCGCGCATAGTCGTCCACCGGCGTCTGGCTCGTCATCATGGGCGGATACCAGTGGTAGCCGGCAAAAATCTCGTCCGCGCCCTGCCCGCTCTGCACCACCTTGACGAACTTGGCCACCTCCTGCGAAAGCAGGTAGAAGCCCACGTTGTCGTGGCTGACCATCGGCTCGGACATGTTGCCGATGCACTCCTTCAGCGCGGAGAGCGCCCGGGTGCTGTCGATCGGCAGCTTGTGATGGTTGGTGTTGTAGCGTTGGGCGATGACGTCGGAGTACTGAAACTCGTCGCCGCGCTCCTCGCCCACCGTCTCGAAGCCGATGGAGAAGGTCTCGATGCGCTGATCGTTGTGCTCGGCCAGCAGGCCGACGATCAAGGATGAGTCCAGACCACCGGAGAGCAGCACGCCGACCGGTACGTCCGCGATCAGGCGTCGCTTTACGGAGGTGCGCAACACGTCGAGCGTCGCGGCCTTCCAGTCTTCAAAGTCGTAACCCTCGTGTTCCTTGCGCGGGCCGTATTGCAGGTCCCAGTAGCGGTTCTCGCGACGGGTGCCGTCGGGCTCGATGATCATGAGCGTCGCCGGCATCAGCTTTTTCACGCCGTTGAGGATCGTGCGCGGGGCCGGCACCACCGAGTGGAACGACATGTAGTAGTTGAGCGCCACCGGGTCGATGCTGCGGTCGATGCCCTTGCCCTCCAGCAGGGCCGGCAACGAAGAGGCGAAGCGCACGCCGTCATCCGTGTCCGCATAGTAGAAAGGCTTGATGCCGAGGCGGTCGCGCCCGAGCACCACCTTGCCGGTGTCGCGCTCATAGATGGCAAACGCGAACATGCCGTTGAGGTGTCGCGCGAAGTCTTCGCCCCAGTGGTGGTAGGCCTTGAGGATGACCTCCGTATCGCCGTGGCTGAAGAAACGGTAGCCCTTGCGCTCCAGCTCCCGGCGCAGCTCCGGATAGTTGTAGATCGCCCCGTTGTAGACGATCGAGAGGCCGAGGTCCGAGTCGACCATCGGCTGCTGGGAAGCCTCGCTGAGGTCGATGATCTTGAGCCGCCGGTGCGCGAAGGCCACGCGCCCTTGGTTGACCATGCCCGAACCGTCCGGGCCGCGACGGGTCATGGTCTGCGCCATGGCCGCAACGTCCATCAGATCAGGTCCGCGTTCTCTCCAGGTAATCTCTCCGCAAATTCCACACATAAGTAATTGGCGCCCGACCACCGGTAGTGGCAGGCGGACACAAGAACATTTCCCGGGTTCCCTCGATTGTCAAAGTCAAACACGGTCGAAACATGGCTTATAGCCGCCATAATACGTCCCCCATCCGACATAAAACGTATAGTCAATCGCACCCAAAGGTTGTCACTCCAAAGCATTTTTAAAATTTTATATCGTTAACTAAAAGCATCTTGCACAAACGCAGACGGCGGGATGGCACGCATCGTTCTTAGGGATGGGCATCAACACGAACACGCCATGAAACTCATCCGCAAAATCGTTCTCCTTTCTCTTCTCGGGGCCGCTAGCCTCTCCAGCCTGTTTCACATCCTGGTCATCGGCTCTAACCAGAGCGTCACCAGCCCACACCCGGAACAGGTTCAAGCCAGCTGGGACGGCCTGAAGTTCTAGCCGCCCCCGACCGTGAACACTTTTCCGCCCCCCCATCACCATGAACGCATTCACGCGCCTCCTGTTCGCCGGTCTGGCGTTCGCCGGAGGAATCGTACCCGCGAACCAAGCCCAGACCCTCGGAGTCTATGACTCCCGCGCCATTGCCATTGCCTACGCCGGCAGCCCCCGCCACGAGGCCCTGATCGAGCGAACCCGCCAGGCCTACGCGCAGGCCAAGGCCGCCGGTGATCCAGCCGAAGCCAGGCGTCTCGAGCAATCCATGCGCGACCTGCAGCGGCAATTACACCGTCAGGCCTTCGCCAAGGCACCCGTCGACGACCTGCTGGTGCTGATCGACGCCCAACTGCCCGACATCATGGCCGCCGCCGACGTAGATCTGCTCGTCTCCCAGTGGGACGCCCGCACCCTCGCCGCCTACCCCGAGCAACCGCGGGTCGACGTGACCTGGCCACTGGTCGAAGCCTTCGAGCCGACGCCGCGCCAGCGCCAATACGTGCAGGACCTCCTGCCCGCCAAGCCCAACTCTCAACCCGAATAATCGAACCCATAATCATATGAACCGTATCACGATCCTCCTCTGCGCGCTGCTCCCCTTGGGAGCCGCCACCACCTACGCGGGCAACGCCTTCGACAACTTCTCGCAGGCCTCCGAGGCTTCCGTCGAAGCCAGCACCGCCCTCGGCGACAGCGCCGCCGCCTCCACCGAAGGCAGCTTTCGCGTGCTCGCCGGCGCCGCAGCCGTCCCGCTCTGGATGGTCGGCAAGCCCGCCGAAGCGCTCGGCAAGGCCTCCGCCGATGCCGGCGACACCCTCTGGGAGACCTCCACCGGTGAGGACGTCCGGCATGCTCCGGAACAAGCCACCGCCGCGCCCGCCACGGCCGACCCCACCCCTGCCCAAGCCCTGGCATGTCGCGATTAGCCCACCCCGCCCGGCTTCGGCCGGGCTTTTTCCTCGTCCTGCTCTACTGCTGGTTCTGCCCCCATGTCTGGGCCGGCGACGCCAGCTCGGCCAGCGGAGCGATCTTTCACGCGCCCGAAACGGTCGCGGCGTGGCAGCAGCAGATCGAGCAGACGCTGGAACCCGGACACACCACGCTCGCCATCATCGCCCGCACCGGACGCCCGCGCTCCCAATTGCCCGACGACATGCGCTACGTGCACAGCGCCTATTTGGTTTACGAGCCCGCCGTGGCCGCCGATGGCGAGATCGTGGAGCAGTGGTTCACCTATCAACTGTTTCGCGATGCCGAGGACAAGCACCACAGCCACCTGGCCGTGCAACCGCTGGCGGAGTTTCTCGCCGGCTCCTGCGAGGCAGACGTCGGGGTACTCGTCCCCGTCCCAGTCCTGCAGCAAAAGACGCTCACCGCCCTGCGCGAGCATGGGGGCGAACTACGGCGCGAAGCCTACCACCTGCTTGCCAATCCCCACCGGATGCAGTTCGAAAACTGCAACACCTGGATGCTGCGTGTGCTGTTTGCCGGGCTCTATGACACCACCGACGACGCACGCCTCACCGCCGACATGCGCGCCTACTTCCAGCCCCAGGTTGTCGAGCTCGGCCTGTGGTATCGCCTCGGGGGTGGCCTGGCCGACGTGCTGGAGGGCGAAGACAAGGGGCCGAATGGCTACCAGACGGCCACCTTCACCAGCTTTGAGCGCTTTCTGCAACAGCAGGGCTTGCTCGAGCACGCCTATACTTTTGCCATACCCCCGGAGGACTGACCGCGGTTCCTGTCTCCGCCCAGTCCTACCCCTCCCGACGCCATGCGGGAGGGGTTTTCGCGTGTCTGCGCAGCTGAGAAACCCTGTAAAATAAGGTCTACATCCTAATTTACTGCTTTGGTGCTCTCTTATCCTGCCGATAAGGTGCATCATGCGGCCCGAAGTCATCTGGTTTGCTTATCTGGCAGTACAGCGCGGCGTTTTGGACGAAGAAACGTGCCGTCGCTTGTCCGTCGCCGCCGGCGATAACGCGGACGTGGTGACGTTTGCCGAGCTGCTGCTCGAATACACTATCACGGACGATTTCGACCTGGTGCAGCAGATCCTGGACGAAGCCGCCGCCCAGGATTGGAGCACGCTGCCCCCTTCGGATCCCTTCAAACCCGTCGAGCCGGCCAAGCCGCGCATTTCCCTGCCGTCCCGCGCGCGCAAGGGCGCAGATGAGCAGGTGCCGCCGCCAGAACCGGAGCCTGAAACTCCGCCGGCCAGCGAGCCGCCGCTCTTTCGCGAAGAGGAACCCACGCCACCTGCGCCCGTTGAGCCTGCCCCCAAATCGGTCAAGGCACCGCCGCCGGAACCGCCCAAGCGCAAGCCCATTTCCCTCCGTTCCAGCAACGCACCGTCCAAGCGAGCCAAGCCTGAGCCCGCACCGCCAGCTGCCCAAGAGCCCACCGCACCGGAAAAACCGGCTGCCGGAGGTGGCTTTCTCGACGAAATCGCTGGCCTCGTCCAGCAGATCGAGACGGGCGCGCCGCAGAAAAGCCGCGGGGCGCCTGCCGGCCAGCCAGGACCGGCCAACAACGCAACAGGCGATGCCGGAGCGGCTCAGGGCAACGCTGGCACAGCCGGGGCTCCCCCGGCCGCAGCAGTCGCCACCGCCAACGCGGGTCCGGTCATTCGCCCGCCGGAGCACGTCGTGCCCACCGCGAGCGCCAAGCCTGCCTTGCCGCGCTTCGAGCAACTCGACCAGCTGCCTTCGGAACAGCTCGCACGGCACATGGTGGGGCTGCTGATGGCCGCCACGCGCGACGGCGCCAGCGATGTGCACCTGTCCGCCGCCTCCCGCCCGTTTGTGCGCGAGCAAGGCAAGATCCGCTACCTCGGCCCCAACCCGCTGAGCCCCCGCCTCGTGCGCCACCTCGTGCGCAGCGTGCTCAGCACCGAGCAATGGCAGCATTTCGAGGCCGAGAACGATTTCGACTTCGGCCTCGCCTTCGACAACGGCATGCGCTTCCGCACCAACCTGATGCGCCATAAGGACGGCGTGCAGGGCGTCTTCCGCACTGTGCGCGCCGAAGTCCCGACGCTCGAAGAGCTGGGATTCTCCGACGCCGAACGCATCCGCAAGCTGCTAAGCTACCACAACGGCCTGATCCTCGTCACCGGCCCCCTCGGCTCGGGCAAGACGACCACGCTGGCCGCCATGATCGGTGAGCTGAACGAGAAGCGCCAGGACCACGTAATCGTGCTGGAGGAGCCGATCGAAAACGTCTTCGCGTCCAAGCAGTGCCAGATCACCCAGCGCAGCGTGGGCCCACACACCCGCAGCTTCAAAAAGGCGCTGAAGGGGGCGCTGCGGCAGGACCCGGATGTGATCGTGATCGGGGAAATGCGCGACCTCGAGACCATCGAGATGGCGATCAGCGCCTCGGAAACCGGTCACCTCGTGATCGGCACCATGCACACCAGCGATTCCGCGACCACGCTCAACCGCCTGCTCGACGTATTTCCGCCCGCCCAACAACCGCAGATCCGCGCCATGGTCGCCGAAAGCCTGCGCGGCATCGTCTGCCAGCGCCTGCTGCCCGCCCAGGACGGCGGCGTTGCCCTCGCCAGCGAGCTGCTGCTGCGCAACATGGCCGTCTCCGTGCTCATTCGCGAAGGCAAGACCCAGAACCTCGGCAACGTGATGGAGACGGGCAAGCGCGACGGCATGCGCCTGATGGACAGCTCCATCCTCGACCTCTGGCGCAATGGCCGGATTTCGGACGAAGTGGCCTCGGCCAACCTGCGCAACCGTATGCTGATGCGCGAGATCTCCGGAGAAGGCACCGGGGGCGCGACCGAAGACGAGTTCGCCTCCTTCAACAATTTCAACGCCGCGCCCAAGAAGCGTGGCCTCTTCCGCTAGCTCGACGCCATGGCCGCCATCGACACCCTTTTGCGCCAGATGCTCGACGAGGGAGGCTCCGACCTCCACCTCTCCGTCGGCATGCCGCCCAAGATTCGCACCTCCGGCAGCATTACCGCCCTGCGCGGACAACAGGCCGTCACCCCTGCGGTGATGGAGCGCATGCTGCGCGAGATCACCAGTGACGAGCGCTGGCAGGAATTCCAGGCCCACCGCGACCTCGACCTCGCCTACGAGATCAATGGTCTCGCCCGCTTTCGCGGCAGCTACCTGTTCAACCACTGGGGCATGGGCGCGGTCTTCCGCCAGATTCCGGCCAAGATCCTCTCGTTCGAGACCCTGCAGCTGCCCGTAGTCCTGAAAGACGTGTGCGCCTACCGCGAAGGCCTCGTGCTCGTCACCGGCCCCACCGGCTCGGGCAAGTCGACCACGCTCGCCGCGATGATCGACTACATCAACGAGAACTTCGAGAAGCACATCATCACGATCGAAGACCCGATCGAGTTTGTGCACCCGCGCAAAAAGTCCGTCATCGTTCACCGCGAAGTCGGCGAACACAGCCACTCCTTTGCCCACGCCCTCAAAGGCGCCATGCGGGCCGACCCGGACATCATCCTGGTCGGGGAAATGCGCGATCTCGAGACCATCCGCCTGGCCCTCAACTGCGCCTCCATGGGCATGCTCGTCTTTGGCACGCTGCACACCAACAACGCGCCCAAGACGATCGACCGCATCATCGACGCCTTTCCCGCCGAAGAGCAGCCGCAGATCCGCGTGATGCTCGCCAGCTGCCTCAGCTGCGTCGTCTCGCAACTGCTGTGCAAGCGCGTGCCCAAGGGCCGCGTCGCCGCCCACGAGATCCTGCTGCAGCACGATGCCTTGCCCAACACCATCCGCACGGGCAAGATCTCCAACGTGCGCGGCATCATCGAAGGCAGCTCGGCTGAGGGCATGCGCCTGATGGACAACTCGTTGCTCGCCCTCTACAAGGACGGCGCCATCTCCGGCGAAGAGGCCTACATGAAGGCCGCGGACAAGGAAGCCTTCGAGCAATACCTGCGCTAGTGGCGCCTACGAGGCCAGCGTGCGCTGTTGCCGGATCAGCTCCGCCGCATCCCGCCGAGGGGCAGCGGCGAACATGCGCGCGTATTCGCGGCTGAACTGCGGCGCGCTCCTGTAACCCACCCGAAACGCCGCCTCTTCGGCGGTGGTGCCTTCCTCGACCATCAGACGGCGTGCCTCCAGCAGCCGTATGCGCTTCAGATACTGGATCGGGCTGAAGCCGGTCACCTGCTTGAAGTGCGCAAAAAACACCGATCGGCTCATGCGCGCGCTCCGGACCAGCGCCTCGATGTCGACCTCGCCGCCCAGGTTGGTGCGCAGGCTGTAGATCGCGTGGTAGATCTGCTGCGTTCGGGTGCCCGCACGCACAAATTGATAAAGCGCCGGCCCGTTCGGCCCGCGTAACAGGTGATAAAAGGCCTCCTTCACCACCAGCGGACCCAGCGCCCGTGCATCGGGGGGGCGCGTGAAGAACTCCGCCAGACGCACGGCGGCTTGCAGCAGACCTGCGTCCGTTTCGCCCACAAAAACCGCTTGCCGGGGGGCCGCCACCGGCGCACGTAACTCCGACTCGAGCGACGCCGCCATCTCGCGCAAGGCGAGCGGGTCGAAATCGATCAGCAGCGCCAGAAACGGGCGCGCTGGCGAAGCGTCAGGAATGCTGGTAATCACGGGCAAATCGATCGGTGACGCGGTGTAGTGCGTCTCCTCCAGCCGGTGGCGCGCATCCTCCAACCGGATCTCTTTCGCGCCCTGGGCGATAATAGCCAGGCACGCCCGCCAGCGCCGCCTGGAATCGAGGTCCGGCGCTGAGACTTTTGTGCAATAGACACCGGGAATGGGCGTCGCCTGCAGCCCTTCTCCCTGTGCGAAGCCGTTGATCAATTCCGCCAGTCTCTGCCTCGAATGTTCCATGCTCGATGGCAGACATAACCTGACAAGGAGCGCCACACAAGACATCACCCTGGACGATTTGGCAAGAATCCGGGACTGCCCGTCATTTACCTGCCACGGCGGGCGAGATATGATGGCGGCCATGACGACTACAGCTACGCAACGCCCCTTGCGGGTATTTGTGACGGGGGCCTCCGGCTTTGTCGGATCGGCCGTCGTGCAGGAATTGATCGCCGCCGGCCACCGCGTTCTCGGGTTGGCGCGCTCCGATGAGTCCGCCGCTCGCGTAAGCGAGGCCGGGGCGGCGGTTCACCGGGGCTCACTTGAGGATCTCGAAAGTCTTCAGGTGGCGGCCAGCGCCTGCGACGGCGTCATCCACACCGCCTTCATCCACGATTTTACCAACTTGCCGGCCTCGGCCCAACGCGACTACGCCGTCATCGAAGCCCTGGGTGAAACCCTCGCGGGTGTACCGACAAGCCCTTCGTGGTCACCTCAGCCAGCGCGCTGCTGCCCAGTGGCCGCCTCGTGACCGAAGACGACGTGCCCGGAGAAGACGGGGCGGCCCGTTACCGCGGCCCCTCCGACCACCTGGCGCGTTCCCTCGCCCAACGCGGCGTCCGCGCCTCCGTCTTGCGCCTGCCCCCATCGGTCCACGGCGAAGGCGACCATGGCTTCGTGCCCATCCTCATCGGCATCGCGCGCGACCAGGGCGCCTCCGCCTACATCGGTGACGGGAGCAGCCGCTGGCCCGCCGTCCACCGTCTGGACGCGGCCCGCCTTTACCGTCTAGCGCTCGAACAGGGCAGCGCGGGAGCCGCCTATCATGCCATCGCCGAAGAAGGCGTGCCGACCCGTGAGATTGCGGAGGTCATCGGGCGTCACCTGGGCCTGCCCGTCGTCGCCAAAACCGGCGAAGACGCGACCGCCCACTTTGCCTGGATGGCCCATTTTTTCGGCAACGACTGCCCCGCCTCCAGCGCCCGAACCCAGCGTGAGCTGGACTGGCAGCCGACGCATCCCACGCTGCTGGCGGATCTCGAGGCCGGCCATTACTTCCAGGGCTGAGCTCCGCGCTTTCGGGGCTGCATGGGCGGAAGTTGAGGCCATGGCAACAAAAGCGAATACCCTACGCTCCAGAGCGTATTTCGCATCGACGCATGCAGCCCAAAAGCATAGTCAGGTAACGAACCTGTCTTGCAATGCTACCGACCCAAAAACGCCAATACCTCGACCGGATCCGTCAGGAATCCGCCTACCCCACCTTTCGCAGCATCATCACGCTGGTGCTGTATCTCGGCTATGCGGCCGCCGCCCTGGCCGCGCTGGTCGCCGTCTTCGGCGGCATCGGCACCATGTTCCACAACTTCGGCTCCGGCCTGGGCATGTTTGTCGGCGGCCTGCTCTACGCGGCCTTCCTCTTCATCATGGCCCGCTTCTGGAAGGAGGCCGCCATCATCATCGCCGATATCGGCGACAGCCTGCTCGACAAGCACGCCGCCGAGGCCACACTCGCCGCCGGCAAAGCCTCCAACCCCCCAACCACTCCGCCTGAGCCAGACGTATAACAGGCCACAGGGAAACGGTTCAGAAAATAGCTTGACCTAGAAACGTTATGCTATAAAAATCGGGAGCCAAAGTAATACCCTGTTATGGTTTCCGTCCAATTTCCCCAGAAACTCCAAGAACTGCTCAACTCCAGCAGATATGAAGCCTCTGTCCGCTCTTTCGCGGACGCAACAGGTAAGATCCTCCAAGACAATAAACTCGTTTTTTTTCCAAGCTTCACAGATCATGGCATCGAACACATCAACAACGTCCTCCAATCGGCAGTAGACCTAGTGCCAGATGACGTTTGGGAAGAGAACCTGCTCAAGGACGCCGATGCGGCCATTCTTATCGGCAGCGTACTTCTTCATGATATCGGCATGCACCTGAGGAAGGATGGCTTCCGTGAACTTATTCGCCCAGGTTGCCGATTCAGACCTGTTACATGGTTCGATCAAGAGCAGACCGACTACCCCCGCGATCGTCCATGGCACGAATTATGGACTGATTATGAACGCGAGGCAAAGCGTTTCA
Source organism: Puniceicoccaceae bacterium 5H (assembly GCA_009772895.1). Lineage (GTDB taxonomy): Bacteria > Verrucomicrobiota > Verrucomicrobiia > Opitutales > Oceanipulchritudinaceae > WOUP01. The sequence goes on along the minus strand of WOUP01000004.1, from coordinate 193,621 downwards.
GCGATCGTGCCCTTGGCAACATCATTGGGGAGGAGGCTGCTCTTGAATGGAGCTTTACCGGATTACCAGAAAGTCCCCTGCGCTGGGAAGAGAACCACCTTCTGATAATTGGAGAATTCATCCGCCGTCATCACGCCCGCCTTGCACACGAAGTGGCACTCTACGGATTTCCCGGAGCAGACGTGAATGACTTCTCGCCCCTAACCGATTATTTGGGGCCATTGGCCGACCTCATCGGCCTCGCCGCTCGGTCTCATGGTATATCTCTACGTGTCTGCCAAGCGTATCTGGACGATGAATATCCGGATACACTCCGACCTCTAGGATCGGCAGTCTTCTATCCAATGGCGCTATTACGCGTAGCTGATTATATGCAGATCGATCAAGCACGGGCGCCTACCGTCCTGCTGCAACTACGTAACCCTCGGAGCCCGATCTCTCAACAGGAATGGGAAAACCATCAAGTAGTGTTGAACATCACGGATGCAAAGGCACCTCGGTGTAAGATGATCCAAGTTAGTGAAAAACTCAGGCTCGCCACATACCTTCAACTTAACGAACTCTTGCAAGGCATACAGCACGAAATCGACCATTCCAGCGCAGTCCTTGATGAAGTGTACGGCCATTACGAAAAACTCGGAAAGCTTGGTTTAAATATTCGTCGCATAGACTCAAACCTCTTCAAGCCCCGTTTTCAAAAAAAGCTACCCTATGTGCCCAAACGAACTGGGTTCAGCGTCGACCCAAATCTGTTAACCTTAATCGTAGAACCACTCTACGGCAATGAGCCGAGCGTAGGGGTAAGAGAGCTGATGCAGAACGCCGTCGATGCCGTGCGTGAACTGCACGCATGGTGCGAAAATCGGGACGCTGACATGAACAAACTCCAGCGGCCCGAACTGCCTGATGCTGCCGATGTGCTCGTGAACTTCATTGAACAAACAAATGGCTCATGGATTCTAAGCGTTCAGGATCGCGGCATCGGGATGACCGCGGAAACACTGCAAAACTATTTTCTGCGTGCCGGGGCGTCCTTCCGCAACAGCCCCGAGTGGAGCAAAGAGTTTATTGATGACACGGGCACTCCAAAAATAACGCGAGCCGGCCGGTTCGGGATCGGTGCCTTCGCCGTATTCCTGCTGGGAGACTCTTTTACTTTAGAAACGCGTCATGCAGATTGCGGAAGTAAAAGCCTTCGGTTGAGTGCAAACAAGACAAGCGGACTGATAGAGATCGAACGGCAGAACAACCCCTTCGCTATCGGAACGAAAATTGATGTCATCTTAAAACGATCGTCAATCGATAAGCTACTATCGCGTCGTTTCGGGGGAACATTGGATAGCACCATCGACGCTGACATTGATCTTTACCGCTGGACAAAACCAAAATTACACGTCTCCATCACAAAACAAAATGGCGAAAGTTTACCCGTAAGAGGCGGACGACTAATTCCCCCTACTACGAAAGCTTTGCCACCCTCTTGGTCGACCGTGCGATCGGATGAAGCAAAATACGAGATAGCATGGACCTTCGAAAATGACGTCCCAATCCTCTACAACGGATTTATCGTAGAAGATCCAAATACGTGGTGGAATAACAACATGCGACACAAATCTCGCCAAGCTCCATCCCTGTCGATTATAGATCCGCAAGCTCAATTACCAATCAACATCCAAAGATATGATATAGCAGCCCCACTTGGCGTAGCTGAGAAAATCGGCCGTGACATAACTTACTCTTTTTTGGCTTTCCATCTTATTTGTGGTCCTGAAACTCCCCTCGAATGTGCACTGAAGCCTCGGATTTACCCTCTTCGCGTAAACGCAATCCTAGAGAATTTACTTCATGAATGGCACTGTGATTTTCACAATGCTAAACTGGAAAGCTATTGCACATCCAGGCACGGCTTTACCTTCACAGACCCCTACCTAGTTTCAAAAATAGTAGAATCTACGCCCATTATTATCGGATATTCCTCAGATTCGCCGCCAATAGAAAAGGGCTTAGACAGTCTATTTGATCAATTATTCAGGCAGCATGACTATCACATCTTCGTAAATCGAAGCCGCGAAAACAGCATGGAGGAATACAACTTCATCCAACGGCTTAATAAAGGAAGTCCTGCCATAGTATCAATGCAAAAAGGCGACAGAGATCTTGAGTCCCAAATCCGGCAAAGTAAATGGACCTCCCACGAAGTGGACGATTATCTTATTTTTTATAATATCAATTTAGACGACAATGCACAGGCCGAACTATCAAATATAACACACCAACTCGCGCGTTCCATTCAGCAGAAAGAGAGCTACGATTTAAAAAAACCATTCGCGTTTACTACGTCAGTCAAAGCTCTCCCACCGCAGTCACAGACTTCTGTGCTTGGCGAGATCTGGGACGAATGCATTGGCCAGAAGTTAATCCCGTTTGATCCCAAAGAGCGAAAGGATTTAATCCAGTCAGCCCGCCAACATTCTCAACTAGGGCTGCACATCGAAAAGTGGCAAGAAATGAAGCGCAATAACTCGAAGTGGGCTACGGGCGAATGGATCCAGCAGAGAAACATGCCATATTACCGGGATCTCGTCCCCCACTCCTCCCCTGCCTACAAGGTTCCAAAATGGGCTTCGTTCTTTACAAACGCGTGACCCTCTCCGTTGATAGGGTGGTATGCCTGCCTCCCAGCAGCACATCACGCCGGAAACGAAGATGGGCGCGCATTTGGTGCCAGGCGGCGGCGTGACGTTTCGGGTCTGGGCGCCGACGGCGAAGGCCGTCTACGTGCGCGGCGATTTCTCCAACTGGCGGGGGCGCGAGGCGACGCGGCTGAAGCGTTACGAGGGCGGTTACTGGGCTGGCTACGTGCCGGAGGCGCGCGAGGGAGACCGCTATGAATACGCGGTGGTGGGCCGCGGCAGTGTCGGCCCCAAGCGCGACCCCTACTCGCGGGAGCTGCGGCTGCGGCGCAACAAGCGAAAGAGCGTGATCCGGGGCGATGATTATGCGTGGCACGATGCGGACTTCCGCACACCTGCCTGGCACGAACTGGTGCTCTACCAGCTCCACGTGGGCACCTTCGACGCCCCGGCGTGGCCGCAGCGCCAAGGCGCCTTTCTTGATGTCGTCCGCCACCTGCCGCGCCTCCAGCAACTAGGCATCAACGCGCTGCTGCTACTGCCGGTCCACGGCGTGCCCACCATGTTTTCGATGGGCTACAATCCGGTCGACTACTTCGCGCCGGAGCTGAATTACGTGGTGCCCGACGCCGCGCTGGGGCCCTACCTGGAGGAGATCAACCGTCAACTGGCCGAGCTGGGACGCCCGCCGATGCAAAAACACATGCTCAGCGGCGGCATGCGGCAGCTGAAGACCCTGATCAACCTCGCCCACCTGCACCGCCTGGCCGTGTTGTTCGACGTGGTCTACAACCACGCGGGCGGCAACTTCGACCGCGAGAGCCTGTATTTCTTCGACCGCCAGCGACGGGGCAATCACAACCGCTCGCTCTACTTCACCGACCAAGGCTGGGCGGGCGGCCTCGTCTTTGCGCTCTGGAAGCGCGAGGTGCGCCAGTACCTAATCGACAACGCCCAGTTTTTCCTGCGCGAGTATCACGTCGACGGCTTCCGTTTCGACGAAGTGAGCGTGCTGCTGCAACAGACGGGGCACACGGGCTGGCAATTTTGCCGCGACCTCAACGACACGCTGCACAACCGCAAGCCCGAGGCGTTCCGGCTCTCCGAGCACTGGCCGGTCTCCGGCGCGCTGACCCGCCCCACCGGCGAAGGCGGCGCGGGCTTTTCCGGCACCGTGCACCAAGGCCTGCGCGACAGCGTGCGCAAGGTGCTCACGCAGGCCAGCTACCCCGGCTCGCACGCAGTGGACCTCGACAGCGTGGCGCGTGAACTCCGGGCGGACGGCCTGCGGCATCATTGGCAGGCCGTACAGTGCCTTGAGAATCACGACGTGGTCTTCTTCGAGCCCGGCAATCCCGACCGCGCCCCCCGCCTGCCCGTGCTGGCCGATCCCAACGACCCAAGCGGCTGGTACGCGCGCAGCCGTTGCCGTGCCGCCATGGGGCTGCTGCTCACCGCGCCCGGCATTCCTCAGCTCTTCATGGGGCAGGAGGTGCTCGAGACTCGTAACTGGTCGGACAACCTGATCCTGCATGCCCACCACCGCGTGGATTGGCAGGGCGTGGCCTTCGACCGCCACCGTCGCGACTTCGCGAAGTTCCTCGGCGACTTGTTGCACCTGCGTCGTCAACACGCGGCCTTCACCGCCGAAGGGCTGCGCGTGATCGCCGTGCACAATCAGGACCGCGTGCTGGCCTACTACCGTTTCGTCCCGGGCATGGGCCACGAAAAGCTGGTCGTGATCAGCTTCAACCATCGCTCGCAATACGACTACCGCCTCGGCTTCCCCGTGCCCGGCCACTGGCACGAGGTCTTCAACAGCGACGTCTACGATCACTACGTCAACCCCTGGTGTCAGGGCAATGGCGGCGGCGTCCAGACCGAGCCGATTCGCAGCAACGGCCTCCTTCAGTCCGCCCGTATCACCATCCCGGCCAACAGCGTACTCGTCTTCAGTCGCGAACCGGTGATTTAGGGGACCAAGGGCGTTCAGGAACGCCGCCCCGCCCTTACCGTCGTGAAACGGAAAACGCGAAAATTTCTTCATTATTTAAATCGCAGACCCGCAAATATTTACACAGAACAAGGCTACCACAACATACCGCTTGCCGCTCGGGACAAATAAGGCATCATCGCGATTTTCTGTCTCAGGTTGCGCATGAAATCGTGCTTTTCTCCGGCTATGTGGTCGGCTTTACGCGACGGCACCCTCGGCCGTTCGTGGTCTCAAGACTTGCTCGCGGGCATCATCGTCGGCGTTCTGGCCTTTCCTTTGGCCTTGGCGTTTGCCATCGCTTCGGGTCTGCCGCCAGAGACCGGCTGGATCACGGGCGTCATTGCCGGCGGGCTGATCTCACTCGGTAGCGGCAGCCGGTTTCAAATCGGCGGCCCCACCGGCGCTTTCGTGCTGCTCGTGCACCAGACGGTCACCCAGTTCGGGCACGGGGGACTGCTCCTGGCCACGGCCATGGCGGGCGTGATCCTCGTGCTGATGGGCGTCTGCCGTCTCGGTGCGGTGATCCGCTACATCCCCTACCCGGTGACGGTCGGCTTCACCAGCGCGATCGCGCTCATCATCGCCACAGGACAAATCCCCGAACTGATGGGCTGGCATGGGCCGTGGCCGGAAGGCATGTTCGAGCGCTGGCTCAGCTTTGCGCATCACCTGGCCGACATCCAGCCCGGCAGCCTGCTGCTCGGGCTCGTCACGATCCTCATCGTCACGCTCTTTCCGCGTCTCTCTCGACGCGTACCCGGGTCGCTCATCGCGATCCTGCTCACGACCTTGCTCGCCCTCGCCCTGCAGCTACAGGTCCCCACCATCGGCTCGAAGTTCCCCAACCTCCAACTCACGGTGCCGATGCCGAGCTGGGCGGACTTTGACTGGAGCCAGGCCCCGGCGCTCCTGCCCTCCGCCATCGCCATCGCGCTCCTGGGCGGGCTGGAATCACTGCTTTCGGCCATGGTCGCCGACGGGATGACGGGCTATCGCCACCGGCCCAATACCGAACTTGTGGGCCAGGGCCTCGCCAACTGCGCGGTCAGCCTCTTCGGCGGTATGCCGGCAACCGGCGCCATCGCCCGCACTGCGGCCAACATCAAGAACGGTGGCCGCACCCCGCTTTCCGGCCTCGTGCACGCGCTGACCCTGCTCGCGATCGGGCTGCTCCTGGGGCGCTACGTGCAATACATCCCGCTCGCCACGCTCGCCGGCATCCTGCTGGTCGTGGCCTACCACATGAGCGAGTGGCGGCTGTTCGTACGCCTGCTGCGCAGCCCGGGCGAAGACGTGGGCGTGCTGCTGATCACGTTTTTCCTCACCGTCTTCGTCGATCTCACGCTCGCCATTCAGGCGGGGGTGTTGCTGGCCGCCCTGCTCTTCATGCGCCGCATGGCCAACGTCACCACGCTGGAGCCAGCCGAGACGGTGCCCACACGACCCGACCAGGATCTGCTGGAACACGACATCCAGATCTTTCGCCTGCGCGGGCCTTTCTTTTTTGGCGTAGCCGATACCTGCCTCAATACGCTGGACCGCGTCGACCGCCGCTATCACGCCCTGATCCTCGATCTGAGCGAGGTGCCGTGGATGGACGCCACGGGCTTGCGCGCTCTGCAGGCCCTCGTGCGCAAGGCGGGGCAGGACCAAAAGACCGTCTACCTCACCGGCCTGCGGGAGCAACCGCTGCAGCTGCTCGACAAAACCGGCCTGCGCGCCAACGGCTTCCCTCACTCCGCCCCCACCATCGACGAAGCCCTCCAGCACTACCGCAACCACCAGTAGCGGGGGAAGGGGCTTTGCTCACGCTAAGCCGCGAAGGTCGACCGCGAGGCTTCCTCGGTAATTATTAGAATAGAAGCGGTTTCGTCGATTTTCTATTGCCGATTGGCTCGCATTTCTTCGATTTGAGAATTTACCATATTTCCCAAATCAGCTACTAGAGCAAACAACTCCGACACATCTTGCTTGGATACGGTGAAGATCTCACCTTTTTTATTTCTGCAGTTACGATGAACGATATCATGCCGTTTGCTAATGGCCTTGAGCAAGTCTGAACGGTCAGCTGGGAAATCAATATCCAAGGTGAACTTATAAATTTTCGCTACAAGATCAAGCTGATGAAATGGGATGCGTAGTATATGCTCTAACACCTTATCCGGCAGCGTTTCCATGCGATTGTAAATCGCAGACATCTTGATATCCTCCTCTGTAAACGGTTTATATCCTTCCACAAAGCGCCGCATAGACACTGTCGAACAGCGAACCATTGCTATAATCACGCCCTGAAGATATGACTCCATAATTGAAACAAGATGCACAAATAGAAGCGGCAAAATTAACGACCACTCCTCCGGTTCGCTTATTCGGTTAAGCTGTCTCTTCACCTTTTCCAAAGACGCATGAAACCGCCTGTGATAGCCCACATGAGTAGCCTCATCATCATTGTAGTCCTTAAGGGAGGGAAGTGGCGTCCATTTAGGACACTCGGCACGTAGACTTTCCGCTACTTGATCAAGTAGGTCCTCACCAACCTCGTCCCCAAATCTGTCATACAAGACTTCTGCCGGGTCAACGGGATCCCCCCATATATACTGATAGCCTCCCTTCTGTCCCTCATAGGGCAAAATCTTTGCGGGATCTTCATAGCGTGCGAGGAACCATTCTATCACTTGATTGTATGCCGCAGCATAGGCCTCTTCTTCAGCATACTCTCTCTCTGCTTCGGCTCGAAGTTCTGAACGACGCGCATCATCCATTTCTCAATGGTAGGGCTGGTACCATGCCAAACTCAACCTGTAAACGCTGCTTAGTTACGCCACCGCGCTGCTCTTGGCGTGGGCGGCGATGACCTTGAGGAAGCGCGGCAGGACGGATTTGGCCTTGGCCTCGCCAATGCCGGGCAGCTCCTTGGCGTCTTCGGCAGTCAGCGGCTTCTTCGCGGCCAGATGCTTCAGCACGCGGTTGGGGAAGATCGTATAGGCGGGCGCGTTCTTGCGTTCGCGGGCCATCTGGTTGCGCAGGCGCACCAGCTCGTCGTAGAGGTGGCGGTCGTAGTCGATCTCGTCGCCGGCGGGCGCACTGGCCAGCGGCGGCCAGCGCAACGCCGCCGCATCTTCGCCCAGCATGACGCGTGAACCGAGGCTCGTCAGCCCCACCAGGCGGTATTCGTCCGTGCTCGATTCGATCAGGCCGGCCGCCTCCATCTCGTCGAAAAGCGCGCGCAGGTAGGCCTGCGGGAGTTCCTTGAGCAGACCGTAGGTCGAGAGCTGCGTCAGGCCGGCGTCGGTCAGGTCCTGACGCTCACTGCCGCGCAGGCAGGCAATGATCTTGGTGCGCCCAAAGCGCGGGATCCAGTGGTGGGTGTCCGCACGCTTGCTCATGCGGGCGACGCCACTCAGCGCCTTGCGCAAGACCAGCGCCTCCTCCGCATTGCCTTCGCGGGCGTCGGAACGGCGGGCGCAGCGGTCGCATTTCTTGCAGTTTTCCTGACTGTTTTCGCCAAAGTAGCGCAGGATGGCCTGTTGACGGCACCCCGGCGCATGACACAGGTCGATCAGCCGCTCGAGCTTCTGGTAGTCGCGGCGCCGTTTTTCGTCCATCGCGGCCGTGTCGAGCGGCAGGTCCTTCGCCTTCAGGCCCGGTTGCTTGAGCCGGGTGCCGCGGATGCGCTGGCCCGGCACGTCGAAGCGCTCGATCACCCCCGCCCGGGTCAAGACGCTGAGGCTCGTGCCCACGCCCATCGGGTTGGTGCCGCGACCCACCTTCTCCGTCAGGTCGTCGATCGAAAGCAGCACTTCGCCCTGATCATCGGCCATGCGGCGCAAGGTCGTGAACACCTGGTGCACGAGCGCGGGCGGCGGATTGGCCCCATCGAGGAAAAATTCCTGCACGCGGCGGTCGCTCGGACGAAACAGCAGCTCGCACACGCTCTCCTGGCCATCGCGCCCGGCACGCCCGGCCTCCTGATAATAGGCCTCGATGCTGCCCGGCAGCTCAAAGTGGCAGACAAAGCGCACGTCCGCGCGGTCGATGCCCATGCCGAAGGCGTTGGTCGCCACCGCGATGCCTACCTCCTGACGCAAGAAGCGCTCCTGCGCCTCGCTGCGGGCGTCGTCGCTCAAGCCGCCGTGGTAGGCGATGTGGTCGATGTGCTCGCAGTTGAGCCATTCGGAGACTGCCTCCGTGCTCTTGCGCGTCGCGCAGTAGATGATACCCGTGCGGTGGGCCTCGATCAGGCTCTTGATGCGCACGTATTTGTGCTCATCCTTCTCGACGCGGGTAATGCGGAAGGCCAGGTTTTCGCGGCCGAAACCCGCCACGAAGGTCGCCGGCTCGCGCAGCTCCAGCGTATCGACGATGTCACCGCGCACCTCGGGCGTCGCGGTAGCAGTCAACGCGATACAGGGCGGGCTGCCCATCGCCTTGCGCGCCTCGCCCAGCCGCAGGTAGTCGGGCCGGAAGTCGTGCCCCCATTGGGACAGGCAGTGCGCCTCGTCAATCGCGAGGCGCGCGATCGGCATGTCCTGCAGCGCCCGGCGGAAGCTCTCGGCCCGGAAGCGTTCGGGCGCAACGTAGATCAGCTTCAGCTGGCCCTCGCGCAGGTCGTCGAGGATGGCCAGTTGCTCGTTCCAGCTCTGGCTGCTGTTGATCATCGCCGCCGGGATGCCGCGTGCCTGCAGCGCATCCACCTGGTCCTTCATCAACGCGATCAGCGGCGAAACCACCACCGTCACCCCATCGAGCAGGAGCGCGGGCAGCTGGTAACACAGGCTCTTGCCGCCCCCAGTGGGCATGATGACGAGCGTGTCGCGCCCTTCCAACGCGGCGGCCACGATGTCTTCCTGCGGCGCCCGAAAAGCGGAAAACCCGAAATACTGCGCCAAGGCCTGTCTTGCTTCTTCTCGCATCCTCGCCCCCTAGACAAACCCGCTTCCGCCAACACGTAAACATCCGAATACAGCCTGAGAACCTACAGCTTCCGATCCAGTTATGGATCCGCAGATTACGCGCATTTCCGCAGATTTTTTTTTCCGAGGCTGGCGGTCCGTGGATTCGACAAGATGCTCCTTGGATCTGGATGGGGTCTACGGACTTGTCCGGAGTTTTCAGCCCAGACCGGCCTAACCCTGACCATCGGCGGATAAAAACTCCGCTTTCACCATAAGGCTTGCAGATCGTTTGGTTTAATGAAGAAGGTCCTCCATGGTGTCTTCTCGGGATCCTGAAACCTATGCAGTGATTGGCGCAGCGATGACCGTCCACCGGGAATTGGGATCCGGTTTTCTGGAAGCGGTCTATCAGGAAGCCTTGGAACAGGAGCTCAAGTGGGCGCAGGTCCCTTATTTGCGGGAAGCGCCCCTCCCGATCCACTACCGAGGCACCAAGCTCAACACCCACTACCGCGCAGACTTTATCTGCTTTGGAACTACCATTGTAGAACTTAAAGCCTTAATGCGACTCAGCGGACAAGAGGAAGCGCAGGTCATCAACTATCTCAAAGCGACCGGCTTCACGAAGGCGCTGCTGTTCAACTTCGGTACGCCTTCTCTGGTGTCAAAGCGGCTCGTGCTGAATCATCCAGATGGGAAGCAAAAGGAGGGATGATCCTCAGATTCGAGCCATAGAGCAACCTCCGAGCCCTGACCCCAGGAAAATCTGCGCCAATCCTGCTCATCTGCGGACACTTCATCCCTCTATGTCCATTGGCAGCACGTCACGCGCTGCGGGCTCAGTGCAACATCTGGAACCGTAATCCCACCCATCTGTGGACCAAAACAGGAAAAACAAATCTGCGTCCCTCCTGATAATCTGCGGATAAAAAGCCCCTTCTGCCTAGCAGCGCTGGCGGCGGCGGAAGGCGATCAGGCCCAAGGCGGCGAGGCCGCCGAGCAGGGCGGTCGTGCGGGGCTCGGGCACGTTGGCGTAGTCGATGTCCCAGCCGAGGTCATCCAGCGCGGCCACATCGAGCAGCGTAAAGTATTTGCGCACATTGCTGGCGATATCCGGGTCCATGGCCGCTTCCTGGGCGGTGGCGGCCTCGGCAATGGTCTCGCTCTCCACGCCCGAGGAGAAGTGCCCCCCGCTGCTCTGGAGCGGCACCGGCCCACCGTAGACTTCCATCGACTTCGCGCCGGTAAAGAAATTGCCGCCGTCGATCAGGTTGTCCCAGCTGTCGGCCGTCCCCATCCCAAGCAAGTGACCCAGTTCGTGAATGGCCACGGAGTAAAAGTCGTATTGGCCCGCGAAGGACTCGACCGTGCTGATGTCGTCATCGAAGTACCAGCTCGAATCGCTGTCGAAGCTGATCGAGCCGCCCCACACGCCAAAATCGTCGGCGGTGGCGCCAATCGTGTCACCCTGCCCCCGGCGGATGTCGCTGAAAAAGCTGCTGTTACCGCTCGCGTTCCAGCCGCCCGGGCCACCCCGCCCCAGCGTGGAGCCACCCAGATCGCGCCCGCCGGCATAGACGATGATCTCGTCTTGGGCGACCGGCACATCCGTGGCCGACTGGACCTCACCGGTGCCCGGATTGCTGAACTGCTGCGTGTAAGTCAGGCTGCCGCCGGGACTGATCGCGGAAAAGTTGTCCGTCAACAGACTCTCGAACAGGCTGCCCGCCTGCTCCAGATACGCGCGGCGCCCAACGTTGGCACCAGAGAAAAAGTCGTTGGAGTCGTAGGAGTAATCGAACGTAAAGGTGATGGCCGACAGCGAAGCCGTGGCCAACGAAAGCAGGGAGAGGCAAGAGATTTGTTTGAGCATAGTCTGGGGCGATGACATGTCCTACACACGGAATAAACGGCAAATAATCAAGGGCAGCTTTGTATTTTTACACTGCAAGAACATCTACATCAACCGCTTGGAGCGTTACTAATGAATAACATAAGAAAGATCCCTTTTCCGCCATTTTCGGGGATCCAGCAAGCGGCGTAAAAATGGTGTTTCGCCCCCGGGCCGGATCTGTTTTGCTGGAGGCTTTTCATGATCGAGATCCAACAGCTTTCCCTCCGCTACGGACCCAAGGTGCTCTACGATGGCATCAGCGCCCGCCTGGGGGACCGCGACCGTATTGGCCTGGTCGGCAGCAACGGCTCGGGTAAATCGACCCTGCTGAGGGTGTTGCTCGGCCGCGTGGAGACCGATGGCGGGCGGATCGACCGCACCGCTGGCACCACGCTGGGCTACCTGCCGCAGGACGGCCTGGAGGCGCACGGCCAGCCGGTGATCGACGAGGTGATGCAGGCCGACCGGCGGACTTACGAGCTGCACGCGCTGGTGGATGCGGCTACCGAGCGCCTGCATACGCTCGATCACGAGAGCGAGGCCTACCGCCACGAGCTGGAGCACATCGGCGAGCTGGAACGCGAGTTGGAAGCCCGCGAAGCCCACAAGCTGCGCGCCCGTGCCGAAAAGGTGCTCAGCGGTCTCGGTTTTGCCGAGCGGGATATGGGACGCGACTGCGGAGAGTTCTCCGGCGGCTGGCAAATGCGCATCGCGCTCTCCAAACTGCTGCTGGCGCAACCCACCTTTCTGCTGCTCGACGAGCCGACGAATCACCTTGATTTGCCCTCTCAGCGCTGGCTGGAGCAATACCTGCGCACCTACCCCGGCGGCCTCGTGCTGATTTCCCACGACCGGGCGTTCCTCGACGAGCTGACGAACAAGACCTTTGCCCTCTCGCGCGGCAAGCTGGTCGTCTACAACGGCAATTACAGCTTTTACGAGGCCGAACACGCCCAGCGCAAAGCCATCGCGCTCGCCCAGCGCGAGAGCCAGGAGCGCCAGATGGAAAAGACCCAGGCCTTCATCGACCGCTTTCGCGCCAAGGCCACCAAGGCCCGGCAGGTGCAGAGCCGCATCAAGGCAATGGAGAAGGTCGAGCTGGTCGAGATCGAGGACGACGAGGCGAGCGTCAGCTTCAAGTTCCCGCCCGCCCCACGCTGCGGCGCCACGGTGATGGAGATCAAGGACCTGCACAAGGCCTACGGTAACCTGCACCTCTTCAAGGGCTTCGACCTCAAGATCGACAAGGGCGACCGCCTCGCCGTGGTGGGCGTCAACGGCGCCGGCAAATCAACCCTCGCCCGCATGATGGCCGGAGAGGAGGCGATGGACCGCGGCACGCGCGAGCTGGGGCATCAGGCGCAGATCAGCTACTTTGCCCAGCACCAGACGGAGGCCCTCCAGCCGGACGACAACGTGGTGCAGGCCGCCATGCGCGGCATCCCGGCCACCGAACAGCAGACGCGCGACGTGCTCGGCTCGTTCCTCTTTCGCGGCGACGAGGCGTTCAAGCCGGTCAAGGTGCTCAGCGGGGGCGAGAAAAACCGTCTGGCGCTCGCCCGCATGCTGCTCCAGCCCGCCAATTTCTTCATCCTCGACGAGCCGACGAACCACCTCGACATGCAGAGCAAGCGCACCCTGCAGCAGGCTTTGCGGCTCTACGACGGCGGCTTCTGCATTATCTCCCACGACCGCGATTTCCTCGATCCGATCGTGCAGAAGGTGCTCGAAATCAGCCCCAGCGGCCACCGTATGTTCTGGGGTAATGTGACCGAATATCTGGCCAAGGTCGAAGCCGAACAGGCCGCCGCCAACGGGCTCGCCCCGGCCAACAACGGCAAGGCCCCCGCCGCCGGCAGCGCGGACAACCTCAGCGGCAAGGAGCGGCGCCAACGCGAAGCCGAGAAACGCCGCGTGCTCCAGCCCTTGCGCCAGCAAGTCGAAAAGCTCGAGGCCGAAGTGGAGCGCCTCGACGCCGCCATCGCCGCCTGGGAAGAAAAGATGAAGGACCCCGCCTTTTTCGGTCGCTCCGACGGCCTGAAGGAAGACATGCAGGCCTACGAACAAACCAAGCGCGACCAGCACAACGCAATGGAAGCCTGGGAAAACGCCACCGCCGAACTCGAGGCCGCCGAAGCCCAGTGGGGCGATTGAACGGGTGCGTAGGTGGCGCGAGGGAAGGGTGAGATTCTACCTAAAAATAACGCCACTTTAGCTTCCTCCCGAGACGGGCTTCTCTGGAGATGACGCCGGCCACCCAACGCGTCTTGGATGACACCCGCGCCCCGCCGCCCACTCCGCGACGGGCACGCGACCCCGGAGGGGTCACAGCCTGTAGCCGGCGGTTGAGCCGCCTCTGCGGCGACACCACCGGGTTTCCATCCACCACGACCGCACCTTGAAGAGGTGCCAGCAACGGCGCAGTCTCCCGCTACGGTGGCACACCCTTCGGGGTGCAGACCACGGCGTATCAGGCAACCGGTAGTGTCGGACGCTGCGCGTCCTCAACCACCGGCTAAAGGCTGGCATCCCGCCGGGATGCTGAAAGTAGGGCGCCGTCTCCATGCACGCCACCAAGCACCCAACGCGCCTTGGAGTGCGGCGTATCCCGCCGCTTTTCCGCATTGGACGCAACACCGAGCAAGTGCGTTTTCGACGGCCACGGAACCTATTTTGAGTGCGAAGCGACTCCGCTTTGACGGCGAACCTCCCTCGCGAGAAACAGCAAATCAGCGCTCAATCGCAGACGAAAACGAGGCGTATAGATTTTCCGACTCCGCTAGGAAAAGCTGAGCTAAGCTCAGCACTCAAAACGCATCGGCTTGCACGGCCCCCGCGCCCTACCGCTCCCTCCGCGACGGGCACGCGACCCCGGAGGGGTCGTAGCCTATAGCCGGTGGTTGAGCCGCCTCTGCGGCGACACCACCGGATTTCCATCCACCATGACCGCACCTTGAAAAGGTGCCAGCAACGGCGCAGTCTTCCCCCTACGGTGGCACGCCCTTCGGGGTGCAGACTACGGCGTATCAGGCAACCGGTGGTGTCGGACGCTGCGCGTCCTCAACCACCGGCTAAAGGCTGGCATCCCGCCGGGATGCGACAGCGCGAATTGCCAGCCAAATATCCGCAGGTCCGCCCACGCTCGCGCTAGAAAAGCGGCGGAATGCTGCGCATCCCAAGACGCGATGACCCGCCACGACCAGCACGGACGCCGCGCGTTACCCCCGTCACGCGAGCATGGCGCGGACTTTGCAGACGGTGCGCCAGTTGCGGCTGGTGACAGGCACGCCGAGGCAGCGTTCGACTTTGGCGGCGAGCTTCGAGGCCCAGATGCTGCCAGGCACGTGCAGGTAAAAAACGCGATCGACCAGTTCATAGCGTTCGCTGTCGCGGGAGGCTTCCAGCGAATCCCAGTTTACGTGGGTGGGCGTATCGCCGAGGAAGTTCACGTGCAGGTGCTTCGGGGTGTCGGCCACTTCGGGGAAGGGGTTGCGTTCGACCGCTGCGTGCAGCTCCTCTCCCGTGATGATCATGACTGAGGGCGCGAAGCCGAAGTCCTGCTCGATCAGCTCGGTCATCTGACGCTCCAGCTGGCGGCGGTCGGATTCACCGCTTTGGAAGACGATGTTACCGCTCTGGATGTAGGTCTGCACGGCCTCGAATCCGTTGGCGGAAAGGACAGTGCGCAGGGACTGCATCGGCAGCTTGTTGTGTCCGCCGACATTTACCCCGCGGAGCCAGGCAACGTAACGTGTCATATGGATAAAACAGGGGGTGCGGACGATACCAGAACGCCGAGCGGAATACGACCGCCCGGCGTCCCTATTCGCCTGTGGAACCGTGGGACTACCAGTCCTTCACCTCGACGGCGAAGTCCTGGCCTTCCCAGTTTGTCGTTTCGGTCCAAAAGAACGTAAAGACCACCTTGTCGCCCGGCTGCATCTGCGTGGTATCGAGGTCCACCCAATATACACCACCTCGGCCGTCTGTCTCGACGTCTTGATGATGTTTCCAGTCGTCGAAGGTGTAGCGGACCCGCGCTGGGCCGGTGAGCATCAGGCGCAGCTTGCGACCCTCGCGTATGAACGGCACCTGCGTGTCGAAGCGCCAGAACGCGCGCCCCACGGGCGCTTCGTCGGCCTGGGCATAGCGCTCGTGCGCAGCGGGAGCCCAACCAAAAACGTAGCCCTCGTGCAGGGAGCGCACCAGCTGCAGGTAGTTGGAGTGCGCCCAGACGAGCGGCGTCGCCGAGCCGGTGGGCTGGCCATTGTAAAGATCCTGCTCGGGGATGTCGTCCTCATCCCAGACTTGCTCGGCGATGAGGCCGCAGTGGTTGGCCATCTTTTCGACGCCCTGGCACAGCCGCTGGGCCTCGTCCTTCTCGCCCAGGCTCAGCTCGTAAAGCGCACGCTCCGCCGCCAGCAGCGGCCATGGGCGCCCCACTCCGGCGTTGTCAAAGGCCTCGCCGCCCGGTTTTTCGCCGTAGCCGTCGAAGCGGTAGCGATACCAGCAGGGGCCAGCCTTGGTCTCGGCGCGCAGGGTATGATCGACCGCCTTCACGGTGTCGCGGATGCGGGCGTCGTCGGCCTTGCGCAAGCCCATCCAGACGAGGGACAGCGCGTCGACGCTCGTCATCTCGCCTGCCGGCACTTCGTAGGGCGCTTCCATGCGGTTCGCCAGCGTCACGGTGGCCCCGGCGGCGTCTCCCTTGGCCACGCCCTGGAAGGGCACCACGCGCGGGAAATAACCCTCGATCTTCAGTTCCTGGGCCAGATCCGTACCGCGCACGTAGAGCCAGTCTTCGATAAAGGCGTTCCAGTCGTCCGCCGTCTCCTCCAGCAACTGGGCGAACTCCGGCTCGTCGTATTTACGGGCCAGATAGGCCCCGGCACAGAGGCCGGCCACCTCGGCCGCGAGGGTAAAGATCGGGTAGCCGCTGACTTCCTCCCACCGGTCCTGGGCCGTGCCGGGTCCGTTGATCATGAGGCGTTCCGCCGCCTTGCGCATGGCCGGCCACAGCTTGATGCCCTCCAGCTGGTCGCGGCGGTGCAGAACCTCCGCCAGCAGCAGCGCGTAAGCGGTTTCGTCGGACTGGTTGGCAGTCCAGTAGGGGCTACCGTCGAGCCACATGTTTTGCGCCCAATGGCCGTCCGCCTCCTGATTCGCGAGCAGGTAGATCAACGACTGCCGCGCCGACTGCTCGTCCTCGAGCGCGAGAAAGCCCAGGGCCGCTTCCGCCAGATCGCGGGGCCACACCAGGTGGTAGCCGCCCGACTCGCTGTTGCCGTCTTCGTGCGTGCCCCACGGGTAGGAGAGGCTCGCCACGAGCGCGCCGGGGTATTGCTTGCTGTCGTGCACGCGCAGCACCATGCGGCTCGTGTGCAGCAGGTCCTGATTCACGCCCTTCAAGTCTGG
The DNA here is from genome assembly GCA_009772895.1 of Puniceicoccaceae bacterium 5H. Classification (GTDB taxonomy): domain Bacteria; phylum Verrucomicrobiota; class Verrucomicrobiia; order Opitutales; family Oceanipulchritudinaceae; genus WOUP01. The sequence continues at coordinate 176,788 of WOUP01000004.1, read as the reverse complement.
CGTGGAGCACTGGTTCTGAAAGTCGCGCCAGGCATCCGTGTAGGTATCGCAAACGGTTTCCCAGCCTTCGATGATCGACGCGTTGGCGTGGTGGGTCGCTTCGCCCGCGCTGCGCCCAAACGCCAGCACAGACAGGATCCATTCCCCGCTGCCATGCAAGTCGACTTCGCCGGTGAGCGCCACATTGCCGTCGGGCGCGCGGCGGTAGCGCTCGGTCAACTCCCCATGATCGTGCAGCTGTTGCCAGCCGTCGCTGCTGCCCACATAGCCCACGGAGCGCGCCAGCCACGGTTGATCGCAGGCTGCGGCCATCCAGGTGTTCTGGCGCTCGGCGCAGAGGTAGGGCCGGCCCTTGATGTCCATCGCAAGCCCGTTGTTGTGGGCGCCGCTGTTGCGCAGGTGCGGGTTTACGAGCAGGAACAGGCGGTAGTCGCTGCGCTTGCCCTCCAGCACCTCAAAGCGGATGCGCTGGAGCAAGACCTCGCGCGACGGGTGGCAGATGACCTCCTTGTAAATCCGGTAACGCCCCTGCTTGCAGGTGTTGGTGATCTGGTAGAACGGTACGCCCGGCTCGAGGATCTGTGTATCGTGCTCGGTGTCGGTGCGTTCTTCGGAGAAAAAGCCGTCCGGCCCGGTGACGACGAAGCCCATGTCGCGCAGGTTGGCGGAGTCGATCGTCGGGTAGAAGACTTCCTTCACCACCCCCTGGCCGAGGGTAAACCAGATCAGGCTCTCGCGCTGGAAGGCGGTGCCGACGCCATTCTTGACGGTCGACGACCAATGCGGGTCCACGCCCGGTTTGTCCGGGGCAAATTCTGCCGTGAAGGGAGCGCTCATGCGCCAGCCTACAACATGCCCCCCAGTCTTCAAGCGCCCAAGCGTGACTTTCTCCGCTTACCGTTACACTCGCGTAGGCTGCACCTTGCCCGCCGCAGCAGCATTGCAGCCTGCATAACCTCAACAGCATGAGTCGCGCTCGGTAAAACGCTCGTTTGCGCCTATACCGGAAGGTTTAGCGGCGTTCTACCCCATCGGCCGGGAGGGGTGGTACGGGATCTGCCCACGGGAGAGGCCATGTCCACTCGGTCTACCGTCAGCGGATCCACGCTCGCCGTCTGCCTCCTGCTCGGCCTGGGCGGCTGCTACCACGCGAGCGATTTCCACGCCGAACGCCCGCCGGTGGAGGTCCCGGAGTCCTTCCAGGCGGTCGCACAGGAGACGGTGCCGCCGCAGCAATGGGCCGACCTGTGGCAGGAGCCGGAGTTGGCGACGCTCCTGCAGGATACGTTTAGCCGCAACCCCAGTTGGCAACAAGCCTGGGCCCAACTCGAAGTCTCGCTGGCGCAAGCGCGTCAGGCCGGCGCGGGCCGATTGCCGCAAGTGCAAGCCACGGGGCAGATCCAACGCAGCAAGCAACCGATCATGGGCGCGACCTCGGCCCTTGCCGCCGGCGGTGGACAGCAGCAATCCGGGCAAGGCGGCAACACGCGCACGCCCGACGCCTACACCGACACCACCTACCGCGCGGGCCTCGCCGCCTCGTGGGAGCTGGACCTGTGGGGCAAGCTGGCCGCGCAGGACGCCGCCGCCGAGCGCCGGGTGGCCGCCGGCCGAGCGCAGATCGAGGGCCTCGCCATCTCCCTCGCCGCCCGCGTGACCGAAACCTACCTGCGCCTGCGCACCGCGGAAGCCCGCCTCGCCCTGCTCCACCGGCAATACGAGGCCGTGCAGGAACAGATCGCGTTGCTCGAGCGTCGGGTCGGTCAGGGTCAATCCTCCGCGCTCGACCTGTCGCAGCAGGAGCAGACGGCCGAACGGCTCCAGGGACAGGTGCAACTGGCGCAGAGTCAACGCGACCAGTATGCCCACCAGCTGGCGACCTTGACCGGCCATGCGCCGCAGAACTGGCAGCTCGACGTGGCCGACCGGTTGCCGCCGCTGCCCCCCTTGCCCGAGCCGGGCCTGCCGATCGAGCTGTTGCAGCAGCGGCCCGATCTGCAACAGGCCTTTTATGAATTTCAGGCGGTCGATGCCGAGGCCGCGGCCGCCGCCCGCGAACACCTCCCGTCGATCACCCTGTCGGCAGAGGCCTTTCTGCAGGCGACCGAGCTGGATGAACTGCTCGATACGGTCTTCTGGAGCATTGCCGGCGAGGCCCAGCAGACGATTTTCGACGGTGGCCGCATCGAAGCCCAGGAAGACGTGGCGCGCGCTCAAGCCGACGTCGCCCGCCTCTCCTATGCACAGGCGTGGCTGGATGCCTTGCGCGAAGTCGCGGACGCCCTGAGCCAGGCCCGCGAGCTGGATGCCTACGAGCAGAGCGTGCGCACCCAGCTGAGTCAGAGCGAGCAGGCGCTGGAGCTGGCGCGTTCCCGCTTCGTCAACGGGGCGGTGGGCTACCTGCGCGTGCTCGATGCCGAGCAGCAGTTGCGCGAGGCCCAGATTGCCGAGTTGGAGGCGCGCCGCGACCGCTGGCTCAACCGCCTGCAGCTCTACCGCGCCGTCGCCTCGGGTGGAGACGATCTGCCCGCCGCCGCCCGCCAAGCCACCCAAGACCTTTCCGCATCATGAATCAGAAGCGCGCCAAATGGCTCCGCTGGGGCCTGCCGATCCTTGTGCTCGCGCTGGCTGTGGGCATCACGATGGCCCTGTTTGCCTTCAAGCAGCCGCCGCAGCAAAGCGAACCCAAACGCCTCGGGCCCGTGGTGGAAACCACGGTCGTGCACCGCGAAGTGCGCCCGCTGAAGGTGCACGGCTACGGTAACGTGATGCCCGCCCGCCGGGCCTGGATCCACGCCGAAGTCGAAGGCAAGGTCGTGGAACTCAACCCTGCGGTACGCCCCGGCGGTCGCGTGGAAGAAGGCGAGCTGCTGGTGCAGATCGACCCGCGCGTCTATCGCTACCGGCTGGCCGAAGCCGAAGGACAGCTCGCTCAGGCCAAGGCCCAGCTGGCGCAGGAAGAGGGCCGGCAGGACGTGGCCGAGCTGGATTGGGAATACTATCAGGAAAACGTTGAGGAACAGGCCCAGGCCGACCGCTCGCTGGCCTTGCGCGTGCCGCAGATGCAGTCCGCCCGAGCGCAGGTCGAGACCGCAAAGGCCCAGCGCGACCGCGCCCAATTGCAGCTGGAAAAGACGCGCATCGAGGCGCCCTTCGACGGCTTCATCCGTCAGGAGCAGGTGGGGCTCGGTCAACTCGTGACGCCCCAGAGCCAACTGGTGGAGCTGATCGGCAACGCAACGTTTTGGGTCGAAGCCAGCCTGCCGGTCAAGCAGCTCGACCGCATCCACATCCCGGGTTTCAACACCGAGGCGGAACAGGGCTCCGCCGTGCGCGTGATCCAGCAACTCGGCGCCCAGCGAATCGAGCGGCAGGGTCACGTCTCCCGCCTGTATGGCGATCTGGACGAAAACGGCCGCATGGCGCGCATCCTGATCGAGGTAGACGACCCGCTGCGCCTCGATTCGACGGAGGCCGCCGCCCACGAAACCCCGGCCCTGCCCTTGCTCCTGAGCGCCTACGTGGAGGTCGTGATCGACACCCCGGCCCAGGAGAACCTGGTAAAGGTGCCATGGCGCGCGCTGCGCGAGGGCGATGAGGTCTATGTCTTCCGCGACGGCAAGATGCAGATCCAGCCGATCGAAATCGCGTGGCAGACGCCCGAAGCGCTATACGTGGCCGAAGGCCTGCAGGACGGCGACCGGCTGGTGATCTCGCCCATTTCCAATCCCGTGGACGGCATGAAGCTGCGCCGCGCCGAGCAGGTCCGCCAGAGCCAGGGCGGCAACACCGGACAGAACGCGACCGCCGCCGACCAAACCGCCCACCACGACAACGCTTCCTGAACCATGGCCGACGATTCGCAGCAGCACCCGGACGACCCGGTGAAGCGCCAGAAGGGCATTGTCGCATGGTTTGTGCAGCACCCGGTGGCGGCCAACCTGATCATGCTCATCTTCCTCGTCGGCGGCCTCGTCAGCGCCTTCGGTGTGAAACAGGAGGTCTTTCCCAACATCGAGCTCGAGATGGTCACCATCACGGTCCCCTACCCCGGTGCGGGACCGGAGGAAGTCGAGGAGGCCATTGTGCTGCCGATCGAGGATGCCGTGCGCGGCGTCGACGGCGTGGACGAGGTCCGCGCGTCCGCCTCCGAAGGCAGCGGCACCGTGATTGCGGAGCTGATCACCGGGACCGACCGCCAGCGCGCGCTGAACGACATCAAGAACGAGGTGGCGCGCATCCGCTCCTTCCCCGAGCAGGCGGAAGAGCCCATCATCACGATTCCGGACAACCGCGCCCAGGTCATCTCGCTCATCTTTTACGGCAACGCCACCCCGCAGGAGCTCAAGCGCTTGGCCGAAGAGGCCCGCCAGGAACTGCTCAACCAGACCCCCGTCACCTATACGGAGATCGACGGCCTGCCGGAGCCCGAAATCAGCATTGAGATCCCGCAGGAAAATCTGCGCCGCTACGATTTGACGCCGCAGGATGTCGCCCGCGCAGTCGACGCGGCCTCCATCGAGCTACCGGCGGGCGCGATCGAGACGCCCAGCGGCGACCTGCGCCTGCGGGTGACCGAAGAGCGCGAGCAGGGCATCGAGTTCCGCGACGTGGCCGTGATTCGCGAACCCAACGGCAGCACCGTCACGCTGGACGACCTCGGCGCGGTGATCGACGGCTTTCGCGATACCGACATCGCGGCCTACTTCAACGGCCAGCGCGCCGTGCGGCTCAAGATCTACCGGGTGGGCGACCAGACGCCGCTCATGATCACTGGCGCAGTCGAGAAGTTCCTCGAGCGCAAGCGGGCGGAGCTGCCCGACGACCTGCACATCGCCACCTGGAACGACCGCAGCCAGCTCTTCAAGGACCGCATCGGCCTGCTGGTTGAAAATGGGCGGCTCGGCATCATCCTCGTGCTGGTCATCCTCGGCCTGTTCCTGCGCCCGCGCCTCGCGTTCTGGGTCACGCTCGGGCTGCCCATCGCGCTGTTGGGGGCCTTCGTCTTCATGCCCTTCTTCGATGTGTCGATCAACATGATCTCGCTCTTCGCCTTTCTGCTGGTGCTGGGCATCGTGGTGGACGACGCGATCGTGGTCGGCGAAGCAATCTCGGACAAACGCCGCGAAGAGGACAACCCGACGCTCGCCGCCATCCTCGGCACCCGCGAGGTGCTCACGCCGGTCATCTTTGCCGTCATGACCACCGTGGTTGCCTTCGCGCCGCTTCTGATGGTGCCGGGCGCGATGGGCAAGTTCTTTCAGGAGATCCCGCTCATCGTCATCCCCATCCTGCTGATTTCACTGGTCGAATCCCTGCTCGTGCTGCCCTCCCACCTCGCGCGGCACGCGGGCGACCCCAACCAGAAGCCGCAGGGCAAGAGCGTCTTTGCCAAGCTGAGCCGCGCCCAGGATCGCTTCTCGGAAGGCTTCCGCAACTGGGTGGATCGCCACTACCCGCCCTTTGCCCGCCGCGTGCTGGAGTGGCGCTACCTCACCATTGCTGCGGCCTACGGGCTCCTGATCGTCATCATAGGCTTTGTCATGAGCGGCTACCTGCCGACGACCTTCCTGCCCAAGATCGCCAGCGACCGCGTCACCGTCGCCCTGACCATGCCCTACGGCACCTCCCAGGAACAGACGGAAGCCGCGATGCGCCAGATCGTGCAGGCCGGCAGCACCGCGCTCGACGACCTGAAGCAGGATGCGGACGATCAGGAGGACGCGCAGATCAGCGAAGGCACCTTTTCCATCGTCGGCACCCAGGCCACCAGCGCCAGCGGGCCGGATACCTTTGGCGGCAGCGGTTCGGGCAGCCACCTGGCCGCGATCGAGATCTTTCTGGTGCCCTCGGCCCAGCGCGATGTCTCGACCAGCGCCTTTTCGGAAAAATGGCGCGAGCAGATCGGCGAGGTGCCGGGCGCGGAAAGCCTGAAGGTGAGCTACGACATCGGCCCCGCCACCGGCTCCGCCGTCTCCCTGCAACTCGTCCACCACGATTTGCGCACCCTGCGCGCCGCCTCGGGCGAACTGGCCGACCGCCTGCGCCAATACAACGGCGTGCGCGATGTGGACGACGGCTTTCAGGAGGGCAAGGAACAGATCGACCTGACCCTGCGCCCTTCCGCCCGCGCGCTCGGGCTCACGGAGGCCTCGCTGGCCCGGCAGCTACGCGGCGCGATCTACGGGGCCGAGGTCGAGCGCCAGCAGCGCGGGCGGGACGAGTTACGCGTGTACGTGCGCCTGCCCGACGATGAGCGCAACACCGGCTACCTCGTCGACAACCTCATCATCCGCACGCCCAATGGGGGCGAAATCCCGCTGCCCGAAGCCGCTTTCTTCGACCGGGGCCGCTCGGCCACCAGTATCAACCGGCAGGACGGTCGTCGCGTGGCGGAAGTCACGGCCGAAGTCGACCAGAGCGTCACGACCGGCGGCGCTATCACCTCTCAATTGCTCAGCAAGGAACTGCCGAAGCTGCAGCAAAAATACCCCGGGCTGGAGAAATTCGTCTCCGGCGAGCAGGAATCGCAAGCGGAGGCGATGGGCGCGCTCGGCAAGGGCATGCTCATCGCCCTGCTGGTGATGTACGGGCTCATGGCCGTCGTGTTCAACAGCTATCTGCAGCCCATCATCATCCTGCTGGTAGTACCGTTCGGCCTCATCGGCGCCGTCTTCGGCCACCTCCTGCTCGGCTACAACCTCAGCATCGTCAGCATGTTCGGCCTCGTCGCCCTCAGCGGCGTGGTCATCAACGACTCCCTCGTGCTCGTGGCCGCCGTCAACGACCGCCGGCGGGAGGGCATGGACCTGCGGGAGGCCCTCGTCGACGCCGGGCGCCGCCGCTTCCGCCCGGTCATCCTCACCTCACTGACCACCTTCATGGGGCTGGCGCCGATGATTTTCGAGACCGCCGTGCAAGCCCGCTTCATCATCCCCATGGCGCTCAGCCTCGGCTTTGGCGTGCTGTTCGTCACCGTCATCACCTTGCTGCTGGTACCGGCTACGTATTTGGCCGCCGAGGATATGAAGCACGGGATGAAGAAGATTGGGCGCCTCTACCAGAAGGATCGGCAGACTGAAGGCTCTACCTCGCGCGCCTGAGCCCCTCAATTGTTACAGGAGTGTGACAAATTAACTGGAGCGTTACATTTCGGCAACGAGATTGCCTTCGCCTTTACAACCCCGGGCTTCTGCCGAGTAGTGTGGATTCGATATGGGCAAAAAGGTTGAACTGCATGTTTCAACCTGCAGGCTCTATCGGATCCTCATCGACTGCGGTATGGAAACACTCTTCATGGTCATCGGATTTTTGTTGGCGGCGTATGCCATCGTCGCCAACGACTCCATTCAAACCTTGGGCACCTTTCTGGCGTCCAACAGCAAACGACCCTGGTGGCTCCTGTTCGCGTTTGCCGCCACGGTGATGGTCGCGACCATCCTCTGGGGCTGGTTCCACGGCGACGCGACCCACGGGCGCCTCAACAAATTTCCCGATTTCACTGAAATCCACTTCAACTGGACGCACCTGGTGGCCCCGGCCATCCTGCTGGCGCTGACGCGCTGGGGCTTCCCGGTCAGCACCTCCTTTCTGATCCTGCTCGTCTTCATGGGCTCGGCCCTGCCGGGCATGTTGACGAAGACCATTATCGGCTACGGCGTGGCCCTGGGCCTCGGGCTCGTGATCTACCTCGCCATTTCGCGCCTCTTCGAGCAAAAGTGGAGCCAGAACCCGGCCATCCCCGGGGCAGGCAACGGCGAGGCCAACGTGCCGACGGTCGAAGGCAACCTGCAACTCAAGGCGCATGAGCCGGCCATAGGCTGGGTGATCGCTCAGTGGGTCTCGACCGCCGTGCTCTGGAGCGGCTGGCTGACCCAGGACCTGGCGAATGTCTTCATCTACCTGCCGCGCCCCCTCGATACGAGCTGGTTGATCGGCGGCCTTGCCTGGATGGTCGTGATTCAGGCCTTCATCTTCTGGTCGCACGGGGGCGCCATCCAGCGTGTGGTGCTGCAAAAGCGCAACACGGTCGACATCCGGTCCGCCACCCTGATCGACCTGCTCTACGGCGTGATCCTCTGGTATTTCAAGTTCTACAACAGCATGCCGATGAGCACCACCTGGGTCTTTATCGGACTGTTGGCGGGTCGCGAAATCGGACTGCGCATGATGGACCGCCCCAACACCGCGGGCGTCGGCTTCAAGCTCATGGCGCTCGACCTCGCCAAGGCGGGCACCGGACTCGCGGTGAGCGTGCTGATCGCGCTCGGCCTGCCCGTGATCAACACCGCCCTGCAGGGCTCCGCCGACCTCAGCGCGCTGCACAACTCCTTCAACCAGATCGCGGCGGCCATCTCTGCCGTGGCCGTGGTCGTGTTGCCACTCTACATCCTGCGCCTGCGCGAATACGAGGGGCTGGAGCCAGCGGAGGCGACCGCTACGGTGCAGGCCTAGCGCAAGCACCCATCCTTTTGTCCACGCCGGAGCCTTCAGGTTCCGGCGTTTTTTTGTGCCTCGCCTACGCGATCAGCAGCGTCGCCAGGTCGAGCACGTTGAGCAGCGCCAGCCCCAGGAGAATCACGAAGCTGAGAAAGCGCAGCTTGTTCAGCGAACGCAGACAGATATCCGGCGGGATCGAACGGCCCATCCGGGCCAGCAACACAAAGAAACCGAACCAGCACCCGGCGCCCAGGCTCAACCCCGCCAGAAACAAGGGCAACCAGCTGACGAAGTCCCACGGCTCCGGCAAACGCTGCGCCAGGTTGAGCGCGCCCACACCAAACACATACGTGCCCCAAAAGAACAAGGGGCGGCGCAGGGCGCGCCAGGCCAGCCCCCGCCGGGCGCCCGGCTCCAGCGAAAACGAAAGCTGTGAGAGTGCCGGCGCGCGCCGCACGGCCAGAGCGGAGCCGAACAGGCAAATCGTGGCCAGCCCGCCCAGCAAGAGCGTGGCCGGCCGCGCATACCACGACAATACGAGCCAAACGGAGCAAACCAGCCCCATCGCCCAGACGAGGCCCGCCATAAGCGCGGCCTGGACTTGCCAGGCGACCCGAAGGTAGCCGCTGTAAGCCAGCTGGCACAGCCAGACAGTGGCACTGGCAAAAGAAGCCGCGAAAAGCACCCCCACCCAGCTTCCCGCCATGATGGGCCACAGCAGCTCGCTCATCTGTCCCGCAAGGCTGGAGGCTCACCCTGCGTGTCCACCTCCCAGCGCAGCACCGTCTCGATTGCCTCCGGCACCACCTGGATGTCGAACTCTGTATCGAGCGAAGCGCACAGCTGGTGCATACGTTCCTCGATTTCGGCAAACAACTCGGGCCGCTTGGACTCGTAGCGCCAGAACAGCTCGAGCACGTCGCCATGACGCTCCAGCTGGCAGTGCAGGACACCCTGCCCCGTCACTTCGCCGACCTGAAACATGATGCAGGCCACGAGCAGATCGCGCCAGCGAGACTCCGGGATGTGGAGCCGTGCACTCTCCGCATTGGTGTGGCACTCCCACTTCATGCCGCGCGGCAACAGGTTTTGCAGCAGCTCCTGATTGGTCTCCAGCCACGCGATCGCCTCGACCCATTCCACGCTGCTGTCCTCCGTCAGGATCTCCCGCATGTTGGCCAGCTGCGTCTTGAGCTTCTGGGCCGCGAGATACACCTCTTCCCAATCCTCGATACACTCCTCGTCGGGAGTGCTGTCGCGCCAGCTCTCGGCCAGCGACAAGACCCCCAGCAGTTGATTGCCGCCGTCGTGCAGCAACTTGCGGAGGGCTTGGGTTCGGGCTTCTTCTGCCCAGGGAGCAAAGCGAGACAGCGATGTGCTAATGGCCATGATCTATTTATTGGGGGATCGGTATCCCGGCGTCGCGGTATTGCCGTAGCTTGTTACGCATCGTTCGCAGGCTGATGCCAAGCCGTTCGGCGGCGCGCGTCCGGTTGCCTTGATAGGCGCTCAGGGTGGTCAATATATGCTCTCGTTCAACTTCTTCCAGTGGCGGCAGGTTTTCCGGGGCGAGCGAGGCAAAACTACGCACCGTAGGGCCTGCCCCGTTTCCGTGGCTCGCGTCCGGTGCCGCCTCGGACTCAGCGATCGAGCCCAATCCCAACGCCGCAGGCTGGATCGCGCCGCCGCCGCTGGTCATGATGACGGCCCGTTCAATCAAATTGCGCAGCTCACGCACGTTACCGGGCCAATCGTGGTTCAACAGCGCCTGCAACGCCTCCGGGCTGAGGCCGGTCACCTCCACCCCGTGTTGCCGCCGGGCCAACTCGATGAAATAGCGCGCGATCAGCGGGATGTCGTCCCGACGCTCCCGCAGGGGCGGATTATAGATGGGGAACACGTTGAGGCGGTAGTACAGGTCCTGACGAAACTCCCCCCGCTCCACTGCCTTCTCCAGCGTACGGTTGGTCGTGGCGATCACTCGCACATCCACGTGGATCGTGCTCGTGCCCCCCACGCGCTCAAATTCCTGCTCCTGCAACACCCGCAACAACTTGGCCTGCAAGGCGGGTGACACCTCGCTGATTTCGTCCAGCAGGATCGTACCGCCGTCGGCCAGTTCAAAGCGGCCCGCGTGCCGGCGGTCCGCCCCGGTGAAGGCCCCCTTTTCGTGGCCGAAGAACTCGCTCTCGATCAGCGTCTCGGAGATCGCCGCGCAGTTCACCCGGATGAAGGGCTGGTCCCGGCGGTCGCTATTGCGGTGGATTTCCTTGGCGATCAACTCCTTACCCGTCCCGCTCTCTCCGTGGATCAGCACGGTGGCCTGAGTCGGGGCCACGCGGCGGATCAAGTCCTTGACCTGTTTCATGCCGCCGCTCTGGCCAATGAGCAGCGAGTCCTGCTGTTGCTCGTCCGCACCACTGTAAAAGCGCGTGAGCTGGCGCACGCGGCGGTAATCCTCCGCCTTTTTCACCACCACGTCGACCTGCTCGTTGGGGAAGGGCTTGATCAGGTAATCGAACGCTCCGGAACGCATACACTGGATCGCCGCATCGGCATTGCCGAAACCCGTCATGATCACGACCATGGGCGCGTCGGGCATCTGGGCGATTTCACGCAAAAACTCCGAGCCCTCGCCGTCCGGCAGGCGTTCGTCCAGAAAGATCAGATCGTAGGCCAGTTGCTGCAGCGAATCGCGCGCATCCTGCAGGCTCTCGGCCGCGCCGACCTGGTAGTTACGTTTGCGCAGCCACGTGGACAGGGCCCGCCGCACAATGCGCTCATCATCCACGATCAGAATGCGGTCAAACGCCATGCTCTATGACTAGGCAACTATTGCCGCTCAGACAAGCTTCAAGCGCTATTCTTCGGGCTCCAGATTCGTCGCCCGAATCTCCTCGATCGGCACATGCGGCGCGCCGTGGATGCGCACGTTCACCCGCCCTGGCAACGCCTCGCCTTCGATCTCGACCGCCACGCCGTCCCGCAAATTGCTCAGGACCTCTCGGCTGCCGTCATAGATAAACAGATCGAGGTCGACGCCAGAGACCGGCTTGTCCCCCGTGAACGTCATCAGGTGATCGAAGCGCACCTTGCCCTCGGCAGGCGTCAATGGCCGCACCGCGGCATTGCCCCAGGATTTCGGCACCCCACTGCGCTCGACGCGGAAGGTCTGCTCGTCCTCCGCCTCCAGGCCCAGGTTTTCGGCATCAAAGGCGGCCGCATCCCGCAAAAACTGATACTCGCGGCCCGCTTCCAGCTCGCCCTGCTCGAGCTGATGCGGATATGTGCCCTTACGGTATTTGCCGGCGCCAATGGTCAGCTGGCCGAACACATTGGTGCAGTCCCGAAACTCCACCAGCGTCTCGCCGTTGATCTGGTCGCCGTTAAAAAAGATGTTCGTGTAGTCAAAATTGATGACATTGCACTTCTCGAAAATCAGGACGGGATGGGTCGGCTTGTTGCGCTCGACGACATGGCTCTCCAGCTTGCGCCCGTCGAAAATAATGTGATTGGCAGGCCCGACGATCTTGATCGCGGTACTGCGAAAGCCCTCCATCATGCGAGCCCCAAAAAAGACCTGGTTGGTCCAGTAACGCGGCCCGGAGTGGATCTCGATGGCTGGCAGCCCGTTTTTGTCACCGCCGCCCATGAAGCGGGCATACAGCTCCGAATCGAAGACCTGCTCCGCATACAGCAGGCGGTATCCGCCCGGCCGGTCCTCGTTGGCAAATGGACCGGTAATCGTGACGGTCGAGTCGATCTGCAACAGCGCCACGCCCGTCGCCACGATCAAATCGCTGCTGAACTCCACGCTGCCGCCAAAGATCTGCAAGTGGTCCAGGTGCAGCTGCCGCAGCTGTTGCTTGATGGGAAAGCCGCCGTCCATCAGCAGGCCGACGCCATCCACCGTGCGGCGCAACATCGATGAGGTGGAATCTCGCATGTTGCCCTGCGTATACGACATGCCGGAGATGCGCCCGCCCTGGGGAAAACGTACCGGCTCGCTGCCGATATTGAAGGTGCCGGCGATCAGAATCGTCCGTGAGATCGCAAAGGCGCTGTTGAGATGCGGCGCGTTATGCTCCCCTTCCCGGCCCCGCCCGCTGGCACCAAACCACTGAGGCCGGGCAAAGCCATTGGCGATCGCACCATCCAGATACGTTGCCGATGCATCCGCCCACTGGCGCGACGTATCTTCCACGAAGTGCTCGAAGTGCCATTTGCCGTCCGCATCTGGATGCACCATGACGCCGCCGCCCGCGTGGACAACCAGATCCGTCGGTGTCGTCAGCGCGCCGCCAATATAGGCGCGTCCGCCATCGAGCACCAGGGGTCCATTGCGCCCTTTCATGAAACCCAGCAGGTGACGGAAACGCTCGCCGTTGACCTCCGCGTCCTGGGGATCGTCGGAAGTGCGGACGCCCGCCCAGCGCCACGAAACACCGGAAACGTCCGCCGCGTCCAGGCGTCGCCAATACAACGGCTGCTCGCCCTGCGCCTTCCAGACGGTCACCGCATTTTCCGCCCCCTCGCCCAACAGGCCCGAGCGGTCGAGGTAGAACTCCCCACCACCACCGTCGCCCGGTTCGTCAAAACCGGCGACTACAGCCACCGTGCGGTGTGCCAGGCCGTTCGTCGGTGCATCCTCGAGGTCCTGAATCGAATCGAAACGAAGCAGCTGACCCCACAGGGAGGGAGCGGCGAACACCATCAACAGCAGCAGGATGCCCCGGCAACGAAAGTCGACGAAACCCTGCGCTCGAGCCAAGAGAGCGTCCTTCCTCATAGGCTGCACGATTGGCCGCCCGGGAGGCGAGTTCAAGTCAAACAGGCTATTTTGCGGCCGCCTGAGGAGTGGTATCTACGTTGGCACTACGGCGAGCTACCAGAATCAGCCCAACGCCCACTAAAATAAAGACGACCGAATAGAAGGTGCCGCGACTCAACCCGAGTATGAGGCTTGCGTCGGGCTCGCGGAATACTTCCCCAATCATGCGCAAGATGGCGTAGGCGATCAGAAACTCGCCGGTCAGGTGCCCCGGCTTGACCTTTTGCGGATCGCGCGTCCAGAAGCGGAGCTGCATGTAGACAAACAATACGAGCCCCTCCAGCGCCGCCTCGTAGAGCTGGGACGCATGGCGGGGATTCACGTAGCGGCCGAGCTGCTCACTGTAGGTGGTGAAGAGGTCGGGCCGGAAGTAAGGCCGCTGCTGAGCGTCGGGAAAGATGACGGCGTACTTGAAATCCGTCACCTTGCCCCACAGCTCGCCATTGATGAAGTTGGCGATACGGCCGAAGAACAGCCCGGGCGGCGCCGTCGTCGCCACGATATCCGCCAGCGCACGCGTATCGAAGTGGAAGCGACGGGCGCAAAAACATAGCGCCAGCGCTACGCCGATGAAACCGCCGTGGCTCGCCATGCCCCCGTCCCACACCTCGAACAGCTTCAACGGGTTGGGCCAGAACAGGCTCGGCCGGTAGAGGATCGCGTAACCGAGGCGGCCACCGGCGAAAACCCCGATGACCAGCGCGTAGAAAAGCGTTTCGCGCTTCGGCCCGTCGAGAAAGGACCGGCCCCGCTGGTAATACAGCCGCAGCAGCCACCAGGCGAGGAAGAGACCAACCAGATAGGCGGCCCCATACCACCGCGGGCCGATGCCTTCGCGGATCTGAAAGATAAACGGGTCGAGATCGTGCACCCAGAAAGCCAGCCCGGCAAGCAAGTCCATCGCAGGCTATAGACGCTTTACACGCCGTAGCGTCAAGGGTGAAGCGTGAGGGGCCGCCTTCAGTCAGGCTCGGGCGTGATTGTAGGAGCCGTTGGTGCGTTCGGCTTCCGGGGTGGCCGGCGGGCGCTTCTCGGCTCGCTTCTTGGCCAGCTCGCGCATGTCCACCGCTACGTCGGAGTGCTCGTAAATCTCGTCGCCCAGCAGCTGCTCCACGATGTCTTCCATTGAGATTACGCCCGCGGTGGAGCCAAACTCGTCGACCACCACGGCGATCTGCTGGTGCTTGCGCAAGAACAGCTGCATGGCATCCAGCGCACTGGCGGTCTCCGGCACAAAGACGGCATCGCGCATCAAGTCGCGCATCGTCGTCTCCTCCTGGTCCTCACCGTAGGCCTCGAGGATGTCACGGCGGCGTACCATGCCCACCACGTTGTCGATGTTCTCCTCGTAGACGGGGATGCGGGCAAACGGGATGTTGCGGAAGTCCGTCATCACTTCGCCCACTTTGGCGCTGTCCCGCAGAAACATCACCACCGTGCGCGGCGTCATGATGTCTTCCACCCGCCGGTCGTCGAGGCTGAGGGCGTTGGAGATCAGGTCGCGCTCGCTGTCGCTGAGGGCGCCCATCTTGGCGCTGCGCTCGGCCAGCAGGCGGATTTCCTCCTCCTGCTCTTCCTCCGTCGGCGCCGGCACCACGACCATGAAGGAGAGGAGCTTGCGCGCCATGAGGCTGAACGGCTTCATGATTACCCGGATGACGAGCAGCGGATCCACCAGCCACGAGCCCAGACTCCGGCGATAGGCGACACCGATGTTCTTCGGGATGATCTCGGAAAAGACGAGGATCGAAACCGTCATGAAGATCGACAGCAGCCAAACGCCCGGGATGATCCAGTAGACCGAGTCGCTGACCTCCGGCACCCGTGCACCGATGGCGCCGACCACGGTGGCACCCGCAGTGTTGGCGATGGTGTTGAGCGTGAGGATGGCGGCGCTGCTCTCCTCGATCCGCTCCTTGAAGCGGGCCAGCAACCGGCCACGCCGAGGATGCTCACGTTTCATCACCTCGACTTCCGTCACGGTGGTCGAGAGGATAAACGCTTCGAGCAGGGAACAGAACGCGGAAGTTCCCAACGTAAAGAGGATCGCCAGAACCAACGCTACCATTGGTCCCGCCTTTCCCGTAGCGGCACGGTCAGTGCAAATGGGGCATCGGGCCGTCGCCCGCGCGGACTACTCTCACCTTCGCAATCGTCGGTGTCGCTCATCATGTTTTGCCCACACCCGGGGCAACTCATGAGCGTTGCCCAAAACCTGCGCCTTGGCAAGTGTGGGAAATGGAAAGTCGCGCGGAGGACGCCGCGATCGAATGGTGCTAGTGGTGACGTTTCAGAAACGAAAGCTCCTCGCCTTGCACGGCATCGAACTCCGAACCGGCCAGATCTCCCCAACCATCGTCCTTGTCGGCCGCCTTCCGGGCTGTCTTTTTGGCCCCGGACTGCGGTTCATGCGAAGACTTGGCCTGCGCTTGCGGCTTTGCGTCCTCCCGGGCGTTCGCGCGGTGGCTCTTGCGTCCGCCGCGCACGATCGCATCCAGCTGGCTTACCCCTCCCAGCAATTCCGCCGCGAGCGCATTCAGCTCTTCGGCCGACGAGGAAGACTCTTCCGCCCCGGCGGCGTTCTTTTGCACCACGGCATCCATTTCGAGCACCGCCTTGCCGACCTGGTCTACGCCGGAGGACTGCTGCAGCGAGGCATCGGCCACCCCGGTCAGCAACTCCGCGACCTCTGCCGACTTCTGACTCAGGGTCGAAAACACATCGTTGCAATCCGTCACCAGGCGCTGGCCTTGCTCGATGCGCGAGACGCCGTTTTCAATCATGCTGCTGGTAGAGCGAGCGGCTTCGGCGGACCGGTTGGCGAGGCTGCGCACCTCTTCGGCCACCACCGCAAAGCCGGCGCCCGATTCCCCCGCGCGGGCAGCTTCCACCGCCGCATTGAGCGCCAACAGGTTGGTCTGGAAGGCGATCTCGTCGATCGTGCGGATAATCTTCTGCGTTTCCTGGTTGGCTTCGGCAATCTCCTGCATGCTGGCAGTCAGCCTGGATAAGCGCGCGCTGGCCTCTTCGATGGAGGCCATCGCCTCCTGCATCATGTGGTTGGAGCGCTGCGAATGCTCAGCGTTGCTCTTGGCCATGGAGGCGATTTCTTCCAACGAGGCCGAGGTCTCTTCGATGGCCGCCGCCTGCTGGCAAGAACCGGCCGCCAGCTCATTGCTCGAGTTGGCAATGAAATTCGCAGCGGTGGCCACCTGTTCCGAGCTGGTGGAAAGCATGTCGCTGGTTTTACCGAGCTGGCGCGACAGGTTGCGGCTGATATACCACCCCATCGGGGCCAGACAGCCGACGATCAAAAACGCGGCGATACCGGTCGCGATCCACTGCAACTGATGGGCCTTGCGCTCCATCTGCGCCACCGATGCCGCCTGCTGCGCGGCGACGTTGTCGAGATATACGCCGCTACCGATCCACACGTCCGTGCCGGGGATCATGCGTGCGTAAGAAACTTTCGGCGCCGGTCCGACACCGGGCTTTTCAAAGACATAGTTGAGGAAGCCACCGCCGGACGAAGCCACGCGGTGCAACTCCTGGATCACCATGACGCCATTGAGGTCTTTCGTATCCTTGGCGTCCTTGCCTTCCTTCGCCGCCGGATCCGGCGGGTGCGCGACATTCGTCGTCTGGCGGTAGGCAAAGACATAGCCACTGTTGTCTTCCTCGAAGCGGATGGGGTGCAGGGCCTCGCGGATGATCGTATCGCGCTCGCTCGCTACGGAAACCGTCTCCAGCTCGCGCCCCAAGTCGATCGCAAGGGCATCGATCAGCAACTTGAGCCGCTCCTTTTCCCCTCGAATGATCAATTTGCCGATCTGCCCATCGGCCTCCTCTGTCGCTCGCTGCAGTCCGTGGAAGCCCGAGAAAGCGAGGAAAAGTGCGGTCACCGTGGCAATGGCAACAAGGAGCTGAATCTTGAGCGCCGCAGAAAATCGTGAGAACATGGGAGAAGGGGGGGGGTATAAATGAAGGTCTTCCTTTATAAACGGATGCCGATACGGGAACTTGCACAAAAAGACGCATTAATTTTCGTAAAAAGCTCCGCTACTGGATCTCCACACCCGGTATCACCCTCCTCTTCTAACTCCGTGCCCGAGGCAAGCGCTCAACGCCGCGACAAAAACTCCAGCTTCGCATCCTCTTTTGCCTCTGCAGGAGCTTCAGCCGTAGTAGCCGCCGCCTGTGCTTTGGGCTGAGGCGCCACCACCTTGCGTGTGACCGGCTGGCCGTTGATGTGGCCTTTTTTCTTTTCCGTCGAAGCCGCTCGAGCAGAAACGGGTGCGTCTTTTACCTCCTCCGCCGAGCCGCCTTTCACCAACTGGTCCAGTCGCGCCACGGACCCTAGCAGATCTCCCGCGAGCGCGCTCAGCTCCTGGGCCGAAGAGGAAGACTCCTGCGCGCTGGCCGCGTTGCGCTGCACCACCGCATCCATCTCGAGCACCGCACGACTCACTTGATCCACCCCCGAAGACTGCTGCGTGGAGGCATCGGCCACGCCCGTCAGCAACTCCGCGACCCGGGACGACTTCTGGCTCAGCTGCTCAAACACCTGGTTGCAGTCCTGAACGAGCCGCGTGCCCTGGTCGATACGCCCCACCCCGCTCTCAATCATGGCAGTAGTCGAGCGGGCGGCTTCGGCCGAGCGGTTGGCCAGGCTGCGGACTTCGTCGGCCACCACCGCAAAGCCAGCTCCCGACTCGCCCGCGCGGGCGGCCTCCACCGCCGCGTTCAGCGCCAACAGATTGGTCTGAAACGCAATCTCGTCGATCGTGCGGATGATCTTTTGCGTCTGGTCGTTGGCTTCGGCGATGGCCTGCATGCTCCGGGTCAGCTCGCCCAAGCGCTCGCTCGCCTCATGGATGGCCGTCACCGTCTCCTGCATCATGCGGTGAGACTCCTGGGTATGGGCCGCATTGTTTTTGGCCATCGAGGCGATTTCTTCCAACGAAGCGGAGGTCTCCTCGATCGCTGCGGCCTGCTCGCACGAGCCGGAGGCGAGATCGTTACTGGAGGTGGTGATGAACTTGGCCGCGGTCGAGACCTGGCGCGAGCTGCTCAGGAGCAAGCCGCTCGTCTCGATGAGCTGACGCCGCACCGTGCGGCTGATGAGCAGCCCCAACGGGATCAACAACCCCACGATCATCACGAGCGAAACCCCGCCACCGGCCATCTGCAGCGAACGCGCTTCGTGGCGCAGCCCAGCCGTCATGGCGGCCTGCTCGGCCTCCAGATTGTCGAGGTAGACGCCACTGGCCAGCCAGACGTCCGTGCCCGGGATCAGCTTGGCGTAAGAGATCTTTGGGGTCGGCCCCACGCCGGGCTTGTCGTACATATAGTGGACGAAGCCGCCGCCCTCGGCCGCACGCTTGCTCATCTCTTCCACAAAGGGCACATCGTTGAGATCGACGGCCCCCTTGGCATCACTGCCCACCTGGCTTGGATCAACCGGCAGGGCGACGTTGATCGTCCCGCGGGAAGCAAAAAAATAGCCGCTCGCGTCATCTTCATAACGCAGCGGCTGCAACATGTCGCGGATGATCTGATCGCTCGCGGCAGGATCAGAAATGCCCTCGATCCGGTTCCCGATTTCGGCGGCCATCAACTCCACCGCCAGGCGCACCTTGGCCTGCTCGGCGCGTTGAACCACTTGCTCGACGTTTTGGCTGGCCACGTCCGTCGCCCGGGTGAGCGCCAAATGACCGGCCAGACCGAGCACGATAGCAATACAGATCGCAAGGCCCAGCAGTAGCTGGATCTTGATGGACACAGAGAGACGCGAAAACTTCATTGCAGCAATTATCCGAGATTCGAAGAGCTGCCTCTGAAGTTCGGCCAGACGGCTTATAAGATTAGGTTCAGCAGGCCAGTATTAAAATATATCATACAGCCTCCTGAACCCATGCATCTAAATCACGTTATGAAGCGACTGCGATCAGTGGTGGCGCTTGAGAAAGCTCAGCTCTTCCTTCGAGCCCGTCTGCCCCCGTCGGCCATTTTCGCTACCATTGGCGTGGATCGCCTTTTCTCCATGCGCATGGCCGTTCTTGGCCGCCGGCCTGGCTGTTTCAGAGGAAGTGTCTTTTTCTGGCGTATCCTTGTCCTTCGCCTGGGTCGGCTTGGCTTTCTTCTTACCCTTGCCCCGGATGATCTCGTCCAGGCGCTCGACCGAGCCCAGTAGTTCACTGGAAAGGCTGCTGAGCTCTTCGGCCGAAGAGGCCGACTCTTCCGCGCCAGCCGCGTTTTTCTGTACCACGGCGTCCATTTCCTGGACGGCCTTGCTCACCTGGCCGACCCCCGAGGACTGCTGCAGCGAGGCGTCCGCCACTCCCGTCAGCAAGCCGGCGACGCGGGAAGACTTTTCGTTGAGGGCGACGAAGACGTCGTTGCAGTCCTTGACCAGCTGGTTGCCTTGATCGATCCGGCTCACGCCGTTCTCGATCAGGGAAGACGTGCTGCGCGCGGCCTCGGCGGAACGATTGGCCAGGCTGCGCACCTCATTGGCGACCACGGCAAAGCCCGCGCCCGCTTCTCCGGCGCGTGCCGCCTCCACGGCCGCGTTGAGCGCCAGCAGATTGGTCTGAAACGCGATTTCGTCGATCGTGCGGATGATCTTCTGCGTCTCGTGGTTGGCCTCGGCAATCGCGGTCATGCTCTGCGTCAGCTTCGTCAGCCGGTCGCTGGCGTCGTCCAGCGCCGCCATCGTCTCCTGCATCAGGTGGTTGCACTGCTGGGAGTGCTCAGCATTGCCCTTGGCCATGGACGAAATTTCTTCGAGCGAGGCCGAAGTCTCCTCGATCGCCGCGGCCTGCTGACAGGAGCCTGCGGACAGCTCGTTGCTCGACTGGGCGATGAAGTGCGACGCGGTGGTCACTTGCCCGGCGCTCTGCGACAGGAATGTGCTCGTTTTGGAAAGTTGCTTCGTGATGTTGCGGCTAATGAAGATACCCAAAGGCACCAGCCCGCCAAAAATCAGGATGGCCGCTGCGCCCATGGCGATCCATTGGACTTTGTAGGCCTCTTGCTCGAGGGCCGCCGTGGTCTCTGCCTGCACTGCCGCCACGTTGTCGAGATAGACGCCCGTGCCGATCCAGACATCACTGCCTGGAATCATGCGCGCATAGGAGATCTTGGGCTTCGGGCCCTCTCCCGGCTTTTCGGTCACGTATTGCAGAAAGCCGCCGCCTTCGCCGGCGATACGGCTCATCTCCTTCACGAACGGCAGCCCGTTGACGTCGACCTGCTTGCCAAAGTCGCCGCCCGGTTCCTTGGTCGGGTGCGCCACGTTGATCGTGCCGCGATAGGCAAAAACGTAGCCGCTCTTGTCCTCCTCGAAACGCACCGGCTTGAGCATCTTGCGGATCAGCGCATCCCGCGCCGCGGAATCTTCCACCGTCGCGATCTGCTCGCCTACGGCGGTTGCCAGCCCGTCGAGCAGCAGTTGCAGCTTGGTTTGCTGGGCGAGATACACTCGCTTGGCGAGTTGCTCATTGGCCACCGTGGAAGCTCGTGAAAGGCCCAGATAGCCGGCCCCCGCCAGCATGGCTGCCATGAGGACGGCCAAGACTACAAGCAATTGAATTTTAAGGGAGACCGATAGACGTGAGAACATGACAGAATACAGGAAGTGATGAACGATATTACGACCATTCACCTCCTGCATTTTGCCCCGAGGCGTTTTTTTACAAAAATACGCCTCTTTTTCATGCCGCCCGTCGGCTCTAGTTGTGTCGCTTCAGAAAGCTCAGCTCGGTTTCTCCAAAACCACGCCCGTTGCGGCTGGCCGTGCCCACTTTGCCGTTCCCGTTCTGTCTCGCGGCAGCCGGCGCCGATGCGTCCTCGTCGTCATGGGCGTCTTCCTCCGCCGCATCGGCCTGCTTGCTCGCGCCGCGCCGCTGGTGAGAACTGCGCTTGCCGGCCCCGCGAATGATCTCGTCGAGCCGCTCGACCGAACCCAGCAGCTCACTGGCGAGGGAGCTGAGTTCTTCGGCCGACGAAGACGACTCCTCCGCGCTGGCGGCGTTTTTCTGTACCACGGAATCCATCTCCTGCACGGCGGTGCTGACCTGGCTGACCCCAGAGGATTGCTGCAGTGAGGCATCGGCGACGCCGGTCAGCAACTGTGCAACCTTCGACGACTTATCGTTCAGCGAGACGAACACCTCGTTGCAGTCCTTGACCAGCTGATTGCCTTGCTCGATCCGGCTCACACCGTTCTCGATGAGGTCGGAAGTCGAGCGCGCCGCCTCGGCCGAGCGGTTGGCCAGGCTGCGGACCTCTTCGGCCACCACCGCAAATCCCGCGCCCGCTTCTCCGGCGCGTGCGGCTTCGACGGCGGCATTGAGCGCCAGCAGATTGGTCTGAAACGCGATTTCGTCGATCGTGCGGATGATCTTCTGCGTCTCGTGGTTAGCCTCCGAGATCGCCTGCATGCTGCGCGTCAGCTGGTTGAGCCGATCGCTGGCATCGTCCAGAGAGGCCATCGTCTCCTGCATCAGGCGATTGCATTGTTGAGAATGCTCGGCATTGCCCTTGGCCATGGACGAGATTTCCTCGAGCGAAGCCGAAGTCTCCTCGATCGCCGCGGCCTGCTCGCAAGAGCCCGAAGACAACTCGTTGCTGGAATTGGCGATAAACTGCGAGGCCGTGGCCACTTGCTCCGAGCTCTCGTAAAGAAAGTCGCTGGTCTGTGAAAGCTGTCGCGTAATGCTGCGGCTGATGAAAATCCCCATCGGCACGAGGCCGCCCAGAATGGCCACCACCGCAATCCCCGTCGCAACCCACTGGATCTTGAAGGCCTTGGCCTCTAGCGCCGCGCTGGTTTCCGCCTGGATCGCCGCCACATTATCGAGATAAACCCCAGCCGAAATCCATACGTCGGTGCCCGGGATGAGGCAGGCGTAAGACACCTTGGGCGTCGGCCCCTGGCCGGGCTTTTCGGTCACGTAGTTGACGAAACCGCCGCCAGCATTGGCCACGTCGCTGAGTTGATTGATGTAGTCCTGGCCATTGATGTCCAGATGCTCGGAATAGTCCGAGCCGGGCTCGCGAGTCGGGTGCAGCACCGTAATCGCCCCCCGGTAGGCAAAGATGTAGCCGCTCTGGTCTTCCTCGAAGCGATAGTCCTTCAGCATCCGCCGGATGATCTCGTCCGGATCGTCCTGTGCGTGCAAGTATCCCAGCTCGTCCCCCACCGTTTCGGCGAGGCCGTCCAGCAGCAGTTTCAGCTTTTCCTTCTGACCGAAATTCACTCGCTGCTCCATCTGGGAGGTAGCGACATGGGCCGCAGTAGAGAGGCCGAAGTACCCCGACAGCCCAAGGACGACAGCGGTGACAACCGCCAGTGCGACGAGCAGCTGGATCTTAAGTGAGACTGATAGACGTTTAAGCATATTGCGTATGGGTTGTCCTGAGTAGAACGGCCCAATAAGCCGCCGTTACAGTCTCTATACGAGCTCTTAATTTGTAAAAAGGCGGGAGGCTGCTCCCCCATCCTGAGCGGCCTCAGCCCATCTTGCGTCTGATCACGGTCGGTACTGCCACCGGGGCCTTGCGCGGATAATCCAGCGTGTAATGCAGACCGCGGCTTTCCTGGCGCTGCATCGCACAGCTGATGATCATGTCAGCCACCTCGATCAGATTGCGCAGTTCCAGCAGGGCGGGCTCGACCTTGAAGTTCCAGTAATACTCGTGGATCTCCGTCTTGAGCTGCTTCACGCGGCGTTGGGCGCGGCGCAGGCGTTTGCTGGTGCGCACGATGCCCACATAGTCCCACATAGTGTGCTTCAACTCGCTCCAGTTGTGGGTCAGCACCACGCGTTCGTCGCTGTTGGTGATGTCACCTTCCACCCACGGCGGCAAATCCTGCATCGCCTCCGGGGCCGTCTGGAGGTAGGCGTCGACCGCTTCGGCGCCTCGGTGCGCCATGACTACGGCCTCGAGCAGGCTGTTACTGGCCAGGCGATTCGCGCCGTGCAGGCCGGTGCAGGAGACTTCGCCGCAGGCATAGAGCCCGGGGATATCCGTCTCGGCGTTCATGTTGGTCGCGACGCCGCCGCAGAGGTAGTGCATGGCGGGCACGACCGGGATGTAGTCGTGGGCGATGTTGATGCCGTTTGTCTCGCAGGCGGCAAAGATGCTGGGGAACTTTTCGCGCAGTTCCGCCTCGGGCTTGTTCGTGATGTCGAGCCACACGTGCGGCGCACCGCTCTTCTTCATCTCGCTGTCGATCGCCCGGGCCACGATGTCGCGGGGTGCCAGGTCCTTGCGCTCGTCGTAGCGCTCCATAAACGCCTCGCCGTCCAGGTTGCGCAAGATCGCCCCCTCGCCCCGCACCGCCTCGCTGATGAGGAACCGATCCTCGCCGTGAGTAAAGAGCGCCGTGGGGTGAAACTGGATGAACTCCATGTTGCGGATCTCGGCTCCGGCGCGGTAGGCCATCGCCAGCCCGTCCCCCGTCGCGATGGAGGGATTGGTCGAATACAGGTAGACCTGCCCCACGCCGCCGGTGCTCAGCATCACGACCGGCGCCACAAAGGTATCCATGCGGTGCTGCTGCACGTCGTAGGCGTAGAGCCCGACCACGCGGTTGACCGTATCCGCCACCCGGTAGCCACTCAACGCCAGCTTGCGGCTGGTAATGAGGTCCACCGCCAGCATGTGCTCCTGCAGCGTGATGTTGGGCTGGATCTCCACCGCGTGCAGCAGGGCCTGCTCGATCGCCTTGCCCGTAATGTCTTGCA
The DNA here is from genome assembly GCA_009772895.1 of Puniceicoccaceae bacterium 5H. Classification (GTDB taxonomy): domain Bacteria; phylum Verrucomicrobiota; class Verrucomicrobiia; order Opitutales; family Oceanipulchritudinaceae; genus WOUP01. The sequence goes on along the minus strand of WOUP01000004.1, from coordinate 152,764 downwards.
CGTGCAGGATGCGGCGCTTGGAGTGCCCGCCCTCGCGGTGCAGGCTCACGCGGCCATCGTCGAGCTGGGAAAACGCCACCCCGGCCTGGATCAATTCCTGAATGCGTTCGGGCGCATCGCTCACGATCCTGCGTACGACATCCTCGTCGCACATGCCGTCCCCGGCATTCAACGTGTCGCGCACATGCAGCTCAAAATCGTCGGTCTGCGAGGTGACGGCGGCGATCCCGCCCTGGGCGTAATTGGTGTTGCTCTCGGCGCGGTTTTTCTTCGTCAGGATGCAGACTTTTCGGCCGGTGGCCGCCATCTTGAGCGCGAAAGAGAGACCGGCTATGCCACTGCCGATCACCAGGACATCATACTGTGCTTGCGACATGTATTAAATCTATACGATTGCCGACACTTAAGGCAGGAGCACACGCCAAGGCAAGGAAACGCCTGTTTTTCTAATAGCAGACGCTCCTAGGGAAAGCCTACAAAGCCGACCGCTCCGGCGGTGCGGCCTTCGTGGAAGATCCGTTGCGCATTCCCTCATCCCCTCGTGCGCAATGCGAGCTGCCGACCGGGCCGCAGCCCGGGTCTCATGGCTTTACACCGCCTGGTACCGTATCTGCGTAAGAGTTGGTCAAACCCCAGCTCTTTCAGCTATGAAGTACGGAAAAGCCTTTTTCGCAGGCGTCGTGGGCGCGGTCATCTTTTCGATCCTCCTCGCCATCCTGCGCCTGTTCGGCCTGCCGATGAACCTCGGCGTCACGCTCGGCACCCTACTGGGCTTCGCCCCGAGCAACGCGTTCTGGCCTGGCTTTGTCTTTCACGTAGCAGGAGGCGGTTTCATCGGGCTGCTCTACGCCGCCGTCTTCGAGTTTGCCTCGCACAAGGCTGGCCCTGGCACAGGCGCAGTCGTCGGCACGATCCACTGCGTGATCAGCGGCCTGGCGATGATGGCGCTGCCGATGCTGCACCCCATGATGCCCAATCCGATGACGCCCCCGGGGCCGTTCGCCATTCATTACGGCATCGGGGCTACCCTCACCTTCATCGCCCTGCACCTCATCTTTGGGGCCATTGTCGGCACGCTGTATCGACCGGTCGTCCACCGGTCCGAAGCGGTCGGCCCTGAACACCTGCGCCCCACTCAGAGTCACTAAAGTCTTCCACCTCAGTGGGATCGGCGCTATCACCCTAGAACGACCGGCTCTTTTGACGTCGCCAAGGTCTCGATGCAGAATGCGTGAAGGGAGGATTGATTTCTTTTGCAACGGCTTGACACGCGCGGCTTATTGCCCATTCCTAACTATAAGACGGAGAAGCGCTTTTCTGATATCATCCGGCAAAACCGCGAGCGGATCGTCCAAGAATGGTGCGACTTCGCCAGCGAAGAAATTGAAGCCGCCAGGCGGTTGAACGGCACTGATGTCGAGGATCACCTGCAGGAAATGCTGGTCGCCATCGCGGCCGACATGGAGACGCCACAAAGTGAGATCGAACAAAGCGCCAAAGCCCGCGGCCAGAAAACAGCCGAGACCGACGAGCTCCAACCGGCCAAACAGCACGGCATCCAGCGTGTGTTATCCGGCTTCAGCATCTCCGAGAGCAGCTCGGAGTTTCGCGCACTCCGAGCCTCCGTCTTGCGCGCATGGGAAGAAGACCGCACCCTGCCCATCAGTGAAGTCAATCTCCAGGAATTGATTCGCTTCAACGAAGCGGTCGATGAGGCCTGGATGGAATCGGTAAAGCACTTTCATCGCAGCGTCCAGGAATCCAAGGACTGGCTTATCGGTGTGCTCGGGCACGACCTGCGCACCCCTCTGGCGGCCCTCGCGGCCGGGATGAACGCATTGGCGCGTTCCAATAACCTGAGCGAAGAGGAACGCGAAATCATCCGCATCGGCGATTCGAGCATCCAGCGCATGCACGAACTGATCAACAATTCGCTCGAAATGACGCGCGTGCGCCTCGGTAACGGCCTGCACCTCAACAAGCGCCCCATCAACCTCGGCGATCTCTGCCATGCCCTCATTCAAGAGCTGCAGCTCGCCCATCCCGGCTCAAACATCCGGGTGATTTGTGAAAGCAATGTCGAGGGCATGTTCGATGTAGACCGGCTTCACCAGGTCGTCAGCAATCTCGTCAACAATGCCTTACGGCATGGAGCCTCCGATCACCCCGTCACCGTCCGCATCGCCAACAACGAAGACGCCGCCGTCCTGAGCGTGCATAACGAAGGCTCTCCCATCGATCAGGACACGAAAGACGTGATGTTTCGTGGGATGCTGCTCAACGGCAACGGTTCAAATACCCATAGCTACAGCGTCGGTCTGGGCCTCTATATCGTGCGCCAGATCGTCACCGCCCACGGGGGCCGCGTAGAGGTGGAGTCCACGCGGGAAGCCGGCACGACCTTCACCGTCCGCCTACCCCTTTCGTAAGCTTCGCCGGTGGCAAACGCTCCCGGCTTGCCACCGGCGCGCACGTCTGCTCTTGCACCGCCGCGGCGCATACGCTTCTCTGACGCGATGGACGACTGGGACTTCTCGCCCATCGATTATCGCGCGGAGCTGAACGACGAGCAATACGCGGCCGTAACGGCTCCCGGCGGGCCCGCGCTCGTATTGGCCGGTGCCGGTTCGGGCAAGACGCGCACCCTCACCTATCGGGTTGCCTACCTCCTGCTGGAAAAGGGCATCCATCCGGGCAGCCTCATGCTGCTCACCTTTACCAACAAGGCCGCGCGTGAGATGATCGACCGGGTGACCGAGCTGACCGGCGAGCACAAGCGCCCCTACTGGACCGGTACCTTTCACAGCATCGGGGGACGCTTGCTGCGTCAGCACGCCGAAGCCGTAGGCCTGCAGACAAATTTCTCCATCCTCGATGCCGACGATGCGGACAACCTCCTGAAGTCCATCATCAAGGGCATCGACAGCCGCTGGCTGCGCAACAAGGACAACCCCAAGCCGCGCGTGATCGGCGACATGATCAGCTATGCGCGCAACACCAGCATGGACTTGCGTGCGCTGGTGGAAGAGCGCCTGCCGTGGGAGGACGAACCCCAGATCGCCAAGATCCTCGAATTTGCCGCCGCCTACGAGCAGGCCAAGCTGAAGCAAAACGTGGTGGACTACGACGACTTGCTCGTCTTTACCCGCAACCTGCTGCGCGATAACGACGAACTGCGCACGCGCCTGCAGCAGCGCTTCACCCACCTGTTGGTCGACGAGTACCAGGACACCAACATCATCCAGAGCGAGATCGTGGACTTGCTGGCGGGCGACCGCCACAACATCATGGCCGTAGGCGACGATGCCCAGTGCATCTACACCTGGCGCGGGGCCAACTTCGAGAACATCCGCGACTTCCCCGAGCGCCACCCCAACACCGAGATCTACAAGATCGTGCGCAACTACCGCAGCACGCCCGAGATCCTCGAGCTGGCCAACAGCGTGTTGCGCGCCCAGCCCGCCGCCGCCGGCTACGAAAAGGAGCTCGTCTCCGCCCGCGAGCCCGGCCTGCTGCCCTTTCTCGTGCCCGCGATCGACACCAAGATGCAGGCCCAGTTTATCATCAAGCGCATCGAGGGGCTCTACGACGAGGGCTTGAAGCTGGGCGACATCGCGATCCTCTACCGCTCGCACTTTCAGGCGCTCGACCTGCAACTGGAGTTTTCCCGGCGCGGCATCCCCTTCGTCATCACCAGCGGCGTGCGCTTCTTTGAGCAGGCCCACATCCGGGACTTCGTCACCCAGCTGCGCGTGGTCAGCAACCCCACCGACGAGCAAGCCTGGGAGCGCCTGCTGGGCCTGCTGGAAAAAGTCGGGCCCGCCACGGTGCGCAAGATTCTCGTCGCCGCGCAAAAGGTGGTCGACGCCGCGGCCAAGGAAAATCTGGCCCAGGAAGGCTCCCTCTTCGAGAAGACGTCAGCGCGCCAGAGCGAAAGCCTGATCCAGGCCCTGGGCGACGAAACCGTGCTGGCCAAGGTGCCCGCACCGGCCCGCGAAGCCTTCGAGTCGATGGTCACGACCTTGCGCGAGTTGGAGGCCGCCATGCACCGGCCCACCCAGGCCACCAAGCCGGCCGAGATCATCGAGCTGGCCATCCAGGGCTGGTACGTGGACTACATGCGCAACCTCTACACCAACTATCGCGAGCGGGAGGACGACTTGCAGGGGCTGGTGGAGTTTGCCGCCCGCTTCGACACGATGGAAGACCTGCTCTCCCAGCTCGTGCTGCTCAACTCCGAAACAAGCAACCGCGGGGTGGAACTAAGCGACGACACCGTGCGCATGACCACCGTGCACCAGGCCAAAGGCCTCGAATTCCCCGCGGTGTTCGTGATCGGCCTTGCGGAGGAGCAATTCCCCAGCCGCCGCACGATCGAGACGGGCGACATGGAGGAGGAGCGCCGCCTGTTTTACGTGGCCGTCACCCGCGCCAAGGACGAGCTTTACCTCTGCTACCCCATGATCAATGCCGGTCGGGGCGGCGGCGCCATGCGGCTCGAGCCCAGCCGCTTCCTGCGCGAGCTGCCCGAAAACCTCTACGAGAAGCTTAACGCCCGCAACGTGGCGCCCCGGTACTGAGGCGGCTTCCGGCCTTGACTCCGGGCGCAGAAATGCAATGCTACCCTGTTTCAACCACTGAACTTTCGAAGACTATTATGGGACAACAACTCCGTGCTCGTGTGAAGCGTCAACGCCGCAAGGCCTACCTCGCCCGTCGTAAGGAACGGGAAAAGGAAGTGATCGAGGCCAAGCGCGCCGCCCGTGCCAAGAAGGCCTAAGGCCGCACCTAAACCACGGAGCATGAACCGTATGCGCCGCATCGCCCGACAATGGCAGCGTCCCTGCCTGGCGGGCTTTTTCTTTGCCCTCCTGGTGAACGCCCTCCCGGCGCTCGAGATCGAGGAGGTGGCGGTACGGCGGCTCGAAGCTCCCCATTTCAAGCGGTTGAGTGAATACTTCACCGGTCGTGAAGCGCCCGGCAACCGCATCATCCTGCGCAGCACCGAAGGCCAGCGCGCCGGGCTCTACTTTATCCTCGAGCTCTCCGACGACGCCGCAGACGCCCCCGCCGGGGCCCATTTTCACGTGCAATACATCGAGCCGCAAAAGCCCGATGTGCAGGAATACGACTTTGACCTGCCCGCCGAAGGGTGCGATCACGACACCGTCTACCTCGGCCTGACGGGCGACGAATGGCCGCAGGAAGACGCATTGCCGCTGGCCTTCCGCATCAGCCTTGTCGACGCACAGGGTCAGGAACTCGACGCCTACCAGAGCTTTCTCTGGGAAATGCCGTAATGGCCGACTGGCAGCCCCTGCCGAACGCCCCCCGTCTCAGCCCCGCCGTATGGGCTGAAACGCTCGATGGCGGTCAGGCTTTCCGCTGGAACTGGCAGGCAGACGCCCAGGCCTATCTCGGGATCTGGAGGCAGCATGTGGTGCAACTGCGTCTTGCCCCGGATGAAGCGCTGCACTGGCGCGCGTTGACGCCCCACACCACAGCGGCGGATGTCGCGGATTACCTCGCGCTGGATGTGGATTTCGCCGCCCTGACGGATGCCCTGCCCTGGCGTAGCGATCCCGTGCTCGCGGCGGCCATTACCCGCTGGCCCGGCCTGCGCCTGCTGCGCCAACCGCTGGAAGAGGCCCTGCTCGGCTTTCTCTGCAGCGCGACCAAGCGCATCCCGCAGATCAAGCTGGGCCTCGAAGCGCTGGCCGAAGGCTTTGGGCAGGCACTCGCAGGCGGCTATCACGCGCTACCGACCTGGGAGGAACTGGCGCGGGCCACGGAAGCCGAGTTGCGCGCAACCGGCATCGGCTATCGCGCAAAAAACCTGCACCAGACCGCCCACTTTTTGCGCGCCCATCCGGGCTATCTCGAGGCACTGGCGGACCTCGCCTACCCCGCCGCCCATCAGCATTTGCTGGCGCTGCCGGGCGTGGGCCCCAAGGTAGCCGACTGCGTCCTGCTCTTTGGCGCACAACGCTACGAGGCATTCCCGGTCGACACCTGGATCCTGCAGACGATGGGGCGTCACTACGCATTGGAAGGTTGGAAACCGGAACAGATCGCCCACTTCGGGCGCGTCCACTACGGCTCCGCCGCCGGACTCGCCCAGCAATACCTCTTCGCCGGCGCCCGCCGCGGCAAAAACGCAGAATAGGCCTCCCCATCCGGGTGGTTGAGGAAGCGTAGCGGACGACACCACCGGTCTTCCGCGCCCAGATCCAGCACCTTGAAGCGGTGCCATAGCTCCCCCTCGTGCGGTGCAAAAAAAAGGCACCCCGCGAACAGGGTGCCGAAATGGGATACCGACCGGAGCCGGCGCGACGTGCCTCGTGAATCAGTTGCCGTAGGCCGCGCCGAAATCGGCGAAGTACCAATAGATCGCGATGATGATTACGAACAGGAACAGACCCGCGAAGGGGGCGAGCTTCCACGGCGTCATGTCGACCGCTTCCGGCGTGCTTTCGCCGTCGAACGGCTGCGCTTGCGGCTTCACCAGCGTGATGATGCCCATGATCGCGAGGATGCAGAGGAAGATAATGCCCAGGAAGTGGTATTCCTTGAGGCTCGCCACCATGCCGGTAAACGGCGGCACAAAGTAGCCGATCGCAATCGCGACAAAGCCGAAGATGAGGCCCACCTTGGCGGCCAGCGCCGGCACGCGCTTGTTGAGCATGCCGAAGAGCACCACCGCAAAGATCGGGATAAAATACATGCCGTTCATCTTCTGCAGGTAAGAGAAGATACTCTCGGTCTGGGCCAGCAGCGGCGCGACGAGAATGCCCACCACCGCCACGATGGCGCCGAAGACCCGACCGGCATGCACCACTTCGCGGTCCGAAGCGTCGGGGCGGATCTTCTTTTGGTAGAGGCCGAGCGAGAACAGCGTCGTGGAGCTGTTGAGGGCCGCGTTGAAGCTACTCATGATCGCACCGAACATGGCAGCGGCGAAGAAGCCGGAGAGGTAGGGCGGCAGCACCAGGTTGACCAGCGAGCCGTAGGCGTGGTCGGCCTTGATGTCCTGCCCCTGGAACAGGTAGAAGGCCACGATACCGGGCAGCACGAGGTAGAGCGGCCCGATCAGCTTCAGGAAGCCCGTCAGCAGCACGCCCTTCTGGCCTTCCGCCAGGCTGCTGGCGCCAAAGGTACGCTGGATGATCTGCTGATTGGTGCACCAGTAAAAGAGGTTGAGCAGCAAGATACCGGTAAACACGGTCGAGAACGGCACCGAAGTCTCCGGTCCGCCGATCGAGTTGAACTTTTCCGGCACTTCCGCCCGCAGCACGTTCCAGCCGTCGATAATGCCGCCGGAATCACCGGAAACGGCGTTGAGGCCGAAGCCGATGATCATCAGACCGCCCGTAAGCAGCAGGATGCCGTTCATGAAGTCGGCCACCGCCATCACACGCGTGCCGCCGAGCAGGGCGTAGATCGAGCCGACGACGCCCACCGCGACCACGATGATCCAGAGCGCAGCCTGGAAGGACTCGGCGCCCATCACCTGGTCGAGGTTCAGGATACCGATCAGCCCCGTCGCCCCGGTGTAGAGGATGATGGGGATGAGGATCAGCGCGTAGGCGATCAGAAAAATCAGGTTGGTGATGAGCTCCGTCTGCCGGTCGTAACGCTGGTGCAGGTATTGCGGCACGGTGGCCACGCCCAGGCGCAGGAACTTCGGCAGAAAGAAGAGCGCCATCGCGATCAGCGCGACTACGGCCAGGACTTCCCAGACCATCACCGCCAGACCATCGGTAAATGCGGAGCCGTTGAGGCCGACCATCTGCTCGGTCGAGAGATTGGTCAGGAGCATGGAGGCCGCAATGAGGGGGAAGGTCAGCGACCGGCCGGCCAGAAAGTAGCCGACACTGGTGTTCTTTTCGTCGCGTCGCGTGATGTACCACGTCAACAGCCCCACCAGGCCGGTGAAAAAGAAGAAGGATAAAACAGATAACATTTCTGCGCTGTCAGGTTGGGGTTTGGAGGAGAATAGGAGCTCACAGAGGTGCCTCTAGTGGAGACACATCTTACCTGGATCACAATCCTTGTTGACGAAGAGAGTTGAGATACGCAAGCGCTAGTCTGCCCCGAAGGCTTTTCCTGTCTTGCCCCAGCTCCTCCAGCAGGCGCCACATCTGCACGTCCTTGGACGCCCGGCGCGCCGCTTCGGCACACGCGGCGTCGGCCTGAATCGCGCCCTTGCGACCCTTGAAGTCCCCCTCCTGCAACAGCTGCTTCAGCTGTGGATCCGACAACTGGGCGTAAGCTTCCAACGCGGCCTTGCGCTGGCATTTGAACTGCCGGGCGAGCAGGTTCACCCCCACGTAGACCGCAACCAGCAGCACCGCTACAACGCCAATGACCGTCCAGGTAAACATAGAGGGGTTACGCACATCGCCCAACGTTCCGCAGCCGTGCAAATCGCGCTGCAGGTTGGCAGAATGCCACGGCGCTACCTAAGCGCAACGCGCCCACGCTGCAAGCGGGGGAGGCAGATTGTAAAGCCGTCTTGCCCTGCCTGCGGCTCAATCCGCCACGAGCGAGACGGCCGCGACCCGGGTGCCATCGGCCCGCGCTTTCGCTTGGGCATAGAGATCCAGCAGGTGATCGTAGCGCTGGTCAGCCTCGGCAATATAGCGCTCCGGATCCTCCTCCCAGCGAGCCTTCATCGCGGCGTCTTCCAGCAGGTAGAGGCGCCCGTTGCGGATCAGAAACACCGTGGGATCGCCCGGACGGTGCTGCTCCTGATCACTGAGCATGCAGAGGGCGCAGTAGCCGCCATAGGCTGGCGCAAAACGCGTCGGCTCCTGCTCGAACATGCGTCGGTGCTCCTGCGTGCGGAAATACCAGGTAGCGCCCATCCACTCATAGGTCAGCAGGGGGCTGCCCTTGACGGGGATTCGCTCGGTGAAATAAGCCACGGGGTCGTAACCGCCGATGGCGACTTGCCGTTCATTCAGCTCGAGGGCGTTGACCGGCTTGAAGGCAAACGCAGGGATCGCCGGCAGCGTCAGCAGCAGGCCAGAGACGAAGATGCGGGCCAGAAAGCGCAGTGCATTCATGGTTTTTCCATTAATAGCACGCATCGTACCTGTAGGCAAACTACTGACCTCCGCCGGTTCAGCCCGCCCCATGACGGCATTTTTTTATAGACACCGCGCCTGTACATGGCAGAACGGTAACACTATGTTGTCGATGGAGCACCATTTCTACGAGTATGTTGGCAAGAAGACCGTGGGCGTATGCGTCCTGCTTTCCATGGTGTTCTTCGTGTGCTTCACCTTCGTCATGGCGCCGCACGTGCCGGACGCCGACATCAAGTGGCGCATGATCTGGGGCGCCTACACCTCTCTCTCGCTGACGGGGGTGTTCTTCTTCGCCTCGATCATGCTCTCCGTCATGATGGCCGAACGCCGCCACGCAAAGAAGCGCGCCAACAAGGCCTAGAGCCTGCACCAAAAACTTTCGACTCCAGGGCGACCCTCACCACGGGCCGCCTTTTTTGTGTCCCGATCCGGCACTTCTGCCCCCCGCCTCCCGCTTTCCGCACGAAACCGGGACACGCCTGCGACAAAAAAGCCCGACCGCGACACGGCCGGGCACCAGCAGGAAGCGGCGGCAGCCTCCCCCTACTCCGCGTCGATGTCGATGTCGGCTTCCGCTTCGGCCTTTGCCTCCGCGCGCATGCGTTCCACCGTATACCCGAGGAAGATCGCCAGCTCATAGAGCAGGTACATCGGGATCGTCAGGATGATGAACGAAAAGGGATCCATGCCCGGCGTGATGGCCGCCGCGACGATGAGGAAGCCCACAAAGCTGTAGCGGCGCCACTCCTTCAGCCGTTCCACACTCAGCACGCCCAGGTAGACCAGCAACAGCAGCACCAGCGGGAACTCGAAGCCCGCCCCGATGCCCAGCACACTCCACGTCAGCAGCGAATAATAGCTGTTGGCAGTGATAAAGAGCGTGAAGCCCATCATCTCGTTGAAGAACACCGACGCCTTCAGCATCGCCGGCACCACAAGGAAGAAGCTGAAGCTGGCCCCAAAGAGGAAGAGGATGAGCCCCAGCAGGCAGCCCGGGATCAGCAGCTTTTTCTCGTGCTGCGTCAGCCCCGGCGCCACGAACTCGCCCAGGAAATAGAGCGCGAAGGGGGCCGTGATCGCGATCCCGCCCATCAGCAGCAGCTGAAACACGACGGAAAACACGCCCAGGAAGGACGTCATGATCAGCCCGCCCATTGTCGCCGTCGCCTCGCGCCCGTGGATCGCAAAGTGGTAGGGCCACATCAGCAGGTCGGCAAAGCGCGTGAGAAACAGCGTGATGCCGCCCGTGGCCAGGACGAAGATGGCCAAGGTCTTGATGAGGGCCCAGCGCAGGTCCTCCAGGTGATCGAGAAAACCCATATCACCTGCCGCACTGGCGGCAGGCTCGGCCCAGACTTCGTTGCTTTCGTCCGAAGTCTCGGCGGGTTCGTTGTGGTCGGAATGAGGCGGACGCGCGTCCATATTCGGAAATTACCCGTAAAACGGTGATGCCTGCCATTGACAGGGGTGTGACAACCTTTAAGGCTGCGACGTTCTGGCTTATCGCTCTTTAAGCTATTTATCTGTTCTCCAAACCTCAACCGTAGCTAGCATGCCTGCTAACTCCAGCCAAAATCAGTCGGCGTCTAATGACGCGAACAAGTACGTCTATGCCTTTGGTAAGGTGACGGACGGTAATGCCAAAATGCGCGAGCTCCTCGGGGGCAAGGGCGCGAACCTGGCCGAGATGGCCAGCATCGGCCTTCCCGTGCCTCCCGGCTTCACCATCACGACCGACGTCTGCACCTACTATTACGATCACGGGAAGACCTACCCGGCTGAGCTTGAAGCTCAAGTGCAGGCCGCGGTTGCTCAGGTCGAGTCTGAAACCGAAAAGAAGTTCGGCGCCCAGGAAAACCCGCTGCTCTTCTCCGTGCGCTCCGGCGCCCGCGAGTCGATGCCGGGCATGATGGACACCATCCTCAACCTCGGCCTCAACGACCAGACCGTGCTCGCTCTCGCCAAGAAGAGCGGCAACGAGCGCTTTGCCTATGATTGCTACCGTCGCTTCATCGCGATGTATGGTGACGTGGTGATGGGCGTGCAACCCCGTGACGACAACGATCCGGAACCTTTCGACCACGCTCTGGAAGGCTTGAAGGAAGAAGTGGGTGTCCACTTCGACCACGAGCTCACCGTCGAGCAGCTCAAGGACTTGATCGGCCGCTACCAGGCCCTGATCAAGGAGCGCACCGGCAAGGCCTTCCCGCAAGACGCGTGGGAACAACTCTGGGGCGCCGTGGGTGCGGTGTTCAGCTCCTGGCAAAACGACCGCGCGACGGTCTACCGCCAGAAGTACAACATCCCCGCCGCCTGGGGCACCGCCGTCAACGTGCAAGCCATGGTGTTCGGCAACATGGGCGAAGATTGCGCCACCGGCGTGGCCTTCACCCGCGACCCCGCCAATGGTGAGAAGGTCTTCTACGGCGAATACCTCATCAACGCTCAGGGCGAAGACGTCGTGGCCGGTGTCCGCACCCCGCAACCGATCGCCAAGCTCAAGGAAGAAATGCCGAAGAGCTACGACGAGCTGATGGAAGTGCGCGCCAAGCTGGAAGACCACTTCCGCGACATGCAGGACGTCGAGTTCACCGTCGAAAGCGGCAAGCTCTACATGCTGCAGACCCGTAACGGCAAGCGCACCGGCCTCGCCGCCGTCCGCATCGCCGTCGAGATGTTCAACGAAGGCCTGATGGACAAGAAGACCGCGATCAAGAAGATCCCGGCCGAATCCATCGACACCCTGCTCGTCCCCGTTTTCGACCCGAAGAAGCAGAAGGAAGCCAAGGTTATCGGTTCCGGCCTGCCCGCCGGCCCGGGTGCCGCCTCCGGCCACATCGCCTTCTCCTCCACCGCCGCCGCCCGCGAATCCGCGGCTGGCCGCAAGGTGGTCCTCTGCCGTAACGAGACCAGCCCGGAAGATTTGAAGGGCATGCTCGCCTCGCAAGGTATCCTCACCTCCCGCGGCGGCGTCTCCTCCCACGCGGCACTCGTGGCGCGCCAGCTCGGCAAGGTGTGCGTGTGCGGTGCTTCCGACGTGAAGATCGACTACGCCAACAAGACCCTGAGCGCCGGCGGCGTGACGCTGAAGGAAGGTGATTACATCTCCATCGACGGCACCACCGGTGAAATCTACCAGGGCCTGATCGAGACCGTGCCGTCCGAAGTGCGTCGCGTGCTCTCCGGCGAGATGAAGGCCGACGACAGCCACGCCTACACGCTGTTCAACACCGTGATGGGCTGGGCCGACGAAACCCGCCAGCTCGGCATCCGCACCAACGCCGACACCCCGGCGATGGCTCGCGAAGCCGTCCAGTTTGGCGCCGAAGGCATCGGCCTCTGCCGCACGGAGCACATGTTCTTCGAAGGCGACCGCATCACCTTCATGCGTCAGATGATCCTCGCGGGTGACGAAGAAGAGCGCCGTGCCGCCCTGGCCAAGCTCCTGCCCTACCAGCGTGACGACTTCTCCGGTCTCTTCCAGGCCATGGAAGGCCGCCCGGTTACCGTGCGCCTGCTCGACCCGCCTCTCCACGAATTCCTCCCGCACGACGATGCCACCCGCCAGGACCTGGCGGACAAGCTCGGCATGTCCCCGGAAGTGATCGCCCAGCGCGTCGCGGCCCTGCACGAAGAAAACCCGATGCTCGGCCACCGCGGTTGCCGCCTCGGCATCACCTATCCGGAAATCACCGAGATGCAGGCCCGTGCCATCTTCGAAGCCGCGGCTGACGTCGTCGCTTCCGGCACCAAGGTGCACCCCGAAGTGATGGTCCCGCTCGTCGGCTTCAAGGACGAGCTCGCCAACCAGGCCAAGATCATCCGTAGCGTCGCCGATGCGGTGATGCAGGAAAAGGGTGTGAAGATCGAGTACAAGCTCGGCACCATGATCGAAGTCCCGCGCGGCGCCGTGACGGCCGACGAGATCGCCAAGGAAGCGGAATTCTTCAGCTTCGGCACGAACGACCTGACCCAGACCACGCTCGGCCTCAGCCGTGACGACATGGGCTCGTTCTTCGACGACTACCGCAACCTCGAGATCTTCGACCGCAACCCGTTCGCCAGCCTCGACCAGACCGGCGTCGGCAGCCTCGTGAAGATCGCCGTGGACAAGGGCCGTCAGACCCGCCCCGACATCAAGCTCGGCATCTGCGGTGAACACGGTGGCGACCCCGCCTCCATCGGCTTCTTCCACCAGGTCGGCCTCGCCTACGTGTCCTGCTCGCCGCCCCGCGTCCCGGTTGCCCGCCTCGCCGCGGCCCAGGCCGCCCTCTAAGCGAGCCCGTTCACACCGGCTTCATGCTTTCAGCCCTCGCCTTCACCGGCGGGGGCTTTTTTTGCGAAACAACCGCATTCATGCGGCGAGAAAGGCCATTTATCCATCCGCCGATTGCGCTGATTTCCGCCGATGAAGCGATATTTATGATCCACCGATTAAATGGATTGAATGGATTTGGAAGGCGCTGAAGTCGACTCTGCAAAGGAGATTTAACGCTCCCAAAGCCAAAATCCTTACAATCCCTCTAATCTGTGGATGACAAAAGGCCTTTTCATCGGCGGACAATCCCTGTTCCTCTTGGCATGCGATAAGCAAAATAAGCTGCCATGAGCGTGAACATCCGACAACAAGGCGACTACGAACTGTTTGAGACCCCCCACGACCACCAGATCCTCGTGCTCGACCACAAGCAGTACTTTGCCTGGGTGCGCGGCCAGCAGGGCGAGATCCTGGTCGGCTCGGACAGCGATCACAACAAGGACGCGGCCTGCCAGAAGGGCCGATACTACTTCGCGGACTTCGAAGACGAAGCGGATTTCCAGGACATGCCCCACCTCTTTTTGCAGGATGGCCGCAGCTACGATTCTCTCGTATTGCCCAAGGGGCTGCCCTCCAGCAAGGGCGATCGCCAACGCGTGATCCGCAACGAGAAGGACGTGGGCAAGAAATCGCTCGAACGCGCCCTGCAGGAGGCCAACAAAGGCGATGCGCGCAGCACCGCAACCTCCAAGCAGAAAAGCACCCGGCACGGTGAGCGCAGCCAGGATGCCGAGCCCTTCTCGAACTACGACGAGATGAACGCCGACGAAGTCGCCGAGCGCGCCCAACAGCTCGACAAGCGCAAGCAGGACCACGTGCGCCGCTATGAAAAGGCGCACAAAAACCGCAAGACGGTCCTGCAGGCCCTTTAAAAACGCAGTTTTACGGGAATAAGCGCGGAGCGGACGGTCTCTAATGCATGATCGTCCGCGTCCCCGCCTGTTTTCATGAAAAAAGCGCTCTCACCCATCCTCATTCTCGCCTTCTGGCTCGCCTCCTGGCTTCAGGCCGCTCCAGCCCAGCAGCCGGAGCTCTACGCGGTCAAGATCCACGCCGACTGGTGCGTGGTCTGCAAACGCATCGAACCCGCCTTTCAGGAGGCGCAGGCAGAGTTGCAAGGCCAGCCCGTCCAATTCCTGCGATTCGACCTCACCAACGACGAAACCAAGACCGCCAGCGCAACCAAAGCGCGCGAACTGGGTTTAACCGAGGTATTCGAAGGCCAGCACAAGACCGGCATCATCGTGCTCTACGACCCGGCGCAGAAAAAGATCGTCGAGATTCTGAAGGTCAACCGCTCCGGGCACCAAATGGCCGAAGCCATCCGGCAGAAACTTTCGTAAACTGACAGGCTAACAGGAACGGAGCCTCTTCCCCCGCGGGAGGAGGCTCTTTCTATTCCAAGGCCTGCCCCACCGTCACTCCTACGGGCACGTCCAGGCGAAACGTAGTGCCCTGCGGCCCCGTGTATTCGAGCATCAACTCCGCCTCGATCTGGCGCGCCAACAGGTGCGAGATCGCCAGCCCCAGACCGGACCCGCCCTCCTTCGAGCTTGTGACCGGCGTAAACAGGTGCTCGCTCACCGCCTCCGGCAAGCCCGGCCCGTCGTCCATCACCAGGCACACCAGTCGGTCCCGCCGCACCTCGAAATGCAGCTTTACCTCCGCTCCGCGCGGCGTGGCCTCGATCGCATTCGTCAGCAGGTTTTGCAGGATCAGGGCCACGAGATTCAGCTCCTTCAACGGTAGCTCCACCTCCGGCGCCTGCCCGACCTCGAGCAAAACTCCCGCTTCCTGCGCGCGCTCCTGCACGGCTTCTTCCAAGATCGAGCCCAGGTCACTCGCACCGTAGCGCCGGCTGGAAGTGCGCCGGTGCTGGCGCAGCATTCGCGTCGTCTCATACAGCATCTGCTGCATGCGCTCGGCCACGCGGCTCGCCTCCTCCAACTCCGGCTGGCGCGACAGGTGCCGCTGCAAACCGGCTAGTGGATTCTTCAACCCGTGCAGCAGGTGCGCGGAAATCGTGCCTAAAGCCGAGGTCTTGGCCGCCAGCAGCAGCTCCTCGTTTGCGCGCTCAAGCTCCCGCGTCCGCGCCACCAGAGCCACATTCAGCCGCCGCACCCGCGAAAAACCGTTCCAGACCAAAAAGAGGATCACAAAGCCCCCTAGGCCGAAAGCGAGCCCATACTGGGACAGCAAACGGTGGTCGAGCGCGGCAAAATCGGCCTGTAGCGAACTCCCGTCGAGCCAGTATTGCAACAGCCGCAGCGGATCGCCGGTCTGCGGATCGCGCAGCAGCACCCACACCTCCACCAGCACATCCTCCTCCGCATTCAGGATCGAGGCATCGCGAAACAGGGAATCGAGCCGTAAGGCGGGGTGAAAGCGACTGAAGCCCTGCCCCGCCTCGAGCGCCAGGCGCACTGGTTCTTCCAGCGGCGAGGCGTAAAGGCTACGCGGCACCAGTTGCTCGATTTCACCCTCCGGCGAATAGAGGGCCACGCCCACCACACCACGTAACTCGCTCACTTCCAGCGCCAGGCTCAGAAAGTCGTAGCCGAGGCCCGGGATCGGTTTCTGTTGCTCCAGCTCGCGCGCCGCCACCGCCTGCAGCAGTTCGGCGTCGCGCGCCATCAAGCTCTCCCGCAAATCCCTGCGCATCTGCCAGCCAATCGCAAACAACACCCCACCGTAGACCGCCAGCAGTGCCACGACGACCAGGAACACCGTCCGCCAAAACGACGGCGGCGAAGACTGGGGCTCCGGGTCAGTCATCGTGCTCCCGCTGCCCACGATGTTCGCGTTCTTCGTCGAACATCATCTGGAAATGCGCCCGCTGCTCCTCGCGGAACGCCTGGATGAGCGCCGCCCGCTCGTCTTCGCTTTGGGCGGCCTCAAGATCGCGGCGCAGCTGCTCGCGCTCCTCGCGCCAGCGTTGTGCCTCCTCGGCAAAAACTTCGCGTCGCTCGGCCAGCCCCCGCGGCCCGCGCCACGCGCTGCCCTCCGTCTGCCACCAGCGCTTGAGGTCGGCCATCCGTTCGCGAATTTCCTCGATCTGCTGCTGATGCTCCGAACGAAAACGCTCCAGTGCCTGCTCACGCTCCCGGATCGACGGCATGCTGCCCAGCTGGCGCAACACCTCCTGGCGCGCCACGAGCAGCTCACGCCCCACCTTGCGCAGCTCCTCCACCTTATGCTGGATCTCCGGCGGCATCACCCGGTCTTCCGGCGTATTCGCCGCCATATAGAGCGCCTGCATCTCCCGCAGCTCCCACTCGCGCTGCTCCTGGCGCGCCAAATCCTCCGCATGCTGGCGATACCATTTGGCTAGCGCGGCACGGCGTTCGCCCCGCGATGCATCGGCCGGAAGATCTTCCACGGCTTCGCGACGGCTTTCCTGCAAGGTCTCACGCCCCTTTTGCACCTCGTCGAACAATTCCTTCAACTCCGGCGGCATATCCGGGTGCGGCAGCGGGGGCCTTCCGGGCGGCAGCATGCCGGGTGGAGGCAGACCGGGTGGCGGTGGAGGTGGCGATTGGGCCGCGGCCCCGACCGCGAGGAGGCTGCAGGCGCAGCCAAGTAGTAACATCCGTTTCATGCTTTCAACTAGGCAGGTTTGTTGCCAAGCATCTATGAGCAGTGTAAGCCGCTGCCGGTGAAGGGCCAAGGCATTTCCACGCACCCTCGCATCTGGCGCACGACAGGGAAGTTTTCCCCGTTTACCCGCCGGCGCCCGGTGCTAATGGGGAATATTACGACGACTCCTGCCCGGCCACCTTCAGGCGATAACGCACGTAGTCACGCGGCACCCCCAGCAGACGCGCCGCCGCCGAGACGTTTTGATCGCACCGCTCCAGCGCACGTTCGATCAGCGTCATACCGAGCTCCTGCATGGCCGCCTCAAGGTTAAACTCACCCTCCTCCGGGAACTGCCACTCGGGATTCAGCAACGCCGGCCCCGTTTGGGCGTTGGCGCCCGCTTCGGTATCTCGCGAACTCAGCCCGAGGTGCGGGAAGCCCAGCGCATCGCCCTCTAAAAAGATCAACGCACGCTCCAGCTCGTGGCTCAACTCCCGCAAGTTTCCCGGCCAGGGCTGTGTCTGCAGCTGCCGATAACCCGCTGGACCGATGTGTACATCCGGCAGCCGGTAACGCCGCTTGAGCCCATCGAGCAAGTGGTCGGCCAGCGCGGGAATGTCTTCCCTACGCTCCCGCAGGGGCGGCAACTTGAGTCGCAACAAGTTGAGGCGATGAAACAGGTCTTCGCGGAACCTACCCTCATGCACCAGTGCCTCGAGGTCGTGCAAACTGGCCGCGATCAGGCGCACATCCACCGCGATACTGCGATTGCCCCCCACCCGGCGGATGCAGCGATCCTCGATCGCCGTCAGCACCTTGGCCTGGACGGCCGGAGACAGGCTGGAGATTTCATCGAGGAAAAGCGTGCCTCCATGTGCCGCCTCAAACAGGCCGATACGGTTGGCGCGCGCGTCGGTAAAAGCCCCTTTCTCGTGCCCAAACAGCTCCGACTCGGCCAGGTTGTCCGGCAGCGTCGCACAGTTGACCTGCACCATCGGCTGCTCCGCCCGCGGCCCCTGCTCATGCACCCAACGCGCCAGCGTGCTCTTGCCCGTGCCCGTTTCTCCCTCGATCAGCACCGGGGGCAAGTGCTGGCGCAGCCGCTGGTCCGCCGCCAGGATGCGCTCGAGCTCGTGCTGCAAGGTCTCGAGCGCCCGACCAAAGTAAATGCCGCCCAACGTCGTCGCCTGTTCCTGCCGCTGGTGTTGCTCCAGTCGATCACGTTGCCGGCTTTGGCGCGCACGACGCAGTACCAGTGGCAAGGCTTCCGGCTCAAAGGGCTTGCTGAGAAAGTCCAGCGCTCCGAGCTTCATCGCCTCCACCGCCAACTGTACCCCGCCTTCCGCCGTCATCACCACCACCGACGTGGTCTTGCCGAACACACCGCCTCTCAACAACTCCAGCCCGGAGCCGTCCGGCAGGTGCACATCGAGCAGCGCAAAATCGGGCTCCCAGTCGGCTGCCGCGCCACGCGCCTCGCCCAAATTGCCGACCCCCAACACATCGGCCCCCTGCTCCTCCAGATAGTCGCAGAGCTCATCGCGCCAGAAACGCTCGTCCTCCACCACCAAAACGCGCTGATCTGCCAGCAACTTTGCCATGTATGCAACAACCCCTACAGGCAGCCCGAGGTTTCGCCCATCATGCAAAAAGCCCCGCTGCACACGGCAACGGGGCTTCGAAAAATCAATCGAACGAGGCTCGACCTACTGCTGGTCGCCCACCGAAGGCACTTCGGAGGCGCGCGCAGCCTGGGCTTCCTTCAGCGCTTCACGCTTCGCAAACAGGGCGCTGCTGCGATACTTGCGCTTGCGGGAAGCGAGCACACGTTGACGGTGGGCATTCGGCTTCTTGCCGGCTGCCTTCTTCTGGGGGCGACGTTTGCCCGAAAGTGTTTGGATGCGTCCGCTCATGATAAAAGGAGAACTATAGACGCGTTTCTTGCCGCGAATCAAGCTAATCCGTGTCGATACGCGCAATCAGCGCCG
The DNA here is from genome assembly GCA_009772895.1 of Puniceicoccaceae bacterium 5H. GTDB lineage: Bacteria > Verrucomicrobiota > Verrucomicrobiia > Opitutales > Oceanipulchritudinaceae > WOUP01. The sequence continues at coordinate 133,787 of WOUP01000004.1, read as the reverse complement.
CTGGACGTTGACAGCGTTGCTCAAATCCGCGAAAGTAAGGCGTGTTTAGTCCCTTATGGATGATCGATTCAGCCAGCGAGACCGGTAAGCATGTTTGAGGTCCGCGAAAAACCCAAGATGGTCGAGCGTGCCTACCTCGTCGGTGTGCGCACCTCGGAAGAATCGGAAGAGCATGCAAACCTGCTGCTCGACGAGCTGGAAGAACTGGTGGAGACGTTGGCCATTGGCATCGTAGGGCGCGAAATCGTGCGCATCCGTGAGCCTCAGGCCCGCTTCCTCATGGGCTCCGGCAAAGCCGAAGAAGTTTTGGCGGCCGCCCGTGAGATCGAAGCGGACTGTCTCGTTTTCGATGCCGAGCTCAGCCCCGCCCAGCAGCGCAATTGGGAAGCCCTGACCAAGCTGTGCGTGATCGATCGCCAGGAGGTGATTCTCGATATTTTCGCCGAGCGCGCGCAGACCAAGGAAGCCGTTTTGCAGGTCGATCTGGCCCGAGCGGAACACTCCCTGCCCCGCCTGAAAAATGCCTGGACGCACTTGAGTCGACAGCGCGGCGGCGGCACCACCCAGCGTGGTGAGGGTGAGGCGCAGATCGAGCTGGACGCTCGGATGGTGCGACAACAAATCGCCCGCCTGAAGCGTGAGCTGGAGGTCGTCGTCAAGCAACGCCACGTGCAGCGCAAGCAGCGTCAGCGCGTACCGCTTCCGACCGCCGCCATCGTCGGCTATACCAATGCCGGCAAAAGTACCCTGCTCAATCAAATCACGGGCGCGAGTGTGCTCTCGGAAGACAAACTTTTTGCGACGCTCGACCCGACCACGCGGCAACTTCAATTGCCCACCGGCCAGAAAATCCTGGTAACGGATACGGTTGGGTTTGTGCGCAAGCTCCCCCACCGCTTGGTGGAGGCCTTCAAGGCGACGCTCGAAGAGGCGATCGTCAGCGATTTTCTGATCCACGTGCTGGATGTCACCAGCCCGGAAGTCGATGCCCACCGCGAGACGACGCTGGAAGTGCTCAAGGAATTGGGCGCGGACGACAAGCGTATCATCACGGTTTACAATAAGGTGGATCGCTTGCCGCCGGATGCAATTCGCCAGCCGGGCACCAATGGCTCTATTGAAGGCGGCCAACTGAACGGCCTCGGTGACGCCGGCGCCCTCAAGCGCGAGAAAAATGCGGTCTATGTCAGCGCCTTTACCGGTCAGGGCATGGAAAGGCTTTACGCCGAAATGGAGCGCATGCTCGAAAAAGACACGCGGGTGATGCAACTGCTCGTGCCCCATGAC